>CAZTJF010000006.1:0-153010 GCA_964613805.1 uncultured Ignavibacteriaceae bacterium | reverse complement strand
TGACTCTGGATCAGAAAAGTTCAGGTTCGACCCCTGACGGGGCAGCGATTCTCAGGTTACTGGATACAAGATTCTGGTTACTGGAAGCAACATTTTTTATTTCTTTAAGTCTCCCCTTCGGGGAGATTTAGAGGGGCTTTTAATGGCGCGTTCGTCTAGTGGCTTAGGACACCGCCCTCTCAAGGCGGGGATCACGGGTTCGAATCCCGTACGCGCTACGAAGTTAAAATTACAATTCTCAAAAAGCAAATAACAACTAAATCTCAATAATCAAATATCAAATAAAGTTACTATCAAAGTCAGCTTCTAATTTTTTATTTCGTCATTCTCACCAGTGTTGAAGTTGTTGTGGATTTGTAATAACCAACAATATCAGGGGAACCAGGAAGAATGAGAGACATACTGTCAGCAATGATTTCTCGAATAATCAGTCCTGAATTCATGTCTATATAATCATTCAGTTTAAAATTTCCCCAAAACAATTCTGACTCAACCTTGTAACAATAATAATTCTTTCCATTTGCATTTACGATTTGCTGTTTGTTTATAAATCGCTCGCGATAGAATGGTTCGATCAATTCAATCCATCTTGAACCAAGGGCAATTGGATATTTTAGAACTTTCCTTGGAGGTAAGTAGTATTGAATTGTATCTAAAGGATGACTGGGTTGATTATTAAGGATAGGAACTCCAGGTAAAACACCAATATTTTTTATGAATGATTTAAATTGGTCAATACTTGTCAAACTTTGCTTCGGAATTACATGTTGTGAGTTACCAGGATTCTGATATGCTACAGCAATCAATCCAGTGTCAGCATTTAAATACCATATTTTACCAATATTTTGAGGTGTTGCCAAATCATAATCTTCAAACCGAATTAAATTAGTGTAGCTACCAACCACTTCATTTTCCTTTGTAACTTTGACTATCGTGTTGCCTAAATCTTGGATGGATGTACTATCTATATACCCAGTTGAGTCGTAGTATTCAAATTTCCAAACAGTATTGTATTCCCACTCATGCCCGATTTTGTCTGGATATTTTGAGTTTGATGGTATATCACCAATATTAACAAGCTTTTCACAACTGATGAACAGCAACAAAAATGATACGACAAAAAATAATTTTGACATGAGCCACCTTAATTTTAATAATCAAAACTATTAAAATCTTTAAAGCAAGGAAAGGTAAATTTCTTATTATATTTCTTAGTGAAAAAAGGAAATTTTGATGAAACGATTTGAAAAACATATCTTCATCTGTGAAAATAAACGACCACCAGATAATCCTAAAGGATGCTGTTTTGATAAGGGGAGTACTGCAGTCCGTGAAGAATTTAAGAAACGCATTGCAGAATTAGGTCTGAAATCTGAAATTAGAGCAAGTTCTTCTGGATGCCTTGATGCATGTGAGTTTGGTGCATCGGTAGTTGTGTATCCTGAACAAATTTGGTACGGCGGAGTAAAAGTTGATGATGTTGAAGAAATTATTCAGAGTCATCTTATAAATAATAGTCCGGTTAAGAGGTTAATGATTACTCATCCCAACTACAATAAAGATGTTAAAAACTGAAAAAGAAAGAGCGCAGAAAATATTTTCACTTCTGAAAAAGGAATATCCAAAAGCAAAAATTGCTCTGGAGTCTGAAAATCCTTTTCAACTATTAATTGCCACAATTCTTTCTGCTCAATGTACAGATGAACGAGTAAATATTGTATCCAAAGAACTTTTTAAGAAATATAAATTGCCCAATGATTTTGTTAAAGTGAGTAATGAAGAATTAGAAAGGGATATTTTCTCAACAGGATTTTATCGGCAGAAAGCTAAAAGTATAAAAGCATGCTGCACTGAGTTAATTTCCAAACACAATGGAAGCGTTCCCTCTGATATTGAATCTTTAGTTCAACTGCCGGGAGTTGGAAGAAAAACTGCATCTGTAATTGCCGGCAATGCTTTTGGAATTCCTGCAATCGCTGTTGATACTCATGTAAAAAGATTATCAAACTTACTCGGATTTATTAAATCTGATGATCCAGAAAAAATAGAGCATCGTTTAAAAGAATTACTTCCTGAAAAAGATTGGATAATTTCAGGTCATCTGCTTATGTCGCACGGAAGAAAAATCTGTATTGCAAGAAGACCAAAGTGTGAGGAATGTGTTTTGGGAGATTTGTGCCCGAGTTTTTCGTCTGAGATAAAAGAAAAAAGTCAAAAGTCAAAGGTCAAAAGTCAGAAATAAATTATGATAGAAAAGAATAGAGAATCTTGTTTAGCAATATTAAAAGCATACACAAAAAATGAGAGTTTATTAAAACATTCTTATGCTGTTGAAACGTGTGTTCGTGCCTATGCGAGACAGTTTGATGAAGATGAAGCATTCTGGGGAAACGTTGCTCTCCTTCACGATTTTGATTACGAAATGTATCCAACTGCGGAAGAACATCCATTCAAAGGTTCGGAAATATTGAAAGAGAAAGGATTCAACGAAGATTTTCGAACAGCAATATTATCTCATGCAGACTATTCAAGTGTCAAACGAGAGACTTTACTTCAGAAAGTTCTTTTTGCTTGCGATGAACTTGCTGGATTTATTACTGCAGTGACTTATGTTCGTCCAAATAAGTCCATTGATGAAGTTGAGGTAAATTCAGTTAAGAAAAAAATGAAGGACAAAGCATTTGCAAAAAATGTAAGTCGTGACGATATAATTAAAGGAGCGGAGTTATTAAACATTCCTTTGGAAGGACACATTCAGTTTTGCATCAATGCAATGAAAACCAATAAAGTTGAGTTAGGACTTTAGTGTAAGAACTGCTTACTATAAATTCCATCTTGGGCAAGTAGATTGTTATTTCTTTTCCCGAATTCTAATCTGGTTAGCCAATGCTTAAATCCACTACATTTCGCATAATTGACTTGACAATAGTCGAATTTCTTAGCTTATTTGTGTCGAAAAATTGGAGAAATTCTAAGAGATCTTTGCTACATATAACTTATAATAGATAAAGTTTAAATTTATTTTATTTATTCACTTTCATTTTAATGAAAAGCAAAATCTCGTTACTAGTTTCTTTGGTTTTTTCCTTAGCTGCATTCCCGCAAGAAGACATCAAAGTATTATCTTCGGATAGAAATTCAATCACAATTGAATATTCTCCAATTTACACTATTTCGAATGAAGAGATTAACAATGAAACATTTGTAAGGGTTTCACTAGCATTTGGTTCAACCCTTAACTATGAAGATTTTGGTTCTCCAGCACTTCCAACCAGGAAAATACCAATTGGTGTTCCATCTGAATTTGGGAATACAATTGAAATTCTTTCGACATCAGTAAAAGAAATTGAGGGAAAAATTATTCCCATTCCTGTTCCGATAAAGGTTGGAGGAATGCATTCTTATAAATATGAATTAAGTGAAAAATATTTTTCATCTATCCCGGTTGATCAAATTATCACCTTTGGAGAATTTGCTATTATCCGCGGCATGCCTGTACAATATTTTATGATCAACCCTTTGGTATTCTCATCTACTGAAAATAAGATAAGACTTTTTACAAAAATTACTTTCAGAATTAACTATAGTGCGAATCAAAATAATTTTGTACCCTCGGATGATAATTTCCTTGCAGAAATTATTCCCAATTTTGATGTCGCTAAGAATTGGATTAAAGAAAAAAGCACAGGAGGTTTGAACAAAGTTCTGCTTAATAGTAGTGTGCTTGAATCCGGGAAATGGATTCGGTTCGAAACAAAAGAAGAAGGCATTTATAAAATCAGCAGAGCAACTCTTGCCTCATTTGGAATTGACCTAAATGTTGACCCAAGAACAATAAAAATTTATAACAACAGCGGTAAAGCACTATCAGAAGTAGTTAATTCTCCGAAAGCAAACGATTTGGTGGAGAATGCCATTTTGGTTTCGGGGGAGCAAGATGGCAAGTTCGATAATGAAGATTATATTTTATTTTATGGCAGAGGTACAAATTTTTGGGATTATGACACTACCGCAAAAGTCATAAAAAGATATTTCCATCCTTATTCAACCGCTAATTATTACTGGATTACTTACGGCGGTTCCAATGGAAAAAGAATTCAGGATAAGCAGAGTTTAAATTCGTCAACTAAATTTGATCAAATTTCTACGTTTGCATTTGCGAGTTGGGAAGAGGATAAAATAAACATTGGTAAAACGGGCAGAATTTATCTTGGTGACGATTTTACACAATCCATTTCAACAAGAACTTACATGAATAAATTGGATGGAAGAATTGATAACACTGCAGTGAATTATAATTTCCGATTTGTTAATGCATCATCAGGTTCAATAACCTTAGCAGCAGAAGAAAACAGTAGCCAATTATTTTCGCAATCTTTCAGTGGATATGGAAGTACATCTTACTCTTCAGGTGCAGCTCACTTAAAAAGTGCGACGTTTAATGGTGTACTGCCCGATTCAAGAAGCGTTCTTAAAATAAAATTTACTCCAACTTCAACTTCATCAATTGGCTATCTTGATTATTTTGAAATAAAATATGATAAAGAGTTAAAGGCATTTAATGACAATTTGATTTTCTTTTCAAAAGATAGTTCATCAATAATTGAATACGATTTATCTGGTTTTACTTCGACAAATATTAGAGTTTTTGATGTCTCAGATTATGCTAATATTAAAATCATAACAAATCCATTAATGCAAAGTGGGGGTGAGTTTCGTTTTCAAGCATCAGAAAGTGCAGGAAAAGTTTCCAAATATTTTGCTGTTGGAAGTGACAAATATAAAACCCCAGTTAATCCTGTTGAAATTCCGAATCAAAACCTCAGCGGATTTTCGGAAGGTGGAAAGCTTATAATTATCTATCATAAAAATTTCAAAGATCAAGCGTTGAGATTAAAAAATTACCGTGAGAATAATCAGAAATTGAATTTGAAAACTGTTGCTGTGTCTGTAAATGAAATTTACAACGAATTCTCCGGTGGATTACTCGATCCGGTTGCAATAAGAGATTACATAAAATATGCTTATGAAATTTGGACAATTAAACCTGAGCATGTTCTTCTTTTTGGCGATGGAACTTATGATTACAAAAATTTGGAAAAGAACGGCGATAATTTAATTCCCGCTTACGAAACTGTGGAAAGCTTAAATGAACTTGCTTCATATCCAATGGATGATTTCTTTGCTCGAGTTGATGGTAACGATTCGAGAGTTGATATCGCTTTAGGCAGATTAAATGTTACCTCACCGCTTGAAGCAAGAATAGCAGTTGATAAAATAATTAATTATGAAACAGTGCATGAAAAAGGTATTTGGAGAAACTTGATTACACTTGTGGCTGATGATAATTTAACTACGTCAGGACCAGAAGGAAATTGGCACACACCTCAGTCAGAAGCTTTGGCAAACAATGTAATTCCTGAATCATTTGATATTAATAAAATTTATTTGGCAGCATATCCAACTGTGCTGACCGCTTTGGGGAGAACGAAACCTGGAGTGTATGATGAAATTATTAATTCAGTCAATCGTGGTACAATAATTATGAATTATATTGGTCATGGCAGTCCGGATCTTTGGGCACATGAAAGAGTGTTTATCAAAAGTTCTACAATCCCATTGCTGAATAATAACAAATATTTTTTCCTAACAGCTGCAACATGTGATTTTGGTTATTATGATATTCCTGGTTTTCAAAGTGCAACAGAACTTTTAGTGCTTAAAGAATCCAGTGGTTCAATAGGAGCATTTACTTCTGCAAGACCGGTTTATTCCTTCGAGAATGCTGCTTTGAATGAAGCTTTTTATTCGAGTTTGCTAAAATCACCAAGAGATACGATGAATCTCCCAATTGAAGTTGGTAAAGCATATATGAAAGCTAAATTAATAGGAAGCGGTAATCAAACAAATGATGATAAGTTTCATCTGTTTTGTGACCCGTCTCTGAGATTAAATATCCCTCAATATCCAGCTGCTATTGATTCAATAAATGGTCATTATATTTTATCTGATACTTCTTCACCAGTCCAACTTCGAGCACTTAGCAAAACCAGAGTGGCTGGTTTTATTTATCCTAGAGATGCAGCCGGTGATCCACCCTTGGGTGAAGGAATATTGACAGTATTTGATTCTAAAAGACAAGTGAAACTGGATGCTCTCAGTACCCCAAATAATCCTTATTACATCACTGTACAAGGTGGGATAATATACCGCGGGAGAGTTTCTATAGCCGGGAGTTTTGTTTCAGAGTTTATCGTTCCTAAAGATATATCGTATGAAAATCAGAACGGAAAAGTATTGTTTTATTTCACTATGGATGGTGATGCTGATGGAATTGGTTACACAAGCAAAGTAAAAATTGGCGGGACTGACACGACAACTATTAATGATGGTAAAGGTCCCAATATAGAAATTTATTTTGATGATGCTGTATCTAATAACACAAGCTTAGTAAATCCTAATTCCGTGCTTATTGTAAAGCTTAGTGACGAAACCGGAATAAATACTACTGGAACTGGAGTTGGACATAAACTTGAAGGAATACTCAATCAGAAATATGATGAACCAATTGATTTCACAAACTTTTTTACTGGTGATCTTGATGCAGGCGGCAAAACAGGAGCTATCCGTTACCAGTTTAATAGTTTAGAAACAGGTGAATATCAAATGCTTATCAAGGCATGGGATGTGTTCAACAATCCATCTACTGAAATGATATATTTTACCGTTGTACCTGGAAATGATCTTTTCATTTCTGATGTTTATAATTATCCGAATCCTTTTTCCTCTGCAACTACATTTACGTTTCAGAAGAACAGCATAAACTCTCCCGTTGATGTTGATATAAAAATTTACAGCGTTGCCGGAAGATTAATTCGCAACCTTGAGTCAAAGAATTTAGGTGACAATTTTGTCAAGATAGAATGGGATGGACGCGACCAGGATGGTAATCAAATTGCGAATGGTGCTTATCTTTACAAATTGGTTGTGAAAAGTATAGATGGCGCGTACAATAAAAGTGTTTTAGGTAAACTGGCAATCGTGCGATGAAGCTCATAAAAATTACTAGCATCATGTCGAAACCCGATTACTGCACTATCGGTCAAGCATAATCACGAAAGAATCTTTAATTTTAAGAATGTATTTGATAGACAAACCTCTGAGTAATTATAAAAAGTCATTTCTGCCAAAGACATTACTTCGGAAGAAGGATGGCTTTGCCAGCCTGTCCAAAGGACTCCTACAGAGAGAAATCTGTCTGAATTTAAGATTTCTCCCTTCGGTCGAAATGACAGATGCTATTTTTCAGATGTCTTGATAGATATGGTAAAGACTTATATAGATTTCTTTGGTTTATTTTATATATTTAAATTCTTCAGAAAAAATTAATAGTTACGAAAACAGATTAAATAAAAAGAACAATTCATATTTGGAGGTTACAAAATGAACATACTAATAAGGGTAATGATGGTCAGCATTATGGTTATAGTTGTTGGGCGATCGTCTTATGCTCAAGGTGAAGCTGCTGTCCCATTCTTGCTTCTTGCCCCAGATTCCCGTGCTGGCGGTGTAGGTGAATCCGGTACCGGCTTAGCTGATAACTCTGCGGCAATTTTCTGGAATCCTGCAGGAATTGCATTCCAAACTGGTACCGAGTTAAGTATAACACATAGCAATTGGCTTCCGCAATTTCAGCTCGATCTTTTTTATGATTACTTAACTTACAGGCAATACGTTGAGGAACTAAATGGAAGCGTCACTGCAAGTATAACTTATATGAATTTTGGCGAGTTTATACGAACTGGTCCTGATTCTCCTGAAGAGTTAGGACGATTCAGATCATTTGATGCTGCTCTTACTCTTGGCTATGCTACTAAGCTCTCAGAAGATTGGGGTTTAGGGTTTAATGCACGACTTATTCATAGCCGTTTATCCGATCAACCAACTGCAGAAGAAAAAGGAAAAGGAGTCGCTACATCAGTTAGTTTTGACATTGGTGCTATGTGGAGACCAACATCTTTAGTACTTCCCTTACTTGATGAAGATATCGGAGACAAACTAAGTATTGGCGTTAATCTTAGCAACCTCGGACCAAAAATTTATTACATTGACAGAGCTCAAGCCGATCCAATTCCTACAAATTTTAGATTGGGTTTTGCATTTAATGTTCTTAAAGATGAATATAATTCTTTAGTTGCTACTCTTGATTTCAGCAAGCTCCTTGTTAGCAGACGAACAAAAGTTGTCCCTTCAGGAGATACAACTAAAACCATTTCAGAATCTGATGAGTTTTATAAAGCAATTTTCACTGCTTGGGGCGATAAACCGTTAAGCGAGGAACTTCGTGACATAGTGACGTGTGGAGGTTTAGAATATTGGTACGGTAGTCCTGGTGATTTTTTGTTTGCATTGCGATGGGGATATTTTTATGAAGACCCTGCTTATGGAAATAGAAAGTTCATGACATTCGGGGCTGGTATCAGGTATGATATTTATGGATTTGATTTTAGTTACATTTCTGCTGCAGAAGAAAATCATCCTCTTTCAGATACATTAAGGTTTACAGTTTTGATTGGCTGGGGCGGCGCAGTTGATAATACGAGAGGGCTTCCACGCGGGATTTAAAAATTTCATGCTTAAAATTTTTTGCTCCTTCATTGCAGTAATTTTTGCATTGGGCAGTTTATCTGCCCAATCACTTTTGACAAGGATCAATCCATCTCCGGATAAACCTCAGTCATCTGATACAGTTAAAATTTTAGCTGTTATGGTTAATTTTCAGGAAGATAAGGATGGAGCAACTTTCGGCAATGGTAAATTTGGAAGCATTTATTCGAAGAATTACGGTATGCAAATTTTGGATCCTCTGCCTCACGATAAAGCATATTTCGAATCTCATCTTCTATTTGTAAAAAACTATTTTGATAAAGTTTCAAAAGGTAAACTTGTAATTACTTACACTGTTTTGCCCGATACTTTTTCTGTTTCAAAAACAATGCGGGAGTATTCACCGCCCGGTAATTCAACTGATTTCACTCCAATCGCTGAGTTTGCTTCGGAAGTTTGGACAAAAACCGATCAGATGTATCCAGGATTCAATTTCAGCAATTACAACCTATTTGCAATTTTTCATGCTGGAGTTGGAAGGGACATTACTTTACCTGGCAGCTTAGGAAATGAGAGAGATATTCCGTCACTTTATCTTAGTCCTAAAGCATTTCAAGATATTTACGGAAGCAGCTTTCAAGGATTTCCTGTATCAGGCGGAAGCTATAAAATAAATAATACAATGATTCTTCCCGAAACTGAAAGCAGGGAGCTAACATCTTTGGGGAGCACTTACCTTTTCGAGATTACAATAAATGGGTTGATGGCTGCAAGTGTTGCAAGTCATTTGGGGCTTCCGGATTTATTTGATACCAAGACAGGTCTGAGCGCTATCGGGCGTTTTGGTTTGATGGACGGTCAATCAATTTTTGCTTACAATGGAATTTTTCCTCCGGAACCTTCTGCATGGGAAAAAATTTATTTGGGTTGGGAACAACCGGTGGTGATTGCCCAGTTGCCTGGATTATTTAATTTAACTCTTACCGCAAATGCAATAGCAAATTCTTTAGATGCAACAATATTCAAGATTCCTATCAACTCTTCAGAATATTTTTTAATTGAAAATAGAATTCGTGATGCAAATTCTGATGGAGCAAAAATCACTTACGTTTTAAATGGACAAACCTTAACTAAAACTTTTTCAAAAGATACCACTGGATTTCAAAGCTATGCTGTTGATTCAGTTGACGGAGTTGTTACAAATGTAGATGAATTTGACTGGGCTGTTCCCGGAAATGGAATTGTAATCTGGCATATTGATGAAAACATTATTAATACGAAGATTGCCGAGAATAAAATTAATGCCGATAAAAATAATCGCGGCGTTGATGTTGAAGAAGCAGACGGTATTCAGGATATTGGTGAAAGATTCCAAACAATTTTGGGTGATGTTGTAATTGGTGAAGGTTCAGCAGAAGATTTTTGGTACGCTGGAAATCCATCAAAACTTTATAAGAATAAATTTGCGAAAGATACTCGACCGAGCAGCCGCTCAAATTCGGGTGCAAATAGTTTAATAACAATGTGGGATTTTTCTCCAATCTCCAATCACACGCAGTTCAAAGTCAGCTTTGGTGATTCAATTATTAAACCAATTTTCTCAAAGCAAATTAACCTTTCAGATAGTTTAAATATTAAATTGACTCATCTTCAAGAGAGCAATAGTTTCTATGTGCTTTCTAATAATGATTTGTTCATTTATGACCAAAATGGAAATCTCACAAAATTTTTCTCTCAATTTTCAAGTTTCAAACCATTAGTCATAACCCAACAAGATAAAAGTTATGTAGTTGGTGCAAAAGGTTCAAAAATAAATCTCTATAAAACATTCGCTGAACCTCCATTCGAGATAATAAGTACTGACATTTTAAATAGTGAAGAGGTTTCATCAGCATTAGTGTTTTCAGGCAACGCTATTTTTGTTCCAACAAAATCCGGAAAGATTCATCAATATTTAGTAGGTGATTCAATAAGTTACATCAAGAGTTTGAATTCTCAAGCGACTGAACCAATCATAAAAGCTGCTTTCGATACATCTGGTTCGTATTACACGTTCATAACCAATTCAAAATTTTTTGAGAATGGCAAAGAAATACTTTCAGCAGAGAATATTAAGGACTTAGTTTTAACCAAGCATCCTTCAGGAGAATTCAGAACGGCAGTTTTAATAGGAAATAATCGAATTTATAATCTCAGCAGTCTGAACGGTAATTTAGCTGATGTTACTTATAGCACACAAGATACTATCCACTCATTAAGTTTTGGTGACTTGAAAAACGATGGAGAGAATTACCTGGTATTTGCAAAAGGACAAAGCATTGAAGCAGCAAATCTTTTGGGGGCATCCGCTGATAATTTTTCTTATATTGATCCAATGGCATTTGGTTTTAAAGGAACACCTTTAATTGCTGATTTTTCAGGTGATTTAAAGTCAGAAGTCATTGCTTTTACAAAAGATGGAAGAATTTTTGCGATTGACGGTGGAACGGGAAAAGTAGTTGATGGTTTTCCAATTTCAATCGGAAATGAATTTAGCTGTACTCCGGTTTTATTTTTGAATGATGGTAAATTATCTCTTGCCGCTGTTGATAAGAAAAACAATTTTTTAGCTTGGCAAATTGGGGTTAATGAAGGCAAGTTAAATTGGTCGCAGGAAAATGGAAACGGATACAATCAGTCTTTTGTTGATGCGGCATCGAGAGTAAATGCTGTGAATGAATTTTTCCCAAGCAGCAGAGCATACAATTATCCAAATCCGGTTTATGATGGTTCGACATTCATACGATATTTTGTTACTGAAGATTCAAAAATAAACATAAAGATTTTTGATCTTGCCGGTGATTTTGTTGCTGAGCTAAATGACAACGCTATCGGCGGATTTGATAATGAAACTAAGTGGGATGTTGGCAATATTCAAAGTGGAGTTTATCTTGCCAGAGTTGAGGCGAACAGTTCATCTGGCAAAACTGAAAGTAAAGTAATTAAAATTGCTGTGGTAAAATAAAAATTATAGAACGCTGATCATCATGATTTATTATGATTAATTAAGATTTAGTTGTACAATCATAAAAAATCATGACTAATCATAAAAATCTGCGTTCCATTCTTTCCTGAAACTATGTCAAAGAATACTATATCCTTAATTATCATTTTTAATCTTGTAGTAAGTTCAAAACTGATTGCCCAATTCACCGAATTTCATCCTGAATTGGATTGGTACACGATTAAAGGAAAACATTGTGAAGTTCATTTTCACGATGGGGCAGAGAGAACCGCACAGGTTGTTGCTAAAATTGCTGATGAAATTTGGGAACCGATTACTTCGCTTTATCAATATGAACCTACTACGACTCACTATGTGATCAAAGATATTGATGATTACTCCAACGGTGCGACTTATTTCTTCGATAACAAAATTGAAATTTGGACAAGCGCATTGGATTTTGATCTTCGCGGAACTCATAACTGGCTTCGAAATGTAATCTCGCATGAGTTTACACATCTCGTGCAAATTCAAGCATCAATGAAATCAACCCGTTCATTGCCTGCGGTTTTTCTTCAAGTTCTAAATTATGAAGATGAAAGACGACCGGATATTCTTTACGGCTTTCCAAACTTTATTGTCTCGTATCCCTTTGCGACTATAAATATGCCTGCTTGGTTTGCAGAAGGAACTGCTCAATACATGCGTAAAGAATTTAACTACGATAATTGGGATACTCACCGAGATATGATTCTTCGTTCTTATGCTCTTGATGGTAATATGCTTAGCTGGAATGAGATGGGAGTTTTCGGTAAGACGAGTCTAGGCAACGAATCAGTTTACAATTCTGGATTTGCGTTAACCCGATACATCTCTCAAAAATATGGTGAAAATAAAATAAAGGAAATAACTAAAGCACTCGGTAAGCTTGGCAACTTTACAATTGATGCAGCTTTTAAGGATGTACTTGGAAAAAACGGAAATGAAATTTACGATGAGTGGAAAAACTTTTTAATTTCAGATTATATAAGAAGAACCGAGCCAATCAAATCAAATCTTGTTCTTGGCGATACGATTGCAAAAGTCGGATTTGGGAACTTCTATCCAACATTTTCATCTGACGGAAATAAAGTTTACTATATCTCAAATAAAACTTCTGACTATTTCGGACCCGCATCAATTTTTGAGTATGAACTCTCAACAAAGGAAGAGAAGGAGATAAAGTCA
Organism: uncultured Ignavibacteriaceae bacterium; assembly: GCA_964613805.1. Lineage (GTDB taxonomy): Bacteria > Bacteroidota > Ignavibacteria > Ignavibacteriales > Ignavibacteriaceae > XYD12-FULL-36-8. The sequence continues at coordinate 140,193 of CAZTJF010000006.1, read as the reverse complement.
GGTATTCGTTCTACATTGGCTTTGCTTAATGATGGAAATAGAATTATTTACGCAAAATTAGATGATGCAAATCCGAATATGTACAACGTTCACGACCTGTATGTTTATGATATTAAAGAAGAGGAAGAAAGAAGATTAACTTATAATCTACGTGCAAATCAGCCGGCAATTTCACCTGATGAAAAGAAAATTACGTTTATTTTTCAGAAGGATGGAACAACCAATCTTGGTTTAGTTGATATTGATGGAAAGAATTTTAAGCCGCTAACTTTTTACAATAATGGTGAGCAAATTTATAATCCAAAATTTTCAAATGACGGATCATTTATAATTTTTGATTACTCATACCATCACACAAGAAACATTTACAGGATTGAAATAAATGGTGGTGCAGCTGAAAAGGTTATTTCAACTATTCATGATGAAAGAAATCCATGCTTCGATAAGAATGGAAATTTGATTTACTCATCTGATGAAACCGGAATTTATAATTTGTATTCTTACAACTTCGAAACTAAGGAAAAGAAGCCGCTTACAAATGTTCTTGGCGGAGCATTTATGCCTTCCATTGATAAAGAGGGAAACATTGTTTATGCTGGTTACACATCAACGGGATATAAAATATTTTATCTCTCTTCAACGAAGCAAGAAAATGTTCTTTCAGCGAATAAGTACGAATGGAGAAACAATCCACCACTTTCAGAAGACAAACCAAATGGTGATGTGGGCAAATTTAATCTCATTAGATTAACGAACTTTAATGATTATGAAATTCCAGATTACTCGAAGGAAAAATATTCAGGTGTATTTACGCGATTGACATTTTTCCCATTCCTTCGATATGATAATTACAACACGTCTAACAAATTTTTAGAAAAGCTAAAGCCCGGTTTGTATGTCAGTTCTAATGACATGCTTAATCGTTATTCGATTTTTGCCGGGGGTTCACTTAACACTCGTTTGGAACGTGACCTTTTTCTAATCTTTGAGTACAGAAATAAATTGCCGCTGCTTTTTAATCTTGGATTGAAGCCCGAAATGTCTCTAGAACTTTACAACATAAGCAGAAAAGCAAATGTTGATATAATATTTGACGAGTTTGATCAGTCATACAACACTTCAACAGATGTGGTTTATAATTTGTTTGAAGTTGATATTGCGGCAAAGCATAAGTTATTCAGCCGAGATCAGAATTTGGAGTTCAGATTTATTTTCAGCAGATACACCGCTGAGTTAGCTGGTTTTGTGATACCTCAAAATAATGTGCTGTACCCAACGACGAATGATACTTATTTGATCGGAAGGAATTTTCAAGTTACTTACACAATCGAGCAAATGCTTCCTTACAGAGATGCAGATATAAATCCGATCGGCTTTAATGCGGAACTTCGATACAACTATGAATCAAATAAATTTAACAACGAAGGCAACTATACTGCTGAAGATGGGATTCTGAAACCTCAATACAACAATTATAATTTTCATAAACTTGAACTGAATAGTAAACTGCATTTTCCTCTTTGGGCAAAACACACATTGACCGCACAGTTGAGAGCTGGAACAATCTTTGGACCAAAGGTGCCGGACTTTTTTGATTTTTATCTCGGTGGGTTAATTGGAATGAAAGCGTATCCGTTTTATGCACTAAGCGGTAATGAAATCGGCTGGTTAAATCTTACTTATCGGTTACCTCTGTTTACAAATATAGATTCTAAAATTGGACATCTTTATGTTGATAAAATTTTCTTCTCCGTCTATGGTGATTTAGGAAATACCTGGGATGGTAAGATGCCGCAGCTAAATAAATTTAAGAAAGGAGTTGGTGCAGAAATAAGAATGCAGATGAATTCCTTTTATCTCTTCCCAACAAGTATTTTCTTTAATGCTTCTTATGGATTTGATAAGTTTGAAAGACAAGTCAGAAATGAGACGATAACTTACGGTAAAGAGTGGAGATTTTATGGCGGTATTTTATTCGGGTTTGATTTTTAAATTAGAAATAATTTTTGAGGACTAAAGTCCATCTTAATTCTAAAATTTATTAACCCCAGCTTTGAAAGTCTGTTGCGTAAGTCCCTACTGTCATGCTGAATTAATTTCAGCATCCAAATATTTTTTGTAATGAGACCCCGAAACAAGTTCGGGGTGACAAATTGGAGTTGTGCAACGTTCCCTTAAAGCTGGGGTTAAAACACAAACGCAGAAACTTTGGCTTTAGCCACGATTTGTTCCAATAGGATTATTGAAACTGATTGTAGGTATAATTTAATTTAAAAAATGGGTGTACTATTTATCCCAAGTTGGTCATGTTCAATCTTTTACAAAAATCATTAATTATTTTTGGTTGAAAAATAAAATATTATCGAAGGTTAAGATGAAGTTTCTAATTTATTCGTTATTACTTACAGCAGTATCACTTTGTCAATCATCACCAGAAAATTTAGTGCTCACAGGTAATTTTGCAAGTGATTCGAAATTGATTCAAAAAAATTATGAAATACAGCAAACAACTAAGCATAATTTTCAAATCAATAATAAAAAATCGGCTTTGCTTGGAGGCGTTATGTCTTTAGTTGTTCCTGGTGCAGGTGAAGTTTATGCTGAGGAATATTGGAAAGCTGCGATATTCATAGCAGTAGAAGCAGCAGCAATTACAACTGCAATTATTTACGATAAGAAAGGTGATAACAAAACTGCTGAATTCGAGAGTTATGCAAATCAAAATTGGAGTGCCAAACGTTATGCTGAATGGACTCTGGCTAATCTTCCGGTGCTTAATCCATCTTTAAATGCTTCTGATTATAATATCATAAATTCTAACGGCACTGTAAATTGGAGCGAATTAAATCGTTTGGAAAGAGCGATTGGTCATGGATATTCTCATACGCTTGCTCCTTATGGTGATCAACAATACTATGAGATGATAGGGAAGTATCCTCAATTCAGTCATGGATGGAATGACAGTATTTTTGAAGAAACTGATTATCATATTTTATCACCCAACTTCAAAGCTTATTCGATTATGCGGGGGAAGGCAAACGATTTATATAATGTTGCCTCAACGGCTGTTATTTTTATTTATGTAAATCATTTTCTTAGTGCGCTTGATGCTGCTTGGTCGGTTGCAAACTACAACAGCGAGATTGCTATGAAAATGCGTGTTGAAGAAATCAATTTAGCCGGGCGGATTGAATTTGTGCCTACCATAAATTTTTCGTTGAGCTTTTAAATCTTGTATTTAGATATGCCAGATTTTGAGTTGCTGCAGATGAACCGAAAACTGGCATATCTAGTGTAATATCTGGTTTCAATTCTCCCTCCGTTTCTCTCATATTCTTGTTAAATTAACACTATGAAAACTCCAATTGTTGTAATTGTAGGCAGACCTAACGTCGGTAAATCAACTCTGTTCAATAGGTTGGTTGGCAATCGCGATGCTATTGTTGATAATATCAGCGGGGTAACACGCGATAGAAATTATGGCGATGTTGAATGGGCTGGCAAGTATTTCACTTTGATTGATACAGGAGGTTACGTTCCAAATTCAGATGATCTGTTTGAAACGGCAATTCGTGAGCAAGTTGAAATTGCCATTGATGAATCTGATTCAATTTTGTTTATGGTTGATTCGCGAACTGGAATAAATCCCTTTGATGTTGAAATAGTAAAGTTACTCAGGACTGCTAACAAAGATTTTTTTCTTGTTGTTAATAAAGTTGATTCGGCAAATCATGAAGTGCTAATCGGTGAGTTTTATAAGCTCGGAGTAAAAAATCTTTACGACGTTTCTGCGATCAGCGGAAGGAAAGTCGGTGACCTTTTAGATGCAATTACACAAGATTATTCTGCTGAAGAAAAAATAGACGATAAGCGTTTGAAGATTGCAATCGTTGGAAGACCAAATGTCGGCAAATCATCTCTTGTAAACTCACTGCTTGGTTATGACAGAAGTATTGTTACTGAAGTTCCCGGTACAACAAGAGACAGCATAGATTCAATCCTAAAATATTACGGAGAGGAAATAGTTTTAGTTGATACTGCAGGTTTGCGTAAAAGAAGTAAGATTGAAGAAAGCATCGAATTCTTTTCAACGATTCGAACACTTAAAGCAATAGGTGAATGTGATGTTGCCGTAATAATGCTTGATGCTAATTTCGGGTTGGAAAAGCAGGATCAAAAGATTATTGATGAAGCACTGCGCTGGAGAAAAGGATTATTAATTGCAGTCAACAAATGGGATTTAATTGAAAAGGATACCAATACATCTAAAAAATTTGAAGATGAAATTAAACAAAAGTTGGGTTCGTTGGACTTTGTGCCTGTCATTTTTATTTCTGCTCTTACCAAGCAAAGAATTTACAAGCTGATAGAAATTTGTCAGAATATTCAAATGGAGAGGTCTAAAAAAATCTCCACAAGTGAATTGAATGAGGCATTGTTACCGGAGATTGAAAAATCTCCGCCGCCGTCAACTCATACAGGTAAAGAAGTAAAGATTAAATACATAACTAAAGCCGAAGGCGATTATCCAAAATTTCTTTTCTTCTGTAATTATCCAAAGGAAGTTCAGGATAATTATAAAAAGTTTTTGGAAAAATTAATTCGAAAGCATTTTGGCTTTATCGGAGTACCTATGACATTGGTGTTTAAAACTAAATGAAAATAAGTTCAGACTAAACAAATATTCAAAGAAAATTTATGAGCAAAACAAAATTTTCAAATTTTATTTTATTAGGTCATCCTTTGGTGAAAAAGGATATTACTGTTCTACGCGATATAAATACTCAAAGTGAGACCTTCCGTTCAGCGGTTAAAAGAATTTCGTCACATTTAGCTGTAGTGATAAGCAAAAGTTTAAAAGTGAAAAAGCTTAAGGTTAGATCACCATTAGAGTTGACAACGGGCTATGAATTAGCCCAGCAAGTAGTGTTGGTGCCTGTGTTGAGGGCAGGGTTAGGAATGGTCGGTGGTTTTATTGATATTATTCCCGAGGCGAAAGTCGGACACATTGGACTTCAACGTGATGAAGAAACATTAAAGCCAAAACAGTATTACTATAAAACTCCGAAAAATTTGAAATCCTCAATTGTAATTCTGCTTGACCCGATGCTTGCAACGGGCGGAAGTTCATCGCAGGCAATTATCAATCTGAAGAAGCGTGGATCGAAAGAATGTATGTTTGCTTGCATAGTCGCCTCACCGGAAGGATTGTATCGAATGAAAAAAGATCACCCCGATGTCAAAATATTTGGCGCAGCACTCGATAGAGGATTGAATGAACGTGGTTATATTCTTCCTGGTTTAGGTGACGCTGGAGATCGAACATTTGGTACTCTGTGATTCAACCAAATTGCTCAAATAATTTCAAAATTATTTATTCATCAAAATAAAAAATGTATACTCTCAAATTCTTAATCTTAGTCTTTATCTTAATTTTAAATCAAGTCGGCTTTTCGCAAAGATATCCGGATCAAGAAGTGAATAAGCTCCTTGATGTTGGAATAGAATATATCCTAAATCAAAACTATGAGTTAGCGAAAGCAAAATTCACTTTGCTTAATCAAAAATATCCCGAATTACCGTTTGGAAAAATTTATCTTGCAGTTGTTGATGTTACCAAAGCGTTCGATTACGGCTTAGAAGTTAATTCTGACATCAAAAAGAATTTAGATGAAGCTCTTGAGCAGTCGGAGAATCTTCTGGAAAAAAATCCTTCAAATATTTGGAATCATTACTTCGTGGCTTTGTCAAAAGGATATAAAGCATATCTTAGAGTATTAAATGGAGAATGGCTTTCAGCAATTTCAAGCGGATTAAGTTCTGTAAATTATTTTGAAGATTGCCTCGAATTGGACTCTTCATTTTACGAATCTTATGTTGCACTTGGAACGTACAAATTTTGGAAAAGCCGTAAGTTGGAATTTTTGGAGTGGCTTCCATTTTTCAGCGATGAATCAGACAAGGGAATCAAATATTTAGAGCTTGCCTTAGAAAAAACTTCTTATAACAGAAACCTTGCTGCCGTTTCTTTAATCTGGATTTATATTGAGAATAAAAACTTTCCTCGTGCAATAGAAATTGCAGAGATGGAGTTGAAGAAAAATCCAATCAACAGAACTATAAAATGGGCTTTAGCCAGAGCGTATGAAGATGTAAATCCAAGAAAATCAATTCAAACCTACGGTGAACTTTTAAATTCTTATCAAAATATACCCGATCAAAATCACTTTCATGAAATCACCTTAAAGCATTTAATTGCACAACAGTTTGCTAAAATAGGAGAGAAACGTGAAGCGTTACGATTATGCGAGGAAATATTATCAGATAATCAGCTGACTGAAGTTGTTAGAGAAAAACTTGCGGATCGGCTAAAGAGAGTTAAAAAGCTGAAAAAGGAACTTATGGATTAAATTTTCGTTCAATTATAAAGTGATGACTTTCGCTATTGAAATAAAAAAAGTAAATTATTGAAGAAATCAAACAAAGTTTGAAACGATAGTTAAAAAATGAATTTTGGCAATCCAAAATACAATAAAATGTACGACCAACTGCTTGCTGTCTGCAAGCAAAATTTTCCAGACATGGATGAAACGCGGCTGGTTAAAGCATTTGAGTTTGCGATTGAAGCGCATAAAAATGATCGCAGGGCTTCGGGAGATGAATATTTTACACACCCATTTGAAGTCGCTTTGATTGTAGCTAAAGAACTCCCCCTTGATGTTGATACAGTTATTAGCTCATTACTTCACGACACGGTTGAAGATACTGAGATAAGTGTTGATTTGCTGCGAAAAGAATTTGGCAAAACTGTAGCAGAAATTGTAGATGGAGTTACAAAAATCAGCGGCATATTTAGGGGAAGTGAATTCATAAGAGCTGAAAATTTTAGAAAAATGCTGCTCTCAATGGTTAAAGATGTTCGTGTAATTCTTGTAAAGTTTGCTGATCGCCTCCATAACATGAGAACATTAGACCATCTTCCTGCTGAAAAACAAAGACGAATTGCACAGGAAACTTTAGAGATTTATGCTCCGTTTGCAAATCGTTTTGGTTTGGCTCAATTTAAATGGGAGTTGGAAGACCTTGCTTTCAAGTACTTGAACAGAGTTTCTTACGACGAAATCTCCAACAAGATACAAGCAAAACGAAATGAACGCGAAACTTTCATCAAAAAATTTGCTGATCCTATTGCAGCAAAGCTGGACAAAGCTAAAATAAAATATGAAATAAGCGGAAGAGCGAAGCATCTTTATAGTATTTACAGAAAAATGGTTCATCGCAACAAACCGTTCGAAGAAATTTATGATTTGTTTGCAATAAGAATTATTCTCGATTCTGAGGATAAAAATGACTGTTATACAACCTTAGGTATTGTCAATCAGATTTATCCTTTGGTGCCAGACAGATTTAAAGATTATATCTCGATTCCCAAAGCAAACAACTATCAATCAATTCACACAACTGTTGTGGGACCTGACGGCAGAATGGTTGAAGTTCAAATTAGAACTCGAACTATGCATGAAATTGCCGAGCGGGGAATTGCGGCTCATTGGAAATACAAAGAAAGTAAATCTTCATCTGATAGGGATATCGAAAGCTGGATAAATTGGGTAAGAGAAGTATTTGAATCTGCTGCTAAGGATGATGATAAAAAAGATTTATTAGAGAACTTTAAACTGAATCTTTATCAAGATGAAATCTATGTTTTCACACCAAAAGGTGACTTAAGAAGACTACCACTCAATTCAACTCCAATTGATTTTGCTTTTGAAATTCACAGTAAGGTAGGGCATCATTGCATTGGTGCTAAAGTGAACGGTAAAATAGTTCCTCTTGACACAAAACTTCACAGCGGGGATCAGGTTGACATTATAATTTCCAAAAACCAACACCCGAATAAAAACTGGCTGAAGTTTGCAGTAACTCATAAAGCAAAAACTGCCATAAGAAAACATCTAAATAAAGAAGAAGAAGATATTATCAATGCGGGAAAAGAACTTTGGGAAAAGAAAGTTAAGAAACTTAAACTTACATTTAGTCCCGATGATATAAACAGATTAGCTGTAACTTTAAGATTTGAGGGAACAAAAAATTTTTTCAAATCAATTGCGCAAGGTAAAATTAATCTTGATGATGTTCTAACTGCTAATAAAGAGAAGGAGAAAAAAGAAAAAGTAGCTGTATTGGAATTTGATAGCTTTGCTTCTTCAGCAAGAAATGATCTTGGCGGTGTATTAGTTGATGGTAAGATAGATGACATTTTATATTCATACGCTAAATGCTGTAACCCGATTCCAGGTGATCCTGTAATCGGTTACATAACAATTGGTGAAGGAGTAAAAATCCATCGCAAAACATGTCCCAATCTTTTTAACATTTTAGAAAAAAATGAATCGAAATTTGTACCTGTTCGCTGGCCTGAAAATGAAAGTTCACTTTTTGTTGCCGGCTTAAAAATTAGAGGGGAAGATTCGCCTGGAATTCTAAACGATATATCTCACGCAATTGTCTCTTATCAAAATACAAATATAAAATCTGTGAATATAAATACGTCGGACTCAAACTTTGATGGAAGCGTGACTTTATATGTGCACAACATTGAGCATTTAGAAAGAATTATCGAACGATTGAAAAAAATTAAAGGTGTTTTTAGTGTTGAAAGATTTGAAAGCGTTCAAGTTTGATACTTAACGAAACAAACAAAAGAGTTCTGGCAATTGATTACGGCACAAAGCGAGTTGGTGTGGCATTAAGTGATCCATTATGTTTATTTCCCTCGATAACAAAAACAATCACTAATAATAAAGACGTTTATAAATGTTTATGCGATTTAATATTGGAAAAAAATGTCCATAAAATTATTCTCGGCTATCCGGATAATGATAATGGGAAAGTTTCAGAACTTGGGAAAGAAATCTTAAAATTCAAAACCGAACTTGAGAAAATATCGAATCTTAAAGTAAATCTTTGGGATGAGCACTTAACATCAAAAATGGCAAAATCAAGAATAGTAAATACTGTAACCAAAAGATCGAAAAGAAGAAATAAATCATTAGTTGATGCTCATTCAGCAGGAATAATTTTAGAAGAATTTCTTAGAAGTATTGAAAAGTAACCACTTATCATTTTAAATTTTTAAAACTTGTAAAATGGAAACAACTTTAGGTGTCTTGGAAACAAAAGGATTCAGTTCAGCATTAGCTGCTGCAGAAATAATCCTTGAAGATAAAAATATTAAGTTAATTAAACTTGAAAAAATTGGAGGCGGAATTATTTCGCTTTTCTTCAAGGGTGAAACAGCTAAGTTAAAATCTGCGATGGAAAAAGGGGTTCGACAAGCAAGATTAGTTGGAGAGATAGTTTCGCTTTACGTTCTCAACAATTCGATTGACGGCATAGAGCGAATTTTATTTGAAAATAAATTACAATTAGAAAAAAGTTCTACTGTTAAGATTGATCAAATGGAAAAAATAATTCCATCAAAAGAAGTTAAAGTTGAAATAGTGGAAAAAGCGGCTGCTCATGAACAAGATAAAAGAGTCAAAGAAAAACCGGAGCGAAGCGAAAAAATTAAATCACCCAGATTATCGGAATCAAGCTCTACTATTCAAAGATTAAGGCAGGAAGCATTGGCTTCGGTAGGTTCGTCTAAGGAAAAAGGAGTCAAGTCAAGATCAACTGAGAGAAAAAGTTTTCACGAAATAAATTTAAGCAAGCTTGAAACTCTTAATGTTCACGAACTCAGAAAAGCTGCCCGGAGTACCAATGGATTTCCAATTCAAGGAAGATACATTTCAAGAGCAAATCGAAAAGAGTTATTAAATTATTTTAAGGAATTGAGTTGAACGAAAAATACTTTAAACGAAAGATTTTTTATTTTTAGCCAAATAATATTGTTTTATGAAAAAAAATCTTTTTGTAATACTACTCAGCATAATATTTTCAGTCATTCTTTGGATTTCAATATCGCTTTCAAATGATTACAGTGCAAATCTTCATTTTCCGATTAAGTTTTTTAATATTCCAGAAGGTTATACAACAAGTTCACCCTCTGCAGAAACTGTAAACATCAAGGTAAGAGGCAAGGGCTGGAATATTATCACAACATTACTGACGGCTCAAAATGATTATAATGTTGATGCAGGCAGAGAATTGCAAAAGAAAAGAATTTTAGAAATGAAATCATTTGCATCGGAGAATACCTGGCTAACTTCTAAACTTCAAATATTAGAAGTGACTCCCGATACGATTTCATTTTCTTTTGAGAAAATCAGTCATGCAAAATTAAAGATTGCACCAAATTTGCAAATGGAATTTAAGACCGGATATGGGCTTGCGTCCGATTTGATAGTGATACCAGAATCAGCTGTTGTTTCGGGTCCCGCACAAATAATAAATGCAATGAAGGAAGTACCTACTGAACTTCTTCAAATTAAAAATCTTAACGAAAAAACTGAAAAAGCTGTCGAGCTAAAAAATATTCCCGGTTTGAATTATGAAATTCAAAAAGCAACAATAATGTTGAATGTTCAGAGAATAGTCGAACATAATATTGAGGACATAGATGTAAAGGTTTTAGATATTCCAAGTGATAGAGATGTTGTTCTGCTTCCCAATAAAATAACTACACAGCTGCGAGGTGGAATAGAAGTTCTTGGAAAACTTGATAAGGAAAAAATTTCAGCGGTAGTTTACTATCGAGATGTGGTACTGGATACAACTGGCAGCGTAACTCCACTTGTGAAAGTTCCATCTAATACTATATTATTATCTGCGAAACCTGAGCGATTAAATTACGTTATTAAAAAATTTAAGAAATAAAAGAAAAGTAAATGCTAATAACATTTGAAGGGATTGATTTCTGCGGTAAATCAACTCAAGTAGAATTGCTTCGAAATTATCTTGCGAGCAGGCAAAAAATAGTTGAAGTAATTCGTGAACCTGGCGGTACAAAAATATCCGAAATGATTCGCACTATTTTGTTAGATAAAGTTCATGAAAATATGTGCAACGAAAGCGAGATATTTTTATTTTCTGCCAGCAGAGCGCAATTGGTAAGAGAAAAAATTAGACCTTATCTGATGAAAGGTTATTACGTAATTTCGGATAGGTTTCATGATTCTTCTACTGCATACCAGGGTTTTGGGCGTGGTCTTTCTGTTGATGCCATAATGAATATTCATAACTTAGCTATTGGCGATACGATTCCTGATATAACATTTTTTATTGATATACCCGTTGAAGAAGCTGAAAATAGAAAACGTCAAAAGCTACAAGGTGATTTAGACAGAATCGAAATTTCCGAGAGAGATTTTTTTGAAAAAGTACGTAATGGTTATTTGTATCTTTCAAAAGATAAAAGGTTTAGAAAAATAGATGGAACTCAATCCATTCAAGAGATACATCATCAAATTATAAAAGAAATTGATTTATTAGAGAAAAGGTAAAAAGTATGAGATTCATAAAGTCCAAACGTGTTCTGTTATCATTTGTTGTAATGATTTTTTTCTGCGGATTCTTTCCTGGAAAAAGTGACATTTATTTTGAAGTTTCCCGCAACATAGACCTTTTTGGAAGAGTTTATAAGGAAATTTCATTCAACTATGTTGATGAGATTGATCCCGAAGAATTTATGCAAGCCGGTATTTCTGGAATGTTAAAAACTTTAGATCCTTACACAATTTTCATAGATGAAAATCGTAAAGATGAAATTGATTTAATCACCAATGGAAAATATGGCGGAGTAGGAATATCTATTGGTGTAAGAGGTGATAATGTTACAATCATTGAAATACTTGATGGATATTCGGCGCAAAAACAAGGGCTTAGAATCGGCGACATCCTAATTGAAGCAGGAGGCACAAAAGTCAGCAGCCAGAATGTTGATGAAGTTTCATCTTTAGTAAAAGGTGAACCTGGATCAATGGTAAAACTTAAAATCATTCGTAATGAAAACAAAGATACGATAGATTTTAATCTTGTTAGAGAGGAAGTTGTAATTAAAAATGTATCGTACTCAGGTTTCTACCCGGAGAATAGTAGCAATGCATACATCAAACTTTCGAATTTTAGCCGTTCTGCAAGCGATGAATTAAAAAAAGCACTGAAGGAATTGCGCGCACAGAAAGAAATAAAATCTATCATTCTCGATTTAAGAGGAAACCCCGGCGGCTTACTTGATGTTGCAGTTGATATCTGTGATAAATTTCTTAATAAAGATCTTTTAATAGTTACAACTAAGGGACGAGAAACTGACAGTGAAAAAAAATATTATTCAGTACAAGAACCAATGTTTGGAGATGGTAAGCTTGTTGTTTTAGTTAATGAAGGTTCGGCTTCAGCATCTGAAATATTAGCAGGTGCTATTCAGGATCATGACAGGGGTGTAATTCTCGGTACAAAAACTTTCGGCAAAGGTTTAGTTCAAACAATTACGCCACTGAATTTCAATGCTTCCTTAAAAATTACAACTGCTAAATATTATACTCCGAGCGGAAGATGTATTCAGAAAGTAGATTATTCAAGGAAGAATAAGGTTTTCGCAGCTAGTGATTCGATTATCACAAATAAATTCCTTACAGATAATGAACGTGCTGTTTACAGCGGTGGAGGAATTACTCCAGATACTTTAGTTAGTTATGAAATTGAGGGAGAAATCACAAAGGATTTGCTGGCAAAGGGTTTGTTCTTTCAATTTGCAGATCATTATTATTATGCTAATACCAATACCAAATTCACCGAAATGAATAGCGAAAAATTGTATAATGAGTTTAAGGAGTATCTCCTTGAACATGAGTATGCTTACCATTCCGAATCAGAACATATGATTGACAAACTCATAGCTGATATCGAAAAGAAAAAATTAAGTGAAGGTTTGTCCTCAGACCTTAAAAAAGTTAAAATGCAGTTTGAAAAATTGGGTATCAACGAACTTGCATCATTTAAAGCTGAAGTTATTCGCGAGATTAGGGAAGAAATTGCTTCCAGGTATCTCGGAAGCGAAGGCAGAGTGAAAGAATCATTGAATAATGATAGCCAATTCAAATTAGCTCTTGAGGTTATTGGTTCTTCAAAGTACAATACTTTATTAACTTCCAAAAAATACTGAAATGAAAATTGTATGGAAGCTGCTGTAAAGGGAAAAATTAGAAAGATCGTCGGGATAAATAATTTTCTTGATTCGCAAGAAGATAGATTATGTTATTCTTACGATGGCACACCCATTTTTCAGCATTTACCCGAAGCAGTTGTCTTCCCAGAAAATGAAGAACAAATCTCAGCAATTGTTAAGCTCGCCAATCAAGAAAAGTTTAACATTGTTCCTCGTGGTGCAGGAACGGGGTTAAGCGGAGGGTCAATTCCTGTAGAGAATTCTGTTGTAATTGTTCTTACCCGCTGGAATAAAATTTTAGAAATTGACTCGAAAAATCTTACTGTGACTTTACAACCTGGAGTTATCACTGCACAGCTCCAAAAAGAAGTTGAGAAAATTGGTTTATTTTATCCTCCCGATCCTGGAAGTCAAAATGTTTGCACAATTGGCGGTAATGTCGCAAATAATGCCGGTGGTTTACGTGGATTAAAATATGGCGTAACTAAGAATTATGTTTTGGGAACTGAGATGATTCTTCCTAACGGAGAACTTCTTAAAACTGGCGGAAAGAATATGAAAGATGTTGCTGGTTACAATCTTCGAGATTTTATTGTTGGAAGCGAAGGAACACTTGGAATCATAACTAAAGTATTGCTGAAACTAATTCCGTATCCAACATTGTCAGTTACTTTGTTAGCATACTTTGATAAACTTATTGACTGTGCAAATTCAGTAAGTGACATAATTGCTGCTCACATCACTCCTTCAATGATGGAATTTCTTGATAACACTACTTTAAATTGTGTTGAAGATTATGCTCACATTGGGCTGCCAAGACAAAGTGAAGCAATCCTATTAATTGAAGTTGACGGCAGAGGAAGCATAGTTCAAGAAGATGCAGAAACAATTAAAAATATTTTGAAGAAGAATAATGCATCATTTGTAAAAGTTGCTGACACTGCTGAAGAAGCACTGAAACTTAAGACAGCTCGAAGAAGTGCATTCAGCGCATTGGCAAGAAGAAGACCGACAACAATTCTCGAAGATGCTACTGTACCACGCAGTGAATTACCCATCATGATTGAGAAAGTAGCTGAATCGGCAAAAAAATTTAATTTGACATTTGGAAATTTTGGACATGCAGGCGATGGAAATCTTCATCCAACATGCTTGACTGATGAGCGGGATAATCAGGAAATAACTAGAGCGCATAGAGCATTTGAATTCATTTTTAATGAAGCGATAAAACTTGGCGGAACAATAACTGGCGAGCATGGTACCGGATTATCCAAAAAGCAATTTTTAGAATTGGTTGCCGGTTCGCCAGGAGTGAACATGATGAAAAAAATTAAATCGGCAATAGATGAAAACAACATCATGAATCCTGGAAAGATCTTTACTATCTCCCCAAGATGCGAAGGAATGATGCCAAGGAGCAGGGAAGCAATCCACAGCTTCAACGAATAAGAAGTAACAAATGCACACGTCCAACCTACAACTCCCAAACCGCCTTATCGGTGTGCTTCCAAATGATGACGTTCTTCAACAGTGCATGCATTGCGGAATGTGTCTTGCCGTTTGTCCAACTTATGACATGACAAAGAACGAAAGGTCATCCCCTCGCGGAAGAATTAAGTTGATTAAGTCCGTTGCACGAGGTGAAATGGAGATTACTCACACCTTTGCCGAAGAGATGAACTTTTGTTTGGATTGCCAAGCGTGCGAAACGGCATGTCCCGCTGGAGTTAAGTACGGTTCAATGGTTGAGGCAGCGAGAGTTGAAGTTGATAACACAAGCTACCGCTCATGGTTTTACAAGTTTGTTAAAAGATTTTTACTCAACACAATTATCGGTTCAAGAAGCAGGTTGAAGTTCGTTTCGAGATTGCTTCGTATCTACCAAAATTCTTTTATCAGAAAACTCCTTCATAAATCCTGCATAATGAAAATCTTCTCTGCTAATCTAGAAGAAATTGATAAACTCTCTCCAATAGTCTCTAAACAATTTAGTGATGATGTTATTCCGGAAATCACAATTTCCAAGGGAGAAGTAAAATACAAGACAGCATTTCTGTCCGGTTGTTTGATGAATGTAATGTTTGCTGAAATAAACAAAGATACAGTTGATGTATTACAAAGCTGCAGTTGCGAAGTTTTTACTCCAAAGGATCAAATTTGCTGCGGATCGCTTCAAGCTCATAACGGTGATTTTGATACATCAAAAAAACTTGCTAAGCATACGATTGATGTTTTTTCCAATTACGAGTTTGATTACATTATTTCAAACTCTGCGGGGTGTGGTGCATTCATGAAAGAGTACGGACATATTTTGAATGATGATGTTGAATACGCAGAACGCGCAAAGAGTTTTTCGAAACGGGTAAAGGACATTACGGAGTTTCTAACTGAAACAAACATCCCACTTAAATTAAAGTCACTAGCAGAAAACATCACATATCATGATGCTTGTCACCTTGCACACACTCAAAAAATTACAGAGCAGCCAAGGCAGATTCTCAAGTCTATACCTGGTACAAACTACACTGAATTAGAGGAAGCTTCTTGGTGCTGCGGGAGTGCTGGAATTTATAACATTGTACATTACAAAGAATCAATGATAATCCTTGAACGCAAGATGGAGAATATTAGAAAGACAAACGCTAAAGTAGTGCTTACAGGGAATCCAGGCTGCTTAGCGCAGCTTCGCTATGGTGCAAAAAGGTTTGGTGTTGATGTGGAAGTGATGCATCCAGTGAGTCATATCAAAACAGCGGTAGATAAATAGTTGGAAATCAATTAGCGAAATCACATAACTTTTTTTGTTTTATACCTGTAATTATTTAGATTTGTCCGTCAAAAAATGAGCATGTTCGGCTGCCGATTTTTTAGCGAAGATTTTTATCACTTCATTTTCTAAAATCATAATTTCATTTAAATTTTTAAGCTTGTTTAAGAATATTTTTTCTATTTTTAAAGCCAATTTCGCAATAATTATTCCCATTTATGAATAGTACTTTTCTGGATTACATACTTCGAATTAGACTTCCTATTGTGTTGTTTGTTGCGGTCGCTTCTTTTGCATTGACATATTTTGTCAGCAGGCCCGAACGAGATGGAATCGGCTATCAACCCGATCAGCCAATTGCATATTCCCATAAGCTGCATGCTGGAGATATGAAAATTGACTGCAAGTATTGTCACACTGGAGTTGAAAAATCCAGGCATGCAATGGTTCCGCCGCTCAACACTTGTATGAATTGCCACACGATTGCCAGAAAAGATAGACCCGAAATAATTAAGCTAACCGAATATTATAATGAAGGAAAAGCACTTCCTTGGAAAAGAATTCATCGAGTTGCAGACTTTGCGTACTTCAATCACAGCGTTCACGTTAATCGAGGAATTGACTGCACTGTTTGTCACGGTGATATTGCTAAAATGGAAAAGGTTCTTCAGGTGAATTCATTTACAATGGGAGCGTGTTTGGATTGTCATCGCAATCCGCAGAAATATGTTCCCAACTTAGCCCAAATTAACAAAGGTCCTGATAATTGTTTCGCTTGTCATAGGTAAAAAAAAATGATATGAAAATAGACAGGAAAAAATTCTTTATAACCGCTTCCACAAGTTTTTTAGGAATAACTTTGCTTAAGAAATTTCCATTTAATTTATTTGGAAAGAACAGTAAATCTGAAAATGCCAAAATCCAAGTTAAGATAAATGAATCTGCAGTAAGCCGTAATCTGAAAGAGGGTAGTCATGCTTAAGCACGATGAAAACATGAGTAGGCAGGAAAACACCGAATTGATTGATAAGAACTATTGGAGAAGTTTTGAGGATCTTTACAAAGATTCAAAAACAATTGAAGCAAGTCATCATGAATTTAACGCAGGTGTAACGGACAATTTTGATCCGTCGGATCTATCTCACATTTCCAGAAGAAAATTTTTAGCATTGGTTGGTGCCTCTGCTGCACTAGCTGCTGCCGGTTGTGCGGATTATCCCGACAAAGGCGAAATAATTCCTTACAATAAAAAGCCCGAAGAAGTTATTCTTGGAAAAGCAAATTATTATGCTTCTACTGCGACCGGATGTGCACATACATGCGGAGTTTTAATCAAGACTCGCGAAGGTAGACCAATAAAAGTTGAAGGCAATCCTGATCATCCTGTAAACAAGGGAAAGATATGTCTAAAGTGTCAAGCCGAAATTCTAAATCTTTATGATCCTGAAAGGTTACAATCGCCGCTTCAAAGAGTTGGAGCAGGTAGTTTCGAAAAGATTAACTGGAAGAAAGTTGATGAAGCAATTTTAGCTTCACTTACCTTTGCCGGTAATGAAGAAATTGCAATCATAACACATAGCATTCATTCTCCATCAACTCTTAAAGTATTGAATGACTTTATCGCGAAGTTTCCAACAACAAAAATTTATTCATACGAATTATTTCACGATGAAGTAAAAAACTCAGCGTGGCAAAAATGTTATGGCAGTGGTTCATTTCCGTTGATCAAATGGAATGAAACAAAAATTATTGTTGCTCTTGAATCTGACTTTTTAGGAAGCGAAGGAAATAGAATAGAAAATTCTGCTTTATTTGTCGAAGGAAGAAATGTAGATAAAATCAAAAACTTCAACCGCCTTTATGCTGTTGAGGGAAATCTTTCTTTAACTGGAATAAATGCTGATTATCGAATTCCTCTCCGTCCACATGCTCAGTCTGATTTTGTAAAAACTTTGATTGGTGAAATTAGTTCGAAGCTTGGGAAGGGAAGCGGCTTAGGCAATTCATTGTCTCTTTCCGATTTTTCTAAAAAGTATAATGTGGGAATTAAGAAATTAAATTCTTTGGTTAGTGATTTGGTTAAAAATGCCGGCAGATCAATTGTTTACTCTGGTACTACTCTTCCCGAAGAAGTTCACATTGCAGTAAATTATTTGAATGACATTCTTGGAAACAATTCGCTTTATAGAAATGATAGTGCAGAAGTTTCATTATTACCGACAACAAAGACAGCAGAATGGGAAAATCTTGTTTCTAAAATGAACTCCGGAGAAGTTGATACAGTAATTCACTTCAATTCTAATCCTGCATTTCATCTTACAGATGATTATGGTTATGAGCAAGCTCTAAGTAAAGTTTCAACAGTTATTAGCTTAACTGAAAAGGAAAACGAATCTTCATCTCTATCGAATTATGTTTTGCCAATTAATCATGATTTTGAATCGTGGGGAGATTATAAAACTCGTCTTGGCTTTTATTCACTTCAACAGCCTGTAATTGCTCCGCTTTATAGTACTCGGCAGAAAGAGGCAATACTGCTTACATGGATAAGCGGTAAATCCGAAAGTTTCAGTGAAAATCTTTATCATGAATATTTAATGATCCGATGGAAGACTGAAGTTTATCCGACTATAAATTCAGCACTTCCGTTTGAGAGATTTTGGTTAGCATCTTTACATGACGGGGTCGTAAAAGTTAAAGAAACTCCAGCATCAATGGAAAGTTTCAATTCATCTGCAATAGCTTCATTAAATTCATATAAATCTGATACTTCCAAATACTCGATCGTTCTCAAAAATAATTATTCAATTGGTGACGGCAGATTTGCTGATAACGGCTGGCTTCAGGAATTACCTCATCCTATTTCTAAAATTACTTGGGATAATTACGCTGCAGTTTCGTTTAAAACAGCGAAAGAGCTAAATCTAAAAAACAATGATTTAATTAAGATAAAAGTTGGAGCAAGAAAATTAACCATACCCATTTTCTTGCAGCCAGGTTCTGCTGATAATACATTTACAATTGAACTTGGTTATGGGAGGAAGAAGAGTGGAATTGTTGGTGTTGATGTAGGATTTGATGCGAGTTCTCTTTTATCTAAAATGGAAACTGCTTCACCTTATCTTTTCAATGGGGATATTTCAAAAGTTGACGGTAAGCATGAGTTAGTGACTGCTCAAGAACATCACATGTTTGATAATGAATTGACAAAAGATGCAGCTGTTAAAAGAAAAGTTATCCAAGAAGGAACTGTTTCTCAATATCTTAAAAATCCAAAATTCCTAAAAGAAGGTAATGAGATAGAACTTCACACGGTATATCCGTTTATTGATTACCCAAATGTAAAATGGGGAATGTCAATTGATCTCAATAAATGTCTTGGCTGTGGTGATTGCGTTGTAGCATGCACGTCCGAAAACAATGTTCCAATTGTCGGCAAAGATCAGGTTGCTAAAGGTCGTGAAATGCATTGGATAAGAATAGATCGTTATTACTCCGGAACTGCGCAAGATATTAAAACTAGTTTACAGCCGATGCTCTGCCAGCATTGTGATCATGCACCTTGCGAGAATGTTTGTCCTGTAGGTGCAACAACTCACAGCAACGATGGACTTAATCAAATGGCATATAATAGATGCGTTGGTACGAGATATTGCTCCAATAACTGTCCTTACAAAGTAAGGCGTTACAATTTCTTCAATTTCAGAGATCACTTCAGAGATTCAATCCAGGAGAGTGACAGCTTCAATTTAATTTATAATCCTGAAGTCACTGTTCGTTCACGCGGAGTTATGGAGAAATGTACTTTCTGCATACAAAGAATTATGGATGCAAGAGAAGAAGCGATCAGAAAAAACGTTAAGTTGAAAGGTTCTGATGTTAGAACAGCATGTCAAGATGCTTGTCCGACAAATGCAATTCAATTTGGAGATATGAACGATAAGGAATCAGAGTTTCAAAAATATCGCAATCATGAATTAGGTTATTACATTCTTGAAGAATTGAATATCAAGCCAAATGTTACATACATTGCAAAATTAAGAAATGTTGATTCGGAGGAAGCTTAGTTGAATATCGATTACTCTCAGGAATTTCCTGTAGTTGAAGGCGGCTTGAAGCAGGCTCACATTGAGGAGCTTGTAGCTAAACCGCTCGATACTAAACCTGATAAAAAGTTTTTAATTGCAATAAGCATTAGCGGAAGCTTGCTTCTGATTGGAGCAATATGTTTAGGTTTAACTTTTTATTATGGTATTGGTCTTTGGGGAAATAATCAGCCGGTCGGTTGGGGATTTGATATTGTAAACTTCGTTTTTTGGGTCGGTATTGGTCATGCGGGTACTCTAATTTCCGCAATTCTTTTCTTGCTTCGCCAAAGATGGAGAACCGGTATTGCACGATTTGCCGAGGCAATGACAATTTTTGCAGTTATGTGTGCAGGGCTTTTCCCGGCAATTCACACAGGTCGTCCGTGGTTAGATGGTTATCTTATGCCTTATCCGAATCAGCATGGACTTTGGGTGAATTTCACTTCGCCTTTGATTTGGGATGTGTTTGCAGTTTCTACATATTTTACTGTTTCGTTTGTTTTTTGGTTTGTTGGTTTGATTCCTGATTTTGCAACGCTTCGCGATCGCACAACGTCAAAAATTAAAAAAACTATTTATTCAATTTTCAGCTTGGGCTGGAGACACTCACATCGCAATTGGCAGCACTATGAAAAAGCTTATATGCTGCTTGCTGGATTTGCTACGCCGCTTGTGCTTTCAGTTCATACAATTGTTAGCTTTGACTTTGCCGTTTCTATAATGCCTGGCTGGCATACAACTATTTTCCCGCCCTACTTTGTTGCCGGTGCTATTTTCTCAGGATTTGCAATGGTGGTAACAGTTCTGATTTTTGTAAGAAAGATTTTCAACCTTGAGCATATTATCACATTAAATCATCTTGAAAAAATGAACAAAGTGATTCTCGCTACCGGCATGATGGTCGGTTATGCTTATGCAATGGAATTTTTTATCGCTTGGTACAGCGGAAACCAATTTGAAAGTTTTGTATTTATCAATCGTGCATTCGGACCTTATGCATGGGCTTATTGGATAATGGTAAGCTGCAATGTTCTTTTCCCGCAGTTATTCTGGTTCAAGAAAATCAGAAGATCAATTCCTATCATGTTAATAATTGCAATCTTCGTAAATGTTGGAATGTGGTTCGAAAGATTTGTAATTACGGTAACATCGCTTCATAGAGATTTTCTTCCATCAAGCTGGGGATATTACACTCCAACTATGTATGATATCGGAATATTATTAGGAAGTTTCGGACTATTTTTCACTCTTGTAATTTTATTTACGAAAACTCTGCCGGTTGTATCAATATCCGAAGTTAAGGCAGTTGCCGATGGAGCACAGCCATCGAATCATGGAGGTAATCACTAATGAAGAGAAGTAATAAGCTGTTCGGAATTAGTGCGTTATTCAATACACCAGATGAAATTATTCATGCAGCAAAAGTTATAGCTGAATCTGGTTATAAAAAATTTGATATAAACACGCCATATCCTGTTCATGGAATGGATAGAGCAATGAAGTTAAAACCATCCAAACTTGGCTATATCACGCTTGCATTTGGACTGGGCGGGGCAGCATTCGCTCTGTTTTTTATGTGGTGGACAATGTCGGTTGATTATCCGCAGATAATTGGCGGTAAACCAACTTTTGCTTTTCCAGCATTTATTCCTGTTACTTTTGAAGTAACTGTTTTACTTGCAACTCTTTCAACTGTAATCGGACTAATTACATTTATGTTTGGATTTCCCGATAACAAACAGCCGCTGCATGATACCAATTACATGAAAAAAGTTTCTGCAGATAAATTTGGAGCAGTTATTTATGCAAATGATTCACAGTTCAACGAATCGAGAGTTAGAGAGTTATTCTCATCCCTAAAAGGTAAAGATGTTGAATTGATTTATGAATTGGAGAAGGAAACATATCCAATTTTTCAACCAAAATTTTTAATGCTCCTATTTGTTGTCGCAGTCGTTACTTCAGGAACAACTTATTTTATATTAAATAAACTTTTATTTATGCCGCCTTTCAATTGGATGGCTTATCAAGACAAAACAACGGCTCAAGAAAAAAGTGAGTTCTTTGCTGATCATTATGCAATGAGAACGAAAGTAGAAGGAACTGTCGCAAGAGGATTTATTTCTTATCCTTATACGGGCGAAAGCAATCCGACTGAAGTGTTGAGTAATCCACTTCTGCCAACAAGAGAAAACTTGGAGTTAGGACAAAATAAGTTTTTAACATTTTGCAGTCCTTGTCATGGCAATTATGCTGATGGAGATAGCAGATTAAGAGGACAGTTTCCGAATCCTCCAACACTTCATTCTACTCGTGCGAGAGAATTTAGTGACGGGATGATTTATCACATTATTGTTAACGGTCAGAATAGCATGCCTTCTTATGCACCACAAACCACAAGCGATGAGAGGTGGGCAATAGTTAATTACGTTAGAGTTTTGCAAAGAGCTAAGAATGCAAAAGATTCCGACATTGAACAGATTCAAAAGGGATTGATAAATGCAGCACAATAATGTTGAATATCAGAAAAAAGATTTGCCAAAAAAGTTGAGTCAGATTGGCTGGATTCTCTTTGCTGCCGGACTCGTTTTAGGAGTTATCGGATTCTTTACAGATCATCATCGTGCCTTAATGAATTATTTGATGGCTTACATGTTTGTTTTAAGCATAGGAATTGGATCGCTGCTTCTGATTGCTCTCGAATATGTTGGCGGGGCTGATTGGAGCGTTCCTATCAGACGTGTAGTTGAATTTTTAGCGGCAATAATTATTTTCCTGCCGATTTTGGTTTTACCGTTGGTGTTCAGTATTCATGATATTTTTCATTGGGTACATCAAGATGTTGTATCAGCAGATAAAATTCTCAAAGGAAAGTCACCTTACTTGAATGAAACCTTTTTCATTATTCGGGTATTCGTTATTCTGGCAATTTGGGGTTTATTTTATTATTTGTTGATAAGAAATTCAAATGAGCAGGATAAAACTAAAAACCAGCTTCTTACAAAAAAGAATATAATTTTATCAGCAATATTTATCCCAATTTTTGCAATTACAATTACTGTTACAGCCGTTGATTGGCTGATGAGTCTTGAACCGCATTGGTTCTCAACCATTTTTGGAGTTTACTTCTTTGCAGGTTCAGTAGTTGCTTCACTTGCTGCAGTTACTTTATTCGTTGTGAAGTTGAAAGAAAATGGTTACATGCATCCTAAATTGGTTGATGATCATCTCTTTAGTTTAGGTGCTTTGCAATTTGCCTTTATAAATTTTTGGGCGTACATCGCTTTCTCACAATATTTGCTTATTTGGTATGCAAACCTACCTGAAGAAAATTTTTGGTTCCTCCACAGATGGCAGCATGGCTGGGAGTTTCTTTCATTAATTTTGATTATTACTCATTTTATTTTTCCGTATGCGGCGTTACTTTCACAGCCAGCTAAAATGGATCCAAAACGGTTAAAATTTATTTCGGCGTGGATTCTCCTTGCTCACTTTATTGATTTGTACTGGCTTGTTATGCCCAATATTCAAGGATATTATTTCAGTTGGATTGATTTAGTTGTGCCGTTGATTGCTGTAGGATTGATAATTCTTGTTTTCAATTTCCGGGCAAAGAAATCGAATTTAGTTCCAATCGGCGATCCTAAACTTCAGAAAGGATTGGATTTTAGAGTCCCTTAATTCATATGAAAAAACTAAGTGAATTATTAAAACAGCAGTTGAATTTAATTAAAGAAGAACCTGTAAGAGCTTTTGCTCTTTTATATCCCTACATTTTAATTATAGGAATCGGGTTCGGTTTGTATTATTTAAGCAATTTAAATTTGATTACAAGACAGAGGACTCCAACTGTTTTAGCAGATACAACAAAAGTTGAAGATTTGAGAATCACTACAGCAAAAACGATTCCACCAATTGATATTTTTACTTTAAGTCAACCAAATGATAAAGTCGTTGAAAAAGGTAAATCACTTTACACAACAAATTGTGTTTCATGTCATGGTGAACAAGGAAAAGGAGATGGTACGGGAGGTGCAGCTTTGAATCCACCGCCGAGAAATTTTATTGCTAAAGATGGCTGGAAAAATGGAACTAAGATTTCACAAATTTATCAAACCCTTCAAGAAGGTATTGTTGGCGGAGGTATGATAGCGTACGATTTTATTCTGCCTGAAGATAGATTGGCAATAATACATTACTTGAGAAACTCGTTTATTCCAGATG
Source organism: uncultured Ignavibacteriaceae bacterium (assembly GCA_964613805.1). Taxonomy (GTDB): domain Bacteria; phylum Bacteroidota; class Ignavibacteria; order Ignavibacteriales; family Ignavibacteriaceae; genus XYD12-FULL-36-8. The sequence continues at coordinate 116,003 of CAZTJF010000006.1, read as the reverse complement.
CTCCGCAAGATTCTAAGGATGAATTGACTGCTCTTGATCAAACATATAACCTTTCTAAGGGTATGCAAATTTCACCACAGATTCCCGTTGGTGCAGCAATTGAACTTGTCCTATCAGAGAATGAGCAAAAATATCAGAAAGCTGAATCAATTCTTCAGAAAATGAGTGATGATAAAACTGCTAAGGGTTCTGAAATATTTGATAATGTAACTACCGATAAAATTAGAGCCATCACTTCTCTCTCTTCATCAAAAGAATGGCACCAAAATCAGCAAAAGTTTGTTTCACTAGTGTATTCAAGTATTAACAACGGTGGTTTTTCCAGAAATGTGAACGATCTTACCAAGGATGATTTGAATACTTTGTATAATTATTTGATTAAACTTTTTTGAAATTGAGATAAGTATCATGAATCATAAATTTTTAATTCTTTTAATTTTTCTGATGACGGCAGTTACTCAGATATTCTCTGCTGATCAGAAAAAGATGGAGGTTGGTGTTGTTGAGAATTTGGGAGCGACTATTCCTTTAGATATTCAACTTATTGATGAAGACGGAAACAAGTTTTTCTTAAAAGATAATTTTGATAAACCAGTTGTAATGAATTTTGTTTATTACGAATGTCCTGGTATTTGTTCACCTCTATTGACAGAACTTGCAAGTGTCGTGGGTAAATCTGATTTAGTTCCAGGGATAGATTATAAATTGTTCACCATAAGCTTTGATGCTTCTGAAGATAATACACTCGCAGCTTCTAAAAAGAATAATTACTTGAAAATGATGAAAAGGCAAATTGATCCGATGGGATGGAGATTTTTAACTGGTGACAGCTTGTCTGTAAGAAAACTTGCTGATGCAGTTGGTTTCTATTATAAAAAAGAAGGAGATGAGTTTATTCATTCAGCCATGCTATCATTCATTTCAAAAGATGGAAAGATTTGCCGTTACTTGTATCCTGACTTCTCAAGAAGGGAAGAGTTCAGCATCCTTCCGTTTGATTTTAAGATGGCTGTACTCGAAGCGTCAGAAGGAACTCCCACTCCAACCATTGCAAGAGTGATTAAGTTTTGTTTTAAATATGATCCGGAAGGAAAAACATACGTGTTCAATTTACTAAAAGTTTTTGGTGGAGGTATCCTATTGCTAACAGTGGTTCTTGTAGTTTATCTTTCAGTTAAGCCAAGAAAAGTAAAGGTTTAGAATAGGTAGAAACTTATGTCAACAGTTGCAACAAATATCTCAACGAACGGTCATACAAGCTATTTAGACTATCAAGGAAAGCACAACGGAATTAAAGGTTGGATATTTTCAACCGATCATAAACGAATAGGAATCTTGTACTTAATTGGTTTGCTTACATTCTTCGCAGTTGGAGTTACTTTTGGTTTCCTGATTCGTCTTGAGCTATTCACTCAAGGTAAAACGATTGTAGATCCACAAACTTATAATTCATTTTTCACTCTTCATGGAGTGATAATGATATTTCTGTTTGTAATTCCTGGATTGCCTGCCGTCTTCGGAAACTTCTTTTTACCAATTATGATTGGAGCAAAGGATGTTGCATTCCCGAGAATAAATTTGCTTTCGTGGTGGCTGTACATGATTGGCGGAGTTTTGGTAATCGTGTCAATATTGTTACCAGGCGGACCAGCAGACACAGGATGGACATTCTACATTCCTTACAGCGTTAGAACGAGCACAAATGTTATCTTCACTGGATTTGCTGCTTTCATACTTGGATTTTCATCTATACTTACCGGAATTAATTTTGTTACCACAATTCATAGATTGCGTGCTCCAGGAATGGATTGGTTCAAAATGCCCTTATTTTCTTGGGCGTTGTATGCAACTGCATGGATTCAAGTTCTTGCTACTCCAATTATCGGAATTACGTTGCTGTTAATAGTTGTTGAGAGAGTATTTGGTGTTGGTTTGTTCGATCCGGCACTTGGTGGAGACCCTATCCTTTATCAGCATTTATTCTGGATATATTCTCACCCGGCTGTATATATAATGATAGTTCCTGCAATGGGAGTTGTCTCAGAGATTATTCCCGTATTTGCAAGAAGAACTATTTTTGGTTATAAGTTCATTGCATTCTCATCCATCGCAATTGCGTTACTCGGTTCGCTCGTTTGGGCTCATCACATGTTCTCTTCAGGAATGAGCTCAACTGCTCAATTTGTTTTCTCGCTCTTAACTTTCCTTGTGGCAATTCCAAGTGCAATAAAGGTTTTTAACTGGACCGCAACTCTTTACAAAGGTTCAATTCAACTTGATCCTCCGATGTTGTATGCATTAGCATTTATTTTTCTCTTCTCAATTGGTGGACTAACAGGAGTTGTGCAAGGAGCATTATCAGTTGATATTCACCTTACCGATACATCATTTATAGTAGCACACTTCCATTACGTAATGTTTGGTGGAACTGGATTTGGAATATTTGCCGCACTTCATTACTGGCTGCCAAAAATGTTCGGCAGAATGTACAACATGAAAATTGCTAAAGTAGGATTCTGGTTTTTGTTTGTTGGATTCAACACGCTTTACTTTCCGCTGTTTGTTATGGGCTGGTTAGGAATGCCAAGAAGATATTATGATTATCTGCCTGAATATGCGATTTACCATCAGATTTCTACAGTTGGATCATGGATTTTGATTACTGGCTTAATCATTATTTACTATAATCTAATTAAATCATTGCAGAGCGGTGAAAAGGTTACTAAACGGAATATTTGGGGAGGAGAAACACTCGAATGGCAAATTGAAACACCTCCAACTCACGAAAATTTTCATGACATTCCTTTGATAACTCATGGTCCATATGAGTACAAAATGAACGATGAACATGTTGAAAAAGAGGAGGTAAAATGACCACACAGGAGCATGCTGTGCATGTCCATCGCGATGATATTGGTGCAAGAATGGGAATGTGGTTATTCCTTTTCACCGAGCTACTACTCTTTGGAGGGTTGTTCTTTCTTTACTCAGTTTATCGGTTTGTGAATCAGGAGCAATTTCATATTGCTGCCAAAGAATTGAACACATTAATCGGTACTTTTAACACGATAATTCTTTTAACAAGTAGTCTAACAATGGCTTTATCCATTGCCGCTATCCAACGTAATAACAAGAGTTTATCGGTGTTTTTTCAAGCTATAACTATACTCTTAGCTTTCGGTTTTTTAATTAATAAGTACTTTGAATGGTCAATAAAATTTCATCATGGAATTTTCCCAGGTTCTGAAGTTCTATTAAATAAACCTAAGGGCGAAATTTTATTTTTTGGTTTGTATTATGTTATGACTGGTCTTCATGGTTTACATGTTATTATTGGAATCATTCTGATTAGTGTGATGACTCGGCTTACATTAAAAAATGTGATTAATCAGAATAGCTATGTTAAACTTGAAGCCGCCGGATTGTACTGGCATCTTGTGGACATAATCTGGATTTTCTTATTTCCATTATTTTATCTTATCACTTAGGAATATTGATGGACGAGCACAAGACACATACAGAACATAAACCGCATGGATACGGAATTTATTTGTTGGTATGGATTGGTTTATTAGCTTTAACTGCAATTACTGTCAGTGTTGCTGGTATTAACTTTGGAGGTTTAACTGTTACTACGGCATTACTTGTGGCATCTGTGAAATCATATTTGGTATTGAAGATTTTTATGCATCTTGGAGCAGAACAGAAAACATTTAAAATATTTGTGTTAGTTGCATTATTCTTTATCATAATTTCTTTTGTTTTATTGTTCTCAGATTATTCTTTCATTTAGGTTTTCTATGATTATAGCACAATCAGAATTTGTTAAGTCAGTTGATTTTGCATTCTTCTTTATAATAGCAATTTCTGTATTCTTCCTGGTTTTAATAACCGGGTTGATGATTTATTTTGTTTTCAAGTACAGTAGAAAGAAAAATCCTAAAGCAACTAATATTCATGGCAGCATGCCGCTTGAAGTTTTATGGACAGTCATTCCAACCATTTTAGTTCTGTTTATGTTTTATTTTGGATGGGCTGGATATAAAGAGATGTCTAATATTCCTGAAAATGCTATGGTTGTGAATGTTACTGCACAAATGTGGAAGTTTAATTTTAAGTATGATAACGGAAAAGTATCTGACACTCTTTATGTTCCCATTCATAAACCTGTAAAGGTAGTCTTAAATTCAATTGATGTTAATCATGCCTTTTACATTCCAGCTTTCAGAGTTAAAAAGGATATAATACCTGGTAAACAAAATACAACGTGGTTTACAGCAAATGAAGAAGGTTCTCACCCAATTTTTTGTGCAGAATATTGTGGAATGAATCATTCTTACATGTACACTGAAGTTGTGGTAATGCAAGAAAATAATTTTCTTTCATGGTTGAATTCAAATGTGACACAGATTAATAATGTTGTTGATAAAAAATAAATTTAATTCGAATTGAGAGAGCAAATAAAAATATTATCAGAGTTAACTAAAATCAGAATAACCTCGTTCGTAACATTAACTACTGTATTTGGTTATATCTGCTTTAAGCAAGAGTTATCTTGGAATTTATTGTTAGCAATTATTGGGACGTTATCGCTTGCGTGCGGTTCTGCAGTAATAAATCACATCCAGGAACACAAAACAGATGCATTGATGGAAAGAACTAAGAATCGTCCAATTCCATCAAGAAGAATTAGTTTAGGAAATGCTTCTCAGATAGCTTTGATTCTCGTTTTTGCTGGGTCGGTTCTCTTGTTAGTCAATGGAATAGTTCCATTCTCATTAGGACTGCTAAATCTTTTTTGGTACAATTTAGTTTATACACCTTTTAAAAAAGTCAGTCAGATTGCAATTGTTCCCGGTTCATTGGTAGGAGCAATCCCTCCAGCAATCGGCTGGACATCTGCCGGTGGATACATTTTTGATCCTCAGATTTTAGTGATTGCATTTTTCTTTTTCATCTGGCAAATACCTCATTTTTGGCTTCTTCTGCTTGTACTTGAAAAGGATTATGAGAAAGCAGGATTTCCAACATTAACCCAAGTGTTCGATACAAAGCAGCTTTCAAGAATTACTTTTATTTGGATAATTGCAACAGTTGTAACGAGTTTTCTTATTCCATTTTTTGGCGTTGTAAGAAATCCAGTTTTATATGCCGTTCTTTTGTTAACAGGTTTGTGGTTAACATGGAATGCGTCAAGGTTTCTAAGAGATCAAGAGCAACGAATGAATTTTCGTTTTGCATTCAGAGAGATAAATATTTTTGCTTTGCTGGTTATGCTGATTGTTTCGTTAGATCAACTTTTAATTTTGTTTTAGCCGGAGAAAATTACTTAGATGGAATTCCTCGACAAAATAGTTTTACCTCAATCCGCTGAGCACATTCAGCTCCTTCATTATTTATTAATTTTAATTCAATTCCTTTTCCTGCCTTTCTTAAGTGTGATATTAGTTGGAACTTTCTTATCACTGAACTATTGGAAGAAAGGGCTGAAAGAAAATAATTCTCTTTACATTCGGTTCTCAAAAGATGTTCTTGATACTATATCAGTAAGTAAAAGTCTTGGCGTAGCATTAGGATTTTTACCGGTAATTACTTCTATTTTGATTTATGCCCAATTGCTTCACAAGAGTAATTCATCTGTACTCGTGATTCTTTTAATAGCTTTACCATTAGTGATCATAGGATTTTTATTAACCTACACATTTAAATACTCCTTGAGCTTTAATGAGTTGTTTAATGATTTGAATCAAGCCTCCCAGCTAAATACTTCCATTAAAGATCAAGTTAGAAAATATAGAACTGAAAGCAGCCGTTTAGCTAGCAGATCGGGAATTATTGGATTAGCATTTTTAACCGTTGGTTCATGGTATTACATTTCTGCAATTTCACATGGTGTATTCTCAGAGTATTGGCAGAAAGGAAATCAATTATCAATATTATTTTCATTACCTTCAATCCTTAATTTTGTACAATTTATAATTCTAGCATTTGCAATTACAGGAAGCACGATTCTTTTTGCCTTTTTCTATTGGGAAGGCGGAAAAGAAAATCTTTCAGATGAATACAAAAGTTTCGTTAAGAAATTTTCCTTAACAATTACTTTAAGTTCTCTAATTCTCCTTCCGATTTTACTTTTTGTTAATAATCTTTTTTTGCCAAAAACTGCTTTGTCAGGTTCAGTTTTCGTGTATCTTATTCTTGCTTTGATGTTAATATTTTTAGCATATCATTTACTTTATGCAATTTCAAAAACACAGAATTTAAAACTCAGCGGTCAGTTATTCTTCGTTGTAATATTTTTTGTGCTTGCGCTTGTAATTAAAGATCAAATGGCTATGAGTAATTCTACTAAAATCCATTCAGCAGTGCTTAGTGAAGAGTTCAATAAATATTTAGCTGAATTAAAAGGTGAAAATGTAAGTGCTATTAAGATAAGAAGTGGCGAAGAAATATATCAAGTCGTTTGTTCTGCTTGCCACAAGTTTGATGAGAAATTAGTTGGACCACCATACAACAAAGTTTTAGTTAAGTATGAGGGTAAAATGGATCAGTTGATAGGGTTCATATTGAATCCTGTCAAAGTTGATCCTGCATATCCTCCAATGCCTAATCAAGGTTTGAGGCGTGATGAGGCAAAAAATATTGCTGAATATTTGATGGAACAGCATTCCAAAAGTGCCACGCCGAAATAATCTTTTATGTTGTCATTCCCGTGTAAACGGGAATCCAGTTCAGTTTGATTAGATTTCCACTTTCGTGGGAATGACATTCCTATTATTATTTCAGTATTTCAATAACTTCCTTCTGCTTTTCTTTTCCAGTGAACATAACTTTTCCATCCTTTGTGATGAAAACATCAATCTCACTTCGTACACCAAATTCTCTTGGAAGATAAATTCCCGGTTCAATTGAAAAGGAAGTTGAAGGAAGCAGTAAACGCTCATCTTTAGTTTCAAAATTATCTATGTGTGCGCCGCTGCCGTGAAGGTCGGTTGTTATTGAATGCCCGGTACGGTGAATAAAATATTTCCCATAACCAGCATCTTCAATAACTTTTCGACATGCAGCATCAACCTCAAATCCTCGCACCTCTTTTCCAGCTTTGTATCTGGATTCAACTAAATCAAATGCTGTATCGCGTGCTTTTGCAACAATATCAAATATTTTTTTGTATTTCTCCGGTACAGATGTTCCAACAAATCCAACCCAAGTAATATCAGCCCAAACTCCATCTTCTTTATCTGGTTTAGCCCAAAGATCAATGAGGACAAAGTCACCTTTTCTTATCTTCTTATTTTTTTGTTTCGTTGGAGTATAGTGAGGATTTGCGCTGTTTTCATTAACACCTACTATTGGAGGATCATCTGTAAAAAATCTTCTTTTCTTGAATTCAGTCATAATAAATTGCTGAACATCGTACTCGGTTATGCTTTGAGATTTTAGGATTTTCTTTTTAATGAAATCAAATGATTTGTAAACAATTTCGTTCAGAACATTTGCAACTGGTTTATTCTTATTAAATTGTTCCATTGTCCAGAGCGCATTGTACATTGAAATAAGATCAGCGCTGCTTACTATTTCTACTCCCAGCGACCTAATTTGTTCGATTGTTCCAGCATCAACTCTTGATACATACGGAATTGCATTCAACGGAGAATACTCCATCGCAACAGTTTTTATCCCTTTCAAGCTAAACTTTAGGTTTTGAAGAAGAGATCCATAACTAGCATAAGGAAGTAATGTGCCTGGCAGAGCATCAAAATGAAAAGTTTCAATCGCGTTGGCAATTTTTGTTGGTATGCCTATTCTCGGAATTAAATAATAAAATCTTCTTGTTAGGTGAGATTTTTTAGTAATTCCGAGCATAGTTAATGCAAGTTCATTTGAAAACCTGAAATCATACAAGAGCCAGGCATCAATGTTCATTTTAGTTAAAATTGTTTGCACTTTTTTAAGATTGAATTTTTTCACTTTTTCCTCCGGTTAAGTCTATTTATATATTTTGTTTACAATGTTTATGTAAGTCGAATAATGTTCACTAATTAAATTGATTATCATACCGAATAATAATATTTTTAACTATAAAAAATTAGTCATAACTAAATTAAAGGGAAAAAATGAAAGCAACGCTAAAATTGAGTTTGTTGTTATTTCCGCTAATTATCTTGACCACAACTTTAGCTCAAACGTATCAAGGGCCAGCAGCCGGCTCAGTTCCAAATGGCGGGACTGTAAATACAGGTACATTTTTTAAGGCAACAGATATTGGAGTTCCCACAGAACGTGGAACAAGAAATGTTATATCAACTTCTAAAGATCCAGTATCAATTGATTTTGGCAGTACGACAAGTCCATTACGATCATTTTATGTAGAGGACCCAAATGTTACTTCCAATTCTTCTATTGAAGGTTCACCTTCAATTCTTTTGAAAAGCTTTAAGGGAATGTCCATGGGAAGTTCTATTCCACCGGATCCCCACATGGCTGTTGGACCAACACACATTATTACTACTGTAAATGTATCATTTTCAATTTGGGATAAGGAAGGAAATCTTGTTAAAACCATCAACCCTGATACATGGTTTCAAGGATTAGTTACGAATCCAGGATGTTTTGACCCCCAAATTTTATATGATCATTTCGATAAGAAATGGATAATGTGCTGGGACAGCCAGAATGATGCTTTACAAAGAGCACATTTCATGGTTGCGGTTTCTGATGATTCAATTCCTACAGGAACATGGTATACATGGGCATTACCTGCCAATGTGAATGGAACAACAACTGTGAACAATTGGGGAGACTATCCTCAAATCGGATTTGATAAAAATGCTATTTACATTAACTCGCGACAGTTTACATTTGCAACCCAACCTCAATATCAGTATAACAAAATTAGGATTATTAATAAATCAGAAATTTATAACAATCCGGGCGGTGCGTTGAGTTGGAAGGATATTTGGGATATTACTGATCCTCAGGTAGGTGCAACCTATAAACCAGATAAAATAATTCCTTCAATTTACTATGGTTCTGACAATATTCAATTCTTTTTACACATCCCGAATAACGGAGCAAATTTTATTAGTTTATATAAAATGACAGATCCCACAGGTAACCCGGTACTCACCCGTACAAATATCTTTATCGAAAATTTTAGTGGTGCTCCGAATGCAAATCAATTAGGTGGAAGTACAACTCTTATTGATGCAAATCAAAGTGGTATGAAAACGCAGCCAATTTTTAGAGATGGTTTCTTATGGGCAACTCATTCTATTGCAAATCCAACCGCACCTCAATATGCTGCAATGCGGTATTACAAAGTAAACACTACAAATTCTTCTCTCGTTGAAAGCGGAACATTAGGGGCTGCAAACTACTGGTATATTTTCCCAACATTAGCTGTAGATAAAGATCAAAATATTGCAATAACTTATTCAAGAAGCGGCACTACAGAATACTGCGGTGCTTACTATACCACAAGATTGAAGAATGATCCCCCTGGTTTAAGCGGAAGCCAAATTTTGCAAACCGGTAAAGGAAATTATGTAGTTACATTTAGCGGAACCAGAAATAGATGGGGTGATTACACCGGCATTTATTTGGATCCTACTGATGAAAATAATATTTGGATGCATACCGAATATGTTGAGACAACAAATCGGTGGGGAACTTGGGTTGGTAAAGTCCGAATGGTTCCATTCACAGGTGTACTTTTATCTACACCCACGCCTTCAATAGATTTTGGAAATGTCGAACTTGGGTTTTCAAGCGATACCTTAACTGCTGTAATACGAAACTTTGGAACAGATAATTTAATTATCTCTAATATGCCTGGCTCTGCTGGTTCATTCACCAGAATTTCCAATTTTACGTTTCCTTTAAATCTCGCATCGTTCGATTCGATTCTTGTTAAATTTTTGTACACGCCCGCTGACACAGGAAATGTCGTTTCTAATTTTTCAGTAACAAGCAACGATCCTGCTTTCTCTGGATTTGAAATGAGAGGCAAAGGGTACGTAATTAAACCGGCAGTCCAAAATACCCTTTATGCAACTTCCGGTATAAGCAATGAATCGAATTTTGCAGTATTAAATCTAAATTCAGGAACCGGAACAAATATAGGTCCATTGCTCAGTTCAGAAATTAAATCAATTGCGGTTAATCCGAAAAATAAAATTATATATGGAATGGCACCGACGGCAACATCTTCGAGACTTGTACGCGTAAATGCAGAGAAAGGCGACTCCTATACTTTGTATGATTATCCTATGGGTGATCTTACTTCTATCGCTTTTGATACTTCAGGAGTATTATTTGTTGCTGCTAAAACCGGTACAATATACAACCTCGATGTGAAATCAGGACAGCTTGATTCAATAACAAAAACACCAATTCAAATATCTGCAATAACCATTAACCCACTGAACAATGAGTTATGGGCATCAGTTTTCGTGGCAATTGGTGCTGGAAAAGATCGTATCTATAAGATAAATAAATTAACAGGCGATACAACAAGAGTTGGTCAAACCGGTCTTAATGTAATTACAAATGGACTTGCATTCGATGAAAATGAACATTTATTCGGAATTACAGGTAATACAACTCAGGTCAACAATTTAATTTCGATTAACACTAATACGGGTGTTGGAACGTTAGTAGGTGCAACCGGACTTAAGCATTTAACAGATATTGCATATCTCGCTGTTAAACCTTCTGCTGCTGGTGATGAACTATCAACAATACCAATGGAATTTTCGCTTAAGCAGAATTATCCCAACCCGTTCAATCCATCCACAACAATTGAGTTTGCTTTACCAATTTCATCACAAATTAAGGTAAAGGTTTACAATCTATTAGGGCAAGTTGTGAAGGTTTTATACGATGGATATAAACAAGAAGGAGTCTATAAATTAACTTGGAATTCAGATGACGCGAATGGAAACTCATTAAGCAGTGGTATTTATTTCTATGAGTTAATTGCAAAGGGAATTGATGGAAGAGAGTTCAGCCAAATGAGAAAGATGATCCTAATTAAGTAAGGGCCTTACCCCCAACCACTTCCCGAAGGGAAGGGGAGTTTTTTAAAGCGGTCTTTGGACCGCTTTTTTATTATTAAGCATCCTAACTATTTCATCATAAATCATATCGGATAAAATTAAATCCATACAGTTAGGATTAAAATCACATTCCGGCTTATAGCAGACTAAGCAATCCATTTCAGGATAAATTTTCTTAATTCTTCCATAATCCTCGATTTCTGCACTGGATGTTGGACCAAAATAGCACACAACTTTTTTCTTTAGTGCAGTAGCTGTGTGCAGAGCTAATGTATCACCAGTTAAAATTATATCGGGTAAATCCATTAAGGAGAAGAATTGTCTTAAAGAATTCTTTGAACCCGTGTTTATGAGTGATGGAAAAAGATTCAACAACTCGTTATTTCTATCTACTTCATCTTCTCCACCAAATAACAATATTCCAACATCCTTATTTTTCTGGAGTCTTGAGATAAGTTCTTTGAATCCCTCAAATCTCCATTGTTTTAATTGCCATCTTTTACTTGCACCAGTGTTCAATCCAACAATGGTTTTATACTTTTTAAGATTATGCGTCTCATAAAAATGATTTTTGAATGCGAGCTCATCATCAGTTAATTTTATTATTATCTCACCTTTATTATAGTTTAATCCGGCTATCTCATGAATAATTTGCTGATAAGTTTTTTTATTCTTCTTCTTGAATTCATCGAAGGCACCCATTTCAAGCCATTCAATTGCTTCTTGATTTACTGGGACGACTTGCCCGAGCTGGTTCAACACAAATCCTTTTTTAACTTTTGCATTGACAATGGATGCAAGTGATGAACTTATGGGAGAAGCATCGGGGTGAATTAACAAATCAAAAACTTCTGTAGTTAATTTTGAGGTAAGATCAAAACTCTCAAACGTAAGCACAGTATCAACTAAATTGTTGTTGATAAAAATATCTTTAGAATTCTGCTTTGTGAGCCAGGTTACATGTGAATCAGGATATTTTTGTTTTAGTGCATGAAGAATTGAAGTTGTTCGAAGAACATCACCAACCGCATCAAGCTTAATTATTAAGATTTTGAATCTTATTGGCGAGTAATATTCACAATCATCGCATTTTTTATTTTCAAACTTATTTGGTTTGCATGGCTTGTCGCCGAGAAAGTGTTTGCAGTCGGTTTTCAAAATCATATTTGTGTATCCGAAATAATTTGATTAAAAAGCTCAGGCAATCTCCCAAATTTATTTCTATTCACAAAATCCTTAACATTTTTTTCGAAATCAGTAGATCCCTTAAGCATGAAAAATTCTCTGACTCCATTAACGATTTCTTGAGGTGAATCCGGCATGATAATGATTCCGGTTTTTTTATCCTCAACAAATTCAGCTAAGCCGCCAACGTTTGTAACGACAACAGGTTTTAAGAATCCATAAGCAACATTTAATATACCGCTTTGCGTTGCACTGCGATAGGGAAGTATTACCAAATCGCAGACTTGATAGTATTTCCCAACATCTTCATTCGTAACAAACTTATTAACAACAACTGTATCTTTATCAATACCAAGTTTTTTTATCTTGTTTGAGTAGAATTCGGGTGAATCATAAAACTCACCAACTATTAAAAGTTTTGCATTTGGAATTGCCGATTTGATTCCAGGAAATGCATCAATCAGTAAATCGAGTCCTTTATATTTTCTCACATAGCCAAAAAACAAAAGAACTTTGTCTTTTTCAGTATATCCAAATTCCTTCCTCAAATTTGGAAGTGATATGGTTTCATCAGTTTCATAACAATCATAAATCGGTAATTCTGATTTGTAAACTTTCCTCCCATTCGCAATTAATTTAACTTCTTTCTCCACTATACCTGAAAGCACTAAAAAAGCTGAAGCATTTTTCAAACCGATATCCGTTAATCTTTTATCAATAAAATTTCCTTCATGTGAGATGAAGTTTTCGGTAATGAATAAAATCCTTTTTCTAAATTTTTTTTTGATTAGCTCACTGATTGTAAAATGGCAGAATGCAAAGAAGGGATGCCACCAATCAAACACTACTAAATCGGGATTTTCTTTAATAATTCTGTTTGCAACTTGCAACCAACTAATTGGTGAAATGGAATTAACAAGTCTTTCATTCGGCGCTCTTTTTATGAGTGTAGCGCTTTCATCAAACTGGGTTTTTCCGGGAAATAAAAAGGATGGATACAGGAGACTATAGTTAAAAATCTTTACTTCAAAATCATCCTTCAATGCATCATAAACATGAGATACAAAAAGGGAGTTACCGCCGCGATAAGGATAGGCAGGGCCTAATATGATGATCTTCTTCTTGAGTGCTTGCATTAAATATTGAATATGCTGTGCATAGGAATAAAAATTGAGAACTGAGAAAATATTTAGTGCAATATAAATAAATTAGGTTTGATGAAGAAGGAACGGAGTCTTTGTTAAATGCTTAAAATTGTACATTTACTTGCTTACTTATAAAGTTCAGAGTCATCATTCATATCTTCGTCTTCATCTGAAGTCATCGTGAACATTGAACTTAGCATATCCTTAAATTGGATTGAAGTATCGAGACGGTATTTACTAAGCATAGAAAACTCTGCCAGCCCGTGAAGTACAAATTCCATCAAGATTAATTGCGATTTACTGTTGTCATTTGGGAAATATTTTTTAGTCAATTCGATTAAGCCTGGAATTTGTTTCAGTAGTTTTTCATATTCCGTATCAGGAATATCTTTCACCAAGTCCAGAGAATTTTCTTTACCAAACCAACTGATTATGGATTGATAAGGATTTGCATTTCGGTTTTTCTTAACTTTTTCGGGAGAAGGAAAATAATTTTCAAAAACGGTTTTAATTGCTTTCCCTATCAGAATATTCGCAACCTTTGAAGGACCTTCCTGCTCACCTTCATAAACCAATTCAACTTTGCCAGTAATTGATGGAATCACTCCATATAAATCAAGAATTCTTGCATAAGTCTTCGATTCACCATTTAACAGCAATCTTCTCTCAGCAGTACTGATAAGATTTTCGTAAGATGAAATTGTGAGCCGTGCAGAAACACCGCTCTTAGAATCAATGTATTCACTCTGCCTTGCCTCAAAAGCAATTTGTTCGATAAGATGCTCTAGCATTTCATGAACAATTACTGATCCTTTTTGTTCGTCCGTTGGTAGAGCTTCCTGTTTTGTAATTTTTTTTGAAACAGAAATACTTCTTGGATAATGTGTAAGAATCTGGCTGTCTATTCTATCTTTAAGCGGAGTAACTATTGAACCGCGGTTCGTATAATCTTCAGGATTGGCTGTAAAAATAAATTGGATGTCTAAAGGAAGTCGAAGCTTAAATCCTCTAATCTGAATATCGCTTTCCTGAAGTATATTAAACAAAGCAACCTGGATGCGCGCTTGAAGATCAGGTAATTCGTTGATTACAAAAATTCCTCTGTTTGAACGGGGAATTAATCCGAAGTGAATCACTCTTTCATCTGAATAAGGTAGTTTTAAGGTTGCAGCTTTAATCGGATCGACATCTCCTATGAGATCGGCAACAGTTACATCGGGCGTAGCTAATTTTTCTGAATATCGTTCTAAGCGATGAACCCACTCAATTTTCGTTTGATCAGCATCTGCAGCAATCATTTCTTTAGCAGCTTTTGAAAGAGGTGAAAATGGATCATCGTTAAGTTCGGTTCCCGAAATTATTGGAATGTAGTCATCAAGAAGATTGATGAATAACCTTGCTATTCTGGTTTTTGCTTGTCCTCTTAATCCAAGAAGAATGATATTGTGCCTGGATAAAATTGCTGTTTGAATATCGGGAATCACTGAATCGTCATAACCTAAAATCCCTTCAAAGGGATTATTTCCGTTTCTCAAAGAATGAATTAAATTTTTTCTCAGTTCATCTTTTATCGGTAAAACTTTGTAGCCGCTCTTCTTAAGTTCGCCTAATGTTTTAATTAATCGATAGTTCATGTTTTTTATATCGTGAAATTATGTTTTAAAAATGATTGTGATTTTATTAACAATTGATTCCATGGTGGCTAAAGCCACAATGAAGCTGAATTTAACTCAACCCCAGACTTAAGTCTGGGGTTAGAAACATACAACACGAGTTACGGACTTTAGTCAAGATAGTTAACTGTTCTCCAATCCAGACGTAAGGTGAGTAGGTAACTTTTGTAACTGTATCTTAAGCTACTTTACTTTCCGTCGTCGGTTGCGAATGTAATCCTCAAAAATATATTCACCCAAACCTGAGAGACTGCTGTAAAACGCTCTTCCATTATTTGTTTGAGTGAATTCTCTGACAAACTGTTGCAGATAAGGATCACGTGCAATCATAAAAGTTGTCACCGTGATTCCTAAACGTCTGCACTTTGCTGCATAGTCTAAAGTTTTATTAACAATTTTTCTATCCAAACCAAAACTATTTTTATAATACTTTGCACCTTCCTTCAAACAAGTTGGTTTACCATCAGTAATCATAAAAATTTGTTTGTTATTAGTTTTTCGTCTACGCAAAATATCAACTGCTAAGTCTAACCCAGCAACAGTGTTTGTGTGATAGGGTCCAATTTGAAGAAAAGGAATATCTTTAATTTCAATGGGCCAGGCATCATCACCAAAAACAATTATGTCCAAAGTATCTTTCGGATATTTGGTGGTAATAAGTTCTGCTAATGCCATCGAAACTTTTTTTGCAGGAGTAATTCTATCTTCGCCGTATAAAATCATAGAGTGTGAAATGTCTATCATCAAAACAGTTGAAGTTAATGCTTTAAAATCTTTTTCTTCAACTTCAAGATCTCTCTCAGTTAGTTTGAATTCATCAATTCCATGATTGATTTGAGCTTTCATGATTGATTCTGTTAAGGCAATTTGATCCAATGAATCGCCAAAATTAAACTCTCTTCTCTCTGATGTCAGTTCATCGCCGGAACCGGTAAATTGTGTTCGATGATTACCTCGTTTTGATTTTTTCAACTTTCCAAATATCTCTTCCAAAGATTGTCTGCGAATTGACTGTTCAGTCTTAGCGGTTATCACATAAATATTCTTATTTACATCTTCGTTAAGATAACCTTTGTCTTTCAAATCCTCTATAAAGTCACCGACACCGTATGAATCATCAGTCAGCTTGTATTTTTTATCAATTTCACTTAGCCAATTAAGTGCTTCAACCGCATCTCCTGATGTTATAGTAAGCAGCTCCAAGAATAATTTTAGAAGCTTATCGAACGGTGTATTGCCGGAGAGATTCTCTATGTATTTAGTAAATCGAATTCCTATCATTGTCAGTGTTTTGTAATCTAAACGTTAAAATGATTACAATAGTTCAGTAATTCAAGGGAAATATTAAAAATTTATTTTGTATGTGATTTGGAATCAGAAGCAGGGAAAAAGAACTTCGTTACTCATTTTCAATTTTTTTAATCATATCAATCACGTATTTATTTTTAGAATCAAGACTGAATGCCATCCTAAAATTTTTCAACGCCAACCCTTTGTTTCCATCCTTGTAATAAGCATCGGCTAAACCGATGTAATATTTAGCAAAATTATCTTTCTTGGATATAAGATATTTGAAATAATAAATTGCATCAGGAAAACTACCCGTAGCAATTAAATCATACCCAAACAAGAGTAATTCATCAGCATCATTTTTATAATACAGCGAGGAATCACGATTAATCTGTTCAAGTTTTACAAAAGAAGAATCTATTGATGTTTCAAAATAAATTCCAAGCAATCTATCAGCCATTGATTTATGAGGTATTGCATATTTGTTATCTAAAACAATCGAGACAAATGATATCACAGGATTTTCTAAATTTCTATCCCTAATGTTTGTTAGATAAACTGCCGTCAAAGATTTTTCCGGATATATAATTAACTCGCAAGTAAATCCCGTTCCACCGCCGCCATGACCAAAATATTTCCTCCCTTTTTTATCAACTCCAAAGCTGAATCCTAACCCGTAGTTTAGTGTATCCTGATTTTTGATGATAGTTGGTTTTAACATCGTATCCAAAGTTGATGACTGAATCAGCTTGAATGAAATAAGCTTTTGAGCAAACTTTAAGAGATCCTCTGATGAAGAAATTATTCCACCGCCAGCAAATTTTATACTCAAATCTGCTAACTGTGCATTTTCAATTTTTCTAAAGTTATTTCTTACATATCCTCGTGCTTTATTAAAAATTATTTTGGGCTGGTACTCTAAATAAGTCGAAGTCATTTCAGCAGGTTGAAAAATATTTTTATAAAGATATTCTTCAAAACTGATTCCCGAAACATTTTCTATGATTCCTGCTAATAAATTATATCCGAGAGTTGTGTATTGATATTTTGTACCCGGCTCAAATTGAAGAGAATCATCCATGACAGTGCGAATGGCATCTTTTGCAGATTTGAATGAATTTGTACTGTTAAATTCTCCGTAACGGTAATCTCTGATCCCCGAAGTATGATTTAAAAGCTGACGAACGGTGAATTTCCATTTTTTCTTTGGAAAATACGGCAAGTAAGTTCTAATGTCCTCATCTAATTTAATTTTATCTTGTTCAACAAGCTGCATTATAGCAACTGCAGTAATAGCTTTTGATATGGAAGCGATTCTATATACGGTATTTGTTTTTGCGGGAACATTATTTTCGATATCTGCCAAACCAACTGCTCCCAGCCACACAATTTTTCCAATTAAGGTTACTCCGCCTGAAATGGATGGGACGTCCTTATTAACTTTATACTCGTTTAGGAAATTATTCAATTCATTCTTAAAATTTTGTGAGTAAAAACTTTGGTAAGATGAGATGAACAGAAAAAATATTGTAAGAAATACTATACTAGAATTTGTTCTAAATGTTGCTGGAGGCTCGCATCTTCTAAAATGCACTAATCCCAGCTTTAAAGCTGGGGTTATGAAAACAGAGCCGTTATTTTGGGCTTTAGTCCACAAAATTTTCATTATTCTTGTTCCATTGTAAAGCAAGTCATTGATATAACATTATCACAAAAAACTACTTTTTATCCAAGCTTGGTCTCTGAACAAAAATATTGTCAATCAAATGATAATCTTTTGCTTCATCAGCGGTAAGGAAATAATCTCGATCACAATCTTTTGTTATTTGTTCTAAAGATTTGCCAGTATGTTCGGCTAAAATATTATACAAGGTATCGCGCGTTTTTATCATTTCTCTTGCATGTATTTCAATATCCGAAGTTTGACCTTGTAATCCGCCAACCCATGGTTGATGAATCAGAATTTTTGCATGCGGCAAAGAATTTCTTTTTCCTTCAGCACCGCCTGCTAACAGAACTGCTCCCATGCTCGCAGCCATTCCAACACAAATTGTAGATACAGCCGGTTTTATGTATTTCATTGTATCATAAATTGCAAGACCAGCAGTAACGCTGCCCCCGGGAGAATTTATGTATAGGAAAATATCTTTTTCAGGATCTTCTGCTTCCAAGAAAATTAACTGAGCGACCGTTAAGCTTGCTACATGATCGTCAATCGCCGTTCCGAGAAAAATTATTCTCTCACGAAGCAATCGTGAGTAAATGTCCATGCCTCTTTCACCGCGTCCGGTTTGCTCAATTACATAAGGGACTAATTGATTAAATATTTCAAGTTTTTCGTTCATCATTATTTATTATCCTTATAGTTTTATGATAGATTTTCAGGTGCAACTTTTATTAGGTTATTTTTTTCTCTTAGAAAATCGAATAGCTTCTTATCAACAAGTTTTACAGAAACACCGGGTGATTTATAATAGTTAATTAATTTATCAATTGCTATTCCTGTTTTTTCAGCATCTTTAGAGGCGAGTTCGTTAAGCTCACTTTCAGAAAAGTCTAAATTTTCTTTTTTCTGAATTAAGTTTTTCAAGTAATACCATTTTACTTCAAACTCTGCAGAAGGTAATAGTTTTTCTTTTAATACATCTCTATCCAAATTTTTAAGTCCGTATTTTTTCCCATTCTCTTCTTCTTGTTTAACAAGCTCTTCAAGAACGTTTTGTACCAACGAAGCAGGTGGTGTAAAATCATTATTGCTTACTACCAAGCTCATTAATTTTCGATGGATGAATTCCTCAGTTCTCTGGTTGTAATAATTGGTTATGTCCTTTCTAATATCTTCTTTATAATTTTCTGGAGATGATAATTTATCCTTCGTTAATTTTTTAACTAATTCTTCGTTTAGTTCAGGAAGAACTATTTTCTTAATTTCTTTGATTAAAGCAGTGTAATAAAAAGTTTCTGTAGAACTTTCTTCAGGTTTTGAATCATCATGCTTTTCCTTTTCATTCACAAATGAAAAACTAAAACTTTCACCAATCTTTTTACCTTTAGCATTATCTCGTATCTCTTGTTGAATGCGATGATTTGAAAGATCAATATCAAGAGTTTCAGGTTTGCTGCCCTCAAAGGGTTCACCACTTTCAGTTACTCGCTGCAATTCAACTTTAATAATAAAGAATTCACTCTCACCCACTACATCGGTGTCCTCATTTGTACTATTTTCTTTTAAAATGTGCTCTATTTCATGTTCAACTTCATGGTCGGTCACTTTATAATCGGGAATTTTAATATCCAAACCCGTATAATTTTTGGGTTCAATTACTGGAAGCATTTCAAATTTTACTTTGAAGCTTAAATCCTTCCCAGGATTGAATTGAATATCCGTAAGGACAGGAGTGCCAATGGGTTTAAGTTCATTCTCTTTTGCAACTTTCCAAAATTGTAAGTTAGCCACTTTTTCAGATGCTTCATATTCCAAAGCGTCACCGAATCTGCTTTTTAAGATATTCGGTGGAACTTTCCCTTTTCTAAAACCCGGTATTTGAATTTTTTTAACTTGTTTCTTTACCTCGGTATCAATCTCATCTTTTACTTCTTCATAACCAAGTTCAATGTTAATTTCTTTTTCGGATTGAGTTAAATCATTAATCGTAAACTTCAATTTTACCTCTGTGTATGTAAATCTGTTTTATGAAATGTGCGAGAACGGGGACTCGAACCCCGACACCTTTCGGTACTAGATCCTAAGTCTAGCGCGTCTGCCAATTCCGCCATTCTCGCTTTGCTTTTTCCGTTAAAATTGGAAAACAAATATAAATGTGATGATTTTGTATCGCAAATATCAACGGGAAGTTTATTCACGTCTCTGGCACGAAATTAGTGTTTAATAGTGAATAAATGAGTTTCAATTTCAGTACAACAGATAAAACTTCTAATGAATTATCAATATTGTTCGATTTCTGAACAAGGTCAAAAAAGAAAGAGGAATGAAGATTCTATTGGGATTTTTACCACCGATTTAGGACTTCTTATCGTTATTTGCGACGGATTGGGTGGGGGATTATCTGGTGAGTTTGCATCAAAATCGAGCGTTGAGAAAATTCATAAAGCTTTTATTAATTCATCCGAAGTTGATCTGATTAAGAGAATTAAAATCTCAATAGAAAGCGCAAATAGATTTGTTTATGAAAAGTCAAACGGGAACTTGCATTTTAAGGGAATGGCAACAACTTGCGAAGTTATATTGCTTAATGGAACTAATTCTGTCTGGGGACATATTGGTGATTCGAGAATCTATATTTTCAAGAATAATAAACTTAAGCAATTAACAAAAGACCATTCGCTAATTCAAAAATTAATGGATGATGGAGAAATAAAAGTTAAGGATCTGCAAAATCATCCGAGAAAAAATGTGGTTGTTAAAGCCATTGGTGATAATAAAATCCCTGAAGTTGATACAAGTAAAATTGTAATTCCAATTGGGGAAAAGTTTAAATTTTTTATCTGTACTGATGGAGTAACTTGTGTTGCCAATGATACAGAACTAAGCGAAATATTGGAAGTGGAAAATATTGAAGAATCTGCGCGACAGCTAAAAAATTTAATAGAAAAACGTGGATCACCGGATAACTACTCTTTTGTTATTGCCGCTCGTTAATTTCCTGCCCGCAGTTAAAATTGTTTTTGCCTTTTCATATTTATAATTTTCTCTCAGGAAAAAACGTATCTTTAACAAAATCAGAATAAAATAACGTGGATAAATTTATTATCACAGGGGAGAAAAAATTAGAGGGTAAAACCTCAGTTAGCGGTGCAAAAAATGCATCACTCGCACTTATGCCAGCAACTCTGCTTGCTTATGGCAAATCAACCTTACATAACACACCAGAATTAAATGATGTCTTTACAATGATAAAATTGCTAAAATATCTTGGCGTTGAATCAACATTCTCAAATTCTGTTTTGGAATTGGATACCACCAATATCAATAATTATGTTGCCCCTTATGAACATGTAAAAAAAATGCGTGCATCAGTTTATGTTCTTGGGCCTTTGTTAACTCGATTTGGTTTTGCAAAAGTTTCTTTACCCGGCGGATGTGCTTGGGGTCCACGTCCAATTAATCTTCATCTTGAAGGACTGAAAAAGATGGGTGCCGATATTGACCTTGCCGAGGGCTACATTGTTGCAAAAGCAAAAAAACTAAAAGGAGCAAAAATTAATTTTGATGTTTCATCGGTTGGAGCCACTGGAAATTTAATGATGGCTGCAGCACTTGCTCAAGGAACAACTGTTATTTCAAATGCTGCTTTGGAACCTGAAATAGGTAATCTTGCTGAGTTTCTTATTAAGATGGGTGCTAAGGTAGATGGCATTAATACTTCAACCTTAACAATTGAGGGAGTGGATTCATTAAAAGCCGCTGAGATAGAAACAATTTCAGATAGAATTGAAGCCGGTACAATTTTAATTGCAGCAGCAATGACAAAGGGCAGAGTTTTAGTTGAAAAAATTGATCCGAAGTTTATTAATGCTCTTATTTTAAAACTTGAAGACAGCGGTTGTAAAATAAATCTACATGATCACTCAGTTGAGGTTGATGCACAAAATATTACAATCAACCCGACAAATGTTTCCACAGCTCCTTTCCCCGGATTTCCAACTGATATGCAGGCACAATGGACAGCTTGCATGTCATTGGCAAATGGAGTTTCGACAGTTACGGATACTGTTTATCTTGACAGATTTATGCACGTTCCAGAGTTAGTTCGTTTGGGAGCAGATATTGTCGTTAAGGAGAACAGTGCTGTAATTAAAGGTGTACCAAAATTAAAAGGTGCAAAAGTTATGTCAACTGATTTGCGGGCAAGTGCATGCTTAGTTCTTGCTGGTCTTGCTGCCGAAGGGAAAACTGAAGTGCTGCGTGTTTATCATTTGGATCGTGGGTATCAGCAGATTGAGAAAAAATTAATGAGCTTGGGTGCAAGCATTGAAAGGGTGGAGGGGAAGGAGTATTAGTATCTTAAAGAGAATATTTTCAGCTTATAATTATTTAACAATCTATCTTTTCATTCTTATCTTTTTTAATGCAATATTATTAAATCTGCCCCTTACAAATTATCTCAGCTATGAGTTTTCAATTTTCAACTCTGCATTAATCATTTTTTTAGCTGGATTATATTCTTTCTTTTATCTACAGAAAGTTGTTTTCGATAGCTCAGCAACAACTAAGATTTATAAAACCTTTGCCCAGGTCTCATTTATTTTTATCATAATTCCATTTCTCATTTCTTTAATCAGCTTATTCCAAACCATTAATTGTCCGTTAGGAGATGGAATATTATTTTATACTTTTTTAACAATGCCTGCACCGGTAATTGGAATTGCACTGGGAGTTTTAAGTTTTAGTATTTCTAAAAGATTTGGTTTGTTATTGTTTCTTTTATCATTGTTTGTAATTGCTCTCATCCCGGTTTTGGAGATTTACTTCAATCCTCAAGTTTATTTTTATAATCCCATTATTGGATTTTTCCCAGGAACTATTTATGATGAAGGAATTGAAGTTGATTTGAAATTGATGGTATACAGATTTCTGAACGTCATATTTTTTCTCTCGATAATATTTTTATTCATTCGAGCTTTGAACTTGCGATCTCGATATTCCTTGAGAAT
Organism: uncultured Ignavibacteriaceae bacterium; assembly: GCA_964613805.1. Classification (GTDB taxonomy): domain Bacteria; phylum Bacteroidota; class Ignavibacteria; order Ignavibacteriales; family Ignavibacteriaceae; genus XYD12-FULL-36-8. Next base: position 92,975 of record CAZTJF010000006.1, on the reverse strand, counting down.
TGCATGGGTATTCACAATTGTAATCCCTTTAGCTTTTATTATTTTATCTCCCGATCTGGGGTTTTCAATAACTCATACAAGTCTAAAGTCAGAATTGGATAAAACGATATCATCTGAACATTATGAAATTCATTATTCATCTTCTTTAAATGATACTTTAATAAATGTAATTGCTCTGCATCACGAGTTTTATTATGCTGAGTTGGAGAAATATTTTAACGAAAAACCGAAGGATAAAATTGTTTCCATAATTTTTAATAATATAGAACAGAAAAAGAGATTATTCGGGACGGCCAATGCTGATGTTGCAAAGCCTTGGATTCCTGAGATATACATTTCAGTGGACAATTATGATAAAACATTGAAACATGAAATAGCCCATTGTTTTGCTGGAGAGTTTGGCAGTAAAGTTTTCAAGGTTGCCGATAATTTTAACCCCGTTTTGATTGAAGGAATAGCAATGGCGTCTGATCCTGTTTATGATGAATTCGATCTTGATTACATGGCAGCTTTGGCTTTTAATAATGAATTTAAGATAGATGTAAATCAACTGTTTGGATTTTTTAATTTCTTCAAGCAGCCCTCATCTCTAGGATACATTATTGCGGGTTCATTTATCAAATATTTAGTTGATAATTACGGAATAGATCGTTATAAAAATTTGTACACGGATTTGGATTTTCAAAAGTATTATAATAAGGAATTGACGGAGATTGTAGGTGAATATGAACTGTACCTGAAAAATAAATTTCAGATACCAACAACTGATAAAGATCGCGCAAAATATTATTTCGGACGCAAATCACTATTTTATAAAGTTTGTCCTCGCTATGTAGCAAAGAAAATTAATAAAGCTTGGATGTTATTTGACCAAAAAAGAATTGAGGAAGCAAAAAAAATATTTAAAGAATTGTTGGTTATAAGTGATAATTATTCTCCTTTGATTGGACTTGCAAATTGTTATGTTGAGTCAAAGCAAAATGAAAAAGCAATTGTTTTACTTCGAGATAATTTGCAAAAGTTTGTGAACACTGCATATCAGTATGAAATTGAGTTCCTGCGTGCTGACTTATTAGCGCGGAATAACCAATTATCGAAAGCAGATTCGATTTATAAAAGTTTGATTTTAAGAAATCCCACTAGAACATTATTTGGGCTGACAACATTAAGGACTGATTTAGTTCAAGCAGATACAGTTTTGATTAGATACCTTTCTTCTGAGGGAATTGAAAAATATAGCATTCTTAATTCACTCAATCAAAAAGGATACAACTATAAAACTTTTCCTTATCTTGTTTCGTTAGCAAAATCATCAGGTATTGAATACGATGATTTCTTATCTAATTTCACACAGGTGCTGAGAGTAAGTGATTATGAAAGTTGTTATGCTGTTTATAAATTATCCTTGTACATGTGTGAAAAAATGGACTTTGAACGTGCGAGAAAATTGGCTGCTCTTTCACTTCGATACTCGGAAGATGTGAGCTTTAATCCAATTTTAAATAGTAATTTTGAGAAAATGAATTGGCTTTATAAAAATCATGAAAAGATACTTTCGTCATTAGTTTATCAGTAGTTAATCAGAATTGTGCAAGTTAAAATATATTTCTAATTATTCTTTCTGCTTTGAAAATTGACACCTATTCTGCCCCTTATGGGACTCTGAATTGTTTGAGTCATAAATACTGCTGCAAATATTTAATCCCTATCGGGATTATTGTTATGACAATAAATGCAAGCTTTTTGTCCCAATAAGGACAAAATATTTTTAGAACAAGGTAATTCATCAATAACAAAGAGTCCCATTGGGACGAAATAAATGATTAGTTAAATAAATTTGATTTCTCTAATAACTTTCCTACATAAACTTGAATTTTAAAAACGAAATATTAAAGTATCCATGGCTGAATTCTGCAAGTCAGACAGCTAAAAAAATGAAAAACAAAGTTTTTTTAGTCGGCGGTTTTGTGCGTGATTTAATTCTTGAGAAAGAAAGCAATGAAATGGACTTTTTAGTGATTGGAGATGGAATTGAATTTGCAAATGAGTTTGCTAAAGAGTTGGGAATAAAATCTGTTATTGTTTATAGAACTTTCGGAACAGCTCATTTTAATTATGCTGATTTCAGTTTGGAATTTGTAGGTGCAAGAAAAGAATCGTACAATAAAAACAGCAGAAAACCGGATGTCACAATTGGTTCATTTGAAGATGATATTGGCAGGCGAGATTTTACGATTAATACACTTGCAATTTCTCTGAATGAAAATGATTTTGGAGAACTGATAGATCATTATGATGGATTGAACGATATTAAAAATAAACTGATAAAAACTCCTGTTGATCCGCTTATTACCTTTGATGATGATCCTCTAAGAATTATGCGAGCATTTAGATTTGCTTCTCAATTAGACTTTAAAGTACACGATTCAATTTTAGATGCTGCAAATAAATCAAGAGACCGACTTAAAATCGTATCTCAGGAAAGAGTAACCGATGAACTTTTGAAGATAATCGCTTCACCAAAACCTTCCATAGGATTAAAGCTTCTTCATTATACTGGAGTTATGGAAATAATATTTCCCGAAATTTCAAATTTAGCTGGAGTTGATCAACGGAAAGATTATCATCACAAAGACGTTTTTCTTCATACATGCATGGTTGTTGATAACGTTGCAAAAGTAAGCGATAATGTTTGGCTGCGGCTTGTGGCTCTGCTTCATGATATTGCAAAACCTCAAACTAAAAAATTTGTTGAGGAGATTGGCTGGACTTTTCATGGACACGAAGAAATTGGTGCTCGAATGATGAAGGGAATTTTCAAAAGATTAAAGTTGCCATTACACAAGTTAGATTATGTTGAGAAGTTAGTCCGCCTTCATCTCCGACCGATAGCGCTTGCAAAGGATGAGGTGACGGATTCAGCGATTCGAAGATTAATTGTAGAAGCAGGCGATGATTTAAGTGATCTCATAACTCTCTGTAGAGCAGATATTACAAGTAAAGATTCCAATCGGGTTTCAAAGTATCTTGATAATTATGAAAGGGTGATGAAAAAAGTTTTTGAGGTTTTAGAAAAAGATAAACTACGAGCATTTCAATCTCCGGTTCGCGGTGAAGAAATTATGAGCATCTGTAATCTTAAGCCCTCGAAAAAAGTCGGTGACATTAAGAAAGCAATTGAAGAGGCAATTCTTGACGGCAAAATCGGCAATACTCATGATGAAGCTTTACAATATCTCCTTGAAATAAAGGATAAATATCTTTCAGACGAAAAGAATGATGATCACATAGTTTGACTGTTTTATAATCATTTTCCAATTAGTATTTACTTACCAGAACTACCAATCATATAATTATATTACCGTTTGTAATTAAAAACTCTTTGTTAGTGCTAAAACAATTATTTTCGAATTGAAATTTTATTGAAAATATTATTGTTTTACCTAAGAGTTATCTTAGATAATCATTTCACAAAATATTTAACTAATTGGAGCTAACATGCGAATTTTTCTTTCATATCTGATAATAGTTGCAAACACAATTTTCTTATCAGCACAAAAGCAGCTAAGTCTTAATGAATCCATTAAAATAGCACTGAATAGAAATACTACACTATTAAAATCCACTAACTCGCTTAATAATTCTGAATCAAATGTAAAAACTGCGGTTGGAAACTTTTTACCAACAATTGGTGCTAATGCGGGTTGGAATTATACACAATATGAAAATAAAATAGGATCAGGAACAAATAAAACTTATGATAGAAGATATAGTGCAGGTGTTGGTTCTACATGGACTTTATTTGACGGGCTTTCCAACTTCGCAAACTTATCTCAGAGTAAAAATGAATTAGAAGCCGCTAAGTATAATGTTGACCGCCTTAAACAAGATATTGTTTTTCAAACTATTTCACTTTACTATGATGTGATAAACACAATGCAGTTACTCAAGTTTAAAGAGGATGATGTGAAGTGGAACCAGAAAAATTTTGAAACTATAACAGAAAGAAATCGGCTTGGCAGCGTTACTCTCGCAGATGTATATGCTCAGCAAGTTAGGTTAGGTAATGCTGAATTGGAAGTGATAAGAACAAAAAATAATCTCGAAACCAGTAAAAGTGAATTGCTTTCCTTTCTTGGATTAGATGTGCTCGAAAATTATAATTTCACCGATACACTTCACACCGGTGAAATAGAGGAAGTTAAAAAAGATATTGATTTGGATTATAACAATTTAAGTGAACTTGTAGGAAAAGCCCTTGAAAACAGATTGGATTATAAAAGTGCCCAACTTAATCTTGAAAGTGCAAATGATGGAATAACTATTGCAAGGTCAGGACATCTTCCTTCATTGACTAATACAATTAATTATGGAGTAGGTGCTGATCAAATTAACAAAATGTTTGATAATAGAAGCTTGTCAGTAGGTTTATCACTTAACATTCCAATTTTTTCAGGATTTGCAGTTGAGAACCGGGTGCAATTTGCTGAAGTACTCTCCGAAAATAGGAAAATAGAATTGACAGAATTAGAACGAGATATCAAAAAAAGTATTCAAAAAACATATTTGAATTTGCAAGCTGCTGAAAAGGGATTGAAGGTTAGTGAGAAGAATGTATTGGCTGCACAGGAAAATCTAAATATCGAATCTGAAAAATATTCTTTGGGTGCAGGAACTTTGCTAAATGTTTTGGTCGCAAATTCTGAATTCACAAATGCACAGACAAATTATATCAATGCTCAATTTGCTTACATAACCTTAAGCGAGCAGCTTAAATATTATTTGGGAGTGATTGAGTATAAAAGGTATGAGTAATTAATAAATATAATTTTTTAAATAAGAAAAATCTTAGGAGTTAAATCATAATGGCAAATGGAAAACAAAAAAAATCCAAGAAAAAATTAATCATCTTCGGAGGGTTAGGAATTTTAGTTGTAGCTCTAATACTATTTGCTTTTTTAGGCGGCAGCAAGGAAGAAATTATTCAAGTTCAAACTGAAAAGGTAGAGAAAAGAGATATAACCCAAAAAGTAACAACAACAGGGAAGATTGAACCTGAATTTAAAGTTATAATTACTCCCGAAGTAACCGGAGAAATCGTAACGCTGCCTGTAAAAGAAGGAGATAAAGTTAAAAAAGGTGATCTGCTTATAAAGATTAATGCTAAGCAATATCTTGCTGATAAAGAAAGTGCGGAAGCAACTTTACTATCTTCAAAATCTTCATTAGCTATGCGTAAAGCTGAGTTAGATAGAATAACATTAGATTATGAACGTGTAAAAGGATTACATAGTAAGGGTTTGGCTAGTGATTCTGAAATTGAAACAGCTAAAAGTAATTTTGAATCAATTAAAGCATCTTACAACGGTGCCCAAGCTAATGTCCTTAGCACTGAGGCAGCTCTAAAAAGAGTAGTTGAACAGCTTTACAAAACATCAATATATTCCCCAATGGATGGTACAGTCAATGCATTGAATGTTGAGCTTGGTGAACGAGTTCTTGGAAGCGGGTTCAGCCAAGGTACTAACATCATGACAATTTCCGATTTAAATAAAATGGAAGCGAGTGTTGAAGTTGATGAAAATGATGTAGTGTTAATTTCAATTGGCGATACCGCTCGAATAAAAGTTGATGCATTTAAGGATCAAGTATTTAAAGGAATAGTTTCTGAAATCGGGAATAGTGCCATCAGTACTGGTTTAGGAACTCAAGATCAAGTGGTGAACTTTAATGTGAAACTAAAATTGTTGGACATAGATAAAAAATTGCGTCCCGGAATGTCTTGCAATGCAGATATTGAAACAGAAACAATAAAAGACGTTATCAGTGTTCCTATTCAAAGTGTTACAGCACGGAGTTCTGATATTCCTAAAAAAGATGGTGAGGAAGAAAAGAATCCCACACCGAAAAAGAATGGAAATGGAAACAAACCAAAAGAAATTGTTTTTGTTGTGAAAGATGGAAAAGCAAAATCCGTTGAAGTTGAAACGGGAATTAGCGACGATAACTATATTTTTATTAAATCAGGACTTTCAGGTGGTGAACAAGTTGTTACCGGAAGTTATAAAGCTATCTCACGAGATTTAAATGACGGTTCAACCGTAAGAATTGAAGAAAAGAAGAAATTTTCTAAAGATAAAAAATGATAACATGGGTTTAGAATGAACATAATAAACATTGAACATATTTCTAAAGTTTACCAGGTTGGAACTGAAGAGGTTCACGCTCTAAGAGACATATCGATCAGTATTGATAAAAACGAATATGTTGCTATCATGGGTCCTTCCGGATCGGGTAAATCAACATTGATGAATGTGCTTGGTTGTCTGGATACACCTTCTTCGGGTAAATATGAGTTTAACAAAAATAATGTCAGCGAAATGAATGATAATGAATTGGCAAAAATTAGAAATAAAGAAATTGGTTTTGTATTTCAGACATTTAATTTACTGCCAAGATCAGATGCACTTCATAACGTAGAACTTCCTTTAATTTATGCTGGTGTACCAACTTCAGAACGACGGGAACGAGCAAAGCAAGCTCTTATGGATGTAGGTCTTGAAAACAGAATGTATCACAAGCCAAATGAACTTTCCGGTGGTCAGCGGCAAAGAGTGGCAGTTGCAAGAGCGCTTGTTACCAAACCATCAATTATTCTTGCAGATGAACCAACAGGAAATTTGGATTCAAAAACCGGTGAGGAAATAATGCTGCTGTTTAATGAAATTCATGATAAGGGAAACACAATAATTTTAGTAACGCATGAGGAATATATTGCCGAACATGCGGCGCGCATTGTTCGTCTTAAGGATGGATTAGTTGAAAGTGATGAAAGAGTTGAGAACAGATACATTCCTAAATTAAATTCAGTAGAAACTAAATAACAAGATCACATCTGTTTTAAAGATGGCATCTTTAATTAATTAAATCTGAAATAAAATGTACACAATATTATTCGAAATTCGTGAAAGTTTGCTGATTGCATTACGAGCAATTAGAGCAAATAAAATGCGATCAATCCTCACGATGCTTGGTATTTTTATCGGTGTTACGGTTGTAGTGCTGATGTCAACAGCAATAAAAGGAATTGATAATGCGTTTCAAACTGGAATGAGCGCACTCGGTTCCGATGTTTTGTACATTGATAAATGGTCTTGGTTTGAAGGCGGTGAATGGTGGAAGATGCGTAACCGACGCCGCATTGATATGAATGATTATTACAAATTTAAGGAGCAAGCTAAACTTCCATTAGCGACAGCTCCTGTAATTAATTCAAGACAAACTGTTAAGTACGAAGAAAACAGAATTGATAATGTTTTTCTTAACGGTTCAACTTCTGATTATCTGCAGACAACAAATTTCACTTTTGCACTCGGAAGATTTTATTCTGATGTTGAAAGTAATGCCGCCAGAAATGTTGCAGTTGTTGGAAGTGATGTTGCGAACACTTTATTTCCTCGCGGTGATGCATTAGATAAAGAAATAAAAGTTGGTGGAATTAATTTCAAAATAGTTGGTGTGTTGGATGAACAAGGAAGTTGGATATTAGGGAGTTTCAACCCTGACAAGCAGGTATTTATTCCCATAGGTACCGTATTCAAAAATTTTCTTAATCAGTCTTTTGGAACTGTTACAATAAATGTTCGTGCGGCAAGTCCATTACTGCTCGAAGAAACAAAAATTGAAGCCGAAGGCGTCATGAGGAAAATCCGGGGATTGACTTACAATGAAGAAAATGATTTTTCTATTAATCAACAAGAAGGATTAGCAAACCAAATTAATGCACTTGTTGGAATTATTCAATTTGTAGGATTCTTTATTACAGGGCTTTCCCTTTTTGTCGGGGCAGTAGGAATTATGAATATAATGTTTGTATCTGTTAAGGAAAGGACTAAAGAAATCGGAATCCGAAAAGCAATCGGGGCAAAGCGAAGAACAATCCTTGGTCAGTTTTTATTTGAGTCGTCAGTCATTTGTTTAGTGGGTGGTTTTGTTGGATTAGTAGCAGCTGTTCTGTTAAGTAAAATAGTTAATCAGTTTTTACCAACGACTGTTCAATGGGATGCTGTTGTGATAGCGATCATTGTATCTTTAATAACCGGATTAGTAGCCGGACTTGCTCCTGCCTACACTGCAGCCAAATTAGATCCTGTTGAGGCATTGAGGTACGAATAATTATGAAAATCAGACAAACATTAGCAGTGGCATTACAATCCCTCAGAACCAATAAGTTAAGAACATTACTTACTATTCTGGGAGTAGTCGTTGGAATCTTCTCAATTATTGTTGTTATGACTGTTATTACAATGCTTCAAAATAGTATTGAGAATGGAGTGTCACAGTTAGCTAAAAATACATTTCAAATACAAAAATATCCCGCAATGATGGGAGGCGGTCCAGGTTCACGCGATAAGTATAGAAATAGAAAAGATATAACACTTGAAGACTATAACGAGCTTGTTGACAAATTAACTCAAGCAAAGTTTATTGGAGCAGAATTGTGGAATTTTGGAAGTGTTGTAAAATATGGGAACAAGGAAACCAACCCCAATATTCAGATTGCCGGAATAACGCTGGGGGCAATGCGCACAAATGATTGGAAAATTGCCTATGGAAGAGAGTTTCGTGAAAATGATGTTCAATATTCAAATGATATTTGTTTGCTTGGAAACGAAATTGTTACAAAATTATTTGGATCAATTAATCCGGTTGGGCAAGTTGTTCGTGTTGACGGAAGACCTAAGCTTGTTGTGGGAGTTCTCGAACAGCAGCCGCAGCTTTTCGGACAAAGTCAGGATAATTATATGGTTCTTCCGATTACAACATGGCAAAGTATGTATGGTAGTCGAAAAAGAAGTTTGAATATTACTGTAATGTCTTATAGCAAAGCAGATTATAATTCAACTATTGAAGCGGCAATTGGATATATGCGTACAATACGAAAAGTTAAACCAGGTGAGGAAAATGATTTTGATATCTTCAGCAATGAATCTATCATCGGACAAATAAATGACATAACCGGAGGAGTAAAAATCGGAGCATTAGTGGTTTCCATCATCGCACTGATCGCTGCCGGAGTTGGTATAATGAATATAATGCTTGTATCTGTTACTGAACGAACAAAAGAAATTGGAATTCGTAAAGCTCTCGGTGCAAAGAAAAAAAATATTTTACTTCAATTTTTAATTGAAGCCGTAGTTCTCTGCATTATCGGTGGAATAATTGGAATTTTTATTGGCGTTGGTATAGGAAATTTAGCTGGCAGTTATATAAATGCTCAATCTGCAGTGCCATATGACTGGGTGATTATTGGAATTTCTCTATGCGTTTTTGTTGGAGTTTTATTTGGAACATATCCTGCCTATAAAGCGGCAAACCTCGATCCGATTGAAGCATTGAGGTACGAGTAAAATATTGCTTATAGATATGCCAGATTTTCCAAACGCTTTTTGCATGGCAAATCTGGTATATCATGTACCGAACCTCACATTTTTCTTCATCCAGGTAATAATTCTTCTTGACAATTATCTATACAATGATAAATTTACCATAGGTTCTTCTAAAACTTTTCCACCTTGAGAGGAAGTTTCATTTTGCGGAGACTTTCTAACAACCTTAAGACACATTGTATATTTATTCCCCCAAGGCGTGATAACAAAATTATTCTTTAACTATGGATAATAGCATGTTTGTTTTCGCCAAAAATATCTCCTCATAAAATTCTCAACTCACGGCTATAACTGATAGGCGAGACAAGCTTATATAAAGTTTAGAGTGTTCAGCAAAACCTTCGAGGTTTGAGGTGTTTAAGCGAGGTGTAACCTCGAAGGTTACAACACAAGAACACTCTATTAAATAATCATCATTAACAATTTACTAGGAGGTTCTCATGAAAACCAGGAAGATTTTAACGCTGGTGGTCTTTTTACTTTTTCTATTCCCAGCAATACACAACTTTGCACAGGAGTCCCCATATAATTCGGGAACTGTCTGGTCATTATCGTTCGTAAGGACAGGCACAAATGTAGTTGATGACTATCTCAAGGGAATTAAGAATACTTGGGAAGCAACTATGAAAGAAGCCATCAAAGAGGGTTTGATTAAATCTTACAAAATCTTATTAGGTGAAGCTGCCAATAAAGAAGATTACAATGTCATACTTATGATAGAATTTGAAAATATGGCAGCTCTTGATCCTGATCAGGTAAGAGATAAAAAATGGGAAGCGATAGACAATAAAATAAAAGATAAGATGAAAGAAGAATATCAAAAAACAATACAAAACTATGAGACCATTAGAGAATGGCTTGGTGCTAAGCTAATGAGAGAAATCTATCTGAAGTAATATTTTTTAGTGAGACTCATCTTACGTGAATCTATCGTAGTTAGATGAGTTTCACTTTGTAGTTTTAATTTTTTAGGGTGTGCATAAACCTTCGAGGTTTCCGAATGAAATAGCTACTCAAACCTCGAAGGTTTTAAAAAGCAGAACGCTCAACTAAATAATCATTATTAACAATTTATTGGAGGTATTTATGTCATTCAAAACTCTAATGATCATAAAGGCGATAGTATGCTTGTTTTTTGGTATTCTGTTGCTTTTTATACCGGATACATTGCTTTCAATATTCGGAGCAACACTGACTGCTGGAGGTATGTTTACAGCACGAGAATATGCTTCTTCACTTTTCGGTAATTTATGTATTTGCTGGTTTGCTAAAGATGCAGCAGAATCTAACGCAAGGAGAGCAATTATTCTCGGATATTTTGTTTACGACCTCATAGCATTTGTTATGACTTTGTTCACAATCATTTCAGGTGTGCTTAATCCTTTAGGTTGGTTAATTGTTTTCGTTTACCTTTTCTTCACAGTGGGCTTTGGTTACTTCTTGGTTAAACCACCTGCTGCCAAAAGCAATTAGAGATAGATAAAAAACAATAAGCAGATTGTTGTGTTGAAACTTAGAATATGAATTTTTCAAGTGTTCAGAGAGACCTTCAAGGTTTATGCAGCAGATGTGATAAGTAACCCTGTCTACCGACTAGGCAAGCTCCAAGGTTTTAATATGCAGCTGAACACTCTACTAATAAATCAACATTAATTTAATAGGAGGTTCTATATGAGAAAGTTGCTTGTTCTATTCGTTCTACTATTACCAGTCCTGTTTGTGACAAACGTTCAAGCTCAGCAATGGTCCGCTGAACAAAAAGAAGTATGGAAATCTGTTGAGACATACAATGAGCTATCTGCCAACAGAGACGCAGCGTTCATAAATTACTTTGATGAATCATATCGCGGTTGGGAATATAGTTATGATGCACCAGATACAAAGGAAAATGTAAAAAAAATCATCAGTAATCGAGATCCAAATTTTAAAATCCTTTATTCCACTCTTATACCTGCTGCAATCTGGGTCAATGGAAATTTTGCTTATGTTCATTACTATTACACTATGCTAAGTGAAGGTAAAGATGGAAAAAGAGAGTGGGAAAAAGGGAAGTGGACAGATATTTTAATGAAAAAAGGTGACAAATGGATCATGGTCGGAGATCATGGAGGGAAGACTTCGAAGTAAATTGTAGGGGCATGATGCATCATGCCCTTACCGAACTCTGTCCAACCATTTCGTTGTGTTGAAAGACTTTACCACGGACGCTCATAAAAACAGAGTGCAAAATGAAAATTGAATAAAGTTCATCAGAAGAATATTGCATAAAACCAATAGGATCGCTTCGTATCATTCCCAAAAGTTTCATAAGTTTGAATCGTATGAAAATGAGGATTGATATAATTGAATAGAAGTTCAGACATAAGAATAATTGCTAAGATTATTTTCGGGGGTTTCAAGAAATATCTTTCCGAATTTCTTATAATCACAAGAAGATCAAAAGTTAGATTTGAACGAAAAGAATGGCAGGATATCAGAAAAGATGCGGTTGAGAGATTAAATCTTTATGAAAAAATTCTGACTGAAATTTCAGATCGAATAAATGACTTTCTAATCAATAAAGAATGTGACTCTTCAACCTGGATTATTGTAAAAGGGCAGTACGCTGATCTCATAAAAAATTATTGCAACAGAAATATCGCAGAAACTTTTTTCAATTCATTATCAAGGAAAAGATTTGGGTTCGTAGGTATCAACCGCGATTTAGAGTTTTTTCATCTGAAAGCTATTGAACAACAAGAACCTTGTGGTCCACTAATATTCAACACATATTATCCACAGCAATCTACAAAAGAATTAATTAAAAGGATTATTGATGATCATAGATTTGATTCTGAATTCGAGGACTTATCTAGGGATCTTGAATATGCAGCGAATGAATTAAATTTATTTTTGTGGCCGATTGCAAGAAACGAAAAAACTTATTCCATAGATGTTCTGAAATCCATTTTTTATAGAAATAAAGTCGCATACATAATTGGTAGAATTGTAATTGATTCAAGAACAATTCCTCTGATAATTCCACTTTACAATGGAGAGGACGGAATTTATATAGACTCAGTTTTGTTTGATGAAGCTGATGCTAATAATATTTTTGGTTTTGCTTATTCATATTTCAATGTTGATGTTGATCTGCCAAATCAGCTAATACATTTCCTTAATTCTATTCTGCCGCAGAAACCTTTATCGGACTTATTTAATTCTGTAGGATTTAATAAGCACGGTAAAACTGAGTTTTATAGGGACCTCCACCGATTTGTACACATTTCAAAAGAAAAATTTGAGTACGCACCCGGCAAAGAAGGTGCAGTAATGCTTGTATTTACGCTCCCAAACTATAATCACGTTTTCAAAGTGATAAAAGACAAACCATGTTTTGTAAGATCTTCGCACATGACTGACAAGACTATCACCAAGTCCCAGGTTATGGAGAGATATGATTTTGTTTGTAAGCGAGATCGCGTTGGACGATTAGTAGACACACAAGAATTTGAGAATCTTAAATTCAGAAAAAAAAGATTTTCTGATGAACTATTAAATGATTGTCTAAAAATTGCAAACGATGCAGTTAAAATCAATAATGATTATGTCATTATAAATCATCTTTATCTTCAACGAAAAGTAATACCGCTGCCAATTTATTTTCATAGAGAAACGAACATGGGATTGATAAGACAAGTGATAATTGATTATGGATATTTCATAAAAGATTTAGCCGCAACAGGGCTTTTCCCGGCGGATTTATTTAATACTTGGAATTATGGTGTGAGTGAAGGAAACAGAGTTGTCTTATATGATTATGATGATATCATCCCTTTGGAGAGTTCCAATTTCAAGTTGAAGCCGGTTCCTAAAAATGATTATGAAGAGCATTCACTTGAAGAAGATTGGATCATTGCAGATCAAAATGATTTTTTCTTAGATGAAGTGAACAGATATATTGGTATTCCGGAGCCATTGAAGGGGATATTTAATTCAGTGCACAGCGATTTGTTCACTGTAAAATTCTGGACCAACATTAAAAGCAAGGTGATGAAGGGCGAGGTTATAGATATTATTCCTTATGACCGAAGCAAACGATTTAAAATATTTACACGTGAAGCGTAACAATCAACTTACTTTATTTCTGTGCTCGAGATTTTAGTCTTAATTAATTCCAATAAATCAATAGCGGGATTATAATCTGGTTTTACGCTAAGACACATGTTTATGTTTTCCTTTGCTTTAAGATATTTCCTTTGATTGTAGTAGAGTCGTGCCAATCCAAAATTTGCTTCAGCATATTCAGGAAAAATCTGAATAGCTTTTGCGAAGTACGATTCTGCATTTTGTAAATCCTTTTTTCTTTCAGCAACTGCGCCCAATAAGAATAAAGTTCTAGAAGAACTTGGATCAATATTCAAAGATTGCTGCAATATTTGCTCCGCTACAACAGGGTTGTTTTGTTGAAAGATTTGCATTGCCTGCTCATTCATCTGTGTAGCTTGCTTGGGAGTTATATTAGTTTTGTCCGTTTTATATTTAAATATTTCAAGAAATTCAAATTGATTAACCGGAATGAAAACAGGATTATCATTTACAACTTCAAACCAATTTCTAAGTGTGACCAGGTAATCAATTTTATTTTGAGCAAAGTAATTATTTAAGAATGAGGCGTGATCTTTATCGTTAATATGTGATATTATTTCCGGTGTGACTAATCCTACCATATCAACAATTTTTCGCTGGCTGTAAAATGCAATCGCTCCAACATCATGTGCAGCAACCACAGCATTTTCTGGAGTATTATTTTTTAACCATCTGCCGGCAGTTACGTGCCTATCGTTATGATATTTACACAGTTCTGCATATTCATCTTTATTGATTGTTATTTCTTTTGTTGACAAATAAATACCCGTTAGTACGTAGATGATAAAAAGAACATTTATGACTCCAACGGGCGTATTTTTTCTTAAAGCAAATTCAATAATTGTTTTAATTCCATAAAAAGAAACTAAGAGATAGAATGGAATTACGGGCATTAAGTATCTGCCAAACCTATGTGAAAAGGGAAGCATTAAGTAATATGCTGCCATTAAACCAAGGACAAATAAAAAGTAAACGAAGAATTCATATTTTCTTTTCTTGATGAGATCAAATAACACTGCGATAAATCCGATTAGAAAAGGTATCCAAATAAGTATGAACTCTTTGGAAGTGAAATATTTGAGGACTTCATTAACAAGAAAATAAGATCGGTCATTGTTTTGGTAATACTCAAGCTTTGCGCGGTATGTGTTAGGTAAAATTTCTCCGGATAAAAGAAAATTGAAACCAAAGTACAGAATCACTAAAAGAACAGCTAAGAGTAATGCCAAGTAAAAATTTTTCTTCTCCCAAGATACAACGTTACTTTTTGAGCTATCTGGTTTCAAGAATTTAGATTGTACAAAGTAATCTATTAAAACTGCCAGCCAAATCACGAATCCATCAGGTCTGCACCAAATTATTAAACCCAAAGATATTCCAAGCCAGATAGCGTTTTTTTTATAGTAGAAATAAAAGACCATTGTTAAAAGCGCAATGAACATTGTTGTTTCCATACCCGACACAGATATCAAATTTAATTTTGGTTGAATGGCAACGAATAATATTGCTGCAGCACCAAGCCAGGGAAAAGATTTGAAATGCCCGGAGAATAATTTGAAAAAAAAGAAGAGGGTAAGCAGAGAGAAAAAGATTCCCAGAACATAACTAATTATAAATTCGTTTGAGCTGAAGAAAAATAAAAGAGTCAAGAGGAGAGTATAAATTGGTGAAGTCGAACCTGATGTCACAATTTCATTTTTGAAATAAGAAAAGCTTCCATAATCAAATAAATTTTTTGCAAAAGTTAAATGAATCCATGGATCATCAAGCGGAAATCCGAAGAAACCATTCTGGGCATGAGACGATAGTAGAAAATATATTCCAATCAACAATGTTAATGCGATTGAAGCAAATAATAAAATATAGTTTGTACGCAGTGGAATTGTTCTTGCAAGCAATAAACGTTCTAATTTAGATTTTTGTTTTGCTTCTTTCTCCGATTCTTTTTGATTTTTTTTCTGCTTTGCTTTTTTACTCATTATTTCTCCATTATTGAAAAATCTCATTAGAAAATTAGGATAGCTGTAAACCTTCTCCAAATATTCTTTTGTGCAACCTTCGAGGTTGCTGGGCTATCCCGATTCGCGAACCTCGAAGGTTACTGTTACTGATATAGACTTGATTCCGCAAGTTTGTAAATTTAGATTCGAAATACACAAATACTATTCATAATTGAAATTCAAACTAAAGCTAATTTTCGGATTATTTGTCTTGATTCTTTATCAAGAATTTATCTCGGCTCAGCCGAAATATTATTCGATGATTGTGCAAGATACGATTCTGATCAACTTCTCAAACAAGTATGAAATAAGTCAAACCAACATTATTCCATTCACCGAAACCATCCAGCTTCGCAATTCAATTCTTAAAAAAAATGATTACTATTTTCAGTATGAATTAGCTGCCTTTTCTTTATCTGATTCGCTTTTGTATTCCATCTTCGATACTCTTATTGTTACCTATCAAGCGATCAAAATTCCAATTCTGAAAGAGTATAGAAAACGCAGTTTGATAACTCGATATGATCCTCAGAGAAGAGATACGATTAGAGTTCCACAATCGGTTTTAAGCAGCTTGAGTTCAGAGTCAATTTTTGGTTCTAACATTGAAAAGAGTGGAACACTCGTACGCGGGTTTACAGTAGGAACGACAAAGGATTTCACACTCAACAGCGGATTACGTTTACAACTTGCCGGCAGATTATCACAAGATATTGAAATAGTTACTGCACTTACTGATGAGAATACTCCAATTCAACCTTCAGGCAATACCGAACGACTTGAGGAACTTGATAAAGTTTTCATTCAAATAAAACATCCAAATGCGATTGGTACTTTTGGTGATTATCAAATTCAAAAGCGTCAAGGTGAGTTTGGAGTAATCAATCGAAAATTGCAGGGATTGATTGGCGAATTTGGTTATGAAAATAATTCTGCTTACTTCTCAGTTGCAAGTTCAAGAGGAAAATTTGTTTCAAATTCTTTTATCGGGTCAGATGGAGTTCAAGGTCCCTATCGCTTAACCGGAATTAATGGAGAACGTGAGATTATCACAATTGCTGGTACTGAAAAAGTTTTTCTTGATGGCATTGAAATGAACAGAGGGGAGAATAACGATTATGTTATCGAATATTCAAATGCGCAGTTAACCTTTACACCAAAACGATTGATTACATCAGCAAGCAGAATTACAGTTGATTTTGAGTACACCGATAGAAGATATTCACGAAATTTTTTTGGTACAGGCGTAACATCAGAGTTATGGGATGGTAAAGTCGGAATTAAGGTTCAATATTTGAGAGAAGGCGACAATGAGGATTCACCGATAGATATTTCGATATCAGAAGCTGATAGAGACATTCTTTCTCTTGCAGGAGATGACAGATTAAAAGCTGTAAAATCAGGTGTGTCACTTGCCTTGCCGGATTCGTTTGGAGTTTTGAAAGGAACATATATTCAAATTGATACACTAATAAATAACAATCAGTATATTCTTTATCGTTATGCTCCCGGAGATTCTCTTGCAATCTTCAATGTTACTTTTAGTTATATCGGTGAATTTCAAGGAGATTACATAAGAGAAAGTCTTGGTAACTTTAGATTTGTCGGAATTGGCAAAGGAAATTATGCTCCTGTTATTCTCTTGCCTCTGCCTGAGCTTAAGCAGATAGGGAATATTGCTCTTGAGCTAAAACCATTTGAAGATTTCATTTTTAATTTTGAATATGCAGGAAGTTCATGGGATAAAAACAAATTCTCCGCAAATGATGATGAAGATAATTACGGATATGCCACAAATATTTTTCTTCAAATGAATCCTAAAGAAATTCAGTTAGGCGATTTGAACTTAGGTAAAGTTGGGTTGTCGTATAAAGATAGATTTGTTCAATCAAAGTTCACATCACCGGATCGGTTTAATGAGGTAGAGTACAATCGAAATTATAACATTTCACAAATCACCGATCAGGTTGATGAAAAGCTGAGAGAGCTTAGTGTGAAATTATTTCCAATTGATGAACTAAAAGTGCTAAGCTCATTTGCTTTCTTACGGCGAGGGGAGAATTTCAAAACAGATCGTTACAACAATACAATTCAGTTGTCAGATCAAAAGTACTACAATGCTGTTTATAATCTTGATTATGTTTCAAACAAAAATGTGAACTTAAAAAGCGATTGGCTTCGGCAAAAAGGATCGGCTTATTACTTGATTTGGCAATTAAAACCCGGAATAGAATTTTTAGCAGAAGATAGAAAAGATTATTTGCGAAATTATGATTCACTCATCTCAACGAGTTTAAGGTATTATGAGCTTGCTCCGTTTGTTGAGTTGAGAGATTTTGAAGGATTTAATGCATCAGCAAAATTTTCTTTGCGTCATGACTATTTTCCGATTTCTGGTATCATGTATCGCGAATCACGTTCAACTGCACAGTTTTATGATTTTGCCTATACGGGTATTAGAGAAGTCAACTCAAACTTGAATCTCACCTTTAGACAAAAAAAATATTCGGATGATTTTAAGCAAAAAGGTTTCCTCGACAATGAAACTATACTTGTTCGTTCACAATCGAGATTTAACTTTTGGTCACCTCTTTCCGGTGATTTGTATTATGAAGTTTCGACTCAAAAATCTGCAAGGTTAGAAAAAGTATTTATTAAAGTTGAGAGAGGAACAGGAAACTATATTTACGTTGGTGACTTGAACAGTAACGGTATCGCTGATGAAAATGAATTTGAACCAACTCTGTTCGACGGTGAATTTATCCAGATAACTTTGCCAACAGAAGAATTATTTCCTGTTATAGATTTAAAGACAAGCACTCGCTGGAAAGTAGAATATGGAAAATTTTTCACTGAACGAGGCGGATTGCAAAGTATTTTTGAAGCACTTTCAAGTGAAACTTATTGGCGTGTTGAAGAGAATAGCAAAGAAACGGATTTTAAGAAAATTTATCTCCTAAATTTTTCTTCATTCCAGAATGAGCAAACAACAATTCGCGGGTTCAACTTAATTCAGCAAGATTTTTTTGTAAATGAAAATGACCAGGATTTGTCATTTAGATTTAGATATTCGCAGAGGAAAAGTCTGAATCAATATTCAGGCGGGTATGAGAGAGCTTACAGCAGAGAGCGAAGCTTGAGGGTACGTTTACGATTAGTAAAAGAATTCAGTAACCAAACAGATATTATAAATGAGCAGGATAATGTTTATGCTCCTGTTACATCAAATAGAAAACGACTGATAAATTCGAATAAAGTTATTTCTGATTTTTCATACCGACCAGAAAGAAATATTGAAGTTGGTTTTAAGATTCAAGTTGGGAGAAGTGAAGATGCCTTTCCAAATATTCCAACAATTATTGATAATAATTCTCAAGCACTGCGATTCAATTTATCATTTGCTGGCAGCGGAAGATTAAGAATGGAAGTGGAAAGATCAGAATTGATAGGAAAGTCAAATCAGAATTTTCTTCCATTTGAATTAACAAGAGGCAACGCAATCGGTAAAAATTATTATTGGCGGTTGAATTTTGATTATCGGTTATCTGCTAACTTACAATCAACTATAAATTATGATGGCAGATTGCTTAGCGGAAGCAAACCGGTTCACACAGCTCGTGCAGAAGTTAGAGCGTATTTTTAGTTGATTAGAAATAACATGCTTAATTAGGATATACTTATTCTCAATACAGTTTGCTGGATGTCGCAGAGGATGAGTTGATTATTATCTTCGTGTTTCTCCTTTGTTATTCTCCGTGTTTCTTCGTGAAAAGATTAATTCTTACACGGAGTCACACGAAGAAAGTACAGAGTCCCACGAAGGAATTATTCGTCAATATTAGTGATGTGGTTATTGATAGCCAGATTACACTTTAATAAAAAATAACTAAACACTAAAAAATGAGGTTTCAGAATGCTTCCAATAATTTCAAATATGGTTGAAGCACATATCTTTAGAATGAAAAAAAGTAAAATTGAATTTTTACTACTCAAACGTTCCGAGAGAGAAATTTATCCAGGTTTGTGGCAGATGGTTTCAGGTAGTATTCAAGAAGGTGAAACAGCTTATCAAACGGCTTTAAGGGAAATTTTAGAAGAAACGAATCTCAAACCAAAAAAATTGTGGGTTGTTCCGAATGTGAATTCGTTTTACTCGCCTGAAAAAAATTGCATTTCATTTTTACCTGTCTTTGCAGCACAAATTGACTATCAAACTAATGTAAAAATTTCAGATGAGCATACTGAATACGTTTGGGTAACAAATGAGAAAGCAAAAAAAATGTTGGCATGGGTTGGTCAGCGAAAGTCTGTTGATATTATTTGTGAATATTTTCTGAAGGAAAAAAGCTATTTGAACTTTGTGGATATTAGGATTTAATTCTCAAGTTAATTCGCTATTTTTCACTCGTAAAAAAACACTGGAGTAAAGTTGAGCTTATTAGTCGTTGGTTCTGTTGGTCTTGACACGGTTTACACTCCATTCGATAAAATAGAAGATGCACTTGGAGGTTCGGCAACATACATTTCATTAGCATCAAGCTATTTTACCGGACCGATTTATTTTGTTGGAGTTGTGGGTGAGGACTTTCCTAAATCTTACATAAAGCTGCTTGAATCGCATCACATTGATTTGGAAGGTTTACAAATTATTAAAAACGGAAAAACTTTTCGTTGGGGAGGAAAATATCATTATGATCTAAATATTCGTGATACACTTTTTACTGAGTTAAATGTTTTTCAATCTTTCAACCCTGTGATTCCTAAAAAATTTCAAAAGTCGCAGTTTGTGTGTTTAGGAAATATTGATCCGACACTTCAGCTAAGAGTTTTAGAGCAACTTGATAATCCTAAATTTATTGTTTGCGATACCATGAATTACTGGATTGATGGAAAGAAAAAAGAGCTTCTTGAGTTAATAAAAAAGGTTAATGTTTTGATTATAAATGATTCTGAAGCAAGGTTGTTAGCTAATGAACCAAACTTGATCAAGTCTGCAAGGATAATAAGAGCATTAGGTCCAGAAACTTTAATAATTAAGAAGGGCGAACATGGAGCACTTCTTTTTGTAGAAGATCGAATTTTTTCGGCACCAGCTTATCCTCTTGAAATGATTTATGATCCTACCGGAGCAGGTGATTCCTTTGCTGGTGGTTTTACAGGTTATCTGCATAGAACTCAGGATTTAAGTCCGGATAATATGAAGTGCGCTGTAATTTATGGGAGTGCAATGGCTTCCTTCTGTGTTGAAAAATTCAGCACAAAAGGTCTGGAAAACCTTGAATATTTTAGGGTTCAAGATAGATTTAGAGAATTTCGTAACCTCTCGAGATTTGATGAAAAAGAGTGACTACTTCTCATTCCAATTCAATAATGACAAACTAATTTTTCTCGATCAAACAAAACTGCCTTTCGAGCAATCATACATCGAAACAGATGAATATGAACGCATCGCAGAGGCAATTGAAAATCTTGAAGTAAGAGGTGCTCCTGCAATCGGAGTTATTGCAGCTTATGCACTTGCATTATCCATTAAGAATTCTATCAAAGAAAAAATTCAATCCACCTTTGAGTTTTCCTATGAACGATTAATGGGTACAAGACCCACTGCAGTGAATCTTTTTTCGTGCTTGAATGAAATGAAGAAAGTATTTATTGCGAATAAAAACGACGATAATCTGTGTGAACTTTTGAAGCAAAGAGCAATTGAGTTACACAATGATGATATTGAAAAATGTAATCGTATTGGAAAGAACGGATTAACAATATTTAAGAAAAAATCGAACGTTCTTACTCATTGCAATACCGGTAAGTTAGCGACTGCAGGTGACGGCACGGCATTTAACGTTATTAGAATGGCTTTTGAGAAAGGATTAGTTGCACATGTCTATATTGATGAGACTCGCCCACTATATCAAGGATTGCGACTAACGACGTTTGAACTGGAGCAAAATAGAATTCCTTTTATTGTTAATACAGATTCCATGGCGGCAGTTCTTATGAAAGAGAAAAAAGTTGATTTGGTAGTTGTTGGTGCTGACAGAATTGCTTTAAATGGCGATACAGCAAACAAAATTGGCACATATAACCTCGCAGTGATTTGCAATTATCATGATATTCCTTTTTTTGTTGCCGCTCCTACAACAACAATTGATCGAACTCTCCCTTCTGGTGAAGAAATAATTATTGAGCATAGAAAAAAAAGCGAGGTGCTAACTTACAAATCATGCAGCATTGCATCAGACTCTATTGAAGTGTTTAACCCGGCTTTTGATGTCACTCCTTCTCATCTTATTTCAGGCATAATCACAGAAGATCAAGTTTATCTTTTCCCGTATAATTTTATCAAATGAGCGACATAATAAAAACTGAGGCAGTGGTTCTTCATAAAATTAAATATGGAGACACCAGCTTAATCGTTACTTTATTTACAAAAGATTACGGCAAACTTACTGCCATAGTTAAAGGGGGGAGAAATCCAAAATCTAAATTAGGGTTGGTTGTTGATACTTTTAATCATCTTCAAATTGTTTTTTATAATAAAGATTCGAGAGAAGTGCAGTTGATATCAAGTGCTGACATAATTTCTCATTTTCCTAATATAAAAACCGATTTGGAAAATCAGAGATATGCCCAAGCAATTTTAGAGCTGGTGAAAACTTTAAATGTTGAACATGAAGTCAATCATAAATTATTCAACGGATTGGTAAGAATCTTTTCTCTGATGGACGAAGCTAAAGAATCAGCAGCGGTTCTTTTTGCAAGATTTTTTATGTTCTTTTTATCAGAGCTTGGTTATCAACTTCAATTAGAAAGATGTTCCGGCTGCGGTAAAAGAGAGTTATTAAATAGTGAATTGTCCTACAATTTTGATTTAGGTATTTTTTGTAAAGATTGTAAAGAAACTGTTGTAGAATCTTTTTCTATAAATTCGGAACTTTTTGAGGTTTTAATCTGTCTAAAAAGTAATAAGAAAATACCTGAACCGAGTATTAATTTTATGGAAGAAGCTATATCTTTTATGGAAAAACATCTTAAACATCATGTAACAGACTTTAAGGGAATTCAATCCTTACATTTGTTCGATAACTTAAATAGTCAATAATTTTTAAATAAAAAAGGATCAAAAAATGAATTACAAAGGAATATTGGGAGCGGCTGTTTTAATTTTCATAGGAATTATTTTTGGTGCAATTCTCGTATCAGGTTTCGGAGTTGTGAGACCAAGCTTAGCCGATATTAGTCTCGGCGCAGCAAAACCGCCAGTAAATCTTGATGCAGATGCAACAAGTTTTAGCAAAGCATTTATTGAAGTTGCCGAAAAAGTAACTCCCACTATTGTTCAAGTTTCAGTAGTTTCTGAGCGAGAAAATCCTCATGCCGATTTCTTCTTTTTTCCATTCAAAGATATGCCCAAAGAACAAAGGGGTTCGGGAAGTGGAATAATAATTTCCGATGATGGATACATTGTTACAAATAATCATGTTGTTGAAAACGCAACAAAAGTAACTGTAGGAATGTCAGACAAAAGATCTTTTGATGCTAAAGTTGTTGGCACTGATCCCTTAACAGATTTAGCGGTAATAAAAATAGACGCAAAAAATCTTTCTGCGGCTTATTTAGGTGATTCCGATGATTTGAAAGTTGGGCAATGGGTTATGGCGATTGGAAACCCTCTGTCGCTAGCTTCTACTGTAACAGCCGGTATTGTGAGTGCAATCGGTCGTGGAAATCTTGGATTAATAAAGGATAGTTACGGTGTTGAGAATTTTATTCAAACAGATGCTGCTATAAACCCCGGAAATAGCGGAGGTGCGCTCGTTGATTTATCTGGCGCAGTGATTGGTGTTAATTCAGCGATAGCAGCCGGAAATACCGGAACTTACATCGGTTATGGTTTTGCAATTCCTATTAATTTAGTCAAATCAGTAGCTAAGGATTTAATAGCTCACGGAAAGATCAGCAGAGGATATATTGGTGTCAATATCGGTGAAGTTGACGATGCGATTGCAAAATCATTAGGGCTTGATAAACCCAAAGGCATTATTGTTCAGGGTATAATTGAGGATGGCGCTGCTTCTAAAGCTGATATCAAAGAAGGTGATGTAATTCTCAAAGTTGATGGTAGAGAAGTAAATAAACCAAATCAATTGCAGGGTTACGTTGCTTCCAAATCTGCTGGCACAATTATTAAATTGACTTTATTCAGAGATGGGAAAGAAATTGAACGAGAAGTCACTTTAAAATCGCGAGATACTGACAATAAGAATGAACCGGTTGCTGATAAGCAAAAGGGTAGTGAAGAAAGCAAAGAATCTAAATCTACTTCAGCTAAATTTGACGATATTGGATTATCTGTTGCAAATCTGACCGCAAGACAAAAATCCGATTATAAAGTTGATTACGGTGTGATGATTACAGAAGTTAAATCCTTCAGTAAAGCAGAAGACAGACAATTGGCTAAGGATTTAGTCATTCTTGAGGCAGATAAAAAGAAAATTTATTCAGTGGGTGATCTTGTTAAAATATTTAAAGATAAAAAAGGTTCTGCAGTTTTATTAAAGCTTCAAACTAAGGATGGAAATAATTTCTTTAGGGGAATTGAAATTCCCGATTAGTTTTAGCAATTCATAAAATATTATTCTACGCCCGACTAATCATCGGGCGTTTTTTTATATTTACCGATACAATAAAGTAAAACTATGATAAGATTTCTTACTGCAGGTGAGTCTCACGGAAAATCCCTCGCAGCAATTGTGGAAGGATTTCCTTCAAACTTAAAAATCACAAAAGATTATATCGATTTTCATTTGAAGAGAAGACAGGCAGGTTACGGACGTGGTCAACGAATGAAAATTGAATCCGATACAGCAGAGATTATTTCTGGAATTCGATTTGGAAAAACAATTGGCTCTCCAATTTGTTTACTCATAAAGAATAACGATTGGGAAAATTGGATTGAAATGTTGTCTTCAGAAATTCCAGCTTCTAAATTAGAATATGAGAAAATATCAATTCCCCGCCCAGGTCACGCTGATTTAGTTGGAGTTTCAAAGTATAACTTTGACGATGTAAGAAATTCAATAGAACGATCAAGTGCAAGAGAAACTGCTGCAAGAGTTGCTTCTGGATCAATTGCGAGAAAGTTTTTGGAAGAGTTTGGAATAACTGTTGGAAGTTTTGTTGAAAGTATCGGGGGTATTTATCCAAAGAAAAATATTTTCAGCAATTTATTGGAAAACAAATTACCTAAAAGTTTTAATGCTTGGAAAATTTCTAAAGAAGCAGATCAAAGTTCAGTTAGAGTCTTAGATGAGATTCAGGAAAAGCGTATCGTTAATAAAATTAAATTAGCTAAGAATAAAGGCGACACACTTGGCGGAACATTTATTACAGTTGTTTCCGGAGTTCCAGTTGGATTGGGAAGTTTTATGCACTATGATCGAAAACTTGATTCAGCAATTGCTCAATCAATTATGTCAATCAATGCAGTTAAAGGAGTTGAGATTGGAAATGGGTTTGAATCGGCAGAAAAATTTGGTTCTCAAGTTCATGATGAGATTATTTTAAAGGGAGATGTTTTCTCTCGCAAAACTAATTATGCAGGCGGAATTGAAGGTGGAATTTCAACGGGATTACCAATTATAATTCGTGCTTCTATGAAACCTATTTCAACTTTGATGAATCCTTTGCACAGTATTGATTTGAAAACTATGAAAAAAGTTGAAGCAAGAAGAGAACGAAGTGATTATGTTGCTGTTCCAGCTTGTTCTGTTATCAGCGAATCAATGCTTGCATGGTCATTAGCAGAGTATTTCCTCAAAAAGTTTGGCGGTGATTCAATGGAGGAAACAACGGATAATTTCAACAGCTACACTAAAAAATTACATAACCGATTAGGCAAGAATTTTCGACCCGATTAAACGATATTCAATGAATGCTGATGACGCAGATAGGACAGATCATCGCAGTGTGCAATTAATTTTGTTTTTAAGGAAGCAACACTATGATTCAAATCCAAAAATTTATTTTTAACCCTTTTTTTGAAAACACTTACATTATTTGGAATGATGAATCAAAAGAAGCGATTGTTGTTGATCCCGGATGTTTTGATGAACATGAGAAGAAAACACTTTCCAACTACATTTCATCAAATAATTTGAAAGTTACCCATCTCATCAACACACATTGTCATATTGATCACATCTTTGGCTGCAAGTTTGTTAAGGAAAAATATAATCCGACATTTCTGATTCCGGAAGGGGATTTACCATTATTACAAAATGCAGTTAAGCAGGCAGAAATGTTCGGAGTTGAAATTGATATTCCTCCAACACCTGATAATTATTTGACTGAGAACTTGGAATTAACTTTGAACCAATCCGAAATTAAATTCATTTTCACTCCAGGGCATACTCCTGGTGAATTTTGTATTTATCTTGACAAGGAAAATATCTTGGTTTCAGGTGATGTTCTTTTTAGGGAAAGTATAGGACGAACAGATTTGTGGGGCGGTGATTATGATACCTTAATCAATTCAATTCGAACTAAGCTGTTAATTTTGACTGATGATGTGGTTGTTTATTCAGGTCATGGTGAAGAAACTACGATTGGCAATGAGAAAAAGAATAATCAATTTCTCAAATTGTAGATATACAAGATTTTCGTTAGTGTGGTGCAACTTTAATCTGGTATATCTTTTAATCTGCAGGTGAGACTCACCTTTAAGGTGAATCTCACTTAAACACCATCTAAAAATCTTATTGAATCCCAAACCGTCAATCCTTATATTCGCACGTAATAAATTCAAATCGTGTCATCAATTATAATATCAGCTAATTTTGGTTAAAACGATCAAATATTCCGCTCCATTTTTAGTGCTTCTGTACTTCCTTCTCTGGATTTTTTTGTTTGAATTAATTCTACCAGTAAACGATGTTTTCCCAAAACCAAGTATTGTCTTTCAATCAATTTTTGATCTCTTCAAAAATTATGACTTTGGACGGAATTATTTATCAACATTATCTGCGATTTATTTTCCTCTTATTGCTGCTTATTATTTGGTTCGATTGCTCTTCCCAATATTTTTTCACAAAACATTTTTTGCAGATATTATTCTTTCTGTCGAATGGTTTTCAAGATACATTCCGGGAATTATCCTGGCAATGATACTCATTATCTGGTTTCCGCAATCCGAAGTTACCAAGTTTGTTTTCGCATTTTTGATTTCTTTTACTTCAATAATGATTAAATCCAAGTACTTGGGTGAAACACATGGATCACAATATTCTCTTTCCCTGCGGTCATTTGGGATTGGAGAGAGTTCGTTGTTGCGTAAAGTAGTTTGGAAAGCAATTCAACCGGAATTGATGACTTACGTTATTAAGCAAAATATTTATTTGTGGGCTTCCGTAATACTTTTTGAATACATTAACCTTGGCTTCGGGTTAGGGACTATTTTTCGGAAAATTTTACAATTTAAAGACCTATCCGCATTACTGATGATGTTCATTATTATTGGAGCTTCCATTTTCATCAGCACACAGGTATTCAAATTCATCAAAAATAAATTTTATTTCTGGAAGGCATAAGCTTTGGCAGAAAATATTTTAGACATAAAGAACCTAAGCAAATCCTACATGAACAATTCTGGTGCAAAACTTATCGTTCTTGAAGATTTAAATCTTAAGATTGAAAACTATGGTGAAAAAAGTTCATTCATTTCAATTCTTGCACCTTTTGGTTCGGGGAAGACAACTTTGTTAAAAATAATTGCAGGATTGGAAAGTTTTGAAGGACAAGTCAATATCGGTGGTAACAAAGTTATCGAATTAAATGGCGAAATAATTTACATTCCTGAAAAACCTACCTCTTTTCCCTGGCTGAACGTAAAAGAAAATATCGAACTGCCATCAAAACTTTACAAAAAAAATGATAGACAGTTTAACTTTGATGTTAATCAACTTATCGCTTTATTAGGTTTAAGCGGATATGAAGATTTCTATCCATCATCTTTTCAATCAGGATTCAGCTTAAGAATTGCAATTGCGAGAGCGCTAACTTTTAATCCCAAAATCATTTTGCTTGATGATGTGTTCAAAAATCTTGATGGTGAAACTCGGTTAGAACTCATTGATACACTTAAAAATTTGACAACATCGCACTGCACATCATTCATAATGGCTACAACAAATATTTCAGATGCAATTTTACTTTCTCAAAAAATAATTTTGATGAGGAAAAATCCCGGAAAAATCATTGAAGAAATAGATGTTCCCGGACTTAAAATTGCGGACAGTTCGGAAATAATTACAAGATTGAAAAATGAGATCGAAGAGGTATTCAAGTCTCAAAATATGCTTAATTCCGTTTTAATTTCACTTTAACAATAGATTACACAAACCGTTGGTGGTATAATAATTGCCAACTAAAAGGACAAAGAGATGGCTGATCAAAAGCAATTAGATTTACTAAAATTAAAAGAAACTGCAAAACAGGGCGGTGGAAAACAAAAAATTGACGTTCAGCATGAAAAAGGTAAACTTACTGCCCGTGAAAGAATAGAATTATTAGCCGATGAAGGCAGTTTTGAGGAAATAGACATTTTCGTTAAACATCGTTCTAAGGATTTTGGATTAGATAAAGAGCAGTATTTTGGTGATGGAGTTGTGACCGGTTTTGCAAAAATTGACGGAAGGTCTGTCGCTATCTTTAGCCAAGATTTTACAGTTTTTGGAGGTTCATTATCAGAAACTCATGCAGAAAAAATTATTAAAATTATGAATATGGCAATGAAAACAGGAATTCCAGTGATTGGATTGAATGACTCGGGAGGAGCGAGAATCCAAGAAGGTGTAGTTAGCCTTGGCGGTTATGCTGATATTTTTCTGCTGAACACTTTAGCTTCCGGGGTTGTGCCTCAGATTTCAGTTGTCATGGGTCCCTGTGCTGGTGGGGCAGTTTACTCACCAGCAATTACTGATTTTATTTTTATGGTAAGAAATACAAGTTATATGTTTGTTACCGGACCAAATGTCGTTAAAACTGTTACGCACGAAGAAGTCTCTTTTGAAGATTTAGGGGGTGCAGAAACTCATGCGAGCAAAAGCGGTGTAGCCCACTTCATTTACGATAATGAGATTGAGACTCTGAACGGTGTTCGTCAGTTAGTGAGTTATCTTCCTCTTAATTTTATGGATAAGTCTGTCGAGAAGGAATTTGAAATTGAGGCACTTAAACCTGATTTGAGATTAGATGATATTGTTCCTGACAACCCTAACAAACCCTATAATATGAAGGAGATCGTTAATTTATTAGTTGATAATGAAGACTTTATGGAAGTTCATTCGGAATATGCAGAGAATATAATCGTAGGATTTGGAAGAATTGGCGGGATCTCAGTAGGGATCGTAGCAAATCAACCGGAAGTTTTAGCAGGAGTTTTAGATATTAATGCTTCGATCAAAGGCGCACGTTTTGTGAGATTTTGCGATGCATTTAATATTCCATTATTGGTTTTGGTTGATGTTCCTGGATTTCTTCCTGGAACAGAACAGGAATGGAATGGAATTATAAGACATGGTTCGAAGTTACTGTACGCATTTTGTGAGGCAACCGTTCCAAAAGTTACTGTAATTACTCGAAAAGCTTATGGTGGTGCGTACGATGTTATGAATTCAAAGCATGTTAGAGGCGACTTTAATTATGCTTGGCCTTCAGCAGAAATTGCAGTTATGGGACCAAAAGGCGCCGTTGAGATAATTTTCAAAAAGGAGATTTCTAAAGCTAAAAATCCTGAAGAGGAATTGTCAAACAAGTTGAGCGAATATATTGAAAAATTTGCTAATCCATATGCTGCAGCAGAAAGAGGATTTATTGACGACGTGATTTTACCAAATGAAACAAAAATTAAATTGATTAATGCTTTTAATCTCTTAAAAACTAAAGTTGATAAAAATCCAAAAAAGAAACATGGAAACATTCCTCTTTAGTTTTAATAAAGATGATTTCATGATAACTGATTGTTCTAATTACAAATAGAATTATTAGTTAAGTTTTTACTTGAAATTTTAAATAATATGACTTATATTTTAACCTAAAATAACAATGGTGGTGTAATGAAAGAAACCGTACTACGATTCGTTGTTATTTCTTTGCTTTCTCTTGTTTTTGCTTCATGCGGAGGAAACAAAGAAATAACAAGGTATGAAGATACCGACGTTTCTCGGAAAACCGCATCAAATGGTGGAATTGTTTCTGAGATGCTTGAACAGACAAGGGAATACTATGTATCTGCAATTTCCTTCCAGAATCAAAATAATCCAGCTAAAGCAGTAACAAACTTTGAAGCAGCCCTAAGAATCATCAATAACTTAAGTTACTATCCGGGTATTGATGACAACCAAGCTTATGTTGAATTGGAAAAGGCGATAATAGATGATTATCGGAGATATGTAGATGGGCTGAATGATTTACCGGATGATGTATCCTTTTCAGCTTTAGAAGAATGGCTTGGTAAAACTTTTCCTGAAATCAAAACTAATTGGAGCGAGTATAAAAATCGCACTCCAGTGGTGATTCCTGCTGATATTCCACTTGAAATAAATCCAATTGTTGAACAATGGATTGACTATTTTTCTGGTAGGGGAAGCAAACATATCAGATTGTGGCTTGCACGTTCAGGAAAGTATTTTCCAATGATGACCAAAGTTTTTGCAGAAGAAAAGCTTCCTCAACAGTTAGTTTATCTCAGCATGATTGAAAGCGGGTTAAACCCTACAGCAAGATCATGGGCAAGTGCTGTCGGCTTATGGCAGTTTATTAAATCCACTGGAAGAATGTACGGATTAGAATCGGATTTTTATTTTGATGAACGACGTGATCCGGTTAAATCTACCAAGGCAGCGGCAAGACATCTCAAAGATCTTTACACAAACCTGGGTGATTGGTATCTCGCTTTGGCTTCCTATAATGCTGGTGAAGGTCGAATCACTCGAGCCATCCGAAGATCGGGAAACACAAGTTTTTGGGAAATAATGAATTTCTTACCCAAAGAAACAAGAAACTACGTTCCCCAATACATTGCTGTTTGCTTAATTGCTATGAATCCTGTAAAGTATGGTATTACAGATATTTCTTATGAAAGACCACATGAATTTGAGATATACAAAATAGATACTGCAGTTGATTTAAATTATTTAGCACAATCCGCTGGCATTCCAGTAGAAACGCTACAAGATATGAATCCGGAATTAACTCAATTCTCCACACCCCTTAATTATCCTGGTGGTTATCCATTACGGATTCCCAAGAACAATTATAGCTTATTCGCAGAGAATATGAAAAATATTCCGGAACATGCTAAACGAAACTATCTGGTTCACACGGTTAAAAAAGGTGAAACACTTGGTAACGTTGCTTCCAGGTATGGCGTTTCAAAGGATGATTTGGCTTATGCAAATAATATCTCCACAAAAACCAAATTATCACGTGGAGTAAAACTTAGAATTCCAGTTACAAATATCTCAAATAATGACTTTGCTTATAATTCTAATGTTGAAACTGCAAATGATAATACTCAAAATGACGATGGAGAATATGTTTCGCCTTATCTTTCATTAAATAATCAAAATAGTTCGAATGTTTTGAACGAAGATGAAACTCTTTCTGATGAAGAAAGTTCATCAGAGTTAGTTGAGGACAATAGTTTTACTGCAAAAACAGTAGTCCCAACAGGAAAAGCTGCCGTTACTTATAGAGTAAAGCAGAATGATAGCTTGCTCGGTATTGCTGATTTGTTTAATACAAGGGTAACCGATATCAGAACTTGGAATAACATTCCCTACACTCAAACAATTGCGGTAGGGCAGAAACTAACCGTCTTTGTTCCTGAGGAGAAGAAAGAATTTTATGCAAGTCTTGATAATCAAACTCCGATCGAGAAAACAATAGTTAAGAATACTTTATCTAAGAAAACTTCAAGTGCGTGGGTTTATCATAGAATTAAAAGAGGAGAAAATTTAAACTCCATTGCAGCAAAATATGGTGTTGCCGTTTCAGAATTAAAGGAATGGAATGGTTTATCAAGCGGTAAAGTTCTTGCTGGAAGTCGCTTGAAGATATACTCAAATAAAACATCCAATTACCTTGTTTCCAATAATGATGCAAAGACTCAAAAGAAAGCTAATTTATTTAAATATAAAGTAAAAAAAGGCGATACTATTGGCGAACTTTCGCAAAAATTTGGTGTGACAGCGACCCAGATCAGAAATTGGAATAGCTTACCCTCAAATAAACTTATATCTGGTAAAACTCTTAAAATTTATACGGGTGAATATTCATCTTCTTTGGGGGATAATACAACTAAAACACCCGCTACTGTGAATTACTACAAAGTAAAAAGCGGTGATACAATTGGGAAAATAGCTGAACTTTACAAAGTTTCTTCAGCAAACATTATGAAGTGGAATAATATTAAGAATAACAAAATTCTCGCCGGTCAAAAGTTAAAAATCTATTCCGACTATGGTATAAATGACGTTCAGAAAAAAACAAATATGGATAACTCGAAGAGCACCAAATTACATACTGTAAAAAGTGGTGATACCCTTTATTCTATTGCATCAAATTATAATTTGTCCGTTGATAAGATTAAATCAATAAATAAAATTGCAGATAATAAAATTGTGATTGGTCAAAAATTAAGACTTGAATAAACCTCAAATTGAATTTAAGTTTTAGTTGAAATTTAAAATAGTTCTTTAATACCTTATAGCCGTTAGGGGTGTCGTTCTAACTTGAGGATGACTGAGAAAAAACCCTTAAACCTGATCTGGATAATACCAGCGTAGGGAAACGGTGCCGAGAATAATAATATTTAAAGCCGTTTCAAAAACG
This sequence comes from uncultured Ignavibacteriaceae bacterium, assembly GCA_964613805.1. Taxonomy (GTDB): domain Bacteria; phylum Bacteroidota; class Ignavibacteria; order Ignavibacteriales; family Ignavibacteriaceae; genus XYD12-FULL-36-8. The sequence continues at coordinate 60,505 of CAZTJF010000006.1, read as the reverse complement.
GCTTTTTTATTTTGAGGGTACATTATGAAAATATTTATTATTCTTTTTCTTTGCTTCTTTATGAATTCTTTTCCACAGGTTCTAACTATAAAAGGAAAAATTATAGATTCCAAGACCGAGCATCCGCTTGAAAAAGCGAACATCACATTAAAAAATGATAGATCAATTGGAACTTTTTCGGATTCAGAAGGACTTTTTATTCTCACAGGGTTTTTTAAATCAGACGACTTCATCGAGATAAGCTATATTGGTTATGAAAAGTTAACTCAAACTGTCGCAAGTCTTGTCAATCCATTAGAAATATATCTAATCAAACTAAACCCTTCTATTATTTCTGCTCAATCAATTTTAGTTGAAGCATTCAGAAGAAAAGAAGAAGTCGCACCCATAAATTACTCAAGTATCGAACGACAGAAGATAAAAGAAGAATATACCTTACAAGATGTTCCCGAGTTTTTAGGTACATTACCTTCTGCAATGTTTTATTCCGAATCTGGAAATGGCATTGGATATAACTACTTAAGCATTCGAGGATTTGATCAAAGAAGAATATCAGTTTCTATAAATGGTATTCCTCAGAACGATCCTGAAGATCATAATGTTTATTGGTTAGATTTTCCTGATCTCATTTCATCTTCACAATTAATTCAAGTTCAGCGAGGTGCAAGTTCAGGAATAATTGGATATCCGGCAATTGGTGGTTCAATAAACATTATAACATCATCATATGCAAATGAACCTAAGTTGAATTTGCAAATGCTGGCTGGAAGTAATAATACACAAAAGTATTCTGCTTCTTTTTCAAGTGGACTCATGAATCAGAAGTATTCTTTTTATGCAAGATTATCTCAAATTTCAAGTGACGGTTATCGAGAAAAATCATGGGTTAAATTTAATTCCTATCATTTTTCCGCAACTAGGTATGATGATGACCTAACTACGCAAGTAAATTTCTATGGAGGACCAATTGCAGACGGACTGGTTTATAATGGACTGCCAAAGTTTTTTATAAAAGATAAAACCCTTAGAAGAAGTAATTTTTCGTACTGGGAAGCTGACGAAAATTTAAATACAATCACGTATAAAACTGAAAGACGAGCAGAAGAAATTGAGAATTTCACTCAGCCGCATTTTGAATTGCTCAATGATTATAAAATAAATGCTAATCTTAGCATCAATTCAGCTTTGTTTCTTGTGATAGGTGAAGGATTTTTTGATTATGATGCGTCTTGGGCTGATACAACTTATTTTAGACTTACTGCTAAGAATGGATTTGATCCGACAAACAATCCTGGAAATGCTTTGATTCGCGCTCAAGTTGAAAATGCTCAATGGGGTTGGATTCCAAGACTTAATTTGATTCACGATAATGGTAATTTAATTTTTGGTGCGGAGTTTAGAAGACATAATTCAACTCATTGGGGCAGCATTAATTTCGCAGATAATCTTCCTCCAAGAATCACCAAAAATTACCGCTATTATTTTTACAATGGCAGCAAAGATATTCTTAATGCTTTCATAAATGAAAATTATCGTTTTAATGAAAAAATATCTTTAATTGGAGAACTGCAGTTAGCTTATCATCAATATAGGTTATTTAATGAAAGATACGTCGGGACAGATTTTAAAGCCAGCAATATTTTTCTTAATTCAAAACTAGCGTTAAACTATAATTTTAATAAAGGACAAATCCTGCATTTTTCCTATGCAAGAGTATCGAGAGAACCAAGATTAAAAAATTATTATGATGCTGCGGAATCAAGCGGAGGCGAAGTTCCTCAATTCGAAAAAAATCAAGATGGTGCTTTTGACTTCAGCAGACCGTATGTTAAACCAGAAACAATGAATGATTTTGAATTAGGAGCTTACATACAAGCGGATAAATTTTCTTTATCGGTCAATGTTTTCTATATGTTATTCAAAAACGAAATTGTAAAAAATGGTAAGCTGGATCGATTTGGGCAGCCTATTACCGGGAACATGGAAAGTACTATTCATCAAGGACTTGAGTTTGGAATTTCGGTGAAACCAATTGATGAATTAGAAATTTATTCCAATGCTACTGTGAGCAAGAATATTGTTAAATCTGGAAAGTATTTTATTGATTCTCAAAACGCAATTGATCTAAATGAAAATAAGATAAATGGGTTTCCGGATTTTCTTGCAAACCTAATTATCAGCTATAAAAAATCCGGTTTGCATTTAAAGTGGACAGGCAAATATGTAGGAAAGTTTTATTCGGATAATTTTGGAGGGAAATTGATTGAATACTTAAAATTAAATCCGGATTTTGTTGATTATATTGATAATGTTAATGATGCTTACTTTACTGCAGATCTATTCTGCAGTTATGGATTTAACATTATTGAATCACTCACAACATCAAAAGTATTTATTCAGGTGAGCAACATTTTTAATCAGCTATATTCTGCTTATGCAATTGGTAAAGAATTTTTTCCAGCTGCAGAACGTAATTATTTATTGGGAGTTCAAGTAGGATTGTAATTCATTTAGAAAGAAATAATTCAATTGAAAAAATGTATTATACTTGCTAACGGAAAACCGCCTGCAAAAAATGTTCTAGTGCTGCTGATGAAGCAGGGTTATTCTACACTATTCTGCGCAGATGGAGGTGCCAACACTGCGAGGAAAATGAGTTTGATACCTGACTATATTATTGGAGATCTGGATTCAGTTTACAGCAGCACTCTTAAATTCTTTCAACATAAATCGGAAATAATAAAATTAGATCGACAGAATGATACCGATGTTGAGAAATGTCTTAAACAAGCAATCAAACTCAAGTTTGATGAGGCAATCCTTACAGGTGTTACTGGAGATCGGCTTGATCACACATTCTGCAACTTGGGAATCGTATTAAAGTTCTTCAATAAAATAAAAATAAAAATCATTGCTGAAAATTCTTTGTTAGAAGCATTAACAGGAAACCAAATAATACCAACCTTTCGAGGTGAAACAATTTCAATTTACGGAATTGACAGTCGTACAAAAATATCTTCAAAAGGTTTGAAATATCCCCTTCATAAAGTTGCTTTGCCATTCGGTCAAAAAGAAAGCACAAGCAATGTTGCCTCTGATAATGAAATCGAATTGGAAATAAATGGCGGAATTATCTTTTTAATTAGAGATTTTCACTTAATGAGAAAACATGGTCTCATTTAGCAGCGCTGATATTTTCATAATCATTCTTTTTTTTATTTCTGTAATTGCTGTTGGATTTATTTTTGGGCGGAGTTCTAAAGGTGATGCAGAAGAATATTTGCTATCAGGACGAAAAGTAGGATTGCTTCTTTTCATACTGACTAACGTTGCGACTTGGTATGGTGGAATATTAGGTGTCGGAGAATTTGTTTATCGCTATGGAATTGTTTCTTGGTTTACTCAAGGATTTCCTTATTACATTTTTGCTCTTCTCTTTGCAATTTTTTTTGCAAAGAAAATTAGAGAGGCATCTCTATTTACGATTCCCGATAAACTCACAATGGTTTACGGAAGAAAAGTTGGTTTGACATCCGCCATAATAGTATTCATCTTAGTTTCACCTGCTCCATATCTGTTAATGACAGGTAATCTTATTTCTTTGATTTTTAATACCGATATTTTAATTGCTTTGATCTTAGGACTGGTACTTTCGCTAGCATATTTATTTAAAGGCGGTTTCAGATCCGATCTTTACACCGATGTTATTCAATTTTTTGTGATGTTTATAGGATTTATTTTTATAATCATTTTCTCGTTTACATCACTTGGCGGATTTACTTTTCTTCAAAACAATCTTCCCCAGGAACATCTTCAAGTGACAGGCAATGCTTCACCAACATTTATTTTGGTTTGGTTTTTAATTGCTCTATGGACATTTGCAGATCCAGGATTTCATCAAAGATGTTATGCAGCAAAAAATGACAGTGTAGCAATTAAAGGAATAATCATCTCAATTTTTTTCTGGATTCTATTTGATTTTCTGACAACACTAACAGGATTATACGCACGCGCAATTCTACCTAATCTTTCAAATCCCTCATTATCTTATCCATTACTTGCTGAAGCGATTTTACCGTCTGGAATTAAAGGAATTTTTTATGCCGCATTATTTGCCACAATCATGTCAACACTAAACAGTTTTTTATTTTTGAGTGCCACAACAATAAGCCGTGATTTTATTTTTAAACTAATGAAGAGTCCAGATGAGAAGAAACTAAAAATGTTTGCAGTTTATGGTTTGCTGATCTCAGGTCTGATGTCAGTTTTATTAGCTTATTTTATTCCATCCGTAATTAAGATTTGGTACACAGTCGGTTCCATTTGTATTCCAGGAATCATTCTGCCGGTGGTTAGTTCTTACTATACCAAACTTAAAGTTAGTGAGAAGGTTGTGTTATTAGAAATGATATTATCAGTTCTTGCAGGTTTGTGCTGGTTCTTAGTGAGAAATTATTTTCGAGAAACATTCTTATTTGAAATTGAACCGATGCTATTGGGACTGACTGTATCAATAATCATTCACACATTAGGGTTAATGTTGAAATCGTCTTCGCTTAACTATGGAAAGTAAAATTGAAATTGAAAGACAAAGAATTATAATTATCAGAGAAATTTCTGTCGGGATTTTGTAAAAGTCCGAGATTAACATTTTAATACCCACATAAAACAAAACAACAGCTACTCCATACTTAAGGTAAACAAAAAGATCAACCAAACCAGATAATGCAAAAAATAAAGCTCGCAAACCTAAGATTGCAAATATGTTGGAAGAAATGATAATGAATGTATCTTTTGTGATTGCAATGATTGCCGGTATGGAATCAACGGCAAAAACAATATCTGAAGATTCGATTAATAAAAATGCAAGAAAGGTAGTGGTAATATAATTTTTACCATTAACTTTGATAAAAAATTTTTTCCCTTGATAGTTCGGATCTAACTTAAAATTATTTTTAAAGAACCTTATAAGCAAGTTATTATCAACATCAAGTTTTTGTGCTTTGCCAAAAGCCATTTTGTATGCCGCAAATAAAAGTATTACCGCAAATACATAAATGATTGGGTGAAAAAGATTAAGTAAAGTTACACCTAATAAAATAAAAATGATTCTGAAAACTATGGCGCTGAGAATTCCCCATTTAAGTATGTGAGGTTGATTTTCAGAATGAATGTTCATCATGCTGAAAATCATTAAGAAGACGAATAAATTGTCAACAGAGAGTGATTTTTCGACTATATAACCGGTTAAAAACTCAAGCGCTTTTTGCTTTCCATCTTCAAGATAAAAATATAGAAACAAATTGAAGATGAGAGCAGTGGCTATCCAAATGGCACTCCAAATTAAACTTGCTTTTAGTGTAATCTTTCCACGGCGATGATCTGTAACATAAAGATCAATGAATAACATTACTGCAATGATTACAGAAAATATTACCCAGAATGTTGATTCAGTTAACAACGGTGCTCAATTATTACGGAAGCAGCACTGCACATGCTATTACAGTTGTCCAAATTCCGGTTTTATCGCCCTCGGCTGATTGGGTAACATTAAATGACTTAACAATCTTGCCGGACATTTTGTATTGATCCTCTCTTTCGCTCCAATCTTTTTCCGGATCAAACTCAACGCCTAATGTAGTAGCAAGCATAGTTGCAGCAAGGTCCTCAGCATATTCGCCGCATACTTTTTCAGTTTGTCCAAAAGGATGATGTTCCGAGAGATATCCATATGCAGAGCTTTCAGAAGGAAGTGCGACACCGATTGATGCAGCGATCAATCTATTAGGTTCGTTTGTAGAATTTCGTGCCATTACACAGTGAGTGATCTGTCCTGGTACAATAAGTTTTATTCCTTCATCTAAAGTAATACGTTTGCATCCAATTGGAAATATACTGCTCACAGTTACAAGATTGCAGATTTCAATTCTTGCACTGCGTAATGCAAGTTCAAAAGAGCTTAGATATTCTTTGTGTCTTCCAACACCCTTTGTGAAAAAGATTTTGGTGGGTAAGTACAATTTATTTTCCTTTCGTTAGATTATTTTATTAGTTCAATGAATTTCCTTTTACCAACTTTTAGTATCTGTCCCGATTCAAGAGAAATTGATTTTTGAAAATCACGTATTTTTTCTCCATCGAGCGTTACTCCACCTTGAGTGACCAATCGTTTTGCTTCTCCTTTTGACGGAGCGAAATTTACTAAAATTATTAAATCTAAAATATTTATTTCTTTTCTGTCTCCGAATTTAAATTGAGGAACGTCATCGGGTGTTCCCTTATTCACAAAAATTCTGTCAAATTCTTCTTCTGCATTTTTTGCCGCTCCTGCATCATGGTACATGGTAACCAATGTCTTTGCAAGTTTTCTTTTTATATCACGTGGATTTGTATTTGGATCGTCAAGTTTATTTTTGATTTCCAGTAGTTCCAAATTCGGAAGATCGGTCGCAAGTTCAAAATAATTATAAATTAAGGAATCTGGTATTGATAGAGTCTTCCCCAAAATTTCCTTAGGTGATTCTGATATACCAATATAGTTATTGTATGATTTGCTCATTTTCTCAGCACCGTCGGTTCCAACAATCAGCGGCATAGTGATAATTACCTGTGCTTCGATTCCAAATTCTTTTTGAATATCCCTGCCGACAAGGAGATTAAATTTCTGATCAGTTCCTCCAAGTTCAACATCACTTTTAATTGCAACTGAATCCATTGCTTGGGCAAGAGGGTAGAGGAATTCATGCATACTGATTGGTTCGCCGGATTTAAATCGCTTGGTAAAATCATCACGTTCAAGCATTCTTGCAACGGTGTATTTTGACGATAATTTTATTACATCCTCAAAGGTCATTTTACTTAGCCACTCAGAGTTGTATACAATCTTAGTTTTTTCTTTATCCAAAATTTTAGAAGCTTGTATAAAGTAAGATTTTCCATGCTCACGGGTTTCTTCAAGAGATAATGCTGGACGAGTAACATTTCTTCCTGAAGGATCGCCAATCATTCCTGTGAAATCACCAATAATTAAAATTGCGAGATGACCAAGTGACTGAAAGTGAGCAAGTTTTCTTAAAACGACTGAGTGCCCGATATGTAAATCGGGACGACTTGGGTCACAGCCAAGTTTAATGTTCAGCGGTTTTCCTTCCTTTAGTGACCGCTCTAATTTTTTAACGAGTTCATCTTCTGGAATAATTTCAAATGTACCTCTTTTAATGAGGTTCATCTGTTCATTTATAGTTGGAAAATTTATTTTTGTCATGGTTGTGTTTTTAATACTTCAGGACTAAAGTCTATCCTATTTCTTTGTTCCCAACCCCAGACTTTAGCATAGCCATCACTTTGTGAAAGTCTGAGGATATATGAAAGAAGATATTCAAAAGGCTTTAGCCACTATTTTTTTATTTGTTATTGTTTAAATCTTCGTTCTTGATCTCTTTCAAAATCTCTTTTAGCTATTGATTCCCGTTTATCATAAACCTTTTTACCTTTAGCCACAGCCAGCTCAACTTTTACCTTTCCATTTTTAAAATATAGTCTTAGTGGAATTAGGGTTAATCCTTTTTCTTTCACTTTGCCGATTAATCTTCTTATTTCACTTTTATTTAAAAGCAGTTTTCTCGATCTCGTCGGTTCGTGATTGTTGATGTTCCCTTGTTCATATGCACTTATGTTTGCACTCATCAACCAGACCTCACCTTTTTCAATGTTAGCATAACTATCTACCAAATTTGCCTTTCCTTGCCTGAGTGCTTTTACTTCAGTTCCTTTAAGAACAATGCCAGTTTCAAATGTTTGAAGTATGGAATATTCATGTCTTGCTTTGCGATTTACAGTTATATTTTTTTCTTTGTCTATGGTTTCCATTTTTTTCAATCGTGAGAACAAAAATCATTGTAATTGATATAAAATGCAAGGATGTGAAAAATTTTCTTACGATAGATATTATAAGATATGCCAAAAGACGATGGCCTTATCGAAGTTAGAATCTGGCATATCTTTGATGAGTGTAATAAAACAAAATATTTATCTATCTTTGACATCAAAAATTTGCCGATATCAATGCTTTTAAGAATCTATTTCATTTCTATATTTTTATTCTCGTCCGTTGTTGGCCAATCTTTCAAAATCAGCAAAATAGAACCGCCTAATTGGTGGAGCGGGATGAAGAACCAGGAACTGCAACTACTGGTTTATGGAGAAAATCTTGATGATGTTAATCTTTCAAGTTCAAACAAAAAATTTAAGATCAAAAAAGTTACTCCAGCTCAAAATTCATCTTACATTTTTGCAGATGTCTCTCTAAAAAATGTCACTACTGGAAAATTTGAGTTAATCTTTTCTAAAGGCAGTGAGAAGATTAAGCTTGATTATCGAATACTCAAGCGTGACTTGTCACCCAATACACACAAAGGATTTTCGAACGAGGATGTTGTTTATTTAATTATGGCTGATCGTTTTTGTGACGGGAATCCTAAAAACAACAAAATTGATGACAGCTTGGATGAATTTACATCAAAAGATTTGGATGGAAGAAAAGGAGGCGATATTGAAGGTATCATTTCAAAGTTGGATTATCTTAAAGAGCTTGGAGTTACCACAATTTGGAGTACCCCAATGCTTGAAAACAATATGTGGATGAGTTATCACGGTTATGCGGCAACAAATCTGTATAGGATTGACCCTCGCTTCGGAACTAATGAATTATACAAAACATTAGTTGATGAAGCTCATAAACGAGGATTGAAAGTAATCATGGATCACGTTAGCAATCACATTGGTATAAACCATCCTTGGATCAAAAATCTTCCTTATAAAGATTGGATAAATGGAACTGTTGAAAATCATCTTCCGGCAAATCATAATAAAATGACGTTTCCGGATCCATACAGTCCTGGTGAATCTGTGGATTTAACTTGGAACGGCTGGTTTGAAAATTACATGGTTGATTTGAATCAAGCGAATCCTTTACTAAAAAAATATCTGATACAAAATACGATTTGGTGGATTGAGTATACAGGAATTGATGGAATTCGTGAAGACACTTATCCTTATTGCAATCAATATGCAATGGCTGAATATAATAAAACAATTCTAACTGAGTATCCTAAGTTCAATATCGTTGGTGAAATATGGACAGGCGAACCAGCGTATCTTGCTGCATATCAACAGAAAAATAAATTTGGAGTGCATCTTGATTCCAATCTTCCTTGCGTTACCGATTTTGCTTTAGCCGATGCTTTCCGCAATTATTTGAGCGGAAAAAAAGGACTTGAAGGAATTTTCAATACACTCGCACAAGATTTTCTTTATTACAATCCGAACAATCTTTTAACTTTTTTTGATAATCATGATATTTCTCGTGGAATGTTTGTCGCAAATGGAAATGTTGAGAAGTATAAAATTGCACTTACCATTCTTCTAACAACTCGCGGTATACCGAAATTACTTTATGGTTCAGAGATCGGAATTGTTGGTGATGAAAAACACGGAAACATTCGCACTCCTTTTCCCGGCGGTTTTGAGGACGATTCTCGAAATGCTTTTTTAAACACAGGCAGAACTGGATATGAAAATGATATTTTTGAGTTTACAAAACAACTTTTGGAAATAAGAAAAAAGTATAAATCTCTTTCCCAAGGTCAGCTGATTCACTTCTATCCTTTTAATAATGTTTATGGTTTTATCAAAGAATTGAAAGCTGAAACAACCTTAATTATAGCTAATGATAATGATACGAAAATTGAAGCCGACTTGGGGAAGTATCCTGAAACCTTTGGTAAATTCAAAAAAGTAATGAATGCAAAAACAAATGAAGTTATAGACTTAACACTGAACAGCAGAATTTCAATTAAAAGTAAATCAGCGGAAATATTTTTATTGCTAATATCAGAATAATATTAAGAAGAGTCATTTCGAAGGAACTCGTATAGATTATGTGAGGTGACTGAGAAATCTTTATTCAGTTTTGGGATTTCTCATCCCGATATATCTCTGTGACTTTTCGGATCTCGGGGTTCGAAATGACGACAAGATTACATGAAATTTTTTAACAATAATTAAAGTAACGAAGGAAACAATTTATGTTAGAAATCCAGAAAAAACTTACAAATACTTTTTATGCAATACTCGCATTACCGGCTACAGCTATGGGTTTTGCATTGTCAATTCAGATCTCAGCATTAAGCTGGATACTCAGTACAAAATATAAGCTTGACATTCATGACGTGGGACTTGTCTGGGCTGCTGGACCAATTGCGGGAATTCTGGGACAAGTGATAATTGGAATAATCAGCGATAAAGTTTGGATGTGGAATGGAAGACGACGACCATTCATTCTCATTGGTGGGTTCCTAGCTGCAATGATGCTTCTTGCCTTACCAAACATTGACGTAATTTCCTCTTCGCTCGGAATTGGAGGTATTCTTGGAGTTGCAATTGTTGTTGCACTCACTCTTGATCTTGCAATAAATGTGAGTTTCAATCCGACTCGTTCAATCATAGCAGATGTTACTCCGGAAGGAGTGGAGCGGACTAAAGGTTATACGTGGATGCAAACAATTTCTGGAACGTTCGGGGTTCTTGCATATGTTATCGGAGCAATTTGGGATAATTATGTCTTGATTTACTTCGGAGTTTTTCTCGTGCTGTTCTTATCTCTTATTCCTACTTTTTTTATTGAAGAGCCGAGATATCTTGCTGGTGAAACTGAAGAAGATTCAAAAACAAAATCAAAAACTTCTTTTAGGGAGATATTAAACTACATCCAACCTTTGTGGGGATTTTTGCTTTATGCTGTTTACGCTCTAACAATGAGATTGCTGAATTTCAAGTTTGATAATTATTATGCAGAGATGATTTGTTTTGTAGTCACTTTATTTTTCATTTTCAAAGTATTGATGCAGAAGAGTGAAGGAAAATCTGCCGCGGAAAAAGGATTGATCGGATTTAAGAAAGTGCTTGCCGCACATTCCTTTACTTGGGTTGGAATTCAGACGATGTTCGTTTACATGTTTGCTTATGTGCAGTACAAAGTGTTTGGATATGGAGAGGGCAGTGTAATTCCCGAAGATGTGTCTATTCAAATGGGTAAAGTTGTAACAATCAGCTTTTTAATTTTTAATGCGATTGCAGCAGTCTTGCCGGCATTTGTATTGGAACCAATCACAAGAAAAATTGGGAAAGTAAAAACACATTTCATTTGCATCGCATCAATGGCTGTTGGATATGCTGCCATGCTGCTTTTAGGATTCTCGCCAATAATCATTTACGCAATTATGGCAATACTTGGAATTGGCTGGGCATCAACTATTAGTTTGCCTTTTGCAATTATGTCTCAGCAAGTCGATCAAACGAAGATGGGATTATTCATGGGATTATTCAATCTCTCAGTAGTTTTACCTCAGCTGGTTGCAAGCTTTGGAATTGGACTAGCGATTAGTCAAGCTGATAATAAAAATTTGATATTCATTATAAGCACAATCACACTTGCTATCTCAGCATTTTTATGGATGCTTGTGAAGGAAGAAAAAGTTCATGGAGGCGAAGTGACACAACAAGGAAAAGCTGGGCATTAAATATTTAATGGCGATTTTGATATGCCGGATTTAGAGTAGCGCTTCTTCTGTGGAAAATCTAGCATATCTTGTTTTTCGTAGGGAACGACCTCCTGGTTGTGCAGCATTTAAAGTATACGTTAACAGCGGATCGAACAGGATCTCGATCACTACTATCAATCCACATCATCAACAAAATAAACCATTAATCCGGCAATAATCATAGAAGCACCGCCGAGAAGTAAAGCGTAAATCGCTTCTCCGCCGACAATGTTCTTCACAAAAAAGCCAAGTATAGCTGCCGCAGTAATTTGGGGAATAACAATGAAGAAATTGAAGATGCCCATGTACACTCCCATTTTTTCCGGAGGAAGTGATCCGGCAAGTATTGCATAAGGCATTGCAAGAATTGAAGCCCATGCTAATCCAATTCCAAGTTCGGAGAGCAAAAGCATATTTGGATTTTTAATCACATAGAAAGAAGCAAAAGCCAATCCGCCGATTATCAAAGAAATCATGTGAACTGTTTTTCTATTTGTTTTCTTTGCCATTGCAACTAAAGCAAAAGCCATTATGGCAGCAAAACCATTGTAAACAGCCATCAAAATGCCGACCCAATTTGCTCCTTCATTGTAAAGATTGGAAGCGGGATCGGTTGCTCCATAAATGTGATGTGTAACTGCTGGAGTCGTGTAAATCCACATCGCAAACAATGCAAACCATGAGAAGAATTGAACAACTGCAAGCTGCTTCATCGTCTTTGGCATTTTGTAAAGATCATTCAAGATGGAAACTAATCCACTTGATGTTTTATTTTGGTTTGTGAAAAATCCAGCTATCAATTGTAAAAGCCCGAAAATGACTGACCCAACAAAAAGAACGTATAGTCCGTAATCATTTTCATGAAGAATAAAATGTAAAATTGATGAACCGACCAATCCAACTATAATCCAAATCACTCCGTTTTTATTAAACTTAGCAGAAGCAATATTTTCAGAAGATCGCGATGATGATTCAGAAAGAATTGAATTTTTATCTGACTCAGAAAACCGTTTTAATTCTTCAGGAGAATATTCTTTGGTTGAAAAAACTGTATATAAAACAGCAAGCAGAAATACTATTCCCCCGATGTAAAAAGAGAATTTAACTGAATCAGGAATGGTTCCGGGATCTGCAGTATTAGAAATTCCAAACCAATTTGTCATCATGTAAGGCAGAGCTGATGCGATAATGGCACCGGTACCAATAAAAAAACTTTGCATTGAAAAACCAATAGTCCGCTGTTCGGATGGAAGCATATCGCCAACAAATGCCCGAAATGGTTCCATCGAAATATTTATTGATGCATCCATTATCCAAAGCATTCCTGCTGCAACCCAAAGTGTTGGCGAATTAGGCATTATCATAATTGCCGCTGATGCAAGGATAGCCCCAACCAAAAAGAAAGGTCGTCTTCGGCCAAGCCGGTTCCAAGTTTTGTCACTCATGTGTCCAATAATTGGCTGAACAATCAGACCGGTAACAGGAGCTGCAATCCATAATATTGGGATATCTTCTATTTTCGCACCAAGTGTTTCGAATATTCTGCTAACATTAGCATTTTGAAGTGCAAATCCGAATTGAATACCGAGGAATCCGAAGCTCATATTCCATATTTGCCAGAAGGATAAACGAGGTTTTTGCATGGAGAATTTCCTATTTTAAAATAGAGTTGTGAAAATTTTTTGTAAAGATAAGTAATTCACACAAAATATCTTTTTGCAATTATCTCAAACTGCTCTGGGTAAATGATCAAAGGAATGGACTAAAGTTTAGGTTTGGCAGTTGGACTTGTTAATCCCAGCTATAAAGCTGGAGTTATATGAAATAAAAGAAAATCGTCTTGAGCCATGAATCTATTAAGAAGAACATCGAATATTGAATAAAATTGAAACACAAAAACGAAATTAAAATTCCAGAAGATCACACAGCTAAACGAAAACGAGAGCATCTCAAATTGTGTTTAACTGATGACGTGAAATTCAAATCCAATACTAATGGCTTTGAGCAGTATGATTTTATTCATTATGCAATTACAGAAGTTGAGATTGAAAAAATCAATCTAGAAACGAAACTATTTAAGAAGAAAATATGCTATCCGTTCTTAATTTCTTGCATGACTGGCGGAACGGGTGAAGCAGAAAAAATAAATGAAAAATTAGCCATAGCTGCAGAAGAACTTGACGTTGCCATTGGAGTTGGCAGTCAGAGACAAGCATTAGAAAATAATAACCATCACCATTCATACAGAACTATTAGAAAAAATGCTCCGACAGTTCCAGTATTTGGAAATATTGGTGCTGCTCAAGTTGTCAAGCTAAAGAACCTTGATTTAGTGCAAGATTTAGTCGATCAAATTGAAGCTGATGCAATGGTAATTCATCTAAATCCGCTTCAAGAATTATTGCAGAAAGAAGGTGAACCAAATTTCAAAGGATTGCTTGAAAAAATTAGAAAGCTTGTAAAAGTTTTAGAAGTTCCAATTATTGTTAAAGAGGTTGGTGCTGGTATTTCCGGAGAAGCAGCCAAAAAATTACTCGAAGTCGGAGTAAAAGGGATCGATGTTGCCGGTTCAGGCGGTACAAGCTGGGCTGGTGTGGAAATTCTTAGAAATAAAAATCAGCAAGGAAATGAATTTTGGGATTGGGGAATTCCAACTGCTTATTGTATCAAAGAGATTAGTAAATTAAGAAAGTCTTTTAATTTTGTTTTGATTGGATCTGGTGGAATTAATTCTGCGATGGATACTGTAAAAGCACTTGCTTTGGGTGCTGATATTGCAGCTTCTGCAAGAATAATTTTGCAAACACTTGAAAAAAATGGTGTTGAAGGAGTTATAAATTTAATTCGAACCTGGTTTGAATTCCTGAAATCAGTTATGTTTCTAACTGGATCGCAATCACTAATGGATTTTCGTAAAAATAAAATCATTCTTAAGGAAAAACTTTATTGAACCCACAATCCACAAAAAAATTTCGCAAACTTTACAATGGTCAAAGAAAGATTGTTGAACAGAGATTAGAAAAAGTATTCGCTAAGCGTAAACCACGATCTTTGTATGAGCCATCCGCATTTTTGCTGAAAAGCGGGGGCAAGCGATTACGTCCACTTTTAGTTCTTCTTTCGGCAAAAGCTGTCGGTGCAAAATTTACCAAGGCATATAATGCCGCAGTTGCAGTTGAACTTCTCCATAATTTCACACTAGTTCATGATGATATTATGGATAACGCTGATAAGAGAAGAGGAAGATCCACTCTGCATAAGAAGTATGATGTTAATACGGCAATCCTTGCCGGTGATAGTTTGCTGTCCATTGCGTATGAATTCTTACTAAAAGACTGCAATGGAAACGCAAAAAATATTCTTGCTTCCTTCACAAAAGGATTAATTGAGGTTTGTGAAGGTCAAAGTTTGGATAAAGAGTTTGAGTTACGCAATAATGTCAGCATTAGTGAATATTTGGAGATGATTCGCAAAAAGACAGCTGCGATGGCGGAGATGTGCTGTTCAATTGGAGCACAGATCGGCGGCGGAACAAAAAGTGAAATAAATGCTTTGGAAACTTATGGAAGAAACATCGGTATTGCATTCCAAATACAGGACGATCTTCTCGATATTATTGCTGATGAAGCAGAATTTGGTAAAGTTGTTGGCGGTGATTTAGTCGAAGGCAAAAAAACCTTTTTGTTTATAAAAGCTTTCGAGCGTGCGAAGGGTGAAGATAAAAAAATCCTTTTTGAAGTGATTTTGAATAAGGGGATTAAAAAACATCAGGTGCCACAATACAAAGAGATTTTCACGAGACTTGGCATTTTAGACGAAGCAAAAAAATCTATATTTCATTATACTGACATTGCTGTGAACTCGCTTAAAAAGTTATCTAAAGCCGAAGATAGAGAAATCTTCGAATGGATTGCCTATTCTTTGATAGAAAGAATTAGCTAAAAATGATTGAAGAAAAAATCACAATAATGAATAAAGCAGGCATGCACACAAGACCTGCTGCTACAATCGTTAAACTGGCTTCTAAATACAAATGTGAATTCTTTATTTACAAAGATGGAATGAACATAAATGGTAAAAGTATTATAGGTGTAATGACTCTTGCGGCAGAAATGGGTGCTGAGGTCACCCTCACTTTTGAAGGAGAAGATGAAAAAGAAGCCGCCGCAGAAATTGTAGATTATTTTAAAAGAGGATTTGACGAATTGTGAAAACATTTAAACAAATATTTAGAGAAGCAGAAAATAAAATTCCTGGAATTGCCGCCGCGCCTGGAATTGTAATTGCCAAAACTTATCTTTTTTCAAAAGAACCAATTGAAATTAATCAAGGGGAAATATTCGAATTTGAAGTTGCCAAATCAAATTTGGATGAAGCATTGCGAAAATCTAAAAAAGAACTCACCAAAGTTCTGAATATCGCAAAAGAAAAAATGAGCGGAACAAGGGCTGCAATTTTTGAAGCACAAATGATGATTCTCGACGATCCTGTATTATTAAGTGCGATAAAAAAGCGAATTGAAAAGGAAAAAAAACTTCCTGAATTCATAGTGAATGATGAGATTTCCAAATATCAGCAGTTGATGATTCTTTCACATGAATCATACATGAAAGAACGAGCTAATGATATCGAGGATATTAAAAATAGAATAATCAGAAATCTTCAAAAGAAAAGATGGCAGTCTAAAATTCCCAATGATGCAATCGTTGTAAGCGACACATTAACACCAGCAGATGCAATTTTGCTTTCAAGATGCAATGTAAAAGGATTTGTGACGGATCATGGGGGAGTAACATCTCACGCTGCAATTATTTCGAGATCACTTAATATTCCTGCAGTTGTTGGAACTCATAATGGAAGCAAACTTATTAAAGATGGTGAGACCATAATCATTGATGGTTTTCATGGTTATGTTTTTACAAATCCCACTGAAGATCAATTAAAATTTTACTCGTTAAAACAAGAAAAACTTATCGAGCTTCAAAAAGGACTTGAGGATTTAAGAAACCTTCCTGCCAAAACAAAAGACGGGAAAGAAATAATTCTGAAAGCAAACGTTGATGTTACGGGTGAAATTGATCTTGTTGTAACAAGCGGTGCAAAAGGAATTGGATTATATCGTACTGAACAAATATTAGAGGAACTTGGTGAATTTCCTAATGAAGATGAACAAGCTATAATTTATACAAGACTTGCATCAAGAATTTATCCCGAACACATAACTATTCGTGCATTCGATATAGGCGGTGATAAGTTTAAATTTTTAGATTATAGGGAACCAAATCCTTTCTTAGGTTTAAGAGGAATTAGAATTCTTCTTGAAAATGTGACTTTGTTTAAAACGCAAATTAGAGCAGTGTTGCGGGCAAGTCAGAATAAGAATATTCAGTTTATGCTGCCAATGATTTCAACCTTAAAAGAAATTAAACGCGCAAAAGAAATTATTGAAGAGTGCAAGAAAGAGCTGAAGAGAGAAAAAGCATCTATTGATTCACGGATGAAAATTGGAATAATGATTGAAGTTCCTTCTGCTGCAGTGTTGGTGAAAGAATTTGCTCAAGAGATTGACTTCTTAAGCATCGGTACAAATGATTTAATTCAATTTTTAATGGCTGTTGACAGAGGAAATGATTTGGTTTCGGGTTTGTTTCAGGAGTTTAATCCTGCGATTATCCGTACAATTGCACATATTGTTCGGGAAGGTAAGAAATCTAGTCGTGAAGTAAGCATTTGCGGTGAAATGGCTGCTGATACGTTAGCTATGCCCTTGCTTGTTGGATTAGGTCTTGATTCTCTAAGTATGTCCCCGGCAACTTTACCTTATGCTAAAAGAATTATCAGGTCAATGTCATATCAAAATGCAAAAGAATTAGCTGATGCTTGTCTCGAATTAAGTTCTGAAAAGGAAGTTACCGATAGGATTGAAAAATTCTTTAAGGATCATTCAATTATCAGAACCAGACAGATTATATAATCAAAAATATTGAGGAATATTTTTATAGTTGATTTATTGATTTCTTCAAATAACTTACCATTAAAAAATTCTAAACTTCTTTTAACAAGGTATAATTTGTCCTCGATTAAATTGCAGACTTGTATTTACTATCTTAATCCTCATCATTTTCTTAATCGAGCATTTCGCTTCATTCTACTTTTTCTAATTCTCTTTTCATATTTCTCTTTGACAAATGCCCAATTTTACTTTTTCGGCAGGAACAAAGTACAATATGAAAAGTTCGACTGGAAGGTTCTTAAGACTGAACATTTTGATATTTATTACTACAACGAAACTGAGCAGCTTGCGGAAATAGGAGGACATTTTGCAGAGGAAGTTTACGATGAACTGAAAATAAAACTCAATCATGTTCTAACACGTCGGGTTCCCCTGATCTTTTACAATACTCACATTCATTTCCAGCAAACTAATACAACTCCTGGATTCATCCCCGAAGGTGTTGGTGGATTTTTCGAATTTATAAAAGGCAGAGTTGTCATTCCTTCGACCGGTTCTTTAAATGATTTTCGTCATGTTATTCGTCACGAGTTGGTACATGTATTTATGACGAATAAAATTTTCCGTGTCTTGACCGATCACAGGATTCCAAACGATATGTTACCACCTCTTTGGTTTGTGGAAGGTATTGCTGAGTATTTATCCACCGAAGTTGATGATCAAGCTGAAATGGTTATGCGCGATGCGGTGCTTAACAACTATTTTGTTCCACTTGCAAATATTTTTCAAATCTACGGTACTTTTTTAATGTACAAGGAAGGACAAAGCTTTTTAGAATTTGTAAAAGAAAAATATGGTGAAGAAAAAATTCCTCAAATGCTTGAGAATTTTTGGATGTATTCGGACTTCAATAAAGTTATTGCTTATACTTTAGGAAAATCTATTGAAGATATTGATTCTGAATGGCTTCTATATCTCAAGAAAAAATATTTTCCATTGGTAGAAAATAAATTACCAATTGAGAATGCGGCACAAAAGCTCACGAATTTCGGTTTTAATTTTTCACCAGTGGTTTATAACGAAGATAATCAGAAAGTAATTTATTTTATTGGAAATAGAGACGGATACTCTTCACTCTATAAATTGAAACTTGATGAACCAACTGATGAAAATGGTAATAAATATGCTGATCCCGAACTCGTTATTCGCGGAGAAAAAACTGAGGAGCTTGAATCATTTCACCTTTTTCAAACAGCAATCGATATATCTTCAGATGGAAAAATAGCTTTTGTTACCAAAGCAGGACAAACAGATGCATTACATTTCTTTTCAATTAAGGACAATAAAATTGTTAAATCTTTTCGACGGGATTTTCTAATAAATATTGTCTCTCCTAAATATTCTAAAGATGGAAAGTTAGTTGTATTCAATGCAGTTGATCAGAAAGGTTTCAGCGACTTATTTCTTTATAATATTGAAACCGATTCTCTTCTTAGATTGACAAACGACTACTATGATGATAGAGAACCAATTTTCTCAGATGATGAAACTAAAGTAATCTTCAGTTCGGATAGAACATCAGGTATTTATGAGAAAAAATATAATTTGTTTGCACTTAACCTTGAGACATTCAAAATAAATTACGTTACTTATTTTGGGGCCCATTTTCATTCACCAATTCTTTCATCAGATAAAAAACACTTGTTCTTCACTAGCGATCATGACGGTGTTAGAAATATTTATTCAATGGAACTTGATCCAAATAATCAATCAAAAAGAATTAAAAGGATTTCAAATTTTATTACCGGTGTCTTCAATCCAAGGTTTTTTGATGATTCAACAATTATTTTTTCCGGTTTCGAGAAATTCAGTTTTAATCTATACAAATTTGAATTAGGTAAAATTGAGGATTCAGCTTCAATCGCTATGACAGAAGATTTTCCTTTCAAGGATTATCCATGGGTTGCTCAGAAAATTTTGTCGGAGATAGAACGAAAAAATTATAATTATGATAAAGAGTACACTCTTGATTATGCGCAAAGCCAGGTTTCAACCGATCCGATATTTGGAACAAGAGGCGGAGCAGTTTTATCTCTAAGCGATCTCTTGGGCGATGATAATTATTTCTTCTTGATTTATAACACAGCTAATGTTCAAAGCGATTTTTTAAAAAGCTTTAACATTGTATTGCAGAGAATCAACTTAGCTGAGCGTTCAAACTTTGGATATGGAGTTTTTCATTTCAGTGGCAATCGTTATGATATTCGCGATTCGGATGAATTTTTCTACGAGCGAAGTTTTGGCGGATTTTTCCTATTAAATTTTCCCATCTCAAAATTTCAAAGATTGGAAACGAGCGTATCATTGGTCAATTCTGATAAAGAAATTATCAGTGGAGTAATTGAGCGAAAAGCTCTGCTTCTCAGCAATACACTTTCGTGGGTAATGGACAATTCAATTTGGGGACCTTCGGGACCATTGGATGGAATTCGCGCTCGGTTTCTTCTTGGTTATACAGGAGATATTAAATTCAGCAATGTAAATTATTTTACAGTTATTGCTGATTACAGGCAATACTTTAGATTGAGTTTCAGATCGGCTTTAGCTTTTAGAAGTGCGCTTTTTTATAATGAAGGAAAAGAAGCTCGACGATATTTCATGGGCGGAAGCTGGGATTTGAGGGGTTGGCCTCGATGGTCAATTCGCGGCGAGAAACTTTGGCTCTCTTCTCTTGAACTCCGTTTTCCATTAATAGATGAACTCAGAATAAAATTTCCTTTTATAGGTTTAGGATTTTTTGGAATTCGCGGTGCTTTGTTTGCTGATGCCGGCGGTGCTTGGGATACAGATTATGGAAATACTTTAGGAAGTGTCGGCGGTGGAATTCGATTTAATCTTTTTAATGTCCTCGTTTTGCGATATGATATCGGTAAAAAAATTGAGAATAACTTTTCTATGTTTCAAAAAGGATTATTTTATCAATTCTTTTTCGGATGGGATTTTTGAAAAAAACATTTATTTATTTAGTACTTCCTCTTTTTATAAACGGTTGCGCTCCTTCACTTATAAAAATTGATCTTAAAAAAGATGTTAACCCCCATTCACAATATGGTAAATCTTCTCAACGAGAATTTATTTCTGATCAATCAATTGATATAAATTTGAGTGAAAAATGGGAAGCTTCAATCAATGGTGGATTTTCAAGTTCATCGGTTACTGTTTCTGACAGCGCTGTATTCGTCAATGATTTATCAGGAAGGATTTATTGCTTTTCACTTGTAAGTGGTAAAACTTTGGGAATATTAAAATATAAAGGATCAATTTTTACAACACCGGTAATTCATAAATCCTTAATAATTTATGCTGTTGTAAGTGATAAAGAAAATATTTCCACATTTTACGTTTATGATTTTAAGTCTGGTAAGGAATTATCATCAAAAGAAATTAAGGGTAGAATTACAAACCAACTGGTTAAAACTGATGATGGAGTTTATGGTCTATCTGAAGAAGGAAGACTCTTTAAATTTGGATTTTTGGGAGATTTGATTTGGACTTTTGAGACGAGGTCTTATACTCATAATTCCCCAGCTTCAAATTCTAAAGTTGTTGTATTTGGCAATGATAATGGAGAAATAATTTGTATTGGAAACGGTAATGTTTTATTCTCTAAGGATTTCAACAGCATACTGAATTTTAGAAAAATAATTGGCGTACCATTTTTTGGTTCAGCGGTTATCTTTGAAAATGAAATTTACATTGGTAATGATGACGGTAATCTGTATTCAATTAATCTAACTACAGGCGAAATAATTTGGGCTTTTCAAACGGGTGCAAGTATTAAAATGGAAGCTGTTGTAAATGAGGAAGCATTATTTATAGGGAATCTGAAAGGAGATTTCTTTAAGCTTTCAAGATTGGATGGCAAGCAGATTTGGAAAACAGAAACAAATGGTTTACTGAATATAACACCCCTGTTAATAAGCGAATATTTAATTCTACCGGATACAAATAAAAAAGTTTATTTTATCTCAAAAGATAATGGTGAAATAGTTCAAACAATTCCATTTGATGGAAGATTGAAATTAAGTCCTGTGATAAAAAATAATCTATTACTTTTTGGATATGAAAACGGAAATGTAAAAGCGTATGAAATCAAACAAAAATAAAACCTTCGTCTTAATCCTAATCTTAATCGTTATTGGCACTTCCTCAAGCTTTTACGCTCAATCTAATCTCTCGCCTGCACATCGAGAATATAATGAAGATTCAATAAAAACAAGTATAAATGAAGAGGTTCTTCTCAACTCAAAGCCACAGGATGCTTATGTGTTTTATAATGACAGCTTAATAGGGAATACTCCATT
Source organism: uncultured Ignavibacteriaceae bacterium (assembly GCA_964613805.1). Taxonomy (GTDB): domain Bacteria; phylum Bacteroidota; class Ignavibacteria; order Ignavibacteriales; family Ignavibacteriaceae; genus XYD12-FULL-36-8. The sequence continues at coordinate 38,588 of CAZTJF010000006.1, read as the reverse complement.
ATTTGTTCAAAGTAACTTTAAGAATTTAACTCTAAGAAAAAGCGGTTATGATGATCTGAACATTTCTTATAACGATATAACTCAGGCAAAAATATTTTCAATGATTTTTAATGGGGAAGACAGAGAAGTAAGTTTTTTTGATAAAGATATATTCAAAATTTTAGTTGCTGGAATAGTTGTTCTTGGTGGAACAACTGCTTATTTCAAAATAAAAGCTGATAATAAATTTGATGAATATCAATTTTCAGGTGACAGTGGATTGTTGAGCGAAACGAGGAAGTATGATCTAATCAGCGGGATTAGTTTTGGAGCTTTGCAAGTAAATTTTGCGATGCTGCTTTATTATTTTTTAATTGAGTAATGCTTACAGTTTTAGAAGCAATAAAAAGTTCAACAGAATATCTTGAAAAAAAGGGAATTACTTCCCCTAGATTGAATTCCGAACTTCTGCTTTCTCACGCTTTAAATTGCAAACGCTTCGATTTGTATCTCGCCTTCGAACGTCCTCTACAGAAAACAGAAATTGATTTATACAGAGAATTACTTAGGAGACGAAGTAAATTTGAGCCACTTCAATACATCATTGGTAAAGTAGAATTTTATGGACTTGAGTTTGAGGTTAATTCATCTGTCCTTATTCCGAGACCTGAAACTGAGCTACTTGTTGAATCAGTGCTTGAATATGTTAAAAAAGACGAACAACTACGCATTTTAGATATTGGCTGTGGTAGTGGGAATATTTCAATTGCTCTGGCAAAAAATATTCCTAATTGTACAGTGACTGGAGTAGATATAAGCCAAGCCGCACTTGAAACATCACGAAGAAATGCAAAGCTGAATGGAGTAGAAAATCAAATACTGCTAGTAAAAAAAAATATTTTAAACGAATGGGAATTCGGTGAATTGCATTTTGATGTAATTGTTTCAAATCCGCCTTATGTTTCAGCAGAAGAATTCGTTAAGCTTGAACCCGAGCTTCGATTGTATGAACCCAAAATTGCATTGACTGATGGCGGTGATGGATTGTCTTATTTTAAAAAAATATCTTCTCTGGCATCTGCATTGCTTATGCAAAATGGAAAACTATTTTTTGAAATTGGGGCAGGACAAGCAGCTGCTGTGCAAAATATTTTATTTGAGAATCAGTTTGACAACATTGTTATCAAGAAAGATTATTCGGATATTGAACGCATATTTATCGGAGAAAAGTTTTGAAAGTTGTGATTCAACGTGTGTCATCGGCGGGTGTGTATATAAAATCCGAGGATTACCGAAAAGAAATAAATAAGGGTTACGTTGTTTTGCTTGGTATTCGTGAAGGCGATGTTGAACAAGATGCGATTTATCTCGCAGATAAATGCTCAAACTTAAGAGTGTTTGAAGATCAAAATGAAAAAATGAATTTATCCCTAAAGGATATTGATGGAGAGGTTCTTGTTATTTCTCAGTTCACACTTTATGGTGATGCACAGCATGGTAATCGCCCAAGTTTTATTTTAGCTGCAAAACCGGAAAACGCTATTCCTCTCTATGAAAAGTTTGTTGATCGAATGAAAAGTAATCTAGGTGGCAATAAAGTAAAAGAAGGTATTTTTGGTGCAATGATGGAAGTAAAAATAATTAATGACGGACCGGTAACCATTATCATTGATTCAAAACAACAAAACAAATGCTGAGTTTGATAATCTGTTTTTATGAATAATATTCTAATGATATTTATTGATGGCGTGGGAATAGGAAAAGTGGACTCTTCTTTTAACCCATTCTTTAAATATGGTTTTAAAACATTTGAAAAATTTTTTAGCGGGATTCCTTCATTAGATAATTCAACACTTAAAACCGAAAGTCGTTTTCTATTTCCTGTAGATGCTCGTCTTGGTGTTGATGGCTTACCCCAAAGTGGAACAGGTCAAACTTCAATTTTTTGCGGAATTAATGCTGCAAAATTAATTGGACAGCACTTTGGACCTTATCCTTACTCAACTTTAGTTCCACTAATAAAAGAAAAAAATATTTTTAAATATTTTCTCGATCGAAATCAAAAAGTCACTTTTGTAAATGCGTATCCCAAAGTATTTTTTGATTATATAAAATCCGGGAAGAAAAGATTAAGTGCTACAACATTGATGTGTCAATTAAATGGCATGCGATTGAATAAACCAACTGATGTCAAACGCGGGCGAGCGCTAACAGCAGAAATTACAAATGAACGCTGGAATAAAAAGCTGGGTTATGATTTACCAATCATTTCACCGGAAATTGCTGCAAGAAGACTCTTACGAATTGCTTCAAAAAATTCATTTACTCTTTACGAATACTTTCTAACTGATCACATTGGGCATGGAAGATATGAGGATGAGTTTAATCAGATATTCGGCAGTCTGGATAGATTTTTATATGAGATATTTCTTAAAATTAATTATAATAATTTCTCACTTATTATTTGCTCTGATCACGGCAACTTAGAAGATACATCCACCAAAACGCATACCCTCAATCCAGCATTGATGATTGCTGCCGGTAAACATGCTGAAAATATCTTTGAACAGGTTAAAGATCTTACTCAAATTAAAGATGTTATAACCAGTCTTTTTTGATGAAGAATTATCCATTCATTGGTTGCTGTCTAATTTTCATCGGTGGAATTTTAGCAAACCATTTTTTGAATCTTAGTTCTCGCTTCTTTTTAATTCCTCTCATTTTTTTATTTATTGTTTCAACTATTAGTTATTTCGTAAATAAAAATAATTTCTTAAGACGGATCTCAAAGATTAGTTTTTATTTATTCTTTTTTATACTTGGTAATTTTCTATATGCACTTAAAGTCGAAAGCAAATCATTCCTATCAGATGAAACAAAATCAATTGATAAGTTAGTTGTTATTGGTTCTGTTCAGAATATTGACCTCATTAGAAAAAATGAAATTGCTTTTCAAATTAAATCTGATTCTGTGAGAATTGATAAAGTCTATCACAACAAAAATATAATTCTTCTTTGTAAAGTGAAAGATGAACTTCATGACTTAGAGAAATTGTATTCAAAATTACTACCGGGAAACATTGTTCGCATTGAAGGGACATTTCATAGAGGGAGAGAAAGAAGAAATCCTGGCGAATTTGATTACGATATACACCTCAGATTTCAAGGAATCAGCGGGATACTGTATGTAAAGGATGAATATGATGTTAAGATTATTTCTTTCAGTTCAAACTATTGGAAAAGTCAAATCTTCAATGCAAGAAAGTTTATTGAATCCAAAATAAATTCTTTGCACAACTTAGAGGCAGCAGGTTTGCTCCGTGGATTATTGCTTGCTGACAGAAGTGGAATTGATTATGAAACAAAAACTGAATTTGTCAATTCTGGCGTCATTCACATTCTTGCAGTTTCAGGACTTCATGTTGGCTACATAATTTTAATTTTTCTGTTTGTTTTTGGACGATTTAATATTTTCATAAAGTCAATCTTAGCCATTGTTGGATTGATAGCTTTTCTCTTAATTACAGGCATGCCTGCATCAGTATTCAGAGCTGTAACCATGGCAGTGGTGATAACATTTGCTTACATAACAAATCGTTCATCCAATATTTTTAACTCACTTGCAATTGCAGCGTTCATTTTACTTGCAGTAAATCCTGAGGAACTATTCAGTGCTGGATTTCAACTATCATTTTCAGCCGTTCTTTCAATAGCTGTGATTTATCCAATCCTTCAGAAATATATTTATTCACTCAAGATCAATTCAAAGTTGCTCAATTTCATATTACTTTTCATGGGAGTTTCTCTAAGTGCACAAATCGGGACTCTTCCATTGACAATGATTTATTTCGGAAAATTATCTTTGGTATCTCTGATTACTAATCTAATCGTTATACCACTTGCAGGAGTAATTGTCGGAATTGGAATTTTTACATTGGTATTGAGCATATTTATTACACCACTTGCTATTTATTTTGCATCTACAAATGAGTTCATAATATTTCTTCTGTTTAAGATTATTTCATTTACCGGAGGAAGTTTATATTCCTTCATTCACATTCGAGATTTTTCTATTTATGATGCAATAATATTTTACGCTGCGCTTATTTTAATAATGATTGGTTTAAAAAAAATCTATAACCCAAAAGGAAAATTAATTTTCGTACAGCTTTTAATTGCGAATGCAATTTTAATTAGTTCATTAGATAACAAAAATCTTCTTGGAGAAAATAAATTAAACTTGATGATGATTGATGTTAGTAAGGGAGATGCGGCTTTAATCAAATTTCCAAATGGAGAAACTGCTTTATTGAATGGAGGTTATGCATCATTTTATTTTGATAACGGAAAAAGGATAATCAGTCCTTTATTAAATTATCTCGGAATTGATAAAATTGATTATGCATTTGTATCGAGTTTAACTCAAGAGCATCTTGGAGGTATCGTTCACTTAATACAAAGTGGATTAATAAAAAATGTTGTGAAACCTAAGTTTGACACTTCTTTTATTGCTGATGTTAAGTTTGAAGAATTATTAAAATCAAAAAACATTACCATACGATATTTTGCGAAAGGCATAATGGAGATTGGTAGTTTAAGAGTTTATTTTTTAAATGATGAAATTAATAACCAAGCAAGTCGAGATCTGCCTGTAAGTAAATCTGGAGTATTCAAGATAGTATTTAGAAATACTTCCTTTCTTTTCCCGGGGAGTATCGAGAATGATGAGGAATATTTTTATGCTGAAAAATATCATGAATTTTTAAAGTCGGATGTTTTATTGGTTTCAAATAATGGTAAAAACATAAGTTCGTCCCTTCAATTTTTACAAACGGTTAAGCCAAGAATAAGTTTGATAAGTATCGGGAATCAGAATAAATTTGATTATCCTTCTCCTCATATTTTAGACCGATTGAAAAAGAGTAGCAATGAGATTTTTCGGACAGATGAAGAGGGAGCAATTCTACTGCAGTCGGATGGTGTAGAAATAACAAAAGTTAATTGGAAATAATTTAAAAATATATAAAGGTAATAATGAAAAAAGAACCTTTGGTTGGTATTTTAATGGGAAGTGATTCCGATCTTGAAATAATGAAAGAAGCTTCTGATATTCTCAAATCTTTTGAGATTGAACATGAAATAAAAATTCTTTCGGCACATCGTACTCCTAAATTAGCTGCTGAATACGCTGAAACCGCCCACTTAAAGGGAATCAAAGTGATAATTGCCGGTGCCGGAGGTGCTGCACATTTAGCTGGCGTAATTGCCGCGTTTTCACCACTGCCAATAATTGCTGTTCCAATTAAATCAAAATCATTAGAAGGACTTGACTCGCTTTTATCAATGGTTCAAATGCCTTCTGGAGTTCCGGTTGCAGCAGTTGCAATAAATGGTGCGAAGAATGCCGGTATATTAGCAGCACAAATTTTGGGAGTGAGTGATTCATTAATTCAGCAAAAAGTATTGGAATATAAAGCAAAATTAGAAAGGGAAGTGACCGCTAAGAATAAAAGTTTCGGACTTGAGTGATTACAGACTAAATGAGCCAAATCACTTATTATGATTATTTTAATGAAGACACTTGCTTTATTTATATTTTTTTTTAATGTTACGGTGAAATTATTTAGGGCTTAATACTAAATCCTTTCTTAACTCATTATCTATTAATTTAATTTTTCATTGGAGGTACAATGAAACTTTTCTTCTCACTCTTTCTAGTTCTTTTCACTTTTTCAAGTTTTTCAAGTACGATTGATAAAGGAAAAGATCTAAATCAAAAACCTTCCAATTTCAAAAACCCAGATTACGTTTTTGGACCTACGTTGGAAGCTCCTTTTTCTACATTGGATGAATCCTTTGAAGATGTAACATTTCCCCCTGCAGGCTGGATAAAAGCTAGTCCCGACGGTGGAACCGGTTGGAATAGACAGGCAGCCGGCACAACACCTATCCCAGGCTGGACTGGTGGAACAGTTACAACTCCAACTGGTGGAGGTATTGGTACAGCTTTTTGTACTTGGAATACCGGTGGAGCTACTTCGAACGATCAATGGCTCATCACACCGCAACTTACTAACGTTCAAGCAAACGATTCTCTTTCATTTTGGATGCGAAAATTTGGTGCTTACTTAGATGTTGTTGATATTAAAATTTCCACTACTACAGCAACTCCCGCCGCAATGACTATTGCTGTTGCAACTTTAAATTTTTCAGCTGCTGATTCTGGTTGGGTATTTTACAGTTACAATATTGGTAGTTTGGTTTCTGCTGGTGCTAATATTTATATTGGTTTTCAAGAACATGTAGCTGATAATACTAATGATGGTGCTGCAATATTTTTAGATCTTGTGAAAGTTACTTCTGGTTCCGGTCCTGTTGGTCCAGGTGCTGCGACAAATCCAAATCCATTAAATGGAGCAACCGGCATTTCAATTAATCTTGCCCAAGCTAGTTGGACAAATCCATCAGGTGCAGTTACAAATTCATTTTATTTTGGTACAAGCCCTGGTTCTTTAGCATTGCTGCAATCGGGTACACTTGCTACATCCTATACAATTCCTCCAGCAACTTTAATGTATAATACTACTTATTACTGGAGAGTTGATGAGATTGATGGAACTGGCACTACCACGGGTCCTGTATGGAGTTTTGTAACAGAACTTGATCCAAATATAGTTGCTCTATTCTCTGATGATTTTTCTGGTGGAGCAAGTTTGTGGACAATTACCAATAATGGCGGCAACGTTGATTGGCAAGTAGCCCCGATTACTAGACCGGGAACAACGCAATACACTTTACCTGCAACTGCAGGCGGAAACGTACTTACGGCAGATATTGATCAATTTGGAGTTAGTGGACAAACTTTATTATCCACTGCACAAGTAACAGCACCCATAAATGCAGCTATGTATCAAACAGTTGAATTAGAGTTTGATAATGATTTTAGAATGTTGGTAGCTTCAGATGAATCTTATGTTGAAGTCAGCACTGATGGGACTACTTGGACTTCAGTATGGACAAAGATCGGTGTATCAGTGAGAAATACGCATGAAGTTGTAAATATTTCAAGTCAAGTTGCACTTAGCAATTTCTATTTACGTTTTAGATCTGTTCAACCCGGCTGGCACTGGTGGTGGGTTGTTGATAACGTTGTTGTTAAAGGAAGTAACCCGATTCCTGTCGAACTTACTTCATTTATTGCTTCTGCAAATGGCAATGATGTAACCCTAAACTGGTCAACCGCAACCGAAACCAACAACAAGGGTTTTGAAGTGCAGCGAAAAGTTGCCGGTGGTGAGTTCAATTCCATTGCTTTCATTCAAGGTAAAGGAACAACAACTCAAACTCAAAATTATTCTTACTCCGATATTGGATTAACTCCTGGTGCTTATTCATTCAGACTAAAGCAAGTTGATTTTGATGGAACAACTGAATATTCAGAGGTTGTTGAAGTTGAAATTTCTGCTCCTGCTGCATTTGAATTAGCTCAAAATTATCCTAATCCATTTAATCCAAGTACAGCAATTAACTTTAGCTTAGCAGTTGATTCAAAAGTCAGCTTAAAAGTGTTCAACATTCTTGGACAAGAAGTAACCACTCTTCTTTCAAAGATTATGAATGCTGGAAGTCATAAAGTTAATTTTGATGCTTCATCATTAAACAGCGGCGTTTATCTTTACAAGATTGAAGCGCAAGGTATTGATGGAACAAACTTTAGTTCAATTAAGAAAATGGTTTTAACTAAATAGGTATTTATTAACTCATTTAATAAAAAGTTACCCCGAGGTAAAATTGCCTCGGGGTTTTTAAAATACAAATAAATAAGGAGTTCTTTATGAAAAATTCTTTTTGGCTTCTTATAGTTTTCCTCTTTCTTACTTGCATAAATTCGTATTCTCAAGATGCAAGATTCGATTCGGCTCCATTACCCGATAAAGGTTCTGATTTTGTTCAACTCCCAACTTATACTCCAGGTTCATTAACTGAATCAGGAGTACTTTACAACAACGGACCAGTAGTAAATGTTGTTGGAGGCGGACCAGGTGGAGCTGATGGCAGTGTTCTTCAATCATCAATCAGTTTAAATGTATATGGTTTTGCCCATCAAGTTTCAGGTCCATTCAGAGTTGCTGATGATTTTACCAATACTGCGACATGGATGGTTGATTCAATAAAATTCTTTGCTTATCAGACTGGTTCATCTACAACCTCAACATTTACATCCTACAATTTTCAGATCTGGAATGGTGAACCTGGACAACCTGGAAGCACCGTGGTATTTGGAGATAATACCACAAACAAAATGATTGCTACAAGGTGGACTGGTGCATATCGTTATTTGGATACTTCGCCTGGAACTACACGACCAATTATGGAAAATGTTGTGAGTGGTGGTTTCATCCTTACTCCCGGCACATATTGGGTGGATTGGCAGTGTGCGGGAACTGTTGCTTCAGGTCCTTGGGTACCTCCTATAACAATTACAGGTACAACTATTACTGGAAATGCAATGCAGCAAGCAACAGGAGTTTGGGGTTGGTTAAAAGATAGTTCTAGTGCTACAAATATTTTTCCCCAGGGACTTCCATTCATAATTTATGGTAACATTGCAGATGCTGGAGTTTTAGCTCCATTTAATTTGAATTTACCTGCACCAGGAGTAACAATTTCGAGTCTACCATTATCAAATACTCCAATTACGATTTCTTGGGATACATCCAGAGCAACAGCAACCTATAAATGGATTTTTGGTGCACCTACAGTTCCTCCTAGAACACTAACTGTTTCTACAGGAACGAATAACTTCTTAACTCTCACTTTAGGCCAATTAGATGTGATATTAGCAGGTTTGGGATTAGCTCAAGGTGATTCCATTGTCGGTCAGTGGGATGTGTGGGCATTTAGGAATAATCCTCCTGATAATGATTCACTAAAAGCTGCAAATGGACCAAGAGCAATAACTCTTAAAAGAGGGAAACCTGTATTAATACCATTTAGTTTAGTCTCTCCACCCAACAATGCAACTGTTGTTACATCTGCTTTCAATAGTGCTCCAATCAATATTACTTGGCGAAAATCAGGGGATGCTGTAACATATAAGTGGAAATATGGCAGTGCATTAGATACAAAGACTGGCAAAGCAGCAATTCTTACATTACCCTCAAATAACGGCGGATATGATACTGTTCTTACCGTCGTTAATTCAGCCCTTGATGGAGTTCTGGCTGGATTAGGAATTGCACCGGGCGATTCTTCAGTTGCACAATGGACAGTTTATGCTTATAGTGGAACAGATTCACTTAAAGCTGCTGAAACATTTAACATAACATTAAAGAGGCAAGCAAAAGGTGATGTTTTGGTTGCTTATGATTCTACCGCAGCACTTGGAAGAACAAGCAGAGATTCTGTTGCAGCTGTATTAGCTCGTAATGGAATTACTTTTGATTTATTTAATAAGGGCATTCAAACATCTACCAGTGTTATTTCTTTTAGAGGTTATAAAAAAATATTCTGGCTCGGAGAAGGAACAAGTGTAATGTCGGTTGTACAAAAAGATTCTATAAAGGCATATCTAAATTCTGGAACTCCAGCCAACAGAAGCAATCTTGCAATCTTTTCTGAGGATATTGGTTATCAATTGGGTCGAACTGCTTCAACATATTACGATCTTGATTTTATGAATAATTATCTCGGAGCTAATTATCTTTTAGATAGACCTGCCTCTGGCGCGGCTCAAGGGCTTATTGGATTAGCTATTAACTCCGGACAAACTGATAGCACAATTGGCTCCTGGCCAGATGTTCTTGGACTTTTTGGAGCATCTGAAGCGTTATATCGTTTCCGATATGATCCTACGGCATATAATGCAATTGGAAATAAGACTCCAAATTTTGAAGTTGCAACATTTGGTGTTGATGTAGAATCATTAAGACCTGCTATAGATTCTCCTCCAGGATCACCTGTTGAGAGAATGGTAATGGCTGCATATAACTACCTTGTTATTCCTGTTGAGTTAACTTCATTTACAAGTACTGTCACTGGAAACAATGTTCTTTTAAGTTGGTCAACAGCAACCGAAGTTAATAACTCAGGTTTCCAGGTTGAAAGAAAAACATTTGATGGGAATTACATATCAATTGGTTTTGTTCAAGGAAAAGGAACAACAACTGAAATTCAAGATTATATTTTCTCAGATAATAATTTAGTTGTTGGTAAATATTCTTACAGATTGAAGCAAATTGATTTTAACGGTACATATCAATATGGTCCTGAAGTAGAAGTTGAAATTGGTTTGCCAATGCAATTTGAATTAAGTCAGAATTATCCTAATCCTTTCAATCCTACCACATCAATCAAGTTCAGCTTAGTTTCTGATTCCAGAGTTACTTTGAAACTATTTGATGCAATTGGACAAGAAGTAATGACTTTAATAAACACCGACTTAGCTGCTGGATACCATTCAACAATCGTAGATGGTTCCAAACTTAGCAGTGGTGTTTATTTCTATAGATTGGATGCAACTGGTATAAATGGACGAAAGTACACTTCGGTTAAGAAGCTGATATTAACGAAATAATTGTTCACTTCAACCCCCATCGGGTGATGGGGGTTTCTTATTTATTCATTATTCAGAAAGGTTCACATGAAAAAAATTCTCGTACCTGCACTTGTTATTTTTTGTTATTTCTTTGCAATAGGGCAAGATTTACCTCAATTCTCAGAGAAAGCATCAAAAGATTCTTACGGAGGAAATGGTAATACATCCACTGAGGGAGTGCTGCTTTGGGATAATTCCACTTCAGTTGGTCCGCAATCATCAGGAATAATCAGTTCACGTTTACGAGGTATCAGTGAAACAAATGACGTTACATGTGCGGATGATTTTGTTATTCCGGTACTCGCTCAATGGTCAATTGATAGTTTATGGTTCGAAGCATTTTTAAGCACAGCAACCCTTCAACCTGATTCAATCACTGTAACATTTCGAAATAATAATGGGGGAGTTCCAGGAGCAATTCTTCAAGAACGTAGGTTCAGCGGCGTCACAGTGGGTGTTGGAACAATTTCACCAGTCGGATTAAAATTTCAAAGTCCTATAGTTCTTACTGAAGGAACCTATTGGGTCGAAGTTTTATCTGTTTATGATACTGCTACAGTGTTAACTACCGGCAGAATGAATTGGAGATACGGTAATATAGCTTTGGGATTAAATTCACATATTCGTGCTCGTGCAACTTATTTCGGTGCTCCATTTGACTGGACACCTGTATCGAGTCTGGTTCCAGCAGATTTATCACAAGTTTTTAAATTATTTGGTACGGCATCTGTTGTCCCTGTCGAATTAACTTCATTTATTGCTTCTGTAATTGGTGATCAAGTTGAATTGAATTGGACTACCGCAACTGAATTGAACAATAAGGGATTTGAAGTTCAAAGAAGTTCGTCAGATAATCAATTTCTTACTGTTGGATTTGTGAACGGACACGGTACAACTGCACAAACTCAGTCATATTCATTTATTGATAAGAATACGGTACCTGGCAAATATTTTTACAGACTGAAACAAGTAGACTTAGATGGCAGTTATGAATACTCAAATATTGTTGAAGTTGAAATCATTTCACCATCTGTTTTTTCACTTGAACAAAATTATCCGAACCCTTTCAACCCAAGCACGAAGATAAGTTTCAGTGTAGCTGTTGATTCTAAAGTAGATGTGACAATATTTAATGTTCTTGGACAAGAGATCGCATCAATTTTCAGCGGAAATATTTCGGCAGGTAAGCACAACATAAATTTTGATGCATCCAATCTGAACAGCGGTATGTATGTGTATAAGATGACAGCAAACGGAAATGATGGAACTAACTTTAGTTCAATAAAAAAGATGATGCTGACCAAATAGTATTAAGCATTTTCTCTTTTTTCAAACCCCGCATATGCGGGGTTTTTTATAATTCATTTTTCCATTCTTGATTAGAAAAAAAAAATCTCATAGTTTAACAATGAGTTTATTAAATAATTTTCAACAAAAAGGAGGATGCTATGAAAAAAGCTCTGTTACTCTTTTCTTTGTTTTCAATTTTATCCATTCAAACAGCTGCACAGTTAAACTACGTTAAGCTATGGGAAAAAAATGTCGGATCTTTTTCTTTTTTAGCTAATGATAACAACATGCGCAGCTTTACTTACAATCCTGTTACCGGACATTTACTAGTTGCAAGCCGAACTACTGCGCCAAATATTTACATTCTCAACAGCGCCAACGGCGATTCAATTGGAAAGTTGGATATGACTGGTGTTACAGGCGGTTTATTTGCCATAAATTATCTTCGTGCGACATCTGATGGTGTAATTTACGTTGGTAATTTAACGACTTCCGGAACAGGATTTAAGATTTATAGATATGAAAATGAAACAGCAGTTCCAACAGTGGCATTTAGCGGTGATGTTACCGGAAGAACAGGAGATTCATTTGGTTTATCAGGAAGTGGAACAAATACCATTTTATACTGCAGCGGTTCAACTAATCCAGATGTACATGTGTTCACAACAGTTGATGGAAGCAATTTTACACTTAACTCTTCTATTCCGCTTGGTACTGCCGGATTAGCTAGAGGAGGTATCTCCCCGATTTCGTCAGGATTAAGTTCGGAATTGTGGGTTAATGGTGCAGGAACAAGAACTACTCACATTGCAGCAAACGGCACCGGCATTGATACAGTTGATGGCGGTGTTATTGCTTCTGCTTGGATGAATGTATTTTATTTCGCGTCAAACACTGGTAAAAAGTATATTGCTGTAATTGGTAAAAATGATCCTGCTGAAGGTAATCAATTAAGATTATACAACATAACTAATTCAGAAAAATTTCCTTCATTGTTTGCCACTTTTTCTCTAAGCAATGCTTATAATACTAATGCTAATGCGACGGGAGATATTTACATAAAAGATAACTTAAATGGTTATTTCACAGTATATATGTTGGTATCAAATAATGGTATTGCCGCATTCAAAACAAATAAACTTACGATTGCTCAAGCACGTCAAGATTTAAATCTTGATTTAATCCCTGATAGACTCAATGATACTGTAACTGTTCGAGGAGTTGTAATATCTCCGAATTATCAAACAGTAAATCACTCTTATTATATTTGGGATGGTACGGCAGGAATCGTGACGTTTAAGAGCGGTGTTAACCCCGTATTAAATCTTGGTGATGAAATTGACGTAGTAGGAAAGATTGGTCAGTTTAATGGTTTAACCCAACTTCAGCCATTTGCTGATTCAAGCATTGTCTTTAGAGATGACAGCGCTGCTGTTCCAGCACCATTGGTATTGTCACTTTCGCAGTATTTAGCAAATCCTGAAGCTTATGAAGGTACATTAGTTGGTTTTGTTAGTATGAGTAAAGCAAGTGGAACATGGCCTGCTGCAACATTTAGTGCTACTCTTAAAATGAAACAAGGAACAGATACAGTCGATGTTAGAATTGATTCTGATACCGATATAGATGGTCAATCAGAACCAGTTTGGCCAAGAGATGTTATCGGAATGGCAAGTCAATTTTCTACTGGTGGTTCTTTAAGTAATGGATTACAAATTCTTCCAAGATATTACGCAACCGACTTTCCACCGGCAGGTTCAATTCCAGTTGAGCTTATTTCCTTTAGTGCAATCGTTGTAAGTGGAAATGTAGTTCTAAATTGGAAGACTGCTACTGAAACAAACAATCTTGGTTTTGCTGTTCAAAGAAGTTTTGATGGTCAATCGTTTTATGATATTGGATTTGTTAATGGAAATGGTACAACAACTGAGACAAAATCCTATTCTTTCATTGACGCTGATTTAGGGATAGCTCAAACTATATATTATCGTTTACGACAAATTGATTATAATGGTACTGCCGTTTACACTTCTATTATCAATGTAGAATTAACAAAACCAATTTCGTTTAATTTAGCTCAAAATTATCCAAATCCGTTTAACCCAAGCACTTCAATTAATTTCAGCTTGCCTGTTGATGCTAAGGTAACGGTTAAGGTTTATAATATTTTAGGAAAAGAAGTGTTTCAGGTTGTTAATGATAATCTGAAAGCTGGAAATCATATCTATTCGATTTCATTTGAAAATATTTCGAGCAGTGTTTACATTTACACTATCGAAGCAAATGGAATTGACGGTAAAAACTTTAAGAGCAGTAAGAAAATGACTTTGATGAAGTAATTCTGATAACATAAAATTATTTCAATGCCCGGTTTACCGGGCATTTTTATTTTAATAGGGGCAGTCACATTAAATTGAAAGTTCAGCTTCATTTTTATAACTTTGACAGCATTAAAAAAGGAAATACAAATTATGAAATCTCTTTTTATCATTGTTCTTTCAGCGATTGTTTTAACAGGTTGTTCTAAAAAAGCTGATACAGATTACCTAAAATCTGCTGAAGAAAATTATAATAACAATAAATTTGAAGAAGCAGTTTCTGATTATGAAAATTTTGTTAAGGATAATCCACAAAGTGAAAAGGCACCGGAAGCATTAACTAAATTGGCTTCACTTTATCAAAATAAAATGGTTAAGGGCTTATCTCCGAATGAATCATTAGAAAAGGCAGTAAATATTTATAGACAGGTTTTTGATGAATATCCAAACAGCAGTCAAGCACCGACCGCATTATTCATGTCAGCTTTTGTTCTTGCAAATGAATTGCAAAAGTATCATAGAGCAGAAGTAACTTACCAATTATTCCTTCAAAAATTTCCAAATCACGAATTAGCGAGTTCTGCCCGCGAAGAGCTTAATAATTTAGGATTAACTCCCGAAGAGATCCTTAGAAAGAAAAGTACTCCCAATATTTAATGCAAAAAATTTCCTCTGATTACCGTAAGTATTTAAATCCGGAAATTATATCCAAACTTAACTCGCTTGAGTTGCGAGCAAGGTTAGTCGTCGAGGGATTTATTGTTGGATTGCACAGAAGTCCATACCATGGGTTCAGCGTGGAATTCACAGAACACAGACCATATATGCAAGGTGACAGCCCTAAAGATATTGATTGGAAAGTTTTTGGAAAGACAGAAAAATACTACATCAAGCAGTATGAAGAAGAAACAAATCTGAGAAGTTATATTTTGTTAGATACAAGCCGATCAATGAATTATGCCTCCGAAGGAAATGTTAGAAAGATTGATTATGCTTCTACCTTAGTTGCTGCGTTGGGCTACTTAATGGTCGAACAGCAGGATGCAGTCGGTTTAGCTCTGTACGCAGAAAAAATTAATAAGTTTTTACCGCCTAAAGCAACTAAAACTTATTTACTTGAAATCTATAAACAACTATCTGCTATTATTCCTTCTGATAAGACACAAACAGCGAATGCGCTTAATTCTCTTGCCGAAAAAATTAAACGAAGAGGTTTGGTAATAATCATCTCGGATTTTTTTGATGACATAAACTCTGTGCTAAAATCACTAAAGCATTTTCGTTATAAAAATAATGAAGTGATTGTTTTTCAGGTGCTCGATCCGATGGAAAGAAGTTTTGCATTTGGGAGAGATGCAATATTTAAAGATTCGGAAACCCTCGATGAAATTACAACTCAACCATATCAAATACAAAAAGCTTACAAAGAAGCTATGAGTCAGTTCATTCACACAATTAAGAAAGAGTGTCTCAACGCAAACATAGAATATAATCTCATCGAAACATCAACACCTTTTGATAAAGCGTTGTTCAGCTATATTCAGAAGCGAAGTCGACTGCATTGAAACAGAGATTAAGATAAAGATTATAAAATCTATTACGACATTAATTCCTTAATCTCTTCAAAATATTTTTGAGATAGTTTTTCTGATTGTTCTGAACTTTTTGATTCTGTTATGATTCTGATAATTGGTTCAGTGTTCGATTTTCTGAAGTGAACCCAGTGATCATCAAAATCAATTCGTAATCCGTCATCAGTATTAACTTTTTGATTCGAATGCTTTGATTTTATCTTGTCAATGATTTTATCCGGATCAGTTTTTCCCAAATCATTTTTTTTCTTTGCGATGAAATACTGAGGTAATTTATTTTTAAGTTCTAATAATGATTGATTTGTTTCAGTTAAATGCTGCAGAGTTAGTGCAATACCTGCTAAAGCATCTCTCCCATAGTGAAGTGCTGGAAATATTACGCCTCCGCTTCCTTCACCTCCTATGATTGCATTTGTTTCTTTCATCTTGAGAACTACATTTGCCTCACCAACAGGAGACCTAAAGACTTTTCCTCCCAATGCTTTAGCGACATCGTCAACAGCGCGCGTTGTTGATAAGTTTACAACAACATTTCCAGATTGTTTTGATAATACAAATTTAACTGCTTGAGTGATTGTGTTTTCTTCGCTGAATGGTTCTCCATCTTCGGTAATCAAAACTAATCTATCAACATCAGGATCGACGACAACTCCAAAATCTGCTTTTGAATCTATAACCGCTTTCATGGTTGCAGTAAGATTTTCGGGCAATGGTTCAGGCAAGCGCGGAAAAATTCCCGTTTTATCACAATTCGTTTCAACAACGTCGCAGCCAAATTTTCTTAATAAATCTGGAATGACATAAACTCCGGCTCCATTCACGCAATCAACAAGTACACGAAATTTTTTCTTTCTAATTTTTTCAACATCAATAAATTGCATATTGATTACATCTTCCATATGCTTCTTTAAACCTTCTTCATAATAAGTCAACTTTCCTAATTTTTCCCATGATGCATATTCTTTTTGAGCAGATTCTAACTGTGAAAGCATAATTTTGTTTTCATCGGGAGTCATGAATTGACCAGTACTATTTAGCAATTTCAAAGCATTCCATTCGTTTGGATTATGACTTGCTGAGATTGCAATTCCGCCCTGTGCTTTCAAAATTTTTACCATGTATTGAACAGTCGGAGTAGGACAAATGCCTATGTCTACCACATCCAATCCTTTTGATAGTAAGGTTCCGATGAGAATTGATTTAACCATCTCACCAGTAATTCTTGCGTCTCGTCCGACAATAATTTTCCCTTTCCCAATAAAGTCAGCAAAAGCTGAAGAATATTTTACAATGATTTGTGGTTCAAGACCATCACCTATAATTCCTCTAATTCCCGAAACACTTACCATTAAAGTTGACATTTATTCTCCTAAAAATTTTTAACAATTAAAATAAGTGTGCAAAGATAAATAAAATGAAAAGGAAAAAGTGAAATTAATACAAACGATTTATTGACTAAGATTTCAAGGTATGTTATATTGACAACTAAAATTAGCTTTATCTATGCATATCAACTTAAGTTTTTATAAAATTCACTCCCTAATAAAAATCAGAGGGTTTTTTAATGATTAAACTAAGATTACTTTTATTGTCCGCACTTTTTGTTCTCCTACCTTTAACACATTTACTATCTCAAACATCAGGAAAAATTGCTGGTGTTGTTTCCGACAAAACAACAGGTGAGAGTATTCCGTTTGCCAATATTTTTGTAGAAGGTACAAACACTGGTGCTGCTTCCGATCTTGAAGGAAATTATGTAATAATGAACTTATCTCCTGGACTTTATCGTGTTACTGCTTCGGTAGTTGGCTATCAAAAGCAGACTGTGACCGATGTGAGAGTTAATGTTGATTTTACAACAAGGTTGAATTTTCAGCTTTCATCCGGTTCGGTCGAAATGCCCACAATAGTAGTTCAAGGAGAAAGAAATCCTTTAATAAGACAGGACCTTACAAATCCTACTGTTGCAATAACTGAAGAATCAATCCAAGAGCTTCCTGTTGATCAGATTTCTGACGTCATTAGTTTGCAAGCTGGAGTTGTAGTTGGTGATGACGGTGCACTTCATGTGCGAGGCGGTTATGGAAATGAAATAGCTTACACGCTTAATGGAATTGCGTTGAACGATCCATTCGGTAACTCACGTTCAATTGGTTTAGCAACCAATGCTGTTAAAGAAGTTTCAGTTTCCACAGGAACGTTTGCAGCTCAGTATGGGAATGCATTGAGCGGTGTTGTTAATTATGTTACAAAAGAAGGAGCAGATAATTACTCATTCGGATTTCGTGGTTACATGGGTGATTATTTTACAAATCGAACTTCATTATTTACTAATATTGATAAGATAGATGTATTGAACAGAGGAAGAATTGAAGCAACATTCGGAGGTCCTGTCCCCGAGGTTCCGGGAGCAAAATTTTATCTTTCAAGCATTTATGAGAATTTTAAAGGTTCACTTTATGGAATAAGACTTTATAATACATCAGATTCTTATTTATCGCGAGATAATTTTTCCAGCAGTGACCCAAGAAAGAAAACTTCAACTGATCCTTATTGGTTTAATCCGTATGGGGGATCATTAACTGATAGCTTACCGACTGGTGATGGTGCTTTAATACCTATGAACACTTCTCGTGATTTTAATTTCCAAGGAAATTTAAGTTATAAATTCAGTCCTCTTGTTAAAGTAAAATACGAAGCAGTTTACGATAAATCAAAATCACAAGCTTATAGCAATGCATATAAATATAATCCAGACGGCAGGGGGACGAGCTTTAGCGAAGGATTAATTCAGTCCATAGATTTAACTCATACCGTTGATGATAATATATTTTACACACTTCAATTTTCATATGGTTATAATGATAATAAATACTATCTTTTTGAGGACATTAATAATCCTGGTTATTTACCAAATCTTTATTCAAGAGCATTGGGCAATACTTTCTATCTTGCCGGTGGTACTGATAATGATAGAGTATTCCGGAAGACCACTACACTGGGAATTAAAGGTGATGTTGTAGCACAGCTTTTTAATGTTCATGAGGTCAAAGCAGGTTTCGAAGCACGTCAGCATAAATTGAATTATGAAGCTTATTCAGTAGAATTTGGAAAGCAAAATCCTGATGGAAGTTTCAATGCAAATTTACTAAATAACGATTTGCTGTATGATACAACTTTAGTTTTGGTAAGAAGAAAACCTATTGACCAATCACTTTTTACACAATATGAAAAAAAACCCTTTCAGCTTGCTGCTTATGTTCAAGATAAAATAGAACTTGCTTCTACTTTTATATTAAACGCTGGATTGAGATATGAGTTATTCGATCCTGCTGCACAATATAATCAAGAGATATCACGCAATCTAATTGATTCTCTTAGCGGAAATATTACTGCTTATAATACCGATGCCAAGTTAAAACATACATTGTCTCCAAGATTAAGTGTTTCTTATCCAATTACGGATCAGGGAATTATCAGGTTATCTTACGGACATTTCTATCAAATTGGGTCACTTTCAAGTCTTTATCAAAACAGTAATTATTATGTAACAAACGTGGGTACAACTCCAACTTTTGGTAATGTAAATGTTGAACCGCAAAAATCTGTTCAGTATGAAATTGGCTTGCAGCAGCAGTTAGCAGAAGATTTAAAATTAGATATCACAGGTTTCTATAAGGATGTTAGCAACTATATTTTCACCCAGACCATTTTTACTGAAACCGGAAGAGAGTATCGGTTATTAACTAACCTTGCATATGCAAACTCAAGAGGTATAACTATTTCGCTTTTCAAGAGGAGATCACCTGGCGGTTTGTTCCAAGCATCTGTTGATTATACATTTTCAATTGCAGAAGGCAACAGAACTGAGCCTGCAAGTGAGTTGTTCTTTAGTGAACAATCTGGAAAACAAACCGAAACTTTCTTAGTACCACTTTCATTCGACAGACTTCATGTGTTGAATGCTACTTTAGCTTTAACTGAACCAAATGATTGGACAGCAGGTTTTATATTCAATTTACAAACTGGTACACCATATTATCCAGTTCTGCCATCCAATTTGGTAAGTATAAGCTACACTCAAAATTCGGGTAATCAACCACTGCAATGGAATGTAAACTTTAAGCTTGAAAAATTTATTGATTTTAGTTCTCTTAAAACTTCAATCTTTCTTCAGGTTGATAATCTATTCGATACAGAGAATGAACTTTTCGTTTATCCGAGTTCGGGCAGAGCATTATCTAACGTGGAACAAATTCAGAATGCGTTAGAATTTCAAAATATTAAAACACGAATAAATAGAGGTGATCCTGGATTAGTACCTCTAAGTCAAATAGAAAATTATTATTCGCATAGGCCTGAACGCGTTAGTCGTCCTCGTGAAGTTCGTTTGGGTTTTTCTCTTTTATTTAATTAGAGTTTGAGAAGGATAACACTAATGAAGAAAATATTAATTCTTACTTTTATTACGGCTGCTTTATCAATCAATCTTTTAGGACAGTCGAGAGATAAAGATGGAAACATCAATATCAAAGGACTGTCACAATCTGATATGATCAGAATATTTGGTGATATTTATTCACCAAGAGTTTTGAGTAAAGGTATGGGAGAGCAGAATAAAGAGAAACAGCTTATTGTGCAAGGTAACAAAATAAAAACAATTCTTTATAACACAGGATCAATTTGCAGACCTAATATTTTTTCTCCTCCTGGTAACGTTGCCGATTTAGTTTGGCAGGGGCTTGGTTATGGATTTGAATTTGGTCCTCTTGCTGCTGGTCAGGTTACTATTCCAAATCCAAACACAACAGGTGGATTTGACACATTAGTAATAGTAGATGATTCATTTATTCTTACTGGTCAGGGTGGTTATTCACCAGATGGAACTCAAAAGTGGGGATGGCTTCCAAAAGCAGGGTATGCAGATCCAAATCAAAATGAAATTGCAAGATTGAATGCTCCTGATAATAATGGTGATGGTAAACCCGATTCTTGGCCGGATAGATGGTATTCTCCGGAAGTTGGCAAATATGTCTGGCCTGCATTTCTCGGTGATCAAGCCACGGCTCCTGATGAAGAAGTGTATTATGTTATGGATGATTATACAAATAAAACTAAACGTGTAACATATGGAAGTCCGAGTGCCGAATATTTCCCTTTTAATAACGATTCAACGAAAAGGGGTTTAGGATTAGATGCAGAAGTTCGCGTTTTACAATTCAATAATGCACTCGCTGAAGACATTATGTTTTTAGTATATAGAATAACTAATTCCAGTGAAAAATTTATTCCAAGATTATATTTGGGAATGCACGGTGATCCGCACGTTGGCGGATACACAGATTTTAATGACGATAAAGCTTTTTTCATCCCGCCTTTAGGACCTCTTGCCGACCCATATCCCCAACGAGCAAGAAGTATGGTGTATGCGTGGGACGAGGATATGAAAGGTATGGGCGGTTTACCAGCTGGTTATTTTGGATGGAAATTCCTGGAATCGCCTTCTCAAAATACAGATGGTTTAGATAATGATGATGACGGAATAATTGATGAAAGTCCGTTTAACAACCGAGGTTTTTATATAGACGGAATAAATTATCCTCTTACTTTTGGTATAAGTGATTTAGCAAAATATCGTGCGGTATACGGTGAACCTAAAAAGCGATGGTCAGGAGATGAAGATGGTGATTGGGATCCCTTAAAAAATGATATTGGAATTGACGGTATAGGTCCTGATTCTCCGAATTATCCAGGACCTGATTATGGTGAAGGGGATGGGTATCCGTCCCAGGGTTGGTATGTTGATGCTAACGGTAATGATAAATATGATGTTGGTGAGATAATTTCAGATGAAAGATTTCCGGGATATCATTGGGCTGGATCTGAACCTAATTTTGGATTAAGAGATATTACAGAATCCGATCAACTTGGATTGACAAGTTTTCACGCTGCCGTATATGGAAATGCGACTAACGTTCCTAAAGATGTTGCCCTGATGTGGGAATGGCTTTCTTCCGAAACTATTGATCCAAACCAGGAATTATTACAAAATGCCGGTGATAATATTTTCAATTTTGGAACAGGTCCATTGATGCTTGAGCCGGGTGAAACACAGCGATTCTCCATGGCAATTTTATTCGGTCAAAATTTAAATGATTTACTTTTAAACGCTGAAACATCATTCAGAGTTTTGGAATCTGATTATTTGTTTGCCAAGCCGCCAGAAAAACCGAAAGTAACAGCTGTACCTGGTGATGGTAAAGTTACTTTGTATTGGGATGCACTTTCAGAAAAATCATTTGATCCATTCACACGGTCTTTTGATTTCCAGGGTTATAAAATTTACCGCAGCAGAGATTTTACTTTTTCAGATGTTTACACTATAACCGATGCTAACGGGGTTCCTTTCATTGGACAAGCTTTAAGCGATAAAAATGGTAAACTTGCTCAATTCGATTTGATAGATTCACTTAGCGGATTTCATCCTGTTGAATATCTTGGCAGAGGCATTAAATATAATCTTGGTAATAATTCCGGTTTAGTTCACGAGTACATTGACGAAACAGTGAAGAATGGTGTGAAATATTATTATGCAGTCATAGCGTACGATGGCGGTTCAATTGAATTTGGAATTCCGCCCACTGAATGTCAAGCTGTTATTCAAAAAGATGCTATTACAAGTGAATTGAAATATGATGTCAACACTGTTGAAGTGGTTCCCGGACCACTGCCATCCGGTATTAAAAATGCGGAAGCGGGAATTGGCGGCGCACTTAACATTTTACCTCCGGGTAATTCAACAGGTGCAGTTACTGTAAAAGTATTGAATGATTTAGAAGTTGAATCAAAAACATTTAAGCTTGATTTTACTTCTCCAACTAATTACCGCTTACTTGATTCGACAGGAGTTAGTCAAAGTCTTTTTTCCAAAGACACAGTATTTGTTGCTTTATCTCAAGAAAATATACAAGAGGGCAGCTTTGAACTATACGATTCTGGAAATAACTTGATTAATCCAACCAGATACATAGTGAATTATGAAGCTGGTAAAATTCGAGGTTCTGCTCCGAATAGTTTACCTGCGAATCAAAAATTCACTGCAAAATTTAGGTATTATCCAATTGCCGCAAGCAGTTTGCTGAAGGGTGAAGACGGAAATCCTTCATTCAATGGATTGAGAGTTTATTTGATAAATGATTCTCTAACTATTGATTACAAGAATTCAGGTTTCAAAAATTCACAAAGCAACCTTCAGGATACAATTTTCTTTCCTCCAACTGCCGGAACTCCAAGAGTGCTTCACAGAGCTGATTGGGAGTTACGTTGGACGGGATACGATACAACCGCAACAGGTCAATGGGTAAATCCAGGTGATACTGCGTTGACAAACTTAGGCAGTGTTAGGGTTGTGTGCCCATTTAGAATTGTAAATACAACAACTAACGAACCAGGCAGATTTTTAGTGTTTGTAACAACAGGCACACCAAACTTTTCACGATGGAAATTATCACAGCCAATTATTCTTCGTCCGCAGAATGCAACAGGCTCAACCACAAGTTATGAATTAAGGTATTCATTACCAGCAGATACCACTAAAGTTCCTGTTTATCCGAAATCCGGAGATGTATATGCCGTAAAAACTTTAAAACCATTTCAAACCGGTGATACCTATGCATTTTCTTCAACAGAAGTGAAATTCGAGTCTAATATTGCGTCATCTAAGTTAAATAATATTTATGTAGTACCTAATCCCTACGTTGCATTCAGTCCATCAGAAGAACCAGGAAGAAGCTCTACATTACGTGGTGATAGAGATTTGCAGTTCAGAAACTTGCCTCCTAAATGTACGATACGAATTTATACGCTTCTTGGTGAGCTGGTACAAACAATTGAGAAGGATGATTTTTCAAGTATCGCACATTGGGATTTATTAAGCAACGAAAGTCAACGTGTAGCTTATGGCATTTACATTTATCATGTGGATGCACCTGAAGTTGGTGAATTCATTGGTCGAATTGCAGTTATTAAATGATGAAATACCAAAGGTGAAATTTTTAGAAATAATTAAATAGGAAATTAAAATGATAAAAAGGATTTTATACTATTCGTTCACCTTCACATTGCTTTTATTCATTCAACAAGCTGATGCGCAATTAGACAGAAGCACATCTAAAGTTGGAACCACCGCAGGACAATTTCTTAAAATTGGTGCCGGCGCAAGAGCGATCGGTATGGGTGGAACTTACACTGCCGTTAGCGACGATATTTATTCTGTTTATTATAACCCTGCCGGAGCAGCTAATACAAATGGATTTGGACAGGTAGCATTTAATCACGCTGACTGGCTCGCAAGCATCAACTATGATTTTGCAGCTCTTTCCATAAACTTAAAGGATTTCGGGACATTATTTTTCAGCTTAATTTCTCTAGGAGTTCCTGAAGACAAGGTTAGAACATTTGATTTTCCGGAAGGAGATGGACGAGTATGGAGCGCTAGTTCACTTTCAATCGGTGCCGGGTTTGCAAAAAAATTAACTGATAAATTCGCAATTGGATTTCATGCAAAATATATTCGTGAGGCAATTTGGAATACAAGTGCAAGTGGTTTTGCTATTGATGTTGGCACTTATTATGTGACTCCTTTTAATGATCTCGTCATAGGAGCAAGCATTTCAAACTTTGGATCAAAAATGCAGCTTGAAGGAAGAGATATTTTATTTAACACCGATCCGGATAATAATACAAGTACCGGTCCGAATAGTATCCTTTCAAGATATGATACCGATAAATTTGATATTCCACTAACATTCAGAATTGGACTTGCCATGGATGTCGTTAAGGAGCGATACTTCAGAACAACAGTTGCGGTAGATGCTACTCATCCTAACGATAATACAGAATATGTTAATACTGGATTGGAACTTGCTTACGATGAGATAGCTTTTTTACGCGTAGGTTATAAATCTCTTTTCTTAAGAGATAGTGAGCAAGGATTAACTTTTGGCGGCGGATTGAAATATTCTTTTAATGATCAGTTTACAGTGTTTCTAAATTATGCTTGGGCCGATTATGGAAGATTGAAAAATGTTCAGTTCTTCGATGTTGGTATAGGTTTTTAATACATTTGTTACCAATTTTAATTGAGGAGCTTTAACGCTCCTCTTTTTTTGTTTGAAAATATGAAAAAGAAGATTGATAAAATCAATAAAATACTTATCTCCAGATTCGGTCTACCCCCTACAAATGCAGCCGAAACTAATCCCGTTGATGCTTTGATTGCTACGATACTTTCACAGAATACTACAGATAAAAATTCTTACAAAGCATATAAGAACTTAAAAACTAATTTTAATAATTGGAATGAAGCAGCATCGGCAAATCAGAATACCATTGAAAAAAGTATTCGGGTTGGGGGATTAGCAAAACAAAAAACAAAATCAATCAAAATAATATTAAATAAGCTGCTTAAAGAACAGGGCAAAATAACTTTAGATTATCTTAAAGAACTTTCTAATGATGAAGTCTTAGCTGAACTAATTAAGTTTAACGGAGTTGGAGTTAAAACTGCAAGTTGTGTTTTATTATTTTCACTCAAGCGAAATGTATGTCCGGTTGATACTCATGTTCACAGAACTCTGAACCGCATTGGGTTAGTCAAAACAAAATCACCTGATAGAACTTTTGAAGTTATTAATGAAAATTTACAGGATGGAATTGCTCATTCATTTCATACAAATTTAATAAAACTTGGGAGAGAAATTTGTAAAGCCGGTAAGCCGCATTGTTCAATTTGTCCGCTTCTAAAGATATGTACTTATGAAGAAAAAAATATGTTTCCGATTTCCCAAGTTGCCCCAAATGATTTTTTATTATTGGATAACGTATAGAAGATGTGGATAATTTATGCGGTTCTCAATCCTTTTCTAGATGCTTCACGAAATGTATTTTCTAAGAAAGCATCGCTTAACGTTGATTCTATTCTTGTATCATGGGTAAATAATTTCGTTCCTCTTTTATTTTGTCTTCCCATTCCATTTTTTATTGATCTAAAGTTTAATCAGCAATTTATTATTGCAATTATAATCTCTGGTACGATAAACACCGCCGCTGCAATTCTATATCATAGAGCCATTTCTAAAGGGGAGATTTCGGAAGTGGTTCCGATGCTAAGCTTTACTCCGCTGTTTTTATTAATTGTGTCCCCATTGATTATCGGTGAATTCGTGACGTGGAAAGGAATAGTAGGGATTATTTTGATCGTTATCGGTTCATATTTACTTAACGTCAACTTAAAAAAGGAAGGACTATTTTATCCGTTAAAGTCTTTGATTAAAAACAAAGGAACAAGATATATGCTGATTGTTTCTGTAATCCTAAGTGTATCAGCAAATTTTGATAAGAAGGGAATAGAAGCGTCGTCTGTTCTTCAATATCTATTATTTATAAATATCTATATCACGATTGGAACAACAATTTTTGCGATTACTAAAAGACAGTTATCAATTAAATCGCTTTGGAAGGAAAGACAAAATTTATTTTTTGTTGGCGTTATAACATCAATGGCTTATTTTGTTCATATGACAGCAATATCAATGACGCTTGTAGCTTATGTAATTGCGTTGAAGCGAACGGCGGGAATGATTTCAGTTGTTTTTGGTTTTTTCTTTTTAGATGAACAAAACATCAGAGAAAGACTTCTCGGCTCAACAATAATGTTCATTGGAGTCTTATTTATTGTGCTGTTTTAATTGTTAATTGATGTTCAGCATATCGCATATCACATCCCGATTATATTTTTTTGCTATCTAAACAAAATATTTTAACTTTGTAAAAACAAATCTAAAATAAAACTCAGGAGTAAATTGATGTCTGAACAACTTGGAATCATAGGTTATGATTATGTTGAATTCTATGTTGGAAGCGCTAAAATGTGGGCTTATTGGCATGCCAAAGCATTCGGCATGCAAATAACAGGTTATGCGGGTCCCGAAACAGGAGTCAAAGATAGAGTTTCATTTTACCTTACAAAAAATAAGTTGAATTTTGTGATTACCTCTGCAGTTAAACCCACCAATTATGATGTATCTTATTTTACTCAAAAGCATGGCGATGGAGTTAAGAGATGGTCGTTAAAAGTAAAAAACGTTAAAACAGCTTTCGACTTGGCAGTTAAGAATGGAGGAATCCCGATTCGAAATCCTAAGAAAATTGAAAACGAACATGGCTATATTGAAGAAGCAGCAATTAAACTTTATGATGATGCGGAAATAGTATTTGTTAATCGAGATAATTATAAAGGAATATTTAAACCTGGATATGGTAAACCAATTCAGAATATTCAAATCAAATCGGAAGAAACTGGCATTGTTGAAGTTGATCATATAGTTGGTAATGTAAGAATAAATGAACTTAATATTTGGGAAAATTATTTCAATAAAACATTGAACTTTGAAACATTCATCGAGTTTGGTGCTGGAGATATATCAACTCAATACTCTGCATTACTCTCAAAAGTTGTGAGATCACGTGAGGGAAGTATGGTTAAGAATCCTATAAATGAACCTTATGAAGGAATAAAAAAATCACAAATTGAGGAATATATTGATGAATATTTCGGTTCAGGAATTCAGCATGTTGCAATTACAACAGATAACCTCATCGCAACAATAAAAGCGATGCGAGAAAATGGCGTGGAGTTTTTAACTGTCCCAAATACCTATTATGATTTGCTTAAAGAACGAGGATTTGAAGTCACCGAAGATATTGAAGATTTAAGAAAATATGGAATTCTTTGTGATACCGAAGGCAAGGGTTATCTTCTTCAGCTTTTCACAAAACCAATTGGCGATCGCCCAACCTTTTTTTATGAAATAATTCAAAGAAGAAAAGGTGCGGAGGGTTTTGGACAAGGAAATTTTCAATCGCTGTTTGAATCAATCGAACGTGATCAACAATTAAGAGGAAATTTTGATAGAGAATAAATCCAACCAACGATTTCAATTGTGGGATAATTAAAATTAGTCTAAAAATTTCGAGGTCATAAATGCCTTATTATGTAA
Organism: uncultured Ignavibacteriaceae bacterium; assembly: GCA_964613805.1. Classification (GTDB taxonomy): domain Bacteria; phylum Bacteroidota; class Ignavibacteria; order Ignavibacteriales; family Ignavibacteriaceae; genus XYD12-FULL-36-8. Next base: position 10,753 of record CAZTJF010000006.1, on the reverse strand, counting down.
AAGTCGGTAAAGTTCCACCTAAAAGACACATCACATTTTACAAAGATGATGGTAAGTCACTTTACCGCGAAGAATTATTTAGTACAAAGGGATTCTCTGGGATTTATTCCAACAAGTATCATTTGTACATGCCTCCTCAAGTGGAAAGTGTGAAAGAAATAAAAATGGATGGATCACCTGAATGGTCAGATGCTCCTTTGAAGTATTATCATTTCATTACCGGAAAGAAAAAGAGCAGCGGTAATTTCCTGACGGCTCGTAATATCTTTATGAAGAATGAGCATTGCGTTATTTCCGTAGCGAATGTTACTGAAGATTCCGATCTTTTTTATCGTAACAGTTACGCTCATGAGATTGTGTTCATACATTATGGTGAAGGTGAAATGCTTTCGGAATACGGTAAGCTGCCATTTGAAAAGTGGGATTATATTGTCATTCCTAAGGGAACAACATATCAGCTTAAATTTAAAGATTATAATAATGCAAAAATATTTATTATTGAATCTGACACACCTTTTGATATTCCAAAGCATTTCCGAAATGAATATGGACAATTGACTGAAGAAGCTCCTTATTACGAAAGAGATTTCAAGCCCCCGCAGTTTATAGAGCCAATTGATAAACAGGGCAGTTTTCATTTGATTCTAAAAGTTGCAAATAGATTTTTTGAATATATTCTTCCTCATCATCCCTTTGATGTGGTTGGCTGGGATGGATTTCTTTATCCATATACTTTCAACTTGAAAGAATATGCTCCAAAAGTCGGAAAGATTCATTTACCACCGCCAATTCATTTGGCTTTTGTAACCGAACATTTTGTGATTTGCAATTTTGTACCAAGATTATTTGATTTTCATCCGGATGCAATTCCTGCGCCTTACTATCATTCAAACGTTGATAGCGATGAAGTTTTGTACTATGTGCACGGAGATTTTATGTCGCGTACGGGAGTTCAGGAAGGATCAGTTACACTTCACCCGATGGGGATTCCACATGGACCTCAACCTGGTAAAACAGAAGCATCAGTTGGGAAAAAAGAAACCGATGAGTATGCAATTATGATTGATACATTCACTCCGTTAAAAGTTACAATGAATGTTAAGGAAACAATGGTGGAAGATTATGAGCAATCATGGCTTGAAAAGTAACTAAGTCAATTTTATTGTGAGAAAATTTTGAAATTAGTATCATTTCTCAACAGCAAATCAAAAGAACGAGTCGGTATATTCGATAAAAATAGAGTATATGATTTGAAGAAAAGCGGAGAACTATTTGGAGTTAAGTTTCCTTCTAAAATGAAGAAGCTCCTTAACGAATGGGATGAACACTTTACAACAATGTACAAACTTGCAAGCGATATTGAAGAAAATGGATTGGAAACTGGGATAAATGTCTCGGAAGTAACATTACTTTCACCGGTACCTCATCCTACTTCCTGCCGTGATGGATATGCATTCAGACAGCATGTTGAAGCGGCACGCCGCAATCGCGGTGTTGAAATGATTCCCGAGTTTGACCAGTATCCAATTTTTTATTTTACTAATCATAATGCAGTATTTGGGCCTGGAGATATTTTGGTTGAAGATGATCATTTAAAAAGTTTAGATTTTGAATTGGAAGCTGCAATAGTAATCAGTAAAAGTGGAAAAAATATTCTCGCTGAAAAAGCAGATGAATATATTGCAGGTTATATGGTGATGAATGATTTTTCAGCTCGGGTGCTTCAGATGGAAGAAATGAAGTTGAATCTTGGTCCAGCGAAAGGAAAGGATTTCGCAACATCGTTTGGACCCTATTTGGTAACATCTGATGAGTTAGAAGATTATGTAATTTCCTCAAGTTCTGGTGACAGATACAATTTAGAAATGAAAGCAATTCATAATGGGAAAGTTGTTTCACAGGGAAATATGAAAGAAATGAATTGGACTTTTGCCGAATTGATAGAGCGTGCTTCGTATGGTGTAGAGCTATTTCCTGGCGATATAATTGGCTCCGGGACTGTTGGAACAGGTTGTTACTTAGAACTCAATGGTACAAGGGCACTCGAAGCAACAGCAAAGGGTGAAAGCTTTACACCTGTTTGGCTGAAAAATGGCGACACAATCGAATTGGAAATCGCCGGACTTGGGAAGCTTATTAACAAAATTGTAAAAGCTCCAGAATCAAATTCAATTCTAAGAAAGAAAAAAAATATTTAAATGTTTCATTATGAACCTAAAGATTTAAGTGTTCCTGAAGTTCATAGATTACTTTTGGGAGGTGTTGCTCCACGACCGATTGCACTTGTGTCGACGATTTCTAAAAATGGAATTCATAATCTGAGTCCTTTTTCTTTTTTTAATGCATTTGGTGCGAATCCTGCAATCATTGCATTTTCACCGTCAAGAAGAGGTCGAGATGGTTCATTAAAAGACACTTATAATAACCTTCAAGAAACAAGAGAGTGTGTAGTTCAAGCTGTTACGTATGAAATGGTAGAACAAATTAGTTTAGCATCAGCTGAATATCCGTCTGAAGTAAATGAGTTTGAGAAATGTGGACTTACACCTATTAATTCCGATCTAGTTAAGCCCAAAAGAGTTAAGGAATCTCCGTTTCAGATGGAATGTATTCTGAAAGATATTTTCAGTTATGGAAGTGGAGGAGCATCGGCCAATATTGCTGTTTGCGAGGTTGTTAAATTTCATATTGCAGAGGATATTTTCAAAGAGGGAATTATCCATCCTGACCTCATAAATTTAGTAGCCAGAATGTCTGGTGATTTTTATACCAAAGCGAGTGGTGATTCAATTTTCATCATCGAAAAACCAAATCAAAAGAAGGGAATTGGCTACGACCAGCTGCCTAACTTTCTAAAACAATCAAATGTTTTTACAGCTAATAATCTTGCCAGATTTGCTAATGTTGCTTCTATTCCAAGTGAAACAGAAGAGGTTAAGTTTGTGCAGGAAATTGAACAACTAGAATTTGATAACTTTGAAATTTCCGAAGAAGCAATTGCAAGGTATGAAAGAAATAAAGAATACAAGAAAATGCTTAAAGGATTAGTTCTCCTTAAAACGAATAACCAAAAAGATATCCGGAATCAATTAGAATTATGTGCAAAGATTGCATTAGAATGCGGTGATACTGACTTTGCATGGAAAGTTGTTCTTTATTCCGCTGCTAAATAATTCTTCACTAAACCTTTTCTTATCTCAATAAGATGGCTGCAAAAATACCACTCTGGATCCCTTCGCAAGCAAGTAAAGATAACTCTAACATGTCAGCTTTCATTAAATACGTGAAATCAAATTTTGACATTCGTATAAATGATTATGATGATTTCTATGAATGGTCGGTTAAGGATATTCCAAATTTTTGGAAAGCAATTTGGGAGTTCGGAGATATTAAATACTCTAGGAATTATGAAGGTATTCTCTCAGGCAATGAGATGATAGATACGAAATGGTTTTCCGGAGCTAAACTTAACTTTGCTGAAAATCTTCTTCGACACAGAGATTCCCGCATTGCATTGATAAGTGTAAAAGAAAATGCTCCTACTGGTAAACTCTCCTATAAGGAATTGTATGAGCAAGTGGCTACATGTGCTGCTATACTTAGAAGTTTAGGAGTTAAAAAAGGTGATAGAGTAGCAGCATTCATTACTAATATTCCTGAAGCTGTGATAGGAATGTTAGCAGCGACAAGTGTTGGAGCGATTTGGTCATCTTGCTCCCCAGATTTTGGATTGCAAGGTGTTATTGATCGTTTCGGACAGATTCAACCTAAAGTCTTATTTGCTGTGGACAGTTATTCTTACAACGGTAAACAAGTTGATTGCAGTGAAAAATTAATTCATATCAGTACTGCTATTCCAGATATTGAAAAGGTTATAGTTTTTAAGCAAAATTCTCAGTTACAATCTATTGTTCAAGATAAATCTGATAAGTTTATAAAATATAATGAGTTAAAGCATTATACTTCAAGTTTAATTGAGTTTGAGCAAGTTGAATTTGATCATCCACTTTACATCATGTATTCCTCAGGAACAACAGGTAAACCAAAGTGCATTGTTCATGGAGTAGGTGGGACTCTGCTTCAGCATTTTAAGGAATTGTACCTTCATACGGATTTGAAGCATGACGATGTGATTACTTTTTATACAACTTGCGGCTGGATGATGTGGAATTGGCTTGTCAGTTCACTGCAAGTGGGAGCAACCATTTTATTATATGACGGCAGCCCTGTGTATCCAAAAGTATCTGCACTATGGGATTTAATTGATGAACATGGGATTTCAATTTTCGGTTTAAGCCCAAAGTTCTTAAGTATTTGTCAATCTAAAGAATATCTTCCTAAAATGCATAATCGTCTGAATAGTTTAAGATCTATCCTCTCAACAGGATCTCCATTGACTGCTGATAATTACAATTGGGTTTATAAAAACGTCAAAGACGATGTCATGCTCTCATCAATCTCAGGTGGAACTGATATTATTTCATGCTTTATGCTTGGGAATCCTTTACTGCCAGTATATTCTGAAGAAATCCAATGTCGTGGATTGGGAATGAAGGTTGAAGTCTTTACTGAAGAAGGAGAGTCCGTAGTTAACCAGAAGGGAGAATTAGTTTGTACTGCTCCCTTTCCGTCCATGCCAATTTATTTTTGGAATGATCCTGATAAGCAAAAGTATAGATCGGCGTACTTTGAGCGTTTCCCTGGAGTTTGGCATCACGGGGATTATGTTGAGTTATCTGAAAGGGGCAGCATTATTGTTTATGGCAGGTCTGATGCAACATTAAATCCTGGCGGAGTTAGAATTGGAACGGCTGAAATTTATAACGTTGTGGAGAAAATGATTGAGGTTGTTGATTCACTTGTTATTGGACAATATTGGAATAATGATGTCAGGGTTATTTTATTTGTGGTGCTTAAGGATAATTTGAATCTGACACTTGAGCTTAAGGAAAGAATAAAATCTGAAATAAAAACAGAATTGACAAGACGGCATGTGCCTGCAAAGATAATTCAAATAAATGAAGTGCCACGCACAATTAACATGAAAAAAGTTGAAATCGCTGTTTTGAATTTAATAAATGGTGGGGAAATTGATAATAAAGAAGTTTTAACTAACCCTGAATCTTTAGAACAATTCAAAAATTTAACAGAATTGCAATCAGATTGATTTTTGCTTCAAAATCGAACAAAAAAAGATAAATTTTTATTTGTCCAGAATGAAATGATTTGTTATCATTGTCACCGTAAATAATACAAGGAAGACTAATGTCGTTCGTTACAGAGAATTTTAATGATGTAGTAGTTCAATCGGTTAATTTTGACAGAGCTACATTTAAGGAAGCTGAAGAATTTAAGAAACTCTTAGACAAAAATATTGATAACGGTTATTTAAAAATTATAATTGATCTTTCTGAATGTAATTTTATTGATTCGACATTTCTGAGTGCTATCGTTACAGCTCTTAAAAAAGTTACCAAACTTAGCGGTACACTTAAACTTGCCGGAGTTCATTCAGAAGCACTAGCATTACTTGAATTAACCGGTACTGTTAAGGTCTTTGAGATTTATAAAAATAAAAATGAGGCGCTAGAGAGTTTCAGAGTTCGGGCTGCATAAAGAAGTTGATTATCTAAATATACCATACTCTGTAAAAATCTCTTGCTGTCTTTAGGATTGATTTTTTTTTACCTTCTCCCAATTTTTCGAACGTTGAAAATACCTGCTTTCCTCATCCTATAATCACTGCTGATTTTTAAGAACTTAGAGTAAGAGGGGAAAGAAAGCTATCTAAAACCTCACGCATTTTTTTTATGTGAGTAGGATTTGTACCGCAGCACCCGCCAATTATATTTACCCCAGATTTTAATAGTTTAAGAACTTTAGGAGCAATCATTTCAGGGGTTTCAATGTAATGCAAATTTCCATCAACCAATTTTGGAATTCCGGCATTAGATTGAGCGAGAATGGGTTTGCTCGTTAGTTTCCTCATTTCATTTATAACTTGTGTCATCTCATCAAAACCTTTTCCACAGTTAGAACCTATGATATCCGCTCCAGCATTGGTTAATTCTTTTACTGCAGTTGCAACCTCAACTCCCCAAGGAGTTTTTAAACCCGTTTTGCCAAGTTCAAATGTCAATGAAGCAGAGACTGGAAGGGAAGTGTTTTCTTTAGCCGCATTCACGGCAATTACAGCTTCTTCAATTGCCATCATGGTTTCAATGAATAAAATATCAGCTCCAGCTTCTTCCAATATTTTTGCTTGTTCAGTGAAAACCTCGTAAGCAAGTTTTTCCGATATATTACCTATCGGTTCGAGCAATTCGCCTAACGGACCAATTGATCCGGCAATAAATTTATTTTTTGGTAAAACTTTTTTAACATTTTCAACTGCAGCTCGATTTATCTCTACAACTTTATCTTCTAATCCGAAGAATCTTAATCTTAAGCGATTTGCTCCAAAAGTATTTGTTTCAACTATGTCGGAACCCGCATCAAAATAATCTTTGTGAATTGCTTCAATGATTTCTGGATGTGAAAGATTATATTCTTCAGGACAATCACCGACTTTCAATCCTCTGCGTTGAAGTTCTGTTCCCATTGCTCCATCACAGAGTAGTATTTTCTTGGAGTTTAATTCTGATAAAAAATTATTCATAGCTCTTACTTAATCAGTTTCGTTATAAAATTGTCATGCTGAATTCATTTCAGCATCTAAAAATCAACAGTAGGGAGATTCCGAAATAATCCGCCTAAGGCGGACGGAATGACATGGCTCTTTCATGTCTTATGTACAAACTCCCGTGCAATTCTGACCGCCTCAGAAGCATTTTTGCCGTAAGCGTCTGCCCCGATTTGATCTGCGAATGCTTTTGATACCGGGGCACCGCCAATCATTATTTTCACAGACAAATTTTCTGATTTAATTTTTTCAATCACAGTTTTCATGTAAATCATTGTTGTGGTCAGCAGAGCAGACATACCGACTATTTGTGCATTTTCCTTCTTTACAGCATCAATAAATTTTTCGAATGATGCATCAATTCCGATATCAATCACTTTAAATCCATTTCCTCTAAGCATCATCGAAACGATATTTTTCCCAATATCGTGTATATCACCTTTCACCGTTCCCATTATAACTGTCCCAATTACCGGAACATTTGCTTCCGCAAGTAATGGCTCAAGTATAGCTAACGAAAACTTCATAGCACGTGCAGAAATCAAAACCTGTGGAACAAAAATAATATTATCTCGAAATTTTTGTCCGACAACATTCATTCCGGCTAATAATCCATTATCAAGAATTTCTTTTGGTGAATAATCGAGTGCGAGCAGCTGCTTGGTCAAATCAACTGCTTCGAGATGTTTCCCATCAATGACAGATGCAGCTAACTTTTGCAAAAGTTCTTCAACTGCCGGATTCATTAATATTTTCCAAAAGTTTCAACAAGTTCGGATAGCAGTTCAATATTTTGAGGAGGAGTTTTTGGCGCAACTGAGCATGCAGAACTTAAAATATATCCGCCATTTTCTTTTCCTATATTTAGTCTCCACTCAACATCTTTTTTAATTTGCTCCATAGATCCTTGAAGTATAGTAAAAACAGGATCAATATTTCCTTTAATGAAAGCTTTGCCTGTTAGAATTTTTTTCGCCTCTTCCAGTTCTACTGTTCCTAAGGGTGGAGGATCGAGTGTATCAATTCCGTTGGTTGTTGTATCAAGCATTAAATCGAGTCGGTCACCGATACTTCCGCAAGTATGAGTGTAAATTGGAATATTGAATTCTTTCTGAACCTCGGTTATAATTTTTTTTTCGTAAGGGAGAACAAACTCAATGTAATGTTCTCTTGAAATCAATCCTGCGCCTGCAAATGCCGAAGAAATTAGAACTGCATCAACTTGTTCCGCTACTTGAAGTTTAGCAAGTGCTATTGCTCCTTCAGTCAATCTTTCCAAAATTGCTTTAACTTTTACCGGATCATCCATTATTGCCATAAGGGCATTTTCATAATTCAGAAGCTCAAGGAATTGTGACCACGGAGAAAATATTTCTGAATGAACTGAAATTTTATCACCGGTTTTTCTTTTAACTGCTTTAATTGTATCTGCATGATAAGCAGGAAAAAAATCCTTGAAGTCCCTTGGTTTAGTTTCAAAGAACCATCGGTATGGATATTTTATTTCAGTTATGTCCCACGGCTCAACATAGAATAATTTTTCAGGATCAATCTCCTCAAAAGTGGGGAAGTGGCGTGAACCATCGGGCTGATAGAAATGTGGATTGTCATCCGACGGAATTACCGTGAAGCAATCGTTCTTCCAAATTACCTTTGTTTCGTTTTCACTTCGTTCAATTTTTTTAATATAGTTTTTATAATCCGGCGGTCTTGCGGGTAAATTTATCAAAACACCGTCAAAGTTATATCGCTGCTGCATTTCAATTAGTGCTTCTGCAAATCCTTCCGATTCAAACCAAATATCCATTGGATTTAATTTTGAGTTGATGAAGTAATGCCCGATGGAAAGCTGACACATAAGCGGAACTCGGTCTGGAGTTCCAAGTTTCATTGCGATATTTATTCTTTCTTTTGATGTCATTTATTTATTCAAATTAATAAGTCAAAAATACATAAAGAAAGTTAAAGTAATTGACAATGGAAAATAACTCACAAGAGTAAATTTTCATGGCTGGTTAAACTCCGAAGAAAGATAGTCCTCACCATTCGTATTAAACTCTTGCGGAAAAAGTACTAAATTTGCCGCATTCAAATTTACAGCATATAACTTGAAGGAGTGAGGAACATGAAGCTTTTCATATTATCTCTAATATCTACGTCTATATTTTTAATTAATAGACCAATCCTTAGTTGTACAAATTTATTGGTCACAAGAGGTGCATCAGCAGATGGTTCGACAATGATTACCTACACTGCGGATTCATATAATTTTTATGGTGAGTTATATTATTATCCGGCAGCAAAATATCCCGAAGGTGTATGGCTTGATATTTATGAATGGGATAGTGGAAAGCATCTTGGCAAAATTAAACAAGCTTCGGAAACGTACAATGTTGTAGGAAATATGAATGAATATCAGGTGGTAATTGGGGAAACAACTTATGGCGGAAGAGAAGAGTTAATTAATCCAAAAGGCATTTTAGATTATGGCAGTTTAATCTACATTGCTCTGCAGCGCGCTAAAACTGCTCGTGAAGCGATTAAAATAATGACTGATCTTGTTGAAGAATATGGTTATCACAGCTCCGGTGAATCATTTTCCATCGCGGATGCAAACGAAGTATGGATTATGGAATTGATTGGTAAAGGCGAGGGGATTATTGGTGCAAATTGGGTTGCAATAAAAATTCCCGATGGACACATCTCCGGTCATGCTAATGCTTCAAGAATCACAACTTTTCCATTGAACGATCCGCAAAATGTTTTATACTCAAAAGATATAATTTCTTTTGCGCGCCAAAAAGGGTACTTCAACGGCAAAGATTCGGAATTTAGTTTTGCTGCAGCATATGATCCTCTGAACTTTGGTTCAGTAAGATTTTGCGATGCAAGAGTATGGTCAATGTTTAGAAGATGTAACTCATCTATGGAAAAGTATCTTGACTACATTCGCGGTGAAAGTGAGGAAAGAATGCCTCTTTATATCAAGCCCGATAAAAAATTATCACTTGAAGATGTAATGGCTTTGATGCGTGACAATTATGAAGGAACTGAATTTGATATGACGACAGGATTAGCAGCAGGTCCTTATAATATGCCGGTTCGCTGGCGTCCATTAGTTTGGGAATATGAAGGGCAGCAATATTTTAATGAACGACCTATTTCTACACCGCAAACAGGATGGTCTTTTATTAGTCAATCAAGGTCATGGCTGCCGAATGAAGTTGGAGGACTTCTATGGTTTGGTGTAGACGATACCAAAATGACAGTTTATGTACCAATGTATGCTTCAATTACAAAAGTGCCTTACAATTTCAAGCATGGAATTGGTTCACTCGGGGAATTTACGTGGGATGCAGCTTTTTGGGTGTTTAATTTTGTTTCAAATTATGTTTACCCTAAATATAGTTTGATGATTAATGATGTGTTAAAAGTTCGCTATGAGCTGGAGGGAAAATTCTTAGCTCGTCAAAAAGAAGTTGAACAAAAAGCTCTGGCTCTTTCAAAAATTTCTAAAAGAGATGCAGTTGAGTTTTTAAATAATTACTCTGCCGAAACCGCTGACGTAACAATTAAACGCTGGAAAAAATTAGGGGAACATCTGATCCAAAAATATATTGATGGAGTAGTTAAGGATGAGTTTAACAAACCGGTTAATGTGGGATATCCGGAGGACTTCAAAAAAGCTTTGGTTGACAATGAAGGTGATAAAATAAAAATGAAAAAGCTGCAATCAGAAATTGAAGCAGAAGCAAATGATAATTTTACAAAAGCAGAAATAAGTATTAAGGAAAAGAATTACAAGCAAGCAAAAACTCATCTTATAAAAGTTTTAGAACTAAAACCGAATGATGAAGCGGCAAAGAGTAAACTCGAAATTGTGGATCAAATAATAAAAGAAATTGATAGGATTCATCAAGAAAAGTTCTCTGAAAGTTCATCTGAATAACGGTGATTTTCAGAACATGACACACAAAATAGAATTGCAATGATTCAAATCAGTATTAATCTGTTGAATCGAGTCTGTAAAATAATTTGTGTAAATGGGATTTAGATTTAAAGAACATTTAA
>CAZTJF010000005.1:0-159713 GCA_964613805.1 uncultured Ignavibacteriaceae bacterium | reverse complement strand
ACAGGTGAACCTGAATGGGTTGAGCTTTTCAACAGAACTGTACAGCCAATAAATCTTAAAAAGTGGAGATGCGGTGACAATACAACTCTAGTAACAATCACTAACAATGATCTGTATATCCAGCCGAATTCCTATTTTGTTTTGAGCAGAGATTCTTCAATTGTCAATTTCTTTCCAAATGTTGCCAGCTTCGTTGTTTTCAGTTTACCTGCTTTAAATAACACTGGAGACGCGGTTGTTCTAAAAGATTCACTTTCCGTTTTAATTGACAGCTTAACTTATACACCTGATTGGGGAGGAAGTTCAAGCGGCAAATCGCTTGAAAGAATTTCTGTTAATCAACCAAGCACTTTGATAGAAAATTGGGGAACATCACAAAGTATTTACAAAGCTACTCCTGGATATATCAACTCAATCACTAAAAAAGATAACGATCTTACCATATCATCTTTCCAAACAAAAAGTGCATTTGTAATTCTTGGTGATCAGGCAGAGTTTGAAATCAAAGTTAAGAACAAAGGATTAAATCCATCTCAGAATTACATGGTAAACATTTTCAAAGATGTTAACCGCGATTCGATTCCGCAGCAATCAGAGTTAATCGAGCAATTTAATGGTACATTGCTTCTTTCGGGCGACAGCACAATATTGATGTTTGCAACAGAGAGCTTTGAGCAAGGAAATAATTATTTTATTGCAAAACTTGAAGTAACACCAGATGATGACACAACAAACAACATTTCATTTGCAAATTTTGTTGGAGTTGTTGTGAATGAAGTTCGAGGAGATATTGTAATTAACGAATTTATGTATGCTCCAGCTTCTCCGGAACCAGAATGGATTGAGATTTACAACCGAAGCAGCAAAGTAATTGACCTGAAAAACTATAAGATTGCAGACAATTCAGATACTGTTGTTGTAGTTAAAAATTCAACCATTCTAAATCCTCAAGAGTACTTTGTAATTTCTTATGATTCAACAATAACAAATTACTACAGAGTGTTGTCCCGATTTGTCTCAGCAAGATTTTCAGCACTGAATAACACAGGCGACAAAATAATTTTAATTGATTCTCTTAATCGTACAATTGATTCACTTCAGTATCAGTCAGCGTGGGGAGGCAACAGCGGAAAATCGCTTGAAAGAATATACGCTAATCAACCATCAACCGATTCAACAAATTGGAAAACCTCGCAGTCAAAGTATAAAGCTACTCCCGGCTATATTAACTCAGTATCTACAAAGAATTTAGATATTCAGGTGTCAGATATTGTCTTTAATCCACCATATCCATTCTTTGGCGATAATGTTTTTGTATCTGCGAAGGTTAAAAACTTGGGAACAAATTCAGCAAGTTTCAACCTAAAACTTTTTAATGATGCAAATCTTGATTCACTTCCAGATAATATTGTTGCTTCTTTAGATGGTTTAAATCTTCTTCCAAGTGATTCTTCAATCATTCCGTTCAACTTTACCATAAATAATCTGCAGATGGAGAAAGCTTTTTATGCGATAGCAGAACTCGCACAGGATCATGACACAAGCAACAACTACTTTTACAAACGAATTTCACCCGGCTATCAATCACGCACTGTTCTAATAAATGAAATAATGTATTCACCAATTAACGGTGAACCAGAATGGATTGAGTTGTTTAACACTTCAAGCGATTCAATAAATCTTAAAAACTGGAGTGTGACCGATATTTTTACAACTCCTGTAACAGCAAAAATTGTTGATGATATTTACATCAACGGCAAATCGTATTTAGTCCTGGCAAAAGATACAACACTTAATTATTACCACCGCGTTATTCCATCAAAAGTAGTTAAGCTAAATCTACCCGTGCTTAACAATGATGTTGATGGCGTTGTGTTGAAAGATAATCGGGGAATGACGATAGATTCAGTAAAATATTTCGGTGATTGGGGAGGAACAGGCGGTAAATCGCTTGAAAGAGTTTCTATTGCTTCGCCCACAAATTTATCAGGAAATTGGGGCTCATCAACAGATTTAGAACTAAGTACACCGGGCAGAATAAACAGCATTACTCCCAAGCTGTTCGATCTTTCTGTAGCTGATATTTCCTTTACACCAAGATTTCCAATCAGCGGGGATAATGTTTTTGTAAATGCAAAGGTAAAGAACAATGGCTCATCTGCTGCCAATAATTTTTCAATTGAATTTTGGATTGATTCAGATTCTAATCAAGTTGTTGACCTGCTCTTATCAAAATTCAACGCATTGGCTTTAGCTGCTTCTGATTCTGTTGTCTTTACTTCAGCGAGTTCAATCAATAATCTAATTTTTAAAGTTTTAACTGCTGTAAAAATTATTTTCTCAGCAGACGAAGACACACTAAACAACTACTTCGAAAAATCTGTTCAGCCAGGTTTTGCAGAAAGAACAATCATCATCAACGAAGTGATGTATGCACCAACAGGCGGCGAACCTGAATGGATTGAGCTTGTAAATATTTCTGACCAGCAGATTGATATAAAGGATTGGTCGGTTAGCGATATTCTAACAATACCAACGAAGGTTTTTATTACGAACAGCTCCTTGGAAATTTTACCGGGAGAATATTTTGTTATTGCTAAGGATACAACATTTTATAATTACCATTCAGACATTTCCTACAAAGTAATTCTCAAAAACTTTGGAACACTCGGCAACACTGAGGACGGCGTGATAATTTATGATTTCCGAAACGGTATAATTGACAGCTTTTTCTGTAAATCATCTTGGGGTGGAAAAAATGGATATTCATTAGAGCGGCTTTCATTCAATCTTCCCACGAACGACAGCAGCAATTGGATAACATCATTAAGCACGAATCGAAGTACTCCAGGAATGGTAAATTCAATCAACAATATTTCCCCATATAAAAGAAACGATGTTGTGATAAATGAAATCATGTTTGATCCTGACATTGATAACTCTGAGTTTATCGAGTTCCTCAATTTATCTTCTGACTCTGTAAACATTGGCGGATGGCAGATTGAGGATGAAAATAAAAATTCAAGCAAACTGTCAGTTACAAGCTTAATGCTTCCGCCAAATCAATATTTTTTGCTTGCAGCTGATTCGCTGGCAATAAGAAAATACAATCTTGAAAGCTATCCTTACATAAATACGGTTGGAGTTTCGAGTCTTGGCTTAATAAACACTGGCGAGTTGATTCTGCTTAAGGATGCAAGAGGAAATGTTATTGATTCAGTTTGGTATTCTGACAAATGGCACAACAAAAATTTTGTAAGCACAAAGAACATTTCACTCGAAAGAATAAATCCTAGATTAAGCGGCAACGATTCAAAAAATTGGAGCAGCAGTGTAAGTTCATTTGGCGCAACTCCAACGACACAAAATAGTATTTTTACTGAAAATCAAAATCGCTCAAACAACATTTCTGTTTCACCAAATCCATTCTCACCGGATAATGATGGATTTGAGGATTTTACAATAATAAACTATAGTCTCGGACAGCAAACTTCGCAGGTAAGAATTAAAATTTATGATAGTAAAGGAAGATTAGTAAGAACCGTAACCAATAACCAGCCAAGCGGTTCAAGTGGCTCTGTTGTTTTTGATGGTATCGGTGATGATGGAGCTGCATTGCGGATAGGGATTTATATTATCTTTCTCGAAGCTCTGAACGAAACCGAAGGTGCTGTTGAAACACTGAAGACTACTGTTGTGGTGGCGAGGAAGTTATAGATTAAAATACTATTAACATATAACCATAAGAATAGCTATTTTTAAGTGAAAAAATTGGCTAACAAAAGTAAATGAAAACTAAGCACTTGATAATAAATGGTGATTCCAGAAGTATGAAAGAGCTAAGTAATGAATCTATTCACTTAGTAATAACTTCTCCACCCTACTGGCAATTAAAAGATTATGGAACAGATGATCAAATCGGATTCAACGAAAGTTATGAAAGTTACATCAATAACCTTAATCTTGTATGGAAAGAGTGTTCCCGGGTGCTTCACAAGGGGTGTCGTTTATGTATCAATATCGGCGACCAATTTGCCCGTTCGATTTACTATGGACGATATAAAGTAATACCAATAAGAACCGAAATCATTAAGTTCTGCGAAACAATTGGTTTTGATTACATGGGAGCTATAATTTGGCAAAAGGTAACTACTACTAATACTACAGGTGGTGCAACTATTATGGGTTCTTTCCCTTACCCACGTAACGGTATTATAAAACTAGATTACGAGTTTATTTTAATTTTCAAAAAAGGTGGAATCGCACCAAAGGTATCCAGGGAAAATAAAGTGCTATCCAAACTCAGTACAGACGAATGGAATAAATATTTTCAAGGACATTGGAATTTTGGTGGAGTGAAACAGGATAGTCATATTGCAATGTTTCCAGAAGAATTGCCTAAACGACTTATCAAAATGTTTTCATTTGTCGGAGATACCGTTCTCGATCCGTTTCTCGGAAGTGGAACAACCTCTTTAGCAGCCAAAAATCTTAATCGTCATTCAGTTGGTTATGAAATTAATGCGGAATTTTTTCCGATGATTGAGAAGAAGCTAGGAAGTTATCAAACTGATATTCATAACACAGAGTATCAATTCATTTCCCAAGAGAAAGTAAATGTTAATTATGACTGCGAAATTAATAATCTGCCCTATGTTTTCAGTGATCCGCACAAAATTGATAAAAAGATAGACCCAAGAAAATTACAATTTGGATCAAAGATCAATAAGACTGGAATAAAAAGAGAAGAATACTTTTTAGTTAAAGAAGTAATAAGTTCAGAAGTAGTAAAACTAAACAATGATTTAGAAATCAGACTTATCGGTGTAAAAGAAAAGGAAAATACAAATGGGAAAGCAATAAATTTCTTGTTAGATAAGACAAAAGGTCAGAAGGTTTTCTTAAAATATGACGAACAGAAATTCGATGAAAACGACCGTTTGCTTGGTTATCTTTACCTACAGAATAGAACCTTTATTAATGCGCATCTAATTAAAGAAAAGTTTGTTTCGGTTGACACTACAAGTAATTATAAATATAAAAACAGATTCCTTCATTTAAGCGAGAACAAGAATGACTAAAGAATGGATTGTTGGGAGAAAGGGGCGAAATCTGAAGTTTAAACGCGAAACATTACTAAACTATGGTGTAAGTCGTTGGGGATTAAATAAATCGCATAGTGTTGGTACTACCTCAGAATTAATTAGAAGATGTGCTCCGAAAACATATAAAGTGTGGGAACAATTTTACTTTGAAAATGCAAAAGAAAAGAAACAAAACGGAATCAAAATCTCAAGGAAGCATCTTAAAACTTTAGGACACACCTTATACTTAAAACTATCCGAAAAAGTTCATAATGAATTAACCTCCATTAAAGAAAAAGAATGTGTTGATTATATTTTTAATCTTGTACTAAATAGAACTTACGAAGGTTATTTGACAGAAATTGAAACGATTTATGGCCAACTTGAATCTTTATTGGGCACAAAAATCGAATCTGCACCAGATAATTGGGATAGAACTTACAATGTAGATTTCTTTATAAAAATTAATAGCAAATTTATCGGGTTACAAATAAAACCAATTTCATCAGGCCAACCGTTGAACCAGTATCAGTGGATTGAAATGCATAAAAGAAACCATGAGCGGTTCCAGAAAAAATTTGGCGGAAAAGTATTTTTTATTTATTCAATAAAATCTATCGGTGGAAAGAAAAGAATATTTAATATTGATGTAATTGAAGAAATAAAAAAAGAAATGCGAAAATTAAAAAAGTCAAAACCCGGCGTCTAATCTGATATGTGGTTCTCAGAAAATAATTTGAATTGCTAATCATGGAAAATAGAATCGAACTTAGAAAAAAAAATTTTAGGGGGGTAAGATTAGCCATAAAGAAGCTAATTGGCGAACGCGGTAAAGAGAATGGATATTTAATCGCTTCTAAGAATGGAAAGATCAAAAAAGCTTCTGCTAAGAGCTTGTTAAAGAAATCTAAAAATAATTCGAAATAGCTTAATCATACTTAGCATTGATTCCTCAATTAACAACGGCAGACCCTCGACTTTCAACTGGATTCCGAAGTAAAAAATTTCAGCAAATTCTTTTGATAGTTTACCTTATCATCTGGATTATCTACGCAATCTCACCAACTTACAGACCTCAATGGTGGTTAGAGAATTATCTTGTCTTTGCTTTCTTTTTGTTTTTGATTTTATCATACAAAAAATATCAGCTATCCGATTTATCCTATCTTTTTATAACAATTTTTCTTTTGCTTCATGTAATCGGTTCGCATTACGGCTACTCGAATGTGCCGATTGGTTTTACAATAAGAGATGCATTCGGTTTGATAAGAAATCCATACGACAGAATTGTTCATTTTCTTTTCGGGGTTTTATTCGCTTATCCCATTTATGAATTATTGAAAAGATACTCGTCGCTGAAGGGCAAATGGCTTTATATTCTTCCAATTAATTTCATTATCAGCTTAAGTGCAATTTATGAAATAATTGAAGCGATGGTTGCATGGATTTTACCACCTGAGCAGTACGATCCTTTTGTTGGCTTGCAAGGTGATATTTGGGATGGGTATAAAGATATGCTTTTAGTATCGACAGGTGGTGTCATTAGTACAGCAATAATTTGGGTCTCAAATAGACTTAAGAAAATATAATGGCTTATTATAAAGTTGATAAAAATATTTATTTATCTCCCATTCGATTGAAGGACATTGACCAGCTTGTAAAATATTTGAACAATAAGGAAATCTATAACAACACACTCACTGTTCCTTTTCCATACACGCATAAAGATGGAGAGAACTTTATCAAGCTTTGTGAAAAAACGAAAAAGAAATATGGCGCAGACATAAACTGGGCAATACGCGATAAAGATAAAAAACTAATTGGCGGCTGCGGCTTTCAGAAAAAGTATAAAGCAAGTTTAAGAAAAGACGAGATTGGCTATTGGCTTGCGAAACCATATTGGAACATGGGAATCATGACCAAAGTTGTAAAAAGACTTTGTGAGATAGGATTTGAAAAATTTGAGTTGGAAAGAATCGAAGCAGCTGTTTTTATACATAATGATGCTTCATGTAGAGTGCTTGAGAAGGCGGGGTTTAAATTCAACGAAGTATTTCCTAAGTCAATTAAAAAAGAAAATAAGCTAATTGATGTGAAAATGTTTTCTAAAGATTTTATTCCTTCTTGAAAAAAAATCAGCCGTCGTACCACTGTTAACAAAAAAAAGGTTGACTCTGACTAAAAACTATTGCAATTTTCTAATAGAAATTCAAAAAGATTTCCGGACGGAGACAGATTAGATAATTAACTGCTCAATTTCCTCCATGATATTAGGTTAAGATCTCCTCCGAAAATAAATTTATTTTTCCGTGAAGTCTAAATTGGAATCTAAAAAAAATCTTATCAATCTTTATTATAGTCGCCTCGCAAAAGTTCCAAAGAAACTTTCCAATTTTATTTTAAAATGTAAAATACTTCCGACAAATCTGGTTTTTCTGCCAATTTCATTCCGCTTTTCACAAAAAAATTACTGTTCTGACTTAATAATAGTGAATATTCCAACTGGCATCTTTATTGGTGATAATTTCTCACTTATTTTTCTGCAAAAAATTGTGTCTAAAGGTTCACTAAACAATCAATTCACTTATTTCATAACAAATTGAAGGAACATAAAATGAAAAAACTTGTTCTATCTGTAGTGGTTCTCTTTGTCTCTCTCTCATTCGCACAGGAGTTTCCTGTCACTCAAACTGATCCTGTCTTTTTCAATTTTGATCCAAGTCATTTTGATAGAGAAGAAATTAATGCTCCAACATCAAATCTTCCGGTTTGGACCGTTTTGGAAAGAATGGATTTAAGCGAAAGAAATAATTCGCTAATTGATATTGAGTATGTTGATGGAAATTCATCAGTTGAAATCTTTAATCAAATATCAGCGCTTTGGAATAATGGCAATTATGAAGAATCTTTAAGTTTATTTAAATCACTTGGTAGTAATTTTAATGGAGTAGTTGGAGTTGGAATTTCTTGGAAAACTCCAATTCCCACACAACATCAAACTGAGTGGGGAACTGATGTGAGAATTGGTAATCGTGATTCTATTGAAGCAGTTTCACTTGCTAATGATAAAACGACAGGAAATTTATTAGTGGCGCTGCAATTTATGGAGTCAGGGATTTATTACTACTCAATAAATTTTTCTACGAATCATGGGTTAACTTGGACTGAGACTTTTTTATTCACCATATCCAGTTCAAATAATTTAATCGCTCTTAGTACCACTGTGGTAGGTAGTCACTTCTATTTCGGGCATACCTTTATATTAACAAAAACTTTGGGAAGATTACGCAGATTTAATACATCCGATGGAATTGCAGCAAATTTTCCCGATGGTTCTTCTTTCGTCACTGTTTTCACTTTAGCAAGTTCAGATTCAGTTAAGGAAATAGTTGTAAGTTCCAATCAAAGTTTTCAAAACAATCGGCTTTATTATACTGCTATAACTAAATCAGACAGCTTAAAAATCTTCTGGAATATTCCTACAGGAGTAGTGTATAATCAATACGTAAATACTTTTGTTGATGCTGAAGAGGGACTTGATTTGTGCTGGAACAATGATATCTCTCTAACGACGAGTCCTTACTATCTATTCGGTTCTTACATAACCAAATCGAAGTCAATTAAAATATTTGGAGTAACTAGTAATAGTGACTCACTAAAACAGCTTACAAGCTTATTTGCTGGTTTGGCTCGAGACTATTCCTCTGTAAGTGCACAGCATGACACCATAACTGCTGTTTTTACTTATTATGCGGGCGTCAATATGCACAATCGTTACATTGTGAGTTATAATGGCGGGACAACATGGTTATGGGGATTGGCTGGTGACTCAACAACAACCTCCGAAGCTCCTGATATTTCTGCAGGTGATGGCGGTGTAGGCATAATATATCGCTACTACACACCAACTCGTGAAGGCAGATTTATTTGGAGACCAATGGCTGGAACATGGTCAGCTCCTGTGAAATATACAGATCACGAGCTATACTATAATAAACCTGCAATTGAGTATTTAGGCAACAAAAAATTTGGTGTTGTTTACCTTTGTTGGCATAGCCCCGTTGAACGGGGAGCTTATTTTGATATGAATAATATGGCAGTTGGAGTAGATGATGAGCTGGCTGGTTTACCGTCTGATTTCAATCTATTCCAAAACTATCCAAACCCATTCAACCCAAGTACCTTGATAAGATATCAAATTCCTTCTCAAAGCTTTATTTCAATTAAAGTTTATGATGCTCTTGGAACTCTTATCAAAGAATTGGTGAATGAAGATAAACCTGCCGGTAGCTATGAGCTAGAATTTAATGCTGAGAAATTAGCAAGCGGAATTTATTTCTATCGAATACAAGCAGGATCATTCGTTCAAACAAAGAAGATGATGCTGGTTCGATAAGTATTATAATAAATTGTATTTCCGTTTTAGGGAGCTTCGGCTCCCTTTTTTATTTTTGCTTCAAACTTAGTCCACAATTAATCAGAAATATTTAACTGATTTTTTAAGTAATTTTCTGATGTTAACGGTAATCATTTAAAAATTATGATTGAAATTTATAATCTTCACAAAAGTTTTGGCGGTAAAAAAGTTTTAGACGGAATAAATCTTAAGATTGAAACCGGTGAAACAATTGTCATTATCGGTAGAAGCGGTTCTGGAAAAAGCGTTTTGATAAAGCATATTGTTGGACTCCTTAATCCTGATGAAGGACATGTTAAAGTGGATAACAAGCAAGTTGATAAGCTGAATGAAAAAGATTTATATATCCTAAGACGAAAGTTTGGATTTCTTTTTCAGGGTTCTGCTCTATTCGATTCAATGACAGTTGAAGAAAATGTGTCGCTGCCGCTTGTTGAATCCTCGAATGGATATACAAAATCGGAAATACAAAAAATTGTTTCAGAAAAACTTGAGCTTGTTGAATTACCTAATATTCATAACCTAAAACCCGCAGAACTTTCCGGTGGAATGAAAAAACGTGTCGGGCTTGCACGAGCACTCGTCACTAATCCCGCTTACATTCTTTACGATGAACCAACCACAGGTCTTGACCCCATCATGTCAGATTCCATTGATAATTTAATTAAAGACCTCGCCGCAAAATTAAATGTAACGTCTGTCGTTGTTACACATGACATGTACAGCGTAAAAAATGTTGCAGATAAAGTTGCTATGGTTCACGAAGGAAAAATTTATTTTGTTGGCAAGCCGCAAGAACTTCTCAGTTCTAATGATCAAGTGGTTATTGATTTTATAAAACGAACAGGAGTGTAATAATTATGCAGAATCAAATTTCGATTGTTCAGGTAATCCAGTTGATGCTAGCACCAGGTTTGATGATTTCAGCTTGCGGATTGCTTTTACTTGCCATGAATAATAAATATTCACTTGTTGTAAACAGAATCAGATTACTCAGCGAGGAAAAGAGAAGATTTATTAGTAAAGTTTCGGGAAAAGATTTTAACTATGAAGAAACGGTTCGTCTTGAGAGCATATCACTTCAAATAAAAAAATTAGCTTTCCGTGCGCGCCTTGTTAGAAATGCAGTTTTATCATACACAATTGCTGTTGCCCTTTTTGTGATCACTTCTTTGCTTATCGGCTTTAAGTTCATTTTTGATTTGGAAAGACTCGAATCAATTATTACCGCATTATTTTTAATAGGTATGTTATCGGTGCTGGCAGGCGTAATTTTTGCAGCTTATGAAACAATGAAAGGTTATGAAATAATACAGCTTGAAGTTAAGGTGGATTAAGATTTGATTTCGATTAGAGAACCTTAAACATGTCCTCTCAGAAAAAGTATTCATACAAGGATTATCTCGAACCGGAAATGATGCTTCGTTTATATTCACGGGGTGCTTTTCCGATGGCAGACGAGAAAACAAAAATTATAAATTGGTACCTGCCCGAAATCAGAACTATTATTCCGCTCGATAAATTCAACTATCCCCGCTCACTGAAAAAAGTAATCAAAGAAGCTAAGTTTGAGTTTAAAGTTGATTCAGATTTTCTTTCCGTAGTTAGAAATTGTGCCAATAGAAATTCAACTTGGATCTCTGATGAACTAATTGAAGCATATCTCCGGCTCGAGAAGCTTGGATATATTCACACGGTTGAAACATGGCACAAGGGAAAACTTGTGGGTGGACTTTACGGCGTTGCTATTAAAGGTGCATTTTTCGGTGAATCAATGTTCTCAAAAGTTTCGCAGGCATCAAAAGCCGCTTTAATAAAATTGATTGGGCACCTAAATGAAAAACGGTTTTCTGTGCTTGATGTCCAGTACATGACACCTCATCTGAAAATGTTTGGAGCAGTTGAAATCAGTTTTGAGCAATACGAAGAACTACTTATCAAAGCTTATAAATCAAATTGTAAGTTTTAACTTTTTTAATTAAGCAAATCAATTCTATGACAAAGCAAAAACAGTAATAGCAACGATGATTATTAATATTAGTATTCGGCGTGCAATCAAAGGATATTTTAATTTTACTTTACCCCACCCTTTTGCAGAAAATATCATTAGAATGGCAAGAATTATGGTTACTGCTGTTGCTTCAATTAGTGTTAATTTATTTCCAAATAGTGAAACAAGACTTTCGCCCCCGAAAATATTTCTGTAAATCAATTGCAAGTGAAGCCAGTAGACAAGAAGCGATTCCCTGCTGACATCCAAAATGAAACCAACATGTTGCGTTGACTTTTCTAAATAATACCAGCAAGCTGCTAATAGAACAAGCACAATTCCCAACCTTTGCAAAAAGAAAAGCGGATTGGGTATTATCGCTTTTAAATTAGATGGAAGTAATAAATTAAGAATAACCAAACTGCCCAAAAAAGAAATTGAGCCGAAGATTAATAGCTTCTTGCTGAAACTTCTCTCGTTATTATTTTCTCTTGCTGAGATATAAAACTTGGATGTGAGTGCCCCCGCAAAAATAAAATTGAACCATGGAAGTACGGGAAATAAAGAACCACTCATTCTATTTAGATAACTTGCTAATGGCGGAGGTAAGTAATTATTAAGATTCATCTTCCATGCTATCGGGCTGACAATTAAAACAGATATCAATGAAATAAGCATGAAAATATAAAATCGTTTATCGTTTTTAAAAATCATTCTTGCAAACAGAAGAAAAAGCAATCCCACAGCTATACATTGAAGTACATCAACCATGAACAAATCATTAAGAACCTGCTGGGTTGGGTTGTTCAATATTTTACTAAGTGAGAAATGCGGAAGGTGAAGCGAATAACCCGCGAGCAGAATAAGCCCAATTCTACCTATTTTCTTCCTGAATAAATTTCCAAATTTTCTTAACTCATCAACATTTTTTTGAAGTGATAAGACAAATACCAATCCCGATACAAACAAAAAGGATGGAGCAACTAATCCATTAATAAAATTAAGATAAGAAAACCAGCCGGACTCTTTGAGTGTTGGATGCAGTAATGAGTTAAACACATGAACTTCAATCATTATTAAAAGGACCAATCCTCTTAACAAATCAATAAATAGAGCACGTTTCTTCTGAATCATAACGCTAAGAAATAAACTTCAATTATGTTAGTTATTGGATAAAGCTAAATTACCTATTAGTTTTGAAATGTTAATTGCTATTTAATTTTATTAAATATCATTTCAAAAAATGAAAATTGTAAATCATCCATTCACTCATATTGACTGGCAGAATGTTGAAACCAGAGAGTTCAACGGAACCACCGGGGTTGCAACATGGAAAACGGTTAACCTTGGTGATATCAGAATTCGGATGGTAGAATATTCGTGGGACTATGCGGCAGATCATTGGTGTGATAAAGGTCACATAATCTATTGTATTGATGGAGAAATGACAACCGAATTGAAAGATGGAAGAACATTCACACTTAGAAAAGGAATGTCTTACATTGTTGGTGATGATTCGGACAGCCACCGAACATTTACTGATAAAGGCGCAAGATTACTTATTGTGGATTGATGTAAACAAAACCGAACAGATGATGTAGAAAGTGAAATTTATTGAATCAAAATTTGATTTAAGTGACAAAGAAACGGTTTCAATCATAGATGAACTGCCTCTTTGGTCTGCTTCGTTTGGTTTAAAGCTGCTTGATGCAATTAAACTTCTACCGCACATTACCGCACTCGATATTGGTTTTGGGTTGGGTTTCCCTCTGCTTGAGGTTGCGCAAAGATTAGGGAACTCATCTACAGTTTATGGAATTGATCCTTGGAAAACTGCAATTGAAAGAACTCAAACCAAAATTGATGTTCTCGGTATAGAAAACGTTGAATTGATTGAAGGTGTTGGAGAGAGTATTCCTCTGCCCGATAATTCAATTGACTTAATCGTATCAAACAATGGGATTAACAATGTGCAGAATCTTGAAAAAGTAATGGGAGAATGCAAAAGGATTGCAAAAAAATCGGCGCAATTTGTGGCAACTGTTAATCTTGATAGAACAATGATTGAATTCTATGATGAACTTGAAAAAGTACTGATTGAAAAAGATTTAAACGAAGGTGCTGCAAAATTAAGAAAGCACATTTACGAAAAACGACGACCGCTTGATGAACTAATAAACATATTCGAGAAAAATGAATTCAAAATTAGAAACACACACAATGATTCTTTTAGATACAGATATGTTGATGCCTCAGCAATGTTCAATCACTCCTTGATTCGCATAGCATTTTTAGATAGCTGGCTCGATCTTGTCCCAATAGATAAGGCAGAAGAAATATTTAAGGAGGTTGAAATGCGCTTGAACAAGAGAGCTAAAAAACTAGGTGAATTGGTTTTGACGGTACCATTTGTTTTGATTGATGCCGTTAAATTATGAAACCTCTCTCCGTCTATTTTATTCATATCATTTTAGTACAGGTCTTATAAATATTTTTACAAATCGTTTATAGCATTGAAAATTATTCTCAAAAATCGTAATAAGAACCACTAATTATTCACAACTAATTGGAACCTACATGAAAAATGTTCTAACAACTGTCGCTCTCCTATTGATCATTAGCACCAATCTTCTCGGACAAAATGAAACAAAGGGGGCAAAATTCTGCTCTGATAAAAAAATGAACTCAACATTAAATAAAATAGAAGAAATATTTTCGGGTCCACTGCACTCATTCGATGTACTTGATTATAAACTGGATCTTGATCTCTACAACTGCTTTTTAAGTCCATATCCTAAATCATTCATCGCGAGTGTAATTATAACATTCAAAGTTGATTCGACTCTAAATTCAATTTCACTAAATGCTGTAAACACCTCCTTAACAATAGATTCAGTTAGATTATCCGGGGTTTCGTACGCTCATGCAAGCAATATTCTTACTATAAATTTAGACAGAACTTACGCAGTCGGAGAGACGACACAAGTAAAAATTTATTACCGCCATAATAATGTGAGCGATAATGCCTTTTACGTAAGCAACGGAATGGTGTTTACAGATAACGAACCTGAAAGAGCAAGGAATTGGTTCCCATGCTGGGATAAACCTTCAGACAAAGCAACTGTAGAGCTGCGGGCAAAAACTCCAGCAACTGTTAAGCTTGGATCTAACGGAAGATTAGCAGATTCAACTAAAAATGCCGATACAATTTATTATCATTGGATTAGCCGTGATCCGGTTGCAACTTATCTTGTTGTTATATCTGCAAAAGTAAATTACGGTTTGGACATTGTAAATTATATAAATCCATCGGATCCAACAGATACTTTTCCGATAAGATTTTATTATAATGCCGGAGAAAATATAACAGATGCGAAACAGCGAATCGTTCCTATAACAACTTATTTTTCGCAAGCTTTCGGAAAGCATCCTTTTGAAAAAAATGGGTTCGCTACACTTAATAATCAATTTCAATGGGGTGGAATGGAAAACCAAACTCTTACAAGTCTATGTCCAAATTGCTGGGGTGAATATTTGATGGCTCATGAATATGCTCATCAATGGTTTGGCGATATGATCACTTGTGCAACATGGGCGGATATTTTTCTCAATGAGGGTTTTGCTACGTTCTCTGAAGCTTTGTGGTCGGAGAGTAAAACCGGATATGCCGCATACAAATCAGACATCAACAGCGAAGCAAGTTCTTATTTAAGTGGAAACCCAGGCTGGGCAATCTCAAATCCTAATTGGGCAGTTACAACCCCAAACACGAATACACTTTTTAACTATGCAATCACTTATGCAAAAGGGGCATGCGTTCTTCATTTGCTAAGATATGTCTTGGGCGATTCACTTTTCTTTTCAGGATTAAAATCTTATGCATCGAATCCATCGCTAAAATATAAAAGTGCGGTTATCTCAGACTTTAAGAATGCAATGGCGGTTTCATCCGGACAAAACCTTGATTGGTTTTTTGAGCAATGGATTTTTCAACCAAATCATCCCGTTTATCAGAATGGCTACTATTTTTCACAAAGCGGAAGTTATTGGGAAGTTGGTTTTCAGGCAAAACAAACACAAACTAATACTGTGTTTTTTAAGATGCCAATTGAAATAAAAATTGGCTTTGCCTCTGGTCCGGATACTTTAATCAGAGTAATGAATAATGCTAACAACCAAATGTTTTATTTTACATTCACAAGGCAGCCATCATCAGTTCAG
This sequence comes from uncultured Ignavibacteriaceae bacterium, assembly GCA_964613805.1. Taxonomy (GTDB): domain Bacteria; phylum Bacteroidota; class Ignavibacteria; order Ignavibacteriales; family Ignavibacteriaceae; genus XYD12-FULL-36-8. The sequence continues at coordinate 144,001 of CAZTJF010000005.1, read as the reverse complement.
TTTGATCCTGACAATCAAATAGTTCTTAAATCAGCAACGCTTCAGCAAATTCCTCCTGTTCCAGTTGAGCTAACATTATTAACCGCATCGGCAAATGGAAGTATCGTTGTGCTGAAGTGGACTACGGCAACAGAGCTTAATAACAGAGGCTTTGAAATACAACGCAAAGTCCTCAGTCCTCAGTCAGCAGTTGGCAATTTTGAATTTGGGAGCGTTGGATTTGTGCAGGGGATTGGAACATCAACGCATCCAAAAGAATATTCTTTTGTTGATGCTGTGACAGATTATGGCAAGTACGCTTATCGGCTTAAACAAATTGATTTTGATGGAACGTTTTCTTACAGTGAAGAAGTTTATGTTGAGGCCGGATTAAAGCCGGATAATTTTGCGCTTGAACAGAACTATCCAAATCCATTTAATCCAACAACATTCATTAAATTCAGTTTACCGCAAGCAAGTAAAGTGAATCTTTCTGTTTACAACTCGCTCGGTGAGCTTGTTGGTGTGCTTGCCTATGGCGAGTATGAGGCAGGAACTTACGAAAGAGTTTTTTCCTCGAACGATTTAGCAAGCGGAATTTATATTTATGTTTTGAAAGCCGGGGACGTTTTGCTGAAGCAGAAAATGGTTTTGGCAAAGTAATTTATAACAAGGTGAGATTCACCTTTAACCTGCCTGCCGACAGGGGTGAGTCTCACTTTTTACTATAATCCCGATTTTTTGAAATCATGGCAAAAGCCATATATTGTCTGTGATGTAGTAACCCCAGACTTAAGCCTGGGGTTAGGCAATGTGGAAAACGATACGGACTTTAGTCCGAAAAACCGATAAGTAATTATTGACTGTTTGCGTAATGTAAAATACTTACTTTTTCAACTCTGGAATTCTTCCCGGCGTCCACGGAATATTTAATCTTTCCATCTCTACCTCAATTGATTTGAGGTCATAATCATTTATTTGTGTAAGCTTATTCAGAATTGGTTGAATTTCTTCATACAAAACATCATACGCAACTTTCTGATTTTTAGTAACATTTGATGTGGAGGAATATTGCGTGTAAATCATTGTCTCAAGTCTATAAATCAGCGGTACTTCTGCCGGAGGAATTTCTTCACGGCTTGCAGGCGGTGTTGAACCGTTGAACTTGAATAATATATCCGATAAATCTTTTGAAATCTTATTTGCTCTGCTGAGTAAATCAAATGGTGCTGAGTAGCTGTTTAGTGCTTGACGAATGAAATCATTTCTTCTCACTAATTCCTCAGCGAATTTTTGTGCGCCCATAACAGTCTTTGCAAGCTGTGATGCTTTCTTCTGAAACTCAACCATCTCTTGTCGGTTTGATGCGGGCAAAGTGGGGTTGTTCAGAACAACAGCATTGAATTCAACCCGTCCGTATAACAGCTTCTCTTCTCCACGAACAATTAGAGACATTGACACAAAATATTTTCCCGGCATTGCCAACATTCCGCTGCTGCTTTTTTCTGTCGGCTCGAATTTATTATCCTTTAAGTTTATGGGAGAAGAACTTTCATACCTCAAATCCCACACAACTCGATTTATTCCTGCACTTGCTGATGGGGTAATTTTTCTGACAACATTCCCCTCATCATCCGTTATTGTGAATAATAAGTATGGTGCTTTCTCATCTGCCTCTGCTCTAAGCTCTTCAACACTTGGTTGAGGAATATACTCTCCTTTCTTAAAAAGTTCTTTCTCTTTTTCCTTACGTTCAGCTTTCAAAGTTTTGGGCACTTCTTTTAAGTAATAAGTAATAACTGCACCATAATCTGGATTTGGTGCTTTGAAGTAAGCTGACCCCTGACCATACCTTCCGCTTTTCTGTATGTACATTAGTGCATCTTTAATTGGAAATATGAAACTTTCTTTGTTAAGAAATTCTTTGTCTATCATTCTTAAAGGAGAGTAGTCATCGAGGATATAAAATCCTCTGCCAAAAGTAGCAAGCACCAAATCCTTTTCTCTTTCTTGAACAACTATATCGGCGACTTTAATTGTTGGAATTCCTGATTTAAGCTGAACCCAATTTGTGCCGCCATCCGCTGTGAAGAAAATTCCCCATTCTGTTCCGACAAAAAGTAAATTTGGCTTCTCTGGATCTTCAACGATAACATTAACCGCCCCGTTTTCAGGAAAATTTCCTGCAATTGATTTCCAGCTTTTCCCTTTGTCATTGCTTTTAAACACATACGGCTTGAAATCATCCCGCTTATGATTATTGAAAGTCGCATAAACAACATTCTCATCAAATCGTGATGGAAGAATATCGCTTACCAAAGTATATTCTGGTACCCCTGGAAATGTCTCTATCTTTCTCCAAGTTTTTGAATCTTCAGTAACTTGAATTAATCCGTCATCAGTTCCCGCGTACAAAAGATTTTCTTTTATTGGAGATTCGGCAAGAGAAACAATCAATCCATATTGTGATGTGCTCACATTTTTTTCAACTGCATCAATACTCCAAAATTTATCCATCACCTTGAAGGAATTTCTATCAAGTTTTCTTGTCAAATCATCACTGATTAACTGCCATGAGTCGCCGCGATCTTCACTTCTGAAAACTTTTTCTGCTACACAATAGAGCCGTGTGTGTGAGTGAGGACTAATGAAAAACGGTGCATCCCAATACCACTTATAAGTTTTTTCACCTTTGGCAGGTTCTGGACGAATATCAATAATCTCTCCGTTTTGCTTATCATATCTTACCATCCCTCCGTATTGTGATTCAGCATAAATGATATTCGGATTTGTTGGATCAATCGCAGTCCAAAATCCATCGCCGCCGTTTGTCATAAACCAGTCAGCGTTAACAATTCCGTCTGCACTGATTGTTCGAGATGGTCCACCCATACTTTGGTTATCTTGAGTCCCGCCGTAAACATTGTAGAAAGGCATATCATTATCCACATTAACTCGGTAAAATTGAGTAACTGGAAGGTTTGCTTTGAAAAACCAATTTGCGCCATCATCAAAAGTCTCATAGATTCCGCCATCTCCGCCAATTAAATAGTGATTAGTATTGTTAGGATTTATCCACATTGCATGATCATCAACATGGCGATTACTTTGTCCAATGTTTTTCCAATTTTTACCTCCATCAAGCGTTATTTTAGAATACACATCCATCAGATAAACTTTATCAACATTTTTAGGATCGCAAAAAATTTCGTTAAAGTATTGTCCTTTAGAATTCACATCACTCATCTTTTCCCACGAAGCTCCGCGATTAATCGAACGGTAAAATCCACCTTGCTTTTCTGCTGCTTCAACGCTTAAATAAATTACGTCTGGGTTTGCTGGAGAGATAGCAATGCCCATTCCACCAAGGTCAACACTTGGCAGACCTTTCATAATTTTTTCCCAGGTTGCACCAGCATCAGTTGATTTGTAAACAGCCGTTTCGGGACCGCCGCCAATTTTTGCAAAGATATGTCTTCTTCTTTGCTCAGAAGTTGCAAACAGAATATCGGGATTTCGCGGATCAAAAATAATATTGTTAACTCCTGTATTCTCACTGATTTTCAAAATATTATTCCATGTAATTCCGCCATCAGTTGATTTATACAATCCCCTATCACCGCCAGGACCCCAAACCGAACCTTCAGCAGCCACATAAACAACATTAGAGTTACGCGGATCAATCACAATTCCGCCAATCTGCCGCGAATCTTTCAAACCCATATGTTTCCATGATTGTCCGCCATCCACAGATTTGTAAACACCGGTTCCATAACCAAGTGCGCGCTGATGATTGTTCTCTCCAGTTCCAAGCCAAACTACATAAGGATTATTGGGATCAAGCACAACACAGCCCATTGCATAAGCTTGAATTGTATCTGTGATTGGTGTCCATGTTGTTCCAGAGTTAGTAGTCTTCCACAACCCGCCACTTGAGACTGCAACATAATATTCACTGTAATTATTTGGATTAACGGCAAAGTCAGAAATTCTTCCGGAGTTCCAAGCGGGACCAATGTTTCTGAATTTCAATCCATTAAATGTGCTGGTTTTAAGAAAATCTTTTTCTTCTTCTTTTTTCTGAGCGCTAAGCAAAATTAGTGGAAGAACAACAAGAGAAAGTAAAATTATGAGCCGTTTCATAAATGTTCCTAAGTTAGTTTAAATGAACAATTAATAAATCTTTTCAATAATGATAGGCAAAATTAAGAAATTGTTTGAATTGATGATGATAAGCGGTTTGCTGACTCATTTATTGGTTATTTTCTAAAACCAGCTGAAACTGATTAACACCCCTAAAATGAAAACAACTGAGAATCGAAACACATCAATAATCACTCAGCTATAAGATTTTCATTTCTAATACGTAAAATGCTTAATCTTCTCACCCTTCACACCAAGTTCAGTCATCGCTTCAATCCCTATTTCGAGGTGGAGATCGGCATACTTTTCAGTTACTGCATTGTCCGATTTTTCAGTTTTGATTCCCTCGGGCAGCATGGGTTTATCGGAAACTAAAAGCAATGCCCCGCGTGGGATTTCGTTTACAAGTCCGACTATGAACAAAGTAGCTGTTTCCATATCAATGGCAAGAGTGGAGAGTTTTCTTAAATATTTTTTAAACTCCTCATCCCACTCCCATACTCTGCGGTTGGTTGTGTAAACTACTCCTGTTCTATACTCTAATCCGCGAGCAAGAATTTTATCCGAGACAAACTTGTGAAGTTTAAAGGAAGGCAGAGCAGGAACTTCCTTTGGTTTGTAATCATCGCTTGTTCCATCACCGCGAATGGCGGCAGTTGGCAAAATAAAATGTCCAATTTCAGTTGAGCGTTTCAGTCCACCACATTTGCCGAGAAATAAAACCGCTTTTGGTTTGCGTGCAACAAGCAGATCCATTAGTGTTGCTGCATTCGCAGACCCAATGCCGAAATTAATTATGGAAAGTCCTTGGGAATTATTAGCGGTCTGCATTGGTCTACTGATTCCTTTAATATCACAATTGAATCTATTGGCAAATTTCTCAACATAATTTTGAAAGTTTGTAAGAAGCATATAATCGCCCAACTCGTCAATTTGAGTTCCTGTGTAACGGGGCAGCCAGTTTTTTGCGATGTCTAATTTGGTTTTCATATTTTTTCTCAGTGATACTAGAAAATCTCTGCAATTAAGAGAGTGATAACAGTTTTTTGATCAACAGAAGTTGTTTTTATCGAAACATCCGCTTTGAGCAGTGCCTCTGCGGCTTTGATAAGGTCATTGTTAGAGAAGAGCATTTCTGCGCGCTGATAGTTTTTAACATAAAAATGATGTGAACCTACAATTCTCGCCATCTCAAAGTCCGATAATTTTTTCTCTTTAAGCTCTTTCATTTGTGAAAGACCAATGAACGCTCTTGTAAGCATGTTAACAATATAAGTTGCATCTTGACCTATTTCAAGCAGATTAAATGCAATTTTCAATGAAGTTGATTTATCTTTTTGAAAGATAGCGTTCTGCAAATCAAAAATGCTATACTCCTTTAAAAATGATGTGACTTCCTTTATTGCATTGAAAGTAATTTCAGTCTTATCTCCAATAAACGTAATTATTTTTTCAAGCTGGCTTTCAATCACCATTCGATTTTCGCCCGACATATCAACAATTAACAATGCATTCTCGCTCGATATTTGTCTGCCCTTAGATGCGGCAAAATCATTTACCCACTCAACTAAATTATCACCTTTAAGCTCTTTGGCCTCAAAGATAAAACTATTCTCAAGCAAAAGTTTAAAGGGAGATGAGGTTAGATTAGTAATTTTACCATTGTGAACAAGAACGAGAACCGTAAACTCGGGTGGAGATGAAACGTAAAATTCTAAAAGTTTTTTATCTTTTGATTTTTCAGCTTCTTTATAAACGACAAGTTTTTTCTGCGAGCCAAATGGGAATGCTCTCGCAGTATCTAACACATCCTGAAGATTTCTATCTTCACTGTAACAAACATCTTTATCAAAATCTGAGTCAATGAACGGACTGACAGCTTTTTCAATTGCTTCAACTGTTGCACTTAAATTATAAGAATCCTCGCCAAATAAATAATAAATCGGAAGGATTTTTCCTTTCTTTATATTTTTTGTTATTTCCGAAACGGAAGGTGCTGTTTTTCTTTCTTGCGGCATAATTTCGCACAAGCTTGATAAGAAGAAGACCAGAAAGAACATTTATATAATGAATAGAACGCAGATGACACAGATGCGACTGATCTGCGCTGATCTGTTTAATCAGTCTCATCAGTTTGCTATTGATTTATGTCTTAAATGGATCGAATGAAACACAAACTTTTCTGATTCAAACTGATTAGCTGAGATTCTAATTTGAATAATTTCTTTCTGGTCACTCCTCAAATACTGTGATTATTTTTTCTTTAATCTTTTCTCGATTGTAACTTGCTGCATCACAACATCGGTCAAAGGTTTATCATTCGGACCTGTTTTAACTTTGCCAATTGCTTTAACAACATCCATTCCTTTAATTACTTTACCAAAAACCGTATGTCGTCCATCTAGCCAAGAAGTTTCCTTTAATGTAATAAAAAATTGACTGCCGTTCGTGTTAGGTCCTGCATTAGCCATAGATAGAATTCCTTCCGACTCATGCTTCAATCCGGTATTAACTTCATCTTCAAAAGGTTTGCCCCAAATACTTTCGCCGCCCATTCCAGTGCCTATAGGATCACCACCTTGAATCATAAAATTATCAATAACTCTGTGAAAGATGATTCCATCATAATATTTTTTTTCAGTTAAACCAACAAAATTTTCAACTGTCTTAATAGCTTTCTTTGCAAACAATTCTATTTCAATTGTGCCCATTGTGGTTTTAATAACTGCAACGGTGATGGTATCCTTTTTAAGTTCAGTCATTTCAGAATTTTCCTTTTGATCGTTATTAGTTGTTGTTTGATCTTTGCTTTCAGAATTCATTCCGCCGCAAGCAATTAATACGAATGAAAACAAAAATAAAATAAGCGTCCTTGACATTTTACCTCCTTATGGTTTTATTGTGTTTGAATAAAGTAAAATTAAAATTAGAATTCCCAGGGCAAATCTATAATAAATAAAAATATAAGTACTGTGCTTTCTTAAGTATTTGATGAGAAAATCAATAGCTAAGTAGCCGCTGACTGCCGAAACGATGGTTGCAACTATTAAATTTACAATCATTGAGTTATCTAAATAGCTCAATGCTTCATACAATTGAAATAAGCCGCTGGCAAACACTGCGGGAATGCTTAGCAAAAAAGAAAATCTTGCTGCAGTTTCACGATTTAATCCTGCAAATAATCCTCCTGTGATTGTAACTCCCGATCTCGATGCACCGGGAACCAGCGAAAACACTTGAGCAAAACCTGTTAAAAGTGAATCGCGAATAGAAATATTTTTCATCTCCTTTTTAAATGATGCTGCTTTTTCGGCAATAGCTAAGACAACAGCAAAGAACAAAATGCTGAAAGTAATCACATATAAATTTTTAGTCAGCGGTCCCTCAATTAATTCTTTTAATAACAAACCAAGAGTGAAAATTGGAATAGAGCCAACTATAATTAGCCATCCCATTTTAGAATTTTGTGATTGATCAACATACTTTTTTCTACTGGTCAGGTTATCGGTAAAAAAATCTTTAATTATGCTAATGATATCCTTCCAAAAATAAATCAAAACGGCGAGTAAAGTTCCCAACTGGATGATTGCGAGAAAAGAAGTCCATTTTTCCGGACTCTCATCCGTAATCAAATTCATAAGTTTGCCGGCAAGAGTAACATGCCCCGTGCTGCTTATTGGAAGAAATTCCGTTATGCCCTGCACAATGCCTAAAATTATTGCTTCGATAATATTCAATATCAATCCTTAAAAGATGAATGAAATTCCAAGTCTGATTGCAAAAGAAAGTGAATTAAGATTTACATTTTCTCTGCTAATATTATTGTAAAGAGCTGTACCATTTGATTTGGGAACTCCGTTAATATCATATTTCAAATCAGCTCCGATGTTCGCATAAACATTGCCGTCAAGAAGTGTGTTGCCATCTGCCCTCAAAATAAATCCGTAACCGGTATTGGAATAATTAGTTATCAGATTGGTTCCGGGAAAAGATAAATCAACATTAACAAATCTTAGCCCAAACCCGCCGCCAAATTTAAAGTTATACCCTATTCCATCGAGAATATAATATGCCAGTAAATTTGGCGAGAGGATGTTATAATCTAACTCAAATTTTCCAAGGTCAGCAGAGTAGTTAAATGAATTTAAGAGATACCCCAATTCAAATCCAATTTGAAAATCGTTCATAACAGAATATCCAAACTCTCCAGAAAAATTCACGGCGGTGTTAAAATCCTTAACAGCATTTCCGCCTGTCAGACCGCTTTGATTTATATAATCATTCAAGGATGGAGTGTTTGTGAAATCAATTCCCATACTTGCACGAATCGAATATTGCGCTTGCGATTTGCCAAAGCTGAACAATACAATTAAAATTAATAAAAACGATTTCATAGTTGGTCAACTTCGGTGTTAACAAGCTTCAGTAAATTTTCATGCTGTTTATTTAAGATTAGGAAAGAGATAAGTCCGCTGAATATTAAAAGTAAATAGGAAATTATATGAGTTAAAAATGCATATGATAAGCTAATGACTTCGCTGAAGCCAAATAACATTACCAAAGCAGTTTTTATAAGAGTGTGATAAGAGCCGGTTCCGTTTGGAGTGGGAATCATAATGCCGATGCCGCTTATAGCCATAAGTATCCACGCCATTTGATAAGAAACAGGTTTAATGGTGTTCATTCCTAATGTAAAAAATCCCACATACGATGAAAAGGCATACATCAGCATTATTACAATACTCAGCACAAAAGTTAAGATGTAATTTCTGGTTCCCCTTAAGCTGCTAAAACCCTCAATTAGCATTTTAAAAACATATGATGTTTTATGAGCAATTTTTTCTGAAATTTTGCTCATCATTCTTACAAGAACTCCGTAAAATTTTTCTTTGTATCGAATCAGAAGAAATAAAAAAATTATTAAAACTGCTATTCCTACGAGAGATATGTAAAGACTCGTTTTAAGCCAGGGCAGTTTGAAATATAAATCCTCACTCCAAATTAGGGCTGCAATAAAAATTGAAAAACACAAAAATAGAACATCAATTATTCTCTCTAAAACAATTGCCCCAAACATTGAGGAGCGAGACAGATTTTCCCATCTTCCAATCAAAACTGCGCGGGCAACTTCCCCAAGTCGTGGAACCACACAATTTACTGCATAGCCAACCATTAGCGAACCGAATAAATTTTTCATCGAGATATCGGGCTTGGTTGATTTGAGAATTATTTTCCAGCGATACGCTCGTAAATAATGAGCTAAGAGAGATGAAATAATCATGATGATTATCCAAAAAATGGAAGCCCCTGAAACCACTTCAAGCACATCTCCAAAATTCACATTATGAAATGCGATATAAAGAAAAATTATGCTTAGCAGAATTGAAAATAAGTAGCTTAGAGATCTTTTCGACCAAAAGGAATTATTATTTTTATCTGAGATCAATAACTTTGCTTCCTTCCGGCGGTGTGAAGTTGAACTTATTATCAGAAATTTTTTGGTTGGTTTTATATTTCGAGAATTGGATGTGAATCAAGTTGTCTGATTTATCTTTCATCACAATCTGGCTGATAAGATTTTCTTTGTTTACCCAAATTTTAATTAAACTGTAACCTATAGATGAGTTTTTGTTCGGGGTTAGAACCAAAACTTCATTCCCGCTGTCATTTTCAGAACTAACCGCACATTCTTTCGGATAATCGTACACAATTTTTTTAAGAGAAAAAGGTGAAGCATTGCTATTGTCATTACTGCTGATTATAACCTTATGCTCTTTCTGATTATAACTCCAATTGGTAGAACCGTCAGAAATAAGAATTGAATTTTTAAATTCGATTCGCAGTTTATCCTCTTTCTTAAAGATAAATTTGCCGGTAACGTTTGCTTTCCCGTTAGTAGATTGATTAAACTCGGCTGAGAGATCATTTATCACATCAAATTTATTCTGGAGGTTTCTAAGAATATCGTTGCCCGCATCAGCGTAATTTAAATTGAAGGTAAAGGATAACAGCAGAAATATTAGATTAATCATTAGTGTTTGTTAGTTGTGTTACTAAATTTAGATTACTTAGAGACAAAAAAGTTGTTTCAAATTTAAGAATAAAAGGGGGTTAGAAAAAATTAATCTGATTAGTGATTTACAATTGCCTCCTGTTTATAAAGAACAATTACACAAATAAAGAATGCTGTTAAAAAGAAAACTGGAGATCGTTACGTCTAACGTCTCCAGTTTTGGTCTTTTCGAGGTATTTTATAATACTTAAACCGGACGGAGGGAGTCCGTTCGGAAATCAACATAAGCAAATATGTTCAATTTCGGTTTCTCTACTAAGTCCACCTCCTTTTCTTAGTTATGAAAGACGGCTAATGATGATAATGTGTGTCATATCCCATCCGACGCCCGTGTGCGTCTATGAGACGCGCCTTTCGGAAGCAAACTTATAAAACGAAGAATCAAGAAGCAAGGAAAATTTTTTGAGTGGGTATCAAATCTCGATTTCTTTTCCCAGTTCCGCTTGAAAAACCTTAATCTCCTTAAATTCCTTCAATACGGCATTTCCAATCCAGCGAATGGCTTGTTCATCCCCATGAACCAGAATAATTTTTTCAGGACGAAGTTTTTTAACTATCTCAAGCAACCCTTCCCTATTTGAGTGGGCTGAAAATTTAAACTGCTTTATCAAACATTTTACAATCTGTTTTTTGCTGTAATCAGTAAGTTGAATTTTATCCCCCAATTTGGCATTAGAAACCCGATAACCGAGAGTGCTTTCATCCATATATCCCACAACAAATATTGCCGAATCTTTCTTCTTCAACCAGGTTTTTGCAATGTTAAAGGAAGTCGTTCCTTCTATCATCATTCCGCTGGAAGCAACAACTATGCATGGATGCTTAAAAAAATCTTCGGGATTTTCAACTTCATTAAGGTTTTTAATTGGAATTGATTTCAGTTGAAACTCCGGATCAACCATATTAACCAAGTAACGATTCGTGTCGTAGTGTTTGTTTATCTTTATTCCAATTCCACCCGTATAAATATCCGATCTTGTAAGTCTGTTCCTTTCCATTAATTTCCAAATAGTAGAAATAATTTCCTGCATTTTACCAAGTGCAAACACGGGAATCAGAATTGACCCACCCTTATTCAAAATTTTGTTAGCTTCAGAGGCAAATCTTTCTGCTTCTTTTGACCAGCTAAGAATTGCAGAAGAATCAGTCGCACCGTAAGTGCATTCTAAAATTAAAGTGTTAATTTTTTCGTTTGGCAGTTCACAACCCTTGATAACAGTTTGGTTAATTAGGTTTATATCGCCGGTATAAAAAATCTTTTTTCCATCATGTTCAATTAAAATACTGACAGCGCCAAGTATGTGTCCGGCATCATGAAACGAGGCAATAATTGGTTCACCGCTTTTATGTTTGTAGCCCTCAATTTCAAATGGCTCTTTAAGTGATTTGAAATCAATGGATTGAGAAAGCAAATCAATTTCCTCATGAGTAAAAAATTGAAAGCTATCCTCATTTCGTAATTCTTTCTTCATGATAGAAACGGAATTATGTAATGTTAGTTCTGCAAGTTCTCTTGTCTGTCGTGAGGTAATTATGCGTATGTATGGATGCTGCTTTACAAGGAATGGAAGCGACATCAAATGATCTTGGTGTGCGTGTGAAATTATTGCATAATCAACCGGTTTATCTTCAATAAGTTTAAAGTTCGGGAGAGAATCTAATCCTGTTTTTTGAGGATGCATTCCACAATCTAAAATTATACCTGTTCCGGCAATATTCAGGTAGTAGCAGTTCGCACCAATTTCGCCGGCACCACCAAGAGGAAGAAATTTAATCATACGCTGCAAAACTAATCTTTATAAAATAAAAATGGCGACCATTTGATCGCCATTTAATTAAATGAAAAATTGTAGCTGCTTACCTCATTAAAGTCATCTTAATACTTCGTGTGAAACCATTCACAGTAAGTTTTGCGATATAAATTCCGCTGTTTAATCCCTCCGCATTAAAATCAACTCGGTATACTCCTGTTTTTTGGTGTTTGTTAACTAGGGTAGCCACTTCCTGTCCAATCAAATTATAGATTTGGAGCCTGACAAAAGACTCTTCCGGAATTGAGTATTCAATTTTTGTTGATGGATTGAAGGGATTGGGATAGTTCTGTACTAACCCATAAGATGTTGGAAGTTGATTCTCAGTAATATCTTTAACATCAACTGAACCCGAGAGTTGAAGGTCATCTAAATATGCCGCTGACCCTGAGGCGATCGTTCCGTCAGAATCAAAAAACAGAATATTGATCTCTATGGTATCCGGAATCTCACCTGAGAAATAGGTTATCGGACATGTGAATTGCGTATAGCTAGAAGTTTCTTGGAGTATTTCAATTGTACCATCGCCGATATAGTTGCCATTGTTAAGCATGAGAGCTTGGATACTAATTACTTGAGTTGGTAAGGTTTTGGTAAATTTATACCAGCCATTCAGACTGGCGTAACGCTGAGAGATAGGAGATCCATAATTTCCAGGCATTCCATTATATACGATAGCAGGAATGAACGCCATTAGGAAACTCGTTGTTGTAAGTTTCATGGCGGAATTACCAGAGTGCGCTTCGTTGGATTGTGTAGTGGTTACAATACCAGGGAATGAACTGTTATTAGTCGTCCAACCATTTGGTTCACCATTAGTCCAATTTTCGAAACCAGTGTTGGGAATTTGAGAAAGAATGGAGGATGAAATCAACAGGAAGTAAACAGAAATTTGTAAAAGATAGTTACTCATTTTAAAACTCCTTTTTTTATCGTAAGTAGTTTAATCATTTACCAAACATTTATCAAATTTACATTTTCTCATTTTAGTCGGGCGGGGAATTGTAAGTAAATAAATACAGGAGGAGGGTAATCTTCCTTTTCAAATAATAACCACTTAAAAAAGAGTTAAAGCAGAATTTAATTTGCCGCAGTAATAATATTCAGCGGCGGCTATCGGTTATATATCTCACCAACTGATCAATCTCAAATTCCTTTTCATCAATAATAGCATTTACAACATCACCGATTGAAATTACACCGACTAATTTACCGCCATTAAACACCGGAAGATGCCGAATTTTTTTACCGATCATTAAAGCCATACATTCATCAGTACTTGAATCAGATTCAACGTAAACTACTTTCGAAGACATAATCTCGCTCACAAGAGATTCCTTAGAGGACTTCCCTTCAAGTGCAACCTTGCGCGCATAATCTCGCTCTGAAATAATCCCGACTAGTTTTTCACCATCCATTACAAGCAGAGCACCAACTTCCTTTTCAGCCATTAGTTGCAGCGCTTCAAATATTTTTTTATTTGGAGAGATAGAATGTACTTTGTTCCCCTTTTTAAGAAGCATTTCACGAACCGTTTTCATACTTTATCCTTTCAAAAAATTGGCTGGAACATTAAAATAATTTTAAGATGAATATAAACTCTAATCTGCTTGTAATCAAATAAAAAATCAGCTTTGGGTAGTCAAAAACCTTAAAATTAAGATAAAGCTACTTTATTAGTTTGCTTAATTCCTTTAGCCCTTGCTCCAAATCACCGATAATGTGAATTCTCATCACTCTCCGATTTTTACTATTTAACGCTCTAAAATCTCCAAGAGCCTGGGCTTGATGTAATGTCGCAAAGTCATAACCCGAACCGGGAATTGGAATTTGAAGATCAGTGTCGGCAGCTAACAAAATATACAGTCCTTTGTTTGGACCACCTTTATGAAACTGCCCGGTTGAATGCAGGTATCGAGGTCCATAACCAATGGTTGTAGCCGTTTTGTACTTTTTGCTAACCCGATTCCGGATCAGTTGAAGTTGCTTATCTCTTTCTGGTGTTTGCAGATAATATGCTAAGAAAGAAATATAATCCGATGGATTAGTTAGTTTTAAAAATTTATTAAGAACATCCTTAACCGTTCTCCCGGTTAAATTCAAAGATAGATCAGCATAGACAGAAACTAAATCTGATTTAACAAGAGGTATCGCTTGGGCAAAACTTCCGCTTTGTTTCCATTCAGCTAATAATTCGTTCGTGTTCTTTTTACTTTCAGATACATTGGGTTCATCGAAAGGATTAACTCCCATTACAGCACAAGCTGTTGCTGTTCCAATTTCCCATCGTAAAAATTCTCCGCCAAGTGCATAAACATCAGGAAGTATAATTCTAACAACAGGAAATCCTGCAGATTCGAGCGCACTAAGTTTCTTTTCAATAGATGAATCTTTCTTATTCTTTAGGAACATGTAAACAAAAACTCTGTCGTTTCCATATTGTTCTTTTGAACCTAGAGCTTCACCCTCAACAGGAAGAATTCCTTTGCCTTCTTTCCCGGTGCTTTCAGCAATCAATTGTTCAGCCCAAAGTCCAAATGATTTAATTGAAGGCGAAAGAATGAACGTAACTTTATCTCTTCCAAGCTTTTGATTTATGCCTAGAAAAACTCCCAAATTCACACCGGGATTTAAATCTGATGGAATGAATGGACTGCAGCTTTGCTTCATACTTAAAGCGCTATTCAAAATTTCTTTTATGTTTATTCCGATAAGCACCATGGGCACTAATCCAAAAAAGGATAAAGCTGAATATCTTCCACCATAGTTTTCGGGATTTGTGAAAATGTGTCTGAAGTTTTTACTTTTTGCTTCTTGTTCTAACGTTGTCTTGCTATCAGTTATTGCAATAAAGTGCTTGCCGGGATTATCAATTTTATTTTCTTCGTAACGATTATAAAAATACTTGTAGAAACTGTTTGATTCGATTGTTGATCCGGATTTACTTGCCACGATAAACAAAGCTTTGTTAAGATCAATTTGTGATTCCACATGTTTAACAGCTTCGGGACTTGTATTGTCTAAAACAAAAAGTTTTAAGAATCCCTTCTTCACTCCGAAAGTTTGAACGGCAACTTCAGGACACAAACTGCTTCCGCCCATTCCGAGAAGAACAGCAGACGTGTATTTATCTGAACGAACATTTTTAACAAATTCATTTACTTCATCAACCCGATTTATAAAATCTTCAACACCAAGCCAGCCCAAACGATTTTTAATTGCTCCCGATACTTTCGGATCATCTTTCCATAAATAAGAATCCTTAGCGAACAATCTTCGAGAAAATTGTTTGTCATTAAGGGAAGTCAGGGCAGCTTTAACTGAAGATTCTGATTTCCCATAAAAGAATTTTTGCGTTCCGACTTTATCTTCAAGAATTTTTAATCTTTCCTGTGCCAATTTTTTCATCAGCTTGTCAAACGGCTCAACAAACTTTTGAACACCGTCGTTTGTAAGCTGGGTTGTAACCAAATCAATATCTATTCCCAGTTTCTTTAAATCAGATAAAACTTTATATGCTTCATCAACATTTTTAAGAATTGTATTTTCTTCCAACTTCCCGTGATCAGCAAATGCCGCAATAGTTACTTCGGGAAGTGTGTTGACTGTGTTGTAACCAATGAGCGGTTCTACATACTTTGTATCTTTATATAAAGGATCTTTGGTGCTTGTGCTTGCCCAAAGCGGACGCTGAACTTTCGCACCGGCTGCAACTAATTTCTCCCATCGCTCGCCGCTAAATATTTTAAGGTAGCTTTGATAAGCAAGCTTTGCACTTGCGATTGCTGTTTTTCCAAGAAGATGTTCGGGTCTTGGTAAATCGCCAAAATCTTTTGCCGGATTGATTAAATGTCCAAGCAGTTGGTCAGCAAGCACATCGATTCGGCTGAGAAAGAATGAGGCGACGGAAGCAACTTTATCAACAGATTTTCCTTCAGCTAGTCTGCGATCGAGAGCGTTTATATAAGCGTGTGCAACATCTTCATATGCTTTGATTGAGAAAAGGAGAGTTACGTTAACATTAATTCCTTCATACAACGCCTGTTCAATTGCTGCAAGTCCGGCAAGAGTTCCAGGAATTTTTATATAACAATTTGGTCTATTCACAGCCACAAACAATCTTCTTGCCTCGCTTAAAGTGGTTTCAGTATTGTGAGCAAGATATGGCGAAACCTCTAAGCTGACATAACCATCAACACCATTAGAACTGTCATAAACTTCACGGAACAAATCACACGCATCTTGAACATCTTTAATTGTGAGTGCATCATAAACTTCGAGAATAGATTTTCCTTCTTTTGCAAGTTTTTCTATTTGTTTATTGTAGTCTGCACTTTCGGAAATTGCTTTATGAAAAATGGCGGGATTAGAAGTTTGTCCGCGCAAACCTTCTTTAGAAATTCGTTTTTTCAGTTCGCCAGATTTTATCATACTGCGGGTTAAATTGTCTAACCAATAACTCTGACCATAATCAATCAGTTTAGTTAAGCTGCTCATCTATTTTTCTCCAGAAAATTTTTACGAATTGATTTTACAAGTCAAAATTTAGTTATGAGGGAGGAATATTCAAACGATCATTACAAACCTCCGATGTTTTATAGCTATTATCAGTTTACTAAACATCGGAGGTTTTTGTGTTAGAAATTCTTCTTCACTAATCCAGCAATCGTTCTCCCAATGCTTATTGATGCCGTTGCGGCGGGCGATGGAGCATTGAGAACGTGAATCATTTTTTCGGCTTCAATAATTCTAAAATCATCAACAAGATTTCCGTTGGGATCTACAGCTTGTGCACGTACTCCAGCACCGCCTTGTGTTAAATCATCCTGCCCAACTTCGGGAACTAATTTTTGCAAAGCTCTTACAAAAGCATTTTTGTTCAGTGAACGATAGAATTCTCCGATTCCCATTTTATAATACTTTGATGCCATTTTCCAAAAACCGGAATAAACCGCCATTTCAAGAATATCTGTTGCAGAAAAATCTTTATGTGAATATCCTTCCCGCTTAAAGGCAAGCACTGCATTTGGTCCGGCTTCAACACCACCTCTTATCATTCGTGTGAAGTGAACTCCGAGGAAAGGAAATCGTGTATCTGGCAAAGGATAGATTAAGTTCTTTACAAGATGTTCTTTTTCTTTTTTCAGTTTGTAATACTCTCCGCGGAAAGGAATGATTTGCAGACTAGGATTAACTCCACAAATTTTTGCAACTTTATCTGAATACAAGCCAGCACAGTTAACTAAAAACTTTGCTTTGTAATCTCCCGATTCGGTTTCTAAAATTAACAAACCATCATCTTTCCTCAATCTTAAAAACTTGCTGTTAGTTTTAACTTCCCCTCCGTTTTCCAAAATTATTTTTGCATAAGTTTCTGTTACTTGATTGTAGTCGACAATTCCGGTTTCAGCAATAAATAAGCCAGCTAAACCATTCACATGCGGTTCGTATTCTTTCAGTTCTTCTGCATTTACCTGCTCAATACCAGTAAGTCCATTTGCTTTTCCACGTTCTTCAAGCATTTGAAGCTGAGGAGTTTCCTCTTTCTTAGTTGCAACGACAAGCTTGCCGCATCTTTCATATTTAATGTTGTATTGTTCACAAAACTTATACATCAGCTCACGACCTTCAACGCAGTTTTTTGCTTTGAGAGAACCTGGTTTGTAGTAAAGTCCGGAGTGAATTACTCCGCTGTTATTTCCTGTTTGATGTGCAGCTAATTTACTTTCGGCTTCCAGCACAATAACATTTCGAATGCCGGTTTCTTGCAGAGCCATTGCAGTTGCGGTTCCCACAATTCCCCCGCCGATAACTGCAACATTATAAATTTTTCGTTGTATCATGTTATCCCTAAAATATCTACTTAGCAAAATTAACTAAAATAGAACGCGGATTTTTATGATTGTTTATGATCTCAACCGATCATAATTAATCTGCGAAATCTGCGTTCCAATGTCTTCCTTTGTCTGAAATAACCTTATTTTTGTCAAAAGAAAAAATGACTATGCAAAAAACAATTACAATTTTCGGAAGTTCAATTCCGCAATACGGAGATGAGCAATATACCGCTGCAGAAAAATTGGGTGAACTTTTAGCTTTCAAGGGATTCAATGTTTGTTCCGGCGGAAATCTTGGAACTATGGAAGCTGTGTCAAAAGGCGCTGTCCGCAATGGTGCAAAGGCAATTGGAATTACCCTTGACTCGGTGGGTTTCACTTCAAACAAATATTTAACTGAAGAAATTATTTGTTCATCGTTATTTGATAGAATAACTAAACTTATTCAATACGGCGACGGATATGTAATTCTTCAAGGCGGAACAGGAACATTGCTTGAACTGTCCGCTGTTTGGGAATTAATAAACAAGGAATTAATTAGAGTGAAACCTATTGTTTGTCATTCAGCTATGTGGAAGGAAATTGTATATGTTATAAATGATCAGCTAAGAAAAGAGAATCGTTTAACGGATTTGGTGAAGTGTTTTAATTCCGTTGAAGATATAGTTGAATACCTTTCGGAAACTCTGATTAAATCTCAATTTTCAAAAGACAAATCCCAAAGAGAGTCCGATAAATAATTATGAAAAGTCATTTCTGCCAAAGACATTGAGGTTGTGTGGTAATAGGAAAGCGTCATTTCGATGTAGCGAAGCGACTGAGAAATCTGTTTGGAAATAAAGATTTCTCTCCCGATACTCTCCGTTAATTGCTGCGAATCGGGATCGAAATGACAGTTGATATTCTTCAGATGTCTAAACAATTTTGTTTGGAATTTTGTTATTGGTTTTTATCTGTAATTTGTTGTCTGTGCTTTGGTGTTTAGAAACTCCTCCACTGCACTATAAACTCGCTCAACATCCAGCTCTTTTATACACTTAAACTTAACATCATTTCGGCTGCAGATTAATGGGCGTGGAGAATAAATAAAACAAGGTGCGCAATCCAAATTCAGCGAAACAATTTTATGCTCTGTTTTCCAAGGATAAATATAATTCGGATTAGTTGGACCAATTATCGCAACAACTTTAAGTTGAAGCGCTGATGCAATGTGCATTAAGCTCGAATCATTTGTTACGAAAACATTGCATCGTTTCATCACCGCCGCACTTTCAGTGAGATTATGTGAAGAAACCGCAAATGCATTCGGCAGATTAATTTGATTCACAATATTTTCTTTTAATTCGTCCTCGGTTGGTCCTCCAAAAATTAAAACTTTTGTTTTATTGTTTTCAATTAATTTTTTACCAAGCTCAGCAAATTTTTCCGGTTCCCATCTTCTGTTAGCTTGATTTTTCAAAGTTGCCGAGCCGGGATGAAATCCAACAACTAAATCTTGATCGCTAATATTTAGTTTTTTTAAAAGTTCGTTGGCAAACTCATAATCATGTTTATCGAGAGGAAAATTAAGCGGAGCTTCTTCTTTTAGTGTGTGTTTCGTAAGTGATTCACATAACTTTATGTTAGACTGCACATTGTGAAGCGAATCATTTTCAAGTGTTCTTACGTTGTTAAGGAAACCCAAATTTGTAAAATCTTTTCGTAAATATTTTACGGCGGTTCTTTTTTTTGCGCCGATAAGAAAATTTATAACATTATACTCTTTTCTGTTTGAAGGATAAACATTAATTGAAACATCATACCTGCCGCGAAGTGAGAGAAGGAATTTAAGTGATTTGAAGTAACCCTCCGAAAGAAAATCAAAATAATAAACCTTATTTATATTTTTATTTCTCTCATAAAAATCCTTAACTGCTTTGAACATTACTAATGAGTGGATTTCCGAGTTTGGATATGCTTCTTTCAACAACTTCAAGGAAGGAGTGAACATTAGGGCGTCGCCTATTCCGGAAAGTGCATTAACTAAGATTTTCATTCTCATTAGTTAAAGATGGTACGTAAAAAGTAATTATTCAATAAAATAATCTGCGTAAATCAGTCAAAATCTGTGTCATCAGCGTTGTATTTCTAGATAAATTTTACTTTTTAGCCACCATCTTTTTACGTATAATTTTCTACTTGACCGTATCAGCTTTTACTTCGCCACCAGCACTTTGCTTTGCAAGATTTCTGTACCTTTCAATATTACTTTGAACATTTGGATCGTTAGGATAAAAAGATAGAATTCTTTGCCAAAGGTCCGCGAGTTTAGCGTACTCTTTTTGATTTTCATAAATATCCAGCAAGATTTTATACGGACTGTAATATGATGTAAAATCTTTGGGATTTTCCTCGAACAGCTGTAATGCTTGCTTTTCAACTTCGGCAGAATATTCCTTAAACTGCTCCACACCGCCCGAATTAAAATAAAGATTTCCTATCTCGTACAGTAAGCCCAATTCCATACCCACAATTTTACGCGGAATTTTTTGATTCATCATATCTAATGTTTTTACGGCCATTTCTTTATTGTTTGTGTTCACATAGTACAGTGTAAGCCGTATGAACGAGTTACGGTAATTTTGAGTCATCCTTTTATGATTTTCATCAAAGAAAATACTTGGATCATTTAAGCCCCGGTAATTAAATCCCGGTTTATAACTTTTACTGGAGCCGGGTGCATCTGAAAACAATTGCTGTTTCATTATATCTACATTAATAAATTCGATACCGGCTTTTCTTTTTTCAGGAACAACTCTATACGCCATACCTTCCATAATAAGATATTCATCAAGACCAATCTTGCTGTCTTCAGAACAAGTTACGGCAAAATAAATTGGGCGATTCCAGATATTTGATTCCACAATTTCCTTAACCATAATATCCTGTACTCGGATTGCTTTAACATTTCCAAAATTTAAAGTCGGCTTCATTTGGAATGTAATTGATCCTTGTTTTAAAACAGAAGAATCTGAGATATTATACGAGTTAAATAAATCTTTCGGTAAGTCCTCAGAAAAGTTTTGAGGAATTGGAATTGAAACCGATCTCTCTTCCCAGGCTATTGGTCTTATATCACTAATCTGCTGCTCAGAGTATCTGATTTTCAAGGTGCCGACATTATAGGGATCATTATCCTTCATTTGTTTGATATACCAGGGCGTATTAAGTAAACTTAAATTAACAACTTTAACATCTCTTCTAATACCCTCAACATCTTGAAGATACCAAACAGGGAAAGTGTCATTGTCCCCATTAGTAAAAAGTACTCCGTTAGGTCCGCAGCTTTGAAGAAGGTTGTAGGAATAATCCCATGGAATCCAATTCTTTGATCTATCGTGGGTATAAAAATTCGATGCGAGCATTTTCACCGGAACAAATAAAACTCCAAGTGCCAGAACACCAACAACTGCACCATTTTTCAGCGCTTCACCGCTAACTTTCTCTTGTACTAAATCAACTAATCCCCTAATCGCAATTGCAATCCAAATGGAAAAGACAAAAAAACCGCCCACATAAAAATAGTCTCTTTCTCTTGGCTGCGGCTGCTGCTGGTTTTGATAAAATGCAGTAAGATAAGCCATCAGAATAAACATTATCATAAACACCGACGCCATTTTCCAATCTTTTTTGAAGTGGAAATAAATTCCTATCAAACCAAGTAAAAATGGAATCGCAAAAAGTGAATCTTTAACGCTCCCATCGAAGCGAATGTTGAATATCTTACCGAGGATATTCCCGATCTGATTAAATGGAGCAATGTTTGCTCCATCGTCTTGTGTCCATCCTTCCCTGCCGGCATAATTCCAAAGCCAATAACGAGTCATCATGTGATTCATCTGATAGCGCCAGAAGAAGTCGAGATCGCTGCTGTAATTTGTATAAACAACTTGCTGGTGAGGTTCAGTTGCAAATCTTCTTTTGAATGTTGGAAAATCCCCGTATTGCTCTCTGTTAAGGTAAGAAACTAATTCTGTGAATGTGTTCGGTTCATTCTCATTCATTGGAGGATTTTGGTTTGATCTGATAATTACCATTGCAAAGGTTGTAAAGCCGATTAAAGTAAATATAAACGACATTGCAATTAGGTGGAGTGTTGGTTTTTTCTCCTTAATCGAAAAATGAACAAGATAACCGAGCAAACCAAACAGTACAACTAAAAATAAAATTTCAATTGTTAAACTATCTCCTGCAACTTGAGTCATTATTGAGGGAAGAAATTTCACTATGCCAGGGTATGTTATGAACAACGCAGCACCGCCAATAAAAAGCGGCATATAAAATGAATTACGTGTAAAGATTTTTTTCCAAAAAACTCCAATGAAAAGAGCACTTATTACAAGACTGAAAATTTTAAACTTAAAATCATAAGCCTGGTATTCTTCGGGACTTGGCGGAGTAGTGCTTTTTTGAGCGCTCCACATTGCCAGCGCAAATAAAATTATTATTCCGGCGTGAATCATGAATAGTATCGCTGTTTTCTTACATGCTTCTTCATCATCTAAATATTTTCTAAATAAAATGACCATAACAACGGGCACAATTGCTAGCACGCTCATTAGGTGAACGCCGGTTGATAACCCGATCAGATATGCGATCATCAGCAAATATTTTTCATTATCCTTCTCATCTGCTCTTTCATGCCATCGTATCATAAGCCATGTTACTAATGCAGCAAGAAAAGTGCTGAATGCATAAACTTCAGCTTCAACACCGTTAAACCAAAATGTATCGCTGAATGAAAATGAAAGCGCACCAATTGCAGCGGCAATGTAAGTACCTAAGCCATCTAAAAGATTTGCCGGTTTTTTACCCTTATAATTTTCTATAAGCTTAACAGCAATTAAGTAAAGCAATAAAATTGAGGCGGCACTTGATAACACCGAAATATAGTTTACTCTTAATCCAATATTTTCAACAAAAGGTATCATCGCAAATATTCTACCAAGCAAAAGGAAGAATGGTGTTCCTGGCGGATGGGGAACTTGTAAATAATAACTGGCAGCAATGAATTCACCGCAATCCCAAAAGGACACGCTTGGCTGAACGGTCATTATTAAAACAATCAACGAGATTAAAAATACAGCCGCACCAATAATGTTGCGTAAAAGTTTATGATTCATTATTACCTCTAAGAGTGGTCAAATAAAATTTTGTGAGTTGTTAATATTGTTAGGTTTCTTTGTTCTTGAAAAAGGCATCGTATTTTGTGCGATCTACCGAAACATTGTACTTATCGTAAAGAGATTTGAGTTTTTTCATTGTAACAGAGTCAAATTCTTCTTCATCTTTCTGCATTTTAATAAACATTTTAAAATCTTCAGATTCTTTACGATCGAACTTTTTCTCAAATTTCTTTAAAGTATCTAAGTACTTAGCTTGATCACGGTATGACATTATGCCTCCGTTTTATTAATTATTTCGCCGCAATTCAAATTTTTGGCGTCGCAAAATAGTGAAACTATTCTTTAGAAAAAATCCGACATAATGATAGACGTGTGAACACACCATGAGTTCAATCTTGTTGAGTGAAGAAATAAATCAATTAAAAATAGTTTTTAATTTCGCGCGTTCTTTTGTAAGCCCAAGCGCCAGCATTAGTTTAATTCTGGCTTTTTGTCCATTTAAGTAATCAGCAAAAATAACTCCGATTTTATTTAGCCATTTACCTGCACCTGGGTAGCTGTAAATATCAAGTGTTTCACCGGCAGGACATCTTGATACTAAAACAACCGGAATATTTTTATCAATAACATATTGTATTCCCTCAAATACAGCGGGTGGAACATTTCCAACTCCCAATGCTTCAACAACCAATCCTTTTGTTTTGCTGTCGGCAGAATAGCGAAAGAATTTTTCATCCATTCCGGCATAAACAGTAAGCAAATCCACGTTAGTATTAATTTTTTTTGTTTTAATGTTTCCCAATTTTCTTGGAAGGCGGTTTAAGATCACCTTTCCTTTTTCAACGAAACCGAGTGCTCCAAAATCTAGACTGCGGAAGCTGTCAATTTGTTCGGTGTATATTTTGGTTACTTCGCTTGCAGCATTAATTTCTCCATTAAGGCAAACAAGCACACCAAGATTTTTACAATTTGGATTAAGGCATACATGAATTGCATCAATGAGATTTTGTGGTCCATCCCAATCAGTTTCTGAGCTATTTTTCATCGAACCAATAACCACAATTGGAATTTCCGTTTTGATAGTGAGGTCAAGCAAGTAAGCAGTTTCTTCTAAAGTATCGGTACCGTGCGTTATTATAACTCCATCAAATTTTTTGTTGGCGATTAAACTCTTAATGTTTTTAGCAAGCTTAAACATTAATTGGGGGGTCATATGAGGACCGGGATATTTTCCGAAATCATAGCAAATAATCTTTGCAAGTCTTTCTGCCTCGGGGATTTTTTTCAATAATTCCTCACCTGAGAATCTTGGAACGGCACCTCCGGTTTTCTTATCTATCATCATTGAAAATGTACCGCCTGTAAAAACAATAAGAATATTTTTTCCCGAAATGCGGGAATTCATTTTATTCTGCATTTTATTTTATTCCTAGGATTTATATGGTCAAATTTATGTTTTTGTGAGTAAATATCCTTTTCAGGCAAATTAAATGGCAGAATAGACTTGAAGCAGTTGAAACTAAACCTTATTTTTTACCATATAAATTTTTAGGAGTAAAAATGTTAATTGTTGAAGATGTAGAATTAACCCCAAACCCGCATGCATTAAAATTCATTTTGAATGAAAAGCTGCTCAATCTTGAAAGAAGGCATTTCGCAAGTAAAACTGATGCTGCAAACGATGCACTAGCTTCTGGAATTTTTCAAATTACAGGTGTCGTTTCGGTTTTTTATACCGAAAAGTTTATCACGATAGAAAAATCTAAAGGAACAAATTGGGGACAAGTACAAAAACCGCTTATCAATTTTCTCAAAACTTTTGATAGAGCTTTAATTCCTGCAGAAAAAAATATGCAACCCGCCAATGAGAATGAAAGTGAGCTTCTGAAGCAAATAAATGAAATTTTAGATAACAGAGTTCGCCCTGCTTTAGCCGGCGATGGCGGTGGTTTAGAAGTGCTTGGAATTGATGGATTAAAAGTTATGATTAAATATCAAGGAGCATGCGGCAGCTGTCCAAGCTCTATAAATGGCACTCTAAGAGCCATTGAGGGTTTACTGAGAAGGGATGTGAATCCTTCAATAGAGGTTATTGCAGCGTAATGCTTTGCGACCTTCAAGGTTAGAATATGTTTTTAGCACTGCAATATTGAAGGTTTGGGCAATTGTTTATTCTTTTTCATAAATTGCAATCGGTTAATTGATTCATTTATATGAAAAGCCAAGACAATCTATATTTTTCCTCTCAAAAGATTTTCGGAATTCAGTTCAAAGTATTTACATCTCAAAAAGGTATAAGAAGAATTTATTTTAATGGTAAGGTTGCAAAGATTAACGCCGCATCTTTAACAAAACTTCATCCAGACGATCCGTATATGTTCAATATCTTTACCGAACTTAAAGAATATTTGAATGGAGATAGAAAGAAATTCACCGTTCCTCTCGATGTTAAGGGAACCGAATTTCAAAAAAAAGTTTGGAATGAGCTTCTTAAAATTCCTTACGGTAAGCTAAAAACTTACAAAGAAATTGCCATTAAGCTCGGAAATGAAAATGCAATGCGTGCAGTTGGAAGAGCAAATGCTACAAACCATGCGCCGATAATTATTCCTTGTCACCGTGTGATTGCTTCAAATGGGCAGCTTGGCGGTTATTCTGGCGGAATTTCAATGAAAGAAAAATTGCTTGAGCTTGAGGGAAGTTTAAGCTTGGAGTTATTTGAGTAGGTCATGAGGAAAATTCACTTCTATATCAAAATAAAAAAGCTCCGTTATTACGGAGCATTTTCTTTAGTAGAGAATTGTTTTTACTTTATTGTTGTAATTTTGGTAATGTCTTCCAGCTTCACAAACTTCTCACTGAATTTGTATGAACCCTTATCAGATTTAATTGCTTTGATAACCTTAACATTTACGTGCGGGTCTTTCTTTTTTGCTTTTGCTTTATCAGCAAACGATTGTTGTTTTGCCATTTTTTCTCCTAAAAATTGTGGCGAAATATAGTGAAATATGGTTGTCCAAAAAAGGCAGTCGCTTTATAAATCCACATATTTTCTTTGAAGAATTTACCCATTCCCTCAACATGGAGTATACATCGCGAAGGAACTGGGTTAATTTTTAGAAGCTATGTTAAATCTGCAAAAACAGAATCGGTGAGTTTTTGCAAAGCTTCAGAAATAGTGCCAACCTGCGTTCCTCTAACACCGGCAGAAAAATAAATTTTATCAAAAAGCTGTGCGGTTTCATCAATATATGTCGGATACTTTTTCTTCATGCCAATAGGTGAACAGCCGCCGCGAACATAGCCAGTAACTGCTAATAAATTCTTTGTGGGAATAAGTTCAACTTTCTTATTTCCGCTTACCGAAGCAGCTTTCTTCAAATTGATTTCAGAATTAACGGGAACACAAAAAACAAGAAAACCTGATTTATCTCCTTCTGCAACTAACGTCTTAAAAACCATTTCTTCACTGACACCAATTTTCTTTGCAACAGTTGTTCCGCTTAAATCATTTTCATCAACTTCGTAGGTTTTTATATCGTGAGAAATTTTATTCGCTTCAAGCAAGCGAATTACATTTGTTTTATTCATTCTGAAAGCAGCTCGTGCTCATTTTGAATTTCATCATAACTCAATGAGTAATCCTCCGCTTTCAAAAGGAATTTTGTGTAGGGATGCTGTGGGTTTTCAAAAATAGTTTTTATTTCTCCGTGTTCTACAATTTTTCCTTTGAACATTACAAGCACTTCATCACAAAGATATCTCAAAATTTGTAAATTGTGCGAGATACATATCATTGTAATTTTATATTCGGCATTGATAGATTTAAAAAGTTCAAGAAGATTCAACTGAGAAATTGGGTCCTGCGCCGAAAAAGGTTCGTCTAAAATTAAAATTTCAGGTTGAGTTGAAAGTATTCTCGCTAATGCTGCTCTTTGCTGTTCCCCTCCGCTTAGTTCGAATCCTTTTCTCTTCCATAATTTTTCAGAAAGATTAACGGAAGTTAAAATTTTCCTTTTCTCTGATTCTAAATCTTCTTTACCAAACCGTATTTTTATTGCTTCATTTATTATATCATCTATACTTCTTAGTGGATTAAGAATCTCTCCGGTATTTTGAAAAAGAATTTGGACGGATTTGCATTTTATATCTTTCCATCTATCGGATAAATATAAATTCAATTTACCGGATATCGGCTGAATTATTTGAGCAAGTACTTTTGCCAGAGTTGTCTTACCACTTCCAGACTCTCCTGCAACTCCAAGGACCTTTCCTCTTTTAAGAGCAAATGAAATATCATCTAAAATTATTTTTTCAATTGTAGCCCCGCTTGAATCTTTAGCTCGAACCGAATAAAATAGATTTTCACCTTCTATTATGTTGTTCATATTCTTTGCTGCAAATAAGAGTTTACTAAATTACTGCCCAAAGTGTTTTCTCGGGATTTAAAAAATTCGTCCGGTGTTAAAAATTTTGTTAGAGTTCCATCTGATATTATGGCAATTTTATTACTTAACGCTTTTGCAAAAGTTAAATCCTGAGTTACTAGTAAGACTGTGTGAGAACCTTCTTTCACAAATTCTTTTAACCTCAGCAGGAATAAATTTGCTATGGCAGAATCTATTCCTGAAGTTGGTTCATCAAGAATTATTAAAGACGGATTAGTAAGAAGTGCCAAAGCCAAACTTATTCTTTGTGCCATGCCTCCGCTTACTTCGTAGGGATAAAGATTTGAAAGCCATGACAATTCTGGTAGGAGAAAGAAAGCTAACATATCATTAATTTCATTTGGCGATTTGTTGATGTATTTGAAGTAATATCCTAATTTTTTGAGTTGGTCGAAACTATTTCGAGCATCTTGAAAGACATACTTAATTTTTTGTTTGCGTATGACTTTAATTTCTTCATACCCAAGAGTCAACAAATTTTTCTCTTCAAAGAGTACCTCACCATTTACAGTATAAAATCTTTTATCGAGTAAAGTAGTTAACGATTTTATTAATGTTGTTTTGCCTGTTCCGTTCTTACCGACAATGGTGTAAATCTTATTGCTTTCAAGTTCAAACTTGACATCTTTTAACAGCAATGTTCTCGAGTTTTTTTTGAGGGAGATTATATTGTCAATTTTAACAGCAAGCATATGTAAGACATTTCTTTTGTAATTGTTTTACAAAATAATAATTTACCAGCAAAGTTATTAAGATTATTTCAGATTCAACTTATTGCAATCGAGCCAATCATCATTATTGATAAAGCATGAATAAAGATTTTGTCAAGCTTATCGTTAGACGTATACTCACTTCGTTAATCGTTTTGTTCTTGATGATCACTTTTATTTTTGTTTTGCTGAGAATTTCGCCGGGAGATCCAACACAGAAATTTATCTCTCCAGAATTAAGCCCAGAACTTGCTGATAAGGTGAAAGAATCCTTTAACCTCAATAATTCCATTTTAGCTCAGTACCAATCTTTTCTTACAAATCTATTAACGGGCGATTTGGGTATTTCTTACAATTATCGCGAATCTGTTCTAAAAGTTATAATGCAGTATTTACCCTTCACAATAGTTTTTTCGTTGATAAGTTTTTTTATTCAGATAGGAGTTGGCGGATTTTTGGCACTAGTAGCAGTAAGAAAAGTAAATAAAACATTTGATAGAATAATTACAAAATTTAATTTGTTTTTGTATGCCGTGCCATCTTTCGTAGTTGGAGTGTTTCTTATCCTAATCTTTTCCGAAATTCTTAATATTCTTCCTTCATCAGGGATTCGTTCTTTCGATTTTGAGTCTCTTTCGTTTTTCGGTAAGATGAAAGACTACGTTTTACATATGATTTTGCCTGTGACGACGCTTTCTATTGGCGGAGTTGCGGTATTTTTCAGGTATCTGCGAGACGGACTTGAAGAAACACAAAACAAACCTTTTGCACTTAATTTAAGGGCAAATGGTTTTAGTGAAAAAACTATTATGCTTAAACACATCATACCAAATGCAGCAGGACCACTGATTGCAGTCGCTGGAGTTGAACTTGGAATGTTATTGGGTGGTGCTTTAATTACTGAAGTAATATTTAGTTTACCAGGAATGGGAAGGTTAACCGTTAATGCAATTCTGCAGCGTGATTATCCGTTAATTATTGGCTGCACATTAATCGCAGGAGTTTTGATAATAATAAGTAATCTGATAGCAGATATTGTTAAAGCTAAACTTGATAAACGCTCAGTTAAGGATATACTTAATTAAATGAAATTTAAACTGAAAATCTGGCATTTGTTCGTCACCTTTTGCATCATCCTGATCGTAGTGCGCTTTACTACTATCATTAAAATTTTTTCGCTTCTGTTTTCATATTTAATTTTACTGTTTACAGATTTCCCAAGTGCAATGAACCAATTTAGTTTTGAACTAATAGATTATTTCATTTCGGGTGTTTTAGTTATTGCTTTGCCTTTAATTATCTTTTGGAAATATAAGGATCGGAAAATTTTTCAATCAAAATTAGATTTTTCCTCGTTTGTTATAGGTACACTTTTTTTTGTTTTTATTTTCGCGCCTTTAATACCACTCTCACATCCGGATTTTCAAAAAAATATCGGATTGACAAAACTGCTTCCTCCATTCAGTAAAGCAATTTTTTTAAAATTTGAACAGAAAGAAGTAAAGATAACCTTTGAGGTTGACAAATTTGTAGAAATAAAAAATATGGTGTTAAAATCTTCTTTTGATGCAGATATAATTTTTATTGACAGCGTTCAAGTGGGTAAAAATATTTTATACTTCCAAAATGAAAAGAAATTTGAAGTTTCTGCAGATAGTTTAAATGCCATCATAGGAAGTCCGAAATTGGGAACCAAGTTTTTCTTGCTTGGTACTGATGAGTATGGCAGAGATATTTTTTCCAGATTAATTTACGGCGCAAGGGTTTCGATTTTTGTCGGTATTTGTTCGATACTATTGTCATTTATTATCGGACTTTTACTGGGATCTTCTGCCGGTTATTTCGGCAGATTTGTTGATTTAACCCTAAACAGATTGGCTGATACGTTTCTTTCCTTTCCGGCAATATTTCTTATTATAATTATACTTGCATTATTTGGAAATTCACTATTTGCTGTAATTTTTGTTTTAGGATTTTCTGGTTGGATGAGTTTATTCAAAATTGTAAGAAGTGAAGTAATCTCTTTAAAGCATAAGGACTTTTTTATTTCAGCACAAATGATTGGACTTTCAAAATATCAACTTTTAATAAAAGAAGTTTTACCTATCATCTTAACGCCAGTGGGTGTAAACTTAATCTTTCAATTTGGCAGTGTAATTCTTGCAGAAGCCGCATTAAGTTATTTAGGATTAGGAACTGGCAGCAATCATCCCTCTTGGGGAAGCATGATTGACGCAGGTCAAAATTATTTAAAGGATGCCTGGTGGATGATTTTCTTCCCGGGTTCTGCGTTAATAGTTACTCTTTACTCTGCAAATGATCTTGGACAAAAAATAAAAGTTCATTTTAATCCTCAGCTGCAAAAATGATTAATCGAAGATTTTTAATTAAGAAAAAATTGGGACACGGCAGAAGCGCAGTTTATTTGTGTGAGGATTTAGAACAAACCGGGAAAAATATTGCGCTTAAAATCTTACCAGCAAATTCCTCTGAAGAAGAGAAAAAAGCATTTAAAGATGAATTTCAAATTCTTCAAATGCTTGATCATCCCAGCATTATACAAGCTTATGAACGCGGAACGATTTTAGAAATTTCTGAAACCGAACCAATTTCAATTGGCTCCAAGTATTTGACAATGGAGTATTTTGACGGAAAAGAGCTGCTTGATTACTTAATTAAAAATGAATCTTCACTAAAAGAAATCATAACCCAAATCTGTTCTGTTTTATTTTATCTTCATCAATCAAACTACATTTATTATGACCTGAAACTGGAAAACATTCTTGTAAATGAGTTAAGTGGAAAACCAGTTTTGAAATTAATTGACCTTGGTTTTGCTCGACCGCACACAAACCAAACCGATAATGTTATTACTGGAACTGCCGAATATCTGGCTCCTGAAATTTTAAAGAAAGAACCTCACGATCATCGGATTGACTTGTACTCCTTTGGTATACTGCTTTACCGCTTGATATACAGGAAATTTCCTTTCGATTCGAAAGATCAGTTAGAAATCTATAAGGAACAGATTGGAAAAGAGTTCTACTTTCCAGAAACCAAATATTCGTCAGAGCTAATAAATGTTATTAAAAAACTTCTCCACAAAAATCCGGAGGAAAGATACTTTACCTCTATCCAAATTCTTTATGATTTGAATATTCAGATAACCGAACAATTATTCCGGGATTGGGTTCCAATACAAGTTTTTTCAGATAGAACCGACATTCTTAACGTTGTAAATCGCTATGTAAGCACACCGTCTTCGGGTGAAGTTATTATCATTAGAGGTTTTGAAAGAGCAGGTAAAACTGCCGTGTCACGGGAAATTTATTCTCGATATGAAAATGTTGTTCAACTGCCCAATAATAGAACTAAAACAGGATTTGGGCTAATAAAGCTTTTCTTAAATAAATTAATTTTTAATGAATTAATATTTGATAAGCTGCCTTCCGAAACACTTACTTTGCTTAATACGATCATCAACAATCAATCAGAAAATCTTACGAATGATTTGAAATTAATTGTTAACAAAATTACTTCTTTGAATAGATTCATACTTCTGCTTGATGATTTCAATCTCTATGATAGTTTTTTACTGGAAATTTTTAAAGAAATATTTCCTGTTTTCCAGGTTAACGGATGCAACATCATCTTAACCGAAAAATCTGATTTGGATTATGTTACAGGTTTTGTCAATAATTCAGTTCACCTTGATCTAACTTCGTTTACAACAGTACAGATTGACGAGCTTTTAGAAAAAACATACGCAGATTTATTCCCGATAAATGATGTTCGGCAGCTTATTATGAAGCATGCCGATTTCCTGCCGGGAAATGTCATGGAGTTCTTGCGGGACTTAGTACTGCTCAAAATAATTCGATTTGATTATGATGGGATAAAAGTTGTTTCTGAAGAACGCAGTGAAAAGATTCTTGTAAACTTATATGAAGAGATTTATAATATCCGTTTTAAAGCCCTAAATGAAGATGAATTGAAAATTTCTTCAATCTTATCATCTTTTGAGAATACCCCCGACAATAAAATATTAGTTCAATTAACAGGTTGTTCCGAAGAAAAATTTTCGGGGATTGTTGAAGATCTTAAACGAAAGCACATTTTACAGTCGCAGGTACAAGCAGGATTGAATTTTTCATCCGATGGACTGAAGAATTTTGTGTATTCACAGATTCCGAACAAGAGAAAACATCACGAAAATATTGCCGAAACAATTAAGCAGTATTTTCCGCAATTCAGCAAAGTTGAATTAGCTAGGCAATATCAGATTTGCGAAAGGTACGACGATAGCTTTTTGTTGTTAATGCGCGAAGTTGAAGATGCGGAGAAAATTTCGGCTCTGAAATATTCACGAAGTATTCTTGAGCAAATATTAAAATTGCCTCTCAAATCCAAACAAATTTTTGACGTAAAACTTAAACTGTCTTCAATTTATGATACTCTTAATGACTTTCAACAAACCTACTCCACCACTTCTGATTTGCTAAAAGAAAATTTAGCGGACCAAGTGAAAACGGATCTATTATTAATACAAGGGAATGCATTGATTAGAATTGGTGAAATTGAGAAAGGGATGGACATTTTAAAATCACTTTTAACTATAATAAAAGATGACAATAAGAAATTAAAACTTATGCTTAATATCGCCGGGGCAGAATTGGATGCAAATAATTTCGAATCCGCTTCGCTTATGTGCCACGATATAATTAAAAATCCATCTGCTTCTCATGAGATATTAGGTGATGCTTATAATCTTTTAGGCATAGTGCTATTCCATTTTAAGAACGATATGGATTTAGCACTTGATTATTTTAAGCAATGTTTGAATAGTTATAAAACAGCAAGCTCGCTTCAAAGAGTTGCTGCTGCTGAGATAAATATTGGAAATATTTTAAACATTCGCGGTAATTATGATGATGCTGAGAAACATTGGAACCACTCTCTCGAGATTACCCGATCAACTGGTAATTTGTATCAGCAAGGCAAGGTTTCTCTTAATTTAGGAGGATTTTATTTTCATAATTTGAATTTTGACAAAGCTGTGGAAAATTATAATACGGCAAAAATTATTTTTAAATCATTGGGTGATCAAAATGACTTTGGTATTACCGAATCGAATCTTGGAGAAATTTATCTTTTTCTTTGTGAGTATCAAACAGCAATTGCATATTTAAATAGTGCTCGAAATGTTTTTCATAGAATTCAAAATAATATTGAGGAAGCCGAAGTACTTTTCTTAATTGGAAAAGTAAATTATAAGATGGGCGATTATAAATTTCTTGCCGAAATTATAACTGAGTTAAGTAATATTTCGGGATTAATTGATAACCCAACCAGAATTAACTTGCACATCAGTTTTCTAACAGCATTTCATGATATTGGTATTCAAAAACCAGCCGATGATTATAATCTAAAGAAAATAGCTGAGGACTATTTAAAACAAGAAGAACGCATTAATTATTTTGAGGCAATGATTCTTCAAACGAAATATTTTTTACAGACTAATGAATCGAAAAAAGCATTTGATTTATTATCAGATGTAAATTTTACAAATGTTTCTGAAACTAATGCTTACCTGGAAGCAGAGAAACTATTTTTGACAGGCATGATTGCAAACAGTTCTTCTGAATTTGATCTCAAGAATCCGGCATTTTATTTTCAGGAAGCTCTCAAGAAAATAGAAGATTTAAATGTAACCGAATTGACGTGGCAAATATTTTTTGAAATGACAACTTATTACGCAAATCGTGGTAACCTTTCAAAAGCAAAAGAATATGCTCATTACGGAAGATCATTATTGAACTATTTCGGCGAAAGATTTAAAGAAGAGAGAAAAAAAGAAATTTTCTTCAATAGCGCTCAAAGAAAAATTGTATGGGAAAAATTTACCGAAATAATAAATTTTGATTGAAAACCATCAATAAACAATATTTTTAACCGATTTACCCTTTAATCATCCCCTAATCAATTAAAGTTTTAACTGCTGCTCAAAAAATTTTGTTGACAACAAATCTTCTGGGTTGTATATTGTGAGTGGCTATTGCTTGATAAGTGTCATCAGGTGAATACCCCGTGTAAAAAAAAACAATTCTGCTGTGCCTTTAGCAGGATTAGTTAATTTCTATTTCTTGAAGGGCATGCTATGCTTAAAAATATGCTCTTTTACCTCCTGTTAGCGGTGTTTGCTATCTCAGCTAACGCTCAGGTTCCGGATAATGTAGAAAAAGCTCAGCGTAATCGTATCAGCAAAGATAAAATTATGGTGGAGAAGAGCTACATTCAGTCCTCCGAGCAGGCCTCATGGAATATACTAACTCTTGAAAACCGAGTTTCTGCTCAACTTCAAGAGTTAGGAACTCGCTATGGCTGGGTAAGATCTAATTCTCAACTGGATGAATTAGGTACCCGCTACGGTTGGGTAAGGTCTAATTCTCAATTGGATGAATTAGGTACCCGCTACGGCTGGGTAAGATCTAATTCTCAATTGGATGAATTAGGTACCCGCTACGGCTGGGTAAGATCTAATTCTCAACTGGATGAATTAGGTACTCGCTACGGTTGGGTAAGATCTAATTCTCAATTGGATGAATTAGGTACTCGCTACGGCTGGGTAAGATCTAATTCTCAATTAGATGAATTAGGAACCCGCTACGGTTGGGTAAGGTAATTCCCACTTATATGAATTTTTTAGCCCTTGTGGCTGGATAAGATAAACAAAGATTGTATTCTTTTCTTATAATGAAAGCCTTTAATATTTTTATTAAAGGCTTTTTTTTTCTTTTGGAATTAATTGAAATATAAACCGTTTCGAAAAATCATCAATAAATCTTCATTTATATTATTTTTTATTTTAGTCTTTTCATTAACTATTCACAGTCAAAGTGATTGGTACGAACAGGAGAGTGAACACTTCAAAATTATTTATCGTCAAAGCCATGCACATTTAGTTCCACAGCTTTTTTATTATGCAGAAAATTCACTAAAAACCTTAAGCGAATTATTTAATTACTCTCCAACTGAAAAAATCATAATAAACACTTACGATGCCTACGATTATGGTTACGGCGCAGCAACATCGGTTCCACAAAACTACATTCGGTTAGAAATTGAGCCGATGGAACCCGGCTATGAAAGTATTCCTTACAGTGACAGATTTCAGTGGATAATAAGTCATGAGTTAGTGCATATAGTAATAAATGATAATTCATCTGATGTTGAGAGTTTTACCAGATCAATATTTTCTAAGGTTGCTCCTGAACAAATACAGCCATTAACTATAATTTATAGTTTATTAACAAACTTTAATCGCTATACTCCAAGATGGCATCAGGAATCAATGGCGGTATTTCTCGAAACCTGGATGAACGGAGGATATGGAAGAACACTTGGAAGCTTTGATGAGATGTACTTTCGTTCGCTGGTTTTAGATAGCCTGGATTTTCCTACAGAAATTGAATTAGATACCAAAATTGCTCGCAACTCATTTTTACTTGAAACAATTTTTTATATATACGGATCGAGATTCGCTTCGTATTTAACATTAAAATATGGACCCGAAAAACTTATTGAATGGTTTAGAACTGAATCAGATGAGTGTTATCAAAATTTTGAGAGTAAATTTTTTGATATTTACGATTTAAAAATGGTTTCCGCATGGAATGAGTTTGTAATTTTTGAAAAAAATTTTCAGAAAACGAACATTCAAAAATTAAATGCGTATCCATTAACCGAGATAAGGAGATTAGGTGCCGAGAATTTTGGCTGGATAACACAACCCTATCTTGACCAATCCGGTCAAAATATTCTTTTCGGATTTCATCGCCCTCATCAACTTGCGGAAATTCAAAAGTTTTACATTGCTTCCAGAATATCTCAAAAGATAACGACTTTACCTACTCCAAGTTTGCTTCAAGTTTCATCCACTGCTTATGATAAGAATTTAGGATTGTTTTTCTTTACCACTAACAACAACCAGCTTTTCCGGGATTTGTGGGTATTGGATATTGACAAAGATGAAAAAAAATTATTGTTTGAGGATTGCAGAGTTGGGAGTATAACTATTGCCCCAACAACACATGAACTTTGGGGAATTGAACATTCTGCTTCTGCAGCTTCATTAGTCTATTCGGCTTATCCTTTCGATATGCTTAAAATAATCTTGCAATTGGAAATCGGTGATGAGATACAGCAATTATCTGTAAGCCCCTCTGGTAAATATTTATCAGCAGTGCTTCATCAAAACAGCGGTGAGCAAAAAATAGTTTTGATGTATACCGATTCCATTAAATCTAGTGTGAAAATTAAATATGAAACACTTTATCCAAGCGGTTCACCGGAAAATATTTCTTGGAGCCCTGATGAACAATATATTTTATGGAATGCTTACACAAACGGAGTATCAAACATTTACCGGTTGAACTTATCAACACGGCAAGTTGATGTGCTTAGTAATACATTGCGTGGTTTATTCAGACCGTTGTACATAAGTCAAGATTCTTTATTTGCTTTTGAATTTACCACCGAAGGATTTATTCCTGTAATGATAGCAAACAAACCAGCGGAATATGTTCCAGCAATTTCATATTTAGGACAGCTAATACTCGATAAGAATCCTAATCTGATGGACCTTAATTTACCTTCCTCCGATGAATCTAAACAACAATTGACAACATCTCCAGAAGCAAAATATAATGGCTTGACCAATCTTGCAGTACAAACATTTGTTCCTGTGATAACTGGGTTTCAATCTCAAAAAGTTTTAGGATTCTTCGGACACATTGCAGATCCAGTTTTAAATCATGATCTCTCTTTTGAAGTTGGCTATTCACCTTTTAAAGAAAATTCCCTCAATCCTAAGTTTCATGCTAAACTAAAGTATGATTATAAAAAACAGATTGAGTTTGGAATTGATCATAATGCAGCCGACTTCTACGATTTATTTAATTCCCGCAAAAGAGGGATGATGGGTACAAAAATTACACTTGGTCATACATATTATTGGGTTTACGATAATCCCTTGAAGGTTAAGCAGCAAACACAACTTACCATTTATAAGGATGTTAAATTTATTAATGACAACTTAGTACAAGTATCTGAGCCGGATTTTTTAGTTATGCAATCAACCTTTGATTCAAAGAACCAACGAAAAAGCATTGGCAGTGTTGACTTTGAATATGGCAATGACTTTTCTGCATCATTATTGGTTTATGGTGAAAATATGAAGAATCCACGGATTGCATATCAGATATGGACTGAGTTCGGTGATTTATCAACGTGGTTATTTCCACATAACATTCTTTATTTCAGAATTGCCGGCGGGTATCATCAACCAAATGATGTGTTAAGACATGCAAGATTTTACTTTGGCGGATTTGGAAACCGTGAAGTTGAAAATGTTGATGCAAAGCAGTATAGAAAAGTTTTTCGATTTCCAGGAATCCCGATTTACTCCTTAAGTGCAGAACGTTTTGTGAAGCTAATGATTGAAAATAATTTTCCGCCAATCCGTTTTTCAAATATATCTATTAGAAGACATTACTTAAGCTACATTGATTTTTCTATCTATTTACAAGGTTTGATTGCAAAATCCGAACAAGGAAAATACTGGGGAGATATTGGCGGTCAAATTAACTTTGTTTTTAAACATTGGGATAACTTAGAATCAACAATTTCTTCGGGAATTGCCAAAGCATGGTTCCAAAATGGAAGTGATTGGGAGTGGTTTCTTTCCCTTAAACTGCTCAAGAACTAATTGAATCTCCGTGAATATTTGATTAAAAGCCAAGAAATGTTACTCACACCGAATAAAATTATGGCTAAGAATTTGATATTTAGTTTCAGAATTAAATTATATTATTTTATATTATTCAAAGTAATTACAATTAAGAACGAGAAATGAAGTTTTCAGAGTTTAAAAAACTGGTTGATACTAAGGATGAATCTGTTTTAGTCAAAGATCAATCAGTTGATAAAATTAAAAATCTCGAGGTGATCCTTGATATCGTAAATACAATAAATCAAACCTTAATTCTTGATGATGTCCTAAATCTCGTGCTTAAAAATGCAATTGGAATCACTAATTCTGAACGAGGATTTATCGTTCTTATCAATCCTAATGGCGACCTCGAATATAAACTGGGATTGGATTCCGAAGGAAACAGTCTTACAAAAGAATCTTTTCACGTCAGCACATCCGTAGTTAAAGACGTGTTTACATCCGGCGAATCAAAATTTATTGAAGGAGCACACAGCGATACTAATTTTGATCCGAGCAGAAGTATTTTACGTTTAGAGCTTGAAACAATTCTATGCTCTCCTCTCATAACAGAGAATAAAAAGATCGGTGTGGTTTATGTTGACAGTAAGCATCTTCACAAAGTTAAGGTAAGTGAAATTACCAACACATTTGAAATCCTTGCCGGACAAGCAGCAACCGCCATTCGAAATGCTCAACTCTATGCTAACCAGGTCAGCGCATATAATGCATTAAATGAAGCCAACAAGCAATTAATTCAAGTGGAGCGGAAAGCATTAAAAGCAAGCATTGATAGTGAAATTGGTCAAGAATTACAGGGTTTTGTGCATCTTGCTTTGCTGGAGACAGAAAGTTCGATGCGGGTGATAGAGAATTCAAAAAGAGAAATTGAAAATAAAAATGATAAACCGCCGCTTACCGATCTTGATAGAATTTTATTAAAATTAAAAGTAGCCGCTGATTCAATAACCAAAATTCAAAAATATGCTCAAGCTTTAATTGAGACTTCGATAATGAATCTTAATAAGGACAGCGGGGATTTAAATAAAACGATACAATCGGTATTAAAATATATTTCACCGATTAAAACTTATAGCAATATCACTTTTAAAACCGAACTAAATAACCTTCCCGTCACCAAGTATGATTCGGAACAAATACAGCAGCTGCTGGTTCATCTATTTACCAATACAGCCGAAGTTAAACCGGATGCAACTATTTATATTCAGACATATAGTGAAAAAGATAAGGTTATTGTCATTTGCTTTGATGATGGACCCGGAATTCCTAAGAATATTGCAAACAGTGTTTTCAATCCGCCATCGCCTGAAAAAAGTGGCTATGGTTTGTTTTTATGCAAAAGCATAATTGATAGACATAATGGCGATATTAAGATATTGGATTCTGATAGAGGAACAAAAATATTGATATCATTGCCATTGAATTAACCATGAAAAAGGATTTAACCAAGCTCTTTTTGACTTTTTATAGTGAATTTGGCTCTCCGATCCAGATATTTGATAGCTCAGGTAACTTAATTTTTGTAAATAAAGCTTTTACTGATTCGTGGGGATACAAGCTTGAAGAATTAAAAGAGTATAATATTTTCAATGATGCATCATTAAAAAGATCCGGACTCCTTCCAGCTATTAAAAAAGTATTTGAGGATAATACTTCTTTAGACATGAATAATTATTCGGATTCATTGATGCAGGGGAAAAAACTTGCAGCACCAATTTTCAAAATAAAAATATTCCCGGTGAATATTGAAAATGAAAGTTACTTCGTCTTTATTCATGAAGACCGCACAGAAATATTTCTCGCCGAAGCTGAAGTGAAAAAAGCAAGAGAGGCAAATAAGGAGGCGGAAAGATTAAAGGATACATTTTTAAATGTTTTATCTCACGAACTCAGAACCCCGCTAAACATTATACTCGGTTACAGTACAATTATTAAAGAAAGCTTGAAAGATAAAGTTTCCACTGAAGAGAAAGTTTACCTTGATAATCTTTATAATGGAAGCGAAAGATTGTTCAACAGCATTTCACAGATGCTCGAATTTGCTCAATTAGAAGCTGGTAATTTCCATCTAACAATAGAAACTGCTGATCTTATCCCAATTCTTCAATACAGTATCCAAAACATAAAACAGGAGTGCCTTGAAAAAAAGATAGACTTAAAAATAAACATCAAAGAAAAAAGCATTTTAGTTGATATTGATTTACACTGTATACAAAGCGCTTTAAATAATTTGCTAAATAATGCCGTTAAATTTACTGCACGTGGATTCATTGAGGTTGAGACAAGCATTCTTAAAGATCATGAACTTGCTTTTTGCAAGATTAGAGATTCGGGCGCGGGAATATCTACTGAATATCTAGATCATCTTTATTCCCCCTTTTCGCAGGAAGATTTAAACTTAAGCCGCAATTACGAAGGGAACGGATTAGGTCTGGCAATTACAAAAAGGTATGTTGAGAAATTAGGCGGATCCCTTATAGTTGATAGTATTAAAGGAGTTGGGACAACTTTTACTTTAACTCTTCCGCTTTCTAAAAAGCTAAAGAAAAAGGAACAGGAAAAAATAAAAACTGATAAAGCCGTTATCAAAAAGATTTTGATGATGGATGAGTTCGGTGAAACAGCTGAATTAGTTAAAGTGTTTTTGCGGGGTTATGCTGAAGTTTCTATTCACAAGTTTGATAAATTCATGAATCATCTTATCAAGACTGAAGATTATCAGTTAGTGATGCTTGATATACATTTAAATCAATGGCAGGATGGATTATCTCTATGCTACGAAATTCATAGTAAAGATCCTTACAAACGACCTGTATTTATTATGTCCGGCGAAACTGACAACAAAAAAATAAATGAATTTTATAAAGCCGGTGCAGCAAAATTCGTTATCAAACCTTTTACAAAACTCGATTTAATAGAATCGTTCAACGCAATTCTAACTTAAATACTTCTCTTATCAAAAAAATTTTACTTTGAAGAGTATAACTTCCACCAGGGTGTTCTTGGAAAAGCATGATGCTCGAAATGATAACCAAAGAAATAACATGAGAGCATTGCCCAAAGGTGATTGGTCTTTTGTGTTCTTGCTTTGTGCGGTTCCATTTCATGACTGTGCGGCTTGCGATGCGGCAAGTATGTTCCAAAATAAAATAATTGAAATGTTCCTAAGAAAGCTGGTATTACCCAGAAAAACCAAATTGATAGTTCGGGAAAAAATATTTTTAGTAGATTAAAGGCGATTGCCATAATTACTAATTGGGAAATGGTCGTATATCTGATTAAAAACGATCCCCACCACAAAAAAAAGTTTTGAGATTTAGCATAAAAATCTGGGTCATCCTCGGCACCTGGATTTGCATGATGCCTGAAATGGTTTTTAACCAATCTATTGTATGACATCCCAGCAAATAAAAATGAAGCCAGCGTTCCAAAAACTTTATTTGTGTTTTTATTTTTGGAGATATTGCCATGCATTGCATCATGCCCTGTGATGAACAATCCGGTATAAAGATATCCTTGTAGCAAAACATGAAAGTAAAAAATGGGTGATGTAAAATTCACCGTAACGAAATTTAGAGAATAGATTAGGTGTGCCAGCCAAAGTAAAATAACGATAGAAGAAATAAATATTCCCATGATTTTCTAACTCATAAAAATTGATAGCAAAATGAAAAATGTAAACTGAATTAAAAAGTAATAGATAAACAATGAATCCTCTAAATCTAATTTAAGTTTACTGCCAAAGAGAGAGGCAAAAAAGGCAATTCCAAACCATGCATAATAATTTTGCAGAGGGATGAATCCTTGCTGCCAGTTCCAATAACCAAGATTTATTGCTACAGGTTCCAGCATCAAATCAAATAAGACAGCAAATGTTCCGGTAAGTAATGCAATTTGAAAAGCACTTTTATGAATCCGACTTGCAATGCCAATTGCTCCAAGTATTATTACAACCCAATTAAACCCGATGATCAATGGAACATCAAAGAGCTGTAAACCCAGAACATTACCATAATAGTAGCTGCCGAAAATGTAACCGGTTTTTACACCAATAACTTCAAGTGAAAATGTTATGATGTAAACAATTAATCCCCACACAACAAGTTTGGAATTTCCTTTTTGAAATGAAAAATAAAGCGTAACACAGCCTGTGAGCAATAATGTAAATGGTGTTAAAGTAATCATCAATGGTTTGATATTTGGAATTAAATGTCCAACCACTCCAACAGAGAACATGATTACAAGAAAGAGAAGAGGTTTGTTAAGTTTTATAACTTCCTCTCTTTCCAAGAAATATAACCAAGCTTGGTTGAAAACACGGAATTAAATCCAATAACGAGCATGAGAACCATTTGCAGCGGATGAAGAAAAACGTTTAGAAAAAGATTTTGCTGACTAATTTGAGAAATTAAAATTCTGCTTAAAACAATCAGCATTACAACAATCATGTAATTCGAATCCGTGAGCGCAA
The DNA here is from genome assembly GCA_964613805.1 of uncultured Ignavibacteriaceae bacterium. GTDB lineage: Bacteria > Bacteroidota > Ignavibacteria > Ignavibacteriales > Ignavibacteriaceae > XYD12-FULL-36-8. The sequence continues at coordinate 101,574 of CAZTJF010000005.1, read as the reverse complement.
ATACAGAAGAAACCGCAAACAGAAAAAATAAAACCAACACAAATCCAATGAAAATTATGGGGCTTAAATTAAACCCCGGATAGAAATTTTTTGAGAATCCTTTGAATGCACCCAAAAAATTAATGTACATGCGGCAAAAAATAACATTTCCGCCAAGCAAAGTTATTATTTTGTTTTCCTGTTTTGCTTTTCTTGCAAGTTCCATGTCTTCAACAATCGCATTCGAAACTTGTTTGTGACCTCCAACCGAAAAATACAGTTCTCTATGCCAAAGCATGAATTGTCCGTTTGCAGCAATGAATGATTTATTATTTGATGCGTAAACTTGTCTAAGCGGAAGGAAAGAAAGAAGCAGCCAATTCATCAACGGCACAATAAACCACTCACCGATTGATTTTATTCTTTGAGTTGGAAAAACACTCAGCATTTTGGTTTTTGTGTCTGTCATGATTTTGATAGCCGAGCTTATTGCGCTCGATGCGAGTTCGACATCAGCATCAACAAACAAAAGATATTTTCCTTTGGCTTTTTGAGAAAGTTGATGACAAGCCCAATTTTTTCCGGTCCAATTTTGTGGAAGAGGTTCACCTTCGATGCAGAAAATGTTTTTGTGCTTTTCAGAAAACGAATTTATTATTTCTTTTGTGCGGTCAGTCGATTGATCATTGAGCACAAGCACTTCAAGATTTTTATAATCTTGAGCTAAAATAAAATTTAAGCATGAGCCGATGTTCTTTTCTTCATTTCTTGCTGGAATTAAAACAGAAACAAGTTCGGATCCGTCAATTTTAACTGTGTTGTTTTTAACAACCGGTGCTGTCAAAAAATTATAAACAACAACAACTGTAGAGGTGAGAATAGGAATGAATATCAATAAATAAATAATCATCGCGCAAATAAATTTTCTTTATAGCTATCGAGTTGTACTTTATCCAAATTATCTACATTAGAATTAAAGCTGTCAATAAAAAAATTAAAATCATCTTTAGCTCTAATTGAGGAAAGTGGTTCTCCGAAGCGAACGAGCACATCCGGCTTTTTGATGTTTCCATGTTTTATCTTAAAAGTTGCTGGCAGAATGAGCACGTCTGAGTGAATCATATTCAAAATTGCTTTTAACCCTTCTTTGACCTTTAAAGGTCTTTTAACATAATCCTCAATTTCTCCTTGGGGATAAAACAGCAAAACATTTTTAGGATCATTGAGAATTTCCAAAATATAGTCGAAAGTTGTTTTAATGCTCTTTGGGTTTTTCGGATTTATAGAAAAAGCCCCAATTTTTTGAAAGAACCAGTATCGTTTCAATTGTTCTTCAAGCATCAAGATATAAATCTTACGATTAGAAAGATGATTCATGGTATAGTCAACAAAAAAACCATCCCACCAGGAAAAATGATTTGGGGTAATTATCAAACCTTGATCTTCGGGAATTTGCGGGAAGTTATTCGTTAAGTAAAAATTTTGGAAGTTAGACCTCAATAGTCGCGGCACATAAAAATCATAAAGCCATCTTGCCCATTTTTTGTGATCTGCTTTAATCATTGCATCACGAATATTTTTTAATAATCATATCAGAGGCAATTTTACCCGAAAGAATAACGAGAGGAATTCCACCGCCAGGGTGTACACTTCCGCCGCAAAAGTAAAGTCCAGAAATAGCTTTTGAAAAATTTGGATGACGGAGAAATGCGGCGAATCTATCGTTAGAAGAAATTCCATAAATGCTTCCGCGATAACTTCCTGTTCGGTTTTCAAGATCGAGTGGAGTTAAAACACTCTCAGCAATTATTTTATCCGAAATATCAATGGAAAGTACTTTTTTTATTTTTTCGAGGATGATTTTTCTAAATCTCTTCACTTCTTCTTCCCAGTTTTGATTTATGTTGGGAGGAGTGTTTATCATTACAAACCAGTTCTCGCAGTCTTTCGGTGCATCAGATGGTTTGTACTTTGAGGAAATGTAGATGTAAATAGTTGGATCACTGTGAATAACTTTGCTTGTGAAGAGATCATCAAATTCATTTTTGAAATCTTCTGAAAAAAGAATGTTATGAATCTCAAGCTGCTGATGGTTGCCTTTTACTCCCCAATAAAACACCATTGCCGAGGTTGATAAATCATGCCTCTTGAATTTATCTGTTATCTTTTTCGAATCAGCGTCAATTAAATTATTATAAGTTGTTAATATATCTGAGTTGGAAAGAATGATTTCATACGGCAGTGATTTTCCCTCGAGTAAAATACTTTTCACAGAATTATTTTTAGTCTCAATTTTCTCTACTTTAGAGCTAAAATAGAAATTAACTCCTTTCTTTTCAGCGAGCCGCTTGAGTTCTTTGCTTATAGAGAATATTCCATCTTGTGGAATATAAGAACCCATTGTGTATTCAACATGTGGAATAATATTTAATGTTGCCGGTGCAAGATACGGATTTGAACCGTTGTAGGTTGCATAGCGGTCAAACAATTGAATAAGTTTCTTGTCTCTAAAAAACAATGAGTTTGCCTGATGAACAGTTCTGAAAGGGTCAATTGATTTGATTTGAAAAAGAGTTCTAACTGCTTTCATGCTAAGGTAAGTTGAAGCTTGCTGAGGACTTTTGTACAAAAACAATCCTGCAGTTAGATCATAAATAGTTTTACAGTAGCTTAAATAGTTCTTTAAGTTTTTTTGTTTATCGTGTGTTGATTTTTCAATCTCTTTCCCAAATTGATTGATATCAGAAAAAGCGTTGATGATCGTACCATCGGGATAAAAATATTTGCAGATCACATCTAACTTTTTTAGATGAAAGTAATCGCTTAAGCTTTCACCGCATTCATCAAAAAGCTCCTTCAAAACATTTGGCATGGTTAGAAGTGAAGGTCCGGTATCGAATCGGAAGCCGTTTAAAATCAAAGAACCGGCCTTACCGCCGGCATCATCGTTCTGTTCGAATACATCAACTTCAAATCCGGCATTTGCCAATCTGACTGCTGCGGATAAGCCGCCTAAACCCGCTCCAATTACAGCTATTCTTTTCTTTGCCATTTGAGTTTTTTATCAGCAATTAGGTAAACAAGAAGCCATAATGAAATCATTGAGAAAGAATAGAAAAAATCCTCTAGAGGAATGGTGATAAATCTATTTCCCCAAATAGCATCTGTGTTGTATGTAACAATAGGCAGAGATGTTAAAAGGTAATTCACAATTAAGAACGGCAGATAAGAAATAATAATTGTAATCCAAAATATTTTTGATTTAAGAATTTCGGGATAAAAGGAGACGGCTAAAATGAAAAATGTGAGACAATAGGTCAGCACAATCATCGTGTAGTTTTGATTAGCAAACAGAATTATACCAATGATAAGTAAAATCATAATTGCAAAATAGATATATCTGCTGAAAAAGATTTCTTTTTCTTTAAGATAAAAATTTACTGTTTCGTTAATAAAAATGATGCTGTAGGGGACGGTTATGAAGAAAAGAATTTCCTCTAATGGAAGATCGAGCCAATAAATACCCAATAAATATTTTGGATTGAATGCCCAGTCGCCCGCTTTTGTGGCTATTGAATCCCAGATAATGTAAACTGTACTGACAACTAAAATCGAAATGAATACTGCGGGCAGCTTTTTATAGAATTTAAGTTTCTGTTCTAAGGTTAATATAAGTGGAACAATGATGGTGAAAATATTTATGAGTAGATATTCACTCATTGGAAACCAATGCAACTGCAAGTTTTTTTAGCTGCAAGGTTTGCGTGGCATCAAGCCGCTCAGAGTCAAGCATGAACTCTATCACATTTTTCTGAAGCTTAGGATCATATCTTACATAATCCTTTTTTGCAAGTTGAGCTACTATAACGGAAATATCTTCACTGCGTTCTTTGCTGTAACCAAAAAATCCGGGAAGATTATGAAGAATAGAAAATCTTATAAATCTGATTTCAAGATTATTCGGCTCACGATTAACGGCTCGATCAAGTGTATTAAGTGATGAGATAACACGACTGAATTTTGTAAAAGGATTAAACGCATGCTTGGCTTTCAAGGCATCAATTGCTCCGGTGTAAGCAAGCAGTAGAGGGTGATAAATCAAAGCTTTCTCAGTAAAGTTTTTGCTGAAGAAGTTTTCCAGTTCTTCAAGTTTTTCTTCACTTTCAACTGCCTCGTAAAAAAGTATTCTGATTTGATTTATAGTTTCAGGTTCCGGATTAGCAGAAGTATAATCTTTTTGTGAAAAAGACAGCGAAACGAATCCAAACAAAGTTATAAGTAAAAGAACAATTGAGAGAAATTTCATCTATGTACTTCGTAATATTTTGACTTCAACAAGTGATTTGATTAGCAACGCAAGCTTAGTCCAATTGGAAATTCGTACACGCTTTCTTAAAAGCTCATCAACATCAAGACGTTTAATTTTGTTAAACAAAATTAAGTAATAAAGGTATGCAGAGTAAACTCCCAATCGAACTCCGCTTGGAAGCCTTTTAATTCCGCTTAAAGCATTTCTAAATTCGTTATCAATATCATGTTCAAGAATTTTTTTATTCTCGTTGTTGATTTTTACAGCATGGTCAACACCGGGAAGATAGATTCTTCCTCTCTCCTCAATATCACTTTTAATATCGCGCAAGAAGTTAACTTTTTGAAAAGCTGATCCAAGACTTTTAGCTGGCTGTAAAAGCTCGTTGAAAAGTTTATCATCATTATTGCAAAAAACTCTTAAGCACATCAATCCTACAACCTCGGCTGAACCATAAATATAATTATCGTAATTCTTTTTATCATAGTAACTATTATCTAAATCCCATTCCATGCTGTTAAGAAAGGCATCAATATATTCACGGTCTATTCCATATTTGTTAACAGTTACTTGAAAAGCATTGATAACAGGATTTGTTGAAATACCACTTTCAATTGCCTTATAGGTTCCCTTTCTAAACTCATCAAAAAGCTCTCTTTTATTATGATTATGAAACGAATCAACAATTTCATCAGCCAATCTCACATAACCATAAATGGCATAAATTGCATCCTTGTAAGCCGGAGCAAAAACACTTGTGCCTAAGCTGAATGAGGTGCTGTAGCTTCGGGTGATTACCTTGCTAAGCTTGAACGTTGTTTTATGATATAATGCTTCCATAGTCTTTTAAGATTCTCTCTGTTACTAATTTTGAACTAATTATTACCATTGGCAAACCCGTTCCGGGAGTTGTTGATGCGCCAACATAATATAAGTTTGGGAATTCTTCGTCTTTGTTTTTAGGACGAAAAGCTCCAACTTGATTTATTCCGTGAGCTAAACCTAAACCCGATCCTTTGTACAAATTGAACATAGATTCCCATTCAACCGGGCTGTAAATCTCTTTTACCAGAGTGTTTTTCTTTATGTCAAAATTTGTTCTTTTAGAAAGATCGTCAATGATATTATCTGCTAATTCCTCTTTATCATCCCAATTGCTTTTGAATCTTCGATCCGGTACGGGACAAAGAATAAAAATATTTTCACAACCTTCTGGCGCACATTCCGGAAATGACTTAGAAGAAACATTCACATAGTAATACGGCTTCTGCGGGCTGATAGACGATGTGAAAATCGTGTCAGCATATCCTCTAAAGTTGCTTCCAAGGAAATAATTGTGATGCATTAAGCTGTCAATTTTTCCTTTTACTCCCAGATAAATTGTGAACGGTGCAAGCGTCCAATCCATTTTATCAAGTTTTTCTTCAGTGAATTTCTTTCTCTTTAGAACTTGACCCCGGAATGATGCTGCATCAGAATTTGAAATAAAAATATCAGCATTCCATTTCTTACCATTTTGATCAATCAAAGAATAAAGTTTTCCGTTTGAATTATCTACTCCAACAATCTCAGTATTGTAATGAAATTCTACTCCTTCAGCTTGAAGAATCTTAACGATTTCTTCAACTATCTTGTACATTCCGCCTTCAACTTTCCAGTAGCCGTCATGCTTCATCTCGGTGTAGTTCAGTAAAGAATAAATTGCCGGAGTTTCAAATGGCGTTGAACCAAGAAAGAACGCAACTAATGAAAAAATCACGCGAACTTCTTCAGAATCAAAATTCTTTTCGACTTCACTCCACATTGTTTTATACAAATATGGAATATGCTTTTGGGGAACTCGAGTAAGTTTTAATAAGTAATCAACTAAATTTTTATAATTACTTTTAACAACTTTGTCTTCGGTATCATGGAAAAACTCACCTGCTCGTTTTAAGTATCTTTCAACTTTTGCTGCAAGATTTGGTTCGACGTTCTTGAATTCCGCTTCTAATTTTGGCAGTGTTTTCCAAATCTTAAAAGGTTTTTCATGGTTCTCAAAGTAAACTTGGTAAAGTGGATCAAGTTCAGTTAACTTTATTGGATTCGGAATTTTATAGCTGTCGAACAACTCATTTAATTCATAGCTCATGCTCATGAAAGATGGTCCGAAATCGAAGGTAAACCCATCAATTTTAATCTGATTTAATCTACCGCCGGGTTTTGAATGTTTTTCTAAAATCTTTACTTTGTACCCTTCTTTAGAAAGCCGCAAAGCGGTAGATAAACCACCTAATCCTGATCCAATTATTATAATTTCTTTTGTTTTCATACCTCTCAGAACCCTAAAATATGAGTTTAAGTTCCTAATTTTTCCAAAATTTTTGTTTTTCTTAAGTCGGATAAGCTGTTGAATTTTATGCATCAATGGCAAGATAGTTTATCCTGTTGACATTGAAATATATGAAATTACTTTTCCTGATAAAAACTTGATGAACTGAATGCTGAAGATTTACAAAAGTGATTTCTTTCAAAATAGAAATTTGAATAGATTTCAAAATAAAAAATCATGCAACTTAAAACGAAAGAAATTCTATGAGAGAAATTCACAAATGGTTTAGTCCCAATCTTAATAAAGACATGGAAATAGTTGTATATGGATATTCGGGCTATGCTCTTCTGTTATTTCCAACTGCGGCAGCAGACTTTTTAGAATATGAAAGGTTTCATCTTATAGATAGTATCGGTGAATTTTTAAGCAAAGGGGAAATAAAAGTATTTTCTATAAACAGCATAAATAACGAAAGCTGGTTAAATAGAAATATGCATCCGGCAGACAGAGCAATAAGACATCAGCAGTTCAATCAGTATGTTGCAGAGGAAGTTGTTCCTTTTATCCAAAAGCATTGCAAGGGAAAAGGTCCGATCGTTACCTCGGGGGCATCGCTCGGAGCATTTCATTCTGCCAACACTTTTTTCAGAAGGCCCGATCTTTTTGCTGGAGTAATTGCAATGAGCGGTTCATATGACATTAAAGCTTATTCGGATGGTTACTATGACGATAACTGCTACTTTAATTCTCCGGTAGATTATCTTCCTAATCTTACTGATAAGAAAATTCTAATTCAATTAAAGAAAAAACAAATAATTATTTCGAGCGGACAGGGTGATTATGAGGCACCGGAAGAATCCAAAAGATTGTCTGATATTCTCAATTCAAAAGGAATAAATCATTGGTTAGACCTTTGGGGTCATGATGTTGTTCATGATTGGCCTACGTGGCGGCAAATGCTGCCTTATTATTTGGGAAAGATTAAATTCTAAATTTAAGCACATACAAAAATTTAAAAATTTGAAAAATATTAAGTCCATCTGGAAACCTTTTTTAAGCTCTTCTCAGTTTAGAATCAAATTTTTTGTGAGCATTATCTTTCTTGGCTTGACTCTAATTGCTTACAGAAATTTTTTAGACTTTGCAGAAGCGCGTCCAGGCGTTTTATTAGCCGATCCAATATTGAAGTTGTTTGAACCGATTGATCTGACGTGGCTGATTTTCGGTTTGATTTATTTGTGTCTGGTGGTTGGGATTATCTCATTGATTAGGCATCCTCAAAAACTACTATTGGGATTTCAAGTTTACGCGGCAATAGTTATTGTTCGAATCATAGCCATGTATTTAATGCCGTTTGAAGCACCAGAAAAAACAATTATTCTTAAAGATCCATTTGTTGAAATGTTTGGCTCTGGTAAATCATTAACAAAGGATTTGTTTTTTTCGGGCCATACCGCAACTTTGTTTTTGCTTTTTCTTGTTGTAGAATCAAAAAGAATGAAGTATGTTTTTCTAATTAGCGCTGCGATTGTTGGAGTTTCGATAGTTTTACAGCATGTTCACTATTTAATTGATATTTTTGCGGCACCTTTTTTTACCTTTACTTGTTTTAAAGTTGTATCAAAACTTGGTTTGTACAAATTCACCCAAAAGGATAAGGGAAATGAGTGACATCGAAAAAGCAGAAGTTCATGAGGTTTCAGAGACAATTTCAAGTGTTTTCAATCGCTTCGGTCTTGAATTGCCTTTAAGCCCTGATGATGTTGAAAACCTAAGCCAGCTAAAAATATTTCTTACAGAAAAGTTAAGAGATTTGCTTGATAACAATTACAATCTTCTTGTCAACACACTTTACCGCATTGATGTGAATGAAGAAAAACTTAACGAATTATTTGGAAGTAAAAATAGAACACATATACCTTCAACGTTAGCCGAATTAATTATCGAAAGACAACTTCAAAAAATTCATTTCAGAAAGAAGTACAAAGAAGGAAAACTTTAGTCATTTAAAGTTTTCCACCCAATCTTTGATGATTTCACATGGTGATACTATCTTTACACATGAGAAATAATCAATTTATGAAAAAGGTGGTCTCGTGAGAAAAAAATTATTATGTGTAATAATCCTTGTGATATTTATGAGCTTTACTAAAAGTTTTGCTCAAGCGGGTGGATTAAACCTCATGCTGGGCTTTCCTTCGGGAGAGTTTAAAGATAATGTTAAACGCACAGGGTTTGGATTAAGCGGGCATTATCTTTTCTTAACTCCTTCAGTTAATCGTCCTTTCGGGCTCGGGATAAATGTTGGTTACTTAAACTATGGACAAGAAACTCGCCGTGAACCTTTCAGCACAACTATTCCGGATGTTACAGTTGATGTTGAGAGGTCCAATAATCTTGTAAACTTTCATGTTATGTTCCAACTTGGATTTGGCAGCGGATCAGTTCGTCCATTTATTGAAGGATTATTTGGCGGTTCATACATTTTTACAGAAACAACTATTCGAAGCAAAGGTTCGCAGGAAGTTGCAAGTTCAACCAACTTTGATGACTTTGCATGGAGTTATGGCGGAGGAGGGGGCATCCTTATACAACTTTCTTCTGGTGATGAAGAGGGCAGTGATGCGGGTGCATTTTTTCTAGATTTGAAAGCGAGATATCTTTTCGGAAGTGAAGCAGAATATTTAAAGGAAGGTTCTGTTGACATATCAACAATTCCAGTTAAATATACAGTGACTAAGTCAAAAACTGATTTGCTTACTGTGCATGCGGGAGTTGTTGCTTATTTTAATTCGATTTTCAATTAAAAAAATGAATTACTATAAATCCAGTTACTTTGTAAAAGATAATAGCTTCAAGGAACTGGGTTTATTTTTTGTTAGATATAAATAAACTAACTAAGGAAACTAGTATGCCTATCCATTCCAAGCAGCTTGATGAGCTGGCAATTAATACAATAAGATTTTTATCAGCAGATGGGGTACAAAAAGCAAATTCGGGTCATCCGGGAATGCCAATGGCTTGCGCACCGATTGTTTATGTGCTGTACTCAAAATACATGAAGCACAATCCGGCAAATCCAAAATGGTTAAACCGGGATCGTTTTATTTTATCTGCTGGTCACGGAAGCATGCTGCTATATTCCATCCTCCATCTCTGCAGATACGATCTTTCTTTAGATGAACTGAAAAATTTTCGACAATGGGGAAGTAAAACGCCTGGTCATCCTGAGTTTGGTTTAACTGCCGGAGTTGAAACCTCGACTGGACCATTGGGGCAAGGATTTTCTAATGCTGTTGGAATGGCAATGGCACAAGCTTTTCTGTCAGCAAACTTTAATCAATCCGATATTAAAATTCTTGATCATTACATTTACGGAATTTGCAGTGATGGCGATCTGATGGAAGGCATTTCTCATGAAGCAGCGTCATTAGCTGGTCATCTAAAGCTGAACAAAATTATTTTCTTTTATGATAACAACGGAATTTCAATTGACGGAAAAACTTCTCTTTCATATTCAGACGATGTTCAAAAAAGATTTGAAGCATATCATTGGAATGTTTTGCGAATTAACGATGTAAATAATACTGATGAAATTGAATCAGCAATTCAATCCGCACAAAAATCTTTAGATAAACCAACTCTTATCATTACTAACACACACATTGGTTATGGCAGTCCGAACAAGCAAGGTACATCCGAAGCACATGGCTCTCCGCTTGGTGAAGAAGAAGTAAAGCTTGCGAAGAAAAATCTTGGCTGGAATTACGAAAAAACGTTTTTCATACCCGATGAAGTCAAAGAACATTTTAAGCAAGTGAACGCGAGAGGCGAGAAGCAAGAGGCAGAATGGCAAAAACTTTTTAAGGATTACAAGAAAAAATATCCAGAAAAAGCGAAACAATTGACTGATTGGATGAATGGTCGAATGGGTGATGAATGGAAGTCCAAATTACCTGTGTTCGAAGATGATGGTAAGAAAATCGCTACCCGCGCCGCTTCAGGAAAAGTGATTGAAGCCATTGCTCCGGCAATTCCAAATTTAATTGGTGGCTCGGCAGATTTAACTCCCTCCAACAATACACGGGTAAAAATTTATGAGAATTTTTCTTCTTCAAATTATGGTGGAAGATACATTCGTTATGGTGTTCGCGAGCATGCAATGGGCAGTTTGATGAACGGCATGGCGCTTTATGGCGGAGTAATTCCTTACGGAGGAACATTCTTTGTCTTTTCCGATTACATGCGTCCTTCGATACGACTTGCATCAATTTCCGGCATCAAACCGATTTATATTTTTACTCACGACAGCATTGGTGTTGGCGAAGATGGTCCGACCCATCAACCCATTGAACACATGGCAGCGCTAAGATGTATTCCAAAGGTCGTAGTAATTCGTCCGGCCGATGCAAACGAAACTGCTTATTCCTGGGAATATGCACTTGAGCATAAGAGAAGCCCTGTCGCTTTGCTTTTAACAAGACAAGGATTGCCGATTCTCGATCAGAAAAAATATCCTTCGGCTGAAGGTTTGCTGAAGGGAGCTTATGTCCTTTATGACAGCAGCGATAAACCCGAATTAATTTTAATGGCTTCCGGTTCTGAAGTGCATCTTGCATTAAAAGCCGCAGCCGAATTGGAGAAAGATAGAATAAAAGTTAGAGTCGTAAGTTTTCCAAGCTGGGAGTTGTTTGAAAAGCAGTCAGCAGATTACAAAGAATCCGTATTGCCATCTTCAGTTTTAGCAAAAGTTTCTGTCGAAGCAGGTGCGGCACAAGGCTGGCAAAAATACACCGGAAGATTTGGTGAAAATATAAGTATTGAAAAGTATGGAGCATCCGCACCAGAAAAAGTATTAATGGACAAATACGGCTTTACTGTTGAGAACATTTGTTCAACCGCTAAACGGGTAATTAATAATCTGGTTTTATAAGCCTCTTCATAAATATTTAAATAAAAATGGGAATCCCGTTTCTGGAATTCCCATTTTTTATGCTCTAAGTTTTGGACTACTTCATCAAAATAAGCTTCTTAGTTGCCTTGTAATTTCCGGCTTCAATCTTGTACAGATAAACACCGCTTGAGAATTTTGATGCATCGAATGTTACTTCGTATTCTCCAATGTTCTTGGTTTCGTTCACAAGATTTGCAACTTCACTTCCGAGAATGTTGTAAACTGATAACCGAACATCTGTTCTCTCCGGAACAGAATATTTAATAACAGTGGATGGATTGAACGGGTTCGGATAATTCTGATAAAGCTTGAAATCTTTTATCTCAACAGGATTATTTCCTATTGATGTTACTCCATCCGGAGTTAGTGTAAATGACAGATCGCTGTTGATATTATTCAAGTAATCAACAGTAACATTCAAAGATTGATTGCTTATGTATCCCATTTTATTCGTAACCACCGTATAGTTTCCTGGTGTAACTCCCTCAACAGCAAATTTTCCATTCTTATCGGAAATCGCAAACGAATATGTTTGCTGAGCTTGATCTAGAACCAGAATATAAGCGCCGTTGATTTTATTTCCAGAAATATCTTTTATAACTCCAGTAATTTTAGCAAATCCATTCCAGGATATTGCTTTAACCGTAAAGTTAATATTTGGAACTACACCGACAGGTTCTACTACTACAGAATCTGCAAGTCTCCAGTTCATAGTTGGAATTCCATCATACCTAAAGAAAGTTGGTTGGTAACCTATTCTTGGATTAGCTAAAAGAATGTATTGCCCGGGAATAATATTTGTAAGAAGATAATTCCCAAGTGAGTCAGTGCTGGTATGATAAAATTTACGATGAGACATTATTGGTGTTGGAGTCATGAATCTCGGAAATGCGGTTACATGAGACTCAACACCGGTTCCAAGAGAATCTGCAACTCTGCCCGAAATTCCATTTGCATAAACAGGTTTATGTTCAAGAACAAAATTAATTCCAGTAATATTTCCTCCGATATAAATTCTATCTGCTTCGGCAAATGTCCTTTTATTATTATAGAATTCGGGGAAGTAATCTGGATTTTTAGGCGAACAGAAAACAACTACAGTATCTCCTTCTTTTACCGGAGCAGAATAATTACCAAGGCTATCGGTCATTACCCTATGTGTGTTTGCGAAGTGGGAATTTAATCTGAGTCCTTGAATTGATATGTAAGCTCTTAAAGGATTTCCAAGTGAATCGGAAACATTTCCACTTAAAGTATAAATTGTCGGCGGAACAAAAGATGCCAAGCCAATGCTTAGAAATACCGAATCACCCGAAGCAACAACCACAGGAGTTGCCTGCTGTATCGTCCCAACATTATCAAAGTATTCGGGAATATATCCCATAGCTTCGCTTCTAACATAATAGGAACCAGCCGGAAGTGATTTTCTAAATATGCCAAAACTGTCTGTAACAGCCATTAGAACTACTGCCGGAGAAGGTCCAAGAGTTGGAATGAAATATATTTTACCGCGCGCAATTGGATTATTGTTAGCATCAGCAGTTAGAAGCCCAGCAATTACTGCTTGTGGTGTTGGGACATAAGGAGCTAATCCTACACTAACAAAAATAGAATCCTGATTGTTGAGCACAATAGGAGTTGCCTGTTGAATAGTCAGAACATTGTCAAAGTACTCGGTGATAAATCTATTTGCACTGCTTTTCATTATGTATGTTGCAGTAGGAAGAACTGCTCTAAATCTTCCGAGATTATCTGTTGTAAACACAAATCCTGTATTGCTTGGTGGTAAAACGTTTGGTGAAACAGGTGAGAAATAAATTTTTCCGCCTGCAATTGGTTCATTTGTTACATCTTTAGTTAAAACACCTGCGATAATTCCTCTTTGCAGCGTATTGCTTACAGTGATCTGAACTTTGTTCGATGGTTCACTCTCTCCAGTTTGAGCAATGGTGGTTACATAGTACGAATATGTATTTCCCAGTTGAACTTGTGCATCAATAAATTGACTCATCTGCACATTCGGATATTTCTTTACGAACGTGCCTGGCTCATTTAATCCGCCATCTTTTCTATAAATATTAAATTTAATCATATAGGGACCTGCCAATGGCGGTGCCAACCAGGATAGTTGAACAGCTATTACAGCCATTGGACCAGTATAATTTGTTGCAGTAAGATTAGTGGGCGGTGGAGCTTGAGCGAACGTAGTTAGAAAGATAGCTCCAACAAAAGAAGAAAAAAGTAATGCTTTTAATAAATGTTTCATTTTATTCCTCCCTGATATTTTTCTCTTAGACAACTTAATATTATTCGCGGGTTTAATCAATATACAATTACAGATGAAAAGAGATGTTTTTTATTTGAAAATACATAATTGGTTCAACCAGTCACAACTGGAATGTAGTATTTAGGATAAAGTTATTCTATTTTTCGAGTAGAAAAATTTTTACTTTCAATTGCAATCACATTTTACTTTAAGGAACGAGAATGAAGGAAAATCCTAAGGCTAATTTTGAAACCAAATGCGTTCATTCAGGCATTTCCGAATATGAGTATGGACCTGTAGTACCGCCAATCTATCAAACTTCGACATTTAAATTTGAATCTGTTGAACACGGTGCGTCGCTGTTTGCCGGTGAAAAGAAGGGTTACATTTATACAAGAATGCTTAATCCTACAATTCAGGCAATGGAAGATGCTATTGCCGAACTTGAAGGTGGACACAAAGCACTCGGATGCGGAAGCGGGATGGCGGCAGTACACACAATATTTGCCAGCCTAACTCAAGCTGGCGATCATGTTGTTTGTTCATCAGCAGTTTATGGACCGACGACGACGCTTTTAAACACCATAATGAAAAAATATGGAGTTGAGACGACATTTGCTGATACTTCAAATCTTGAGGAGGTGAAAAAGACAGTAAAGTCGAACACAAAAGTAGTTTACGTTGAAACTCCCGGCAATCCAACACTTTGCATTTCTGATCTGGCTGAAATTTCAAAGATAGCTCATCAGCATAAAGCTAAAGTTGTAGTTGATAATACTTTCATGAGCCCTGCTTTGCAAAATCCGATTTCACTCGGGGCAGATGTTGTTATGCACAGCTTAACAAAATTTTTAAATGGTCATGCAGATATTGTTGGGGGAATTATCGTTGTTAAAGATGAGGAAACATATCTACATTTTCGTAAAACATTAAATCAGCTTGGCGGAGTGATTGATCCTTTTAATTCTTTTCTTGTGCATCGCGGATTGAAAACACTCGCGATTAGAATGGAACGCCATTGTGAAAATGCTCAAATTATTGCAGAGTGGCTTGAGAAACATAAACTTGTAAAATCCATTCGTTATCCCGGATTGAAATCTCATCCGCAATATGAAGTTGGATTGAAACAGCACAAAGGTCATGGCGGAATGATAACTATCGAACTTGATGGCGGAATGGAAGCGGGGAAGATTATGATGAACTCGGTTAAACTATTTCAGCTTGCTGTAAGTTTAGGCGGTGTGGAGAGCTTAATCCAGCACCCCGCAAGTATGACTCACTTCTCCATGGGAAAAGAAGCACGGCTTGCCGGTGGTGTTACAGATGGATTAGTCCGTATTTCTGTTGGAATTGAAAATGTGAATGATCTTATTGCTGATCTTGATTCAGCACTTAAAGAAGTAGAAAAAGCAACTCTTGCTAACGTGAAATGAAAAAAGATATTTTTCAATTCTTTATCATAATCTTTATCTTAGTCTTTAATTAGAAAGCTGAATATGTCCGTGCAACAATCTGAGCGCTTAGTTTCTTTGGATGTCTTCAGGGGTTTAACAATTGCAGGAATGATTCTTGTTAACAATCCCGGCAGCTGGAGCAATATCTATCCCGCACTTCAACATGCAAAATGGAACGGATGCACACCGACAGATTATATTTTCCCCTTCTTTCTTTTCATCGTAGGAGTTGCAATAACCATTTCATTAACAAAAAGAAAAGAAAGTGGTTTAGATCAGAAAAAGTTAATCTTACAAATTGTAAAGCGCGGGCTTATAATTTATGCCATTGGAATTTTCATAACAGCATGGCCATTTTGGAATTTCGCCGAGGACAAGTGGATTGATTTTTCAATACTTCGGCTTGTTGGTGTACTGCCAAGAATTGGTATTGTTTATATCATCACATCTATAATTTTTCTAAAAGCTAATATAAAAACTCAAGCAATAATCGGGATTATACTTTTATTGGGTTATTGGGCAATTATGACTTTAATTCCGGTGCCCGGGTTTGGTTCTCCGAATTTAAATGTATCTGTCTTAACAAATCCTGTTACAGGAGAAATTTTTTCTCCTAATCTTGCCGGATGGCTTGATCATTTGTTACTTGGGAATCATATGTGGAAAGTATCAAAGGTTTGGGATCCCGAAGGAATTCTTAGCACAATTCCAGCTATTGCAACATGCCTTAGCGGAGTTATGCTTGGTCATTGGTTAAGAACAAAAAATGATTCGTCAACTAAAACCGCATGGATTTTTGTTTTTGGAAATTTTGCAATTCTAATTGGCGTGATTTGGGATATGTGGTTTCCGATGAATAAAAGTCTATGGACCAGTTCCTACGTAATGTTCAATTCGGGAATGGCGCTGTTATTTTTTGGTATGTGTTACTGGTTAATTGATGTGAAAGGAATAAAGTGGTGGACAAAACCTTTCGTTGTTTACGGAATGAATGCCATCACAGTTTTTGCTCTTTCCGGTTTGGTCGCAAAAACCATGGGAATTATTAAAGTGGTAAAAGAAGCTGGTGAAAAGATAAGTCTTAACAGATATTTATACGAAGCAATCTTTGTTCCTAATTTTTCTCCAATCAACGCATCACTTGCTTGGGCTTTAACCTATGTTTTGATTTGGCTGGGATTGATGTGGATACTTTATGCAAAAAAGATTTTTATTAAAGTCTAATATTCTATTCCTACATTATTAATGGAAGTTTTTACAAATTTGCTGTGATTTAGATTAAAAGAATTTGAATTGTGGAGAAAATGATTAAAATCACACAGTCTAATTTTTGGCTTCATTCTTGTTGCGTATCAGAACGATAATTATTATGTTTTCACCGTAATTTATAATTAACAAATCATTCACAATAAAAGGGAGCACGGCTCTATGAAAAAAGTTCTTGTTACTTTAACCATTTTGGTTCTTGTCTCATCCTTATCTTTTGCACAAACTTATAAAAAAGGTGTAACTAACTTAAATGCTGGAGTTAGTATTGGTGGTTTAGCAGGATTATATGGTACTTCAGATTTTCCTCCTCTAAGCTTGGGTTTACAATTTGGTATTCATGAAAAGTTATCTATTGGCGGCATAGTCGGTTATTCTCAATCTACTTACGATTGGGGCGGATTCTTCAGCGGAACTAAATATACCTGGACCTACAAATATATTATCGTTGGTGCAAGAGGTGAATACCATTTTGTTGACGTTGATGTTAAGAATATGGATCTGTACGCTGGAGCAACAGTTGGTTATAACATTGTGAGCGTGACTGAACCAACAGGCACCGGTTTAGGTTATACTGCACAAGGAAGCTATTTATTATATGGTTTCCATGCTGGTGCAAGATACATGTTTTCGCCAAAGTTTGGTGTTTTCGGTGAACTTGGTTATGGTATTGGCTATATCACAGTCGGTGTGAATCTCCAGTTATAATTATAAGTGTTTTTCTATTAAAGCTGCCTCATCGCATGAGGCAGTTTTTATTTTAAACAAAAATCAATTTCATTTTTTTTCTTAATCCCCTCTTTACTTATTTTTGATTTGGAAAAATATTAAGGAACGAACATGAAATTCGAACGCACAGCAGGAATATTACTTCATCCCACATCACTTCCCGGAAAATTTGGTATTGGAGACATCGGAAAAGAAGCATTTAACTTTGTTGATTTTTTAGATCACTCTGGACAAAAACTTTGGCAAGTCTTTCCGCTTGGTCCAACAGGTTACGGAGATTCCCCTTATCAATGCTTCTCGGCTTTTGCCGGAAACCCCTTACTTATCAGTCCCGAAAAACTTTTTGATGATGGATTTCTTTCTCAAGCAGAACTTAAAAACATTCCTAAGTTTAATCCATCTATAATTGATTTTGGCGAAGTGATTGATTATAAAAAATCTCTTCTTAAAAAAGCATACTCGCATTTCAGCGAGAACTCAAACGGATTTGAGAAACAGTTCGAGAAGTTTTGTGAATCACACAAAGGTTGGCTTGATGATTTCGCACTGTTTATGGCTGCAAAAGAACATCACGGCGGGGGTTTGTGGATAAACTGGGATAAAGATCTTGTTCTCAGAAAAGAAAGCACTTTGAAAAAATGGAAAGAAAAACTTGCTGATGAAATTCGTTATAACAAGTTTGTTCAGTTTCAATTTTTTAAGCAATGGAAGGAATTGAAAGATTACGCGAACAAAAAGGGAATTAAAATAGTTGGTGATATGCCCATCTTCATTGCTTATGACAGCGCCGATCTTTGGGCAAACAAACATCTTTTTACCGTTGATGAGAAAGGAAAACTTTTAACAGTTGCCGGTGTGCCGCCAGATTACTTTAGCAAAACAGGACAGCTTTGGGGAAATCCACTTTACAAATGGAATGAAATGGAGAAGGATGATTTCCTTTGGTGGAGAAGGAGATTTACAAGTTTATTTGAAGTGGTTGACATTGTCCGTATTGATCACTTCCGCGGATTTGAGGCATACTGGGAAATTCCAGGTAATGCACCAACTGCGGTAACAGGAAAATGGATAAAAGCTCCTGGAGAAAAACTTTTTGAAACATTGAGAAAATATTTGGGTGAACTTCCAATTCTGGCTGAAGACCTTGGCGTTATTACAAAACCGGTTAGAGAGCTGAGAGATAAATTTAGTTTTCCGGGAATGAAAATTTTACAATTTGCTTTCGGTACAAAAATGGAAACGAAATTCTTGCCGCATAATTTTGTTCCGAATTGTGTTGTTTATACAGGCTCGCATGACAACGATACTACGCGAGCTTATTTTGAAAAAGCAAAAAATGAAAACAACGACAGCCATTCACATGTTAAAAAATATTTGAATTATCATGGTGATAATATTGTGTTTGAATTGATTAGAGCAGCTTATGCATCAGTCGCAGATATTGTCATTATTCCAATGCAGGATGTTTTGAATCTTGGCGGCGAAGCACGAATGAATTTTCCCGGTAAGCTTGGCGGTAATTGGTCATGGCGTATGAAGTGGGAACAAGTTTCATCAAATCTACCGCACACTTACAAACAAATGGCAGAACTCTATGAACGTCCGCCAAAAGCTCAACAGGAAGAAGAAATAGAAGTCCACGATAAATAGAGTTGTCATTTCAAGAGGGGCGAAAAATTAATTGGAGAATTGAACGCAGATTTAACTGGTTTAAGTAGATTCCCACAGCTTTTTAATTTGAATAATTACTTTTTGGTCAACCCCAGGAAATCTTTATGATCTCTCACCGACTAAAGTCGGTTTCGAGATGACGCGCTAATATTTCGCATGAATGCTTAGCTTACTTCTTAAGTTCTTTTTCAATTGCAGATACCAATTCCTCACTCATCGGTTTAACACTGCTTGTGTATCGGGAAATAATTTCTCCATTTTTTGATATTAAGAATTTTTCAAAATTCCACTTAACATTTTTTGTTCCCGTTACATCGTTATCGGTTAAAACGGCGTAAAGTTTGCTTTTATCCTTCCCTGTAATCTTAACTTTATCAAATAGTTTGAATGTTACTCCAAAGTTCATTGAGCAGAACTGTTTTATCTCTTCATTTGTTCCCGGTTCCTGCCAGCCAAAATCATTGCATGGGAAACCAAGAATTTCTAATCCTTCCTTGTTGTATTTTTCATACAGTGCTTGAAGGTCTTTGTATTGAGGAGTATATCCGCACTTGCTTGCAACATTCACAATCAGCAGCACCTTGCCATTAAAAGACGAAAGTGAAATCTCCTTCCCATCAATATCATTAACCATTATTGAGCTGATGTTGCTCAATTTTTTGTCTCTTACCGAATAAGTGTCCGATTTTATTTTTTTTGATGAGTCATTATTTGTTGCCTTAGTTGTGTAATTAATTAAGACCACAGCACTGATTACGAGCAATAACACCAGAATGATTACAAATTTCAATTTTTAGCTCCTTAAATTTTTAGTAATAACGCGGATAATGAAAATAAAGTTCAACAGAATGTAAAAGAATTATTCCATCTGAGTTTCTTTTACAATGCCCCAAGCGAAACAAGATGTTAAAGGAAGTTTCCCCGCATTCCTTCTTCATGAATAGAACTTCCCGACGATAAATTGTCAGACGAAGAATGCTGAAATCAAAATTGGATATTTGCCCGCCAATAGCCGAAAAGAACAGCGGGAAGTTTTTTCATTTTGTAATTTTGTTCAACCAGCCAAGCATAGTTTCAAGAGCAAGCGGTGAAATTGTTTCCTCAATCTTACTGTATTCAGAAATGGCGCCTGTGCTTGAGGATTGAAACAAATGATTTAATCCTGGCAGCATTTTTATTTCGTAATTTTTATTTCCGCCTCTTTTGAGTGCATCCTCAATTGCAGATAAATTTTCTCTCGGCGGTACTTGAATATCTTTCTCTCCGTTTATTGCGAGCACCGAGCATTTAACTTTTTCAAGTGCGGGAACAGGATCGTACTTTACAAAATATTTGAACCAAGGGCCTGTAAGAGTTTTCATCTGAGTTTGTAAATAAGCTTCGGGATCGCCCATCTTGCTTTTATCTTCTTCGCTCAATTTCGCATATTCTTCTCTAAATATTTCTTCTATTTTACTTTTTAATATTTCATCATCATTAATTTCTTTAATCAATCGAAAAAATTTTCTTTGAACTATTACTGATTTCCGAATTTCTTCCTCGCTTGTTCCTTCTGCTCTTTGGATTAATTCACCTTGAAGATACAGGATCGAATCACCGGGAATTCCAAGTCCAGCCATTAAGACTATAAAAGCAATATCATTAGACTGAACAGCAGCCATTGGGGCAATCATTCCGCCTTCACTGTGTCCTATCAATCCGATCTTTGAATGGTTTATTTCGTTTCTGGTTTTTAGAAATTGAACTGCAGATAAAGCATCTTTAGCAAAATCTTCTGTTGTTGCCGTTGAGTAATTACCTTTCGATTCTGCAATTCCTCTGTCATCGTAACGAAGTACAGCATAACCATTGCGAGTCAGGTAATCTGCAATTACGAGAAAAGGTTTGTGCCCAAGGATTTCCTCATTACGATTTTGTCCGCCAGAACCAGTTATCAGAATAACAGCAGGAAAATTTCCACCCTCCATCGGCATTGTTAAAGTGCCGGCGAGAGAAAAATTTTCAATCTTATTTTCAAACTTCACATCTTCAACTTTGTAAGGAAATGGTTCTTTTGGTTCCTGCGGTCTTTTGACTTCTTCTATTTTATCAATTTTGTAAAGAACAAGATCGAGATTCATTCCGCCCTGTTTCCATTTGCCGTCAATCTTCATGCTGTCTGCAAATATTTCTCCTTCAAAAGAACCTGC
Source organism: uncultured Ignavibacteriaceae bacterium (assembly GCA_964613805.1). Lineage (GTDB taxonomy): Bacteria > Bacteroidota > Ignavibacteria > Ignavibacteriales > Ignavibacteriaceae > XYD12-FULL-36-8. The sequence goes on along the minus strand of CAZTJF010000005.1, from coordinate 80,446 downwards.
AATTGCAGGAACCTTTATAAGAATTGAATCCTCCTTTATCGTCACACTTTCAGTTGGAATTCCTTTTGCGCCCTGATCGGGACTGTCCAAGGTTGCATTGTATTTATCCGCATTTTCTTTTTGCAGATTAAATACAATCGTAAGCTTTATAGTATTTGGAAGAGAAAGTTTGCCGGACCAAATGCCATAGAGATCAATTTGCTGGGCATTGAGGAGGATATAGGAACTTGTAAAAAAAATAGCAAATAATAAGCGAGACATCATAGAAGTTCCTCCCAAGATTAATTTTTAATGAAAGCTTCAAGGTTATTAACTGTGGTTTAACTTTGCCGACCTTGAAGGTTTTTGTTTACTTATTCCGCCATCAACGCTGCTATTGCGGATGTGTTAACAATATCATCAACACTGCAGCCGCGGGAGAGATCGAATACTGGCTTCTTTAATCCCTGCACAACAGGACCAACTGCTTCTGCTCCGCCAATTCGCTGCGCAATTTTGTAACCTATGTTGCCGGAATTCAAGTCCGGGAAAATTAAAACATTTGCTTTCCCGGCAATTTCACTTCCAGGGGCTTTAGATTTTCCAACTTTCTCCACAACTGCAGCATCAAATTGAAACTCACCATCTACTTTCAAGTCGGGACGTTTCTGCATAACCATTTTTGTAGCGTTCTTAACTTTATCCACCAATTCATGTTCTGCGCTTCCTTTTGTTGAGAACGACAGCATAGCAACTTTCGGTTCTTCACCAACTAATTTTTTATAATTATCCGCTGTCGAGATTGCAATATCAGCAAGCTGAACATCTGTTGGATTTGGAACAACGGCGCAGTCTGCAAATCCCCATACTTTATCCGGCCAAACCATCAAGAAGAAGCTTGAAACTATTGATATTCCTTGAGGCATACCGACGCAATGGATTCCAGCTCTCATTACATCTGCAGTCGGTGAAGCAGAACCGCCGACAAAACCATCTGCCAAACCTTCTCTCACCATCATCGCTCCAAAGAATAAAACGTTCTTGATTGCTTCTTGAGCTTTGTCGGGTGTAACTCCTTTTTCTTTGCGTAAATTATAGTAGATATCAGAAAACTTTGAGTAATGTTCCGACTTAACCGGATCAATTATCTTTATTCCTTTAAGATCAACACCAAGCTTTGACGCATCTTCGAGGATTTTGTGCTCATTCCCCAATAAAATAACATTGCATATCTTCCTTTGATGAAGCTGAAAGCCCGCTTTAATCACTCTTTCATCATGTGCTTCAGGAAGAACGATAGTTTTATTTCTTTTTGATGATTCGCTGATTATTCTTTCTAATAGATTCATATTTGTCTCCAATATTTTGAAAAACTGTCAATCAAACTTAGTAAAAGCATTATTACCGATAAACCTCTTAAAAAATATTTCACTCCTAAAGGTGTTTAATTCTTTTTTAGTTGTTATTCTGTTACAAACATATAGCTCCTATGGAGCTAATTATGAATTTTCATAACTCCTCTGGGAGTTAATCGTTTGTAGAATTCGAAAGTATCTATGTAAATCGAACTCCGTAGGAGTTGAATATTTGTAACCATAACTCACTTCCGTCTCCAGCAGAACTCCGTTAGGAGTTCAACAAATTATTACCACTGCCGCTTTGCAGATTAATCACCGTTTTTTTTGATTTTGGGTTGCAAAACCGATAAATTCACACCCTTGATTTTAATTATGATTGCAGAAAATTTACAGATACTTAGAAACAGAATTGATCAAATTTGTGCAAGAGTAAACCGTAATCCGAAGGATGTAAAGCTGATTGCGGTATCAAAAAGTTTTGGTATTGATGAAATCAAGCAAGCGATGCAAGCTAATCAGACTGAGTTCGGTGAGAATAAAGCTCAGGAACTGGTTTCTAAGTTTGATGTTTTGGGAAATCAAGTTATTTGGCATTTTATCGGTCGTTTGCAAAAAAACAAGGTTAAGTATGCAGTAAGAACGGCGGATTATATTCACTCAGTTGACTCACTTTCACTTGCTGAAGAAATTCAGAAGCATGCAGAGAAATTGGGAATGACTCAAAAAATATTAATTGAAGTTAAAACATCGGTGGAGGAAACGAAATCCGGCGTTACTGAAAAAGAAGATATAAAAGAGATTGCAAAATATTGTTCACAAGCTTCAAACCTTAACTTAATCGGTTTGATGACAATTGCTCCTTTTACTGAAGATATAAACTTGATTAGGAAAAGTTTCAGTTATTTGCGTAAATTAAAAGAAGAATTGAACTCACAAGGTTACAACTTAACAGAATTATCTATGGGAATGACAAGCGATTATGAAATTGCCATTGAAGAAGGTGCAACTATGTTAAGAATTGGTTCTGCAATTTTTGGCGAGAGAATTTATTATAAAGAGAATTAAAAATGATATTCACACCCGATGGCATAAAAAAACAAGAGTTTAACAAGTCTTTCAGAGGATTTGACAAGGAAGAAGTGCATGCATTTTTGGAGAAGCTTTCTGCCGAATTCGAAACTCTTTTCAATGAGAATGAAGCAATTAAGAAAGAGCTTGAAGAAACCAAGCAGCAGCTTGAGAAATTTTTAGAGATTGAAAATGAGATTGAACAGACTCAACGTGAAATCGAAGAAATATCTCGTAAAACTTTAGAAGATGCAAAATATCAAGCAGGCGAAATCTTACGATTGGCAGAAGAAAAATCGGGAGAATTGTTACAAAAATCACAAGAAGAAGCTGATAGATTGAAAAAGGCAGTTATAAATCTGCGCGAAGAGAAAGAAATTCTAATCACTAAACTTAAGACGGTTATAAATTATCAAGCTCATCTGCTTGAAATGAAAGTTGAAGATACTGGTGAAGAAATTCAGGTAAGAAAAAGATCTGAGCCAAGCTCCAGTTTAGAAATAGATGTTACAAATATCGTAGAAAAATTACTCTAGCAATGAGCACACTTAAACAAAAAATAGAGGAGACACTCGCGATAATTTGTAACCATACAAAGGAAGATTATCCTATCGGAATAATACTTGGTACAGGTTTAGGCGGTTTGGTAAATGAGATAAGCATTAAACACAAAATTGATTATGCCGATCTCCCGCATTTCCCGCTGTCAACCGTTGAATCGCATCATGGCAAATTGATATTTGGAACAATCGCAGGCAAAAATATTGTTGCGATGCAGGGCAGATTTCATTTTTACGAGGGATATGCAATGCAGCAAATTACTTATCCTGTTCGTGTAATGAAATTTTTAGGAGTGAAAACACTGCTTGTATCAAATGCTTGCGGCGGAATGAATCCGCAATATCGTAAAGGCGATATTATGCTGATGGCTGATCATATAAATTTATTGGGTGATAATCCGCTTATCGGTAAAAATGAGGATGAGCTTGGTCCGCGTTTCCCCGATATGAGCGAACCATATAGTTTGGAGTTAATCAGCATTGCAGAAAAAGTTGCGGCTGAAAATAATATCGAAGTTCAAAAAGGAGTTTATGTTGCTGTTCCGGGTCCAAATCTTGAAACAAAAGCGGAGTATAAATTCCTTAGAGAAACTGGAGCTGATGTAGTTGGCATGTCAACAATTCCCGAAAACATTGTTGCAAACCATATGGGAATGAAAGTGCTTGGCATAAGCATAATTACTGATGAATGTTTTCCTGGAACACTAAAACCCGTGAACGTTGAAGAAATTATTGCAACTGCTATGAAGGCAGAACCCAAGATGACTCTGATTATGAAAGAGGTTATTAAAAAATTATGAAAATAAAAAAAGATTTATTTGTCAAATATGTTGTACCTGCTCTTTTGGCAGTGCTGATGTTTTCATCAAACTTTCTTAATAAAAAACTATTTGGTTTTGATGATCAAAATTTTGCCGTGTGGTTTGTTCTCTCTGTTCTATGCTTTGCCTGCGGATGGTACATAAACCAATCACTTGGCTGGCATATGGGCGGCAGAGTTATTTTTTCAATAATAGTTGCAGCTGCCTTCATCAGCATAATTATGATTACATTTTTTAAGGAATATTTTGATGCAAACGAGCTGCTTACAGAAAATTTGCTTCTTTACAGCTTAAGAAATATTATGCTCGGCGCCCAGGCATTTTTTGGCATGGCTGTAGCGGAAGTCCTTATGCTTCAAAAAGAACTTCTCGTATTTCAGGAGAAACAAAAAATTATTGATGATACCGGCAAAGATCTGAAAAAGGAAGCTGAACTCGAATTACGCGAAGCAAAGATTAAAGCACAGAAAATTCTGAATGATGCTGAAGCTGAAGCTAAAGAAATCACTATGAAGAAGGAAAAAATCGAAAGAGACCTCAAAGAGTTCATTCGAACCGAGAAAGAGTTTATAAAGAAATACGAAAAACCAGAATAGATTAAGTAAAGATGTTTAAACAAAATTTGGAAAAGATTAATTACCCAGATGTTGAAAAGAATATTTTAGAATTCTGGGAGAAGAATAAAATATTCGAGAAAAGTATTTCGTCGCGGGATGAGAAAAACCTATTTACGTTTTATGAAGGTCCTCCAACTGCAAATGGAAAACCAGGTATTCATCATGTGATGGCAAGAACCTTAAAAGATCTTGTCTGCCGTTATAAAACATTGAAAGGTTTTCGCGTTGAAAGAAAAGCCGGCTGGGATACTCACGGCTTGCCTGTTGAAATTGAAGTTGAAAAAGCACTTGGGATTCAAAATAAAAGTGAAATTCCGAATTATGGTATAGCAAAATACAATGCGGAGTGTAAAGCATCTGTTTTCAAGTACCTAAATCTTTGGGAACAGATGACAACTCGAATGGGTTATTGGATTAATCTTGATTCTGCATACATCACTTTTAAAAATGAATATATTGAATCTGTATGGTGGTCATTGTCAGAACTTTTTAAAAAAGGGCTGCTGTACAAAGGATTTAAGATTGTCCCGCAATGCCCGCATTGCGAAACCCCACTATCCTCTCACGAACTTTCTCTTGGTTATGCTGATGTTCGAGATCCAAACGTTTATGCAAAATTTAAACTGAAGGATGAAGATACCTCAATTCTTGTTTGGACAACGACACCCTGGACTTTGATTTCAAACGTTGCACTTGCTGTTGGACCTGAGATTGATTATGTGAAAATTAAAGTTGAGGGGCACGGCATTCTTTATCTTGCCAAAGCAAGGTTGTTAGTCATAAAGGAAGATTATACAATTCTTGCCGAACTTAAAGGACAAGAATTATTGAACAGAGAATATGAACCGCTTTTCAACTACATTCCTGTTGATAAAAAAGCATGGTACATAATTCCAGGTGAGTTTGTCAGTACTGAAGATGGAAGCGGTGTTGTACATATTGCTCCCGCTTTTGGTGCAGATGACTATGAGGTTTCAAAAAAGTTTAACTTACCTTTTATTCAGCCAGTTACTATTGGCGGCAGATTTACTGATGAAGTGAAAGATTTTCCCGGTAGATTAGTCAAAACTATCAAGTTCAAAACCCACGAAGAAAAAGGTGCCGATCCTGATATACTTAGAAATCTGAAGGAGAGAAACTTAATTTACAGAACTTCAAATGATTATCTTCACTCTTATCCTCATTGCTGGCGGTGTGATAATCCACTAATTTATTATGCAAGGGATAGCTGGTACATCAAGACAACTGATGTTGCCCCAAGAATGATCGAGCTAAACAAAACTATTAATTGGGCGCCGCCCGAAGTTGGTTCCGGCAGATTTGGTAATTGGCTTGAAGAAAATAAAGACTGGTCATTATCGCGCGACCGCTATTGGGGAACCCCGCTTCCGATTTGGATTAGCGAGAATGGCGAGGAATTGTTTTGCATTGGCTCTATTGCAGAGTTAAAAGAAGGATTTATCTTACGGGATAACAAAAAGATTTTAATAAAAGATTTACCCGGTTCGGAAATAGATTTACATAAACCTTTTGTGGATGAAATTAAGTTCGAACGAAACGGAAAAATTTTTTCAAGAACATCAGAATTGATTGATGTTTGGTATGATTCCGGGGCAATGCCTTTTGCACAATATCATTATCCTTTTGAAAATAAGGAATGGTTTGAGAAGCACGCTTTTCCTTCAGATTTTATATGCGAAGGAATTGATCAAACACGCGGCTGGTTCTACACTCTTCACGCAATTGCTACAATGCTTTTTGACAATGTTGCTTTCAAAAATATTATTGTGAATGAACTGATACTTGATAAAAAGGGACTGAAAATGTCCAAATCCAAAGGCAACACGGTTGATCCATTTGCTTTATTCGAAAAGTATGGCGCAGATTCAACGAGATGGTATTTGGTTACTAACAGTCCACCATGGCGTCCAACATTGTTCGATGAAGAAGGGCTTGTTGAAGTTCAGCGTAAATTTTTTGGCACATTAGCAAATACATATTCTTTCTTTGCGCTTTATGCTAACATTGATAAGTTCAATTTTGAAGAAGAGCATGTTCCTTATGATGAAAGACCTGAAATTGATAGGTGGATAATTTCCAAGCTAAATTCTCTGATTGAAGAGTATGAAAGCTTAATGGATAATTACGATGTTACAAAAGCGGCACGTGCGGTTTCAACTTTCACAATTGATCATCTTTCAAACTGGTATGTTCGCCGATGCAGAAGGCGTTTCTGGAAATCCGAAATGAATGCAAACAAGCTTTCTGCTTATCAAACACTGTATGAATGCTTGGTAAAAGTTTGTGTTTTGACTTCTCCTTTTGCACCGTTTATTTCTGAAGAAATTTATTTAAGTCTTAACAGCATAACCAAAAGGGATGAGTTTGAGTCTATTCATCTTTTTGATTTTCCGAAGCCAACTTATCATGATAAAGAGCTTGAAGAAAAGATGGATGTTGCGCAAAGAGTGGTTTATCTAACCCGTGCAATGAGAGCAAAAGCTAACTTGAAAGTCCGGCAGCCGTTAAAAAAATTAATGGTGGTGGTTGATAAATCTAAAAATGATGCTCTGTCTAAAATGAAGGAAGTTATTCTTGATGAAGTGAACATCAAAGAGCTTGTTGTGCTGAATGATGATTCTGAAATTGTAAATAAATCTGCAAAAGCCAATTTCAAGGTGATTGGACCAAAGTTTGGGAAGAAAGTTAATCTCGTTGCAAGTATGATCAAGCAGCTTGATAGAGATGCTATTTCAAATTTAGAAAAAGGAGAAAGTGTTTCACTCAACATCGAAGGTGAGGAAACATTTATCGCCAAAGATGATGTTGAAATTATTTCATCTGAAATAACAGGCTGGGTTGTTGAAAAGGAAAATGATATAATCACCGCTGTTGATACGGAACTTGATGATGATTTAATAGCCGAGGGATTGGCAAGAGAATTTGTAAATCGCGTTCAAAATATGCGAAAAGATGCCGGATTTGAAGTTACTGACAGAATTAAAATAATATTTTCAGGAAATTCTAAAATTGTAGATGCAGTTAAGCAATTTCAAAGTTATATTTCGAGTGAGACTCTATCGGAAAATTTATCCGAATCTAATAACTTTAACGGTGGTTTTAAACAAGATTGGAAAATAGGTGAGCTTGAATGCTCTATTCAAATTGATAAAGTTAATGCCTAATAAATAAGGAGTACTATCATGGCTAAAAAAAATGCAAGGAAGAAAAAGATAACTAAAAAACCAAAGGTAAAAATGAGCAAAGTGAAAAGTGTTAAAAAGAAAAAGATTGTTGTTAAACCGAAGAAAAAAACTGCTGCAAAAAAAGTTATAGTGAAAAAGAAAACCCCAAAGACGGCTGTTAAGAAAGTAAAGGTACAACCAAAGATAAAAGCTGTTAAGCCGATAAAAGTTAAACCGGAAAAGCCATTAAAGAAAAAATCAAAAGTCAAGGTTGTTGAAGAATCTAAAGTTCTCCCAAAAGTCCGCACTATCGAAGAAATTAAAGGATACAGCAAAAGAGACCTTGAGCATTTCAGACAAATAATACTTGATAAACGTGATGAAATTCTTGAGCAGCTTCAGAACTTAAAAGAGCAAATGCTTGATCCCACAACAGGCGAATATATAAATGAAAATTCCCCTTACTCGCTTCACATGGCAGAGCAGGGAACTGATGCAATGGAACGCGAAAAAACTTTTCTTTATGCACAAAGAGAAAATAAGTTTCTTGGTTATCTTGAAGATGCTTTGAAGCGAATAGACGCCGGCACATATGGAATTTGTATCGAATGTGTTGAAGAACCCCAGAACCTTTGTGATACATGTCCATTAGTGCCTAAAGCACGGCTTGAAGCAGTACCGCACAGCCAATTATGTTTGCCAATGAAACAAAAACAGGAAAAAAATAGATAGGATAATACATATCAACATTATCCCGCATTTTTAATGGCTTTATATTGATTTTGACATTATCAAATTTTCTCTGTGATCGTTATAAGGCCATATTTTTTCACGAAGCATTATGATCAATCCTCATTAGTCAACGAAAGATATTCTTGAGAGTTTTATATTTATCATTATTCGTAGTTATTGCCGATCAGGCATCTAAGTTTTGGATAAAGGGATTTCAAATACCATTCCTAAACATTAATCATCGGGGGATGGAAATCGGGCAGAAGATTCCTGTAATAGACGATTTCTTCCGCATCACATTTATCGAAAATCCCGGCTTAGCTTTTGGAATAGATATTGACTCGACAATAAAAGTTTGGATATCAATATTTTCTCTCGTTGCAAGTGTCGCTCTAATTATCTATTTGTATGTTGTTCGCAAGGAGACTTTGGGATTTAGAATTGCCCTCGCTTTAATTCTCGGCGGTGCAATCGGAAATTTTATTGACAGGGCTTTTTATGGAATAATATATGATTACGCGCCGCTCTTTTATGGTAAAGTGGTTGATTTTTTAGATTTCGATTTTTTTGATCTGACCCTTTTCGGTAGAAGTTATGAGAGATTTGCGATCTTTAACATTGCCGATTCGTCGGTAACAATTGGCATTTTTCTTTTGCTATTTTTATATCGTGATCATGGAAAAAAGGAAACTTCGGAAGATGGTAAAAATCAAACCTCAAAAAATGACTCACAGGAAAATTCCGAACTTTTACAATTTCCAGATAATATTACAGATACTTCTCAAATAGAAGATAAAATCAAAGAAGAAAATGGCAAAACTGATAAAGGAAAAGAAACTCCGCTTTGATATTCCTTCCGGTAAGAAGAAAGAACGAATTGATTTATTTCTTGCCAGCCAAATTGAAAATGCAACCCGTTCTAAGGTTCATAAGTTAATTGAAGCACAGTTTGTAAAAGTCAACGGAAACGTTGTTAAGCCGAGTTACAAGGTGCTTCCGGGTGATGTTATTGAGGCAACGATTCCAATCTCTCCCCGCCCTGAAGACACTGAACCAGAAGATATTCCGCTCGATATTGTTTTTGAGGATGATTATCTAATTGTAGTTAATAAACCCGCAGGAATGGTTGCTCATCCCGCTTTTTCAAATTATACTGGTACGCTCGTAAATGCACTTCTTCATCATACCAAAAAACTTAGTGAGTTGAACGAACCAGGAAGACCTGGAATTGTTCATCGCATTGATAAAGATACAAGCGGACTTCTTGTTGTTGCAAAAGATGATTGGACACATGCACAACTTGCAAAACAATTTTCCAAACATTCAATTGAGCGTGAATATTGGGCAGTTGTTTGGGGGAAGTTTAAACAAAACAAGGGTGAGATTGATACTTTCATAACAAGGAGTAAAAAGGATAGGAAGAAATTTGCCACAAGCATCAACGAAGGCAAGCATGCTGTAACTTTGTATGAAGTTCTTGAGGAATATGAATTTGCCTCACTGCTTAAAATTAATTTGAAAACAGGAAGAACTCATCAGATAAGAGTTCATCTCTCTTCAATAAATCATCCTGTTTTTGGCGATCCAACTTACGGCGGAAGGGAAATTGTTTACGGGGCGAATCTTTCCAAGATGATCAGCAGAACAAAAAACCTTTTAGAAGTAATGCCGAGACAAGCGCTTCATGCAAAAACTTTGGGATTTGTTCATCCGCATACGAAAGAATTTGTGAGATTTGATTCTGAACTGCCTCAAGATATATTGGATTTAATTTTGAATCTTCAGGGGAGAACAAACCCAGTTTCTTAGGCAAGAAAATTGGAAATTGAGAAACAAGGTTTGTAGCGATGACACTTAATTCATCAAGCGATTTTAATTATATTTGATCTGACGAAATAAAAAGCCAACTAAATGAACGAAGAATTATTTAAGTTAGATAAAAAAGCAATTTCTTTCAGCAATTTGGATGACAAAGATGACGATCTGGAATTTTGGTTATCTAAAACGCCTGCTGAACGGCTGCAAGCTGTCGAATTATTAAGAATCCTTATTTTGGGTTATGATCCAAATACCGAAAGACTTCAGCGAGTTTTTGAAACTGCTGAATTCAAAACAAGTTGAGTATTTAGTAATCGGCGGCTGGGCGGTTGGATTTTATGGTTATCCAAGAGCTACCGGCGATATGGATATTTGGGTTTCCAGATCAGAGAAAAATGCTGGCAAACTAATCAAGTCTCTTAAAGAATTTGGATTTGATGTCCCTAATTTATCAACAGCATTATTCACTAAGGAAAATCAAATAACAAGACTCGGACTCCCGCCATTACGGATTGAAATATTAACGACCATCTCAGGAGTATCATTCGATGAATGTTTCAGGAATCGCAAAACAATTTTGATGAATGAAGTAATGATTAATATTATTGGTTTGGAAGATTTAAAAAAGAATAAGTCGGCCGCTAAACGATTCAAAGATTTAGATGACTTTGAAAAATTGAGTCAATAGTTTTTAAGTTCATTTTAAGAACAAATTACAAACATTTTATGCCTTCAATCTACAACACACTCACAAGAAAAAAAGAAGAATTCATTCCCCTAAATCCGCATGAAGTTAAAATGTACGTTTGCGGTCCAACCGTTTACGATTACTTTCACATCGGAAATGCTCGTTCTTTCATTATGGCTGATGTTCTGAGAAGATATCTTGAGTACAAAGGATACAAGGTTAAATACATAATGAATTTAACTGATATTGATGACAGGATAATCAAGAAATCGATTGAAGAAAAAATAGATGCAAAGCATGTGGCAGAAAAGTACACTAAAGCTTTTTTTGATGATATTGAAAAGTTAAAAGTTCGACGCGCAGATGTTTATCCAAAAGCAACCGAACATGTTCACGAGATAGTTGATTTTATTAAGCGGCTTGAGAAAAACGGTTTTGCTTACAACGTTGATGGAAATGTTTTTTATGATGTGTCAAAGTTTAACAAATATGGAAAGCTGAGTGGTAAGAAACTTGATGAGCTTGAATCCGGTGCAAGAGTTGATGTGAATGAAGAAAAGAAAAATCCACTTGACTTTGCGCTTTGGAAAAAAGCAAAAGAAGGCGAGCCGTTCTGGGAAAGTCCCTGGGGAAAAGGAAGACCTGGCTGGCATATCGAATGCTCTGCTATGAGCTGTAAACATTTGGGCGAGACATTTGACATTCATGCAGGCGGCAATGATTTAATCTTTCCTCATCACGAAAACGAAATTGCACAAAGTGAAGCTGCAAACGGAAAGAAGTTTGTCAATTATTGGATTCACTTCGGTTTCCTAAACATAAACAATGAAAAGATGTCGAAATCACTTGGTAATTTTTTCACAGCAAGAGATGTGCTTAAACATTACTCTACCGAAGCAATTCGTTTGTTGTTCTGCCAAACACATTACCGTGGTCCATTAGAGTTTAGCGATGAATTACTTGATTCTACCAAAAAGGGTTTGGAGAAGTTTGAGAATTTAATTGAAAAAATAAATATGGAGTTGGAACCTCACCCCAGCCCTCTCCAATCCGCCAGAGGCGGACAAGAGGGAGAGGGAGTTAATTCCAATTTAGATTTTGAAAAGTATCACAAGGATTTTGAAACTGCAATGGACGATGATTTGAACACCCCCCAAGCTGTAGCAGTGCTGTTTGATTTTGTGAGAGATGTGAATAAAACTATTGCTGAGAATGAAAATCTTCCTTTGGAATTTTATTCTAATGTGAAAGAATTTCTTTCTAAAACTGCACAAGGGGTTTTAGGAATTGTTGACCTTGATAAAGCTCAAGTAGAAGGAAGTTCTATTGAAAAAGAACTCATTGATTTATTGATTCGATTACGAAATGATGCAAGAAAAGAAAAAAACTTTGCTTTATCCGATAAGATTAGAGATGGATTGAAGGAACTGGGAATTGAGTTGAAAGACTCGAAAGAGGGAACTACTTACAAAAAGGAAAAGAAATAAAGTTCATATAAAGGTTGTTTTCTTTTATTATTATATAATATATTAACATCCATTTTATTAATAGTCTTAGGGAGCTATTATGAAAAATTCTTTACTCATCGCAACAGCAATTTTTTTACTATCTTGCCGACTATCATCACAAACTGTTATAGGAAAAATTGTCGACGAAGACGATTTGGGATTAGCTGGTATAACTCTTAATCTCTATATCAGTCCTAATGTTTACAACACAACTACATCGTCAAATGGAAGCTTCAGCTTTACACTTACTGAAGTAAAAGACGAACAATTACCGACCGGTTATGCAATTTCAAACAATTTCCCAAATCCTTTTAATCCAAAGACAAGGATATACATTACTCTGCCAAATAGTGGAGTAGTGAAGATTGAAGTTTTTAATTTATTGGGAGAAAGAGTTACTGAAGCGATTGAGAGCATAATGAATGCGGGAACAAATTTTGTTGATATAGAATTAAACGGCCTGCCAAATGGGATTTATCTTTTAAGAATAAAGATTGATGAAAAATATACGGTTGTTAAGAAAGTCATGTTAATTTATGGTAGTAAACACTTGTCAACGGATATAGCTTCAAATACGCAACTAAATGAAAATGAGAGTAACAAATTTTCTTTTCTTGATACACCAATAGATAGTCTTGTTGCCACGAATCCGTTTATTGGGAGAAAGACATTTACAAATCTTCCGAACATAGCAGATGATCTACTCGACTTAGGTGACTTGGTAATAGAAAGATATTGTCCTGAAGCACCAACTGTATTATATGAAGGTAAATTATACCACACTGTAAAAATAGGGAATCAGTGCTGGTTAAAAGAAAATCTTGATGTTGGAATAATGATCAATTCAATTACAAGTCAAAGCAACAATGGTGTGATAGAAAAATATTGTTATGGAGATAGTATTACAAATTGCGATAAATACGGTGGTTTGTACCAATGGAATGAAGCAATGGATTGGTCGTATTTGGAACTAGGTATTTGCCCCCCTGACTGGCATATCCCGACAAGTCAAGAATTTGATACGTTAGCAACCCTAGTAGGATATAATAGCAATACATTAAAAGCAATTGGGCAAGGAATTGGTGGCGGTCAAGGCACAAATACAAGCGGTTTTTCAGCTTTGTTGGCGGGCCAACGGGTCTCCCCTGGGTTTTTTATGCCTAACCACGCTTTCTTTTGGAGTTCTACACCGGTCAGTAGTACAACCTCATTCATCATGTACATGTACTACTATGATAATCTCCTCAGCATCTACGAAGGCGGCGAATTGGAAATAGGGTATAGTGTTCGCTGCATCAAGGATTAGCCAATTTTTCTATTTGGTTTTCCCCGCGTGAGCGGGGTAGCGGTGAAAAATTAAAATATTTGCCTAAACCTCCAAGGTTTTAAGGTGTTCTGTTTTATCGGTGAAACCTTGGAGGTTTTGTTATAACGACTTAAAAATATTCCCGCTTCCCAAAATCAAATTCGGATCGAGTGCTTTTTTTACCTCAAACATTCTCTTAACATTTTCTTCGCCGTACATTAAAACTAAATACTCAGTTTTCAGCTTTCCAATTCCATGCTCGGCAGAGATTGTGCCGCCAAGTTCAACAGCTTTCATGCAAATCTTCTTGTAAATTTCCTTTCCTTTTACATATACATCTTCGCTTTTAGGCAGTATGTTTAGGTGCATGTGAGAGTTGCCGAAATGCCCGTAAACTACGTAAGGCAGATTTTCCTTTTCGACCTCATCTTTACTGAAATAGTATAGCTCCTCGAATTTTTCATTGGGAACTGCAACATCAGTTCCAAGCTTCTTCAAGTTTTTTTGAGAAATGTATTCGTTTATCTTCCAGGAAATTGCGTGACGGAACTCTTGAATTTTTTTGTTATCTGAATCGGAAAAAGCAAACCATGCACTTTTTTCATCACCATTAAATTCATCAATTAACTTCATCCATGCTTCAAGAAGTTTTTCTTCATTACGAGAATTTACTTCCTGCTCAAACCAAACTGCCGTAGCTGCATTTGGCGGAATATTTGGATAATCTTTCAGCAAAAAACTCAGAGCATTTTTATCGAAGAACTCAAGCGCCAATGAATCAAGGGCATTTTTCAGTTTTTTCCGACGAGTTTGATATGAAATTTCTCTTGCTTTACTTATGAACGACAACGCATTCTTTTCTTGATTAAAGAAAACAACGCATGATAAAATCCTTTCGGATAAATCAACAAGTTTCAGTTTTATTTCGGTAATTACACCAAGCGTGCCCTCAGAGCCAATGAAGAGATCAATTGCATCCATATTTCTTTGGGAGAAATACCCCGAAGTGTTTTTTGTCGAGGGCATATTATATTCCGGTATTTGTAAAGTGTATTCACTCCCGGATTTTGTTTTAAGTCTAAGTGTATAATTATCAGAAATCGTTTCGCCGCGTTTCAATTTCAACAAATCACCATTAGCTAAAACAACGTGCAGTTCTAAAACGTAATTGCGCGTTGCTCCATACTTAAATGTCTTTTCACCGGAGGCATTAGTAGCAACAGTTCCGCCGATAAAACAATTTCTTTCAGTTGGATCGGGAGGATACATTAACTTTCTGTCATTTATAAGCTGCTGAAAATCAGCAAGTATAACTCCGGGTTCAACTATTGCAGTTTTTTCTCGTCCATTTATTTCGAGAATGCGATTCAATCTTTCGGTTGAGATTACAATCCCCCCTTGAGGTACTCTTGCACCTGTAAGGCCAGTACCGTTGCCCGAAATAGTGACCTTAATTTTCTTTTGGCTTGCCTCCTTTAAAATCTCAATTACATCTGATTCATATTCGGGAAAGTAAACGGCATCGCAGAATCCTTTGAGGTTGGAAGCATCTGCTAAATAATTTTGTATTTCGTCAGGTGATGTTTTTATTATCATAATGTTGTATTTATCTAAGTCAAGTTTCGCAATAGTTCGAGATATTTTCTTTGAACATCAAGATTGGGGACATCTTTTTCATACGTGAAAAATCCATCACTAATTTCTAATCGAGTTAAAAGTCCATTCAAGGCTTCAAACATATTTATTTGAGGAAATGCATTATCTCTCAGATGGTGAATCAATTTCAAAGTTCTAAATCCATCAAACCATTTGTGCTTTTGCTTAGCAATCTGTTCTGATGACGTTGAATTTTCCGAAATTTTATTCCAATCACTAATAAAATTTTGTTCCATTAGAAAATTAATTAATTCGGGATGAATATTCTGTGCAAGTTTTCGATACTCTTCTGCTAAAAGCGAATCCGATGAGGAAAAAATATTTAACCATTGCTTTAAAATATCAAAACAAATCGGGTTATAGAGTAAATATTCGTTTTGTTTGTGTGACAAAAATCTCCCAACTCTTTGACCCGTACCAAACGGCACACGCCAAGAACTTCTGGATGATGGCTGAACCGTTGTTGAATTAATTTTTACAATTTTATTATTCTTGGCAAGCTTTTCCATAAAGTAAAAATCTTCTGCGGCTTTCTTTTTATTCATTCCTTCTACTTTGATATAGCTTTCATAATCGCAAATCATCGTGGAACCAATTGTGTGAAATGCAAATGGTGAATTAGCATATTGCAGTCCAAGCACATAGTAATGAAGGAATATTTCATAACAGATAATTGCTTCTGTTGTAATTGAATCTTCATCAACATTGTGTGCAAAACACACATAACCTGCCGAGAGGTTTTTAGTATTAAATTCCTCAACGACGGAAGTAAGATATTTTGATTCTACCGAGCAGTCAGCATCAAGACAAATAAGAAGCTTTTTAAAATTGGATTGATAGTTAAAAACTTTTAACGCTTCGTCCATTCCTATCTTTCTTGCTAAACCAACACCGCCAATTTTCTTGGGCATTTCCAATCCACGCGAGGATGCATCAACTAAGCCAACGTTCATATTACTTTTATGAATTTTAGAAATCAGCGTGTCCAATGAACTTTTGCAGGAAATTATTTCCCGCAAAAAAACAATTGATTTTTGATTGTCATCTTTGACTTCTTTGGTAGAATCGGAAATATTATTAACAACGAATATTATAACTGTATTGTAAAAGTAATTGAGATCATTCACAATCAATGAAGACAAAAGCTGTCTCAAATTTTCATACTCACAAATTACCGGTACAACAACTGCATTTTCTATATTGTGTTTAAGATTTGATTCTAAGTGCCAGATATCAAGAGAGTACTTTTTAAGATAGCATTGAACAATTTCTGGAAGGTCACTCATTGTTGTTGTTGTAAAATTTCATCAATCAGAGTGCATGCTGCTCCAAAATCATCCCCATCCAGCCACTCAATCTTTACTCCCTCTCGTTCCATTTTTCTAAACCATGTCATTTGTCTTTTGGCAAACTGATGAATCGCAGTATTTAGCTTTTGAAACATTTCATCAAAGCTTAGTTCGCCTTTCAGATACAATGAAACGAATTTGTATTCCAAGCCAAATGATTCAAGCCGTTCAAAAGAAATTCCCGAACCAATAAGCCGTTTCACCTCGCTTATCATTCCCTCATCTAGTCTTTTTCTGAGCCGTTTTGTTATTCTGTTTCTCACCTCGCCGCGTTCAAGATTTATACCAAGCACAAGAGATTTTACCTTAGGAAAATCCTTTATTCCTTCTTTTGACTCTTCAACAAGAATTGCTTTGATGATTCGGTTTTTTGATAATAAATCATTTTTTACATGAACATTGGGATTAAGATTAACCAGATGATTTTGTAATTTCTTTAAAGTTAGCAATTCCAATTTCTGCATATAATCGGAACTGAAATCAGCTTTCTTCAAATCATAGTTTTGAATTATTGAGCTTATGTACAATCCGGTTCCTCCAACAAGAAAAGGCAACTTATCTCTTAATCTAATATCTGAGAATGATTTGGCAAATAATTCCTTAAACATAAAGAGATTAAACTCTTCATTTGGGTTAATGATGTCAATCAAATGATAATTAATATTTTTTCCATCAACCACATAATCCGATAAATCTTTTCCCGTTCCGATATCCATGCCCAAATAAACTTGACGCGAATCTGCAGAAATAATTTCACCGTTGTATTTATGAGCAAGTTTTGCGGCTAATTTTGTTTTGCCGGTTGCTGTTGGACCGAGAATGGTTATAAGATTTGTCTGCATTAAAGATTGGTTTAAGTTGAGCTGCTCCTATTTAACAATCGGTAATGAAATGCTGATTTCCGTTTGTCCATCAATGTTTTTTTCTGCAGAGATTGTGCCATTGTGCTTAGAAATTATATTTTTTACAATATCTAAATCTGTTGTGTTTGAAACTAAAGATTTCTCAAATAGTCTGTTAAGAATATCATCGGTGATATTAGAGCCTGGACCTTTAAACTTAAGAATAATCGTTTCCTTTGTTCTTGATAATGTGACAAAAATATTCCCGTTGTCTTTAATATTTTCGCAGAAAAATCTCACTATTTGAAGACATGCCTGATAAAATAAATTTTTATCTATCACAACTGATGCATCTGCCTCATACTTACGGAACAATTTTATACCGCGGAATTCGGTGTAGTTTGCAAGTAAAAGCAAAATGTCATTTAAAACATTAGCCACATAAAGTACTTGTGGTTTGATGCTAAACTCATCTTCGGTAAGATCTTTTTCCGATTGAAGCGAATCTAACACTATATTTGCTTGCTCAATCATTTTCTGCAAAACTTTATTTGCTTCCGTCGAGTTTGATTTTTGCTTAAGAAGTTCCGCATAGCTTTTAATTAATCTTATTGGATTTTTTATTTCATCATAAAGAGATTGGGCAAGTTTTCGTTTTAGTTTGTGGTAATGTTCAACAGATACATACTCAGTCTGTTCTGATACAGGAATATTTGGTTCTTCGATTGAGGTACTTGCTGGTTGATCTGCTATTTGTGATTTTAAATTGGGCATTATGCTGTCCTGCTCTATGATATTCTCATCTATATCTTTTTTTATTACATCAATGATTGAATCCTCGTTTTCAATTGGGTTAAATTCTTGTCTCTTATTTTCATTCAAAGTGTGATTTGAATTGCCCTTTGAAATCTCATTTTGCACCGACTGAAAAATTACTTCCTTTGAATTAATAATATTCTCAATGTTAATATTCACATGGGAATGCATTTCATCCAAAGCGTCTTGCTTATCGTCCCATGATGATAATTCGATTCCAAGAAAATTAGCTTTTATGGTCTTATTTCTTAGCAAATCATTCAACTCTTCGGTATGAATCGTATATAACTGACTTTTCTCAACTGCCATTGCTGTGGACTGCCTTTGAGAATTATTGATCAGTTCTATTTCACCAAAGAAATCGTTTTCATTTTTAGTTAGATAATTTGCAGATTGTGAACTGTCGTATATTTTTAATCTTACCCGACCCTTTATCAGAAGGTAAATATAATCGCTGTTATCAGCGTGATTATAAATAATTCCACCTTCTTCAACTTCAATGAAATTTTTATTCCGGATGCTTAAACCTATCTCTTGTGGCTGCAAATCTTGAAATAAGCGGTTGCTGTATACTTCTTTATGATTTATTTGAAAACGCATTGAATTGTTTAAGATTTTTGTTTCAATTTAAATTGAAATACAGTTAAAAACAAAAGTATTAAAGGATATAATTTTTTGATGTTTCAGAACATTTACCTGCATTAAAATCAAGATTTTTTTTGATAAATTGAATCCATAAATAATTCAACGCATCTTATGGACGAGCAAAATTTGATTTTAGAAGCTCAAGCCGGGAACAATAAGGCACTGTCTGAGCTTGTTAAGAAATACGAAAAAACCATTTACAGTTTTGCTTTCAAGGTTTGCAGAAACCCGGAAAACGCAGAAAACACCATGCAGGAAACTTTTATGAGCATGGTAAAATCCTTAAAGCAGTTTGATGGGAAATCCAAATTATCAACCTGGCTTTACAGAATAACTGCAAACCACTGCTTGATGGAATATCGTAAACGGAAACACAACTACGTTTCCATTGATGATGAAGATGCTTTAATAAGCGAAGAATCAGTTGCAGATTGGAGCGGCGTTCCTTCATTTTCTATCGAGAATAAGGAATTAAAATCTGTTTTGGATAATGCAATACAGAAGCTTTCAGCTGAGTATAGAATGGTTTTTTTACTGCGTGATGTTGAAGGATTATCAACCGAAGAAACGGGAAAAATAGTCGAACTTTCTGTACCAGCAGTAAAATCCCGTTTACATAGAGCAAGAGCATTTTTAAGAAAAGAAATAAGTCAGACATATAAAAGATGAAACAACAACAAATTACCTGTAAAGATGTGATGCAACATGTGTGCGAATCATTAGGTGAAGATTTAAACTCTCCACAATGTTCGGCAATTAAAGCTCATCTTGAAAAATGTTCGGGTTGTCAAAATTATTTTCAATCAGTGGAAACAACCATAGATTTTTATCGTAAGTACGATATTGAACCAACAAAAGATTCTCATGATCGTTTAATGTCGCTCTTAGGTCTCAAAGATTCAGAATAAACCATAACAATAGCAGCCCATGACTTCAGTCATGGGCAAATAGAAGGAGTAAAATTATGCCTGTGTTCGAATATAAATGCAACGATTGCGGAAATAAATATGATTTTTTTCACAAATCCTCTTTAAACCAAGAGGAAATTACTTGTCCCAAATGCGGATCAACAAAAAATAAAAAACTATTCTCTGCTTTTGCAACTGCTAATTCTTCCGATAGTGATTTTTCATCATCATGTGCTTCTGGAAATTGCAGCACAGATTACTCCGGCGGCGGCTGTGCCTCTGGTATGTGTGGTCTCAATTAATAAATTTTTTCATGGGATTTTCAAATGTATAAGGATAGAATAATAATGTTCCTTTCCATATTCAGCGTTATAAATTTTTTAGGATGTGCCCAGCAGGATAAAGACAGCACGATGACTGTTGAAGAATTAAGGCGGCTGATGAAAAGTGACTCCACTTTAGTTATTCTTGATGTACGAACTCCGGGAGAGCTAGTCGGTTCCTTAGGTAAACTTGAAAGTGTAATCAACATTCCTATAAATGAATTGCAAAGCAGAGTTAGCGAGCTTGCAAAATACAAAGACAAAGAAATTGCAGTTATCTGCAGAAGCGGCAATCGTTCCAATACAGGAACGAGAATCTTACGTGAGAATGGTTATCAAGCTAAAAATGTCTTGGGTGGAATGATTGAGTATAGAAGACAAGAAAAATCAGAATAGATCAAGTGAGGCACGCTTAATAAGTGAACCTCACATTTTAAAATGTTACTTCTCGAGATGCCTTTCTAAAAAAGCAAAAATTTCTCTCCAAGCTCTTTCTGTAATATCAGAATTGTAACCGTCTTTATTGTTGGGATTCATAAATGCATGTCCGACGTTTCTGTAAATGATAATCTTATTTTCCTTTTTTGCATCTTTTAGTGCTTGCTCAAAATTTTGCACGTCCATTACCGAAATTCCTCTATCCGTCTCACCGAAAATTCCAAGTAATGGGCAGCCGACTTTTTTAACATTTAAAGGATCGGAAAATACGCTTCCGTAATTCATAACTGCAGCTTTAAGCTTTGGGAGAATTGTTGCAGCTTGCAGAGCGTATCCTCCACCAATACCCCATCCAATTACAGCGATTTTATCTTTATCTACTTTGGGATTGTTCTGTAAAAAAGAATATGCCGCTTGTAAATCTTTCATTGCTCGATCTTGGGGAACTCCGCGCATCAACTCCTGTGCTTCATCCAATTTGGTTGTTGACTTCCCTCTGTAAAGATCAATTGCCAAAGCTGCATATCCTCGCTTAGCAAATTCATCCGCATTTTTTCTTATCCAATCATTTAATCCCCACCACTCGTGAATTACTATTAAAGCGGGAAAAGGTTCTTTGCCTGTTGGTAATGAAAAGTACGCTCCGACTGTATCTTTAACGCTTAAATACTTAACTGCTTTTTCCAATTCCTTTTGAAAAGCAATTTCTTCGGCTGCTTTGCTGTCTGTTGGTTGACTTTCATCTTTTTTTGAATTGCATGAAGTGAGAATAAACACAGACAAGAAGATTCTGAATAAAATTTTCATAATAACTCCCAATTATGATTATTTGCTTCCGCGAAGTTTCGATTTAATTTCGGATAGAAGTATTTGCGCTTCTTCTTTTACTTCATTGTTAAGATTATCGGCACGCATCAACAGATCTGCAGCTTTTTGTTTTTCTGTTAACGAAGAATAGTTGATCAGTACATTTAGAAAAGCTCCTTCCGAAGCTGCTGAAATAACGGCAACTGCAACTCCCGCATCAGAAAGTGAGTTCTGATTTCCCTTATTTGCCACAGCTTCAAGCAGAGGAATAACTTCACGGCAATTTTTAATTACTTCGGCAGGAACATATGCCGCCTCCAATGTTGATTTTTCAATTGCTTCGTTTCTTAATCTTTTCTGTTCATCTGTTTCTTTGGGAAGCTTGAATGCATCCATAACTCTTTCGAATGCTTCGTTATCATTTTTACCGAGGGTAATGAATTTATCAATGTAGCTGCTAAGTTTTTCCTTAAGAGCAGTCATTTCTGATTCAATATCTGCATACTTTTTCTTACCAATTGTTAGGTTACACACCATTGTACCCAAGCTTGCAGATAAAGAGCCGCAAAGTGCCGCTACATTCCCACCGCCGGGGGTTGGAGAATTGGATGAAAGTTCTTCTAAATATTTTTGAACTGTTTTTTTTGTGTCCATACTAATTATTCGCGATTGTTTTTAGATAATTTTTTATTTCTTCACAATTACTAAACTGATTAACAAAAAATGTTTGACATAACTTTGTGTCTTCGCAACTTTGTGGCTAATGTCTTTGAGGAAACCATTCTTTGCCACCAAGGCACAAAGACTCTAAGAAGTTCAAAGATTTATAATCGCTAGAGTGAATTTTTAAATCATATAATCAATGATTTTTTCTGTTTTAATAAATGGATGAAGATCATCCAAGCCAAGTTTTTCAATTCCAAGTTCAACCAGAGATTTTTCATCAAGGTTTTTTCCTTGCGAATAATATTTTCCCGCAAGAAGCAATGCCTCAAGCGGAACAAGTCCAACTATTTCGCTGCCAGTGACTTCTACTCCAAGCCGCGCAGCTTCTTTTTTCACTTCTTCAAATGCAACGTGAATTGGCGTAATGTTATAGTTGGTAAGATTCATTGAGACTTGAGTTATTTTATACTTCTCAAGAGCAACTCCCATTCCCTTAACGCTTTTTAATCTCCCGGGAACTTTTACTGATTGCCCGTTCACTTTAATAATGTTTCCGTTCTCATCTTTCTTTACATACCCGGACTCACGGAGTATCTCGCCTATTTCTTTTGCATACTTAACATCTCCTGATTTAAGGTTAACGTTGTAAGCAATTAAGAAAAATCTTGCGCCGGTAACAGTTCCGCCAAGTTTGGAATTGAAAACATTAGTTCCATAATCCGGCTGCCAATTTCCATCCTTAAGTTTTTCGGCAAGTCCTTCATATTCGCCTTTGCGAATGTTTGCAAGATTTTGCCGTTCGGGTTTTCTTGCTGCAGCTTCATAAAGATAAATCGGAATGTTAAGTTCATTAGATGCTCTTTCTGCATAAGCTTCGGATATTTTAACGCATTCCTCCATTGTAATATTTTTAACCGGAACAAAAGGAACAACATCAATTGCACCCATGCGGGGATGCTCGCCTTTATGTTTTGTCATATCAATTAGTTGTGCGGCAGTGCGGCTAATAGCCAAAGCTCCGTCGAGGATGCCTTGTTCATCGCCAGCCATTGTTACAACTACGCGATTGTAGTCAGCATCAGGTTCAAAGCTGAGCAGCTTGCAGTTGCTTACTCCCGCAATGGATTTTTTCATCATTTCAAACGTGTGTTCGTTTTTGCCTTCGCTGAAGTTAGGAACACATTCAACAATTTTCATTTGGTTTCTCCGAGCATTGAGTAGTAATTGAATTTTTTCTAAGAGTAAAAATAAGAATTTCTGGGGAAGTAAATTGTGAAAATGTAAAACGGGAAGTTGTTTGTTTAGAATGAAATCCCGGGAAAGAAGATTAGGATATTCGCTCCTTCCAATCTTTGGAATTTCTTCTTGCGTGAAAAATAGCAAGAATTACGATTTTTCCTTTTCAGTTAAGAAATGAATGCCAAACGGAAATTTTCTAACCAATGCTCGTCATGTATTTTTATAAATAGGTGTAAATGCTTCGGGGGTTCTTAGGATTGATTCAATTGCGGCTTCAACATTTAAGAGGAAATTAGCTCCTAAGCCCTTTACTTTTTTTTCGTACCAGCTGACTGCTTCTGAAAGGTCTAATTCGGCTTCTGGTCTAAATATTAATTTAGAACTCATAAATTAGAGCGGATATTATCTCGAACTTCTTCCCAGGATTTTCCGGTTTCGGGATTATTCTTATGTGCTTCTAAACGTAAATCTAATTCTTTTTTTTGTTCATCAGTTATTGGCAATTCTTCTCCGGAAGCGGAAATGCTATCCCAAATATCCTCAATTATCCGAATTCGTTCTGCAACGCTAAGTTTTTTTATGTCCTCTAATGAATTTGGAATTTGTTGTCCATTCATAATCATTTACCTTTATCTTTCTTGAAGCTAAAATAACTTTAAATGAATTATAATTCAATCATTTTAATCTACTCTCAATTACAATTCCTTGACAGCATCTTGTATCATGGAGCGACTCCTGTAAAGCAGGATAGGCAATGAGAGCCTTAGAAAGAAATAATATTGAACTCCTGACGGAGTTCTGTTCTGTTGGCATACTATTCTTTTCTACAAATATTGAACTCCTCTGGAGTTCCGTTTGGTTCGGGTGGTTATCTTTTCTACGACAAATATTGAACTTTTAACGGAGTTATTAAATTTTAATTATTGTTTGAATAGTCCCATCGGGACTAAATGTTTGTAGGAATTTAAGAGGAAAAAAGTTCGCCCTCCGTTAGGAGTGCAAGATTAAAAAAGTTAATACTCACACCAAAGCGTAATTTTCAATTTCCAGATGAGGTTCATTTCTCTACGCGGTTACAACACGAGATGGGCCTCATCTTGCCCAACTAATTTTTAATTTGACAAACTCCCATCGGTTGAAGCCATTTCTCTGTTCCTTACTTTCTCTCATTATCTTTTTTCGAGCTTAATACCTCATACCAATTTATCTTTCTCGTCAAGAACATGATGACAGCTAAGATGATGAACAATGCAATGTTGCCGAGAAGTAAAGAATAGTCTTGCATCTGAAGAATTATGTACATAAATCCATAGAAAATTATTAAGATGACACCAATGACTATTCCTAACTTAAAATTTGCATAAATACTCGAGGTATATAAGCTGATTAAACCAACTACAAGTAATCCGGCAATCAAATACGAATACTGAAATAAAATATATTCTGAAAGAGATAACAGAATTGAATAAAATATTAATAACGCTAATCCTATTAATAAATACTGAATTGGGTGAAGCACTTTCTTATTAAAAATTTCTATCATGAAAAAACTGATGAATGTCAGCAATATGATCATAATCCCGTATTTCGATGTACGCATTGTCTTCTGATATTCGTCAACAGGAATTAAAAGCTTCACACCAAATGTGCTTGAGTATAGATCATAATTATTGTTGTACCACTCTTGAGGATAATTCCTATTAAAATTATTTACAGTCCATTTTGCGTTGAATCCGCTTGATGTTATTTCTCTTGAGGATGGCAGAAATTTTCCAACAAAACTCGGATTGTTCCATTTCGATTTCATCAAAACAGTGGTGGTTTTACCGATAGGAATAAATTCTAGATTTTCACTTCCCTTTAGTTGAATTGTAATATCGAAGTAATATTTTTTATCAGTTTTATTAATTTTTACTTCGGTGATAAAGCCATTTTTAAAGATATCCTGCGTCTTTAAACCGGGAGTAACTTCTTGCTGCTCGTCGTTCCATTTATAAACCACATTCTCCTGAATTCCTTTTAAGTCTGATACATTAAATGATAAATAACTTTCAACCTGATCAAGCAGCAAATCTTCAAATTTCATTGCACGTATTTTTTCGAAATCAAAATAGCCGATCGTCCTTATTTTGGCTTTGTACAAGGTGACTTCATAAATGCCGCGGTATCTTGTTTCGGGAAATAATTCCGCTTCATATTCTAATTTTTCAGGCAGCAAGTGGTAGCTGTTTTGAGTCCAATATTTCTTACCGTCCGCATTCTCCATCCATTTTTCATTTACAATTGTGAGGATTGGTCCTGCAACCACCTGGTTATCTGCCCAGCTTTTGTTTATCTCATTCACAACTTCGTTTCGATAGCTCTGCCGCTCATGAATTAATGATTGTATCATTGTCAGCGGAACAATTAGTAATACTATTACTCCAATGCTTAAAACAATTCGTAGAAATATTGAGTTTTTTATCATTTTATTCTCTTACAATTTTATTTAATGGTTGCTAAAGACCAGTTAATGACACATGAAACTTTATTATTTCTTTGGCAATATTCAACTCAATTGGAAAGGATAGTTGTTAATGATTTGGAAATTTAGACAAATGGGCTGAGGAATAGTTCCGCGTGTCAGTTTAAGGTTTTAGCTGGTGACATTCACCGCTCAGCACAGCGATAATGTAAGGTAAGTCTCATCTATACACGTCAGAGATCAGAATAGCTTGGTCTGATTTACAAATTCAGCAACTCTTCTATTCGCTAGCTCGATATATTTTTTGCTAGTATCGTAGCCAATGTAAATACGATGGTTTTTGACTGCTGATAAGCTTGTTGTCCCGCTACCTAAAAAAGGATCTAAAACCACATCTCCCTTGAAAGAATATAATTTTATCAATCGGTGTGGAAGTTCTTCAGGAAATGGAGCAGGATGGCCAATCGTTTTTGCTGAAACTGCGGGAAATGTCCATACACTTTTTGTCCACTCTAAAAATTCTTCTTTAGTTATTGTGCTATCTTTTCCCATTCTAGCATGAGTAAAAGAACCCTTGCAAAAAATTAGGATGTATTCGTGAATATCTCTTAACACTGGATTAGCTGCTGAAAGCCAACTTCCCCATGCAGTTGAAGGGCTTGCACTTGAAGCTTTGTTCCAGATAATTTCTCCTCGCATGTAAAAACCAAGCTCGAGCATATCAGTTATAATATAATTATGCAAAGGTATGTAAGGCTTTCTTCCAAGGTTTGCAACATTTATACAAACACGACCACCAGGTACTAGAACACGATAGGTTTCTTTCCAAACATTTTTAAGTAAAGACAGATATTCTTCCAAACTTAAATTATCGTCGTATTCTTTTGTAACATTGTACGGTGGAGAAGTTATCATCAGATGAACAGAATTGTCGGGCAGTTCGGTCATCTTTTCGCTTGAATGATAAAAGTGTTTGTTTAAAAATTCATCAGAAATTTTGTTCTCAGCATGTTTTATTTTTTCGTCTGAAATAAGGCCTTCGTAAAGCCGTGAATTGTAAAACTGTGATGAGTCGTGGTTAATCCTTCCAGGACTACCGAATGAACTTGTACTTGTTCCATTCTTCGCTTGTACTACTCTTGAGCCCATAAATCAATCCATCGTCTAAAAGTGTTAAATTTTATTTCTTCTTTTTTCCAAAAAATATCAATTTTCATAATATCATCATTCTTAATCAACTCGGCTAATGCTTTAGAAGTAATTTCTATTCCTCGTGGATTTGTTCCTTTAGTTGGAAGCTTAATATAGTTTTCTCTTTTCATTGTTAATAAAACTTTTTGTTGAACATGCTTGGGAAAATAGAATAACCTACCGTGTTGATTCCATACAATTTGTGCAAACAGCATATCGCACAACGGGGAGTAATTACTTCTAAATTCCAAAGAATTTTTAGCATCAACAGTCCAATTCAATTTAACTCCTGACAAACTTTTACCGGTTTTTGTCTTAATTGAAATAGGCTGACCAAATAATTTAACATCAACTTCCGGTTCTGTAATTGGAATTTCTGTTTCCACATTATTTTCACCAAACTTATAAATCAATAAAGCAACTATAATTCGTTCCCTTAAAGAACCGACTTCCATTCCTACCCTGCCGGCACGTTGAGTTTCCAACTCTGCCATCTGAAAGAGCTGCGGAAGTTTATTCTGGATTTTATTCACAATAACAGGATCGGAAAATAGTTCAGATAAATTCATAGACTTAATCATTATTCTAAGATTCTAAACATAAAATACAAAAACGTTTGGTCAAAATTAAGGAAGTGTAGCAACAATAATAGATGAGACTCACCTCTTATCGTCACGACCACTTAAGGTGAGTCTCATCTACTCACTCTTTTCAATACGGGTAAAACCCATAAAACAAAACTGAGAATGCAAACAATACCCACATTCCCACTGTAACTTTTTTAATTCTTCCGGCAATTAACATTGTAAGCGGGTAAACGACAAACCCAGCAGTCATACCAATTCCAAGGTTGTAAGTAAAGCTCATCAAAGTAATGGTTACAAATACCGGTATTGCTTCTGCAAGGTCATCAAACTTAAAATTGGAAATTGGAGAAATCATCAGCACACCAACAATAATTAAAGCGGAGCCGTAGGCATAAGCAGGCACAATCGAAAACAGCGGAGCAAAAAACAGTGCAGTTAAAAATAAAAATGCGGTTACAACAGCAGTCAAACCAGATTTGCCGCCTGCCTCAATTCCCGCCGCAGATTCAATGTATGTTCCAGTTGTAGTGGTTCCGCAAACTGCACCAACAACTGTTGCAAGTGCATCGCACAGCATTGGTTTTTCAATCTCAGGCAAGTTGCCATTTTCATCAAGCATCTTTGCTTTGTAGCCAAGTCCCAGCAGCGTTCCCATCGTATCAACAAAATCCATTACGAACACAACGAGAATGACAGAGAAAAATCCCCAGCTTAATGCACGTGCAATATCCATTTTAAGAAACAGCGGGCTAATATCCGGCGGTGTGCTGATAAACTCAGCAGGCATTGGAGTTACTTTGAAAATAATTCCGAGAATTGTAGTGACAATTATCCCAATTAAAATTGAGCCGTTCACTTTTTTAATCATCAATCCGCCAATAAGAAGGAAAGAAAAAATTCCAAGCAGAACAGTTGGCTCACCCAAATTTCCCACACGAACCGGCGCACCTGGAACACCGATTGTGATTATTCCTGTATCATTCAATCCGATAAAAGTAAGGAACAAACCAATACCAGCGGCGAAAGCTATTTTTAAGCTTTCGGGAATCGCGTTTGCCAGCCAGCTTCTAACTTTAAAAAGTGTAAGCAGAGTAAATAACACTCCGCTTATAAAAATAGCACCGAGCGCTGTCTGCCAGCTAAAGCCGAGAATTTTTACAACTGTATAAGCTACAAAAGCATTTTCTCCCATGTAAGGTGCAATTGCAAACGGACGCTTGGCATAAATTCCCATTGCCAGCGTTCCGAAAAATGCGCTTAGGATTGTCGCCGCCATTGATGCTTCGAATGGCATTCCGGCAGTTTCTAAAATTTTTGGATTAACGATGATGATGTACGCCATCGTTATGAAGGTAGTGAATCCGGCAATAACCTCTTGCTTTACAGTTGTGCCGAGTTCATCGAGGTGAAAGTATTTTTTAATCATAGTCGTCTTATATTTGTCTGTGTGATCCTTTGCGACTTAGCGTCTCTGCGGTAAAAAGACCATTACCGCAAAGGCGCAGAGACGCATAGTTAAAGCTCACTCAACTTTTCTATTCTTCAGAAGCCAATAAATTTTGTTTGATAACTGCTCAAGTTTTCCCAATGCAGTTTCTTCCCGCAAAGGTAAGAAACATGCGATTACATAAACTAAATCTCCATCATCAACAATTCCAACATCGTTTGTCCAATAAGAAAACCAGCCAGTTTTATGATAGAACATTACATTCGACGGCAATCCTTTGGATAACTTTGTGTTGTCAATCTGTCTGCCAAGATAAGTTTTCATCTGCATGCTAACCCAGGGATTAACCAGTTTGTTAGTTTGCACCAAATAAAGAAAATCTGCCGCATGCATAGCGCAAGTTTCTGTACCTCGAATGGTGTCATAACCAGCATCCTCAAATTTGCGTTTTAAAAATTTACGGGTAACTTCACTGCCAATCCAATTATATTTTTGAATTAATTCGTTGATATTCTCCCGCCGAGCTAAATCAATTAAACAGTTCGCCGCAGAATTATCACTTCGAGTTATCATTAAATCTAAAAGATAATTGACTGTAATCGTATCGCCAACTTTCAGCAACGGTCTGGGATCAGATGATATTTCTTTGCTTTTATCAACATCATTAGGCGATTTGACGATAAACTCACTTGTTAATGAATACTTTCCTTGCGAAATCTGATTTAGAATTTCAGCAGCAACGTACATTTTGTAAACTGAGGCGGGATAAATAAAGTTATCGGGATTCACACCTCCAAATTTTGCGTTCGTACCATCAATACGAATCACGGCAAGAGAGATTTGCTCAATTCCATCCTCACCGACATCAAAATCTTTATCGAGTTGTAAATCTTGAACGATTGTTTTTAATTCATCAGAGAGATGTTGATCGTATTGATAATAAGAAGGAATGCTGACCGGCTGAGCTAAAGCAAAATTAGCTGATAAAGTAATTGAGACAATAATTTTTTTCATTTGACCTTATGCCGAATTGTTTTCTAATTCATGACAAAGCTTGAGGCAAAATTATGCTTTTTATATTTCTAACTCAATTTGCCAATTAACCCAATAATGAATGCAAAAATTTTCACATCAAAATATTATTGATGTCACTTTATCACTCTACTTCTAACTAAAGGTAAAAATGAACCAAAGGATAAAGAAATGCATAATGGTTTAATGAAATCTTCTGCATGTTTAACAATCTGTATGTTATTCTTACTAATTAGTTGTTCTGATGATCAACCAACTTCTCCCGGTGCACAAAATATCGTTCCTCCTTCTCCAACTTTGAGTGATATTCAAGCTAAAATATTTAACTCATGTGCCGCAGCGGATTGTCATTCATCGTCAACTCATCAAGCAAATTTAATTTTGGAAAGCGGGCAATCCTTCAACAATCTGGTAAGCGTTCAAAGCACATTGTTTCCGCAATTTAAAAGAGTAGAACCGGGAAGCGGCGGAAATAGTTTGTTAATAAAAATTCTTAAGGGTGATGTGAGTCCGCGAATGCCATACAACCGCACACCTCTTTCAAATGATGTGATTGATAGTATCGAAGTTTGGATTAATGCTGGGGCTTTGAATAATTAACGATAACAACAAATTACCGCATTAAAATCATTTTTTTAGTTTGAATAAACCTTTCTTCTGAGCTTGTCGAAGAGTCACCAGCTTTTAATTGGTAGTAATAAACTCCGCTTGCCAATCCGCCTTTAGCGGAAAACTCAACTTCATAAATTCCTGTGGATTTGTACTCATCAACTAAAGTGGCAACTTCATTGCCGAGAATATCATATACTTTAATTTGTACGGGCACGATGCATCGTGCCCCTACACATGGGATCGAA
The DNA here is from genome assembly GCA_964613805.1 of uncultured Ignavibacteriaceae bacterium. Classification (GTDB taxonomy): domain Bacteria; phylum Bacteroidota; class Ignavibacteria; order Ignavibacteriales; family Ignavibacteriaceae; genus XYD12-FULL-36-8. The sequence goes on along the minus strand of CAZTJF010000005.1, from coordinate 49,539 downwards.
TATATAATCTTTGTGGTTGGGTTGAAAGGATTCGGATAATTCTGGAAAAGCTGAAATGAAGTTGGGTTATTTTCTGTCTCTTGAATTATTCCAACTGGCGATTCAAAAAATGAAATCACTTTGCTCAAAAATAAATTTCGTTTTAATTCGGGGTAAATTGTTTCGAATGGAAACCCAACAAAAACAACTTTGCTTGCAATACTTCCGCCAGGTAAAATTCCCGCATAATTTATTGCAGCGAATTGATTGGACACATTCGAGTATTGCAGACAGTTTGTTCCCCCGTTAATTCCATTTACCACATCAGGATAACGAACATTTATTGTTCCTTGAGTTCCATTATCAAAAGTTATAGAACCAACTCCGTTAAAAATACCACTGCTTACTGGTTCAGCTTGATAATAAACGCCTGCTTGCCCGTTTGGTGCATCATTAACATACTCGCACTTAAGGAAGTTGTGAATAAAATCTTTATCGGAAGTCGAACCTTTATAATCCAAATCCCAGGCAATTTCTGCACCCGAAACAAAAAGTTTTCCGCCGCTCTTTAGGAATGTTTTTACTAATTCTTGTTCAGCAGAGCTGAACGTTTCATCAACTGTGCTTTCATCTCCTAAAATGTAATCTACAATAGAAAAAATTTGTAAAGAGACTAATCCTTCAATCACTGCATCATTCGTTGCTGAACAGAATGAATAACCATTTTGCTTGAGTGCTCGCCCGTGCTGACGAATAAAATTGTATGTGTTGCCAGATGACGCGCGGTCAAATCCATTTACTATTAAAACTTGAGGAGCGGTTGCAGATGCAACCCCAGCTAAAACTTCAGAAGGAAGCGAGAAACCTTGTGAGGTTTGTGCCCTCAGCCGAAAAAAAAAGATGGTATCGCTTGGTAGCCCGTTTAATATTATTTCACTTGTGAACTCTGAGGTTGAGTCATTCAAACTCAATCCATCGAAACCGTAGAATGCTTTGTATGTTGTGCCGGCAAGAGGCGCAGCTGTTAACTTCAAACTTCCAGGGCTGTTCCAAATAACACCAAAAGTTTTAGGCGATGGCGGTGTCACTCCAACTAAGGTGTAATATGGTTTTAAGATAGTTCCTTCATCGCTTATCAATACACATAAAACTGGATCAGCTAAAAGCTGTGTAAAAGTTTGAGGTGTTCCATTCACAACAACAGAATCGAGAACTAAACGAATACCGTGACTATAATCTGCATAAGTTTCTTCATGACCATTGTAAACCGGCTGAATGGGTGACCCATTTAATTGATGCCATCCATAAATTACAACCGGTTTTGGTACGTTTGGATTTAAGTTTTGATAAATTCTGTTTGAAATAATCACATCTTTTTTAGTGCCGCCTACTAAAGTTCCAAGAGGATATTGTGGAATTACTGGAAATCGAATTGATCTGACTGAATCATTATGTTGAGCAAAAACGGGAACTGTGATCATTTGAGGAGTGGGCGGTATTGGCTGTGGTCGTAATTTGCAAGGTGCGGTTGAATAAATTTGATCAACCATTTTCTTTGTTGGGAGTGTACAATTAAGCTCATTGCAAATTCTTTGAGCAAGTAATGGGGTCATTGGTGATAAGAAATAATCAGAATCTGAACCGACAGCAAGATATTCTGGAATGACAAAGTAAGCTGCGGTATAGTTCGTCCCTCCAATGTTTGAGCTTGTTGTTACTGTCTTTAGCTGCCTCATAAAATTCGGGATATTTCCGCTTATAACTTGCGAATAAATTTGTTCTTCTCTCTGCTCTCTCGGCATACTCCAAATAACATTAACGAAGGCAGAACCAGAAAGTGCGTTAGATGGACGCGGCGGAAGCGGAAGTGTTTGCGAAGCTGCTGTAAGAGAGATTAAAATAAAATAAATTGTGAAAAGAATTTTTTTCATGGCAATGCTATTACATTATCGAAGTAAAATCATTTTTTTAGTGTCCACAAAGTTTCCAGATTTCAATTGATAGAAATAGATACCGGATGCAAGATTCGGGATACCAGATGCGTTAAATTCAACTTCATATCTTCCTGCTGTTCTGTATTCATCAACTAACGTAACAACGTCATTTCCAAGGACATCAAATACTTTAAGGACTTGCCAACTGCTGACTGGCGACTGCCAACTAATTTTTGTACTTGGATTAAACGGATTCGGGAAGTTCTGGTAAAGTACAAAATCATTTGGCTGCATTTGTTCTTCGTCCTCTAGCCCTGACACAATTGATTTTTTAACAATGCGAAGATTGTCAACATAAATTCTTCCATACACAGATGAACCTGGTGAGTCGGTCAGTTGAAAACTATCTATTCGGTATTCGGGCCAGTCAAGGACTCCATTTCCAATCCATGCTCCAACGCTGTTGGGGTCTTTCAAATTCCATTCGACTAATCTCCAGCCATACCAATCAATCACTATCCATTTTGACACTTCGTGATTGGGCCAATTTGTTCCATCACCTTCGTCAATTGCAAAACGAAATTTGTTCCCGCTTCCATCACCCCAAACATAAACTTGCAATATGTACGATGTATCGAAAATTACATTTCGCGGAGCGCCGCCCGATAAATATTCTCTTATCAATTTTGTTGCTGCCGATGGATTCCATTGATATTGAATGAAAAATCCTTTTGCTGGTGTTGTTGCCGGAAGGCAATATGTCGCGCTGTATCCAGAAGAAGTTCCCGAGTCAATTATTCCAGCTGTTGAACCGCTGTATTCCGGTTGTTCCCAATTTCCTTCGGTTGAGAAATCATCTATTATAGTTCTTATCGAGTATACCAAATCCGAAGTCGTGAAAAATATTTCATGATTTGATAATATCGGATTGCCCACAACATCAGTAATATTTTGTGTTAGTGTTAATGAGTATTGGGTTTCGTTTAATAATATCTGCGGGGTTTTAATGTTTATTATTGATTGATTACCAACCGTTCTTAGCTGCATATCTTTTGAAATTGGAGTAGTGCCGGTTTTCAAAATAACATTGTTGTGGTTTATTGTGGCTGAGTTTACAAGCTCATCAAATAAAACTGTAACAACTCCATCGACATCAAAACTTCCTGAAGAATTTGTGCTGTCCGGGAAAAATTGTGTGACTAACGGACCACTTAAGTCTTGTGCAACAGTTGAGAAATGCAGTACATAGGAATCTCCCGCAATACCATCACCATTGCCATCAAGCATTTTTCCATTAACATCGGTTACTGTTGAATCAAGTATAAAAGTATAATTTGTCTGGAAATTGAAGTTAGAAGCAGTTGTAAATAAAACAGTTTTATTTCCGTTTGAGAAAGTTACGCTGCTAACTTCTATCGGGGGCATGAATGTGAACACACTTGGAGTTACTGTATTAACATTTAATGTCTTCGAGAAGTTTAACTTAACCTGCGTAGTTATCGAAACAGTGTCTCCATCAACAGGAGTTGATGAGACAACTTTAGGAGCAAATGATGGAATTGAATCTGTAAAAACGATATTGGAAATCAGAGATTCATTCCAGTATCTATCGAGCATCGTCGCAGCATAACGATACTTTCCATTGAAGTTTTGATCTCCTGTAAAGTTTTCGTTGATCGTAAATTGAGAATTTCCAAATGATATTAAAATTATCTCATCCGTATTGAGGTTGAAAATGTCATCTGCTGATCTATAGACTGCGAACCATTGATTGATATTTGTTGAAGCATCCGGTGTAACAGTAAGTCTGTAATGAAGCGAATCAATTTTTAGGATGCTGATTTGCGGTGAAGCTGGAATTGTATCGCGATGAAGATTTGCATCACGAATTTTTGTTTTCTTACTGAAGAAAGTTGAGCCAGCTTCATTCCAGTAATCGCGGTCCCTCCAGCTGCCATAGCTGAAGAATTGGAAACCATCAACCCAATTTACGGTTCTGCATGTATTTACAATGTCGGGATGATTGTTCCAAATATTATTATCATTTAAAATGTAAGATGGAGGACCAACTGTGTAAAATCGTTTTGCCGCAATTCCTGGCTGGATGAATTGGCTCCAGCATTGGGGACAGCTTCCAGATAGCATTCCATAAAATCCGCTTCCTGTATTCCAGTGATAATGCATTGCAGCAATTTGCTCGATATAACCCTGATTGAACCAAAGCGCAGCATCTTGATAGACAATGCTGTAACCATTCCAGCCACTCCAATTATATTTTCCAAGTGCGGCAACAGATAATCTGACATAAGGTTTAACTGCTTGAATCGAATCATGGAGAGTTTTTACAAATTCAGTCACCGACCATCGCCACCATTCATCCCAGGACGGGAAACCAGAAGGAACGCCGGCAGAGTATGGATGTTCGACATCATATAAATATCTACCCGCCATATTATTTTTAAGTTCTTCTATTTGATCATCGGTAATATCACCATCTAATAATTTTTTTTCATCCTGAAGTTTTTCAAACTCTTTGGATTTTGCCGAGCTTGTATACTCATTCCAGCGAATGTAGTCGAGGTGTAATCCATCAATATCATAATTCCTCACAATTTCCATTGCGACTTTTTTCGTGTAATCTCTTACTGCTTGCATTCCGGGAGAAAGAGCAATTGATGTTGTCATTGGATTTCCGCTTTGATCTCTGCAAATCCATTCTGGATGCTGCTGCGCGGGCGCACCAGGTGCAGTACTTCCTGCAGAGAAGACATTAAACCACGCATGAAACTCCAATCCTCTTTTGTGCGCCTCGTCAATTGCATATGCTGTAGGATCAAAACCAGGATACGTACTTCCTGCATAAGAACCCCATGGCTCATAAGATGAATTGTAGTATGCTGTTCCAGATTGTCTCACCTGCCAGAGCACAGACGTGAAGTTGCCTGCTTTATGCTCATCGAGGATTTGTCTTATCTTTGCTTTTTTCTGATCCACCGTACCTGAAGAAGAAATGTATTCCCAGGTAATTACCCAGTTAGCTCTGAATTCATTATTAGTCTGCTGAGGAAAAACGATATGAACAAAAACTATTGAGAGGATAAATATAATTGCTATTCTAAACATGCTTTGCTTTCAAATATTAATATTTTGAATAATCAAACTTAAGCGATTTAATTTTTAAAATCAGCGAATAAAAACATATTTCATCATTTAAAATTATATTCCTAAACCCGGAAACTTTTATAGTAACATTTTGGTTATATTTACAATGAAAAATTGATTCTCTCGAACAAATAATGAAATTTATTTTTATTGTTATAACTTTTTTCGGTTTTTTAATTTCTGTTTCAGCGCAGTCATTGAAAGTTGAAAAAGAATTCAACTCAAGCTACTTTGAATTGAATGGATTAGAAATAAAACTCACTTATGATGACATCGTCATCACAAAGGATAATCAAAATATTTATTTAGAAAACCTAAGCGGCAAAAAAATATTCAAGTCATCTCCTGCCGAAAATTATTCCTTTATAGGAAACTTTCATTTCCCAACTGAAAAGATTGATTACCCTGTTGAGGTCAGAGTTTTTGATCGCAAAGGAGAAATGATTTTTCCATACAAGTTTGTGGCGCCCTACGATCTTCCTCATCCTCTTTTAAGCTTAAACGACAATGGTATTCTTGCATCATTCGATCCATTAAACTTCAAAGTAAAACTTATTAGCGAAGAAACATATGATGAAATCGCATTAGAGAAGGATGTGCCGTTTGAAATGGAAAAAGCAGCGTTCATGGAGATAACCGAGGATTTTCTTTTCGTTCTAACCTCACATCAAGCGCTGGATATAACCGAAACTGCAAACAACGTTTCGCTTTACAGAATAAATCTCTCCGATAAAAGTATTGACAAAAAAATAATTGAGTATAATACTCCAACTCTGCTGAAAATTATCGGTGGATATGTTTTTGTGTCCGGAGTTAAGTTTGAGGATCTTAAACCTATCGGCAAAACAATAAAGTTAGATCTAAACTTAAAAGAATTATCAGCCAATGACAGAATTATTGAAAAGATAATTCCTTATGGGAAAAAATATTATGCAAAATATTTTAATACGATGTGCGACTTAAGCAGTGATTTATCGGTTTCAAATGAAAAACAACTTTCCGAAGGTGGGAGAATTTTAGACATCGCAATAATAAACGAAAAATTAATCGCATTAACAAACAAAGCAGAGGATAATACACTTTACTTATTTCTGCCAGATTTGAATGTTGATTTTAAGTCAAGATTAAATATTTTTGGCGTTAACAGAATAGAAAATTTTTCTGCACAAAATAAGTATTTGATTATCCATCACGATTCAAAAAGTATTAAATTAACAATAACTGAAAACTAAGCTTATAACCCCGAGGGTAAAATGAAATTTTTTATACAGATTTGTTACACAATCCTTCTTTGCCTTTCTCTTTCACCACAAATATTTTCACAATCAGGTAAAATTGCCGGTAAAATAACCGATGGAACAACCGGTGAGGAATTACCATTTGTAAACGTAATTGTTTTGGAAACCAATTTTGGCGCAGCGACTGATATAAGTGGGAATTATTTCATAATAAACATTCCCCCAGGTACTTATTCTATTAAAGCATCTGCAATTGGTTATAATTCCGTAACAGTACAGAACGTGAAGGTTGCGAGTGGATTCACAACTACTGAAAATTTTAATCTGCAGTCAACTGCTCTTGAACTAAAGGGAGAAGTTGTGGTTATAGCCCAAAAGCCCTTGATACAGAAAGATCTTACGGCTTCAACATCCATAGTTGGGTCTGATGTTATATCACAATTACCAGTCACAGATCTTGGAGATGTCCTGCAATTACAGGCTGGATTTGTTCAATCAGGTGGAGATTTTCATGTTAGAGGCGGCAGATCCGGGCAGGTTGCTTACCAGGTTGATGGAGTAACTTTAACAGATGCTTATGACGGCAGCACAGTAATTAATGTAAATGCAAATGCTGTCCAGGAACTCCAAGTAATAAGCGGTGCTTTTAATGCCGAGTATGGACAGGCGATGTCGGGTATTATCAATATTGTAACTAAAGACGGCGATAACGAACTTCGCGGCAATTTTCAAACTTATGTTGGTGATTATGTTTCCAATAAGAAAGATTTATTCTGGAATATAGATAAAATAAATCCTGTTGAAGTTAGAAATATTGAAGGCAGCTTGAGCGGTCCAATTTTAAGAGATGAACTTTATTTTTACGCAAACGGAAGATACTATTATAATACGGGCTACCTTTATGGACAAAGAAAATTTCTTATGACTGACAGAGCAGCGGAGGTTGAGGGTTCAGCAGGCTCAGATTTTAATATTCTTTATGATCCCGGTGCAGATGCAACAGAAAGACGCGACTCCGCTTACGTTTCTATGAATCCAAGAGAACGAATTTATGCCCAGGGAAAATTGACTTATAGATTACTCCCAGAGATGAAAGTTAATTTCAATTACGCGCTGGATAAAGAAAAATATAAGGATTACAATCATTCACGAAAATTGACGCCGGATAACAATTTGCAGAGGTTTAGAAAGGGATATTCCAACACCATTTCGATTAATCATGCAATAAGCAATTCATCTTTTTATAATCTCAATCTCTCGTATTACTATAAGGAATATGAGCAGTATCTCTTCGAAAATATTTACAATGATGAAAATACTCTTTCAACAAGCTATATTGATAATACCCGTCTGCAAACACCGCCTTTCAGTTTTGATATTGGCGGAACAGACTACAATAGATTTAAAAGAAGCACAGGAACTTATTCGGCAAAAATCGATTGGACAACTCAGTTAAACCAGGAAATAAATTTTCAGTTTGGCGGTGAGGTTAAAAGACATCAAATATATTTTAAAGATATAACCTTATATCCCCTTTTAGTAAATGGTGTAACAACTGTAGCAGTTGCGCCTATTACTACTCAACTAAATAATCAATATACTCGCAATCCGATTGAATATTCCGCCTATGCCCAATCAAAATTTGAAGCATTTGATCTTATTTTCAATTTAGGTCTTAGGTTTGATGCTTTTAATCCCGATGGAAAAGTTTTAGCAGATCCTTCAGATCCTAATATTAATAATCCCATAAGACCATCGAATCAATTTAATGATCTTAACAATAATGGCGTTTATGAGCCGGAGCTTGGGGAAACACCTAAAACCTTAGCCGATAGAGAAAAATATTGGTATAATGATGCTTCAGTAAAATATCAGGTTAGCCCTCGCTTAGGTTTGGCTTTTCCCATTTCTGATAAAGGAGTAATTCATTTTTCTTATGGTCATTTTTTTCAATTACCATCTTATGAATTCCTTTACACTAACCCAGAATTTGAATTGGGAGTCGGATCTGGTAACGTTGGATTATTTGGCAATGCGGACTTAAAACCGCAAAAAACTGTTAAAGGCGAAATCGGAGTTCAGCAGCAAATTGGTGATGATATTTCCGTTGATGTAACTGTGTTCTTCGAAGATTTTAGATTTCTTACAGGTACACAAAGCGACGAAATTTCTGTGTTTGGCGGTGCACAAAGTTACAGCAGATATGCAAACTCCGACTTTGGTTTTTCAAAAGGATTTATTATCAGTTTTGAAAAAAGATTTTCCGGTGGATTGGCAACAAGCATAGATTATACTTATTCAATAACAAAAGGAAATGCTTCCAATCCTGCCGATGCTCGAAACGCTATTCTTGGTGGTGCTTTACCAGAAACATATATTGCCCCGCTAAATTGGGATCAGGCACATTCTCTTAATCTTTCTATAGCATATTCTGTTGAGAGAGATTATGGATTTTCATTGATTGGAAATTTTTATACTGGACAACCCTACAGCCCTGGTGTTAATAAAAACACAAGAGTGAGCCAGAATGCATTTCCAAGAAACAGCGAGAACAAACCGAGTATATTTAATTTAGACTTGAGAGCATACAAGGATTTTGTCTTCAGTAACACGGTCCTATCATTGTTTGTAAAAGTTACAAACTTGTTGGATTTAGATAACCCAACAGGAATTTACGGCGATTCTGGAGATCCTATATTTACATTTGACCGGCTTGATGCTGAAAAAATTAATCCCAAGATGTACGAAAACACTTTAGATCAGCTTTATACAAATCCTGGCTTCTTTTCTGAACCGAGAAGAGTTGAAGTGGGATTTTCATGCAATTTCTAAAATTTTGAAAGAAATTAAAATGCAAAGAAAAGAAATAATACTCTTTATACTGATTTTGCTAACCGCTATTAGCTTTGATCTGTTAGCACAGAGAGGAGATCCCAAACTGCTAAGAATGGGTAAACATACTGGAAACAGAATTGGCATCTCGTTTTATAATGATGGGCAGATAGCCGGCTTTAACCAGGGCTTGGATATAAGGGGCGAATGGCCTCTTGGCTCAGGTGAAAATTATATTGGTGATTGTATACCGCTTATCGGAGTAGAGTTTATAAATAAACAGAATGATACTCTCCACTCAGTTATAATTTCCAGAGGACCAAGAAGAGGTCAATCCGATGAAAGACATCCCACTAAAAATTATTTCTGGGGCTGGAATCCTATTCCAGGATTTCTTAATCCGAATGCCGAGACTGTTGCAATGAGCCATTTGCAGAATTCTTGGCCAATTGAAGGTTGGAACGACCCTATTGCAAGAAACTGGAAAGATCCTTCAGGTAAAACTGAATGGTTTGGATATTTTGGAAGAGGTATTCAAAATGCAGATCAAGAAAGTCTTTTTGATGCAGATGATCAATCCGATGACGAATTTAATTTTTCTGATATTCCAACACAGTTAGACACAATTTTTCTTCCGGACAGCAGAGATCGTTCGCGATTAGGGATGGCTCTTAAAATGAGAGTGCGGGGATTCCAATGGTCGAACTTTCTTGCTGAAGATGCTTTGTTCTGGTTATACGATATTACGAATGAGGGAACAACCATATACCGCAAAGCTGATTTTGGAACTGTGGTAGGTACTCTTGCCGGCGGTGATGGTGATAGCGGTGATGACTTAGGATACTTTGATGTTGATGAGTGGATCACTTACTCTTATGATTCTCCTCCTGGAATTGGTAACCGTGGTCAAAAGGTTGGTTATGTTGGTTACGCATTTCTTGAGTCTCCGGGCAATCCATTCGATGGAATTGATAATGATGATGATTCGCCAAATCCTTCACCGGTTTTTACTTTAGCAGATTTTGATTCTGTAACGTATACTGTTGGCAATACAGTGGTTTTAATTGATCCGGTTACATATCAAAGATCACTTCACACAATACAATCTTTACCAGACACGGTTTACTCGCTCGGCGTTCGCTTTATTATTCAAGCAGACAAATACTTTCGTGAAGGTCATATTGCATCAATACTAAACGGGGTATCACTCCCGCATCCATCTGCTTATGATGGAATTGATAATGACCTTGATGGTTTAATTGATGAAAACCAAGCTATCCACTATGAAACAAGAATTCGTAAAGTACCGCCCTTAGTTCCGCTTAAATACAAGAATTTTAGAACTGGTGCAGGCGTAAACGATTTGCTTATTGATGAAAGACGAGATAATGACATAGACGAAGATGGCGATTGGAATCCATTATTTGATGACGTGGGTGTTGATGGATTGGGCCCGGATGATAACGATTATCCCGGTCCTGATTTCGGCGAGGGTAACGGAATTCCGGATCAAGGTGAACCAAATTTTGGGAGAACTGATCCCGATGAGTCCGATCAAATTGGTTTAACAAGTTTTAATTTCTTTAATCTCACGGCAGCTCCTGATCTTTCCATAGATTCAACATTGTGGAATAGAATGACTCCCGGAAGATTTGACATTATTCCTCCTATTCCTCAAGATGGGGACTTTATTTACGCATCTGGTTTTTTTCCGTTAGTACCTGGAAATGGAAATGTCGATGTAAAGGAAAGATTTTCGGTTTCTTTACTTTTTGGTGAGGACTTTGAAGATATTGTTGGAAATAAACAAGTAGTTCAGAAAATTTACAATTCTGGTTACAAATTTCCTCAACCTCCTAAAAAACCAAAGATTACTCTAACACAGGAAGATGGTAAAGTCGTTATCTATTGGGATGGTGAGAAAACTGAAAATGATAGAGACTTCATAACTAAGAAAAAAGATTTTCAAGGATACAAAATTTACCGTTCGACCGATGCTAATTTTGCAGATGCAAGACAGATTACAGACGCACTTGGTGTCCTCGCATTTGATAAACCAATCGCACAATACGACCTTGTTGATTCAATACAAGGTTATTTCTATCCATCACCGGCTTTACTTGCACAATTTAGAGGAACGACTATCTATCTTGGGAACAACACAGGCATAGTTAATCGGTTTGTTGATTCAACTGTTACACTTGGAGTAACATATTATTATGCTGTTTGTGCTTATGATGCTGGCGATGCAATTTTAGATATTCAACCTACTGAAAACTCAAAATTTATATTGAGGACAAATACAGGGCAAATAATTATTGATGATAATACCGGTTACATTACACCTGGAGCAAGACCACTAGGTTATACTCCACCTGAGATTCAAAACCTCAAAAAGTCTGAGGGTTTTATTGGTACCGGTAATGTTGCCGTTGAATTGATAGATCATGCAGCCATTCGCAATAATTATTCTTACAAGGTTGCTTTTCAAGATTCTGGAGCCGAGGGTTACACCAAAAATTGGTCGCTTATAGATTTAGTTACACCCGACACAGTGTACCTTCCATCAATTAATAAGACATACATTGTTGAGCCGCTGCAAACTATTTCATTACCTGCTGGAACTGATACCATCTTTGTAAACGGATTACCATTCAAGGCAATTAATGACAGTTATACAGGAACTTATGATACTCTTGTAAACAAATCCAATATGTTTTCTGGCAATACTCCAATAAGACAAGGATTTAGATTGCAGTTGTTTAATGATGCAGTTATAAGGCAGGATACAGCAAAATCTGGTTTTCAGGGCGGCACAACTACTCCATCTTCCTATTCTTTACAAAGATTTCTTGATCCAGGTAATCCTGTAAACAATGGCATCTCTCTTCCAAGTGATTATGTAATTGAATTTTATGATTCAATTGTTGATACTTCGGTTTTCATCAGTCTTCCGCAAATAGGAAGACCTCCTGATAATTATCCTGCTGTTCCTGTTAATTTCAAAGTTAAAAATGTTACACGGAATAAATACATAGATTTCTTTTATAGAAAAACCGGCTTGATCTCCTCAACATACTCAATTACATTTAGAGAAAATATTAACAGCAGGGACACAACGACCTGGAGAGTGGTCATCACATATTCTGGTAGTGTTCCGTTAGAAACTCAAGGAACACTTTCTCTCTTTACATTGAAACCTTTTAATGGCCAGGACTCTTATACTTTCAACACCTCTGCAGCGAAAATAACAACAGAAAAAGCAAAGAATGAATTGGAACGCATAAAAGTGGTGCCAAATCCCTACGTTGTTACTCACGAGGGTGAATCCAGATTATTAAGCACACAAACAAGCGGAAGAGGTGAAAGAGAAATTAGGTTCACACACATTCCCCCGGGCACAAAAATTTCAATATTTACTGTCCGCGGTGAACTGATAAGAACTCTGTATCATGATAATTTATTTGTCGGTGATGTATATTGGAATTTGCGGACTGAAGAAAATCTTGATGTTGCTTATGGAGTTTATATTTTCGTAGCAGAAACTCCTGAGGCAGGTTCTAAAATCGGCAAGTTTGCTCTTATTAAATAACGGAGAAAACATGAAAAAATTTATATTTATATTTTTAGCCGCAAGCTCAATTTTATTCGGCCAAACTAAAGTTGGATCTACGGCGGCTCCATTCTTAAATATTGGAGTTGGCCCAAGAGCCATTGGAATGGGCGGGGCTTTTATAGCAACCGCAAATGATGTTACTTCACTTTATTGGAATCCTGCAGGAGCTTCGAGAACAGAGAAAAGCGGAGCAATGTTCAATCACATCTCATGGTTTGCTGATATTAAATACAACTGGGCAGGTGCCATGCTTAATATGGAAGGTGCTGGTACGGTTGGTTTAACTATTGGTTATCTAGATTATGGGGCTTTAGAAGTTACAACCTTACGGGAACCTGAGGGAACCGGCGAAAAATTTACTCCGCATGATTTATTTCTTGCGTTGACTTACGCATATAATCTTACAGACCGTTTTTCCATCGGTGCGAATGTTAAATACATATCTCAAAAAATATGGAACTCTACTGCTAATGGATTGGCTTTTGATCTCGGTGTTTTATTCCTTTCTGATATTTATGGTTTAAGAATGGCGGCGACGATTACAAACTTGGGAACAGATATGAAAATTGATGGCAAAGATCTTTTTGTCCAGCATGATATAAGCCCCCAATCATATGGTAATAACGATCAGATTTTAGCGAAACTTAATACTGATTCATATCCTCTTCCTTTAACTTTTAGAATCGGGCTTGCAATTGATCCTATAGACATTCAGGATCATAAATTTACAGTTGCTGTTGATGCTTTGCACCCAAGTGATAATGCAGAGTTAATTAATGCAGGTGTCGAATATACTCTGTATAATACAATTGCACTGAGAGCAGGTTATAAATCTCTATTTCTTGATAATACTGAGGAAGGATTAACTTTAGGTTTTGGTTTGATGTACGATTTTACACCGACGCTCGGTGTTTCGGTTGATTATGCTTATCAGGATTTTGGAATACTCAAAAACACACAGCAGTTTTCTTTTGGAATAAGATTTTAACCGAACAAATTAATCTCACTATTAAAAGCCGGTCTGATTAAGATCGGCTTTTTTATTGAGCTCATTTATTTTGTCTAACCATTTGCTCTAACTGAGCTCGTATATTTTGTGCTTGTGGATACGATGGATTTACACGCAAACAATTCTGAATTGTTGTTAATGCTTCTTTGTACATTCCTTTCTTTAAAAATGCTCCCGCTAAATTGTAAAGAACTTGTGCATCACTGCTGACGATGTCTAAGCTCTTATTCAAATAGAAGAGGGACTTATCAACTTCATTCTTCGAAAGAGCAATTATTCCGAGCCACTTCGAGTAAAATGCATCGGGGAACTGTTTGTAACCCTTGAGAAGAAACGGAATAGCTTCATCATACAATTTAGCATTTAGTAACTGTTCACTTACAAAAGAATAATACTCTTGAATAAAAGGATACTGCGCTATTAAAGTATTAACCTCCCGAACGAAATTAATATAATCTCTGTTGTTCAAGTAAAAAGTAGCCACATCCCGGTGTGCCTTTTCCCAACTCACTTTATTATCAATAACTAACAATGCTGTGCTGTCAATAAAATTTTTTCGATTGAATAACGTAAGCATGTATTCAACCGATTTTCTTTCACTGTAAGGCCAATCATTTTGCAAAATTAATATTCTGTATTTGGCTATTATCGAGTCTAAGACAGATATTTTTGTTTGATCGGCTAAAAGGCGACTGATTTCCGTATCTGAAATTTTTACTTTTCCAGATTCCGGCAGCAGATTGTTATGCTCTAACTCTTTAAAATAGAGTTCGCCGATTAGTTTATATCCATCGTATGTTGGATGAAGATGATCGGTCATAAGATTATCGCCAACGATTTTATCCGGACTCACATTATTAAATTCATTGAAAACATCAACAACTGGAAAGTTGAACTTGATCCCTAGCGAAGTAATTACATCATTTATTTTTTGAGGTGCCCTAAAACGCAGCCCATCAAGATCTTTTGCAAAAAGAAATTTGCTGAAGGCAGAATCATAGATGCCTTGAGATAGAGCAAGCTTTGCTTCTTGATAGATTTTATCTGCCGGCGGATATTCGGATTCGGAAATAGCTACAAATGGTTTTTGATCTTTAAGATTACTTGCAAGAGTTCCAAGAACTATTGGAACTTTAGCGTTTTTGCACATTTGAATAACATCCGTAAGATTATCTTCAAACTGTAAAATACCTTCTTCAAAAATATCTGACTTGTAGGCAATCAACTTATCCTTTGCCATTCGAGCCATTAGTGTTCCGCCTTGCTCTCCATTTGCTCCATCAGAACTTGAGAGGACTTTACCAATCCATTTTAGAAAATCACGTAAAAGAGTAACTGTTTTATATTTTTCTAGTGAAAGAATCAGCTTAACAATTTTTCTTGATCTGCCGATAGATTCCATCGAACCAACACCAAGTGCGCCGTAGTACTCGTTATGTCCAGCATAAATCAAAATCAAATCGGGTTTCTGATCAATCACTCCAGGCATTAAATCTCTTATTGTGTAACTGTTTGTAGCTGTAAGCGCAATGTTTACAACTTCGATTGTTTTATCTGGATAAATTATCTCAAGTTTTTTTTGCAGGTATTTTCCAAAGTCACCATTTGGTGTGTATGGATAACCTGCTGCGCTGCTTCCGCCAAGAATAAATATCCTAAACGCATTATCTTTTTTTAAAGCATAAAAACTATTTTGATTAGAATAGGGAATTCCTTTTGTTGAATGAAAATACCGATAGGCAATATCAGGATTGAGAACAAGCTTCCCGGCAGTCATCTCAACCCATTGGGGGATGTCCTTTCTGTAGTTAAATATCCTTAATGAAAATTCCAGAGCAGCAAAAAAAAGTATCGGAATTAAGAACATCACCGAATAGAATAAATATTTCCGTTTTATTTCCAATGTAGATTGGTTAGTTACCTCACTGTCTTTTTCTGTCTGGGTACTTTGGTTGACAGCTTTCTTGTTAGGACTTTTGCTTAATTTAGCATCACGTTTTTTGGACAAAAAATCTCCAATGTTTTTTATAAATAAGTGTCGGTAAAATAAAAAGAAATTATAATTTTTTTCGTGTCTGTAACTTCATATAAAATATCAAAACCGGCTGTTAAAATTATCGCCGCGATTTCAATTTTGCTTCTCATATCTGATTTTTCAATTTATTCTCAAACAGAAAGCGAAATATTAGCCAAAGTCGGTAATCAAGTAATTTTGCCTACCGAATTTCTATATCGTTATGAACTAACGCCTCAAATGTTTAGAGAGCAAAGGCAAATCAGCGATGAAATAAAGCAAGAATTTCTTTATACTCTCATTGCTGAAAAACTTCTTGCCTCATACGGTGAATCTATTCAGCTTGATACTGCTGAAATTGTTAGGCAAACACTTAAAACGTTTGAGGAAATGTTTGTTCGGGATGAACTTTACAAACACATGATGGCAGATAAAGCAAAATTCAAAGCAGATTCTCTTCTTGGTTTTTATCTTTTGAACGCCACGACGTTAAAATGCACATACCTTAGAACGACAAATTTTGAAGAAATTGAAAGAATTCATGGGTTATTAAAAAGCGGAGTACCGTTTGATTTTTTTCTTTCGGATTCAAATCTTAGCTCGCGGGATACCTTCGCTGTTACTTTTGGACAGTTTAATGAAGAGATTGAAAACGAAATATTAACACTACCGGAAAATGGATTTTCCCAACCGATTCAATTGGGAGATGATTGGTACATTTTAAATGTTGAGGTTAAATATTATCCCATACTTGAAAAATCAATTGGATGGGAATCGGAATATCGCCGCCTCACTAAATTGGCAAAAGAAAGATCTGAAAACGATTATTACAAAGATTATATGAACATCGTATTTAGCAATCGCACCATGAAAGCGAATGGGAAATTGCTAAAAGTTATTGCAGATGAGATTTTTTCTGTTCTTGATAGAAAAAGAACCCTACGAGGAGAACAAAAAAAATATTATCTGGATATTTCTGATCTTGCTTTTATCAGTAAAAAGCTAAGCTCGGAAAATCTAAACACTGAGTTTGTTAAGCTGTATAATGGATCAATTCCATTAAAAGATTACATTGGTTTTTTAAGATTTGAAAACGTTTCATTTGATTCAGTCAACTACCAAAACGTTTTTGACATTCTAAATGGCAAAACCAGAAAATTTATCGAATATAAAGTGCTGGCTAACGAAGGATATAAGTTGGGATTAGAAAAGTCCGAACAGGTCAAAAATAAATTGAACATGTGGAAACAAAATTATTTTTATCAATTAGTAATGGCTGAATTTGCAGATTCATCACGAGTTTCTGATGATGAAATCAGAGAGTATTACAATCAATTAAATAATAGAAAAATAAACCGAAAAGAAGTCAACATTATTGAAGTTATTGTGGACAATCTTGAAAACGCAGAGAAGGCATTGAATGATTTAGAGGCAGGAAACGATATAAGAGACCTTGTTTTAAAGTACTCAATAAAATCGAACTCGTTTACTGAAGCAGAATCTGGATTTAAACCAATTTCAAATTTTGGTGAAATTGCATCAATATTGGAAAAGATGAATATCGGTGAAATTTATGGACCCGTGAAAATTTCTGGAGGTTATTCAATTTTTAAGTTAGTTGATGTAAGAGAAGATTCCACATTTGATTTGATTTCATTTGATCAAATTCGCGAAGAAATGGGAAAAGAACTTCATCATTTAAAGGTAAAAAAATCATTAAATGAATTTATTGCAAAGCTTGCTAAACAAAATAATATCACAATAAATAATGAACTGCTTAAATCTATTAAAACAACTAGTCACAATGCTTTGGTTTTTCAGTTGATCGGGTTCGGCGGTAAAATTACTGCTGTGCCGCTTGTTTCTCCCAATTCCGAATGGGTTGAATCCTGGTTAAATGATTTGAAAGTGGTTCCATAAAAATTTAACTTTTAGTTAGAAATGAAAAAAGGAGTAATCGTATGAGCAAATTATCTATATTAAAAGAACTCTGGGAATTTCTTAGAGTTCGTAAGAAATGGTGGTTAGCGCCAATTTTATTTATGCTTATTTTACTTGGCGGGTTGATTATCCTTACTCAAGGTTCTGCGTTAGCACCATTTATTTATGCTATTTTCTAATTCATGTTTGATTAGGATGAGTCTTCCAAAGGAATGATTTGGTCGGTGGCTGCAAGATTTCTATCGTTAACAATGTGATGTGTGTTGTACAATTACACGAATTATCACCAACAAAAGCATTATGAAGATCAAGATAAAGAAAAAAAAGAAACGAATCCCCTTACCTCAAAAACCGCCTAAAGTGGAAGACAACCCTAAGGCATACAAGCGAGAAAAAGAAAAACGCTTAATCAAAAAAAAGATTCAAGGGGAAACCTCTGCTGGCAACTGAATCTGCGAAACCTGCTTCATATCTAAAAAATAAATTCATGCTTTTTGCTGGAATGAAGAATATTACAGCCACGCTAAAAATTTATCTGCTTCTTATCTCGTCATTTACTTTCTTCAGAATTTTATTATTCATTACGAATTGGGATAAGGTTGTAAATAGTGATGGCGGCATTGACTGGATAAATATTTTATTCTCTTTTTTCATGGGACTCCGGTTTGATATTGTGGTTTCGGGATACATACTGGTGCTATTCTATTTGGTTTTAACTTTAGTTGATATAAGCGGAAAGAAAATCAATTTTATTGTTTCTCTGTTGTTTTACTATTTGTTGATAGTGATTTCCTTGGCTCTAATTATATCGGCAGCAGACATACCTTATTTCAAACAATTCTATTCACGTATAAGTATTACGGCGCTTCAATGGATTGACAATCCGGCATTTGTATTTAATATGATAATCCAGGAACCGCGGTATTATTTAATAGCGGCGCCTTTATTAGTTGTATTGATAACTTTATATAAAATTCTAAAGAGAATATTCAAATCTTATAACAGAAGTAATTTTGCCAGACCTCGAATCGGATTTCATATTTTAATCTCAATCTTATTTTTCCTTCTAATGCTTTTAGGAATTAGAGGAAGAATCGAAATTAAATCTCCCATAAGAATTGGCACCGCATTTTTTTGCAATAACTCATTTTTAAATCAGGCGGGGTTAAATCCGATTTTTACATTTCTTACCAGCTATCTTGATAAAATTAATCCCGAGAACAAATATCTAAACTTGATGAATGATGAACTTGCAATTCAAAATGTTCAAAAATATTTAAATATTAAAAGCAGTGGATTTGAATCACCAATTGCCAGATTGGTAAAGCCCGAAAAATTATCTGAAGCAAAGCCTAACGTTGTAATTGTGATGATGGAAGCAATGAGCGCTGCAAAAATGGGAAGATATGGAAACCCCGATAATCTAACTCCATTTCTTGACAGCTTAGCACTTCAAGGACTATGCTTCGATAATATTTATACGGCGGGAATCCACACTTACAACGGAGTTTTCAGCACATTATTTTCTTATCCCGCATTAGCCAGACAGCACCCA
Source organism: uncultured Ignavibacteriaceae bacterium (assembly GCA_964613805.1). Classification (GTDB taxonomy): domain Bacteria; phylum Bacteroidota; class Ignavibacteria; order Ignavibacteriales; family Ignavibacteriaceae; genus XYD12-FULL-36-8. Next base: position 30,259 of record CAZTJF010000005.1, on the reverse strand, counting down.
ATGAAAGCTTCAAACATGCTGAAGTATAACGGTATCGCAAGCACACTGAAACAATTTGATTATCAGAAAATTTATTTTACTACCCACGATGGACAATTTGATAATATCGAGGGATTTCTATATCACAACGACTTTGATAAAGTTTATACAAAAAGTGATTACCCCGAAGAAAAAATTCTCAGTACACTTGGAGTTCCCGATGATTATCTTTTTGATTTTGTTAATTCAAAATTAGATGCGGCAGATTTTCAAAAGAAACCTTTTTTGGCTGCTGTTTTAACAGCAAGCGATCATGGACCATATATTATTCCAGATTATTTTAAACCCAAACCAAATGAAATTACTGATCAAATTATTGAGTATGCTGATTGGTCAATTCGTAAATTTATTTCTGCTGCTAAAAATAAAAGTTGGTTTGAGAACACAATTTTCGTTTTTATTGCAGATCATGGTGCTGCGCTTTCACCAACTTATGAAATGCCGTTGAATTATCATCATTCACCATTAATTTTTTATGCACCAGGTATTCTACCCGAACCAAAGGCATATTCACATATTGGCGGACAAATTGATGTATTTCCTACAATTATGGGGTTGTTACGCTTTCCGTACACCAATAATACTTTGGGGATAGATTTGCTAAATGAAACCAGACCATATGTTTATTTTTCCGCTGATGACAAATATGGTATTCTTGGTGACAGTTTATTTCTGATTGTTAACGACCAGGCTAAAGAAAGCTTGTTTAAGTATAAAAATGAAAATATTAATGATTACATAAATGAATACAAGCAATCGGCAAATGAAATGAAGAATTATGCTTTTTCAAATTTGCAAACTGCACAATACATCATTAAAAACAATATGCAATTCATTAAGACAGAAACGTTCAATCATTCAAAATAAATTACTTAATTTTAATCATCAGTATCTCAAATTTATTTAAAGTCAAAAACATGATTTTATTTTTCCTCATTCTCATTGCTTTTCAAGCAAATATATTTTCTCAAACAACATTCGACGCAAATTTTGAAAGCGGAAATATCAACACTGTCACAACAACCGATTCATTAAACTATACCGTTACAACTGTTTCAGATATTGGCGGCAGATGGTTTTATTTTAGGATCAAAGGGATGAAGAACAAATTCATTCGTGTAACAATTACCAGCACGGATGTTAATCGCCCAATGTACTCTTATAACAACCGGGATTTTACGAGGTTTACCGCGTCTGAAAGTCCGACAACAAAAATGTTTCAAAAAACTTTCACTGAAGACACTGTTTATGTAGCTTATTATACACCATACAATTACAGCTTTCTTCAGGAGAGAATAAATGAGTGGATTCTTAGTTCGTTGGTAAAGGTTGACACTCTTGGCATAACTGATAATGGATTCCCTATTCAACAAATAACAATTACAGATCCGAGCGTTCCAAACGCAGATAAAAAAAGAGTTTGGATACATGCACGGACTCATCCTGGCGAAACGCCAAGTTCATGGCATTTTGACGGCATAATTCAAAAATTATTGAGCACTGATGAAGTGATTTCCTACTACAGACAAAATGTGATTTTCTATTTGATCCCATTTACAAATCCCGATGGAGTATTCTACGGAAAGTCTAGAACAAATTTTAGCGGAGTTGATGTGGAATCGAACTGGAACAAATCTGACACCGAAACCAGTAAAGAAGTAAAAATACTTAAACAAAGAATGGCTCAAATAAACAGTGAAAAGGTTCTGTCGGTTTTTAATAATCTGCACTCCCAGGCAGTTTCGTACTGCACATTTTGGATTCACACACCCGGTTCAACAACTCCCAGATTTTACAGAAAAGAATATCAATTTTCAAATTTGAACACATCAGATAATCCTTATTTTGTTCCAGGCGATTATAGCGAATCCAATCTCAGCGCCGTATTTCCAGAAGGGTGGTTGTGGGCAAATCATGGTGAGCAAGTAATGGCATTAACTTATGAAACACCTTACGATAATTATTCAAAGGGTATTTGGGTATCAAACGATAATCTAATTGAAATAGGACAAAGAAACGTTTATGCTATTGCAGAATATTTGGAACTGTCACATCCCAAACGGTATATCTTAGATAATAAAAATGCAATCGCAGGTGGAAGCTGGTATACTGACACAACCGGATTAGAATTTTACAGCGCTAATTTCTTAACTGCTCCAGTTGGAAATGGCACTTCACTAATTGAGTACACCACTCAAAATCTTTCATCCGGAATTTATGATGTTTATGGTTGGTGGCCCTCAAACAGCAGCTTTTCATACAACACAAGATTTGTCATTAATGCAAATGGAAATGAGACATTAGTTGACAAAACTCAGAAGACAAACGGCGGGCAGTGGAATTTCTTATCCGAAGCAACACTAAATTCAAACGGTACTATCTCTGTTAAGATGAGCAATAATACTACCGGAATAGTTGCGGCTGACGCATTTAGAATTATATATCGAGGTCCAGTTTCATCACTTGAAGAAGAAACTACACCAAGAGATTTTATGCTGTATCAGAATTATCCCAATCCTTTTAATGCGCAAACAACAATTCGTTTTGAATTGAAAAGTCAATCGAAGGTGCAATTGAGGATTTTCAATTCTGTTGGTGAATTGGTTGAAACTTTAGTTGATCAAGAACTTGGCAGCGGAATTCATGAAGTAATTTTTGATACACAAAAAAATAATCTGGTAAGCGGAATTTACTATTACAATCTTCTTACATACAAATCTTCTCAAACAAAGGGGATGATTTTGGTGAAGTAAGCATAACCCCTTGCCCCTTCCCTAAGGGAAGGGGGATTCAATTTAAAGGCGGTCTTCGGACCGCTTTTTTATTTTATAATTGTGATTGAAAAATTTCTTTGCTAAGTTATAATGAGAACAAAATCCTCTTAGGAATTTTTTATGAAAAAAGTTTCTTTAATTCATCGCACCTCTGTCGTTATGCTTCTTCAAAATACTAACACCCAAACACTGTGCACAAATGAAAGTAACTGCCCATGAACCCAAAACCATTCTATCTCTTTTATCTTTTTACATTTATCTTTTTACTTGAAGCGACCGCGACCGTCCGCTACGTAAGCAAAACGGGAACGAGCACACCTCCATATACAAGTTGGGAAACCGCAAGCGACAGCATACAAAAGTGCATTAACATTTGCCAAAACGGCGATACGGTTTATGTTGCAAATGGGGTTTATAAGGAAACGTTAATAATAAACAAAGAAATTGCCCTAATTGGTAGCAGCATGGATAGTACAGTAATTAATACAATTGGTTTGGCATCCAACAAAGCGATTGAATTTAGAGCGCACGCTACAATAAAATATTTAGATATAATTGGTCGCAATAAAAATGAAAATAACACATTTTGCTTATTTAATTTGTTTTATAATACTAAAGTTGAGTATTGCAGACTAAGTAATGCATTTGATGCTGCGGCGTTTGGAAATTCATCTAGCATTATAAATAATTGTATCATAGTTAATGCAACAAGAGCTTTCCGTTCCGAATGCCCAGCCGATACCTGCCATCCGGAATTAAGCAACTCAGTGATTTACTCAACTGGAAACTTTTCAACTATTTATTTATCCTTTGGTGGAAATCCCTTGATAACAAATAATATTATTATTGATGGGGAAGGAGTTGGAATAGATAGTGATTATAATAAAAGCCTACTAATATCAAATAACATTGTTGCTGGATTTAAGCGACAAAATATTGATGTTGGAAGTTTGAGAGATTCGGCAATTTTACTGAACAATAATGCGCTCTACCTAAAAGGAGAAGGAACATCAATAGCAATAAATCAAGGACAAAAAACTAAACTGAGGAATAACATAATTGCTTATTCTGATAAAGGTGTTGGGGCTGGTGGAACTAGCCTTAATTCAAATTACAATTTATTTTGGGTTAACTCAATAAATGTAGCAAACATCGCAACTCTTGGAGATAGCGATATCATTGCAGACCCAATGTTTGTGAAGGATACTGTCCCAAACCACGCAATGAATTTTGATTACCATCTTCAAAAGTATTCACCGGCAATAGATAAGGGTGATCCTAATATTTTAGATAAAGATGGAACGCGAAGCGACAATGGAGTGTATGGAGGACCTTTCGGCGAAATCTACACATATCAAGACCTTGCACCCCGACCTCCAAGAAATCTATCTGCACTCCTTGATACTTTTTCAATTAGGGTAAAATGGAATAAAAATACGGAGGCAGATACTTCTTACTATAAGGTATATCGTGATACAGTTATTAATTTTGCTATTGATTCAACAAAGCTGGTTTCATCGCAAGCAGATACAAATTATAACCAATCAATACCACACAAGATAAGGAAGTATGTTTATAAAGTAACATGCGTAGATAATCAAGGTAACGAATCAAAACCATCTGAAGAGATAGTTGTGAACATTACTTCAATAAATGACTACCCAATGACAATAAATGACTATTTCCTTTATCAGAACTACCCAAACCCATTTAATCCAAGCACAACAATTGGCTACAAGCTGAAGGAACGCGGATATGTAAAGCTGATGGTGTATGATATTAAGGGAGAGATGCTGTCAGTTTTAGTGAACCAAGAACAAGAAGCGGGGTATTATGAGGTGGAATTCGCTACGTCAGTCGGCAGTCTTCAGTCAACAGTCAGCAATAAAAACAATATAGCGAGTGGCATATACTTGTACAGAATAGAGGTTATAGGTGAAAGGAATATTCCGGTTTATATGGAGATGAAGAAGATGTTACTTGTAAAGTAAAAATAAAAAGCCTAACCCCAACCCTTTCCCAAAGGGAAGGGAGAAAATGACAAAGTAAAAGTAGTAACAAGATGATAACATGAAAAAAGGAACAAAATCAGCTGGGGAAATAAGCTTGTGAAAGAAAGGAGATGAGAAAATGGATGTATAAAATATTACTACGAAGGAGTTATTTAAGTTTTAATTAACACGTTATTAAACATCAATTGAGAGCAAATAAAATGAAAAAAACATTTCCACTGCTAACTGTATTTTTACTTTTTGTAATAGGACAAAAAGTAACTGCTCAAGAGTACATTAAAAACTTTGACGGCATACCGATCCTAAGCATAGCACCTGGAGACGTTTCTCAAAATCATTTTACTAAAATGAAAGAAATGGGTGTAAATGTAGTGTTAGCACAAAATATAGACAACACTGTGTTACAGTGGATTTATAAAGATAGTATGAAAGCCATCCCATGGCAGACGGATAGTACATTAATGAACCATATCATAAAATACACAGAAGGGCGATACACAAAGTTGGAGGCAGAAGGGCAGCCAGAAGCAGATGGATTGGCAACATTAAACATTAACCATTCTATCGGCGATTCTGTTTCGATAGCCGGTGTAACTGGAATATTGACTAAAGAGATGGCGCCAGCAGGTACATTGATTGATGGACCAGGCTACAGACAAGAAGTCCGTTATTCCTCAATACAACCAACCGATAGTATCTACTATTACGTAGATTTTTTAATGAAACTCAATTATAGCCACGAAGAAACCGGATCACCAAGCGATGAAATATGTATTCTTCAAGTAACAAATTCTAGGATCATAAATGGCTCTATTGCTCAAGTTCAGGTAATTACTGCTGATACATTACTGAGAAGTGATTTCACTATAGGTGCTTGGTATACAGCTCAGTTATCGTACGATCTAACATCGCTTAATTTTGGTGAGGAAACCACATATAACCGTGTTGGAGTTGATTCACAGCAAACTACACGAACATATGCAAGCTTTATTGAATTCAAAGTAATATGGAAAGGAGATAGCACATACCGTCTATTCGTTGATAATATTACGGTTTACGATCAAAGAGGACTTGGTATTGTCACGAACGATGTTGATAAAGGCTTAGTAGACGACCAAGCGAAATTTTCCTTCAATTTCTCGGGATGGGAAAACACAGTAGTAGCCTGGTTCGCTTTGGATGAACCTGAGTGCATTGATAATTATGAGCCGATGAGGATGGTAAATCATATACTTGATAGTGTTAGCGCCGGCAAACGAGGACTATGGGTTTCATTCCCATCCTCATGGAATGGGAAATTCGGAGACAGCGAATTAGGAACTCACAAGTTGTATAAGTTCGAGGAATTCTACCGAAGAACAAAAATCAAAAGCTTTCAGAATAATCATCCGCTATATCACTATCCATATGCAAATGCAGATAGCTGCGGGGGTTGTGATTATAGATTGGCAAATATTGATTATTTAATTAATTCTGCTTTAGACAGGCTAAATGATTATGACTCGATATATTTTAGCACAACACTGCTTTGCGGCAGAGTAAATGAGGCAAGACTATTTCACGAACCCCTTCCGCACGAAATGCTGTATGAGGCAAATCTTAAATTGCTGTATGGAGCGAAGTCCTTATCATTGTTTCGTTATTTTGGAACAGAGGATACCACAACATTTTCGGGATTAGTAAATCCATTAAATGGTGGTGGTTATGTATATACACCGCGATACGATTTTGTAAAGGATGTACTATCACCACGCCTTATTGGTTTAATGGGCAAGACATTGAAAACGGCAATACCAGATACCCAATTTGCGGGTTCAAATGCTGTTGATGCCACAGATTTACAAGGTGGTTATTTCGGCACGAATGGGTATGACAAATTAGAAAAAATAAACAGCATTGGAAATATCGAATCTCCTATATGTGAAATAGAACTAGGATTCTTTCACAATAAAAGTGATGCGGAGAAAAAATATTTCATGGCTGTAAATAGGCACTACAGTAATAAAACTAAATTAGTTTTTTCCTTAAAGAATTTAAATGAATACAATAATTGGGAACTGAGGGATTATGTTGAAGATTCGAGAGTTACTCTAAACGCTGCATATACCGGCACAGCATTTTTCAATGATACCATCACAGTGGGTGATGCACGCCTTTATAGTATATTGCCCGTCGTAAAATACGGTGGCAAGCTTATAACCGATGAAACAATCTCCGCTCCCACAACACTGACAGAGGATATGACAATTGAGAGTGGTGCAACATTTTATATTAACAGCACATACACCGCTAAAGGAAATATTACTATAAAAAACGGAGGAAGAATAGTCGGCGGAAATAGCGGTTCAATCGTTTTTACAAACAGTCATCAACTATGCATAGAGGGTGCTGCACAAGTAAATGGAATTTTATCAAACAGACTAAATCTGAATTTCAGCTCATCAGATTCGGCTGGTGTTGTTGTAAAGCAAGGCGGAGTATTATCTTCATCATTTTGTGAAATTCAGAATGCTGCGACCGGTATTGAAGCTCAAACCGGAAGCTCCTTGAATGTTTCAAATGTGAATATTAATAACTGCTCCAACAATGGTATAGCATTCTTAGGTTTTATTAATGGTCTGCCTACTCCGGTTATTAATAAATGTAATATTACCGGTTCATATTTGGGTATATCAGCGGTTAATTGTGTTGAAGCAGTTATAAAGGGAAATACAATTACTAATAGTCATCTAGGAATTTTTCTTAGCCAAATAAATGTATCGCATATATTGAATAATAACATTGTGGGCTATAACTATCAATCATCTGACACTTCCTCAATGCCGGGCATATTTATGAATAGCTGCGGCGGATACCTAAGAAATAATTTAATTAAGAATCATAAGTATGGGGTACAGCTTGCCTATTCTTCACCCGAAATGGGATCAAATACAATAGAAGATAATTTGGAATGTGGTCTGTATATAGGAACGGGTTCAGTTCCCAATCTTATTTTTTATATGGTCAATCCGCATTGCTGGTACCCGATCAGAGGATGCAACATAATAAGAAATAGCGGCAGATATAATGGCGAACCTCCATTTCAAGGTGAAGGATTTCCGATAGGTACAGAAATTTATTTGGAAAATGGAGATATATCACTAAGATGGGGCGGAAATGAAATTAGCGATGACAGACAAAATATACCTTCATCACTTACATTACCGTTAATAAATGGGTCATGCGGGGACACTCTTGGCAGAATACTTTCAACCAGTTTGAATTATTGGGGAATTGTTGGTCCATCTCAATCAAGATTCGGGACACTAAATATTGAGTTTGATTCGGTTGGAGTTTATTGTCCGCTGCCCAACTCTCCTTGTTCACTTAACGATATCGTCATACAAACAACAGATGGAATTGCTGTTGATACGATAGGTTCAAGAAATGCAATCGCTGAAGCACCGCCGGAAGAAATGGAACAAGAATATGCACAGGCAGATATGCTTTTTGCTTCTGGGAATATTTCTGAAGCCCAAACGATATATCAACAAATTGTTCAAGATGAATATACATCAAAAGAAAAATTACCGGCATACAATAAACTGTATGAGATAGGAAATATCCTAAATGAAGAACCACAATATTTCAATGCTCTTAAATCTGAATTCATAAATATTTCATTAGCAGAAACCGACACGCTTCTGCAGAAAAGATACCATCAAAACTCGATACTGTGTGATGTAAGTAATGAGGAATACCTTGAAGCAATCATGAAGTTTAATGACATCATCCAGCAGAATCCGACAAGCGAAGAAGCTGTGTATGCAGAAATAGATATTATGACAACATCGTTGAACTTAGACACTACCAACAGCCAATTGGGAAAGGCAACTGGGGGGAGATATTTTGTAAAGCGCAGTGCAGATTACTTATCGAAGCTGAGTGAAATAATGAATAAAAAATTTAGTGGCGGGAATAAGAAATCAAAACAACTGATACCGAGCGAATATTCGTTAAGTCAAAACTACCCTAATCCATTCAACCCAACGACAAAAATAAAATACCAGCTTCCCAATGCAGCACAAGTTTCGCTGAAGGTTTATGATATACTTGGAAGAGAAATATCCACGCTCGTTAACGAAGAAAAACCGGCGGGATATTATCAAATTGACTTCAACGCAAGTAGTTTATCTAGTGGATGTTACTTCTATCGAATAGTTACTAAAGATTTTGTGAAGACGATGAAAATGTTGGTTGTAAAGTAATTCTTATCAAAAAATGTAATAAGTGGGGATCTTGAGATAGGGATTCTCATTTTTATTATCACTTGCAGTAGTCTTAAACTTAAATTGATAGCTTCAGTACAATACATTCTCTCACAATTTTACATACCCACCCTATTAAAGCGGTAAATATTTTCCGACACTTCGGTAAAACTTTCTTCCCAAAAATGCTCTTAAACACATCTCTTAAAAAATATCAATAAAAATTCAAGGACTGCTTGCACAAAAGGAATTTTGGCTTTATATTTGAAGCAATCAATCCCAATAACCTTAATTTATTAGGCAAATAATGTTAGATGACTTAGATATTAAAGTATTGCGGGTTCTCCAAAAAGAGGGAAGAACCAAAAGAAACGAGCTTGCAGATGCAGTTGGTTTATCAATTCCTGCAATAAGTGAGCGGCTTCATAAGCTTGAAGATAGAAAAATTATTGAGGGTTACTATACAAAGCTAAATCGCAAGGCATTTGGTTATGATATAATGGCATACATTCTGGTAATGATGGAATCATCAAAGCATTATAAGTCTTTGATTTCACATGTTGAAAAGCTTCCGCAAATATTGGAATGCCACTCGGTACTTGGCGAAGGTTCGCATTTGTTAAAGGCAATTTCAAAAAACACTGAATCTCTTGAAAAGCTTTTAGCAGAAATTCAATCATGGACTGGTGTGACAGCAACTAAAACAACTTTTGTGCTTTCTACAATTAAGGAAACAACTGAAATAGATATTTAATCTTTTAATTATTCATTCATTAAATTAAGGAGCATTCATTCATGGCTAAATCTGAATCACCCATTGATAACGTATTGAAGTACATTAAATCAAACGGAATAAAATTCGTTGATTTAAAATTTATGGACTTTCCCGGTCAGTGGCAGCATTTCACGGTACCTTCTTCTCAATTAGATGAGGGATCTTTTGAAAATGGTTTCGGTTTTGATGGATCATCAATTCGCGGTTGGAAGCCGATAAATGAGAGCGATATGCTTATCATTCCGGATGCAAATACTTTATTTGTTGATCCATTCATCGAGCAGCCGACAATAAGTTTGATATGTGATGTTTTTGAACCTGCTACAAAAGAGAAGTACACAAGATGTCCGCGTAACATCGCACAAAAAGCAGAGGCGTATTTAAATTCAACGGGAATTGCTGATACGGTATTCTACGGTCCCGAAGCAGAGTTTTTTATTTTCGATGATGTTAGATTTGAATCTCAATCAAATAGTCAATTTTATTTTGTTGATTCTATTGAGGGAAGATGGAACAGCGGAAGAGATGAAGGGCCAAACCTTGGCTACAAACCTCGATTCAAAGAAGGATATTTTCCCGTTCCTCCCACAGATGCGTTAATGGATCTTAGAAATGAAATGGTTACTAATCTGATAAATGCCGGAATTGATGTTGAGGCACAGCATCATGAAGTTGCAAGCGGTGGTCAATGTGAAATTGATTTGCGCTTTCAGCCACTTGTGAAATCAGCCGACCAGCTTTTAATGTTCAAATACATTGTAAAAAATACTGCAAAGAAAAATAATAGAACTGTTACATACATGCCTAAGCCAATTTATGGAGATAATGGAAGCGGTATGCATGTTCATATGAGTTTGTGGAAAAAAGGAAAACCTCTATTCCCGGGTTCAGGCTATGCCGGATTGAGTGAGATGGCTTTGTATTTCATTGGCGGTTTACTAAAACATGCGCCATCATTGTTGGCATTCACAAATCCAACAACAAACTCATACAAGAGATTAGTTCCAGGATTTGAAGCTCCAGTAAATCTCGCTTACTCCCAAAGAAATAGAAGCGCATCAATCAGAATTCCAATGTATTCATCAAGCCCAAAAGCAAAGCGCGTTGAGTTCAGATGTCCCGACCCATCATGCAATCCTTATCTTGGATTTGCAGCTATGTTAATGGCTGGATTAGATGGGATAACAAATCGTATTGATCCGGGTGATCCTTTAGATAAAGATATTTACGATATGGAACCTGAAGAATTAGTAAATGTTCCTTCTACTCCCGGCAGTTTAGGTGAAGCACTTGAGTGCCTGAGAAATGATCATGAATATCTTCTTAAAGGTGATGTGTTTACTGAAGATGTTATTGAGACATGGATAAAATACAAGATTGATAAAGAAGTAAAACCAATGGCATTGCAGCCGCATCCCTATGAATTCGGCTTGTACTACGATTGTTAAGTGCTGGCTGTTCAATAAAAAAAGAGTTAGAGCGAGATAGATTCTCGCTCTACTTATATAAAGCAGACATTATTAAATAATTTAGAGAGGATAAAACTTGGGCAAGTATAAGTTTGTACCATTTGTGCTTCTTCTGGCGGTTGCAATAGTGGGGGCTTTTCTTAACTACAATTATTCGCATGTTTCTGGTGGACCTGCATCCGGTGCTGATATTGCTTGGATGCTGACAGCTACTGGATTGGTTCTCTTGATGACTCCAGGACTTTCGTACTTTTATGGCGGAATGGTTAACTCTAAGAATATAATTTCAACCATGCTTCAAAGCGTAATTGCTATGAGCGTTATCAGCATCATTTGGGTAGTAGTTGGTTTCAGTCTTGGCTTTGGCGATTCGCTCGGCGGAATAATTGGAAATCCGTTTACTTATTTTATGTTCCGCGGTGTTAATGGTGATACACATCCTGCTCTTTCTCCAACTGTTCCATTACTATTATTTGCAATGTTTCAATTGAAGTTCTCAATAATTACTCCGGCATTAATTACAGGATCCTTCGCCGAACGCGTCCGTTTTTCCTCATACATTCTTTTCATGATCTTATTTACCATTTTTATTTATTCCCCCTTAGCACACATGACTTGGCATCCAGACGGATTGTTGCGAAAAATTGGAGTCTTAGATTTTGCCGGTGGAACTGTTGTTCATATGTCCGCTGGATTTGCTGCCCTTGCTGGTGCAATTCTCTTGGGTCGCAGAAGGTCTCATCTAAAAAATGAACTGCATATTCCCGCCAACATACCTTATGTGATTTTGGGTACAGGGCTATTATGGTTTGGTTGGTTTGGTTTCAATGCCGGTTCAGCTTTAGGGGCTAACAGTTTGGCTGCGCTTGCGTTTGCAACAACAAATACTGCTTCAGCAGCAGCAGCACTTTCATGGATTTTCTTTGATGTGTTAAGAGGAAGAAAAGCTTCCGCATCTGGCGCAAGCATAGGAGCAGTCGTTGGTCTGGTTGCCATAACTCCAGCTGCTGGTTTTGTTTCGGTGGGCGCAAGTATATTTATTGGAGTGATAGCAAGTCTTATAAGTAATCTGGCAGTAACGTGGAGATCAAAATCAACTTTAGATGATACGCTTGATGTTTTTCCTTGCCACGGATTAGGAGGAATTGTCGGAATGATAATGACCGGCATTTTCGCAACAGATGTTGGCTTAATTTATGGGCATACCGAGACTTTCTTCGTTCACATTCTTGCATTGGTGATTGTTTCCATTTTTACTTTCGGAGGGTCATACCTTTTATATAAATTAACTGATTTCCTCATTCCCATTCGCGTTACTAAAGAACAAGAAGAGTTGGGTTTGGATCTCAGTCAGCACGATGAGAGTGTCCAGCAAAGATTTTAATAATGCGGGACTTTCTTGAAATTAATTCTTTGATTAATCATTCATCGGTTAGATTGATATGATCTCTTGGGTTCTTCGTGAGCGAGGAAATTGGCTCTTCAAACCAGCTTTGGTAAAAACTCCTGTACCTAAAACAAAATTTTCATGCTTAACGGCGTATTGTACAGCTTGTGAGGAAAGAGTTTTGATTATTCCACCTGCTAAATAGGTTTTTAACTCACCGAGATTTTTTATCTCGTAAACACCCTTTGAAATTTTATCAGATAGAACTTGTACGGCTTGAGTGTGCAAAGTTATTTTACCATCCTTGTTAATCGTGCCGAGTCTCGTTCCAATTCTTGAAAATAATCCCGGGTTGGTATCACTCCATTTTGTATTAACAAAGTAAATGTCATTACTTTTGAGTATGAACTTATAATCTGAAAACACTTCTTCTGCAAGTCCGAAATCATTTTGGAGATTTTTCAAATAACTTTGTATTTTTTTGTCAGAAGATTCTAAAAAACGAATATCTGGTATTCGCAACTCTCTTATGCGTGGAGCTTGAGTTATCCCAGTTTTAATCATTTTAATTATAAAAAATCCATCTGAATTAACTTCCCATGGTAAAATTCTTTTAGCTTTTGTTAAAGTAGAATTTAGTTTTTGATTATCGTAAAAAGAGATTCCTTCGTGAGTCGGAATATGAATCTCAAAGTCCTGAACTTCAACCGGATACTTGTTGAGCAATTTATCAAGTATTAACTCATTTTCTTCAACCGTAAGTGTGCAAGTTGAGTAAACAATTTCACCGCCAACTTTTAACATTTTAATTGCAGAAACAAGCAGCTTGAGCTGAAGCTCGGATAATCTTCGAACTCGTTCAAGAGTCCACCAATCATTCACCTCAATTTTTTTTTGAACAATTCCCAAGCCGCTGCAAGGTGCATCAACAAGAATTTTATCGAAGTGTTCCCCGTAAATGGTGTTAAGCTGTTCGCCCTTGAAATGCAATACGCCGGCATTCATTTGATTCATACGATCAATATTATAAACTAAGCTTTTCAACCGATCCATTTGAATTTCATTGGCAATAATCGTCCCTTTGTTTAGCATAATTTCACCAAGCTCAGTAGTTTTTGAACCGGGAGCCGAACATAAATCGAGAACAATATCATTTGAATTTGGATTTAAAACTATCGGCGGAATGAAAGATGAAAAAGACTGTATGTAATAATATCCGAGAATGTGTTCGAGGGTTTTTCCAAGAAGATTATTCTTATCCTGAACACTTAAAATATTTTTGTAACTGCAAATCTGCTCACAGCTAATTTCGTATTTGATTTTTAATGTTACGATTAACTCTTCTGCGGAAATTTTTGAAAGATTCACTCGGATAAACTGTGTTGGCTGTCTATTTACAATATCTCTGTAGGAGTTGGTTAATTCTTCTCCATAAAGTGCGGTAAAATAGTTTGCTATTTCTTGGCTGATGTAATTCAATTGAGTGCTTACAGACGGATCAGATTTAAGTGATCAAATATTCGATTAATTATTTCAGATGTGTTTTTCAATGTTGGAAACATATATCTAATATCTTGATCTATTCTTTTCAGAATTGAATCAAGATACTTTTCATAAGCTGAAATCATTTCTTTGATAATTAAGTTATTGGTTGGAACGGTAAGCGTTTTGGGTTTATTCCTATTCGCATAAATGAAGTATTTAGCTTTTTCATAGCTCTCAACCCGAAGAATTTCTTTTCCCTCAGCATCAATCAGTTCATGCTCACCGAAGAATTTATTTCCAATTAAAATTCGTTTTCCATTAAGAGTAAAGGTTTCACATTTTGTATCAATCGAGAAATCATCAGGAAAAGATTTAATTCTTTCTTCTTTAAGCTTAAGAACCCAAGAGTTTATAAATCCCTTTTCATCCATTTAAGAACATCTTCGTAAAAGAGTGTTAGGCATTTAGAATGTGGGTATAAAATTCTTCGTACATTGGGATTACTTTTGATTTATCAAATTTATTTATTGCTCTTTCCCTTGAGTTTCTTGAAAATGCCTCGTATTTCTTATCGTTGGTCAATAGATCAATAACATATTTTGCCATTCTTTCAACATCGCCAATTTCGGCAATAAATCCTGTTTCGTTATGTTTTATTAATTCTGGTAAGCCGCCAACACTTGAGCTCACAACAGGTTTCCCGCAGGACATAGCTTCCAAAGCTGCAAGACCAAAACTTTCCGATTGTGATGGAATTAAAAATATATCTGCTGAATTTAATATCTCTACCAATCCTTCCTGCTTTCCCAAAAACTTAACATGATCGGCGAGATTGAGCTGGCGTGCAAGTCTTTCACATTCAGACCTATCAGGCCCATCACCAACTAGAAGAAGTTTTGTCGGTACTTCTTTGATAACTCTTTCCAAAATTTTGATTGTATCTGTAACTCTTTTTACTTGTCTAAAGTTTGATGTATGAACCAAGACTTTTTCACCGTCACGTGCAATATGTTTTCTAAAAATGCACGCCTCCATTGGTTTGAATAGTTCTGTATCAATAAAATTTGGGATTACTTCGATATTCTTATCAATGTAATAATTCGTTATAGTTTTTTCTTTTAAAAATCTCGATACCGCTGTAACTCCATCACTTTCTTCAATACTAAATTTAACTAACGGTAGAAAAGAGGGTTCTAATCCAACTAAAGTTATATCTGTGCCGTGCAGAGTGGTAATTATTTTAATATCCTTTTTCTTCCTCAGCATATTTTTAGCAAGATATGCACTGCTTGCATGCGGAATAGCATAGTGAACGTGAAGCAAATCTAAATTTTCAAATTCCGTAACCTCAACCATTTTGCTTGCAAGAGCAAGGGTGTAAAGTGGAAATTCAAAAAGCGGATAACTGCTCATTTCAACTTCATGAAAAAAAACATTCTCCACAAAACCTGTTAGTCGAAATGGAAGTGCATAAGAAATGAAATGAATTTGATGCCCGCGCTGCGCTAATGCTTTCCCAAGTTCTGTGGCAATCACTCCGCTGCCGCCATAGGTTGGATAGCATGTAATCCCAATTTTCATACTGAATTGTTTTCTATAATTTGATTATTAATATTTATCTTTAAGAATTAGTTCTGAGCAAATATATACTTTTTTAGCGAATTTAATTTTTTAAATAGTTGCATTCCCAGCATTAGTACAGCATGAAGATATTGATCATAGGGCATTCTGTTGAAGATCATATTCATCAGAATAATGAAGAGAAAGTAAAGCCCGGCGGTGTTTATTATTCGGTACTTGGATTATCTAAAATAATTGCAGCAGCCGATGAAATTCATCTGGTAACCGCACTTCAGAAGAGCAATGAAAATTTATTCTCAGATGTTTATAATAAAATTATCAAAAAGAACATCAATTGGGTTGACGAAATTCCTAAAGTACATTTGACTATTCATGCTGTAGAAGAACGAACTGAATGTTATGAAAATATTTCTAAAAATCTTGGGGTAGAGTACAAGACGTTGAATGACTTTGACGGTATTCTCATTAACATGATCACAGGGTTTGATATCACATTAGAACAACTTAAAGAAATAAGAAAAAATTTCGAGGGATTGATTTATCTTGATGTTCATTCGCTTTCACGAGGTTTTAATGAAAATAAAACCAGAATATTTCGGGCTATAAGTGACTTCGATGAATGGGCTTCCTGTTTAGATTTAATTCAAGCAAACGAGTTGGAAGTAAAAACATTATTTGCCTCACATGATGAAATAGAAATTGCAGTTAACGTTTTAAAACAAGAGAGGCAAATTTTAATTGTCACCAAAGGTGATGCTGGTGCTTGTGCTTATTTCAAACGAAACGAAAAAGTTGAATCTGTTTTAGTAGAAGCTGAAAAAATAGATACGAATAATAAGGTGGGCTTCGGCGATGTTTTTGGCAGTGTTTTCTTTTATCATTACCTAAAGTCAGGAAATGTTAATCAATCATTATATGCAGCAAATCAAGCGGCTGGCAAATTTGCCTCAACTCAAAATATCGGTGAACTAAAGTTTAAGTAATTATATGTTCTCATATGAAATTATTAAAAAAAGGATTTTGGTCATTGGGGCTAATGGACTATTGGGACAAAATCTAATGGTATACTTTAGCTCAAAAGAAAACATTGAGTTATTAGGATGTTCAATTGAGGAAAAACCATTTTATGATTTCGCTCTTTATGTTCGATGTGATGTTTCACTAAGAGAAGATGTTAAAAAGGTTATTTTTGGCTTCTTTCCCGATGTTGTTATAAATGCATCCGGATTCACAAATGTTGATCTCTGTGAGAAAGAGAGAGCAACTGCCTGGGAAATAAATGTAAAGGGTGTTGAATATATTGCTGAAGCTTGCCGTTCTATTGATGCAAAAATAATTCACATCTCTACCGATTATATTTTTAATGGATTAAATGGACCGTATGATGAATATGCAAAAGCAGACCCACTGGGTTATTATGGGCGCACAAAACTTGCAAGTGAAAATGCTCTTAAAATTGGTGCCGTGGTTTATTCTATAATCAGAACTAATGTGCTTTATGGAATTGCTAACAGCCGGCCCGATTTTGTTCGATGGGTTATTAAAAGTCTAAGTGAAAAAAAAGCAATTAGGATTGTAACTGATCAAATAAATAACCCAACTTTTGTTGAAGATCTTGTACAGGCAATTAGTAAAATTATTGGGCTTGAGAAATATGGTCTTTACAATATTGGGGGGAGAGATTTTATTAATCGTTTTGAGTTTGCTGCCGTAATTGCAGAATATTTTAATCTTGATAAAAACTTAATCCAACCAATTACTACTGATGAGCTTAAACAAATGGCAAAACGCCCCTTGAAATCCGGATTAATTACTATTAAAGCGGAAACAGAATTGGGATATAAACCGCATTCAATAATTGAAACGCTGGCTATAATAAAAAAGCAATTGGACTTTTGATTAAAAATTGAGTTGTCCCTTCAATTAAACGATTCTTTATCTTTAGTATATAGTTCGTTATTTTTCGAAAGAAATTTTCTTTGCCCCGGTAGCTCAGTGGATAGAGCAGCGGTTTCCTAAACCGTTGGTCGGAGGTTCAACTCCTCTCCGGGGTACGTATTAAAAGCTTTGATTTTGGGAGTTCATCGTGTTTTTTTAGTATCGCCACAACTAGAATTAGAACATCCTTTTTAATAATTAATTGGAAGTTATGAAGCAACGTAGAAACAAGAACTCTATGCAATACTTAGAATTGCCGAAAATTTCATCGGAATCGAATCTCTTTGAATGGGTTTCCCAAAAGTCTTCATATTAAAATCACATTCCACTGTACAAGAAACTTCTTATTCACCAAGCACTATTCGACTTGTCCTATTACTAACATATTTTTAGCGGCAAGATCACGTACATTTATTAAGTGTATGACAGGAATTCCTTTTTCATAGATCCTTAACAAAATTCCTTTTTCATGATGATTGCAAATTGAATAGTTTTTCCAAATACCATTTGGTAATACAGATGAGTGTCGGCATGCTCCGAGTGCTGCCTGATTGCCTCCAATATTAATTAAAAGAGATATATTTTTTTCAAGCAGATATCTCGTTTTCATTTCAATAGATTCTTGTAATGATGTCGGGTAATATAAACTCATCGAGTTCCTTTCTGCTGCCAACTTTAATTCTTCGATCCCTTCTTCTAACATCCCTTCCCCAATTTCATTTTCTCCTCCTATCGTTAGTATTGATGATGAAAATGGTACTCCTGCTTTACTCCTTAACCAGGATTCATAATCTATCCATGTTGCTTGAGATTCATTAGCACCGTAAGTTGAAGCACCTATTGAACTTATTAGAACCGTTTTGGCATTAATTACCCGTATTGCAGCTAAAGTGCTGATTGCTAAAGAGGGAAAAGAACCAGAAATTATTACACCAACAGTTTTTGTCGAATCTATATTGCTTTTCTTTAACCATCTATAAACTAGACTTGCAAAACGAGGGTTTAAAGCAGTCTGTTTCGCTTCAAGCGAGCCAAGAGTCGTAGTTATATTTGAATAATCTTTGCCAAGCAAAGCACCATATTTAATATTTTTCCACTGCTCGAAAGGAATTCCCTTTTTTATTTTTGTTTTTTCTATGATCTTAAACCATTCTACGGCTAATTGCCCAGCCTCTATTTCTTTTCTATCTAAATTGGCATTTGATGAAGATAAAAATAATTGAACTAAGACAGTGGCTGTTAGCAGAAAGAAAAAAAACACACCAAGTTTTATTTCACTTACCTTAGTTTTCATACAAAAACTTTTTCGAGCAAAAATAAAACCAAGAATGTTAAGCAAGTAACTATCCCAAGACTTAAGATTGTTTTTATCGGTTTTTGTCTTATCATTTCGTTAGCTATTAGCCCCGGAATAATATATCCGACAGAGACAAGCTCAATCGGTAATTCAAAATTTGGCTGAAGAAAATTCTCAAAGATTATTTTAATTAAAAACCCCAATAACAAAGCAAACAGAAATCTTCTCCTGCCATAAAGAATAAATCTTTTAACCATAAAATCGAGACAAAGCCAGACGATTAATGCAATTATGATAGTTATAAGAATTCGATCGGGATGGTCAATAAATAATGCAAGATATCCTGGTGTGACTACTCCACCGGGAGACAAATCAAATTTTTCATAGAAGAGAATGCCAATAATTAGTCCAATAATTAGTGATTCTATGATCAAAGCCGAATACTCTCCTTCTTATTCGTTGAAAAAAAATGATTATTAACTAAAAATCCTCCATTTGCAATATTTCCTATTCCAATTAAAGTTACCTCGCCATAATTAAGTTCATCTATATCTGAAAATATTTTATTTATTTCATTATCTGTTATAATTTTCACTAATGATTCCACAATACCACATTTAATCATTTCCTTTTTTGCTTTTAATGAATGACTCCCGATTAAATAAATTCGCAATATGTTATCCTTGGTAGCTAACCAACGTACAAATTCCATTGTTCGATGTGGTCTATCGGAGCGAGAATTTAGAATGAAAATTTGATTATCAGGTTGTCGAATTTTATTCTCATAATCGAGTAAAATTTTCTGTGTTGATTCAACATCATTTGCAGAAAACGCATTTATAAATCTAATCCTTGTGTTATTTGATATTACTTCGGTGTAAATAGGATTTTTATCTGCCACTATTTTTGAAATATTATTTTTTGATTTTTCCAAATCAAGTTTTAGAAGCTCACACACCTTTAGTGCAATTATAATATTCTCTTTATTGAATGATGACTCACTTTCAAAAGAGCTATCCATTTTATCATCACAAGTATAAACAATAGAATTCCTTCCGTAAGCATAAAGTTTAATCAAATCAAGAAAACGTTTTTCATTTGTTACAATTATCGAGTTAGATGGAATTGCAGAACAAATCATTTCAGCTTGTACCTTCTCACTAAATCCTAATTCTTCTTGGTGATCATTCAAAATATTGGTTAGCACATAAATATGAGGTTTGAAAGTTCTGCTTTCCAACTGTTGTAACTCGGGGCTGATAGACATACATTCAAGAACGAGTGCTTCAGCTTTTTTTGCTGAAGCAAATCTAACTACTTTGAATTGTTCATGAACACGTGCCCCGTTGCATCTTTTAATAATTCGTTTTGTGCCGTTGCTTAAAATTAAAGAAGGGAGGATTCCGGTAATTTTTCCAATTGTATTTTTTCCTGATGCAGTTAATGCGGCGGTAATAAATTCGGTTACACTTGATTTCCCACGTGTTCCATTAACTAAAACACGAATATTTAGTTGGCGAATCCTTTTATCATAGATATATTTTTCTATTAGAAGAAAAATCGAAAAAATGATAACGGATGATATAACGATTTGAGAAAGCATTCTTGTTTTTTCATAACTTTCTAGTTAAAGGTTGAAAGTTTTAATTTCCACAGAGCTCTAATACTCATCACCCATTGCCGATCCGCCTCTTCTAACATCTGCAGATCCCACAAAATTTCCAGTTAATGGATCAATACCAACGATTTGAGCTCCGCCAAAGTAGAGATCATAATCCCCGTAGATTCTCAAACGATGTCCCTTTTGTTTTAACCCATCTTGAACTTCCTTGCTGAATCTGCTCTCTAAGTGAAGATAGTCATCAAATTTTTGACAGAACAGACGAGGAGCTAAATTCGCTTCCTCAATACTCATATTAAAGTCAATCACATTGATTATAAGTTGAACCACTGTGGCAATTATTCTTGAAGCTCCAGGTGAACCTATAACTAAAAATGGTTTATTATCCTTAAGAATTATTGTTGGTGAGATTGCGCTCCTTGGCTGTTTATTTGGCTCAGCAATATTGATTTTAAGATTTTGAGAATAGTTAGACATCGAGCCATTAAAAAGCACTCCTGCAGACGTAAATCCAGAACCGAAGAAGGTTCCTAAAGTTTGTGTAAGCGAAACCATATTCCCATTTTTATCAATGACTGATAAATGAGTTGTGTGCCCATCAAATTCATGTTCAACCTCAACTTCATTTTCATCAAAGTCTGTTTTTTGTTGTTGAAGTGAATCTTTCGTTGGTTTAATTTCAGTATCAATTTTTCGAAGCATTCCCCAACTGTCAAATATATCTTCTGAATTTCCCTTCGAGGAATAACCTTCGTCATCTTCGTCTTCTGAAAAATATTTCTTTTTGCTTTTAGGTTCATCTGAGACTCGTTGTATCTTATCTATTTTTCCAAATGCTGATGGATTACCCTCTTTCGTTTTTCTATAATCAGGTGGATTTGCAGCAGTTAGATCAATATCTGAAAACCGAGTTTTAGCATAATCTTTTGATAGCAATCCATTTGCAGGAATATATTCGAAATTAGGATCACCAATGAAAGCACTTCTATCTGCATAAACCCGTCTGAGCGTTTCAGACAATAAATGCGCAGTTTCAGGAGATGAGCTGAAATGACCTAATTTTTTAAGATTGTAATTTTCTAATATGTTAAGTGCTTCAATAATTGAAATTCCTGATTGGGGAGGATTTGCCGAAATGATAGTATATCCGCGATAGGTTCCCCTAACAGGCTGTAGGATTTCTGCAGTAAAGTTTTTCAAATCGTTTAATGTAAGTGCGCCGCCAGCACTCATCACATCTCTCACCATTTGTTCAGCAATTTCACCCTCATAAAAACCGGCCTTTCCCTCTATTGCGATTTTTCGCAGAGTTTTTGCAAGCTCTGATTGAGTTATTATATCACCTTCCATTAGTGGAAAACCCTCCTGCAAGTAAATTTCTGATGTTGATGGATATTTCTGAAGAAGTTCAACGTTATCAAGTATAATTGAACTTAAAGTTTCATCTATAGGAAAACCGTTTTCTGCAAATTCTATTGCAGGTTCTAAAATGGTGGATAATGGAAGAGTCCCAAAATTTTCAAGTGCTGTGGTCAGTCCTGAAACAGTACCGGGAACTATAATTGCTTTTGCCGTTCTTCTATCTTTATCCGGATCATAATTTATTTCTTCAATATTTTCGGAGGCACGTTGATAGTAATTAATAAAATAAGATTTTTTTTCTTTCGCCAAATAAATAACCATTCCTCCTCCTCCGCCAAGACCCGAACCGTCTGGTTCAACTACTCCAATTGCAAATGCGGCCGCAATAGCGGCATCAATGGCATTACCTCCTTTTTGCAGGATGTCGTATGCCGCTTTGGTGGCTAACGGATGGGCAGTTGCGACCATTCCGAGTTTACCGCGAGCTGTTCCTTGTGTACTTATCTCATTGACTTGAGTTTGTCCAATTACAGTTGGATAGGTGAGCCAAAGAAATATTACAAACCAAAAAGAATAAAATATGTTCTTATGTAAAATATTCATTACTGCCTCCGGAATAATCTGATAACACTTAAATTTATTTTAATTGCTCTGTTCAAAGATTGAAGCCAATGGATTTGATATTTCTGATATTTTTTCAACAAGATCTATTGGAATTTTCTTTTGTGAAGCAATGTTTGAAAAAAATTTGTCTTCATCACCTTGTTTAACTACAATAATATACTTGGAATTTTCAGCCACATATTTGTTGAAATCATCGGATTGTCCCTTTCGTCTTGCATTACCACCAATGTGGATGCATACAATTGGAATATTTTTTTGATTTGCCGTTGTAACTAATTCTTTCACGCGATTCATTTCCTGTTCTTGACTTATTCCTGCAGCGCCCAATCCTTTTGAACTAAAGCCGGGAACAAGAACCAAAGTTTTTATGCCATTAAGATCACCGGATTTTGCATTGTTGTTTTCTTTGATATCTAATTTCAATTTTTTAAATACCATTCCGGTTAATTTAGTATCGGCGCTTTGACCTGCCGCTGAAATAAGTATCTGTTGCTTGAACTTATGAACGGGTTGAGCTTTTATGTTTGCCGATAAAAGTAAAGTTGAAATAATTAAAAATAGTACTGATTTCATGTTGACTCCTATATTAATAAATTAAAGTATTAGAATTTTATCTGAGATAATCTCCCAAGTCGTTTTTTTCCAATTCCTCAAAGGAAGGAACATTCTCAAAAGATATTACCTTATCTGGATGATATTCATTGTAAGATTGAAGGATTGTCTTAAATCCCTCAAGGTGTCTCGCAGTTCTTTTCCACAATGGTTCTCCATCAGGACTATATTCGATCCTTAACTTACCTGATTCTAAAGCTTCCTTATATTGTTGACTTAAACCATTGATAATTAAATCTTCATTGGTTCTGCCCCGTAGACGTCCTTGAATAGGATTACAAGTCTCCATTAAAAAAGGATAAGCATTTGTTTCATCACCCCATTCACGATGACTTAATCCCCTAAAATTTTGAGGTGACATTTCCGGAGCATAACGAAGATTTTTCATTTCCAATTCTAACACGGCACCAAGAGCAATGTCTTCTGCTTTTTCATGATATACAATTGCATTTATTATGGGAATTTCTGGAGCTGCTTCATGAAGATCAAATGCAACATCTATTTTTTCTTGTTTAATCAGCTTTACAATGGCAAATGCTACTTGTTCAGTGAAGGTGCCGTTTTCTCTTCCAGGATATGCACGATTTAGATTTCTTGTTTCAAAACCCGATAATTTTTGTCCCGATGGATAATGAGTGTAAACCAATGGGTCCGGCCATTGATCAAGTGGACTTGAGACTCTTGATCCGAATCTAAATTTTCTAACACCACTTTTTGTTTTGATTTGATACGACATTGGATAACCTTCCATTGGATCTGTAGCTGCAAAACCACTGCCGCATGCTTGTGGGATAATTATTACTTTACCTTGATTCACTTTAATTGTTTCAATCAGAAGAACTGCTGCCATGAATCCGGAAGCTTCATTTGGATGAGTACCACCAAGCAGTAAAATATTAGCCCCGGGTTTTCCGCTATCGAAATAGTAAACACCTACATCTCCTGAACTTCCCTTCAGTTCTGGCAAAAAGTCACCAAGATTACCAATTTTGGTTAACGATTCTGATGGATGAAGCAAATCGGGTTTTTTCATGCTTTGAAAGTCAATCCCGGCAGAAATCATAATTGCTGATAAAATTAATAGTAATACAACGGCTGTAATTTTGTTTTGCTTTCTCAAAATCAATCTCACTTAATCATAAGAATACGAAGAATGAATGGAATAAGTAACATTGCTAAAGCAATTTGTTTCCTCCAATTTGTTTCTGTAAAAAGTTCTACGATAATAATCGTAGATAGAATAAGAACAATTGCTATATAAAACCAAAACAACATGAAATATCCTATTATTTGTTTAATCCAATAATTGTCGCAAGATCGTTTGCAAAGTATATCATGAGTATAGCTATAAGAAATAGAATTAGCATCGGTATAATACTTTTCTTTAAAATGGTAAAATGATTTTGTTCTTTTACCATTTGAGCTGCATAAGCACAAAGTAAAGAGGGTGGCGGCATTAAATCACCTAAAGCAGCTAATAGTGCAAGTGCAGATGCGACCACGATAGAGTTCTTACCCAAAAAAACAAAAACGAGAGGTACGCCAATTACCGATGCCGATGCATAAGCTGAACCAAAGAAGGGCATTATGAATGCGGCCAAATATTTTAATTCTTCGGGTAATTGTAGTGCAGATACTGCAACATATCCGCGTGCACCTGTTAATGTAAATATTTGGAGAAACATACCTACTCCAACCAAAATTGACATCACAGGTAAAGCATCTCTAATTGCAGTTCGAGATAGCTCGATGATATTATATTTTTTCCCGGTGCCGAATCCTATTATCGCTCCTATTACGAAAATTAGAGGAACACCTATATGAGGAACACTTTCAGGAAAAATCTGCTCAGTAATCATATATCCGATTACAAAAATAATCGGCAGGAAAAGTTTCAAACCAAATATTGAATAAACAGGTTTATCTAATTTTGAAAGCACTTCATTGATATCGAATTTCCTTAAGTATCTAAATCTATAATACATGGCAAATATTAAAGCTGCAGGCATCGTTGCCACTAATAAAGGTGCATTAAAACCTATGTAAGGCATATCAACCCCACCGCCAATTATCATAACAGGAATGCTGATTGGAGGAGCTATTTCTCCTAGTACTGCTGCCATTGCAATTAAAGAACCAGCGGCTTGTTTGGAAATTCCCATCGCCAAAAGTGCGGGAATAACTAGTGCACCTGTGGTGAGAATACTTGCAGATGACAATCCTGTTAACATTCCAGGAAACATCACAAAAATTGTGATGACTATCATTAATAAAGTAGGATATCGGTGTAATGATTTTATCATTCCATAACTGATGGTTCCTAATGCACCTGTTGCCCAAACAACTTTCATAAAAATCATAGCGGTTGCAATTATCAAGATTGCTTCAAAAAAACCAAATGTTCCTTCAACAAAATGGCGAATGGGAATTCCTTCCCCTCCTACTATTCCACCAACTACTGCTCCAAGCATTATTGAAATTCCGGCTGGTAGTTTGAGTAAAAACACTCCAAGGGCAAACGCTGCAAGCATTGATAATAATATAATCAGTTCATATGCCATAAGTATCTGTTAAAATATCCTCAAGTTTATTCATTCTTGATATAGATTTCAAAAAAATCTCTGTTAAAGTAAAATGCAATTCTCACTGAAAATACAAGCACAATATTTCTCATAATTAGGGTTACTTCTATTTAAATTCATCATGATCTTCTTGATTTTTCAAAGTTTCCTTTTTAGCTGATAATGTTAATGGTGAGATAGTTGCTATCTCTTTATATGCATTATTATCACAAATAATCAAATCATTAATATCAACAAATAGATCTCCATTAAAATCTGCGCTTGCATATGTCTGTATAAAATCAAATGCGGCTTGATTTATTTCGTTCATATCTAAAGAATTAATAATCCCATCTTGATTTACATCTCCACTGTAAATACACCATTTATCCCCCATTTTAACCATATTGCTACCAAAGGCCTTATTCGGTGAGTTTGTAAAATCATAACTTAAAAGTCCGCTATTAAATGATAGCTCTGTCGAACTCCATGTTTCTATAGCGTTTCGGTGTTTAATAACTATGTAATATGACGTGGCATCAACCGCAGAAGAAAAAACAGCCGAACCATTACCACTCGAATTCAAAACCGTTTGGGTTTGATCAACTAAAGCATAGGATGGATAGGTATTGTGTAATTCAACCGTTACGGTATCAGAAATCATTGTCGAGTCTCTAAATAATCCCTCTATCAGCAAAGTTAAATTTAGATTTTTTGCAGAAATTGGAGCGTTTACATCGCCTGCTGTCCAATAGGAGAATTGATCAATATTATTTAATGTTATTGTGTTATTGTCACTATTAATAGTTCCATCCATGAAACTCCAATTTCCACTTATCGCTGGTGATTTAAATAATTTAATATTTGATTCTGGAATTCCATTTAGTTCTGATTCATCGTAGTGAAATATTAAGTTTGCGTTTAATGAATTGTTGTTAGTGGGAGAAACAAAATAATATCTTTTAATACTGCCGTTGCCGCCGGCAGTTATTGCAGTTCCCGTTACACGCAAAACATAAGTTTCGCCTGGTGAATTTCCCAAAGCATTTATTTCTATGCCCATTCCTCCCAAATTGTTATTCACTCCCTGGACGATATTTCGTGTTGTATTTACATTACCGATAATTAGCGAACCGTTGTTTTCACTCATCGTAGCAGAGGGGGAAAGAATGAAGTTGTATACTCCTGTTATCAAATTTCCACCCTTAATCTCAAGATTGTTACTAATAGTTACATCGTTAGAAATATTTTTCACTCCAGAACCAGAGACAATTAAATTAACGTATGAAAGAGTTTTTATTGTTTGATTACCGTTGAAAGCATATTCAACTGTTCCATTGTTGGTAAAGCTTGAAGGAAAACTATTATCAATGCTCGGTGGATTGGAATTGAGGATGTAAAATCCACCTGGATTTAAACTCACCGAAGATGATGAATGCCAGAAGGCAACATTGGTATTTATTTGTACTCTTCCTTCGCTCTCAATATTAACAACGCTGGTTTTAATCACATTTGGCCATGAATTGGAGAAAGAATCGAAGTAAAGCAATCCACCACTTTTAACATCAATTCCTCCTAATGATAGCCCATTTGAGGAGGTACTTCTAAGAATTGAAATTCCAAAGACAGTCATTTTTCCAATTGGATTCATAGATGTTGAAGTTCCGGATCTTATGTGAGAGAGTGATCCTACCATCTCAAATTTCCCGCCAGCTTGAATTAAGATAGTTGGAGCAGTAGCAGAACCAGTGAGATTTCTTCCTTCAATGTCCGCACGATAAGCAAGCTCAAATGTGCCGCTCAGAATTTCCATACTTGTACCAATATTAAACCTAACAGAATCTTCAACAGTAACTTTTCCTATCGGTTTATCAATAATCAATTCCATGAATGATGATGAGAAAGTCGACGCCTCTTTATACAAATTTCTTATCGTTTGAATTGGTTGATTACCTGTAAATCGAAATTTAGCGCCGCTTGCCCACGATGAGAATGCATTGTGTGTCATTGATGCTAAAGAGAAATCGCCATGAACGCTAAGAACACTGTTAGAAGCAAAAGCTAATTTAGAAGTAGTTGACCCGAATGAAATAGAATTACATTCAGCATTTGAAACGTTAATTGTTACCGTGATATTTGAATTTATGACAACATTATTAAAATTGATTGGGATTGAAGCAGATCCAGCAGCTCCACTTGGTGTAGATGCCCAAATAGGAGCATTCCAGTTCCCACTCGTAACAGCATAACGATTTCCAAAAGACGATTGTGAAATTACAACAGAGTAACCTTTGGCATCATTTAATAAAACCGAATCTATTGTTCCTATCACACTGTTCTTTGTCCAAAATCTAATTCGCTGTGTTGATGAATCTTGAATGAATTGGTCTGGAACAATAGAAACATCATTGTAATATGGGTTATCATTGTTTAAGGGATCTATTCCAACTCTTGAATTGAAACCAATTGTACGAGAAGCTGATGAACCATAAATTGTAAGTCCATCGAAGTCTAGTTCTGTATCTGGAGTGGAAACCTCAACAGCACTAGAGTCACCGTTCGTAATAAAATTAACCACATAAGAATTAGAATTTGTGTAAGGTAAAATTTCAATTGGATTTTTGGCTTTATCCTTATCTATGGCAGTTCCATTGAGATTTTTATACAACTCAAAATGAAGATGAATGGTGTTTATTTCATATCCGGATTTACCCATGTAACCAATTGTGTCAATTGTTGAAACAGTATCACCCACATTAAATCTATGAAAACCGTTAAGATGCAAGTACGCGTTGTGTCTCGGCTGCCCATTCGCAGAATCAATTCTAACTAAAATCCAATTTCCGAAACGCTGCAATCCGGTACCTGCAGTTACTGTTGAGTCTTCCTTACGAACAATTACACCAGCCTGAGCAGGCCTGATGGGAATATTATAAGTACCTGGAAAGTCCATTCCTCTGTGAAAGTCATATACTCCATTAAGCAATCGGGGACTAAATGCAGCTGCAGGATCGACAAACAGTGTTGTGCCGGTTGTTGGATAAACTGCGTGTGTAATTTTAAAATTAGAGTTACTAGTATCACCAATGGTGCTGTATTCAGCGTCTGAAATTCGAATTTTTGCGCGCCAGGTACCAATGTTTGGGACAGCCCAAGAATATGAGCCCGTATTTGTTGTGCTTGGTGTTATTGTTGACCAAGATGCCCCATTATTAGTTGAATAATCTAATTTGATAGTGCTGACTAATCCTGATGTTGACCAAGTAATGTTATAATTATTACCTGATGTTAAAACTTCACCACCATTTAAGGAAGTTAAAGCTAAGCCATCTGGAGTAAAGGTTAATCCTATTGCATCCGAAAGTTTTTTTCGTGCTGCATCAGTATTTCGAAGTGCAAGAGATTGTTCAACATGGATGAACCTCCCACTTGTTGCTGTAGCACTTTGTGAACAAGGATCGCCGCTCCCGTTTAACAATCTTCCTTGAGTGTTTACTGTAGCAATTAGTTTGGTCCATGTCTGGTCCAGATGAGCAATTTTAAAAGTTAAAGTATTGTCAATAGAAAGCAAATTATCTTTAAGCGACACTATGTGATCGGGATTGGGTGTATATCGCGTTCCATTACTAATAATTAAATCAGGGTCTCCTGAATCCTGAGAGAAACCATGCACTTGAATAACTACTAAATTTGTAATTGTTGAATTTAGAATTTCTGTGGCTCTTTGTAACGTTCCATTTACGACATGGGCCTGGTCGGAAATCTTATATGGATCATTTTGCTCGGTGCAAACTGTGGATGTCCCACTGCATGTTGTAGAGGTTGAATTGTTACATCTGTGTGTACCGCTTACAAAAAATGCTCTGCAGCTTTGGTTTTTAAAAATATAAAATCCTTGCTTTCCAGTATTAAGATCATATTTCGGATGTGGAGATTGAATAAATAATTTAGTCCTTGCTGCAATGGGATTATAAATAAACATGCCCCAATAATTAGCCGATGAGCTTTTTTTCTCAAGAATATAATACTTTTTATTTGGGTTAACAGAATTATCGGTGTATTCAACTACTCTATATCCTATTCCATCAGCAGTCGAGTGGGCTGAAGAATAATTTCCTTGAAGAATATTAGTAACGGCATTACCCCATATGTTCAAATCTGAGGTTGAAGGCGGCTGATATTCATTTCCGCCGTATGTTGAAGGAAGAGATCCAATAAAATTATCAATATAGTTAGTTAAGTTTCCAGTAAGTTGAACTTGGGAAAAAGTGGATGGGAAGATTGTAAAAATTGATAAAGGTAAAAGCATTAATTGAAAAT
The DNA here is from genome assembly GCA_964613805.1 of uncultured Ignavibacteriaceae bacterium. Lineage (GTDB taxonomy): Bacteria > Bacteroidota > Ignavibacteria > Ignavibacteriales > Ignavibacteriaceae > XYD12-FULL-36-8. The sequence continues at coordinate 155 of CAZTJF010000005.1, read as the reverse complement.
ATGTATGAATTGCTTTTTTCATAGGGTATTAATTACTAATCTGAATTTTATTGTTATAAAAATTGAGGACAATTAAAATTACTTCGTCAGCATCAACTTTTTAACTTGCACAAAATTCTTTTCTGTTTGGTTTTGTGCTGTCATTCTGTAAATGT
>CAZTJF010000004.1:0-181437 GCA_964613805.1 uncultured Ignavibacteriaceae bacterium | reverse complement strand
CAAAGGAAACTTCTCCCGGTCGTGGAAATGATCCGCCGCCTACCAAAGCTGCATCAGAAACTGTGTGATGGGGACTGCGAAATGGACGCTCGGTAATCAATGCTTTATCTCTTGGAATAATCCCTGCTACCGAATGAATCTTCGTAGTTTCCAATGCTTCTTCAAACGACATTGGAGGAAGGATTGTCGGAATCCTTTTCGCAAGCATTGTCTTGCCGGAACCTGGCGGACCAATCATAATAATATTATGAGCACCGGCAGCAGCAACCTCTAAAGCCCTCTTAACATTTTCTTGACCTTTTACATCCGAAAAATCTAAATGATAAATATTTACCTGAGAAAATAAATCATCTTTATTAATAACAACTTTCTCAAATTGTTTTTCATCATTTATTAATTCAACTACTTCTCTTAAACTCTCAAGACCATAAACTTCAACACCATCAACGATAGCCGCTTCTTCGGCAGATTCCTTTGGAACAATTATTTTTTTGATCCCATGCTTTCGAACTTCGACCGATATAGGAAGGGCTCCTTTTATCGGTCTTAGGTTGCCATCGAGTGAAAGTTCGCCAAGAAAAACAAAATCCGTTATCGCATCTTGATTTATAATTTCTGTTGCAGTTAGAATTCCAATAGCAATCGGAAGATCAAATGAACTGCCTTCTTTTTTAATATCGGCAGGGGCAAGGTTTACTGTAATTTTATTACGCGGAAATTCAAAACCGGAATTTTTAATTGCGGCGGTTACTCTTTCACGGCTTTCTTTTACAGCATTATCAGGTAACCCAACAATGGTAAAGGATGGGATTTGTTTTTCAACATGCGTTTCAACTTCTACAATGTAGGCATCAATTCCATAAGTTGCACTCGAAAATAATTTTGAAAGCATTTGATCTTATTTGTTAGAAATGACCAGATTATTAATCAGAAAATTTATTTACTCCAAACAAAAAGTGTATTAGTCTAATTATTTATACTGCCTTAAAAATTCTATTCTATCTTGTAATTGAGTGACTGGAACCAATAATTTATCTTTCCCATAAATGGCATCTTCACGATTTGTAAATGCCAACTCATAATCTTTACTCATCACAATCGCTTCTTCAGGACAAACCTCTTCGCAAAATCCACAGAAGATGCATCGTAGCATGTTAATCTCAAACTTTTCAGGATATCTTTCTTTTTCTCTTTCAGTTTCGGAAGCTTGAACTTCAATAGCTAAAGCAGGACAAACACGGGAACATAATCCGCAAGCAACACAACGTTCTTCCCCATTTTGTTCCATCACTAAAACGGGTCTTCCGCGATATGAAGCGGGAGGAATAAATTTCTCTTCAGGATACTTCAAGGTGAATTTTGGTTTTAACATACTTTTAAGCGTGAGTGACAAACCCTTAACAATTTCAGGAATATAAATCTTTTCCCAAAAATTCAAATCTTTTTCACGTTTTTTAACAACCATATGTACTCCTGATCAACTTATAGTTTTGCTAAATTTTAAATATCATAATTAATGCTGCAACCCACATTAGGTTAATTAGTGATAATGGAAACATGACCTTCCAGCCGATATTCATCAATTGATCATAACGGAATCTTGGTAATGTCCATCTTATCCACAAAAAGAAAAATAAAATGGTACCCATTTTCAAAAAGAATGTGCCAATTTGAATTAAGACTGTAAGCCAGTTTGCTAACCCTAAACTTTCAATATTAAAGAATGGAATATTGTATCCGCCAAGGTAAAGCGTTACAATCATTCCCGCGGCAATTATCATGTTTGCATATTCTGCCAAAAAGAAAGCCGCAAATTTCATACTGCTGTATTCAGTGTGATAACCGCCAACAAGTTCAGGTTCTGCTTCAGGCAAATCGAAAGGAAGACGATTTGTTTCTGCAAACGCGGACACAACAAATGTTATAAATCCTAGCGGCTGCATCCATGCATTCCACATCCAACTTCCTTGTGAGGAAACAATTGCCAATGGTCTGAGTGATTCCGCAAAAAGTAAAACTCCAGCAATGGAAAATCCCATTGATATTTCATATGAAATCATTTGGGCAGATGAGCGTATTCCTCCAAACAAAGAATATTTGCTTCCGGAAGACCAACCGGCGAGAGTAATTGCATAAACTCCAATTGATGTTAATGCAAGAACATACAAAACCCCAATGTTTACATCCGCAACAACAAGCGGAATTTCATAGCCAAATATTTTTAATGGGGATGCAATTGGAATAACCGCATAAGTTGCAAACGCCACAAACAATGCAATAACCGGAGCAAGCGTATGAATAAACTGATTCGCTTTTACTGGGACAATATCTTCCTTCAATAATAATTTAAACACATCTGCAAAGGGTTGCAGAACCCCTTCCCAGCCGACTCGATTTGGACCTAAACGATTCTGAACCCAAGCACTTACGCGCCTTTCAAAGTATACAAGATATGATACTGTAAGAAGCATAATTGTAAGTATGAGGACAATCTTTATGAGCGTGAAAATGATTATTTCTAAAATTGACATGTATTTTTTTGTCCTTAAACTTTAATAGATTTTTCTTTTATATTCCGCAACAAAACTCCCGCCTCACCGATAACATCGTAATTTAATTTGTTGAATACTTTAATGTTTTGGGAAATTTCATCAAATACATCTTCAGCAAAATTAAATTTGAATTTGCTATTAAATAATTCAGAAAGTGAGGTTAGAATTTTCCATGTTGCTTTCGCATCTCTTTTATTTTTCTCTGCCCATCTATCGAACTTGGTTCCAAACCTATCTAAACGGCTGAGTGAAAGTCCATCAACAGCACGGTCAACATCTTCGGTTGCAACTGCCGGTCTAATTCGTTGAATTCTTCCCTGGAAATTCACAAATGTACCATTCTTTTCTGCATAGTTTGCAGATGGAAAAACAATATCGGCAAGAGAAGTTGTTCGATTGAAATTAGTTGAATGAACTATAAATAATTCAAGCTCAGCTAATGCATCCTCTAATTCGGGTTTGGCTGAAATTATATCATCATCAATGAGATAAAGAGCTTTGATTTTTTTCTGCTTGATGCCATTGAATATTCCTTCAAGATTCAAACCGGATTTTGAAGGAGATATTTCTAAAAGCTCACAGCCAAGAGTGTTTGGAGTCATGTCTCCTCTTCTTAAAATATCATCTTCAAAGCTAAGATCAATGTGACGCATAAAATCTAAATGCTTTGATCCAATTACGCTTTGCGCAAACTTTTTAAATGCATAATTGTCTTCACAAGTTGCAAAAGGTGAGCCAATAAATGCGATTTCATCTTTATTAAACGATTTTATTTTTAAAGCAGTCTGTTTCAACGCATCTTCCCACTCAACTTTAACCAAGCTTCCTTCTTTACGAAGATGAGGACCATTTACTCGATCTTCAGCGTTAATAAACTTATAAGTGTTTACTCTTCCATGATCACACATCCAATAGCTATTTACATCTTCGTTGAATCTTGGAGTGATTCGAAGTACTTCGTTATTGCGAACCCAAATTTCAGAATTGCATCCTCGCGAGCATCCAATACAAACTGATTTTGTTTCGGACATATCCCAAACCCGTGCATGAAATCTAAAATCTCGGTTTGTTAATGCACCAACAGGACAAATATCTGTCGTGTTGAGTGAATATGGATTATCCATCTCTTCACCAGGATAGGTTACAATTGTAACTCTATCTCCTCTTTTAACGAAAGTAAGTTCAGGATCTTTTGCAATTTCATCACAAAAGCGGATACAGCGGGAACATGAAATACATCGCTCTGCATCAAACATTACTAACGGACCAAGTGGAACACGTTTATCTTTGTGCACTTTTTCTTCAACAAATCTGCTTTCACCAACGCTGTGCTGGTATGCATAATCTTGAAGTTTACATTCACCGGCTTCATCGCAAATCGGACAATCAAGCGGATGATTGATTAAGAAAAATTCCATCACGGCATTTCGAGCTTCAATTGTTTTTTGAGAATGTGAGTAAACAACCATTCCTTCTGCGGCAACAGTTGAGCATGCAATCATAAGCTTCGGCATCTTATCAATTTCAACAAGACACATTCGGCAGTTACCAGAAACCGATAAGCTTGGATGCCAGCAAAAATGAGGAATGTCTATTCCTTGTGTTTTGGCTGCCTCAATTATAGTTTGACCTTGAGTAAACTCTATTTCTTTTCCATCTAAAATAAATTTTGGCATTCGTAACCTTTTTGATCTGCGAGTTAATTTTAAATTATTATTCTAAAACGATTATGAGGTGAGCATAATTCAACTACTTATTCTCAAAAGCAACTGCATACTTCTCAAAATATTTTTCAGAAAAATCTCTAATCTTCTTGTAAGCTTTTTCAAGAATATTTTCAGGAGGTAAAAACACTACACGAAAATGCTGAGTGTTCAACTTTTGCCCGAATCCGGTTCCAGGTACAACTACAACTCCGGTTTCATTTATCAATTCAGCCACGAAATGATTATCGGACTGATTCATGTGAAGCCGCGGAAAAGCATAAAATGCGCCCTCAGGTTTTACACAGGAAATTCCTGGAATTGCATTTAACATTTCAACTGTAATATCACGGCGTTTGGTCAGCTTTTTATTTGCTTCAAGCAGATGAGATTGATCGCCATCCAGTGCAGCGGAAATAGCATACTGCTCGGGATGATTTGCAGATAATCTTGCACGAAGAAGCTTATTAATTGCTTCAATGTAATCAGTCAAAATATTTTTATCACCACTGACAATTCCCCAGCCAATTCTAAATCCCGGAACAATATAATTTTTTGATAATCCGCCAAAAGTAATTATAGGAACATCTTTGTTCAATGCTGCAATTGAAATATGCTTTTCTCCTTCAAACAATAGCTTATCATAAATTTCATCGGAGAAGATTACAAGATTATGCTTGATTGCTAAATCAATAATTTGTTTTAATGTTGCCTCGCTCCAATTCGTCCCGGTCGGATTGTTCGGATTGATTAAAATGATTGCTCTGGTTTTATCGTTTATTTTACTTTTAATATCTTCAATATCCGGCTGCCAGCTGTTAGCTTCATCTAAGTAATATGGATTTTCAATATTCTGAAGTTTGCTCTGAATCGCTGTATATAGAGGGTAACCTGGTGTTGGAGTTAAAACATTCTCACCGCTGTTAACCAGAGCAGTTAAGCAAATATCAATTGCTTCGCTGGCACCTGTTGTAACAAAAATATCTTGAATGTTAGTAATCTTTTTTCTCTCGGCTTCTTTTGCGATTGATTCTCTTGCTGCTTTAATTCCCGAAGATGGTGCATAACCATTATAATTTTTTAACATCGCATGATAGGTAGCTTCAACCATATGTCGAGGTGGTGCAAAGTCAAATAAATTGGGATCACCGATGTTGAGGAAAAGCATTTCCTTTCCGGTTTTAGCAACTTTATCTGCTAAAACAACAATGTCGCGAACAGCATATGTAACATTGATTGTTCGAACTGCAGGAATAATTTTTTTAGTTTTCATGATTTTCTCCAAACAAAAAAGAGGATTGACTCCTCAAAAAATACCGCTTTTGGTAACTATTATCAATTTAATGAAACAAAAATTAGAAAATGAAAATTCTTTTTTTTGTTGCCACGAATAAAACAAATAAGCTTGAATATTTTTTAGTTATTGATAATCTTTCGAGCCATTGATTCTTCATCGGCGGCAGCTACATTTCAATTTAGATGAAGACTTTTCGGCTTGATAAATAATCTGAACAACAAATGAGGATTAAGAATTTCATTAACTATATCTGCAATCTGCTGAACAGTAACGGCGTTGATCTCGCGGATAGTTTCATCAAGCGATTTAATCTTACCATAATAAATTTCTGATTGTGCAATGCGAATCATTCTATTGGAAGAATTTTCCAAACTCAAAATAATATTTCCTTTGAGTGATTCCTTCGCTTTATTCAATTCTTTCTCGGTTACCTTTCTTTCCCGAAGTTTTTTCAATTCCGATTCAACCAAACGCAGTGCTTTACCGATCATTTTTTCATTTGTTGAGAAATAAACTCCAAACACAGAAGTGTCATAAAATGAATTTAGATAAGAATTAATTTGATATGTAATTCCATTTCTCTCACGAAGAGATTGGAATAATCTTGAACTGCTTCCCTCTCCAAGAATTTGGCTCATCAACGAAACACACACACGTTTATTACTGCTGTAACCATAAGTCGAAGTTCCCAACATTGCATGAACTTGATTAATCTCTTTATCAATACTTGATACTTGAGGTTTTGTTTTATGATTGAAATAAAATTTTCGTCTAAAATTAGATTTAATGTAATTTTCATTAAAAGTCTTTTCTGATAATCTTAAAACAATATTATGAGTGATTCCACCGGAGGCAACTATCAACATTTTATCGTAAGCATACTTACGATTTACATAATTCACAAAATCGTAGTGGTCAAAATTTCGAATATTTTTTTCATTACCAAGAATAGGATTACTTAAACTGTTACCAGCAAAAACGAACTCCTCAAACCTATCGAAAATTAATTCTTCCGGATTGTCTTCAAGATCACGCAACTCATCAACAATTACACCAGCTTCTTTAGTTATTTCGCTTTGCTTGAATAAAGAATTTTGAATCATATCTGAAATAACGTCAAAAGAAATTTGGAAATGTTCAACCAAACCCCGTCCGTAATAACAAGTTTGTTCCTTGGATGTGAAGGCATTTAGATAACCGCCGACTGATTCAATTTCTGTGACAATTTTTTTAGCAGATCGTTTTTTAGTTCCTTTAAAAAACATATGCTCGATGAAATGAGTAATTCCATTGTTACTTATTTCTTCATCTCGTGAACCAACTTCAAACCAAAACCCTAATGAAAAAGATTTGCTTTCAGGAATAGTTTCGGTGATTACCTTAATTCCGTTTGGGAGTGCTGTTTTTGTGATTTGACTCAATTCTTAAACCAATTTTGATAAATATGGCGTCAAATATATTGATTAGGACGTGCGTAAACAAGAAATGTAAAATTAAAAGATTTTTAATAATCAGTTGCCAAAACATAGTTGTCTAACTGAGAATTAAACTGAATTTTTCCTAAAAATCATCCATACTTTCTTCTGTGCAGGGCTTATGTTCGCGACTATTATTTCCGGAACTTAAGCGATAACTAATAAACGAGTAAGCAACCCTTGATACTATTTTTCTTAAGCTGAAAGGGATGAGATAAAGTGAGTTTCAAATTAATTGATGTATTGATTTGATGACAATGCTATAAATCGTGCAGAAATTGGATTTAACAATCTATTATTCACAATACAAATTTAATTACCACAAACCCGCCGATCAGCAGAGCGGTAAATGCAATCGCCAGCCAGTTAAAATATTTATCAATAAAATCTTTTATCTGCGGACCAAACTTCCAGATCAAATACGCAACTAAAAAGAATCTCGCACCGCGGCTAATTACAGATGCTATTATGAACATTCCCAGATTTATGTTAAAAGCACCAGATGAAATAGTTATGACTTTGTAAGGGAGAGGTGTAAAACCAGCAGTAAAAATTATCCAGAAATCATATGCTTTATACATCTCGGCAATTTTGTAAAAGGTATCATAATTAAAGCTGGGAATATTCCTAAAGAAGAATTCGGCAATACCGGTAAAATCACCAGAGGGAGTCCACCAAAGAAAATGGCCAATTGTGTATCCGAGTAATGCTCCAAGAACAGATGCAATAGTACAAATCGAAGCGAAGCGAAATGCTTTTGAAGAAGATCCAAGTATTAACGCTATTAATAACGGATCTGGTGGGATTGGGAAAAAAGATGATTCGGCAAAAGCTAAAATAAAAAGTGCAGGTGCACCGTATGGAGTATCTGCCCAATGCAGCACCCAATTGTAAAGTTTTCTAATTATTTTCAAATTCATCCTTAAAAATTGAATGTTAACATAAGAAAATTAGATGTGATGTGGAAAGTAATTTGGTTAAAGAAAAATTTTCAACCACCTCTAGTCTGCAATCATTCGCCAGTAATATAAGGATGATTATTTATCCTCTCTGATTTAAATGCATATTGTGCTAAACTTTCAACCCACATTACTCTGCTGTAAAAAAGATTATTTGCACCAAAAAGTATTGATTTTGAATCGTAACCAAGCACCCGTAAGTACGCTACAATTTTGGGACTTACCTGCCCATTAACATCATACACAACAACTGTCTTATTCGTTGGAAGTGTTTGTAAGTAGTTTGCAGATCTGAGATCAACTGTTGGAAGATAATGCACTGCTGACGGCAGGTGCGCTTGACCTGCGAAAGGTCCTTCAAGACTATGAGCTTTATATAGAAAATTATTTCCGAAACAAAGCACGAAGTAATTGGTAAATGAGTTAGACTGACCATTATAACTTGAATATAAAGTTTCAACTACTATTGAAGATTGATTATCGTTGGAAAATGAAGTGGAATACTTTGGCATATCAGAGGAATCAACAATCTTTTCATTAAAACCAGCCGTCAATAATTTCTGAATTTGTTCGTCAAGTTTTTCTTTTATGCTGCTATTCCCGCTTTGAAAACTTACCTTTGGCAAATTAGTTAGATCGGGTTTAGGGTAATCTAAATTAGTAAAATAATTATACCCAATTCGGAAATCCCTTGTAGCGTTCAACCAAATATTAGCAAAATTCAGATGCCAGACAGCCATTCCATATTCCATCGAATAAACGTTAGCAAATCCGGCTAATCTTAACAAAGCCGTGTAATATGCTGCGGATTGCCCGCTTTCACTTATCAACACAATTTTTGGGTAATTCGTCAAATCTTTATTCTTGAGAAACTCCAATAAATTTTTCGGATCTATGTTAACTGCGTTTTCTATGTGCCCAAGGATATAATCATTTTTAGATCTTACATCGACAATTAAATATGAATTTCGATACGCATAAACTTCAGAATCAGATACAAATTCATTTATCTCAGGAGTGTTAATATAATCTCCGTGAGATTCAAGATAAACCAATAATTCGATTGCACTCTCAGTCTGCAGATTTAATTCCGGAAATAATCTATCATCAAGACAGCCGAAGTAAGAGAAGATTAGAATAATAGGTATGAAGAATTGACGAATAATTCTTTTCATTGATTTACCCGTACTATTGAGCTTTTATTTACCCCGATGAATAATCCTATAACTTTTTCTCCTCTTACATTCCATGCAATTGGATCACCGCCTTGAATAAAAGTATTCGTGATTGGGTCATTATTGCCTCGCGTTTTGAAATAGTCAGAGTACGCCTTATCGAATGAGTAAACTTGAATATAGGTTAAACTTCTATACAAATCAGTGCGATATTGCGCTGGGATTTCTTGAGTACGAGATAAGATGAGTTCGTTAACATTAGTATTAGGTGCTTCAACTATTGAATGAAAATCTGCTGATCGAGATGCATAACCCTGTGGTGATGGGGAAATAATAAAAGTTGATCCATAACATTCATTGTATCTGGAGGCGATGTAAACATCAACATATTCGCTGCTGTGAAAAGCCGAACTACTTATTCTTGGAATACGTGGTATATAAGTCGATGCATATATTGACTTATCATCAACTTTTGCAAACAATTCGTAAGTCACATCAGGACGAATTTTGACATTATATAACGGTTTATAAACTCCATCAGATGTGTAATGCAGCGGGATTATTTGTACTCCATTTACTCTCATGTATGCAAATACAGCTTTCAACTCGGCTTTTTTTATATCATAAGCAATATCGAGAGGAAGAGTTTTGGTGAATGTAACTCCCGCAAAAATGGAATCTGCAAATAGCTCTCCTCTTACCACAAAATATTCTTTATAACTGACATTAACATCTACTATTTCCGAATCCTCACATCCTGAGTAAAATGCGACTGCAGCAAAAATTAAAAGACAAAATAAATTTTTCATCGTTAAAATTTTATGTTAAATCCGATTGTTGGTATGAATGGAAACAATGTTATCCTTTTGATTTTTGGCAAACTGTATGAATTAACGTTAGGTGCAGAATTATCATCTGAAGTGACATAATAAGCGAAAGGATTTTTCCTATTATAAACATTAAAAATGCTTAAATAAACCTCACAAGGCAGCGTCAACCAAATAAATTTATAGTTGCTGCTTACATCAAGTTTATGATAAGAGGGTAGTTGAAAATCATTCCTCTGCGCATAATTAAACTGTAAATGTTTTGTGCCTTCAAATCCTATCCCATGAAATTCATATTGCCCCGAAGGAAGTGAAAATCCCTGCCCGGTTGCATAAATCCAAGTTAATCCAAAACTTAAATTTTCTGTTGCATTATAACTGACAACTAAAGACACATCATGTCTTCTGTCATAACGAGGATAAAAAATAATTCCATTATTCAATTCATCAAACAATCTTCTTGTCCATGACAAAGTATAACCAATCCAACCGGTAAAATCACCTTCTCTTTTATTAAAGAAGAATTCAATGCCATAAGCTTCTCCCTCACCTTTTGTAAATAGAGATTCGATGAGCTCATTCTTTTTGATTTGTGCTGAAGTTATAAATTCATATAAGTTTTTAATGTCTTTATAATAGCCCTCAACAGAGAATAAATATTTCTGATCATCAAAATATGAATCAATTCCTAATACATACTGAGTTGATTTATTGGGCTCAACCACATTCGATGATGGATACCATAAATCAGTCGGTAATGAGATATCGTTTCTTATTACAAGATGAAGAAACTGATGCGCTGTTGCAAAAGCCGTTTTTAAAATGACATTATCTGTTAAATTATAGGAAAGTGAAAATCTTGGTTCAACTTTAAGATATTTTTTACTTTTAAAGTAATAAACTCTTCCGCCAATGTTTGTTTTTAGGAAAGGAAATATCTTCCATTCATCTTGAATAAATAATGCGGATTCAGTTGAAATTAAATCCGGCTGCAAAAAAAGATTTTTTTCTATTAGCTCATCATAATAATCATTATAAATTAAATCATAATTGTGAAGAGCAATCTCTGTCCCCACTTTCATTGTATGATCAGAATGCCAATTAACTTCAGCATTAAATCTTGAATAAAAATCGCGCAGCTTGGAAAAGGAATAATAACCGGTTGAGTTGACCGATTTGGCATTTTGATTAAGGATAGACTTGAATTGATAATCAATGATATTAAGCGAACCATTCAGCAGCAATGAATTGGAATTGACATGAAGCCAATTAATACCAATCGTACTATTCTTCCATTCTATATCATAATCGCCAAATGAACTATTGGAAGGATTGTAAAGCTTATCATTACTAATCATCCCACTTATTGAGACAATATTTGACTCAGATAAGTTTAAAGTGATTTTAGAATTCAAATCATAATAACTGTAACGGGGCGTTGAACTGTTTTTATCAAATGTTTTTTGAAAAACATCGTAATACATTTTTCTTCCTGAAATCATATAAGTCGAAATTCCTGATAATGGTCCCTCCAAAAACAAATTGGAATTTATTGTACCTAAGCTTAGCGAACCTTTATTTTTTTCTTTAGTTCCGGAACGTAATTTAATATCGAGAACGCTGGATAACCTTCCTCCATACTCTGCAGGAAAAGCCCCTTTAATAAGTCGTATATTTTGAAGTGCATTTGTATTAAATGTACTGGTAAAATTTCCGAGATGTATGGGATTATAGACAATAATCCCATCAACTAATGCTAAAGTTTGATCTGGTGAACCTCCGCGAATATATAATCCTCTTGATAACTCACTGGCAACTTTAATTCCCGGCAGCATTTCTAATGATTTAAAGATGTCAACTTCCCCGCTCATGGAAGGTAGTTTAGAAAGAAGCTCGGGAGCAATGTCAATTGTGCTGACTTTCCCTCTGTCTTCCCTTTCTCCGGTAACGACAACTTCTCCCAATTTAATATTTTCCGAATTGAGCTTAATATTGAATCTGACCGTGCCTTTAAATACTGTTACAAAAACTTCACCAACAGATGTTTTATATCCAATATTCCTAGCAATCAAAAAGTACGTGCCGATTGGAAGAGAAGGAATTGCAAAAAAGCCGAAGTTATTTGTTGATGTTCCTCTGAAATGCGGTACACTGGTTGTTAAACTGTCTTTATAAAGCAGAATATTTGTTCCTACAAGCACTTCACCTGTGGTTGCATCTGTAACGAAGCCTGAAATAACAGCTTCATCTTTTTGAGAAAAGATAAAGCCGGTGAAAGCGAGCAGCAAAGTCAGTAAGTGAAATGAAAATATTTTCACAATTTAATTTATTTGATAATGTGGAACTTCTGATTAGTAATTTATAACATATTAAAATGAAATCCACTTGAATAATTTGATTACACCACAGAATTCATTTTAATAGCAGCATTTTACGTGATGCAAAATAATCACCAACTCTTAAAGCATAAATATACACGCCGCTTGGTAAACCGCCTTCGGTGGAAAACTCTACTTCATAACTTCCCTCTGGTCTGTATTCATTAACTAAAGCAGCAATCTCTCTTCCAAGCACATCATAAACTTTCAATGTTTGATGACTGCCGACTGGTGATTGCCAACTTATTACAGTACTTGGATTAAATGGGTTTGGGTAGTTTTGAAATAAATAAAAATCTTTTACTTCTATTTTGTTTGATTCGCGAATATCTGTTGGAAATGAAGTAAAGTTTGAATTATAAAAGTGCTTAATACCTGTGGTAAAGTTTTTTGTTTTAGCTACTGAATTCAATGGATTATTTCCTCTCACAGCTATATAAGCAACAATAAGATCAACCGGTTTATCTTTAAATAATTGAAAAGGCCCTGTATTCGTCATTGATCTTTGATCATCTCTCGATTTGTTAATCCAGCCATATTGTATAACAGGATCTCCTGAGTATAGAAAGAATGGGTTTATGCTATTACAATTCAAACCCCCAAAAACATTTCCAAAACTCCATGTACAAGGATTAATTTGAATTCCATTCCTCGTCAATCCGAGCGTATAGTTTCTTGCTTCAGCAGCGGAACTGGGATCTCCATGAATTGGATGCGCATGCAAATAATGCATAAATGAACTCATGTTCAAATTCTTTGCACCTAAAATATTTTGCATTCCTAAAAGTGGACCACGATAATTGTGCGCTGTATCTAATGGTACATCTACACCTTCATCAAAAATGCCATTCAAATTAATGTCAATAAATGTTTCACCTGGAATAAAAGCGTAAGGTGCTTGTAAGAGCCCAATGAAATGTGCCGGTGGATTTTTGCCGAAATGACTTTCCACCGTGTCTTTGTAAACATAACCAGCATTTAGAATTGTATCACAGCCCACTAAATCTGTATAATAATCCAGTCCGATATCAGTATCTGTCCAAGCACTGAAATAAACTGAGTCCAATTTATTCACAACAATACCTCTATTTATCAATCTATAGCGAATAAAGATCGCATTGTTTACTGGCGAAGAAAGAAGCTGCCAATTCGAAAAAGCAAACACAGTTTGATGAATTTCAATACCTTGTGGGTTAATATTAACATACCTTCGCTGCTCTTTAGGTACTCCATCATTATATACACACCAAGCAGTTATATCACCCAAAAGATCTGGCTTGTCTTCATTTGAATCCCAAACACCATTACCGTTCAAGTCAAGCGGATTATAAACTCCGTCATTGTTTCCATCATAATAATCTGCACCTAAGTCCACTGCAAACTTCCAGCGCAACCAAGATGTTCCGAATGGAGTATCGTTTTTATTTACAACATAGATTGAATATTTGGGATCGTAATAAAGTGAGTCAACATTCCCAGGACGATAATCCACTATACTTGATGCAGAAGCTTGTCCATTAGCCCAAAGTGAATCCCCACTTTTTCCACTCAAAAAAAATCCTCCAGAAAACAAAAATGAAATGCTGTCAATACATCCGCCGCTATATCCGCCAATGCTTACATCAGCCAGCACTCCATCATTTGAAATTGGGAGATCAATATTGTTAACCCAAATTCTATAAGTTGTTTGTGCATTGAGTGTAATTAAAGACACAACAAATAAAATTATAACAGATATCCTTTTCATGATGTCTCCACTTTTTTACCTGAGTAAAGTCATTTTCTTAGTTTGGGAAAAATCACCAATTTTCAACTGGTAATAATAAACTCCGCTTGCCAATTGGCGATTGCCGACTGTGGACTGGAATTCCACCTCATAACTGCCCGCTGGTTTGAACTCATCAACAAGAGTTGCAACCTCATTTCCAAGTACATCATAAATTTTTAAAGATTGCCAACTTCTGACTGGTGACTGCCAACTTATCTTCGTACTTGGGTTGAATGGATTCGGATAATTTTGTTTAAGAGAGAATTCTAGTGGCAGCGATTCAATCTCAATAACATCAGAATACTTAAATGTTCCATCGAGATCAATCTGCTTTAATCTGTAAAAAACTGTTCCCTGAGTAATTTCATAATCAATAAATGAATAACTGCTTACTTGAGTTGTAGTACCTACACCATTCACAAACCCAATCTTTTCCCAATTTTGACTTTTGACATTTGACTTCTGACTTTTCTCAATTTCAAACCCCAAATTATTTTTCTCACTCACCGTAACCCAATTGAGTTCCACACCAACATCACCTCTTTCTCCATAAAAAGAAACTAACTCAACAGGAACAATTGCATCAACTACAAATTGATAAACACCTTTGGGTGATGTTAGCGGTTTAACCACAGTTCTGCCGGAATTTGATGCTGCAGATATGTAGTAATAAATTTTTGTGTTCAAGTTTTGAGTAGGAATAAATACTTGAAATGTATCTGCGGAAATTTGATTCATAGTAATTGAACTAAATCCTTGTGATGTATCAATAGACCAGTAAACCATTGCATTTGCTATACCGCTTCTTGACTTTATGTATGCTTTCACTTCATAACCGTTGATGCTGTTACGAGCAACGCTTCTAATTTTGGCGTGAGAAATATAAATTGGTTCTTGGACACCAATTTCTTTTGTTATGCAATGGATTGCCCCAAGTGCTGTTATCATTTGATTTGAGTTGATACCAACAATGTTATAACCCGGCATTGCTTCGCGATAAATTCGGAATGCAGTTGTGTCATACTGCTGCGCATAAGTTGGTACAATTACTGTTTTATTGATTATTATGGAATTAGTGAATGTTCGATAATCTCCATTATTATTGGGATAGCGTCCCTGTGCATCTGGCGGCATTGGAATGCGGACAACTTTGTATGGTCTTCCGTAACAAGTTTGAAAATTGTTTAAAACATATTGCAAGTTTGCTTCTATTTGTGGACCATCGGAAACACCGCTTGGATATTCTCCAACAAGCAGTGTTTCTTCATCGAGCAGTTTCATGTGCATATCAATGTGATGAATTCCATCATAAGGAAGGTTTTCCATTTTTAAGTATCGCTTAATTCCCATAAACTTTTTCATCATAGAATCTATTTCTGCCTCTGTTTTACCAGAATTCTCATTTAAGATTAGCTTAGAAGAAAATCCAGTTCCTTGTCCATCAGTCATAAAATTGCCGCCTGTTGCCGTAAAGTTATAAGGAGAAGTTGTCATTTGATATAAAGGAAGATTTCTATACGAAGCAAACACACTTGGAATTACATCATCTAAAGGTCGTGGGCGATTGTAGATCCAATCAATCACATACATGCTGTCAACATCATTTGAATAGACACACCAGGGGCCATAATCTCTGCACCAAACCGAATTGAAGGAAGCAATAATAAATTTAAGATTTGTCAACGGAACACCGCCGCTTGTTAAAAAATTTTTAACAGTGTTTGAATCACTGCAAACGATGTAAACCAAACCTTCCTCTTGGGCATAATCAACAACCTGCCGAAGAATAGTTGTGTAGGAAGTCCATGTTATCAATATTCCGTCAAGTTCCTCCCATTCAGCCATTGTGCGGACAGGTTTTGTGGGCGGTGTTGTAAAGCCAAAATTCGATTTCGGGGGCTGATAGGCTTTAAGAATTTCCTTTTCTTCATCTGTAAGGTAGCGAGGAAGATCTTGAGCAAAGAAATTTAATGAAACAACAAAAACAGAAAGAACAATAAGTATTTTTTTCATGATGACCTGAAATTATTTGAGAGAGATTATTTGAGAACGATCATTTTTCTGTATCGAATATAACCAAGCGTTTTTAATTTATAGATGTAAACTCCGCTTGCCAACTTACTTGCATCAAAAAAAACTTCATAACTGCCAGGTAATTTTTCTTCGTTTATCAATTCTGCTATTTCATTACCTAAAAGATCATATACTTTTAAGCTGACATATAAAGATGCACTTGAACCAAATTGCGGTAAATCATATCTAATTTTCGTTATCGGATTGAATGGGTTAGGGAAGTTGTGGAAAAGTTCAAAGTCATCCCAAGATATTCCCTCATCATCAACAGATGATGGATTAAATGAAAATATTGTCATCACGCCCAAATGATCCGAGCAAAAACTGCTTGCAAAATATGGTTGATTCATTATTATCAATGACGAATCAATAATTAGTTGCCCTGTGTTTCTATAAAAAATAAAGTCAATCTTTGAAGTGGGCGAGTGAGCAGGTACTGTGAAACCCATAAGCCCAGGATTTGCAATAGCAAATGAATCCCAAAAGCCGGCATTCAAAATATAATTTATTGGGGAAGATTCTGGAGTGTCGTTAAAATCACCTGTTAGAAGCGTAGCGATTGATTGATATTGATTTTCCTGCTGTGTAATATAACTTATTGTTTGTGCCGCTTGTTGAAGTCTTACACTAGTTGTTTGATAATCAAAATGAGTATTAAAAAAATTAATCTTTCCAAGCGGAGTATTAATCAAATTCCAAACAACCTTTCTTGGGAAAGCACCTTGAACCAGCTGATATGAACCTTGTTGTTCAACTGGAAATTTGGATATGATTCCAATAAACTCTTTATATTGGTTATCCCACGACAAATGAGTTTGAGTATAGTAGTAATAATAAAGAATGCCAAAGTGAGCGCTTAGTGAGTCTGCAATTGTTTTTGCCTGGTTATCAGCTCCTCCGCTTGTGAGTGATTCGTTAATCTCTTGCAGTCCTATTATATCGGGATTCAAAACTTTTAGATTTTGAATTATATGATAAAGTCTTGTTGGCGGATCTGTTCCCGGCTTCATTCCCATGGTATTGTATGTTATCACTTTTAACTGAACTTGTGCGAAAACATTAACTACCATTAACGCAATAAAATAAAGAAGCTTCTGTTTCATAATATTATCTCATTAAGATCATTTTTTTGGTTAGAATAAAAGTGCCAGCTTTAACCTGATAAAAAAATACGCCGGATGCCGGATTTTTGATTCTGGATGTTGGATTGAACTCTGATTCATAATTTCCTGCCGATTTGTATTCATCCACAAGAGTTGCTACTTCATTTCCAAGAACATCGTAAATCTTCAATGAAACATGCGAGTTGTTTGGTATTTGATACTGGATTCTAGTGGATGGATTGAATGGATTAGGATAATTTTGAAATAAATGAAATTCATTTAAAGCATTTTCTAATTCATCAACGTTTGTAGGATTCTTTCCCATTCCCTTTAAACTGACAGAATAATTACCTCCATCACTTTGCAGACTAAGCTGCCCAGTGAAGCTTGAATTGCTCCAGGGTTTAAACCAAATTTCAAGATTGGCACTCTCATATTTAGGAATTGGAGGAGGAAAACCCTTGAAGGAGAATGCTGACGACGTTCCGGATATGCTGTTTATGGAAAGTACTTTATCTCCATAATTAACAACTGATAAAATTAATTTTGATGAATCACCTACAGCAGTTGAATCAAATACAAGATAATGTGGAAATACAGCGAGCTTTGGCGTTGTTGGTCTCGTATTAGAAGATATGAAACTGAAAATCCTATCCACAAATTCGTAATGGTCAATAAATGGATTTCGCTTTTGCTGGTAACTTGCAATTGCAATGTTTCTATTTTTTTCACGAATAGAAACCGTATCAAAATTATTCCACTCTCGCAAGGTTTGTTCTTGATCTATTCCCAAATAATTACCGTAGTTTGTTGAGTATCGAATTATAAAATATAACAATGCTCTTGCGACATCTCCTTTATGAACATCTCTCGGCTCAAATACTATTGAACCTTGACTATTGTTGCCAAGCTTGCTCCCTCCTTGCTGCCAAGTAATATTGTTAACTACTTTTCCAAAAGGATAGTTGCCGCGGGTATTGTTTGCAGCAGAGTTTGTAGGGTATAAATGAAATATATCCGAACGCATCGGTTCATTCTGACTGAAAGTGCCCTGTGGCCATGTGTGTTCAGTATCAAAACCAAGACTTTGAGCTTGTGTCCTGTTTGCGGCTTTTATTTTGATTCCTGTATATACACACTCGATTGTATCTCCCGGCTGCTTATCAATCGTATCAAACATTCTGTCACGGGCAGTATTGTATCCGAGGGCTGTATGTCCGGCAACCAGATTATTAAGAGCAGATCTTAATTCGTTATCGTATTTATCAAAAGTCGTTGCGTCATAAAAATCACCAAACTTTCCCGATCCTTCTAACAGCAAAACAAATGCAGAAGAACTGTCTGTTGTTTCAAATACAATTATACCCTTATCAATAACATTTTGCTTAGGAGAATATTTAATCCAAACTATTAAACTGTCATTTGCATTTATAGAAAAAAGTGAGTCTTTAACAGAAAAGTTATTGGCAAATTTTTCTGTAGTAATCGTAACGGGATTGTTGCTATTGTTAGTCACATAAATAAAAAGACTATCGGTTGTATTAACATTGATTTGAGGAAACAACAGTTTGGAAGTAGTGGTATTTAATTGTCCGTAAGCTATCCCCGCAAGTAATAATAAAATGTAGAATATTTTTTTCAATTGATCTCCAGCAGAAAATAAAACTGAGTTTACTCAATCGAAATTAAGATAAATGAAATTAAATGTCTAACTATGCAAAAGACATTATAATGTTTACAAAAATTATCGCAACAATAACATCTTCTTCGTCTCGATAAAGTCCCCAGCCTTAAGTTGATAGAAATAAATTCCGGATGCCAGATTCCTGATACCAGATGAAGCATCCCATTCAATTTCATAACGTCCTGAAGGTTTGTATTCATCAACTAAAGTTGCAACTTCATTTCCAAGTACATCGTAAACTTTTAAAGTTTGATGTCTGTTGACTGGAGACTGCCAACTTATCTTTGTGTTTGGGTTGAATGGATTTGGGTAGTTTTGGGAAAGCATAAAATTCTGCGGTAGATATTGATTTGTTTCTTCCATTGATGTTGCAGGCAAAACACTTCTAAAAACACCTTTATTTCTTGTACCCGCATAAAGAAATCCGTTTGGGCTAATGTACAAAGTACTTATAAAAGTATCTGTCATACCTTGGTTTTTAGTTTCCCATGAATTACCATCATCTGTAGAAAACAAACAGCCAGCGTTTCCCGTCCCAACGTAAACATAGTCATTAGAATTAACCGCAATACACTTAACATCATATTGGGTTAAAGAACCAACTGGATAAAACCATGATAATCCATTATCAGTTGATTTGAGTATTCCTTTTGAGGTTGCGGCAAAAACCGAATTACTTGAGTTCCAAGTAAAATCATAAATTATTGGAAGATTTGCAGGAACTTCCCCTACAAAATTCCATGTTAATCCGTAATCGGTAGAGCGAATGATTGAATATTTGAAGGTATATGTCGTAATATGTCCGTGGTACACTTTCATATTCTCAACACATCCAAGCAAAGTTCCATACTGATTCATTGCCAATGAGATGACTGTATTACTAATATCGTCCTGGGTTGTTAATGGGATTCCAAGCACCTTATACCATGTGTCACCGTTGTTTGTTGAACGCATAATCTTCCCTGGAGCATAGTATCCATCATAATCACATCCACTAACAACAACCAGGCTATCCTTTGAACAGATACCGTATGTTTCAAAATTATAAAGACCTGTTCCTATTTGTGCTAGATCGATCCAAGAAATTCCACTCGTTGTTGATCTT
This sequence comes from uncultured Ignavibacteriaceae bacterium, assembly GCA_964613805.1. GTDB lineage: Bacteria > Bacteroidota > Ignavibacteria > Ignavibacteriales > Ignavibacteriaceae > XYD12-FULL-36-8. The sequence goes on along the minus strand of CAZTJF010000004.1, from coordinate 161,338 downwards.
GATAAAAATGTACCGATGGAAAATAAATAACCATTCGATGTATTCACTATTTTTTTTGATGATGATAATCCTGGGAATAGTTTTCCAAAAGTTAAACCATCATTTGAGGATAAATAAAGACCAAATTTTTCTGTGGCAGCATACAATGCACGATTTTGATAAAGTATAGAAGAGATTTTTGTTACTGCGCCAGGAAAACCCTTATTGCAAGGTTGCCAAGGTCCACCTATAGAATTGCTTTTAAATATCCCTAACCCTTCAATGAGTTGAAAATAAGTTCCATCACCGTTGTATACAAATTGTTTCGGGGAGCGCTCAAAAGGTACAGTATCCCACGTGTTCCCATTATCATATGAAATAAAATAATTCTGGTAATACGAATAATTTGCTGTAACGATTGCTTCGCTTTGAGGATCAATGAATATCATTCCACTCCACCATTTCAGTGGTTGCCAAGATGTGCCATTATCTGTTGTTCGATATAGTGAATCAACATATAAATATGGGTTATAATGGTACTTATCGGCAAAGATATGCCCTGAGGAATTGATGGCCACCCTTGTCGCACTAATACTGCTTATTCTGCTCCAAGTTTCCGCATTATTTGTGGATTTAAAGAGACCAGCGGGCGTAGCTATAACAAGAAAACCGTTTTTACCGACACTTAATCTTGGCGCAGGTGATTCCCCCTCCATAATTAAACCATTATTGTGTTGAGTCCACGTATCTCCAAAATTTGTAGAACGGAAAACAGTCTGATAGCTCGCAAAATATAGATAACCATTTGGGGACACAATGATTTTTGATCCTTGAGCTAATGTCAATCCTTGATATTCTTCCCAAGTATTACCAATATCAGTTGAGCGATAAAGGTTTCCATTAATTCCAGCAACAAATAGGTATCCATTACTACTGATTGCAACTGCACCACTCACCATCATCCCAGCTGAGAACCAACGGTCACCTGAATTTGTTGATAATGCCAAGCCATTTGTATACGCAGCGGCTAGTATAATTTGACCTTTAGAAGTTAAATCACCAATCTCCGATTCAACATATGCGGGAAATTCTGCTTGCTGCCAAAAATCTTGGCCAAATGATTTTAAAGAAAATAAAATAAAATAAAGTATACATATTTTTGAATTTCTCATATCTACTGCCTTCCGCTATTGTAGCAATATCATTTTTTTTGTTTGAATAAAACTTCCGACTTTTATTCGATAGAAATAGATTCCGGATACCAGATGCTTGATACCGAATGATGAATTGAATTCAACTTCATAACTTCCTGCTGGTTTGTATTCATCAACTAAAGTTGCAACTTCATTACCAAGTACATCGTAGACCTTCAATGTTATGTAAGAGTAAATGGTTGCTTGATACTGGATTTTTGTTAAGGGATTGAACGGATTTGGGTAGTTCTGGTACAATTCAAATTTCGCTGGTACTATCTCTACCTTGATGACATCAGAATATTCAAATTGCCCATCGGTATCTACCTGTTTTAACCTGTAGTGAAAATTGCTGCCACCAAAAAGCTCCTTATCTGTGAAAGAATAATTTTTTGGAGAGTTGGAATTACCACTTCCTTCTACAAAACCAATTTTAATGAAATCAACATTTTGCTTTTTGGATTTCGAATTTACAACTGCACGTTCGACCTCAAAACCATAGTTGCTCACTTCTGTTTCTGTTCTCCAGTTTAAAAGGATTTTTTGTCCTACAATTGAAGCTGTGAACGAAGATAGTTCGACCGGTAAGGCATTATATATTTGATCACTGACAGGAAAATTCAAATCCCTGAATTCATCTTTCAGATCAGTTTGAAATGCATCCGATAAAGCTCTGACCATCAGCGTTGCCCGAAAAGTATCAGCATCTGCAGTATTGTGTTGTGGATCATAAGCTATTGCCCATCCCAGACATAATCCTTGCAGCAAATTCATCATCCGTTTTAAAGGAATCATATATCCTTCTTCTGAATTTTCCGCATGTTCACAAAATTTTAAAGCAATAGTTAAAAAGGTCAACATTGTTTCATCTTCAGGTGTTGAAGGATCATTCCACGATGCAAAAGGTTTATCATTAAGAATGTACTGGTCATATCCATTCCGGACAAATTTGATTGTCCTTATTACTTGCTGCTTTATTTCTAACATAAGATCCTCGCTTAAACCATAATAATCATAGTTATTCACTATTTCATAACCCGTTGCATGCTGGAATATCTGAGCCATTGACTCAGAATAAATTGCGTTGGCATTCCCTCCTATTACGTCACCATAATAAAAAGACGGAGGAGTGTTTAGAGTCATGTTATGCCCCATTTCATGAAAGAGCGAGGAGTAGTCTATATTTCCAAGCATAAATGGATCACCGACACCGAAAGAAACCGGATTCGTAAACCATAATGAATATGCACCACCAAAAGTTGGGTCACGGAACATATATTGCTCGAACTTACCGAAAGGAAGAAACAGACTATCATTGGCAAAATCCTTTTGAAATTTGGCTGCTGTTGAAAGTATATATTCAATTGTTGAACGCGGGATGATAGGGAAAAAGTCATCATCAAAGAATGTAAGATATGTTGGCGGTGGATACAACCGTGTACCCATAGTATCCAATACCACTTCGTTGTCAGGGATGTGAACAGCAATCATATCTGGCAAAGTTATTGGTGAAATGAATGGGGGAACAAAACGGATAATTGTTTCTGCAGTGTCTTTCCCGCCACCTGCATAATTTGCAATAACTTCAAGAATATAATTTTGAGTAACGTCGGTATATGTATGAGTCATCGGAAACCAACCGTTCTCAATAGTACCATCTCCCCATTCCCAGCTTATATATGTGGGTCCACCGGAGACATATCCATTTACTCTCACATAGCCGGTCATTCTATTTACCTCTTCGATATTTATTGAAAGAGTAGACGGTAGATTGAACAGATATTTTTTGTAGTTGAAAATCTCCTGGGCACTTAGGTCACCTAAAATTGTTAGATTAATTGATATCAACCAAAAAGTAAAAAATATTTTTTTCATTTATGCCTCCTTAAATTAAAATCATCTAAGTAAAATCATTTTTTTCGTTTGAAAAAACGCGCCAACTTTAAGTTGATAGAAATAGATTCCGGATGCCAGATCCCGGATACCGGTCCGTCCGAGGCGGAAAATTCAACTTCATAGCTCTCTGCTAATTTGTACTCATCCACCAAAGTTGTAATGTCATTTCCAAGTACGTCATAAACTTTTAATGATACCTGCGATTTACTGGATACTTGATACTGGATTCTGGTAGAAGGATTGAATGGATTGGGATAGTTTTGGAAGAGCTTGAATTCAGTTGGAACAAATTGATTTTCATCATGTATCCCAACTATAAATGTTGTATCTCCATACACAACACCATTCAAAATACATCCTTTAAGATTGTCTTCAAATCCTCCAAATTCATCAAAATATGCATAACTTAATCCGAATCCCTTGATCAAGTTATGACCACATCCTCCCGGTTGAAATTCCGAATAAACCCTTATAAAAGTATTATATCCTAAAAACTCAATTGGTGATTCATCTAATAATTTGTAATAAGTTTGTGGTGGACCGGGAGGATAGAAAATTGTGTCACCTATTTCAGCTATCAAATTATGAAAAAGAAATTCACCAGATAGTTCAGGCCAATATCGAAAAATACTCCCGCTACTGGAATCTACTCTTAGAAACATTCTCTCATTAAAAACATATCTATTTAGAAGATCATTTTCAAGAATGAAATATGGCTTACCAAAAATGATTGTATCCTTTCTAACCTCCATGATTTTTGTTCCTAAAAAATAATAGTTCGGGGGACCTCCTGGATTATATTCTCTCTCATAACTTGAATATATCCATTTATTACCAACTTTAAGTGGAAACCAATTAAAAACATCCTGGGATACTGGAAGTGATTTAATTATAGAAATAGAATCTGATGTTATTTCATAAATTTTATACTTTGTTGCAGCAAACAATATATTAACAGCCGGTTCACAAATACCGACTATTTTACTCTCTAAATTTCTATAAGGTGTAAATGTGTAACCATTATTTGTGGAGCGATTTATTGTTTTTCCATCTGCCAAATAAACTACACCCGAGTTAAACGGATTATTTGTGATGAATATTGGGTTTTGACTTTCGTAAGTTTTACTCCAAGTAGAATAATTTCCTCTATTGTTTGAAACATTAAAAGCATATCCTCCATAAAACATATTTACTCTATAAATATGAAACTGATTTTGATCGTATTTAAAATCAAAATAACGGTCATAATATATTTCAGAAGCATCTACAATTATTGAGGACATTCCATTATCAATTGACTTAATTAGTTTTTTCTCACTATTCAAACCGAAAAAAGTCTTATCGTCAAAATCAGCAACCGACAGCAGTGGAAAATCTATCAATGAATCTAAGGGATAAGTAAAACCACCATCAAAGCTTCTATATGTTTGGTATAGATTTGATGCATAAGTTTTGTTGTAATTTTGATGAGAGATATCAACTAAATTAAAATCGGACATTCCTCCAATAACAATTGTATCATTCCTTGCAATATAACCGTGGTTGTCTGGATATATCATGAATCCACAATTAATGAAATTATAGCCATCAGGGAAAAAATTAAAATCACGCACTGCTTTCGCAATCTCCCCACCTGGATAAGGATAATTGTAATGATACGCATCCATTATATTAAGCTCGGTGAAAGAACTTAGATTTAATTTATAGATTGGGTTGTAAAAGTAATAATCTCCACCTAAACGGTAGATAAGCTGGACATCTCCAAAAATATTTACAAAACCATCTAGAGAATGGAATTGTTGTGAAAATATTGATACGGAGAAAAACAGATAAATCAGAAAAAATATTTTTACTTTCATTATTATTCCTCCTTTTACCTTAGAAGAATCATTTTCTTAGTTTGAACGAATGAACCGACTCTGAGCTGATAATAATAAACACCACTTGCCAACTGCTTATTGCCTACTGTGGACTGAAACTCCACTTCATAACTTCCTGCTGGCTTATATTCATCCACCAAAGTTGTAATGTCATTTCCAAGTACGTCATAAACTTTTAATGATACCTGCGATTTACTGGATACTTGATACTGGATTCTGGTAGAAGGATTGAATGGATTGGGATAGTTTTGTCCAAGGAAGAATTTGAAATTATCTTTATAATCTTCTCTTACTTCAACAGGTATTTTTTGAATGATGAGTTTTATCGGCAAGTCATGAAAGATTCCCCATGATTGTGAAGCATCATAAAAACCAATTGTATTTCCGCTTGTTTGTACTGGATCAACCTCACATAATTCTCCCCACCACGCAGGCACTTCAATCTCTCCGGTTATTGGTGTTTGATTATCAATAATTATTTTGAACCAATTGGGAAACACATCGCTGCTGTCAAGGATTTTATTTATTGATTGAATGAAAACTAATTGTTGAAGCGTATTTTTATAAAATGAAATACTCTGAATCGTATCTCCAATTCTGCTTGGTCGAAACAACAAATGAATCTCTAATATTTTATAAGCTTGCCAATTTTGTTGTGGAAAAAATTTGGTGTGGAGATTAAATATTTCTTCGGCAATTGCATATTCTGGAATGAAGTGTGTTGTGTCTTGAAGATAGTATAGTGTATCAATGTCGCCAGATTGCGGCGATCCTCTTAGATTAAGAACCGCAAATAAGATAAGTAATGTCTTTTTCATCAGATTCCCCCAAAACCTAATGAATTATAATATTTTTCTAACGCAATATCAACATGATTTAATTAGTTCGCTGTCTTAGCACTTCAAAAAGCAGTATGCCGGCTGAAACCGACACATTTAAGGATTGAATTTTTCCCATCATTGGAATTTTGACGAGGAAATCACAATTTTCTAAAACAAGTTTCCGAATTCCTTTTTCCTCATTTCCTAAAATAATTGCGGTGGGAAGTTTGTAATCCACTGTTCGATAATCTTTTGCATCTGAAAGTGATGAACCAAAAACCCAAAAGCCGTTTTGTTTCAATTCTTTTATTGAATTAACAAGATTATCAACTAAACAAATTTTTAAATGTTCGGTAGCGCCTGCAGATGTTTTTACTACAGTTTCATTTATCGGTGCAGAGTTGTGCTTGGTCACAATCACCCCATCAACTCCACAACATTCTGCTGTTCGTAAAATCGCACCAAGGTTGTGTGTATCTTGAATTGAATCTAAAATTAATATGAGCGGATATTTTTTATCTTTTGATGAAGAGATAATTTCTTGCAGAGAGAAATATTTTTGTGAGGATTTTCGGACAGCAACACCTTGAGCATTAGGATTAGTTGTTATTTGTCTAAACTTTTCGCTGGAAATTTCACCGCAGCGTATTCCTTTTTTCTTTGATGCAATTCTTATTGCATCAATTATTCCGCCTTGTTGTCCATGCAAAATGTAAACTTGCTCTAATTCTTCGTCTGAGTTAATTGCTTCAAGCACGGGCTTTCTACCGATTATTAAAGCCATGTAAATTCTTTAACTAAACTTTCTTAATTCGAATTAAAATAGTTGTGTAAATGTCGTCCCAACCGGGACTTTTGAACAGCAGGGAGAGTAATCAGCTAGAAATATTTTGTCCCAATGGGACAATATTCTGTTTGCCTGTTCAATGTAAAATATTTTGATCACCTATTTACTTTTCTTCTTCTCAATTTTTATAAATGGCGGAGGATTATATCTTTTCAGATCTTTTTTCGTTGTGAAGTAATAATATCCGCTAACTCCAGCGATTATTAAAATAACTGAGATTAACTGAGCTTCAGAAAGTCCGAACAGTATTCTGGGATTTAAACGAATGAATTCGATCATCAATCTTTCCAAACCTGCAAGCATGAGATATATAGAGAAAAGTTTTCCATCAGGCCATTCTTTTTTTCTTAATTTCCAAAGAATGAAAAAAATAACTAACATTATGAGGAATTCATAAATAGGAGTCGGATGGAGCGGAGTGTTATCTGGCACAATACCACCGGGAAAACCCTGCGCAATTTCACTTCCCCTAAACATTACTGAAGGAGGAACAGTGCCGTTCTCGTAATTTGTTCCCCACGGAAGATTAGTCGGAATTCCATAATCACCATCTCCTGCGAGATGACATCCAATTCTCCCTATTCCATATGCTAGTGCAAGTGAAGGTGCAGCAAGATCAGCAATTGTCAGAAATGGAATTTTTTTTCGTTTAGAATAAATGAATACAGCAATAATTACCAAGATAAGTCCGCCATGAAAAGTCAAACCTCCTGGTGAAAAAGCCATGTTAAGTGGATTACTTATAAATGCTTCCCAATTTTCGAAAAGATGAAAAAGTTTTGCGCCAATAATTCCAAAGATTATTGCAATGAGAGTCACTTCGGTTGCAATGTTGGGATCCATTTTTCTTCTTTCAATTTCCTTTGTCAGAATATAGCTGGCAACTATAAAAGCTATTCCAAGCATCAAACCATAACTGTATACTGTAAATGGACCAATCTTAAATAATTCGGGATACATTCTTCATCCTTTATTCAAATGTGAAATTTGCTGAATCAATTGAGAATGAGCAAAACTTCCTGTTATTTTTTTTCTCGGGTAAAAATTCTTTGATAATCTTAATTTCTTTCTTGAACACATTACAATCTATTACTGCACTATTTATGCTTCCGTCTTTCTTGATAATATTAACTGTGAATTCTCCATAAAGATCTTCAAAAAATACTTCACACTTTGCGGGGCTAACTTCCGTAAAGTATGTTTGCCTTGGACTCAATCCCAAAATACTAATATCTATTACTTTCTTATCTTTTTTTGATTCAGTTGTAATGCCATAGTTCATGCTGGAGAAAAGTCTTTCTGTTTCAAGTGTGAATGCGTATTCCTGAACTTTTTTTAATGGATTGAACTTAAATGCTATTTTACAGTTGTATTCTCTTTCCGCTTCTTTCTTAACCGGAACAGTTTCTTTCATTTTATCAATTGTCTTTTTTCTTGCTTTTGCAATTTTGGGAACTGACTTCGGTTTTTTTAGCGGCATATTTTCTTATTCAACTGGAATATTGTCTAAATCATTAATCGCGAATTGTTTTTGTTCACCGGTTTGCATGTTTTTCAAAGATAAATTACCCGACGAATATTCATCACCTCCGAAGAAGATTACGAATCGCGAATTTAATTTATTTGCTTCCCTCATTTGTGCTTTTGCACTCCTGTTCAGATAATCAAACTCAACTGATAAATTTTTTCTTCTCAGAATTGAGGCAGCTTCGTAAACCTTTTCAGTAAGATTTTCTCCAAGTGTGACGATATAATAATCTAATTTTTCTTCAGGAAGAATTAAGGATTTTTCGTTTTCACAAGCAAGTAAAATTCGTTCAATGCCAGCTGCAAAACCAACACCAGGAGTTGGTTTTCCATCAAGCTGCTCAGCTAACAAATCGTATCTGCCACCGCCGCAGAGAGCATTCTGAGAACCGACTTTTCCACTGATAATTTCAAAAGTTGTTTTCGTATAATAATCTAATCCGCGTACTAACTTTGCATCAATTTCGTAAGGAATAATAACTCCCCTCAAAATATTTTTTACAACCTCAAAATCATTTTTGCTCTTTTCATCGAGATGATCAATAAGCATTGGTGCGTTTTTCAATAATTCTTGATCAGATTCAACTTTACTGTCAAATATTCGCAAAATGTTTGCATCGAATCTTTTTCTACTGTCTTCAGATAATTTATTTTTCTTATCACTCAAGAAATCCCTAAGGATTTTTTTGTACTTCTCTCGAACTTCAGGAATTCCAAGCGAATTTATCTTTACCACCAAATCTTTCAAACCAAGACTTCTCAAAATATCATAGGACATTTGAATCATTTCAGCGTCGAGGATTGGTGACTCACTTCCAATTGCTTCTGCACCAAACTGATTGAACTGGCGGAGCCGTCCTGCCTGCGGTCTTTCCTGTCTAAACATTGGAGAAATGTAGTACAGTTTGTGAAGCGGCTGTTTGGCTGCCATTGAATGTTCAATGTAAGCTCTCATTACCGATGCGGTCATTTCAGGTTTTAGAGTAATGCTCGTCTTACCTTTATCAAGAAACGTGTACATTTCTTTTCCGACGATATCTGTCTCCTCACCTATGCCGCGCGCAAATAGAATTGTCTCTTCAAATATTGGAGTTCTGATTTCAGAATAACTAAAATTTTTGAAGACAGTTTGAACAACAGATTCCAAATATCTCCATTTAGAAATATCTGAAGGAAGAATATCTTTAGTTCCAGAAACAGCTTTTATCATTTGCAGCTTTTATAAAAAGAAGAATTGGATGGAGAAAATTTCTTAAGTAAACAATCAGACGTCAAAATAATTTTGTTCTTCGGTTTTGAATAATTCTACAATTTCATCATTCGATTTTGCATGAATAAGTTTTTCTCGGAATTCATCTTTTGTCATCATTCTTGAAATTCTGCTAAGCAGCTTAATGTGCGTTGAAACCATATTATCTTTCCCAACAAGAAGAAATACTAAATTAACCGGTTGGTTATCAAGTGCTTGATAATCAATTGAGTTTTCAGTTTTTCCAAAAGCAGCGAGAATCTCATTCACAGCATTTGTTTTGCCGTGAGGAATTGCAAATCCTTTCCCAACACCAGTGGACATAATTTTTTCACGATCGAGAACTGCATCACGAACTTTCTTAAGGTCTATTACACGAGGATCATTTTGAAATAAGTCAATCAACTCATTGATGACATCTTCCTTAGCTGTACTTTTTAAGTCAGCAATTATAAAATCTTTGTGAAGTAAATCTGATAATTTCATTTCTTAAGCTAAGGTTCTAAGAATTGTATTAAATTTCATCGTGAATTTAACAATACCAAGTATGTTTATCAATTTAGATGGAAAAAATTATCATGTGCCCGAAAAAGGTTAGCTGCGATTTTTAAAAGTACTTAAAATTTGCTGCTATAATATTTAGAACAACAGTTATTTGTTAATTAATATTCGCAGTAACCATCAAGTAAGTCCAGAATGATGGATCTTTTCTTTCTTTATTTCCAGATTTCCAAAATGATTTCATCAAATTTCCAGGCAGAAAAATGCTTGCTCCACCGCTGACAGCAGTGCCTTTTACAAAATCAAATCTCAAAACAAAATCAATCTCCTGTCCAAATACAGCTTCGCCAGCCAAGGATTTTTGATTTGCCATGAAATGATGTGCGTTTAGCTGAGCAGAAAATTTACTGTCTGGAAATTTGTAGCTCGACATCAAGTAAACGGTATTTAATCCTAGACCTTTTGTGTTGTTTGGAATGTTCACAAAGTAATCCATGTAACCGAAGAATTTATGTCCGGTGCCGTAATTTGTTTCGAAGGAATTATCTTTTTTAAGTTCTGTTGGTTTTGTGCCTGAATAAATATCTGCACCAAGCCCAATGATTAAAGGATTAAAATCATAGTTACCATAAATTGACAACAAGTACGCTGAAAGGTCTTTCCCATTCTTTTTTCCAAGCTGATATGCGGCTTCAGCGGTAACTGATATATCATCAAATTTACCCATGTATGTTGAGGCGGCAGTTAATCTCTTCAGGTATACAGTGTCAATTCGGCTTGAGTTTTCTGTATCGTACTCGTAATAACCAATTAAGTCTAAAGAGTTGTTCTCATTGAGGATTGTACTTTTTCTAACCCCATAAATGAAATGAGATCGAATTGAATTCACGGAGGAAATTGGATACAATGAAGGAGTCGCATTGCCAATATAAGCCAACGTTTGTGTATGAGTGATAGCAAACAAATCCAAAGCAAAATCTTCGGAATCTATTGTAAATCTGATTCCATCAAATGCTCTTCCGGTATAACTCCAGTTGCTCATTCCAAAAAATCTTTCAGTTCCATACAGCATTGCAAAACGCCCAACTTGAAGATTAAGAGGAAGATCAAATATTCTATGAATTTTTATATAACCCTGATACAAATCAACATTAGCAATGCTTGCAGATGTATTTCTCTCTTGACCAAGCACACGCGAATCTTGAAACTCAATAAAAAAGTCTAATTTATTGAAGAGTGTTTTTGATGCACCAAGCCGAGTTCTTAAAGAAGCAAATGAAAAAGGATTTGTTTGGTTTGAAAAATCCCTTGCATCAACTTCACCGCGAAGCTGAAGCTGACCAAAAATTTTCCATTCGTTACTTTCTACTTGTGAGTAACTAGAAGAAAATAACATTAAACTTGCAGCAGTAAATAATAATATTTTTTTCATTTTAAATCCTATAAGTTTACCAAGTTACTTAGCTTTATATTCAAGCAAAGAACCTTGCCTTTGCTTAGCTTCCTCATCCCACTTAACTACAACATTCTTAAGTAAGTCATCTTTATCTTTTCGAAGCTTATCCATTTCCAAACCAATATACGCTTGAGCCTTTTGCTTTGTTGAAATATCCGGAAGCTGAACCGGATACTTTATTCCACGTTTTACAAAAACAATTGCAAGCATTCTTCTTGCTTCCTCACCTTTTTGAATTGAAGTACCTAAAACTCTCAAAGCTTCAACAGGTGAGTGGAATCCTAATCCATTAGCTGCGGCAACCCAATCCCATCTCCATTGTGCATGCCGGATTAGTTTTATTATCGGTTTCATTTCTTCCTCGACTGCTCCATTATCCCAAGCAGTTTTAGCTTCAATATGAGCAGCGGCAATTGTTTTCTCAGCAATCCTTCGCAGTTCTTCAATTCGATCTTGCCTATCATAAACATCTTGTATCAAAGTTTCTGTTTTCTGACGGTGACATACCTGGCAAGTATTTGAAGTATTGGCTAAGGGACTTTGAATGTGATGATCCGTAAACTTGACACCGCCCTCGCTTTTATATGGCATATGACAATCAGAACAGGACACTCCTCGCTTTGCATGAATACCTGTCATAAATAATTCATAATCAGGATGCTGTGCTTTTAACATTGGTGCACGGCTGAGCTTGTGAGTCCAATCTGCAAAATCAAGTTCGTCAAAGTATTGTTCCATTTCATCGGCACTAAATCCTTTATCCCATGGAAATGTTAAATATTTTTCTTCTTTACCTTTGAAATAATATTCAACATGGCATTGCGCACAAACAAGTGATCGCATTTCCTGACGCGTGAAAGAATTAATATCCTTTCCTCTTCGTTGAAATGCTTCAACAAGAGCTGGACGGGTGATTCGCAAATTCATAGTTTTCGGATCATGACAATCCTGACAGCCGATTGGATTTATTACTTGTGGTCCAAGATCATACCATTTTTCTTTATAGAAATTTGCAGCTCCCATTTCATTCATCAACCTTGGAACGTCGGTACTTTTACATGACCAGCATGTTGCTGGCTGTGTATGTTCTTGAGCACCGCCGGTACGTAATGTTAGACGTATATCATTAACAGCATGGGCATGACCTCTACCCTGATTGTAATCTCTCGAAAATCCATAACCAGCCCAAAGAATTACAAGTTCGGGATATTTTTCAAGATAATCATACTTAACCGATCCTCCATGCTTGCTTGCAAAGTTTGTATCAAGCGTATTACGATAAGTCTCAAACTCACGTGGAAAATTTTCACCCCAAACTTCGTTCCGCGGCTCCCATTCATTAATTGGCTTAACCATTTGTAAAGTGTAAACTGCTTCGCTTCTTCTTTCGATAATAGAAGATGCAAATAATCCTATTAAAAAAACCACAATAATTGTTGAAATAAAAAGAAGCCAAGCTATCCATGGCTTTTGCTTAATTACTTCTGATATAGGTCTCATAAATTTTTCCTAATATTTAATTTTTAAATGGTGAAATAGTTTTTTGAATCCATTCGGGAATGACTGGAGAAATAACTGGAACTCTTGCATATGGAGCTGAAGATAAACTGTTAACTCTTCCATGAGGCGTTTCTCGGTGACAATCCCAGCAATATCTTTCTTCTTCATCAATGATTTTTTGATTGCTGACTGCGCGCAGTGAAATTGGATGAATTACATTAGAATGGCATCGCACACAATTTTGCTGCACCGCTTTTTTACCCGCGTTTTTAATTTGGATTACTTGCGGCTCAAGACGAAAAGTAAACATAAATGAATGCCGCAAACCATCACTTGCTTTGAAAAGATACTTGCTAACTAAGTTATCTTGAGGAACGTGACAATCATTACAAACAGTGACTTTGCCATGACTTCCTCGTTCCCATGTGGCAAACTGAGGTGCCATAACATGACAGTTAACACATGCTTTAGGATCATCCGATAAATATGCTGTTGCTCTGGCTGCATGTAAAATAAAAAGCAGAAGCCCAATAAAAATTCCCAACAAGATTGTTACAACAAATCTCCATTCTTTAGGAGGACGGAATATTGTTAATAGACGTTTAAGTTTAATCATAATTTTGATCTTAAATGTTACAAATATCCGAAGGTTTGCCTAATTCATTCTCTAATTTTTCAAGATCAGCAGCAGATAGTGCTTCCTGAACCATTTGAAATAATTCTCGTTCTTCTTTTCGAATATGTGATTCAAGAAGTTTGCCCAATTTATCCAAATCTTTTTGAACTGAATCACTCACTTCTAATTTATCAATAATTGAATATATTTTTTTATGCTGATCAATTAGTTCATCAATCTGTTTGTCAATATTTTCATTTTTATTTTTTGATATAGGAAACAAAATATCTTCTTCTTTTTGGAAATGAGGAACCAAATTATCTTTGAAAAATTTTATTGTGTAAGATTTTTTGTCCTCTAAGGTTTTGGGCAAGTCTTTGTATTCCGGACTTCCAGCCTTAATCAATTGAGCAAGCATCAACCCATGATGATGCTCCTGAGAGAGAGAATGAAGAGCTTTATGTCGTTTCATAAAAAATTGAAACAGTTTTTAGCTGCTTAGTTTTTATTTGAATTTATATTTTCTTCTTTTCTTTGGTTTAAAGTTTGTTCGTTCAATTCTTTAAATTCTTTAGTTCCTGTTGGATGCCCATACGATCCCATATATTTGTAATGATGCAAATATTCATCCTTTGTTATTTCATTCTGCCAATTGCCTGTAAGCATTCCAAATCCCGTAACAACCATAAAAACTATAACAACGATTACTGCAGCAAGCTTTTTCGACACTTTTTTCTTTTTTGGGATAAAAGCATGAAGTTCAAGTGTGTTAGCAACAGGACAAGCATCAATACAATTTAAGCAACTTGTACATTCATCAGACCAAACTGTCTTCACTTTATTAACTTTGATATAAGACGGGCAAGCTTTAGCACATAGATTGCAATCAATACAGCTAATAGTTTTTCGTTTAATTTTTATCGGACTTAAAAGAGATGCAATGCCAAGTAAAGCCCCATACGGACAAAGATATCTGCACCAAAAATTTCTTATTACTATTGATAAAAAAAATAAGATTGATATAACTAGCAGCGAGAACTGAGATATATCGGCAAAGAAATAGTACATTTTTATATCAGCTACTAAATTATACGGACTGTCAAGGAAAGCTTTTATGGAAGCAATAGTCATTAGGAAGAAAATTGCATAAACAAAAAATCCTAATAGCAGATATTTCAAACTTCGCAATACATAATCCAAAAATTTCGGTACAATAATTTTTCGCCGAAACAACTTCTCACCAAAATCTCCAAGCAGCTCAGAAAGAAATCCAACCGGGCAAAGCCAGCTGCAAAACGATTTCCCAACAACTAACGACATTAAAACAATTGCAAGAAATATAAACATTCCTGCAGGATGTGCATGATGAATTGTACCTGTTACTAAAAAGTAATAAAAACTCATTAAAGAACTGATTGGCAGAAATCCTTCAACCCCGGGCGGACGGGAGAAAAATGATGCCGCACCATCAGTTTCTAAAAATTGGACAAACAAATAAAACTCTACTCCAATCCAAATACAAAAGAGAGCAAACAATGATTGCACTAAAAATCTATACTTTTGAATTGGCTTTTCGCTGTTTCGTAGTATCTTTTTTCCAATCATCATTTAATTGCCATTTACCTTCTTCAATGTAATTTCTGTAAACTGGTCTATGGTTTCTTTCGAAAGCATTGACAGCGCCTTTTCCCTTAATTCTCCCCACTCGTCATGAACAGGACAAGGGTTTTTGTTAGAGCAATTTGGAAAGCCAAGAACACATGTATTGAAACTATCTAAACCGTCAATAGCTTCTACAATATCAATGAGTTTTATTTTAGATGGTTTTTTGGCAAGTAAGAATCCGCCGCCTTTCCCTTTCTTAGATTCGATCAATCCACTTTCTGTTAAGCTCTGAAGAATTTTGGAAATAAATTCTTTTGGAATATTCAGCTTTTGGGAAATTTCATCGGCTGGACAAACGCAGCCCTCACCAGAAGCAGCCATAAGGAGAATTGCTTGAAGTGCATATTCACATTTTTTCGAGAAGAATACCGTCATTGGAAAACCAGATTAAATTATCTGATTAAAAATATGAGTTTTTAATGACTCATTCAAGAAAACATCTGGTCATTTATTCTCCCATTAAATACAGAAAGTTAGTGATGCAGTTCACTGTGAGTAACTATTAAATTAAATATTATTTCACTCGCAATTACAAAGACTTTTGAGGAGGCGCTTCTAATTTGTTTGCTTTTTCTTCCTATACTCATCCACCGATAATTTGCCTGCACCAAAAACAAAATAAATAAGCAGCAAAACCAGAACAAGCACGGACAGCTCAAGTGATTGACCAACAGAAAGTAATCCCTGTTTAAGGTGAATTAAAACGACTGCACCAACGAGCACAGGTATTTGTATTAACGAAGCAAGGCGTGTAAAAAATCCGATTGCTAATAAAAATCCCCCAGCAAGATGTGAAATAGTTATGTATGAAAACCACCAATATGTTTTATCCTCGCCTGCCAATGTGGTGATTATTGCAGGGTCGGAAATCATAGTCCAGCCGCGAATAAAAAGTGCTGTTCCTAAAAATATTCGGATAAAGGAATAAGCAAGACCGTTGTTGTCTTCAAGCCATTGGAGTGTGTTAGTAAATGTTTTCATAATGCCTCATAGAAGTTTTTGATGTCTTTTAAAAATACCAAACTAAAAATCCTTCCGGTTGAACGACCTTGTGCTTAAAACAATTGGCACAATTATCCAAATGAGTAAAAAGATAATTGATATAAAAATTCCTGTAACGTTTCCAAAAAAATTCTGAAACACAGCACCGGTGTAACCCATCAAGGCAGATATGTTAAACTTGATTAGAAATATAATTCGCGCAAGATCAATCGGGTTTGCAATGCTTAAACCGATTATTACTCTCTCAAGCGGATAATCTTCAAAATAGTAAATCACTAAAAGAATCAATCCATCATAAATTACTGCAAGCAGCAGCCAAATCATTATCAAAATTCCCAAACCTTTTGCTTTATCATCTTGACGAATTGAAACAAAAAATGCGATTGCAGTAAAAACAAATGTTAATGCAACCCCCATTGCCATAAGGTATAACAATCCATCAAACTGTTGATAGCTTTTTGCAAAAAGCAGGAACGGAATTAAAATCCCTATTGTCCATGACAGTGCAAGCGGGATTGTAGTTCCTAAATAAATTCCTAAGAACAGCGATTTTCTGTCAATCGGCTGGCTAAGCATCATTTCAATAAACTCACGTGAATTGTAAAGATAGATTGAACCGAAGATCAAAGCCACAATTGGAATTATAATTAGCACAATGTTCATTAAGCTAATGTACGCTTTGTTCACATCGCCGCTGAATGCAAATAAAGCATAACCAACAAAGAAAAAGAAAAACGCGTAAATGATAACCCATTTGTTACGGATTGTGTTGTGAATTTCATATCGCAAAATTTTATTCATCAACTTCATTGCTTCGCCTCGTTCATCAGTTCGGCAATAGCTCTTTCAAGCTTAGTCTCTTTATGATTTTCTAAAAGCGAATTTATCGTTCCTTTAAATCTTATTTCTCCTTCTAAAAGAAAAATTATTTCATCAGCAAGTTCCTGAATTTCACTCATAATGTGAGATGTCAATGCAATTGTTTTCTTATTTTGTTTTTCTTTTAGAATAAGATCTTTGAAGTAACTGCTTGAAATAGGATCCAATCCTGCAGTCGGTTCATCAAGGAAAAGAATTTTAGGATTGAAAGCAAAAGCAATTGTAGCCGAAACTTTTTGTTTGGTCCCTCCAGATAAATTCTTAAATGGTTTCTGCATTTCATCAGATAACTTGAATGACTTAATCAAATCTTCAGCATCCATCTCATCATTATTTCGGAGTTCTTTAACCAATGATAGTAATTCAGCAGCAGTTAGATTTTCCGGATATCTTGCAATCTGAGGCATGTACCCAATTTTATTTCTATATACAAAATTATTTTGAATATTCTCTCCATCAACTTCGATTGTTCCATTTGTTGGTCTAACCAAACCAAGTATAGATTTTATTAACGTTGTTTTACCAGAACCGTTTGGTCCAACTATAGCAGTAACTTTTCCAGCTTCAATTGTTAGATTGATACTCTTCAAAACCTCGGACTTACCAAAAGTTTTTTGAAGATCTTTTATTGCTATCAAACCGTTAGAAGTCGGATGTTCCATTTAACATTTTCATTCTTGGTTTTGAATCAGTTAATGCTTCAGGTGTAAGAGCTGGTAAAATACTTTCAGCAACATCTAAAACTTTTATAAAAATGCTGCTCAATAAAACCAGTGCAGTTGGCTGCTTTTCAACTATCATTGAAAACATGGAGACGGGTCTGAATGGCACATCACCAAAACCATCTTTGTTCAGATCATACCCCGAATAATTTGACCAATAATTGTGTTGAAAGGTATTAAAATTTTGTCTGCTATTTGTAGAAACATCAAATGAATTAGCGGCAAAATTGTTGTCGTAAAAAAAATTGCCCATCGAGTTAGCCATAAGTTTTACTGCCCAGCCGTTTTTTTTGAAAATATTTTTTTCAATTGTAACTCGATTGCAGCCCTCAATAAAAATTCCGACTGTGTTTTCAAAGAATTCGTTGTAAATAATTTTGCTGTCAGAAATATCTTTCAGTAAAATTCCATAAGAAGATGTTCCCCAGTTATGTTCAAATTTATTTTTTTCCATAAGAACATTTTTCGTGTACATAACCGCAACACCAGCACCATTTTTTACAAATGTATTTTCTCGATATTCGCAGCTGTCTGAAAACATAAAATGTAAACCATATCTCAAATTTCCTTCACTGTGATTACTAGAGATTCTTCCGTTTCGAACAAACTCAAAATAAATTCCATCTCGGTGGTTAAAAATTTTATTGTTAGAAATGTTTACGTCCCGACAATACCAAAGATGAATTCCATTTCCAGAGTTTGCTTCACGTCCCTTTCTTCCTCCGATAAAATTATTTTCAATCAGGCAGCTTGAAGATTTTGCGAGATATACAGCAAAAAAATTATCTGTGAATTTATTATTTGAGATGATACAGTTTTCAACACTTTCAAGTCGAACTGCAGCATTTTCGTTCAGATAACTAATGCCAGAATTTTTAATTACTAGATTTGATATAGTAACATTATTTGCCGTAACAGTGAAGATTTCGCCATCACTCTTTCCATCAATTACTGGCTCGCCTTCACCAATCATTTTTATGCTTTTATCAACTTTAATATTTCCCTCAGCATAAATACCAGATTTAATTATTAATATGTCATTAGCTTGAGCAATTTCGATTGCTTGTTTAATTGTTTTAATTGACGCTGAACTTGATACTATGATTTCTTTGGAGAATAAATTTGAGGAGAGATTTATTATTAAAAAAAGGATTAAATAAAGAATTTTGTAAAATTGTTTATACATAAATAGCGACGCCTTTCCATAACTTAAATGAATGCTCAAATTGCGCTTTGTTTAACCAATTCTATAACATCAACCCAGGTTAACTTACTGCCGCCATTTTCGGTGATGAACGAAGTCATATTCGATTCAGCTCCAAATGCAGAAACATTCAGTCCCATTGGACTTTTAAATTTATCGTTGTGAACATAAAAAGCAGTTTTGGCATCAATCAGTTCTTCGGGCTTCGAAAAATCTGTTATTAAAATCGTCTGTTTAACCTCTCCGATCATATTTTTCTCTAAAGCAAATTCGATCAGACATTCAATCGAATCGAACTTGTAGATTTTTCCTTTTTCAGTTACTACTTCAGCACCGTATTTATTATCGGTAATTATCATACGACAGTGTTCACATTCATCTCTGCCGTAGTTTATTGGCTCAGGTAACTTACCACAAGAAAGATAAATTAGTGAGAGAAATATAAAAACGGAGATGAGTGATACAGTGGACAAATCATGGCTAAAGCCAAATGACCTCTGGATTTTTCTTAACCCCAGTCTTAAGACTGGGGTTGGAAGCATTTCGTTTAATGAATGGACATTAGTCCACAAATATTTTGTCATGATTTTTATCATTATCTAGTAGTCATCGTAAAAAAGTAAGGAATAAAGTTGAAATACCTGTTCGAGCAATAACATCATGGCTAAAGCCAGAGTATAAGATGTTTTGCGTTAACCCCAGCTTTAAGGGAGTGTTGCACAACTCGAATTTGTCACCCCGAACTTGTTTCGGGGTCTCATAACAAAAAATATTTAGATGCTGAAATTAATTCAGCATGACAGTAGGGACTTCCGCAACAGACCCTTAAAGCTGGGTTTAAAAAAACACCACTCCGAATAAGCACTTTAGTCCGCAAATATTTTTTAATCCCTGCGATCATTCTTAGATTTTATTTTCTTATCAACAATCAATGCGAGTACAGTCAATGCAACCGTAAGAACTAAAATGTAAAAACTAACATTCGGCATTGATATCGCATTAAAATTCAGCAGCATTTTAGAACCAATAAGCGGCGGCTGGTATGCCATTCCCGGAATTTTAATTGCCGCATGAGGATTGAGATCATGTCCGTAATCATATTCCCATAAGTAGAAATCATATAATCCAACTGCACCAAAAATTAAAAACAAAACTATCCATGTATAGACTAAATATCTTTTACCTGTGAATGCAGTAACTAAACCAAAAAGAATCATGAAAATTATTATATATGGCATTATTTTAAGTTCTGGTATTGCATCAGGTACTATCGTCTTCATTCCAATATAATGATTTAATCCATTTATACTGTTAAGATCATTAGGATGGAGCCCTGTAATTTGATTTAGCCAAATTCTCAATCCTATTCCTTCAGGGTATTGAGGTGCTTCAAGATCAATTGACCATAAAGGAAAGAAGAAAGTTAGAATTAACAATAGCGCTGCAGTTACTAAAATGATTCTCGATTTATTATTCATTGTAGATTCATCTAAAAAATAAATAAGGAGAACTTTCGTTCTCCCAAAAACCCAAATTACTTACCTGTACCCCAAGCAAGTTGTACATTAGAACCCTTTGGTGATACGCGAACATATCCTTGCATTTCTTGATGAAGTGCAGAACAGAAATCAGAGCAATAAAACGGATAGACACCTTCCTGTGTTGGTTCCCACTTCAACGTTTCAGTCGAACCAGGCATAACCAAAAGTTCAGAATTATTTGCACCTTTCAGAGCAAAGCCATGCGGAATATCCCAATCTTGCTCAAGATTAGTTATATGGAAATAAACCACATCGCCAACTTTTATTCCCTCAATATTATCCGGAGCAAAATGAGTTCTAATCATTGACATATAAACTCGAACCACATTACCCTGGCGTACAATTCTTACATCTTTTTCTGCCTTAACTGCATACAGATTTTCATTTTCTTCTATAGGATAAATCTTTTTTGAATTCTTCATTATTATATCTGCCGGAATTGCTTGAGCATAGTGCGGCTCACCAATTGTCGGGAAATCCAATAACAGTTTCATTTTTTCACCTGAGATATCAAAAAGCTGAGCTGATTGAGTTAGTTCAGGACCGGTTGGCAAGTAGCGGTCCTTTGTAATTTTATTTAACGCAATCACATATTTTCCCCACGGCTTTTTGGTATCACCCCCAGGAACACAAAGATGCCCGATTGAATAGTAAGTGGGGATTCGATCAACAACTTCCCATGTTCCAATTTTCCATTTTACAATTTCAGATGAGATGAAAGATGAAGTATAACCGTAACCCTGATCATCATATTCGGTATGTAAAGGTCCAAGTCCCGGATTTTTAACTTCCCCCGCGATTGTTGATTCATACTTCAAAACTGGAATTCCATCAATTGTGGTTTCAAATTCCTTATTTTCAATTGCTTTAATCATTTTACTGTAAGAGTGTACGGGAATAACAGAAGCAAGCTTACCGCCAGCAGCAATGTATTCGCCTGTCGGATCAACATCAACTCCATGAGGTGATTTGGGAGTGGGCAGATAATAAATTACTCCTGGGCATTCGCTCGGAATTAAAACTCTTACATCACTTTTCTTCTCGGAAAAAGCCATATGCTTCTTTTCATCAAAATAATTTCTGAAGTAACTTGCACTAAAAGTTTTGAACTTACCTTGTTTAACATATTCTTCGGCTTTTTTCCAATTAACCGCAGCAATAAAATCCTTATCATTTTGCGATGCGTTAACTTCAAGCAAAGTGTTCGCTTGCTCGGTATTGTAGCTTGTAAAGAAAGCCCAGCCGTGTGATGGACCTTTACCTCCATGGGCAAGATCATAATTAAAACCCGGAACAAGTATTTGGAATTCAACATTCATCGCTCCGTCTTTTGACACCTTCACAAAACTTATAGTACCCTTAAAATTTTCTTTATAAGAATTTAATGCAACATCTTTGTTTGGAATGGGAACGCTAAATCTTGTTGATGCAACTACATACTCTGTATTTTCAGTTAAAAAAGGAGAACCATGATTTCCTCCAGAATTCGGTATCTCAATTATCTCAGCTGTCTTGAAAGAAGATAAATCAACCCTTGCAATACGAGGAGTGTTATTTCCGTTGATGAAGAGCCATCTTCCATCCGCTATGCCATCAGTTTGAGAAATCTTCGGATGATGAGCATCATCCCAGGGAACAAATCCATATGAAGTATTGAACATTGGTTTGGATTCTTCAGAATAACCCCAAGCTTTTTCCGGATCTTGAGAAAAAACTGGAATCACTCTAAACAATCTACCAGAGGGTAAACCATAAACGCCGACTTGCCCGCTAAAACCACCGGATGTGAAGAGATAAAAATCATCATAAGTTCCTGGTTTAACGTAAACTTTTTCAGCCACATCCCCGGCAACCAAATCCTTGGATTGATTGCAGCCATTATGAACAATAACTACTATGGCAACAACAGCTACAGCAATTGAGATAATGTTGATGTATTTGCGATACATATACTGCCTTTCCTTTGATTGTTTGTTAATGATTATTGTTTAGGTAACTCAGAATCGAGTAACCTGAAATATTCTAAAAGTTTTCTTGCGTCTTCAAGATTAATATTTTGATTAGTCATTTTTTGCATGTACTGTGCTAACATATCCTTAGCATGTGGATGTTTTTCAAGATTTTCTTCGGGATTTAAAACCATATTCATGAAAAACTCTGGGGACACACGCTGCAAAACATTCCTTTGAGCGGGACCAACATATCTCTCATCAAGTTTGTGGCAAGCCGCACATTTTGATTCAAATATTTTTTGGCCTTCCCCTGCCATTGCATTATCAACGGGCATCAAATATAATTTCTTTTTGATGGGCCCAAATCCGTTTTTGAATTCCCAGTCCGGAAGCCCTGAAGTATTTGATTTATCGGATGGTTCTTTATCAGACTTTGAATCACCACCACAGGAAATGTAGGTAAATGTAACCAAGACTATCATGAAACTTTTAAGTATCAGAAGATTAGATTTTTTCATAAAGTGATCCTTACTTTAATTCTATAAATTATAATCAGATTATTTTATCTTATTAAAGATAAACCGATAAAAAGAAAATGTCAATAATATTTAACAGGTATACTTATCAATGATTCTACTTAATCATAGTCAAGAGCATTTTCGATCTTATATTTGCTCTTAATCCATGAGCAACATTTGGGGGCAATACAATTATTTCACCAGCTTTAATATTGTGAGGATTTCCACCGATTGTGATTTCCAGTTCACCTTCAACCATATAAACCACAGCTTCATAAGGCGAAGTGTGTTCGGTTAGTGCTTCATCTTTATCAAATGCAAACAATGTAACATTTCCATTTGGTTTTTTAAGAATCTGTTTACTTACGATCGAACCATTCTGATATCCAACCGCATCAATCAGCAATTCTTTCTTTATTGTTTCTGCCATTTTATTTTTTCCTTTTTGTTAATGCCCTGCGTGTGAGCTGCCGCCGTGTTCAATGATATCGTGAATTGCTTCAACCGTATGAGTGTAGTCAACATAGGCAGCAACAAATTCTCTTCCTTTTTCAACCGAATCATCTTTTAGTTTATTGAGCACAGAAGCTTTTTGATATTTCTCGCGAACAACTTTATTAATATGATTATTCAGCTTGAGCAAAAAATCATCCACATTGTTTTCTTTCAGAGCTTTATCTGTCATTTGAATAATCTGTTTTGTGGTTCCCGCAGGTTTTAAGCCGGTGTATGGAGCACCTTCTGCTTCACGGTGCAATCGAACGAGAGTCTCGAAAAAATGTTTCTCCACAATCTCATAAACTCCTTTATCTCCATTACGCAATTCGTAGGTCTTTTGAAACAATTTTGTGATCTCTTTCTCTTGTTCTTTTGTTATCCATTTAAGAACTAAATTAACATTGTTTGTTTCGAGTGCCTTTGCAGCATCTTTAATAACTGGTCCGTCATAAGAATCACAATGAGCAGAAGTTGCGTTTGTGAATATGAAAATAAATGATGCTATGAATAACATCGCTGCAAGTTTTGAATTGAGTAACATACTGATCTCCTAAATTATTTTAAGTTTTATTTTTTTGAATAATTGTGAGAATGAAAGTTGTATCTTCCAATGCTTCAACATCGTGAGGAACTGCTTTCTCTAATACAATAAATTCATTGCTCCCTGCAATAACTTTTTTTTCTCCGGCAATAAAATTCATCTTACCAGATAATACAAATAATGTTATTGGTTCCTCAACTTTATGTTCGTGTAAAGTAGCGCCTTTACGTAACGATATTAACACAATACGAATGTTTGAATTCTTCTGTAGGGTAACGGCGTTACGATCTCCGTTAATCCACGCAGTTTCCTTTTTTAATTGAGCGATTTTTTCTTCTATAGAGAAGGTAAGCAGCGGTGCTTTAAGTGCTCTGCCTTTAAGACTTCCTCTTTGTGTGTTAGACATTTTTGATACTCCTTTTTATAAGATTTTATTTACAAATAAATATTAAGGATTTGTTTACCTATAATCCTTGACTTAAGTCAGTTGTGTTGGGAATTATTTAATAAATATTTTCTGATGATGACAATAAATACAATCAGTAAAGTATAGTAAATAAAAAATGGAATAATGTAATCTATTAAACCAATATTAAGCATTACTGATATTATGAGTAATTGAAAACCAAGGCCATATAGTGATACTAAAATCATAAACCAATTCGAAAAAATTCTTTTAAGCGATGCAGTTTTGTCCAGGCTATAAATTACATTATCAAAAACACCATATAAAATTCTGTAAACATAAAATACTAAATTGACATTGCGTTGGCTTTCGCCAATCATAGCTTTTGGCACTTTATATTCAAAAATTCTACTGGTAGCGTCACCGCCAAAGGAATTATGTCTTAATATTACATAATAAAAATTATAAAGAGTTCCCTGAAATTGAATCCCTAAGAAAGCTAAAAAAGAATAGAAAAATATTGTGTTTGATTTATATCCAATAGCCGTTATAATTAAAAAATTTAGGATTATATCGGATATAGAATCAAGATACCTTCCGGTATAAGAGGGAGTGTTTTTTACGCGGGATAATTCTCCGTCAGCAGCATCAAGAACAGACTTCAATATCAGGAATAAACCAGCAGCTAAATAATAACCTTGTAAAATAAAGAGAACAGCAAGCAGACCAGATAATGTGAATAGGAATGTTACGTGAATTGGTGTCAGCTTTGAATCTTTAAATTTATTCGCAATAAGTATGGCTGCTGGTCTTCCATAATCGGATAAATCTAAAAAATGATTTTCTGTTGAAAGTTTTGCCAATTCTAGATATCTATCTACAGTTCCACTGTTCAGTTGAGGTTTAGAAGTTCCCACACAAAGTCATTAAAACAACGCTCTAAAATTAATATGTAAAATCTATTACGATTATCATCTACTTAACATAAGATAACTTTCAAGCACAACAGCATTATTGTGTTTTTCATCTTTCGCAGAATATAGGAGAGTAATTACTCGATTTTCTTTTTCAAACTTTTTTAACTGTTCAATCAAATCTTGCTTTTCTTTAAGCTCTTTCCCATACTTTGTCCTGAATGAGTTCCATTTTTCAGGATCGTGCGAAAACCATTTCCTTAATTCATTACTCGGAGCAATTTCTTTTAGCCACAAATCAATTTTTGCTTTTTCTTTTGTTAAGCCTCTTGCCCACAGTCCATCAATAAGAATTCGATATCCATCTTCTTTTGATGGTGTATCGTAAACACGTTTAATTTTTATCATAGTTATTTCTTAAAATGCTTCTTTAACAATTGAATTTTCATCCACCTGCAAGTTGGTTAACTGCTTTTCTATTGCGTCCATCATTGGCGGAGGTCCGCAGAGGTAAAACATTTTATTAAAGTCATCAATTGTTGATTTAAGGAATTCTTCAGTAATAAATCCGTAAGCATATCTTTTTAGCTTTTCGTGCGATAAAATATTTATAAAATTTTTGCCTAACATTTTTTCAAATTCATCTTTAAGAATAATATCCACTTGAGTTTTGTTTGCAAATATTAGTTTGTTATTTCCAGTTTTATTTTTGGATTTAAGTTCTCTTAGAATAGCTATGAAAGGAGTTACGCCAGCGCCACCGGCAATAAAATAACCTTCACCTTTATAACTAATTGAACCCCACGGATCTCCAATAATTAGTTCGTCTCCGGGTTTTAGATCCCCTATTTCTTTGGTTACACCGTTGTGGTCATTATAAATCTTGATAGTAAATTCAAGATAATCCCAATCATTTAATGAAGTAAAAGTAAATGAACGTTTTTGCTCGACAAGTCCAGGTTTATTTATAGCTACATCTGTTGCCTGTCCTGGTATAAAACTATATCCTTTTGGCTTTTCCACCTTAAAAGCTTTTCCATCGTGAGTAACATTTCTTATATCAAGAATTTTTACTTTGTAATCTGCCATTGTTTTTTCTTTCAATTATGATTTTAAAATATTTTCAATATTATTGTTTCTTTTTGTATTTAGAAACATAATTACCAACTTCTGATTTAAATCCAACCGCGAGTCTGTTCCAGCTATTAATAGCAACTATTGCAAGAGTAAGCTCAACAAGTTCTTTATCTGTAAAATGTTGTTTTACTTCTTCATATACATCATCCGGTGCACCAGATTGAGGTAAGTTAGTCAATGCTTCACACCAGGCGAGTGCAGCCCCTTCGCGTTCTGAATAAAACGGTGCTTCGCGCCAGGCAGAAAGTAAATAAATTCGTTGATCGTTTTCTCCAAGTGCTAATACTTCTTTCGTGTGCATCTCAAGACAATGGGCGCAGCCGTTAATTTGTGAAGCACGAATTTTTATAAGCTCTAAAAGTTTATGATCAATTTTACTTTCATCAACAACTTTCTGCAAACCAAGCATTGCCTTGTAACCGTCGGATAATGTTTTATACCAATCTAATCGCATATTTAACTCCTTAAAGATTTAGAAATAAATTCATCGAACTCATCCTTGACAAAGTACTCCCCTCGAAATAATTCCTCTCTTATTCGTTAGCTAACAGAAGTAAGGGACTTTTGAAACTCCCATGCTCTTTCTATGGGTTGGGAGATGAGTTTGTTTAATAAGTAATCCAATTTCTGCTTTCTCTTCTTAAAAGAAAAATATGTTTTTCACGGATAGCTGTTTTTAATAATCTTCCGAGAAATCCAACAAAAGTAACTTTCTTTAACAATGGCAATGCTAACCAACCAATAGCCAAATGTTTTCCGAGACTAACTACTTCGCCAAGAACTTTCGGATAATAAGCATTCTTAGGTCTTCCGAATATTTCTGCATAAATATTTTCCGCGGCTAATCTACCTTGCTGAAGCGCAAATTGTGCGGCAGCCGGAACCGGTTTATTCGTAACGGGATTGACTGCATTAGCACTATCACCAATTGCATAAATATATTTATTCCCTTTCGATTGTAAATACTCATCAACAATTAAACGACCAATCGAACTTGTTTTTAAACCGCCGCGTTTTATTAAATCTGAAATACGGATTCCACCTGTCCAAATAAAATTTTTAGATTTAATTACATTATCATCGGAAAGGAAGACTTCATTCGCTGTTCGTTTTATAATTTTTGAACCCAACAAAACCTTAATACCTTTTTCGATAAGTCGATTTTTTATTCTTTCAGAAAAATTTTCATTCATAAATGGAACCAACCGATCAGCAGCTTCAATTACAATGATTTCTACATTACTTTTATCAATATTGAAATTAGAAACACACTTTGAGGTATGATCTGCTAATTCACCGGCAAACTCCACTCCGGATAAACCACCACCGCCGATAACGAAACGAAGATTTTCTTTTCTAATATTTTCATCATTTTCAGAAGCAGATATTGCACATACATTTGAGATATGCACATAGATTTTGTCAGCATCATTCAATGTTTGTAAAGCGAATGAATGTTCCTTCATTCCCGGAATATTGTAGTAATTTACTTTGCTGCCAATTGCAATAATCAAAAATAAATAAGGCAGCAGTTTATCATTTATCTGGACGGTTTTATTTTCCACATCAATATACTGTACTTCACCAAGATGAAATTGAATATTGCGGTTTTTCAAAATTTTATAAAGAGGAATGGAAACTTCAGTTTTACGAACAGCGGCTTCGTGCAATTGAGTTTTAACTGTGTGAAATGGATTTTTATCAATTAGGTGAACTTTGAAGAAAACGTTTTTCTTTAATAATCTTTCGATTCGTAATGCGGCTGTCAGCCCGCCGTATCCGGCTCCGACGATGACAATGTTTTTCAAATCATTATTTCCAATTAATTCGGTTGGGTTATTCTGTACATCTTCTTCTTTACGTTCAAAGAATTTTGGGATAAGTTCATTAAATGTTTCTCTAAAATGTGCACGTGCAACAATATGATCTCTCCCTTTGTACTCAATCAGCATAAATTCATCAAGAAATTTTTCTATATGTTCTTTTCTTACCTTGTTCATTCGATACATTATCCTTCGAGAAAACCTTCGAGGTTTTTTCGAGGCTTTAACAAAAATGAAATTCTACGAAAACCTCGAAGGTTTCAAAACTATTTTTTTAATAGAATCCATCGGGCATACCGCAATACATTTTATTTTGTTTAATTCGGAACACCCATCGCATATTTCAGTTACAATAAAAAAATGTTCATTAGAAATAGGATTAAATAACTTTCCATTATCAGTAAAACTTTCACCCGATTCATAAATAGCTTCGGTTGGACATTCAACCGCACACGCTCCACAGTTAATACAATCATCAGTTATTTCCATTGTCATTAAAACTTTTCTCCTTTTGCTTCTCTGTATTGGCTTCCAACCGCTCTAATTCTACCCCACATCGAATAGAAAAATAAAATCATTGCCAATACTTGTAATGTTGAAAAAACTACGATTGCAACATTCACCCAAGGGATGTAGTAATACGATCCTACGACCTGCATAACATACCTTAATGCCGTTACAATCGTCATCATCCAATAAGTAAGCCAAATCAAATCAGGATTATATTTCTTATCATCCTTTTCAGCACGCGGAAAAAACCACAACGCAACACCCATAATCATCATCATTACTGAACCGACAAGGATAACGTGTGTATGTGCGGAAATTAGTTCTTGTGTGTAACCGGTTTGAGAAATGTATTTTGAAAAAGACATATATAATCCTGTTAATATGCCTATTACAAGAAATGATAAGCTGGTTTTAATAAAATATCTTACTGTGGTAAACATAATATTTTTACATCCCTAATTGTTGTCTTGCTTCACGGGTCATTTTATCGGGCGTCCATAGCGGTTCCCAAACGAGATTTATAATTACTTTTTTCTCAGGTTCCAAATGCCTAACCACATTTTCTACCCAAGTCGAAATGCTGCTGTGCATCGGGCAGCCCGGCGTGGTTAAAGTCATCGTGATTATATTGGCTTCATCATTCGATTCAACTTCGTACACTAATCCAAGGTCAACTATATTAATTCCTATCTCGGGATCAATAACACCTTTTAACACTTCTAATATTTCTTCTTTGTTCGCCATAGTTTTTACTTTCTGAAAATTGTAATCATATTGATTGAAAATATCAGTGAACTGATAAACATAATTGAAAATGAAACGATCAAACCAATCTCACTTCGGAAAGTAAGAGAATATATTGATCCAATGATTGCAGCAATCATTAAATACATACCATAACCGGCATATTTTTCATTAAACATTTCTTTCAGCATAGGAACTTTTTCAATGCCTACTTTACTGCTGAATTTATGATACCACACGAGGAACGGAACAATTTTATACATCTGTCCAACGATAAGCATTGAGAGATAACCAAAAATTATCATATATCCATAAATGAGTGTGAGATTTAAAATGTTCTGGTAATCAACAAAGGCTATAAAAATTCCTAGGACTGTTGTTAAACCAAGCATTAAAAATGCATATGAAGAATATTTTAACCCTGTATCAAGTTTTTTTCTGACTCTTTTCTTAAAGATGATGTATACGTGAACAAGAAAAAGTAAAATTCCCAATGCAATCATAGGTGTAAAAATGTAGTAGAGAAAAGTTGTGCCTTTATAATGAAATATAGTATTGATACCAAGCAGACCGATATTGATAAGCCAGAAAGCCCATTTTGCGAATGTCATAGAATAATCGTGTGAAAGTGTAAACATCGGTATTAGCTTGTACGTTACTCCCATTACAACCATAGAAACCCACCCAATAAATGCAACGTGTGCGTGAAGATTTAAATATTGAAGATGATCAATTTTTATATAAGGACTGCCGAGATTGATTGCCAACAAAAGTCCAGCAATCGCAGTTACGATTAGATAAAAGATAGCTGATCCAAGATAAAGACCGGTTATATTCCACTTCTTAACTTTTATAAAGGTCATAGTGATGTTGAAAGCAAAGATGAACATCGCAAGGTTCAATAGAATTGCAGAGATATCCATATAGAGTCCAGTTTCAAAAAACCAGAAGCAGTAAACCAATCCGATTACACCGATCAGATAAATCCAGAACTGAATTTCTGCAAGCACTTCACTAAAAAGTTTTACTTCAAGAACAACCGGAACAAGCTGGAACAATGCACCGAAAATTATCATTGATATCCAGCCAAGTGTTGCAATGTGTGTGATTGCGAGAATTTTGGGATTGAAATGATGACCGATGATATCGGAATGATTTAGAAGTAAAAGCAAGTTAAGTAAAACGAAAGAAATTATTGCTGCAACAAAATATTTTGATACTGTTCTGAATGGCGGTGAGTACGCAGATGCAATTGAAGATGATTGAATCAAAACTATTAGTCCCTTTTCTTTGTTATCACAACCTTGTAATAATTTTCATCTATCTTATTCGTTATTGCCGTGTAACCTCTTTTCTCCAGCTCGGGGTAGAGCATCATTGGCTCGCGGTGATGATGAACTACCATTATGGTTTTCTCATCAACTTTAAAAATATTTTCAAGTATTTTTATCATTGGTTCCGGCGGAGCTAATTCACGTACATCAAGTTCAATTACATTTTCATAATCAGCAGGTGATTCCTGATTGGTTTTCATTTCTTCGTTTACTTCAGACCTGGCTACATCATTCTTATAGAAAAAAACATTAAACAAAGTGCCATTTTTTTCCGTCCAGTGCTCAAAACCTTTACTCTGTAATACCGAATAAAGCGGAAGTGGTTCAAACGAATTTATCAGTTGAAAGACTTCATCATCTTTTAGAGATTTTACTTTTGCCATTATTTCAAGAAAAGGATCTTTTCCCGAATCAATTATTGGTCTTACATCCAACTTTTGAATATTATCGGTACTAATAGTTTTTAAAAGTTCAGGTTTTTCTGTTTGAGCCATTTTTCCTTCCGTGTTTTCTTCGTTAATAAAATTTTGAGTTTTGGCATTGATTGATTTATTTAGTTCATTTAATAGAAGAACGAGATTCACACCTGCAATTCCTGCTGCCTGTTCAACATTCACTCTGCTTGCAAGAGTTTTTCTCAGAATTTTGTTGTTGAGCTTAGAAAAATGAGGACTGAATTTAACCAGCAACTCGAGCGTCTGCGGATATTCAGCCAGCAGCTTTGATATTTTCATATCCTTTGTGATCATCGTTGAAATATTTTTCAGTTAAACTTTCGAAATATTTACACGCCAGACTTCGGGACCTCGTTCAATATATTCCCAGCCAAATTGATTTGGTTTTTCTGCATTGAACTGATAATACAAAGGCATCGGATCGTGATCGTTAATTAATTGAAATGTCTCACCACTTTGCAATTCATCAAAGGTTTTCATAATAGTGGGATGCTTTTCACGTGGTATCACTGGTCGGATGTCAAGTTCATTCATTTGTACTTCCTTTTTAAGTTGACTATTAATGCACTTCAAACATAAAGAAGAAGGTTCGGGAATTCCTTGACTTAAGTCAGATTTAATACCTTTACGAATTAATGAGAGAAAGTAGTTAGAGGAACCTGAAGTAGCAGAAAAAAAATTTTACTTTGCCAAGCCCTTTAATCGTCTCATATCATTGACAAAAATCTTTTTACCGTCAACACGGATTATACCTTCATCCTGAAGTTTTTTTAAGGCACGGGATAGCGTTTCTGTAATAGTTCCTAGGTAACCGGCTATAGTTGATTTAGGAATTACCAATTTAACAAATGGTTCGGGTAATTTTTCGGTGCCTGCTGTTTTTATCTCTTTTATTAAAAATTTAGCTAAACGGTTGGGAACTTCCTTTGATCGAAGGTCCTCAATCTGAGCAACAAGGGATTTTAATCTTTTTGCAAAACCAGCTAACATTTTTAAAGCCATCTCGTGATTCTTTTTTAATAACTCAATAAAACCATCTTTAGGAATGAACAAAGCTAGACTTTCTTCAAGTGCCTGTGCAGTCACTGGATAATTACTTCCCTCAAAAAGTGGTATATCTGCAAAAGTATTGAGTTGTTTTACAATATGAACTACTGATTCTTTTCCTTCGGAATTTACTTTAAATACTTTCACTGTGCCTTTCAGCAAGATAAAAAAACCCTGATAATAATCACCTTCAGAAAAAATAAATTCATGCTTATTAAATTTTTTTATTTTACTTATTGCGGACATTTCTCTCAACTGCTCAATGCTTAGCTCTGAAAAAAGCGGGATATCTCGAAGGGTTTTGTTGGATTCCAAATTTTTGATCAACATTACACGTTTAAGCTTCTGTAAAATAATTTATTCCCTAGGAGGACGATATATCGGCTGAGTAAGTTTGTTCATCATTCGTTCTCGTGATCTTTCATCGAATAGCTTTCCTATCTCAGCACCAACAATAAAAACTATTGATGCATAGAATATCCAGAAAGCTACCACAACCACCAAAGCATATGTACCATAAATTTTTCCAAAGGCGGCAAAGTGGTTAAGATAAAAACCAAAAAGCTGTTTTGCGGTTTCCCAGAGCAAAGCTGCCCAAAAAGCACCAACAAAAATAGCTTTCCTCTCGATTTTTTTCTTCGGAACAACAAAATAGAGAATTGAAAAAAGTATAAATATCAAGAACAACGAAATAGCCGATAAAATTATATCCTCAAAAAAACCGGTTTTAAATAAAGGAATACTGTAAAATTCATTGGCTGCTTGACGAACTACATTAAATGCAGGCATTAGAATAGTTGTTGCAAAGAATATAATTATTACTAAAAATACTAAAGCAAAATCTTTTAGCTTAGCAATCAACACCGGTTCTTCGGTCTTCATTCCGAAAATCGCGTTAAGAATTGTTCTCATGCTGCTGAACAATCCGCTTGCAGCAAATAATAATCCAAATGCTCCAACTATACCTGCGATAGTTTTGTATTGAATGACTTCTGTGATTCTCGCAAAAATAATTTTCTTTACAAATTCAGCGTATTGGTAATATGGAATTATTGTTTCGATGAGTAAATTTATTTGATACTGCATATAAGTTGAATCGAGCACTGACCCGAGGACTGAAAAAATTATAAGCACAAATGGAATGATGCATACGAAAATAGAAAACGCTAATCCGCCGCCGAGTAAAAAGATGTGATGCTCATCAGCACGTTGATAAAGTCCGCCAAAATAGTGTTTAATAAATTCTTTTACTTTTCGGAATGATGGAGTTATATGAAGGAGATAACGCAATTTTCTAAATTGCTCGTAGGCATGCGATATTTTTATTTTCTCAATGTATTCGGTAACGAACTTAAACCTAAGCATTCATAATTCTTGGAATAGTGTTATAATAAATTTCAGACAACTCGTTAACATCCAAAGCCATTTTTCCATTTACAACAAATTTCTTTTCGCTCGTCTTACCAATCAAATTAAAATATTGGTTACGATTTTTAAATATTGATTCAAATTCATTTTTGTTTTTTTGTTTAACCGAAACAATAATTCTTGATTGACTTTCAGAGAAGAACGAGAAATCATCACGAGTTTTTATTGGAATATTAACTTCGGCACCAATTAAATTTTCTTCATTCATTATGCAGCACTCTGCCAAAGCACAAATGGCACCGCCTTCAGAAACATCGTGCGCTGATTCAATTAAATTATTTTCAATTAAAGTTAAAATAGTTTTGTGGAGTTTCAATTCAACACTTAAAGCTAAACGGGGACAATCGCCTGCAACTTTGTCGTGAATAATTTTTAAATACTCACTTCCGCCAAGCTCTTCAAAATCTTCCCCCAAAACATAGATTAGATCATCGTGAGATTTGAAAAATGAAGTGGTGATATGCGATAACCTTTCCACAAGTCCTACCATACCAATGGTTGGTGTAGGATACACAGCCGCATTCGGTGATTCATTATAGAAACTAACATTGCCGCCTGTTACCGGTGTATTAAAAAATCTGCAAGCTTCACCCATTCCTTCTATTGCTTGGCTGAATTGCCAATAATTTTCCGGTTTGTATGGATTGCCGAAATTAAGGCAGTTAGTAATTGCAAGTGGAACTCCTCCAGAACAAACAATATTTCGTGCAGATTCAGCAACAGCAATCTTAGTTCCTTCTTTAGGATTGAGATAAACATACCGGGCATTACAATCCGTCTTCATAGCCAGCGCTTTATTAGTATCTTTTATATGAATCACCGCAGCATCACAGCCAGGTCCAACAATTGTGTTTGTCCGTACCATTGAATCGTATTGTTCATAAACCCATTTTTTTGAAACAATGTTTGGTGATGAAAAAACTTTTTTAAATGCTTCTGTTAAATTTTTTGGCTGATGCAATTTAGTAAAATCAAATGAACGAGTATCCTTTAAGTAATCTGGTTCTTTAGCTTCTCTTGAATAAACCGGTGCTCCTCCTCCAAGCACAAGTTCAAACGCCGGAATGGCAGCTTTTTTCTCGCCCTCATAACTGATGTGAAGCAAACCATCATTAGTAACTTCGCCTATAATTTCACAATGTAAATCCCATTTCTCAAACACTTCTTTTACTTTTTGCTCGAATCCTTTTTTTACAACACATAACATTCTCTCCTGGCTTTCGGAAAGCATAATTTCATAAGCAGTCATTCCTTTTTCGCGTAATGGAACTTTATTCAAATTAATTTTCATTCCCGATTCACCTTTTGCACTCATCTCACTTGTAGAACATGAAATTCCTGCAGCACCCATGTCTTGAATTCCAATTAACCAACCATTTTTTATTATTTCAAGAGATGCTTCAAGTAAAAGTTTTTCAGTAAAAGGATCACCAACTTGCACAGACGGACGTTTGGCTTCCGACTTTTCTGAAATTTCCTCAGATGCAAATGTTGCCCCGTGTATTCCATCTCTGCCTGTTGAGGAGCCAACAATCATTACAGCATTTCCCTCACCTTTTGCAACGGCTGATGCAATATGTTTTATATCAACCAAACCAACCGACATTGCGTTTACAAGTGGATTATCTTGATAACACTCATCAAAATAAACTTCACCAGCAACGGTTGGAATTCCAAGACAATTGCCATAATCACCTATACCCCGTACAACTCCATCAAAAAGGTAACGTGTTCTTGCATCATCAAGCGAACCAAATCTTAGTGAATCAAGACTGGCAATTGGCCGCGCTCCCATTGTAAAAATATCGCGCATAATTCCTCCGACACCTGTTGCGGCACCTTGATATGGTTCAACTGCTGAAGGATGGTTATGACTTTCAATTTTAAATGCAACGGCAAGCCCATCTCCAATATCAACTAAACCCGCGTTTTCTTCACCAGCTTCAACAAGTAATCGTCCACCAGAGCGAGGTAAGGTCTTTAACAGCTTAATGGAATTTTTATAACTGCAATGCTCGCTCCACATTACACTAAAAATTCCGAGTTCCGTAAAAGAAGGATTTCTCCCAAGGATTTTTTTTATTCGTTCGAATTCGTTTTCTGTTAAACCATGCTCTAACGCTAACTCAAGAGTTACGTCAACTTCATGCATCAAAAATTCCGTTAGCTAAATTATGAAATGAGTTTGTTTTGATGGGCAAATATAATACTTATCTAATCGCTATTGAATAGACATGGTTTTCCGATTGGTAAGAGTCTAAAAGCAATGGAGAATGAATTGTGCGTTTATTAGCTGATGCAATAAATTTATTGTGTTCGCATTGTCTAAATTAATTATTAAATTCTTCTATGCTCAAATAATTTAACTGATTAAGTGTTCGTCCAATTCTTCTTTGATGTGTCTTTTTTCAAATTCAGGAAGTTTATCATCAATTGAAACTATCGCTTTTATTGAGCCGGTTTCTAATTCTAATTCCTGTTCCACAAAAAGGAAGAATTCATTCCAAAATTTCGCTTCATAATAATTAACAATGTTTGGGATAAAAACTACTGGAGCAGAACCGCTTGCAGCAATATGTTTTGCGTTGTGAAACAGATACAATCCATAGTCAAAGAACGAAGCGCTTAGCGGTACTTTAGCAACATGAAAATTTATTTCATCATCATCTAAATCACGTCCGCAAACGACAATCGGCATTTCCTTAACTGCAAAATCTTGTGATTGTTCGGATTCAAAAGAAACGTCAGTATGATTGGAATTAATAATTTCTTTTAAGCTAAGCTGGGTTTCAACAAGACCAGACCATGATGGTGTATTTTGATTTTTAAAATCTACAACTATTAGGTTACTATTTTCAACCAATGATTTTCTAATTAACTCATTTTCATTAATTCCAAATACTCTGATTTTGCGATCGCTAAAACTATTAAGATTAGAAAAATTTACACTTCCATTTTTTGAACTGCCATTTTTCTCTTCTCTTATTGATAACAACTCTAATCGTCTATCGTTAAAATTTAAATGAATCTCCGCAATAAACTTCAATGCTTTGCATGTAAGAACTTGTTTGTAAGTGAACGGAACTTGTACTTTAATGTCAACCACACTGTAAACATTTTTTGCTGATATGCTATTCATACTTCCCTCTTATATAATTCCATTAACTGATTTATTAATAGCAAGTTTGCCCAAAAGTGTGCCATTACAACAACCTAATTATTGAGTAATTGGATGGATAATTCTATAGTGTGTTTCTTAATATGAGAAGAGCTTATTTCTTTGCATCATAACATTACACAAACGATGATGTGCAATGTTAGAGGTTTAAATATTCATTCCAAATATTGTAGAGTTTAGAAGTGGCAAAAACATCTTCAGCACAATAAACAGCAATGTCTTTTATTCTTCCTGCTTCGTAAAGATTTTTAACTTCCATACCGGAAATTCCTTTGGACTTGGGCGACTCAACTCCGAAAGCATGGCAATAGAAATCCAAATTAAATTTTCTGGTTAATCCATAAAATGTGAATTGTTCTAATAAGTCAATGTGATTGCTTGAGTCAAATCTTTTACCCATAAGATTTTTTGAAGGGCGAATTTTAAGCATGGCAGAGCGCAGCATTAGAAATGGAATATCAAAATTTCTTCCATTAAAAGTAATAACTTGATCGGTGTAATCAATAATTCGCCAAAAGGATTGAATCATTTCTTTTTCACTTAAACCCTTATAGGAAATATTTTTTTCTTCATTTGTCCACTCTTCCAATTCATTATTCTCATAATAGACGAATGTTTTTTCTTTTTCCACGTGGTAAATTCCAATGGCAATCACTTTTGCGGTAAGAGGATATAAACTTAAATACCGTATTGCCTCATCTCGCTTTTGAGATTTTTTATCTTCCTCCGTTTCTTTTTCAGAATAACGAAGCAGATATTCCTGCTGACTTTCGCTCAACGATTCGACAGGATAAGCACATGTTTCGATGTCAAAAATAATTCGTCGCATAAGCACTCCAAGTTTATTGGAACAGATGAATTTGGATTTCTACTAACTCAATAATTCAACACCGGGTTCAAAGCGTTTTATTTTATCAATAAAATCTGGCTCAAGGTTAATTGATTTTCTAGTTTTCGGATCAACATGAACGATTACACCTTTTCCATCAACTATGATTCTACCAGATTTCTTCTTTACGACTAAATGATCAAAACCAAAAGATGAATTTTTTATGTATGAAATTTTGGTGTAAACCTCTAATTCATCATCATAATGAGCATGATCTTTATAATTAATTTCATTCCTAACCATGAAGAATAATCTACCGTCCGAAAATATTCCATTCTCAGGCATTAAACCAGCAGCTTTGATATACTCTAATCGGGCAGTTTCAAAATAATTGATGTAAACAGCATTGTTACAAACGCCGAGCATATCCACTTCGTGGAAGCGGACTGTAACTGTTATTTTATGTTTGAAATCTGATAGCTCCATAATAATTAGTTGTTATTGTCAGTTTTACTCGAATCTATTGTTAAACTGTTTAATTGTTAAACTGTTGAAAGAACAAAATGTTTTGAAATTTCACATAACAATTTAGCAATGTGACTATTTATCATACTATCATTCAACCAATTAAACTTATTATTCTATTTAATGACTTTATAAATAATTTCTATGGCTTTTTTAATTTGCTCGTGATTTACATCCAAATGAGTTACAGCTCGAAGCCAACCAACTTTGCCGGTGCTGATTAATAATCCTTCTTCCCCACATTTTTCTATCACAATCTCAGGTGAAAGTTTAGTTGGTCGAAATGTAACAATATTAGTTTGAACTGCACGCAAATTAACATCAACATTTTTCATTTCGCTGATTTTTTCCGCAAAGTATTTTGCATTTGCATGATCTTCAGCCAAACGCAGAATATTGTTCTTCAAAGCATACAAGCCAGCAGCAGCTAAAATTCCAACCTGACGCATACCGCCGCCCCACGCTTTCCTAACTCGATATGCTTCTTGAATGAATCCTTTAGTTCCGCCAATTAGTGAACCAACCGGAGCACCTAATCCTTTTGATAGACAGCATGAAATCGAATCAAAGTGTGAAGCATATTCTTTCACACTGATTCCTGCAGCAACAGAGGCATTCCAAATCCTTGCACCGTCTAAATGATATTTTAAATTATACTTCTGAACTGTTTTTTTAAGTGATAAAATATTTTCTACTGGCCATATTGTTCCGCCGGCACGTACGTGAGTGTTTTCTACTTCAATCACTTTTGTTCTCGGCATGTAGTAAGCACTCGTTGGACGAATTATTGGCTCAACCTGATTAGGAGTAAAGATACCAAGATTACCTTCTATTGGATGAAGCTGAATTCCGCTTAATGCAGCAGGGGAACCCGATTCATAATTAAAAATGTGAGAATCTCTTTCACATATAACTTCATCACTTGGATTAGTTAAAACATTTAAGCAAATCTGATTCCCCATTACTCCGCTTGGAACAAACAACGCCGCTTCTTTGCCTAAAAGATCTGCCGCATATTCTTCAAGTTCATTTACAGTTGGATCTTCCTTAAATACATCATCACCAACTTCTGCCCCATACATTGCTTTTCGCATTTCAGGTGACGGTTTCGTAACAGTATCGCTGCGTAGATCAATCATATCCATTTCAGTTTACATTTTAAATGTATTTTTTAATTTCAAAAGAATAAATATTCCAATTATCCAAATTGAAAATGCAGAACAAAGAATGGGTATTAATAAAGAATTTTTTGTAAAGAATGTTTCCGATTTATTTATTACAACATCACCAATAACATAAGTCCTTGTAAACATTTTCGATTGAACTTCAGTCTCCCCCAACGGATTTATTATGCAGCTAATCCCACCATTAGCAGCTCTAACAACTGTTCTTCGGTTTTCAATGGCTCTCAATGCCGCAAATTCTTGATGTTGATATGGACCGCTAAGATTTCCGTACCAGCTATCGTTTGTAACAACGACAATAAAGTCAGCATTATTCTTTACGAACTCAGAAACCAAGGTTGGATAAATAGATTCATAGCAAACTAAACCGCCAATATTAATTGTAATCTTATTATCTGGTGAGTTATCAGATTTAATTGGAATTGAAAACACAGTGGTATCCTTCCCAACATTCCACCCAGAAAGACCAACGCCCCATTTTATTATATTGCCAAGAAACGGAAGTGCATCAACAAAAGGTACTCTCTCACCGAAAGGAACGAGTTTCATCTTTCCATACGATTTCACAACTGAGCTGTTTGGGCTGAAAAATAAAACTGAATTATAAGTTGCATAATAATATTTGCCAGTACTGTTGTACTTTGCATCATCGGGAAGATTTTTATCATTATAAAAAAACTTTACATCCGGCATTCCGGTTAATAGAGCAACTTGGTTGGAATCACAGAAATTAAGAATATTTTGTTGAATATCATCATACATTCCGCTTCTAAGATAAATAGGTAGAGCTGTTTCTGGCCAGATTATGATCTTCGCACCCTCTTTTATAGCATTCTCCGATAGCTGAAAATATTCGTCAACTAACTCATTTATGATTCCACCTTTCCACTTCTCCCAAGGATTAAGATTTGGCTGGATCAATCCGACTTTTACTTTGCGATACGATTGAATCACCGAACTAAGCTGCGCAAAGCCATAGATTAAGATAAAAATTAAGATGAAGAGGGCAATTGATGAATTGAGATAAAATATTTTTTTATTTGATCTGAATGTGACTATACTTTTATAAATCAATACATTTACCATTACAATTATTAACGTTAATCCTAATTGCCCAATAACATCTGCGATTTGAATGAATGTTGTGAAAAGTGATAATCCATTTCCAAGTGAGAGCCATGGAAAGCTAAGATCGGTAAGCATGTAAGCATATTCATAAGCAACATAAAATAAGGGCAGAGAGTAAAGCGAATATTTTCTTGGGAAAACTTTTCTTGAATAATGCAGCAATGTTGAAGGTATCAAGAAAAAAAACGGATTAACAAAAATGAGCAATGTGCCAGATATCATTAGAAACGGATCTGACTCTTTCTGCCAGCTTCCTACCCAGTATAAAGTAAGCAAACAGAAAACAAATGCCATGAGATATGTCGCACGATTTATTTCAATCAGCTTTTCTTTTTTTTCAATCACTATTAAATATGGAATCAAAGCGATGAATAACAAAATTGGGGCTGGAAAAGGAACTGGAGGAAATGATAATGCTAATAAAATTCCGCTAAGTATAAGCAGTAGGCGGTCTTTCTTCCTCTGCTTTTTTTCTTCTTCAGAAAGTGGAGTGCGATTTTTCCAAAAAAATATTTTCAAGTTTTAATCTTTTTTCTTTTTTGAAGAAAATATTTCGCAATCAGTAGTACCACAATAACAATAGTAAGAATAAGAACAACATTACTGTAAGTTTTCAGATAACTGTCAACGAGTGCAACATTATTGCCAAACATTACACCAAGCGAGATTATCAACAGATTCCATACCGCTGAACTTATAAATGAGAATAATAATGTTTTTTTAAAGCCCAATGAGCTTAATCCAGCAAAAAACGAAATTACCGCTCTTGTGCCGGATAAAAATCTGTTACCAAGAATTATCCAATAACCATATTTTGAAAACCATTTTTCAACTTTATCAAGTGCTTCTCTGGATATAAATTTAAATTTTCCTTTTTCAATTATTCTTTTATCAACCTGTGTCCCTACAAAGAATAATGTCATAAATCCCATTACGCTTCCAATTGTAGTAACTAATAAAGTGGGAAAGAAACTAATCACATTTGTACTAATAAGCGTTCCGGCAACAACAATTACTACATCGCTAGGAGAAGGGGGAAAAATATTTTCAATGAAAGAAAAAAAGAATAGACTTGCGTAAATCAAAAGAGGTGGAAAATCTGCTAATGAATTTAAAATGTCTTCAAACATTCTATTTAATCTTTAAAAATTATTACAGAAGCTAATGCTGACAATCCTTCTTCTCTTCCGACAAATCCAAGCTTTTCTGTGGTGGTAGCTTTGATGGAGATATTTTCAATTTCAGTTTGAAAAACATCGGCAATATTTCTTTGCATAACAGGAATATAAGTTGAAAGTTTTGGTCTTTGAGCGGTTATCATTGCATCAACATTTCCTAAAGTATATCCTTTATTTTGCACCAAATTATATACATGCTTTAACAAGGTTATACTGTCAGCATTTTTGTATTGTGGATCTGTGTCTGGAAAATGAAGACCAATATCTCCTGCTGAAATGCTGCCAAGCAAAGCATCGCAAATTGCATGAAGCAGAACATCAGCATCAGAATGACCCGCCAATCCTTTTTCAAAAGGAATATCAACTCCGCCAATAATCAATTTGCGATTATCGGCAAACGCGTGAACATCAAATCCTATTCCGATTCTGTATGGAGTATTCAAAATTTAACCTCGAATGATTCAAATTCATTTTTACATTCAGACCAGTCTATCCTTGAATTTATAACATGAGCGTGCGATGGTCCGAGTTTTATCAATTTAAAGAATTCCTCAATGTTAATCTTATCGCCTTCAACAACTGTTAGCACTTCACCTGTAAAAAGATTTTGCACATACCCGTTTAGTTTTAATCGTGCAGCATGTTTAACCACAAAATATCTGAATCCAACTCCTTGAACTAATCCATTCACTAAAATATGTGCTCTTGCTTTGTCCGATGACATTTTTAACTCTTATTTTTTTCAAGCAATTCGCTTACTAAAACACCTGTAAATATAAAAATACAACCTATAATGCCAAAGCTGGAAATACTTTCGCTGATTATAAGGAAAGCAAAAAATGCCGCAAATATTGGTTCAAGCGAAAAAATAATTCCGGCTTTGGTTGGAGTAACAGTTTTCTGATATTTAGTCTGTATGACTGTTGCAAGGACTGATGAAAAAATTGCAGTATAAAGAATAACAAGTATTACCGTTCTATTAAAATCATATCTTATTAATTCAATTCCTGCAGCATCAAATATAAATGCAAAAATAAAACCTGCCGCTCCTGTGAAAAGTACTTGCAGAATAATTAATGGTCTATAATCATATTTTTTTGTGATGATATCAATATAAACAACATAAAGCGCATAAAAGACGGCACAAATAAGGGTTAGAAAATCTCCAAGGTTAAAATTACTGCCAAGCTCAGTGAGAATATCCATTTCTGTTTCACCTTTGCTTGACAGCAATATCAAACCGATTACAACTAATAATATTCCAATGATATTCCCTTTACTCGGTGCTCGTCGTTCTAAAATTAATTGAAGAATAGGAATGAATATCACAAATGTACCTGTGATAAAGCCTGATTTAGTAGCTGTTGTATATTGAAGCCCTACAGTCTGAGTCGCAAATCCAATGAAGTACAATAAACCTAAAAATAAACCGGACTTTATTAAATCAATCTTTGACGAAAATAATGGTTTCCATAAAAAAGGTAAGAGCAGCAGCGCTGCAAAAGAAAACCTGATCGCAATAAAAAACATTGGGGAAATATCATTTAGCGCCAGTTTGATTATAGCAAATGTAACTCCCCAAAAAACAGTAATTGATAAAAGAGCACCTTCGCCTATGTATTTTTTCATGAAAGGGGGATTTAATTAAACTGTTTTGCAGGTTTTAATTACTTTTCTTTTCCGTATCCAAAAAAATTCAGAAGCTTTTCATCCTTTCGCCATTTGGGTTTAACCTTAACTCGCAATTCCAAAAAAACCTCGCGCTGAAGAAACTCTTCAATTGATTTTCGAGCTGTCTCACCCAACCTTTTAATTGCTTTGCCTTCTTTACCTATGATAATTGCTTTCTGGCTATCCTTCTCAACCACAACATAAGCTTGAATAAAATCTTTTGCATTTTCTCGTTCCTTGAATTCGGCTATTAAAACTTCGCTGCTGTAAGGTATTTCTTCTGAATACTGTTCAAGAATTTTTTCACGTATAATTTCCGAGACAAAGAATCTCTCGTTCTCATCAGTTAATTC
Organism: uncultured Ignavibacteriaceae bacterium; assembly: GCA_964613805.1. GTDB lineage: Bacteria > Bacteroidota > Ignavibacteria > Ignavibacteriales > Ignavibacteriaceae > XYD12-FULL-36-8. The sequence goes on along the minus strand of CAZTJF010000004.1, from coordinate 117,507 downwards.
ATCATCCGGGAAATATTTTGGATGCTCGGGAAGTAATTCTACAACCGAATTTATCACTTCAGCTAAGTTGAAGCAATGCTCAGCAGAGACAGGAATTACTTTTTTAAATAAATTAGTGCTCTGCTCTTTTTGAATTAGCGGCAACAATTCTTGTTGAGTTGAAAGATCAATTTTATTCAGCAGAAGAATTTTAGGAGCTTTGAGATTAGCCAAAACTTCGTTCACAAATTCCTGGTGAAGTAATTTTTCACCATGAAAATCTTCATGTACATCCTGAATCAATAGAACGACATCTGCATCTTTAGCAGAAACTTCCACGGCTTCCATCATTCTTTCTTGCAGCAGATAATGAGGTTTAATAAGTCCCGGTGTATCTACAAAAACTATTTGAAAATCTTTATCTGTAAGGATTCCAAGAATTTTTCTGCGGGTTGTTTGCGGCTTATCGGAAACAATGTTGAGCTTTTGTCCAAGTAAAGCATTAATTAAGGTTGACTTGCCTGAATTCGGCAATCCTAAGATAGCAACAAATCCTGATTTGAATGATTCCATAATGTAAATATACAGGAATGGTTAAAGAAACTTAAGTGGCAGTATTTGAAACGAACTGTTTAGCTAAAATCTTACTTGCTAAAGTTTTGCTTCGAAGCTTTTAAATTTTCAAAGAAGAAATATCCGGAGATTAATATTCCAAGCGATATTATTGAACCAAAAATAGATATTCCTTTTGAAGTGAAGATTTGAGTTATGGCAAAAGCAACCGATTCGAAAAATGATATGATATAATTTGAATAGTTCACAGAAGTTTTTGTGCTGCTTGGCTGACTGATAGCAAAGTAAATAATGAGACCAACAATAACCAAAATTGCAGCTATAAATATTGACGAAACCATTAGAACGAAATTTCTTTGTTCTTTGATTGCTTTTTTGCGGAATTGCAATCTTCTCATAAGTAATTCAGTAAAACGAGGTTCAACTTTTTCATCTTTAATTTTCTTCAATTCGTTGTGAACAGCTAATAGAGCGTTCAGTTTCTTCTTGTCATCATTAGAACTGGCAAGTATTTGATTCACATGCTGTAAAGCAGCATAATCTAATTCGCCATCAATATATTTGTTTAATATTTCATCATTGAGTTTGTTCATGATACTTCTCGAATTAAATTATTTTTTATGATTAGGTCGCGCAAGGTATTTCTCGAACGATGCAGCATTACTTTAACATTTGCAACAGAAATATTCATCACTTCACTAATTTCATCGCATGTCATTTCGTTTAGATAAAACAAGTTAAGCACCGATGAATAATTTGACGGAAGTTTTTCTAACATGACATTTATGAATGCCGATAAATCAGAATTTTCGGTAACTCGATAATCATAACTGCTTTCCAAATTAAAGTGATCTTCTAAGGAAGACATTTCATTTTCAACCTTTCGTTTTTTTGCCGCAGCTTTACTCAGAGTTGTATTGTAAACAATCCGATAAAACCATGTCGAAAATTTCGCTTCTTGCCGATAGCTGCCAAGTGCATTGTATGCTTTCAAAAAGCAATCCTGAAGCACTTCTTCGGCTTCCATTTCATTTTTAAGAATTCTTTTAATCAAAGTAAAAGCTTTGTTTTTATATCTGTCAACCAAAATCGCATAGTCAGATTGATTTCCGCGCTTAACCGATGCAATTATTTCAAAATCCGTCAGATCTTTCATCTAAAACTTTGACTTATTAACTCTATGAAAGGTTACAGAATACAACCATTAAGTTTTATTAAAAATAGACACTACAAAATCTAAAAGCAATGTCGTGTAACCTTTCTTCATAAATCTAGGTCAAAATGCTTCAGAAGAAAAAATAAATATCGAAAAAATTTGTAACCTTTTTACTCAACTACAAGTCTGAAAAAGAAAAGGAGAATACCGTGGGACCAGATATAATTGCTGTGATGATTCCAATTGTTGCAATAGTGGCAACTGCTTTAATTTTGATAACTGCTTTTTACTATAAATCAAGAGAGAAACAGTTATTAATTGAGAAGGGACTTAGCCCTGAACAGATAAAAGAATTTTTTGAATCCAAAAAAGATCCTAATGGGTTGCTAAAATTCGGAATTATTATTTTTGCATTCGGATTAGGATTAGGATTAGGAATAATGATGGAAGATTACACTTCAAAAGAGTATTGGATTCCATTACTACTGTTTACATTTACAGGATTAGGATTTATCGGAAGCGGATTGGTTTCTAGAAAATTGGACGTAAGAAACTAAGCTTCAATTTCACACTAATTACAAACCCAATTTCTCTAAATTCTATTTTACTTTCACGAAATTGGGTTTGTTGAAATTGTTCAAAATCTTATCCATGAAGATGAGCTTAAGTCTCAAGCCATCTTTCAGCATCTATGGCAGCCATACAGCCAGTCCCCGCTGCGGTGATAGCTTGTCTATACTTGTGATCAGCAACATCCCCAGCTGCAAACACTCCCTCAATATTTGTATGAGTTGAACCAGGTTTTGTGATTAAATAACCTGTTTCATCCATCTCTAATGCACCTTTAAATAAATCTGTATTTGGTTTATGACCAATCGCGATAAATAATCCTTGTGCTTCAAAAATTTGTTTGCTGTGATTTTTTGTATCCTCGAGCAAAACACCTGTCATAGTTTTTTTCCCTTCCTCTTCCTTACCAATAACTTCTTTCACAACTTTATTCATTAGAAATTTTATTTTAGGATTACCTTTAGCCCTGTCCAGCATTATTTTAGATGCACGGAATTCCTCTCTTCTGTGAATAACTGTAACTTCGGAAGCAAACTTAGTAAGATAATTTGCCTCTTCCATTGCTGTATCGCCGCCACCGACAACCAATATTTTTTGGTTGCGAAAGAAAAATCCGTCACATGTTGCACAAGCTGATACGCCATATCCCATAAATTTCTTTTCACTCTCTAAACCTAAAAGTCTTGCAGAAGCCCCTGTTGAAATGATAACAGCATCAGCAGTAAATATCTCATCATAAGATTTAATGACAAATGGTCGTTTTGAAAAATCCACTGCTGTAACTTCCTGATAAAGTGAAGTTGCACCAAAACGATGAGCTTGCTTTCTCATTATGTCCATTAGTTCTGGTCCCTGAATTCCATGCTCGAAACCTGGATAGTTTTCTATTTCAGTTGTAATAGTTAATTGACCACCAGGTTGTAATCCCTCGAATATAACTGGTTTCAGATTTGCTCTTGCTGTATAAAGTGCGGCTGTAAATCCTGCTGGACCCGAACCGATAATTATAACTTTATGATGACTTTTGATTTCAGACATTATTTCCTCATTTAATTCCAAATGCTTTTTTTCTTTATGTTAGATTCAAACACAAAGATAAAGTTTCAATCTTTATTTTGATGCTTTAGAAATTCAGCATTTCGTTTTAATCCTGATATCTTTGCTCGTTTAATCGGGCTTTTACTAAAGCGATCTTTAAATTCTTTTGTTGACAAATTCAGAACCTCATCTAAATCCATTTCTTTAAAACCTTCTTTGGGAAGAAATTCACTTTGAGCCGAGGGAAATGCAAACTTGACATTCCATGGACAAACATCCTGACAAATATCACAGCCAAAAAGCCAGTCATTAAATTTACCAATAAACTCTTTGGGTATATCTTTCTTATTTTCAATTGTTAGATAAGAAATACATTTATTCGAATCAACAACATACTCCTCAACAATTGCGTTTGTTGGACAAGCATCAATGCAAGCTGTGCATGTGCCGCAAAAATCTTGAACTGGAGTTGTATACTCAAACTCCCACTTACAAATAATATTTGCAATAAAGAACCAGCTTCCATATTCTGTATTTATTACGTTGGTGTGCTTACCTTGCCAACCTAAACCGCTTCGGACTGCCCATGCTTTGTCCATAACCGGTCCCGTGTCAACATACGATATTGCTTCGAATGATGGTTCTTTATCTTTAAGCTCACCAATAATTTTATCTAACTTTTCCCAAATGATAAAATGATAATCTTTACCCCAAGCATATCTCGATATCTTCCCTTTATATGATTGTTTCGAATATTGTTCCGAAGTGTAGTAATTCATGCCAAGCGAGATAATAGATTTAGCAGAAGACAAAATTTTTTTAACATCTCTTCGCTTATCAAGATTTCGATTCATGTAATCCATACTTGCATTATAGCCCGCATTCAGCCATTCAGTTAATCTTTCAAGCTCAGTATCAAGTTCATCCGCACTTGAAAACCCAACTAAATCGAAACCATTTAGCTTAGCAATTTCAATTACAGTGTTATTACTCAATGTCATTCGTTAAAACAATTTCAGATTTTTACCAATTGGATTTCTTATCTTGAATTTTAATATAGACTTGGTCACCGACTAATTTAGATTCATATACGTCCAGTCCTTTTCCTCCTTCAGAAGTTTTTCCTGTGGTTAAGTCAAATTTCCAACCGTGAGCAGGACAAACGACAAACCCATCTTCTAAAAAGCCATCGTAAATTAATGCGGTATGCTGATGAGGACAGATGTTACCAACAGCATAAACTTTTTTCTCAATGAGAAAAACTGCTATATCGGTATAGTCAATTATGAATCTCTTACCTTTCTTTTCCTCTAAATCATTTGTAGAACAAAGTCTTTGAAATCCAGCCAAACCAACGCTGTTAAAGCTCATCAAATTTTTCCTTCGCTCTATAACCAATTTCAGTTTTCTCTACAGTTGCAAATGGGTGAAATGGGTCATGCTCAAAACATAAAATCCAATTTTCTTCAACTGCTTTGGAAAGAATCACTTTCTTTTCTTCAACCGTAATAAGCGGCTGCAGGTCATAACCCATTACATACGGCAAAGGAATGTGAGAAGAGAATGGAAATAAATCAGCACAAAATAAAATTGTATTTGAAGAATCAGAAATTTTTATAAGCTGCATACCGAAAGTGTGTCCATTCACTTCGATCAATTCAATTTCATCATCAAAAAATTTTTCTTTAGTGAAAAACAGCACACCGTTTTCGTGCAAAGGAAGGAAATTATCTTTTATGTAGCTGCCTTTATCTCTTTCGGAAGGATTCATGGCCCAATTGAAATTTTTCTCTGAAACATGATATTTAGCATTTCTAAATACCGGTTCAAGTTTACCATCTAAGTTTTTTGTCGAACCTCCTGTGTGATCAAAATGAAGATGTGTTAATAGAACATCTGTAATGTCTTCGGGCTTTATTGACAATTTGACAAGTGAGTTTTGTAGGGAGAATTCATCTTGTTCGATTCTGTAAATTTCATTTGATTTCTTCGACCATTTATTCCCCATTCCAGTATCAATTAGAATCTTTCTTGACTGAGAGACTAAAAGAATATTTCGTGTCGCAAGTTTAACACGGTTCGCTTCATCCGGTGGGTTGTTTTTTTCCCAAAGTGGTTTAGGGATAATCCCAAACATTGCGCCGCCATCTAAATAAAAATATCCAGACTCGATTATGTAAAGTTGATATTTCCCTATTTTCATTTGGTTAAGTTGGTTAAATAATTTTAGGAGAGCCGATTAACTTGTAATTTTTTCGTCACCTAAATGTCCAATCAAGTTGATAGATTGAAACTCTGTGGGAATTTCGTCATTATCGCATCTGCTATCATCTCTGCGGAACTGTCGTGTCCTAGTCGATGGGTGTTTATGGTTAAATGATAAAGCAACGGATCTTCAATTTGTTTGTGAAAATATGTTTTAATATAGTTTTTTCTCGCTTCATCGTCTTTCTTTAGAAATTCAGTCGCTTGTTTTAAATCATAACCATAAACGTACTGAACATGCTTAATTCTGTTCTCAATCGGAGCAACCAATCTGACATGAAAGCTATTTGGCAAATTAGCTGTAACAATATTTCCGCCCCTCCCAATAATAACTACGTTTCCAATTTCTGCTAAGCTTAGAATAGTTTGAGTTGTTTTATGAACTAAAGTATGAACAGAGGGTTGTCCGGCAAGCAACTCACTTGCAAATGAAAGCATAGACGAATATTTCTTTTCATCAAACACATCTGATAACGTTTTAGGAAGGTGATGATCTTCAAGGACTTTTTCAATTAGATTTTTTTCAAAAATGATCCAGTCAGGTAATTGTTCTTTTTTATACTTTTGAAGAATCTCGATTAGCTTTTGACTAATTACATCTGCACCCGCACCTGTTTCTCGCGATATTGTAATGCAAGGTCCCTTTTCGAACTTTCCTTTTTTATCAGGTTCTTTCCCTTTGGAATGAGTTTCGATGTAAAGCCGAGCTTTTTCAAGTGCACCTGAGATTAGCATCAGTTATCTCCAAATTTCTGAGAGAAAATTCTTGAAAAAAAATGGGCATCAAATTGATGCCCTAATTGTTAATTAATATAATTTGAAATTATCTTCCTAGCGAGTCAAGATATTCTTTTCGCTTGAGCAGAGTATCCTTATCCTCAACATGTTTTGGATCGGGAACACAGCAGTCAACAGGACAGACAGCCGCACATTGTGGTTCATCGTGAAATCCGACACACTCTGTACATTTATCTGGAACAATATAAAAGAAATCATTGGAGAAAAATCCTGTTGCACCGCTTGGAGCAGCATCATCGGCACCATAGTTTTTACCAGTTAATTCCCATTGAGCACCGCCTTCATAAATTGCAGTATTAGGACATTCGGGCTCGCAAGCACCGCAATTGATGCATTCTTCAGTTATCATTATCGCCATTTTTATTAACTCCTTAGTAACTGTTTAAGAAACGTTATTTTAATAAAAGTATTTAATTTCTTACCAATTTTACGAAAACTGTTAAACAACTTCAATGAAAAACTAATTATTTTTTTACCAGCTTCCGCTTGAACCGCCTCCCCCGAAAGAACCGCCACCGCCGCTGAATCCACCAAAACTACCTCCACTGCTTCCCCCTCCAAAACCACCGCCTCCCCAGCTTCCACCACGATAAGTAAATCCACCCGAGCCGCCGCTGTAACTTCGAGATTTGGGAATAAAGCTTATAACAAGGATAATAGTTATAAAAAGTATTACAAATAAAGTAAAACCGATTCCTTCTGATTTATCTTTGAAATCGGCTTTATACTCTCCGCCAATTGCTGCAATGATTGCGTCAATTCCCGAGTTGATGCCCGCATAGTACTCATCTTTTCTAAAGTAAGGTGCTACTTCATTTCTAATAATTGAACTTGCCAGAGCATCAGGAAGAACCCCTTCCAATCCATACCCAACCTCAATCCGCATTTTTCTATCATTCTTTACAACCAGAAACAACAGTCCGTTTGAATTTTCTTTTGTACCGATTTTATTTGTCTCCGCAACTTCAAATGAATAATCCTCAAGCGGATATCCATCCAATGTTGCAATCATTAGAGAAACTAATTGATTGGTTGTAGTGTCCTGGAAAGTTTTAAGTCGGGAATTTAGAAGCTGTAATTCTTGTGAAGACAAGGTACTGGTAAAATCATTTGCCCAATTGTTAAGCCTTGGAATATCCGGTTTAGCAAATAATGAAGAATATACTATCAGACAAAAGAACAAATAAAACATTTCCTTTAGAACTCAACTTTAGGAGGCGTTTCAGAACCCGGTATTGCTTTAAAGTAAGATTTTTCTCTAAATCCAAATATGCTTGCAAAAAAAGCCGAAGGAAATCGCTTGATGGTTGTATTATAATTCTGAACAGCTAAGTTAAACTTTCTTCTCTCCACCGAAATCCTGTTTTCAGTTCCTTCAAGTTGGGCTTGCAGCTGAAGAAAGTTCTCGTTGGCTTTTAATTCAGGATAGTTTTCCACTGTTACAAGCAATCGTGAAAGTGCATTGCTCAAATTTCCCTGGAGTTGCTCAAATTTTTGAAACGTCTTGGGATCATTTAAAACTTCCGGTGTAACCTTAAACTGGCTGACACTTGCTCTTGCTTCAGTAACATCAGTTAAAACACCTCTTTCAAAATTTGCATAACCTTTTACTGTGTTCACTAAATTAGGAATCAGATCTGCTCTTCTCTGATACTGATTTTCAACCTGGCTCCAGCTTTGGTTTACTTCTTCATTAATGGTGACAAGGTTGTTGTATGTTTTAATTCCCCATGAAATCAAGATGACAATAAAAAGAATTATTATTGCCGCAATGGATAAACCTACGATTGTACCTTTTTTCATTTATCCTCCAAGTTGTCAATTTATAATTGATTTATTACTAAAGAACAATACTTGATTTTTTAACACAAACAATTTACTTCGTTTTTATTTTAATATGCAAGCCCCTAATAACATTAATTATGGCTTCATACCTCTAAAATTATTTTGAAGATAATTAAGCATCCAGTTACTTACTTCAGAATTATGCTCAATTGCAAATTTTTCGGCATTCTGTAAATTACCATTATAAAATCGAAGTGCTAAAAAGTCAGCAACCATCACTCCATCAAATATTCTCTCAGCTAAAAATGCTTCGATTGAAATGTACGTCCACAGAGCAACCCAGCCAAAAGACAAAATTCCACTAATGTAATTCCCAGTGTAAAATTGACCTGCACCAGGCAAAATGTACGATAATACTTTTGCTAACTTTGATGAGTGCTGAGCATTAGAAACGTTCTCACATAGTTTCTTAAGCTCTTGTTCATCTTCTAATTTGACAAATTCTTCAGAAGCTTTCTGCCATTCATCATTAAAGATGTAAGTCCAGCCCTTCCAATATGTAATTTGATCTTTCTTTGAATTAAAACGCGAATCATCGTTCAACTCGTTCAGTAAATCGAATGCACGGTAAACTGTTCTACGAAGCAAATTAACTTTGATAATTTCAATCTTAACTGCGAAAAGTGAGTCGTCATTCGGAGAATACAATTCTGCTTTAGCAAAATAGTTTATTGCTTCGTTGAACTTTCCACCTTGCTTGTAGCTCATTCCAATCAGTTTATTTGATGAAAAACCACAGAGATTTAAAGAATCGAAAAACTGCAGTCGTTTAAATTCAGTAATTGCATCAAAATATTTTTCATTTTCGTAAAGTTTGTAAGCATACTCATACTGCTGCTGTAAAATAGTTTGAGACTGCAAATAAGTTTGCATAAGAAAAAAGAAGATGATTATTGAGATTTTACTTACAAAAATCATATTGCGGAATAAAATAATTTTTTGAATTAATAAATGAATCCAAAGCCAAGTTGAATTCATACTTTACGTGTGCATTATAAATTTGTGCTGAAGCGTAAGAACCATAGACGTTACCCGCATAAAATCCGGCAGCTAATCCTCCAAACAACCACGCCCTGAATTTATGATCTGCTTTGAAGTTATCGTAGGAAAGAAATGCGAACAAACTCGTGGTGATAAACGAGACTATACCATCACTTATTTCACCGGTATAAATCTTCCCTGCGCCAGGAATAATTACTGAAAGAATAGAAGCAATAATCGGATTTTTGTCCGGCGAGTTAACTTTCAATTGATATAGGTCCATCACTTCGGTTTTTTCGTTTTCATCAAAGGATTCAAGAAAATTATTCGGGAGAGTAATTTTTTCATTACCCATGAAAAAGGATATTAAATACAATTTCGACTTTTGTAAACCATTCACTTCTGAATATTTCCTCAGTTCGGAATACTTTTCTTCAAGAAAGAGAATCTTCATTAATTCAAGTTTAGATGATTGATACAAAGATGAACTTTCTTTTATGGTAGAAAATAATTTGCCGGCTGATGAGTAATCTCCAATTCTCGAGCAGCTTAGAGCAGTTTTGAAGTTTATAGTCTCATTTCTTAAAGCTTCATCAACACGCAGGTATTCCTCAGCCGCACGCAAATAATCCCTCTCACAAAATAAATGGTCAGCAAATTTTATAATGTTTTCACGTGAATGAATCGGATTGATAGAATCAATGTATTGACTGAAAATAATATTAGCTAACAAAAAAATGAACGATAATGTTTTTATCATTCAGCTTTAACGAAAGTTTTCGGTGGAATATAATTTATGCTTTTTTCGTCAAGCGTGTAAAGTTGAACCGGATCATATAAATGTGCTGCTCCGATTCTGGGATATTTATTTTCCCTATTAAAAATATTCAGATCGCGTGTGAAGCGATCAAAGAACATTATAACACCTTGGGGAAGGTTAGTTTCTTCAACTGCTTGAATTAAAAAATTGGAGCAGGATGGACTGAATGGACAATTATCACCATCTACATCTGAGATGAAAAACCAATAGCCGACTGCCAATGATTTAACAAATTGTTTTGCAAAGTTTCCTTCAGAAATTGAGTAATCTCTTTTCGTGGATTCCGTTTGCTTAGTATAATTCGGATTAACTTTTTCCCACTTTACCCAATCTGATTGAGGAAATTGGCTGCTGCAAGAAAATAAAAATAAGAGTACAAATATTCTTATCATTAAAACTTTAAGCGTCAAGCAAAGCGCGGGCTATAACAATATTTTGAATCTCTGAAGTTCCCTCATAAATTTCGGTTATCTTAGCATCACGTAAATAACGTTCTACTAAATACTCCCGTACGTAGCCATACCCGCCATGAATTTGAATTGCCTCAAGCGCGCACTCAACGGCAATTTTAGATGAATAAAGTTTTGCCATTGCCGCTTCTTTATAATATTTCTTTTGAGCATCCTTAAGTGCGGCAGCTTTTAATGTCAGCATTTTTGCTGCATCAATCTTAACAGCCATATCTGCGAGCTTAAATTGAATTGCCTGGAAACTTGCAATATTAGCACCGAAAGCTTTTCTTTCTTTAGAATATTTAAGTGCTGCTTCAAACGATGCTTCTGCAATACCAATTGCTTGAGATGCAATTCCAATTCTACCACCATTAAGCGTGTTCATCGCAAAGTTAAAACCTTTCCCCTCTTCCCAGACAATATTTTTTGCCGGTACTCTGCAATTTTCAAAAGTAAGCGAGCAAGTATCGGAACTTCGTATTCCCAGTTTATCTTCTTTTTTTCCATGACCAAAACCAGGCGTTCCTTTTTCAACAAGTATTGTTGATATACCATGATGACCTTTTTCCTTATCGGTAGTAGCCATCACCAGAAAATAATCTGCGGAAATTCCATTGGTAATCCAATTCTTCATTCCATTTAGAACATAATAATCACCATCTTTATCGGCAGTGGTTTTTTGTTTGGTCGCATCACTTCCGGCTTCAGGTTCAGACAATGCAAAAGCTCCAAGCTTTTCACCTTTAGCCAACGATGTAAGATATTTTTCTTTTATATAATCTGATCCATATTTTTCTAATCCGTGGCAAACCAGAGAATTATTAACTGACATAATTACACCAACGCTTGCATCAACTTTGGATATTTCTATCATGGCTAAAACATAGCTTATCGTATCAAGACCAGCACCTCCAAACTCAGGCGGAACCATCATTCCTAAAAATCCTAACTCACCTATTTTTTTTACAATGTCATGGGGAAATTCTGCACTAATATCTCGTTGAATAGAACTTGGGGCAATTTCAGCTTCGGCAAATTCTTTTGCAGATTGTTGTATCATTAGCTGGTCTTCAGTGAAATCAAAATTCATTTCCTCTCCTGTTATTAGATTTAAAGAATATTTTCAGAACTCACTTTTAAATTAGACAATAGTAAATAAAATGAGAAATGTTTTTATTTTATAGATAAATTCTTCTGCTTATATTTTGATATGGAAAACGGGACTAACTTACCAACAGAAAGCAAATCTGATGATCAAATTCAGAAAAAAATTATTCTAAAAGGTTTGACCCTTTCTGAATTGAAAGAGTTTTTCGTTTCTAAAGGCATGCAAAAATTTCGCGGCGACCAATTTTTTTATTGGCTTTATAACCACCTTTCGACAGATATTGATGAAATGAGCAACATCCCGAAGACGATTAGAAATGAAATCCGTGATAAAATAGAGATTCAGACACTGAATTATTTTCACACCGAGCAATCTGAATCCACAAAAACAAAAAAATATATTTTCATCACCGAGGATAATTATAAAATTGAATCGGTAATTATACCTGAAGACACCCGCACAACTCTTTGCATATCAACTCAAGTTGGCTGCCCGCTCGATTGTCAATTTTGCGCAACAGGTTTGATGGGATATAAAAGAAATCTCACCTCCGGCGAAATCTTTGATCAGTACATGCTGGCAGCAAAAGATTACGGTAAAGATAAAATCACAAACATTGTTTACATGGGAATGGGTGAGCCGCTACTTAATTATCAAAATACTTTAAAGAGTTTGAAGATTTTTTCTCATGAACTAACAAAAAGCATCAGCATCAAGAAAATTACTTTATCAACTGCTGGAATCGCTCCAAAAATCCGAGAGCTTGCTGATTCCGGTATAAATGTGAAGATAGCACTGTCACTTCATTCTTGCTTTGAAGAAATTAGAAGCAAGCTTATGCCGATAAACCAGAAATATTCTTTAAAAGAAAATTTGATGGCTGTTAGGTACTATGCTAAACTAACCGGAACAAGAATTACATTCGAGTACGTTATGTTAAAAGATTTAAACGATACAGATGATGATGTTAATGCCCTTGTAAAAATCTGTAAAGAAATTCCATCTAAGGTTAATGTCATTCCATTTAACTCTTTGAAGCACATGAATCCAATCGGATATCCCGCGCAGCTTGATTCAACACCAAAAGATAAATTAGATGATTTTGTTAGAAAACTTCGAGATAAAAATGTTACGGTCATGGTGCGACAAACACAAGGTGATGATATTGCTGCTGCATGTGGTCAGCTTGCTACTAAATTCATTTGAACGAAACTAAAACCAGCAAATGAGAAAACTTACACACGATGAAATCTCCCTTAAGAGAAGTTCAATTGAGACTTTACATACAGTTAAGAAATTGCCTGTTTATGTTTTGCTTAACAGCATCAGAAGCAATTATAATGTTGGTGCAATATTCAGAACATCAGATGGGGCAATGATCGAAAAATTATATCTCTGCGGTTACACACCTTGCCCGCCCAAAAAAGAGGTTCTAAAAACTGCACTTGGTTCAACCGAAAGCGTAAAATGGGAATATGTTAAAGATGCAAAAAGTGTAATCGGCAGATTAAAAAATGACGGAGTTAAGATTGTTGCATTGGAATTGACTGATAGTTGCTCTCCTTATTATCAAATAAATAACAATGATTTTCCCATTTGTCTTGTTGTTGGTAACGAAATTACCGGAGTGTCACAAGAGCTTCTTGAGCTATGTGATGCCTCGATTGAGATACCACAATATGGAATTAAGCAATCGCTTAATGTTGCTGTTGCCTACGGAATAGCAATATTCGAAATGAGAAAAATATTTGATTCGTAAAAAGTTAAAACAATAATGAATTCTTATTGTGCGTTTGTAAAAAACTCTTCTCCATTATCCTTTGTGTGAAGAAATAATAGATTTGCTCTGACCAGCTTAACCAGAGTTCTCGAAGCTCTTCGCTCCGAAATATTCACATAATTGCTTAATTCTTTAACCGAGATTCTTTCGTTCTTATCCAAATATTCAAAAACCGCTTTTTCATTAGCGCCAATTGAATATTTTTTCAAGCTCATTTCAGATGAACGGGATTTCATTATTCGTATCATTTCTTTACTGGCGTGAACACTTTTATCGTTTACCCTAATTGTTACAACTGAATTGTTAACATCCAATTCATTGCGATAATCTTGAATCCTATGCGGTTTTAGATCGGATTCAAAAACTTCAACAACTACAACTTCTTTACCCTTAACTTCCACATAATCAATTTTGATATTCAAAGGCGGTTCGCAATAATTCTTTGCAGCATCCAATATCAATTCGGATTCGGCTTTTTCACTTTCAACTCCTACGATCTCTCTATCATCATCAACACCAAAAATTAAATAACCGCCTTTTGTATTTGCAAAAGCTATCATTTCTCGGGCGATTTTTTCCGCAGAAGAAAATTTTCTTTTTAACTCACAAGTGAGGTTTTCACCTTCTTCGATCAAATCAAGCAAATGTTTTAACTTCATTTTACTTTTTCGGGAAACAATTGAGTATCGTTTAATCTTCCCCTAATTATTGATGAACGACGGTTTATGTAGCCGGAATTTACGGAAGGATCATGCCTTAGTGGAGATGGAATAACGGCTGCCAATCTGGAACTTTCTATAGCTGTAAGATTCTTCGGTTCTTTATTATAATATATTTGCGCGGCTTTTTTAATTCCAAAAATACCTTCTCCCCACTCAACAATGTTAATATAATTTTCCAGAATTGATTTTTTCGGAAGTTCTTTTTCCATCCTTAGAGCAATCAGAAATTCTTTACCTTTTCTTAAGATACTTTTACTTGTAGAGAGAAATAGATTTTTTGATAGCTGCATAGTAATTGTACTTCCGCCTCGAACAGTCCTTCCACGCCGCTTATTTAAACGAATGGATGTTTTCAATTCCTTCCAATCAATTCCTTTGTGAATAAAAAATTTTCCATCTTCCATTGAAATTATCGCTTTGAGCAAATTGGGATTTACATCATCAATATTCACCCATGATTGCCTTGGATAAAATATCATTAAATTTTCCAAAGCACGCTGTTCCATCAACGAAGTTATTCTTGTTTTGCCATATTGAAGCCATGGAATGTTAAGTGATGGTAGACTGAAATACAAAATTAAAATCAGATATGTAACAGAATAAAATACTTTCCTTTTAATTATGATAGGTTTGATTTTGCCAATGTATTCGGCAGCTTCGAGCGGTGGAAATTGAGCGTAATTCATGAAAGGTTCTTCATTAGAATATACTTAGATCATTTAACTAAGAATTACCTTCTTATTTTATTTTCTCGTTTTTAGGATTTTCAGGTTCTTTTATATCAACCGGAACACCTGACTTTTGGAGTTCATTTTCTTCCATTTCCTTTCGCTTTATTTCTTCATCAGTATCAGGTGCTTCCTCTATTTGAGGTTGTTCTTTTTTAACCTCCTCACCAGGTTTATTAGCTTTTAACGAATCAGATTTCATTTTTTCCAATTTTTGTGCTTCAATCTGCTTCAATGAATCTTCGATCGCTTTATTTTTTCTTTCATTTTCTTGTTTATAAAAAGAAAGCTTTGGTTTAATGCGAGAAGCATATTGCGATTGCGGATATTTAACATCCAAACTGTCATAAAAAACTGCCGCAGAATCCAAGAGTTTAAGTTCATTTTCTAATATCCAACCCCCGGCATACAGCGCTTTGGGCGCAATTGGTGATTTAGGATGAGTGGTAAAAATATTATAAAATTTATTTACCGATTCATCGTATCTTTTTTCAATAAGTTTTTTTTCTGCTTCTATGTAAAGTTCATCAGCTGGATCGTAGTTTAAATTTATCAATGGCTTTTTAAGCTGAAGCGCTGCGGCATTAACAATATTTTCAGTTCGATAATTTTCATAAATAAAATTAAAAATGCTGTCTGCTTCCTCCTGTCTTCCAACGCTGTTATAATAAGCTCCCAAAGAATAAAGAGAGCTTGAATAAAATCGTGAATCGGGAAAACTATCAACAATATTTTTATAATAATAAAATGCTGAATCGGGAACATTCAACTCAGTAAAAAATAGATTTGCAAGATCGAATTCGTTTTTAACAATTATGCTTTTTAAAGAATCAACAGAAATTATTGGTCGAAGAGGCGGATTTTTAGTTTGAGTTTTCACTTGTGTTTTGAGCGGCTGAACTAATCCTTTTTCATCACCTTCATTTCGATTCTCACCAAATGGTTCTTGTTGAAAACTCTGTTCTTCAGCACTTAACGTGTCAGAATAATATGCAATTGAATCTTGAATAAATTCTTCTGGATTTTCAAGATAGGAAAGCTGTTTTTTTGAATCAAAAATATTTTTTTGAATGGTTTGATACTTTCTAAATAGCTGGGCTTTTTCGGAAGCTGGTTTCGAGTACTCTGGTGGAGCAGTTGAACTTGCGGCTTTGACATAATATGTACTCGCACTATCAAAATTTTTATAATGATATTCAAATATTTCCCCAAGCTTAAATTTGGCCATGCCAGAATTTGGGGATGAAGTATAGGTTGTATCAACTTTTATGAGCAGCTCAACTGACTCTTCAACTCTGCCTAAAGCGTACAACGTAATTCCGGTTTCAAGATCAATTTTATCATACGAATCTGAGTATTTATTTTGATTCCTCATTTCTTCAAGCAGAACCAATGATTCTTCATCTTTCCCGGCTTCCCGCAATGTTGACGCCAACTCTGCTTTAGCTTTGAATTCTATATCAAATGATGGAGAGTAATCAAAAACTTTTTGATACGAAGCCATTGCATTTTCAATGTCGTCCATTTTTATGTAAAGTCTTGCTAACTCATAAACAACCTCTGCGTTAACTTCATCATCTCTCGAAACATCCAAAAATTCTTTCATAAGTGTAATTGCAGAAGAATATTGTTCTTGAATTATTAAATGGACTATTTCTTCAACATATGCTTCTTTAGTAAAATCGTTTTCACTCTCATCAATAGATTTTTCTCGAACATATTTCAACATTGGCAAAGCATTTTTGAAATCCTTTAATCTCATTTGCGTTTTTGCAATCCATAGATCATTTTCAAGAATTAAATTGCTTTCGGGATCAGTCACAGCAAGTTCCTGAAATTTCCTTATTGCCTTCTGATAATTTCTTTGATAATAGAATGATTTACCAAGCATCAGCAGCGCATTATCAACATAACTTGATTTGGAGTGAAACTGTAATATCTTCGAACATTTTTCAATAACTTGATTTAATAACTGCGGTACATTGCCCGAAATAGCTGGTTCTTCGAATTCAAAAAGATTTTTCCTCTGGAGTTTTATTGCTGCTTCAGCTTCTTCGAATTTGTCTTTAGTATTGTAATAAAGATTAAAGTAAGTAGTAAAATCCTCCCAAACGCCGCAGCCAGAAAGCAATGAAATGAAAAATATCGGCAGCAGATAGATTTTTAATGAGGAAATAGTTTTAATCATATGAAAAGCTAAATAAGAATGTACAAAATGCAAAGGCAAATATTTTACAATGCCTCTGGTCCCGATTCATCAGTTCGAATTCTTATCACATCTTGAATATCAGAAATAAAGATTTTACCATCGCCAACTTGTCCGGTTTTTGCAGTCCTAAGAATTGCATCCACAACTTTATCAACTTTACTTTTATCCACGACAACTTCAATTTTGATTTTGGGAACAAACTCAATTCTATATTCGCTGCCGCGATAGGTTTCTGTGTGACCTTTTTGTCTTCCATAGCCGCGAACTTCAGAAATGGTCAAGCCGCGAACACCTTCCTCGATCAGTGCTTCTTTTACTTCATCAAGTTTAAATGGACGGATGATTGCTTCAATTTTCTTCATACTATATTTTCCTTTTACTTACCGTGGCATTGTTTATATTTTTTTCCACTGCCGCATGGACAGGGATCGTTTCTCCCAACTTTTTCTGCTGCATGTACTGGCTGAAGTTTTCCAATTTGCTGTGTACCGTCTGAACCTTGAGATTTTGAGAGACCAATATTTGTTGCACTTTGTTTGGTTTCGAGAATCCGTGTTGCCGGTTCACGTCGTCTTCTGTTTTGAATATCATCAGGTGCTTGAGGCCAAAATTTGAAACAGAACGAAACAACCTCATCGCGAATTTGCTCAAGCAAAACGACAAAAAGTTTGAATGCTTCGCCCTTATACTCTACTAACGGATCTTTCTGGCCATAAGCCCGCAGCCCAATTCCTTCCTTCAACTCATCCATTTCACGGAGATGTTCTTTCCACTTATGGTCAATCACACTTAATGTTGCATATCTTTCAAGCCGAGCCATCAAATCGGAACCAATCATTTCTTCTTTTTTCTTGTAAAAATCCTTCGCGGCGTCAATTATCTTGTTCTTGATTCCATCTTTTCCAAGCGATTCAAATTGTTCCGCAGGAATATGAATATCAACAAGTAAATGATGAAGCACATCTTCTTTTAATTTATCAGCGTTCACTTCATCGAAATATTTCTCAACCAAATCGTCTACAAACTCATCAAGAAGATTTAAAATTTCACCTTTTAACCGATCACCTTGTAAAGCCCTATTTCTTCTTGTATATATTACTTCCCTCTGTGAGTTCATTGTATCATCGTATTCAAGCAATCTTTTTCGTATTGAGAAGTTATTCTCTTCAACTTTCTTTTGCGCACGTTCAACCGATTTTGTAATCATCGGATGCTCAATTACTTCGCCGTCCTTTATTCCCATTTTCGTCATCACCGATGAAATCCGGTCACTGCCAAACAGCCGCATCAAATCATCTTCAAGAGAAAGATAAAACTTAGAAGTGCCGGGATCTCCTTGTCTTCCAGATCTCCCACGCAGCTGACGATCAATTCGGCGAGATTCATGGCGTTCAGTTCCTAAAATATACAGTCCGCCTTTATCTACGACACCTGCCCCGAGCTTAATATCTGTTCCACGTCCCGCCATGTTGGTTGCTATTGTAATAGCTCCGGCTTCACCAGCATGTGCAACTACTTCCGCTTCCCGCTGATGCTGCTTTGCATTTAAAACATTGTGAGGAATATTTTTCCTTTTTAACATTCTGCTGATTGTCTCAGAAACTTCCACAGAGGTTGTACCAACAAGAACAGGTCGTCTTTCTGCTCGCAATGCTTCAAGTTGATCAATCACAGCATTATATTTTTCTCTCTTGGTACGATAAACAGCATCATCCTGATCATCACGAACCATCGGTTTATTCGTTGGAATTACAACCACAGGAAGTTTGTATATCTGGTAGAACTCCGATTCCTCAGTCTCGGCGGTACCCGTCATTCCTGCAAGCTTGTTGTACATTCTAAAATAGTTTTGGAGAGTTATGGTTGCTAAAGTTTGTGTGTCTCTCTCAACTTTTACGTTTTCTTTTGCTTCAATTGCCTGGTGAAGTCCATCTGAGTATCTTCTTCCCGGTAAAACACGACCTGTGAACTCATCAACAATTGCAATTTTACCTTCTTCGGTTATCACATACTCAACATCTTTTTCAAATAAAGTATATGCTTTTAACAATTGATTTAGAGTATGAATTCGATCACTGCTTTCGGAATATTTTTGGTAAAGCATATCTTTCTTTTTGATTTTCTCTTCAGCAGTTAGGTTAGGATCATTCTCAAATTTGCTTATCTCAGTGCCAAGATCGGGAAGAACAAAATAATCTTTCTCCATTCCAGTACCCTTAGCAAGTTCTTCTCTTCCTTTTTCTGTTAAATCAAGCGTGTTATTCTTTTCATCAATTACAAAGTACAACTCATCATCTATGATGTACATGTTCTTAGCTTTTTCGCGTAAGAATTCAAGCTCGGTAGTTTGAACTAATTTTTTATAAGTGGGTTCGCTTAGAACTTTGGCAAGTTTGCTATGCTTTGGAAGTCCACGCTGAGCTCTAAGTAATAATTTACCAGCTTCAATTTCACTCTTGTTATTCTCGTCGTTTAGAATTGCTTCGGCATCAGACACTAATTTTGAAACTAAGTTAGATTGTAATCTATGCAATCTTTCAATCCGCGGTTTCATCTCGTTGAATTTATGATCATCAACATCAACCGGACCCGAAATGATTAGAGGAGTTCTCGCCTCATCTATTAAAACTGAGTCAACTTCATCAACTATTGCAAAGTTATGTTTACGCTGGACTTGGAATTCCTTATCAATTGCCATGTTGTCACGCAGATAATCAAAACCGAATTCGTTGTTTGTTCCGTAAGTTATATCATGATTGTATTGCACTTTCCGTTGATCGGGAGTCATAGTGTTAAGAATTACTCCAACAGTCAGTCCATGAAACTTATAAATCTCACCCATCCACTCGCTATCGCGTAATGCGAGATAATCATTAACAGTAACAAGATGCACTCCGCGACCGGTAAGTGCATTCAGATACATGGGCAGTGTGGCAACAAGAGTTTTACCTTCACCGGTTGCCATCTCAGCAATTTTACCTTGATGAAGCACAATACCGCCCATAAGCTGCACATCGTAGGGAACCATTTCCCAGGTTATTTTATTGCCGGCAACAGTCCAGGATTTACCAACGAGCCGTTCGCATGTACACTTAACAACTGCAAATGCCTCCGGAAGAATCTCATTCATTATTTCTTCATATTCCTCATTTAGCTGTTGCTCAAGTTCATCAAGATCATCATAAGCAGCATTTCTATCAAACTCTTCATCAGATTGCAGCTTTGTTCTAAGTTCTTCTATTTTAGTGCGGGTTTCAGCAGTGTGGTTTTGAATTCGCTCTTTAAATTCCGAAGTTTTTGCACGCAATTCATCTTCGCTAAGATTTTTTAGTTTTTCGTGCTCAACATTTATTTGCTCAACGATAGGCCAAAGAATTTTAGTCTCTTTAGTGTGTTTGTCACCAAAAATTTTCTTAATAAAATCTAACATTTAATAGTCTCTCCAATTGAAAAAATAGTCTATTACATTAAGTTCAATTATCAATTACCTTTCAAAAATCATTGCTAAAGCCCTATGTCTATTGTGTTGCATCAACCCCAGCATCAATGCTGGGGTTTGAGGATAGCCAGAGGGAATATGGACTGTAGTCCAAACATTTACTAACAGTTCAATCCAAATCTAAGATAAATTTCTTTGCGTATACTATTCGTTTGAAACGGATTAAACGAAGCCAAAATTAACTATTGAGGTTTTGAAATGCAATTTAAGAAGGAATATTATGAATGAGAGTTATTTATGTTTTATCTGTACAAAAATCATTTTTTAATCTTCGCTGAATTAAGAATCTTATTTCTTCTTGTTTTTAGAAGGAGCTTCCTTTTTTCTCTTCCACTCAGCCAAAGGATTCGCCACATTAAATTTATATAAGCCTTTATCTGTTCCAACCCACATTTCCTTACCATCAAAATAAAATGTTTGCACCAGCGATGAACTTATCTCTGTCTGATTTAAATCAACATTAGCAATTTTACCCGTAACTCTATCAATAATAACAAAACCTTTCCCATATTCCTTTTTATTTTTTTTATCGAAAGCATAAACGGCAGCCCAAATTTTGTTTCCAGTTCTTTCTAAACAATAAATTCCATTTCCGGGCAATCCATCCTGTTTTGAAATTCTTTCCCATTTCAGTTTACGATTAAATTTATAAATCCCACCCAAATTAAAATTGGGCTGCTGTGGAGTTACGAATTCATCTGTTGCAAACCAAACATTGTTTCCCTCGAATAAAAAATCTGCTACCGAAACTGCCTCACCTTCAGCATTGAATCCCCTTTTGTTATTGATGAAAAGCCAAGCCGCTGCTGAATCCCTTGCAGCTTTGTTATAAACATGCACTCCGGATTCAGAACCAATCCAGACGAGACTATCGCCATCCAGCTTAATAGATTTGATTGTATTTGTTTTGGGATCATTATTTTTTGTGAGATCGAATTCTGTAAACTTTTGTTTCTTGACATCAAGCTGAGTTAAATTTTTAAATCTTCCAATCCAAAGTATATTTTCTTTTTTATCATAGCATAAAGATCGAATCCAATTTCCCATTTCGCCGCCAACAGCAAATTTTCTTTTCCGCCATATGTTTCTCTTCTTGTCATAGGTAAACAACCCCTCGATTGAACCAGCCCAAACATAATCATCGCTTACAGCTAAGCATGAGAATAAATCATTTTCTAAAGTATTATTGCTCGTCGAGAAGTTACTCCACTTATTATCTTTTTTTGAATATCTGTAAATGCCTTGTCCATAAGTTGCCACCCAAACATAATTTGGTTCATCTTTTACAGCGGTGACAGATACATTCTCAAGAACGATATCGGAAGGTGATTGAGAAAAAGAATTATCGTTCAGTAAAACCATTAGAACAAGAATTAAAATTGCAAAATTTATTTTGAGAGAAAAATTTTTCATGCTAAAACAACTGGATGAGTGAATCTTAGGACTCGATCTCTATTCCTCGCAAAATATTTTAGAGCGAAAGTGTTAATAGCTTTCTTCTTCTGAAGGGAATTTTGTTTGTTTAACATCATCAATATATTTTTTAACGGCATTTGAAACTACTTCGGCAAGATGAGCATAATAGCGAACAAATCGCGGATGAAAATCAACGTTCAATCCAAGCATGTCAGGTGAAACGAGAATTTGTCCATCACAATACAAGCCCGCACCAATTCCAATTGTTGGAATTTTAAGCATCTCGGTAACTTGTTTTGCTAATTCTGCCGGAATTTTTTCAAGAACAAGAGCGAAAGCGCCGGCTTCCTCCAAAATTTTAGCATCTTTCAAAATTTCTTTTGCCTCATCTTCATCTTTGCCTCTTTCGCGATAGCTTCCAAAAACGTGAATGCTTTGTGGTGTTAGACCAATATGACCCATAACCGGAATTCCGGCTTCAGTAATTTTTCTAATTGTCTCAGCCACACGCTCTCCGCCTTCCAGCTTAACTGCACCTGCAGAAGTTTCTTTCATAATTCTTCCAGCATTTCGAAAACCATCATCAACACCAAGCTGGTATGACATGAACGGCATATCTACAACAACCATTGCACGGTTTACGCCTTTTGTAACAGCTTTGGTATGATAAATCATTTCATCCATTGTAACCGGAAGTGTAGTTTCGTTTCCCTGAAAAACATTTCCCAATGAGTCGCCAACAAGGATTACATCAATTCCCGCTTCATCTAAAATTTTCGCGGTAATAAAATCATAAGCGGTCAATGCGGTTATCTTAATGTCTTTTTGCTTAAGCAGGTTTAATGCCTTGGTCGTTATTCTTTTAAATTGTTGTTCGGTTCCCATAAAAAGTTTGCTGCTTCTTTTTATAATTGAGGAGTTACTTGTTCTTGAGAAACAAATTCTGATTCGGAGCAAAAATGAACATGAAATGCTTTTATCAAAGAATCAGTCAGTCGAGAATAATCTATTGATTGATGAAGGATTGAAGAAAGATCGGTTGTTTTAGCAGACAATTCTTCTTTCATCAAAGAAATGTTTTCTTGAGAAAGATTAAGATAATCTATTATTCTGAGGTGATAATTACCGCAAAGAATTGATCCATGCTGAAGTAAAACATTTTTCATTTTTTTTTGAGCGCTGCCAACAAGCTTTTTACCGTGATATTTGATTTCACTTTTCGCCGGAACTGCGAAACATAAAGTGGCAAGTTGCTCCTTATATAAATTTGGAAAGTTTGGTTGAATATTCTCCATCTCTAAAGCAGAAAGATCTGAACTATAATTTATTAACCCTTTAATTAAAGCAAGATTAATTTCATGATAAATATTTCGAAAGGAAGTGTTTTCATGAATTGGATAAATGACAGAGTAAGTCAGCTCTTCGGCGTGAAGAATTGCACGACCGCCAGTTGGACGATGAACAACATCAATATTATCATGCTTAGTTATTTCAAGATTAATTTCTTCAATTTTTTGGTTTGCACCCAACGAAATACAATAGGGTTTCCACCTATAAAATCGAAGAACAACTTCATCCGGATTGCTTGACTCGGCTAAATGAATATCAAATTCCATATTTGCTTTGCCAGTGTTAAATCCAGAATCAAGCACATGGAGTTTCATTTTCCGACTAATCCTCTTTTACTTGCTTTGATAAAATCCAGTACCTGCAATACAAACACATTATCACCCAGTTCAGATTCAATTTTTTTAACAGCTTGAGACACATTAAAGGAATTACTATAAATGTAATTGTAAGCTTTTTTTAATGTTTCGATATCTTTAGGTGAAAACCCCCGTCGGCGTAAACCGACAACATTCAATCCACAAAACTTCAGCGGATGATGCGCCGCAAGAATAAATGGTGGCAAATCTTGAGCTATTTTAAAACCACCACCCGTCATCGAGTGACTGCCAACTTTACAAAATTGATGGACGGGAGTCATACCGCCAATTATCGCATAATCTTCAACATGAACATGCCCGCCAAGCTGAACTCCATTTGCAAGGATACAATTATTTCCAACAATACAATCGTGTGCAATGTGCGTATAAGCCATCAGCAAACAGTTTTTACCTACTTTAGAAAAACCAGTAGACTTTGTTCCTCTGTGGCAAGTGACAAATTCACGTATAGTCGTATCATCTTCAATTATAAAGAGCGATTCTTCATTTCGGAAACTTAAATCTTGAGGAACATTTGCGATTGATGCACCTTGAAAAATCTTCACACGATTTCCGATTCTCGTTCCCTCATAAAGAACAGCATGAGGACCGATTACACAGTCATTCCCAACTTCAACATTATCATGAATAATTGCATAAGCATGAATTAAAACATTATCGCCCAATTTTGCTTTTGAATTAACTACTGCAGTCGGATGAATATTTTGCATTTTCTTTAAATCCCGTTTGGTTTTTGTTCTTTATCAACAACTCCAGCCATCAACTCAGCTTCGGCAACTAAATTTTCATTAACGAATGCTCTTCCCTTCATAGTAAAAATCTTACTTTTCTTATTTGTTAACTCAATCTCCAAATGAAGTGTATCACCGGGGACAACAGGTTTTCTAAACTTTGCATTGTTTATCTGCATAAATACAACCAGCTTATTCTCAAAATCACCAATAGAATTCAATAGCATTATACCGCCAGTTTGAGCCATTGCTTCTATTATCAATACACCCGGCATAATCGGCTGCCCAGGAAAATGACCGGGGAAAAATGGTTCATTTACTGTAACTGATTTTACCCCAATTACTTTTTTATCAAGTTCGAGATGCGTGATTTTATCAACCAATAAAAAAGGATATCTATGCGGAAGAATTTTTTGAATTGCGTTGACGTCAAATACAACACCTTCTTTTTTAACTAATTGATATTTCTTAACAATTTTTTTTTGCTGATAAAGTTTTCTTACCTGCTTTGCAAACTCAACATTTGCTCTATGTCCCGGTCTCGCCGCAAGAATTTGTGCTTTAATCGGAGCTCCGATTAGAGCTAAATCTCCAAGCAAATCTAATAGTTTATGTCGCACAGGTTCGTTTCTGTAACGAAGCTCCTTATTGTTAAGAATATTGTTTTCACCTATTGAAATTTTTTGCTTAAGTCCGATTTTTTGCCGTAGTTTTTCTAATTCTTCGTCACTTGCTTTGTGATCAACTATTACAACTGCATTATTTATATCACCGCCTTTAATCAAACCCTGATCGGCTAACGATTCCACTTCGCTTAAAAAACAAAAAGTTCGAGCAGAAGAAAATTCTTTAACAAATTCCTTTTCGAGATCGAATAATCCAGTATGCTGACTTCCTAATGCAGGATTCTGATAGTCAACCATCACGGTAACTCTGTAACTATCCAATGGCAACGCAACAATATCAATTTGATTTTTTTCATCGTGGTACATCACAGTTTCATCAATAATCAGGTAATCTTTTGGTGCCTCTTGCTGAACAAAACCTGCTTCCAATATAATATCTACATATGGTTTAGCACTTCCATCTCCAATCGGCGGTTCAATTCCATCAAGCTCAATAATTATATTATCAATTTGCAGCCCGACTATAGCCGCAAGTACATGCTCTACTGTGTGAACTTTAACTTCCCCGACACCTAATGTAGTGCCTCTTGAAATATCTACAACATTATCCGATGTTGCCGGAATTTCGGGAGCTCCACCTAAATCTGTTCGAACGAATTTGATGCCGGTGTTTTCATGTGATGGTTTGAATGTCATTGTGCATGATGTGCCTGTATGAAGTCCAATTCCAGACATTGAAACCGCTTTTGCAATTGTTCTTTGTTGCTCTAACATGAGCTTTCCTTAAATTATAAAATTAGTTTGTTAGAATTAATTAATTATATTTTTCAAAATAGTAAGATGGGCATATAAATACAATAAAACGGAGTGAGAGGAAAAATGAATATTTAACTTTTTTCCAATTGAGAAATCTTATCAATCAGCTCCTTAACCTGGTTTTCTAGTTGATGAATCTTTGCGGCATATTCAGGCAGAGATCGAATGTGTCCCTCTAACCTCAATGCAGTGCCCATTTCTTTGGCAGGTGAGCCAAAATAAGTTCCAGATTTTGAAATTCCTTTTGAAACACCTGATTGTGCAATTAAGGTTACTTTCTCTGCAATTTCTATGTGTCCGACTATTCCAACTTGACCAGCAATCAGACAATTTTTACCAATTTTTGTGCTGCCTGAAATGCCAGCTTGTGCAGCAATAGCCGTATTCTCACCCAATACTACATTGTGAGCTACATGAACAAGGTTATCAATTTTTACACCTTTTTTAATAATAGTTGCACCAGTGCTTGCTCTATCAACACAAACATTAGCACCAAGTTCAACGTCATCTTCAATTTTCACTATTCCAATTTGAAATATTTTATGGAACACTCCATTTTCATCAAGGTCAAAACCAAAACCATCTGAACCAATAACTGTTCCTGAATGAATAATAACTCTATTTCCTACGAGGCATTTTTCTCGAATGCTAACGTTTGAAAATATCAAACAATCATTTCCAATAAGTACATCATCGTGTAAAATAGTATTGTGAAATATTTTAACATTATCTCCAATTACGCAGCCAGACGAGATTACAACGTTTTTTCCGATAGATACATTTTTACCAAGTTTTGCTGTTGGATGAATGAAAGCTGTTGAGTCAATACCTTCAAGAAAAAATTCTGGAATGAAAAATTGATTTACAATTTTGAAGAATGCTTTGTTTGGATCTTTTATTTCAATGTAGGCAATATCATCTCGAACTTTTTTAAAATCCGGCTTAACTAAAATTGCAGAGGCGTGCGTTGTGCCGAAATACTTGTTATATGCAGGAAGATATAGGAATGTTAAATCCCCTGGTTCAGCTTCCTCAATCTTGGAGAGATTCTTGATTACTACCTGCTCGTTCCCAAATAATTTGCCCTCGACAAAATCTGCAATTTCTTTTAATGTAAATTCCATTACAAAGTGCTTTAGTTTTATTTTAATTTTAGCTTTTCTAAAACCAATGCAGTAACATCATACTCATCTTTTGCAAAAAGGAGCATCACATCGCCGCTTCTATCGAAAATAAAATCGAGGTCTTGATCTTTTGCAACATCTTTTATTGCAGTGAAGACCTTGTTTTGCACAGGTTTCATTATTTCATCCTGTTTTTGAAAAAGTTCACCGTTAGTTCCAAATTTCCTGTCACGATAATCAGCAACCTGCTGTTCAAGTCTAATCAATTCCGCTTCTGTTTCTGCTCTTATTTGATCCGACATAATTAGCTTACGCTTTTCATAGTCATCATATTTGCTTTTCCAATTATTCTCAAGCTTCGTCAATTCTGTCTGCCATTCTTGAATAAAGCCATCAAGTTTTTGCCGTGCATCCTGTGCATCTGGATATTTATCCATTATCGTATCGGAATCCACATAACCAATTTTCAATTGAGCATTAGTTAGACCAGAAATAAACATGAGAAATAATGCAAGAGTTAATTTTTTCATATCAATACCTTTTCAGAAATAATAACTTGAATTTTAAAACGAGGATTATTTATTAATTACCTCTTTTTAACTTATCAAGAACTTGATAAGTAATATCGAATGCCGCATCAGCATAAAGCAAGATAATATCACCGCTTTTATCAAATACGAAATGCATGCCTTCGCGTTTTGCCACATCTTCAATTGCCTTGTAAATTTTTTCTTTAACTGGATTAAATAATTCTTCCTGTTTTTTATAAATCTCTCCAGTGCCTTGACCAAATTTTTGTCTTCTGAAATCAATTAAAGATTGCTCTTGAGCAATAAGAGTTTGCTGTGCGGCTAATTTTTTATCATCAGGCATGGTGTTAGCTTGTTTTTGATAGTTCGCCAATGCCTGTTGGTAAGATTGGGTCATACTATCCAATTGAGCTGTCCATTTATTGGTTAATGCATCCAAATCTCCTTGAGCTTTAATTGATTCCGGCAGTTGTGTAAGAATAGTTTGAGAATCAACATAACCAAGCTTTTGCGGCGTCTGTGCAAAAACAACCGTACCACAAATGATGATTGATGCAAGAAATAAAATGAGTTTGTTCACTGTGTTTACCTTTATGTTTAATTAATAATAAGTTAAAAACCTCTTCCGAATTGGAAATGAAATAACCAAGATGGATCTTTATTGTCTGTAAGTTTTCTATCAAAACCATAGCCAAGATCAAAGCCGATTAAACCAATGGGATTTATCAAAAGTCTTGCTCCAAATCCAACCGATCTTCTAAGATCAAAAGGATCTGTTTTCTTTATACTTTCATAAACATTTCCCGCTTCCGCAAAGGCGAGCAAGTAAAGCGGAATTGGATCGAGTGTGACTGCTAATCGTAATTCTGCAGTATATCTTGACATAACCCTCCCGCCAATTACTCTGTCATCAACATTTCTAGGTCCAACTGTCCGATCATCATAACCTCGAAGCGGAGCAGTCGCAATGATCAAACCGTTACCTCCCATATAGTAAAATTCAAACGGCTGAATTTTTGTTCCAAGAGTTAATTCATCTAGATAACCTATATCCGCAACTGTATAGAGTGCAATTCTATTTGAATTGAATAATCTTCGATACCATTCGGCTTTGAAATTAATTTTATAATAATCTACATCGCCGGGTAAAAATGGACCACCCGAAATTTCACCATCTAAAGTAAATGATGATCCTGTAGATGGGAATATTGGATTATCAATATTTTTTCTGCTCAGTGTTGCACCAACAGTAAATTGATTTGTTTTTCCCTCTTGGTAAAAATTTTGTCCTTCTAAAACATTGTTGTACTGATATCTAAATAATCCTTGAACATAGAAAAAGTCATCCGGCCATTTTAACCTTCTGCCAACTCTTAATGTTCCACCCGATTGACGCAAATCATAAATGTATGCTTGGCGTGTGTCAAAAACTTCCAAACCAACTAATGTCGGTGTGTCGAACAACCATGGTTCAGTAAACCCTAATGTGAAGGTACGATACAAACTTCCGACACCAAATTGCCAATTAAAACTTAATATCTGTCCACCACCTAACGAGAACGGTTCCGTAATTGAAAAATTAGTTAGTGTAACCCCGACTGCACCGCTGAATCCAAATGCACCGCTGTAACCGATTGATGCATTAAGATAATCACTTGATTTTTCTTCAACTCTAAATGTGACATCAACCGAACTGTCAGTAGGAAGTGTGTAATCAATTCCTTGTGGACCGTATAATTTTTCCACATTAAAATACTGCAGGTTTGCAAGCTGCTGAATGCTTCTGAACAATAATCCTCTATTAAAATAATCTCCTGGTACTGTGTATAATTCCCGCCTAATTACTTTGTCTTTTGTTTTATCATTTCCAGTAATATCAACTTTGCCAACTTTAAATTGATTTCTCTCTTCAATTCGAATCAATATGTCGATAGAATCTTCAGGGACTTTTGTTTCGGTTGCTTTAAGGTTGAATGTAAGGTAGCCGTTGTCCAAATAAAGGGCATAAACATCAGATTGTTTTTCATTACCCCGAAGATTTTGCTCAAACTTTTCATAATTAAATATATCACCCTTTGCAAAATCTAATCGCTCAGAAAGTACTTCATCTGTGTATATTGTATTTCCAACCCAATTAATATTTCGCACTTTATATTGCGGTCCTTCATCAACATAAATCTGAATTCTTAGATCTTTTTTGTCATTATAATAAATAAGTGAATCGGCTAAAATTTCGGCATCGCGATAACCTTTACGTTTATAAAATTTGAGAAGCAATTCTTTATCTTTTTCGTACATCTTCTTATCAAACTTTGCAGAACTCCAAAACTTCCACCATCTTGCTTCTTTCGTTTCATCAAACTCACTTCGGAGATCACCCTCATCAAAAGCCGTATTACCAAAAAATCTAATCTCCCTAATTTTAACTTGGTCATTTTCCTGAATTTCGAATTTTACAAAGATTCTATTTTTAAGTTTATCTATTAGATTAGAGTAGCTTTGATCGGATTTTGAATACTCAACATTAAATTCTTCAGAAAGATCTTTTTGGTTTCGCCATGTTACAACTATTTCATCTTTCAGAGTATCGGCAGTAAAATACTCAAAATACTTTGTGATAATGGAAGCGTTTAAGAAACCTTCTTCTTCATATAATTGAAATACCCGTTGTTTTAACTTACTAATTTCTTGTGGTTTAAGAATTTGTCCGCGAATGAAACTCACCTTTTTTTCCAAATCATCAGTGCTTATTTCGTCATTACCCTCGAAAACAATTTTTTCAATTCTCGGGTATTCGTCAACTTTGATTACAAGAAAAACTCCATCACCAATTTGCTTGTCATTTATAATCTGAACATCTGAAAAAATATTTAGAGACCATAATTGTTTTATAGCATTTAAAGTTTTATCACCCGGAATTTGAATTTCATCACCAATTTTTAAACCGCTGTTTGCAATAATTATTGAAGCATCCGCAGATTTATTGCCTATCACAGAAATCCCAAGTATTTTATAACTCTTTGTAACTGTTTGAGCTGATAATAAAGAAGCGAAAATAAATACAATTAATATCAAATGATGTCGAGCTTGCTTTAATCGAGAGGGCATGTACATTAGGTTACACCTTTTTCTTTATTTGTTCGCTGACTTTGCCAAATCTTCGTTCCCTTTTTTGAAAACTTCTGATAGCATCATATAAATTGTTTCTTCGGAAGTCCGGCCAAAGTACATCTGAAATATAAAACTCCGAATAGGCAATCTGCCATAAAAGGAAATTACTCACTCTAAATTCACCGCTTGTTCTAATAACCAAATCAGGGTCTGGCATATCCTTAGTCATAAGATGGTCTGATATAATAGTTTCGTCTATACATTCTGGTTTTAATTTATTATTTGCGACAGAGTCGGCAATTTTTCTAATAGCGGTTAAAATCTCAACTCTCCCGCTGTAACTCAATGCCAAATTAAGAACCATTTTCTTGTTGTCCTTGGTTTTATCCCGTGCATCTTCAAGTTCTTTTTGAACTTCTTCCGGCAGCGAATGAAGCTCACCAATCATTGTTATCTTAATATCATTCTGATTAAGCTCATCGGTTTCATCCCTCAAACTTTTTAGGAGAAGACGCATAAGCATAGAAACTTCTTCTCTTGGTCTTCGCCAATTTTCAGTCGAGAAAGTATACAATGTTAAATAACTTACACCTAATTTAGAGCATGCTTTAACAATATCCCTAACGGATTCAACTCCCCGCGTATGACCGGCGGCGCGTGGTAATCCTCTTTTCTTTGCCCATCGTCCATTTCCATCCATAATGATTGCAATATGTTTTGGAATCTCGCCGGACTTTTTAAGTTCTGCCTGGATACTCTCATCGGATGAGCTGCGAGAACTTTTCAAATATTCTCCTTCTTTGAAATAATTTAAGCATGAAGCTGCTTATCTGTTGTTAAGACTTACAATCAATTGTAAATGTTCACAAAACAGCAGTTTGCGACATGAAAGATAATAAATGCAGATTTTATAATGAAAGGGAAAAAGCTATATGTTTTGAGAAGCGCAATCTACTCCCCAACAAATTATATGCTTAAGAAAAGAGCGGAATAGATTTTTCTTCATGTCTTTTCCTAATTACTGTTCTATGTTCTGTAATCAGAATCAGTTTTATATTTTTTCTAACGTCTTCTTCAAGCTGGTCAACCAGTAATTTTAATGTTTTGAAGTTTTCGTCTTTAACTCCGATGAAAAGCATGACGGGAACATTACCATGACGAGTTTGCCGTGTAGCTAAATATTTAATCTTATTTAATAGAGCAGCTTGATTTTTCAAATCCTCATCGTTTAAAGTTAAGCCAATGGCAAATTTATTTTTCTGCCTGGCAACAATATCCACCTCAAAACCTCCAACAGAGGTTGGTTCGGGAAGATACGTTCCAAATTTTCTGCTTAAGGTTAAGTAACCTTTTCTCCAAAATTCTTCGACTAACAAATCGACATTCTTTCTTCTTAATATTTCAGTCATTTTATACCTCGATTGTTTAAAAACAATTAAGAAACCATACTAATTCTTGGTGAAAATCTTCTGTCATTAAAAACTTTAATGTTTGCAATTAAGCTGTATTCAAATTTTTTTACTTCACTGGAGTTTGTAACTCTGCCGTAAATAACTTTTTTACCCGACTTATCTTTGGTAATATAATATGGCTCAAGCACCACTTCATCAAAACCATATAAAAATTTAATTTGATTTCGTTTACTTATTGCGTCAGCAAATATTTTTGTTTTCATTTTATTTCTTTCAATTTAATAATCTAATTACACCTGAAACTTTTCCAAGGATGGAAAAATCAGAATTACTATCTACTGGAATTGGCTGATAATTTATGTTGCGCGGAATTAAGTTTACTTGACCAAATTTCTTTTCATATATTTTAACAGTAACCTCACCGTCAACCATTGCAACAATAATTTCACCATTAAATGCTTCTTTTCTCGATGATACTATAACAAAATCTCCATCAAAGATACCGGCTTCAATCATACTATCCCCTCTAACTTTTAGAGCAAAATAATTTTCGGATTTCTTGAGGAAAGATGGATCGACAACTAAACTCCCTTCAATATTCTCAATTGCAAGTATTGGAGTGCCGGCAGCGACACGTCCTACAATTGGGATTTTACTAAAGTGATTCTCGGAACGTAAACTTGAATTAACCGTTGGCTCAAATTCATTCCTGAGAAATGAGATTCCCCGGCTTGCATTGCTTTCTACGGCTATATAACCCTTTTTAACCAACGCTTCTAAGTGTCGTTTAACTCCAAATGTAGATGAAATTTCAAACCTTTTCCCAATTTCTCTTAGCGTTGGCGGATAACCATTCTCGCCTCGATACTCTTCGATGAAGTTCAAAATGTCCTTTTGACGATCAGTAAGTATGTTTTTCATATATGTGTTCAATTGTTCACTACAAATATAGTGAACATAAGTACACTTGTCAAGATATTTTTTTGAAAAGTAAAAAAAGATAGCGGAAATTCAGTAATTCAGAATTTGTAATCGGGATTGAGAAGATGAAATAAATTTCTACCAATCATATAGT
Source organism: uncultured Ignavibacteriaceae bacterium (assembly GCA_964613805.1). Taxonomy (GTDB): domain Bacteria; phylum Bacteroidota; class Ignavibacteria; order Ignavibacteriales; family Ignavibacteriaceae; genus XYD12-FULL-36-8. The sequence goes on along the minus strand of CAZTJF010000004.1, from coordinate 84,416 downwards.
TGTCATATACACCACGAAATAATTCCTCACCAGGACCTTTGGCAAAAACTCCGACTAATTCAGCAGTATGACCAGTCGAATTGAATTTCATTTTTAGTTCAGAACCATCCATTTTACCATCAGTTATAGACATACCTCCGGTTTCGTGATCTGCTGTAACTAAAACTAATGTATTATTATTCTTCGCAAAATTTAAGGCAGTGGTAATTGCCCCGCAGAAATCTGTGAGTTCAGATAGAATATATTCTTGGTCGTTTTTATGTCCTCCCCAGTCAATTTGTGAACCCTCAACCATCAACACAAAACCACTCTCATTTTTTGATAAATGGGATAGAGCAATTTCGGTGAGGTCGGTTAAAGAATATTCTCTTTCACTTGTTTTAGGTAAGTGCTTTTTCCCAAGAAGTGCATAAAAATTGGAGGACGGTGGATTACTCTTAAGATTTTCAAAATCTGTGAAAATTTCATATCCATCTTCTTTCAAAATATCTAAACCGTTTCTCATCGAATCAATTAAAATCGAATCAGAGAAATATGCTTCCCCACCGCCAATCACAACTTCAATCCTCTTTTTCAAAAATTGCTTAGCTATTTCTGTTTCTTCTTTTCTGTTACTAACATGTGCAACAAATGCTGCTGGGGTTGCATCAGTGATTGAACTTGTTACTACCATTCCTGTTGAAAGACCAAGTTTCTCTGCTTCATCAAAAATAGTTTGAATAGGATAACTGCTTGTATCAACAGCTATAGATAAATAATTTATACGGTAACCTGTGGAAATGGCAGAAGCTCCGGGGGCAGAGTCAGTTATCAACTTATTAGCGGCTTTGGTAATTGAAAATCCGACAGAACTGAATTCTTGAAAAGGATTGTTCGGAATTGTAAGAACCGCAGTACTGACGTAACCAACACCCATTCCATCACCAATAAGAATGATAATGTTTTGGGGTCTATGCGTGTTTTGAGGAAATGAAATCCCTGAACTTAAAAATAGTAACAACGCAAAAATTTTATGAAACTTCAACTTCTTTTCCAGTTACATGGGTAAGCCAATTATATTTATCCTCAGAAATTCCATAATGAATGGAGGTTAATTTATCAAAAAGTTGAAGTGCCAAGTCATTCGACTGATTACTTTTAAAAGTCATCTCCAAATGTTTGTATTTCAACAAGCCAACTTCGGAAATTATTGCAGCTGTTCCCGTACCGAAAACACCAAGAACATTTCCCTTTTTATATTCAGCTATAACCTCATCCATTGGAATTAATCTTTCGATTACTTTCATTTCCCAATCTTTGAGAATTTGAATGACTGACTCGCGAGTGATTCCAGGTAAAATCCCACCTGTTAATTTGGGAGTAGCAACTTCGTTTTTAAATCTTATGAAGATGTTCATTGTTCCAACTTCCTCGATGTACTTTTGCTCAACACCATCCATCCAAAGTACTTGAGTGAAACCCTGACGTCTTGCAAATTCACTAGCATATAAACTGGCAGCATAATTTCCAGGGGTTTTACACTCACCAATACCTTTTCTCACAGCGCGAACATACTCATCAGTTGCTAATATTTTTAAAGGTTTAAATCCTTCGGGATAATAAGCTCCAACTGGAGATAACAGAATAATAAGTTTATATGTGGATGCGGGTTTAACTCCTAAAACCGGATCTGCTCCATAAACAAATGGTCGAATATATAATGATTCCCCTTTCTTTGTGGGAATCCAATCTTTATCAATCCAAACCAATTCCTTTAATGCAGATAAAACAAATTCAACTTCAATTTCAGGAATGCATAATCTCCTAGAAGAATTATTTAATCTTTGAAGATGTCGTTCTGGTCTAAAAATAACAACATCTTCATCTTTAGTTTTAAAGGCTTTTAATCCTTCAAAAACTGCTTGACCATAGTGAATAAACATTGTTGCAGGATGATGTGATAAGTTTTCTAACGGTTTTATCGAAGGATTATGCCAACCCCGCTTGTCACTATAATCCATTTCAAAAACATGATCCGAAAATATTTGTCCAAAGCCCAAATTTGTTGGAAGAATCGGTTTTTCTTTTCTCTCCTTAAGCTGATATGATATTTTATCCATTGGGTACCTCAAAAGATTTTTGGTTAGAATCAACAACCGATATTTACTGAAAAATATCCAAAATTTAAAATAAAAGTGCCCGGTGGAGGGCTACCGGGCATGGGGAAGACTCATTAAGGGGGGGTAGAACTTAATGAATCGCTTTTCAAATATAATACATTTTATTTATTTAAGCAATTACATTTTAATAAAATATTGGGAACAGTTAAGTAATGACTTTCTGTAATTCCCATTAAGCTAATTGAACTGAGTACTTAACGAAGAGCTTATTTTTCCGCTTTTTTTTGTCCAATATTCTAAAAATGAGACGTCATTTCAGCTTAAGAATGAAATAAAAAATTTTAGTGCAAAAGAAAATACCTAACATCTAGAATAGAAACATCCAAAGAACGTAATCCAAAATTAATATTAAGGCAGCAGACAAAACAAAGGAACGAATAGTCGAAAGCCCGACACCTTCAGCGCCACCTTCTGTTCTGAAACCAATATGGCAGCCAAGCAATGAAGTAACCCCACCAAAAAATATCGTTTTCAATAAACCGGAAAGTAAATCAGAAATCTCGAAAAATCTTCGGACAGATTTAAAGAATACCGCAAATGAAACTCCAAGAAAATAATTGGAGACAATATATGCTCCCATTACTGCAATAACATTTGCAAAAATTACAAGCAGGGGCATCATTAAAATTGCAGCAAGAAATCGTGGCATTGCAAGATAGCGAACTGGATTAATCGCCATAGTTTCCAGAGCATCTATTTGCTCGGTAACTTTCATTGTACCAAGTTCAGCCGCAATTGAGGCACCAACTCTTCCTGCAATAACAATTCCTGTTAGTACCGGACCAAGTTCTGTAATAATTGCTCTACTTGTTGCTGCACCTAAGAATGAAAGAGGCGCAATACCCTTTAGCTGATAAGCTGCTTGCCATGCAGCAACTGCTCCGGTGAAAACTGCAATGATTATTACAAGGGGAAGAGAATTTACTCCGATGTGTTCCATTTGAAATAAAATCAGTCGTTTGCTTTTAGGAATCCATGAGAAACTTTTCACTATTCCCAAGAATAATTTTGAGACTTGTCCAATTTCTTCAAAAAACCTTATTGTAGAAGCTCCAACCTTTTGCAATAATAACTTGATCAACATTTAAAATTATGATAATTGATTGATTAAATTTAACAAAATAATTCCCGAGTTGTATTATGTCTTACAAGTCACAGAAGATTTAGAACTTCTTTTATATATTAAACAGTGAATCATAAAAGTTTAAGCATCTTAATTACAAAAAGGTAAAACATGAATAGAACTTCAAATAAAAAGTTACTTAAGTGGGTTGATAAAATGGCTTCAATGTGTCAACCTGATTCGGTGCTATGGTGCGATGGCTCCAACGATGAATACAATCATTTCGCTGAATTGCTCGTGAGGAATGGCACTTTTGTAAAACTTAATGAAAATCTTCGCCCAAATAGTTATTGTGCAATGTCTGATCCTTCCGACGTTGCGAGAGTTGAAGACAAAACTTTTATTTGCACCTTAAAGAAGAAAGATGCTGGTCCGACAAATAATTGGGAAGATCCATTAATTATGAAGGATAAATTGCAAAAGCTATTTACTGGTTCAATGAAAGGAAGAACGATGTACGTTATTCCATTTAGCATGGGACCACTCGGTTCAAAAATATCATACATCGGAGTTCAACTCACAGATTCACCGTATGTTGTTTGCAGCATGAAAATTATGACAAGAATCGGTAGTAAAGTACTTGATGTTTTAGGTGATGGAGATTTTGTTCCTTGTTTACATTCAGTTGGTGCACCTCTAAATCATGGAGAAAAAGATGTGTCCTGGCCTTGCAACAAAGACAATAAATTCATTGTGCATTTTCCTGAGGAAAAAACAATTTGGTCCTATGGCAGTGGTTACGGCGGCAACGCACTATTGGGAAAAAAATGTTTTGCATTAAGAATAGCTTCATACATGGCTCGAAATGAAAGTTGGTTAGCCGAACATATGCTGATTGTAGGTATCACAAATCCCAAAGGCAGTAAAAAATATTTTGCCGCTGCATTTCCGAGTGCGTGCGGTAAAACAAACTTAGCAATGTTAACTTCCACAATTCCAGGTTGGAAGGCGGAGACTGTTGGAGATGATATCGCGTGGATGAAATTTGGTGAAGATGGAAGATTGTATGCAATAAATCCGGAAGCTGGATTTTTCGGTGTTGCACCGGGAACTTCTTACGATACAAATCCCAATGCAATGGCCACTATGGCAAGAAATTCCATTTTTACTAATGTTGCTCTTTCCTCTGAAGGTGATGTTTGGTGGGAAGGAATGACAAAATATAAACCTGAAAAGTTAATAAACTGGTTAAAAAAAGATTGGACCCCGGAAAGTAAAGAAAACCCAGCACATCCAAACTCAAGATATACTATTCCTGCTTCTCAATGCCCAACTATGGACCCCTCATGGGAGGATCCGAATGGTGTGCCAATCTCCGCAATTTTATTTGGAGGGCGAAGAGAAAATGTTGTCCCATTAGTTTATGAAGCGTTCAATTGGCAGCATGGTACTTTTGTTGGTTCAATAGTTTCATCTGAAGTAACAGCCGCAGCACAAGGTAATTTTGAAAAAGTAAGACACGATCCTTTTGCGATGCTGCCTTTCTGCGGGTATAATATGGGTGAATATTTTTCGCATTGGCTGAAAATTGGAAAAATGACTGATGAAAAAAAGTTGCCAAAGATTTTTCACGTCAACTGGTTTAGAAAGGACGCTAATGGAAAATTTTTATGGCCTGGTTTTGGTGAAAATATTCGAGTTATAAAATGGATTTTTGAACAGTGTGATAATAAATCTAATTCAGTTACATCTCCGATTGGACTCATTCCCGCAAAAGATGTGATTGATATCTCAAATCTTAATATCAGTTCTCAAACGATGAATGAATTATTTAAAATTGACTATGATGAGTGGAAACAGGAAGTTAAAAATATTAGTAAGTTCTATAAAATATTTGGCGACGATATTCCAATTGAATTATCAAATGAATTAGATGCCCTTGAAAAAAGATTAAATTATTAGATTCTAATAGCATTTTCCAAGCAAGGGAAAACTGCTTTATTTTTAAAATCTTCATCACAATGAGACAATTAATTTATGAGTTTTACAATGTGGCTCAGATATATAGTTAAAACATCTCATTTTAGAATAAATTCTTAAAATTGTCACATCGCCTAAGTAATTATTTTATAGTAAGTTAGCCATTCCGAACTGTGCGAAAAAACTTATCCGGCTTTTTTATTCCATTTTTCAATTTAGTTGAATAAGTTAGCATTATAATTGTGTACATCCTTGTACTATCAGAGGGTTTTCTTTTCAAAACAAGTAAATGACGAATTCAAAAGACGATATTTTTCAGAGATATTCCCAGGAATTTTTCTTACGACTAGTAGAATCATTTCCTTTGGGAATTTTAACTTTCAATTCCGATGGCAGGATAACTTATTTAAATAATAATTTTCTTGAATTTTGTGTGTTTCATCGAATTGAAATTAATCCATCGAATACTATAAGTTTATTCGAAGAAGAGTTGTTTCCTGATAGTCATCTATTAGAATATTTCCAGAAACTTCGCGAAGGTTACTCTTTCGAAAGAGAAATTGAGGGTGTAAAAACTTTTAGCTTAAGAAAAATTACAATTGTTATTAAATCAGTTCCTCTCTTTAAGGAAGGTAAGTTTGATGGTGGAATTTTAATATTACAAGATATCAAAATTGTTAAGCATGAAGATGATCCGCTAAAAAATCTTGAACCTCAATGGAAAGAAATAATAAATTCTTCAGTTGACCTTCTGTTAATTACTGATGCTGAAGGTGAAATTAAATATTCATTCGGGAAAAAAATAAAAAAATTGTCGTGGAGAGTTTCACCATTTGAAAAGTATACCCTTAACAGTCTTTTCCCCAAAGAAACAAGCAGCATACTGAATGATCAAATCAAACTTATAAAAGAAGACCTCACCGCAGGTAAATTTAATATACAATTGTATATCAGCAATCGCCCGCATGATTACGAATGCGAAATCGAACCTATTCTTGATGATGAAAAGAAAATAAAATTATTGTTCTTTCGGTTCAGTGATATTCGCAGATTCATAAAGACACAAAAAACATTAGAACTTAAAATTCAAGAAATTCTAAAGAGTAAGACTTATTTGGATAACATTAACCTTCCTATCTTCGTTATAGATAAGGAAGGAAAAATTATTTATTGGAATACAAGTTCACAAAATCTTTTTGGATATTCGGAATTTCAGGCGACCGGTAAATACTTTATTCGTTTGATTGGAATTACAGAACCAAATTATTTTAATGATATTAAAAATGAGCTGTCAAAATCAAAATGTGCTGAGAGTACTTTTAATATTATTGATTCAACCGGTAAAGAAGGAATATTGCATGCATCGTTTACTTTGGTAGACAATCAAGAGGAATATATAGTTGTTACGTGCCAAGATATCTCAGAGAAAATTCGGCTCGAAAATCAGCTTAAAAATGTTGAGGGAAAATTCGACAAAATCATCCATCAATCAGGGAATATGATTTTTACCACAGACCTGAACGGTAAATTCATTTATGCCAATCAGACACTTCTCGATCTTCTAAATATTTCTCAAGATGAGGTTACAAGCTATTCACTTACGGATTTGATTGAGCAGGAATTTCTATCACATAACACACTTGAAAAACTTTCATCAGAATCTGAAACTAACAGACAAATCGAAATTCCGTTAGTATTAAAAAATGGGAATAAGATTTTCCTTTCCGGATTTTTACAGGGAACCACGGAATCAAATGGAGAGAGTGTTTACAATGGTTATTTTCAGAACATTACTTCACTAAAGCAGTTTAATCATGATTTTAATCTCCTGCTTGCACTTCTGAATTCAGCGGTGGATGGAATAACAATTGAAGCAAATAACAAAATAATTTTAGTGAATGATTCATTCGTAAAAATCTTTGGATATCCTCGAAAAGAAGATTTAATTGGCAAATCTTTTATCGAATTAGTCGCTGATGAAGATGTAAAAAGAATTTCTGAATATCTTCATCTTATTAGAAGAAAAATGGATGCACCGGACAAATTTGAATTTCTTGGCAGACAAGAGAATGGAACCACCACATATTACTCTGCTTCAGTATCTGAATTTGAGTTAGAAGGAAAAAATTATCTTGTTTATATAACCAGAGATATTTCCGAAAGAAAAAGGTCCCAGCAAGCTCTTCGTGAATCGGAAGAAAAATATAGAAGCTTGATTGAGAATATTGATGATTTCTGTTTCACTTACTCAAAGTTTAAGAATAAACTGAAACCAATATTCTACTCCTCAAATGTTCAGAAAATTACCGGTTATACGCAAGAAGAGTTCATCAGTGATCAGAGACTATTCTTTAAAATCATCTTGCCAGACGATGTTCATTTAGCCAAACAAAAAATTAAAGACCTGTTAATAAGCCGCATTAAAAATTCTACCGAAATTGAATTCAGAATTATCAATAAGTATGGAAATATTGTTTGGGTAAGAAATAAAATTAATCTCGTTCGAGATGATTCCGGTAAAGTGCAAAGGTTGTATGGAATAGTAAGTGATATTAGTGTTCGAAGAAAGGTGGAAGATGATTTAAGAAAATCGAAGGAAGATCTTGTTAAGCTTAATGAAACTAAAGATAGATTTCTTTCCATTGTATCACACGATCTTCGCACACCTTTTAGTTCTATTTTAGGTTTTACCGAACTGCTGTTGAAAGACGAAACATTAACGGAGAAAGAACGCAACCAGTACGTGAGGTTTATTCAAGAATCATCAAACTCGATGCTTTCGTTAGTGAATTCTTTATTGGACTGGAATAGATTGCAATCCGGAAGAGTTCAATTTGAACCCCAAAAAACTTACGCTTATCCAATAATTGAAAAATCTATTAACTCTTTGTCTGGTGCTGCGTTAAGAAAAAATATCGAAATAAAAACATCGGTTCCAACAGAACTTCAAATCTTTGTTGATGAGAATTTGATTCTACAGGTTTTTAATAACCTCATTTCTAATGCTATAAAATTTTCAAGTCCTAAAGGCATTATCTCTATTTCTGTCAGCCCTGCACAGCGCTTAAGGTTTTTGGAATTCTCAGTTTCAGATACCGGTTTAGGTATTAAATCAAACGACATGAAAAAACTTTTTTCAATTGACAGTAAATTCACAATGGATGGAACAGCAGGTGAAAAAGGAAGCGGAATGGGTTTGACTATCGTAAAAGATATAATCCAAAAGCATGGGGGTTTAATTTGGGTCGAGAGTGAACCGGGTAAAGGTTCCACATTTAAATTTACATTGCCGATTGCATCAGCAGTTATTCTGCTTGTAGATGACAACAAAACTGACCGTCTGCTGTATTCAAAAATTCTAAAAAATATTACCCCGGATTATAATGTTGAAGTTGCATCAAACGGCAAAGAGGCGATGGAGAAAATAAAGAAATCTCCGCCAGCTCTTGTTATCACTGATCATAATATGCCTGAGATGAATGGAATACGGCTTGTTCAGGAAATTCAGAAGCTCGAATCGAAATCAAAGCCGCCAATAATAGTACTTAGTGGTGATATTGATAGAACTGCAATTCATGATTACGGATTGTTGGGAATAGATTATATTTTCCAGAAACCTGTGAACCTTGCAAATTTTAAACAAGCTGTGGAGAGAACTATAAGAAAAGGATTGCTGGGAGAATAATGTTTGAAGCGGGGGTTGCGAAGAAATGCCAATCGTTAAATAACAAATTCCAAATAAGTTTCAAAAATCAAATTCAAATACCAAAACATCTAAAATTTATAAATTGGATATTATTTAGTGGTGGCAGTTGTAGTTTGAAATTTAATAGTTATTCATCAAAATTTTCGCAGCAGCCATAAGCTGGTTCCGGAACAGAAACCTTAATGGCTTCTTTGTCGAGCAGAACATCCAGAATTTTGTTGGCTATCGAAGCGGAATCAAGTAAACCATTGTTCAATGCGTCTTTAAACTCTCGCTCGATTGTTTTCATTATTTGCTGTAAAATCTCATCCATAAGTATCTCCAGAATTAGTAATAACCTTTTAAATTTGAATTTTTACTGAACATTATCTGTCCATTTAGAGTAAAGAGACAGAAACTATGCCAAATGTTAAGTTTAGGATTCTTTACTCGATTCGCCATCACCCAGGATAAGTTGTCTCACTTTAGTTTGGTGGTGCTTATTGAAGCATTTTTAGTTTTGATGATTGTGATAGCACTAGCAGCTAAGTTTTAATTCATCAAATTCCTCACGAGCAGGTTTAACAAACATTCCATAATTTTGCACAATATTTCAATAACTAATAGCATATCTTAGGGTTGACTAATGGATGAACAGAAAAAAGACTTCTATCAAAAAATTAGGGCTGATATAAAAAAATGGCTCAATCAAAAAACTGACTCCAAAAACACTTGGACAGAATATATTATGCTTGCACCTGATCTGTTCCATCTTCTCACAAAGCTGGCAATTGACCCCGATGTACCTGCAAGTAAAAAAGTAAAGCTTGCGGGAATAATTGCTTACTTTATTTCGCCATTGGATTTCCTTCCCGAGATGCTTTTAGGACCGGTTGGCTACCTCGATGACATAGCACTTACCGCGTACATTCTTAATGACATCATTAATGAAGTTGATCCACAAATAGTTAGGCGAAATTGGGCGGGTGAAAAGGATATTTTGGTGCTTGTTAAAACCATACTTGCAAATGCCAACAACATGGTAGGAAGCGGGGTATGGAAGAAAATATTAAGAACATTTGGGAAATGATCTGTGCTTTATTTTTAATGATGACCGCTCGGGATTAACTATGATCTTTTAACACTAATTTCTTTTTCGATAAAAATAATTCTTGATTTCGCAGTTTTAATTCACTACTTTTTTAACAATTGATTAAAACTTACGGAGAATTTGATGAAACTTTGTTACAGAATTTTCATGTTGTTGTTTTGCACATTTGCAGTTATTGCATTTCCACAAATTTACCAACCGAAGGTTGGCATCCCACATAGCAGCGGGCAGTATCCAGATACAAGTATCAAGCGCCCCGATTATCGCAACCATATAAACCTTCCCGAATACGACCCTTCTCTCATGCCGTTAAAAACTGTACAAACCGGAACCGGTGTTTGGACAGAACTAAATCCCAAAGTGCCAAGAGTTGATTACCTCGGAATACACTTCATCAATAAAGACACAGGCTGGGCTTGTGGGGCTAATGGTACGCTGATTAAATCTACTGATGGCGGAGAAAGCTGGCTAAACATTAACTCACAAACTACAACACCAATACTTAAAGTACGAAGTTTTAATGGAGCAGTTGTTATTGCGAGTGGTTACAACGGTTTGATACTCCACTCAACAGATGGCGGGGAAACATTTACACAAGTTGCAAGCGGAGTTAATGGTGATCTTTGGGGTTTGCAAATGCTGAATGATACACTTGGCTGGGCTTGCGGCACTGCAAACTCACTGATTAAAACGACTGATGGTGGATTAACGTGGCAAAGAATATTTACACCCAGCTATACCTCTGATTATTGGTGGATAGATTTTTTTACTGAGAGTTATGGTTTTATAGCAGCAAATGGAAATGTATTGAGAACAACAGACGGAGGAACTAATTGGGAAGTACTACAAGCTGGAGACAGCGCTCCACTTTTTTGCTTAGATGTAATAGACAGCTTACACATAGCAGCGGCTGGTTATGGAGGAACAAGTTATCCGGCAAAAAACATTTACAGCAGTGATGGAGGGAATACCTGGATTAACGGTGGGACTTTAAATCTTGAATCTGTAAACTGTATACAATATGTAAATCCAGATACAGGTTATTTGGTAATGACCAATGTATCTGCGCGTAAAACGACCAATAGAGGGCAGGAATGGACACCCATTGGAGGAATAAGTGATAATTATGAATTACAGTTTTTAAAAGATATGTCTGGGAAGATAGGTTACAGTGCTGGAACTGCACTAAATATTTTTAAGGCAGAAGGAAACCTTGATAGCTGGAGAAAACTAATAATTAACGAAAACTTTACCGATGTGTTTTTTGTAAGCGCAGAAAAAGGATTTGCAATTAGTTCTGGGCCGTATGGACAGTTATTTAAAACGGAAGATAGCGGAGTTAGTTGGGAAATAGTCTCTGGTGCACCAGGCGGTAACGATATTGTTTTTACCGACGATGCTATCGGATTTATTGGTACAACTTATACCGGTGACGTTGATCAAGTAAGAATTTATAAAACAATAAATGGTGGGGTAAATTGGTACGTAACAAATACTAGCGATACGATAGGCACTGTTTATAAAATATTTTTTACTAACCAAACGACTGGTTGGGCAGCAACTGGATGGTCTCCTGGGACAAAAGGAAAGATATTAAAAACTACAGATGGCGGGGAGAATTGGTTTGAGCAGTTAGAAGATTTATCTATAGATTCATTTACAAGCATATACTTCATAGACTCGCTCAACGGCTGGGCAACAAGCAGATACATTTGGCAAACTACAAATGGTGGTACGAATTGGATTCAGAGAACAGATGTGCAGCTTTATTTTAATAGAAACATATATTTCACATCAATTGATACAGGATTTGTCACAGTTGATATGACAAATACCGGTAGTCATGATCTTTATAAAACAACAAATGGTGGCATTAGTTGGCAAAGAGAAACAAGAATCGAAACATCATATAATATTCATGCTTTTCCGAATAAATATCATTGGATTTCGAATGGATGGTCTATGGGTCAAGTCTTTGAAACCACCGATAATGGAAATTCTTGGGAAGAAATAAGTGGAGAGTTGCCTGCTATTTTTGGACAGTTTCATTCTCCAATCGAATATATTGGATATGCAGTAAGCGGTTATGGACTGATATTGAAATATTTCGACACAACCTATGTACCCGTAGAACTTACACAACTCACTGCGAGGTATTCCTTAAATAAAATTGAATTAAACTGGTCAACAGCAAGTGAAGTCAACAATTATGGTTTTGAAATTTGGAAATCTTCTGATTTACAAAATTGGGAAAAAATTGGTTTTCTTCATGGAGCTGGAACAAGTACAGAAATTAGAAATTATTCCTTCAGTGACTTTAAAATTGAAAGTGAACAACTTCATTATAAAATAAAGCAAATAGATTTTGATGGCAGCAATAAATTTTCAGAAGTTGTTTCAATACAAATTCTAGTTAATAATTTTGTTTTAACACAAAACTACCCAAATCCGGCAAACCCTCATACCAATATTTCATTTACCGTTCCCCAAAGGACTTCAGTGAAAATAGAACTTTTCTCAATGACTGGAGAAAAAATTAAAGAAATACTTAATGAAGAAAAAGAAAGAGGTATTTACAGTATTGAGATTGATCTAAAAAAATATGCTTCGGGGATATATTACTATCGAATGACAACAAAAAGCGGATACACCGCTACAAAAAAACTAATACTAATTAAATAGAAGGAGATAATATGAAAAATTTTTTACTTTTTGTTTTGCTGCTTCTTTATTGTAACAATTTTATAGAAGCACAACAGATACCCACTTATGCTGGAATCCCAGGTCCAGAAAACATATTAGTGGTATATAAGGTGCAATCTGATCCAACAGATACTTTAGGAGCTGTTTCTGATTCAGTGAAGGAATACTACCGGCTCGCCCGCGGCATACCAGCGGTAAATATTTGCCCTTTAAATTCTTTAACTTCACAAACAATTACAATAGACGGCAGCACACACAGAGTTATCATTGCACAAAATGGAGACATTATTCAAGACAGCTCTAAAAATATATTGCCTTGGACTGGAGCGAATCGTCATGCCTGGGTATATTTTCTGAATAACGTATCCACACCAATCCGCAATTGGATAACATCTCATAACCTAACTTCAACAATAAGGTACATCGTCCTTTGTAAAGGAGTCCCATATAAAATTCAAGCAGGAAGCGATTGGCAAGCGTTACCTGGCAATTTAACAGTTGATGGTTTATTATCAATTTTAAATACTTCAAATTATGATACTTTTCTACTCCAAACTTTATTTGATGCCGTAAATTATCAACCTAAAATAAATAATCCGTACTTTGATTCCGATAAAAATTTTACATTGGATTACAGATTCTTACCTGATCGCTTTATGAAAATAATGGGAACAGATACGATTAAATTATCTTACCTTGTTTCACATTTGGATGGATTAAGTTTTGAAATAGTTAAAGGAATAATTGATAGTTCAAAAAATGCTGACACTACCGGAACTGCTACCTGGGTTTTAGATGATGATGATATTCCATCCACATATCATTATTCTTTCTTTACAGATGCAAAGAATAAGCTCGAAGCTCTTGGTTTTAATGTTAATTGGAATAACGATGGGAAATGGATAACACATAATGATGGTTCGGTAATCGGTTATTCATCCTGGGGAACGCATGCAGAAGATGACAATTGTGCATTTACAGATTCAAACTGGGTTAAAGATTCCCTACAATATTTTCAATTTGCCCCTGGTGCAGTTTTCAACTCACTCGAAAGTTTTAATGGAAACAGTATTGGGGTTTTAAAGTGGCGTTGGATAGCTCCATGTTCGTCGTATCAAAATAATCGTACACAGGGTTTGGCAACTCAATTTACTCAAATTGGCGGGACAGGAATGATGGGACATGCCTGGGAGCCAGTACCATCTTATGGTCCAAGTGGAGTAATATATAACAATATATTTATGCCAGCATATGCTATTGGTTACAATTATGTCGATGCTGTGTATATGGGCATGAAATATTTAGCTTGGCAGAATGTAATAGTTGGTGACCCCCTAACCAGAATACTCCCAGCACAAGTAACTAAAATACTTACACAAGATACAACTATTACAAGCGGAGATATCTACGGTAAACTTATCGTACCCGAAGGAATAAAATTAACTATACCACACGATGCAATAGTAAATTTTAGAAGAAATGCCTCGCTTCAAATAGATGGGACACTCGAAATTGAAAACGAAGCAGTACTTAACTTTTATGGATTTTCAAATTCCAAATTTGATACTGCAAATGTTCTAATAGCTAATGGCACTTTTAATTTTTATAATAACAGCTATCTAACAGCAACAAATTTAACAGTTGGTACCGGGGAGCATTTGCGTTTCAATAATAAATCATCTCTAAGTACAGATAGCTTAACCATTGCTGCCGGAGCAGTGCTCTTTTTTAATGACACGAGTAAACTGCTAATAAAACATAAGCTTTATGCAGTTGGAACGGAATCAATTAAGATACGGATTAACTCGAACAATTTTAATTCTTCTATTACGATTAGCGATGCAAATTATGTTGAGTTAACTAATGCTATAATTAATAGGGTATATATTATCGAAATAAAAACTCATGCAAGTAACATTGCCTCTATAAATATAGATAATGTCGAGTTCAATGATATGTCCAAAGGATTATATTTAGATACAAAAGTTTCTCCAAACAGTCATGAAGTCATTATAAAAAATTCTATAATAAGAGGCGATAATTATAAGCGGGGGATTCAAGTTTTCAGCGTAAATAATCTTAAAATAGAAAATGTAACATTATTTAAAGAAGCGCCTATAGATGATTCTCGCGGCATTTCTACCCTTAATTGTAAAAATGTTAATATTTCAGATTGCATCATATCAAATTTTGATTATGGTATTTCCTGTGGGAGAGATTTTAAATCATCTGAAAACCCTATCGTATCCGGTAATTTTATTATCGAAAACAACCAAATCAATAATTGTATTGAAGGTATTTATTTTAATGACTTTCAGAATATTTTTCCTATCATCAAAAAAAATATTATAACATCGCCGAAACCTGTAAGCGAAAATGAAAAAACAAGTGCTATAATATTAATGAATGGATCCGAAGCAGCAATAGAAAGTAATACCATCAATGACTATGATTTTGGTATACAACTTTTGCAAGTAGCAAATCCATATATTGCTGACAATCTAATACAAATACTGAATAATCGTGGTACAGCAGAATCTGGAATATTTTCAAACTCCAGCGATGGAATATATCGTCTAAATCATATTACTCGTTTTGAAAAAGGAATCGATCTCGGTAATTCAAGTCCTAAAATCGGGCAAAATATTATTACAGATAATAAAGCAGCCGGCTTATATATATCGAGTGGTTCAATACCTGATTTATCAGAAGGTATGATAAAAAGAGAGGAGACAGTAAAAGTATTTCCAATATCCGGTCTGAATCAAATATTTGAAAATGGCGATGCTAATCTTTACAATGGGGCAGAAATTCATATGTTTGATGCTGATATCCTTCTTGGTTACGGCTGCAATACCATTGCCGACAACAGAATAGAGCAGCCTGGCTTAAACACGCGTATTCTTTTCTTTAGTGAAAGGACACGCAGCCCAATTCGAGCTAATTATAATTATTGGGGAAATCATCCAAGATATGGCAACGATCCATCTCATAGGATTGAGAGCGATGTTGAAGTTAATTTCGAGCCATATAATAATGAACCATGCACTAAACAAAGCGACGGGGATTTTGTACTGATTGAGGACAGTAAAGGCGAAACTGTTATTGATACCATCTATTCTTTAGGATTAGCTGTATCAGCAGATTCAATTTCCGAAGCTTACGCTTTAGCTTCAAAACATTTTTACATTGGTAATTTTACCGAAGCAAAACAAGTTTATTATGGAATAATTCAAACGAATGGTTCGGATAGAAAAAGCATTGAAGCATACACTAAACTTTACACCATATCAAAATTAACTGATACTTTAGCTTCAACTTTTTCTGAATTAAAAAGTTTCTATGACAACAAATTACAATCAATTCAAGATACCTTAATGCTAAAAATAGTAAAACACTTGAGTGATCTTTGTTTAGTTGCAAAGAAAGATTACGTTCAGGCAATAAATAATTTTGGTGAAGTTATTACTCAGAATCCGAATAGTGAGGAAGCGTTCTTTGCTGCAATAGACATACTCACAACATCGCTTTTGGATAGCGGAAATACAGCTATGAGTAAAGTAAGCGGGATGGATTTATCAGCCAAAGATGCAAACGATTATAGAACAAAACTAAATGCACTTATAAGAGCAAGGAATAATAAAGAGAATATTCTTTCGTCTAAAATTATTCCAACTGATTATTCGCTCTATCAGAATTATCCCAATCCCTTTAACCCAACAACCAAAATTCAATACGATATTCCAACAGATACTAAAGTCGAGTTAAAGATTTATGATATTCTTGGTCGTGAAGTAAAAACTTTGGTTAATGAGTTTCAACCTGCGGGCAGATATTCAATTGATTTTAACGCAAACTATCTTGCAAGCGGAGTTTATGTCTATCAACTTTCTGCAAAGGGATTTATTAAAAGCAGGAAGATGGTGATAATCAAGTAAATAAAAATTAAAATTTCAGAAGCACAGATTATCGTTTCACTTTAAGCAAATGTAATCTGTGCTTCAATTAAAAACTAAAAAGCCGAAACAAAACCTAACCCGATCTTACTAAACTTATTTGTAAAGTCGTAAGTTAGTTCTCCAACCAGTCTAATGTTTCTTGCCATAAGATATCCTAAATGAAAAGATGCAGATTTTTTATCAAGCATACCGATGTTAGACTCAACCCAATTGTATAAACCAACTGCGTACCAATTGCTATTGTCACCATCGGGCCTGAAGATCAGTTCAGCAAAAGCTCCGCGTGTTTTAATTTCAATAGCTGCATTACTCAGAAAGAATGGATTCTTATCCCGTCTTTCTACAAATTGCACATTCAGTTCAATCGGATCAAAAGAAATTGTTGCATCCGGACCAACCATCCACAAATCACTTGTAACATCATTTGTTTCCTCTTTTCCAAGATAACCAAATCCGCCTATTCTTATATGTTCACCAAGATCTTGTGATATTCTTCCCATAAAATTTTTGTACTTGTCATTATCAAAGTTTCCATTTTCAATTGCACCAATACCATTTCCATTTATGACTTCAAAAGTTAAATCTGTTCCAGTCTCAAATCCATAATTCAACATAATGCCACGATCGTAAGTAAGATTTGTATGAGAATTACCAACTTTCACTTTGTAAATGTCGTAATCGGCAAGTGTCAGTCTTAATTCTCTTTTGAATAAAGGATCGGATACCTGAAATTGACCAATTGAAAAGGCGAGTCCGCTTCCGAAAAGATCATTAAACATCACGAATGCATCTTCTAATTTGCCTACCTCGCCATCTTCAAGAATGTAATAAACATAGTATGAAACATTCTTAAAAATTGAACCGCCCGACAATAGTTTAAAAATAAATGGAGTTTTAAAATCGGATCGTTCCGATTTTTCGGAATTGAAAGTCGCATAGCCGTCAACTCTAACCGCAAGTGGAATATCTCTTATCAACGAAAGTTTTTCGTCACCTGTTTCCACAAAATATCTTGGAGCATCTTGATCTTTTAAAACAAAACCGTTACCGGCAAATTCCTCACCGTAAGCTTTGAGTTTTGGAAATGGTGCATGACAGGTCTTGCAAGTCATATTGTACTTCCGAGCAAAGGCAGGAATTGCTTGTGTAGCGTAAGGAACTAAAATTAAAATCAACAGAGAGAATAAAATTGTTTTTTTCATTTGTGCACCTATGGTAAAATGTTAACGTAAGTTGAATGCTCATTTACTTTGATAATCTCTGATTCTTCTTCGGGAACACCAAGAAAATCTGCAACCGGTTTTACAAGTTTCTGATAATTTAAAATAGCAGTGACTTTAAGTTTTCCTGGTGGAAGATTATTCGGCAGAGTGAAAGTACAAGTTTCTAATTTTGTTTCTCTTGGTCCGATCCTGTAATCAACACCAAGAGATTTTGTGTTCCACTGCTGAATTGTCATTCGACCTTGAGGATCAAAATACGGCATGCGAAATATCCTATCTCCAATTGGAATTCCATCACGCTGTACGCCTTTGAAATTCTCATCGTTCAAAGCTATTCCCATATCCTGATAAGCAAGCGCATCACTTCCAATTGTAAATTCTTCGCCCGCGAAACCTTTTTTATCCACAGGTATGTGATATACTTTTCCTTTAGCATCAACCGCTTCGACGTGCATCCAGACAATTCTATCTTCCACTGAACCAGTTGGAAATTTGTGTCCGGTTTTTTGATTGAACAATGCAATTGTGAATTTTACTCTTTCGCCAGGTTCAGCTTCATTTATGTCGGGATGGATTCGTAATTCAATTGTGCCTTTTACTTTACCAGGATCATGAGCACCGTGAAATAGATGCTGACGAGTATCCGGATAAAATTTCCCCATCGCAGCGGTATATCCTGGTGCATAAGTCATGTGGCAATTTTGGCATTTAACGCCTTCCTTTGCATATGGACCTTCCTTCCATTCAAGATGTGTTGACTTAACCCAAATTCCATAGGGATCTTTTTCATTGTGGCATGTACCGCAAAATTCTGCACTAGCTAAGAATTCAGATTTCTTTATTTCATGTTCGGGCGATTCAACATTTTCTCTCGGTCCATACTTCACATTTCCCGGCGAAGAAATAAAGTTGAAGTTGAATGGTGTATCACCTTCAAATCCGGTTACTGTATGACAAACATCGCAGTTTACAGATTCATTAGCCATAGACATTTTATCTGGCTTTGGTGGAGGAACATCACCAGCTAAAAATGAAATTGGCGCATGACAACCGTTGCATCCCGCTTTAACTCCGGCAACAATCTGATCTTTCTCTGCATGTGGAACAGCAAGCTTGAAGTATTCTATTTCATCCCACTCGTGATGATAACATTGGGACATCATTGCCTGTTTCCACTGCTGAAAGAAATCATTATGACACGCAGATCCGCAAAGAGTGGCTTTGCTGAAGTCTTCATATTTTCTTGTGCCCAACGCATGATCGCCGGCTTTCACTTGCTGTGAATAATTATCAAAACAGAAAATAAAAATAAGTGCGGTGGAAAAGATAATTTTAGAAGTAATGTTGTTCATTGAACTCCTCCTTTTTTTATTGATGAAATATTGATTTTAGGTAATTGTATTTTAAAGCACGTTCCAGGTTTATTGCCGTTTGTTAATCTTGAAGGACTTTCGACTGAGATTTTTCCCTCATGCTTTTCAATAATTTCTTTTACAATTGATAAACCAATTCCGGCTCCCTCTTGCTTATCTTTACTTACGTTAGATGACCTGAAGAATGCTATGAATATTTTCTCTAATTCGTTTTCAGGAATGCCCATACCATTATCACAAATGGAAATAAGCAGGTTATTCTCATCATCTTCCATATTCACTTCAATTAATCCTTTCTTACCGACAAATTTTACGGCATTGCCAATAAGATTTGAAATTGCAAGTGTTAACAAAAATTTATCGCCCTTTATTTTTGTATTGGTTTTCCTGTTATCATTAAATACCAGTTTAATCTTTTTAGTTTCTGCAATTTCGGAATGTTTATTTGCAAGTTCGCTCATCACTTCTTCAATCAGAATTTCTTCATGAACAAACTGATTAAATAATTTAAACCTTGAAATTTTTATCACATCATTTATTAGGTGTATTGCTTCTTCAGATCTTGTACGCGCTCTGATTAGTCGTTCTTCAACTTTTTTATCGAGAGGTCCAAGGAATTTTTGTAGTATCAAATTTAAATAAGACTGAACTGCTGTTAGTGGTGTTTTTATCTCATGAACAATCCCCACGATATACCTTTGCTTTTCCATTTCTGCAACGTTGAGACGATCAAGGGTTTCAATTAAATCCTGTTCCATACTATAGAGTTGACGTGCAATTCCATTTGCAAGATAAATGCTAATAAAAATTGTAAATCCAAAAATTGTAAAGATTGATACAACGTAATTGAAATCATCATAAAGTTGAGTATTTAGGAAACCTTGAATGGCATAATGCGGAATGATGTGATAATATTCTGAAAAAACAATACCGCCAAAACCTAACACAACAACAGCTCCGACAGGGTAAATTATTGAACCCGGAAGTATCAAGCTTCCAATTATCATATGAAAAACAAATAGCATGTATAATGGTGTTTCGATTCCTCCGGTAAAATGAACGAGTAAAAAGAGTGCAATAAAATCTAAAAGTATCTGAATTACTGAAAGATGGAGAGGATTAAATTGTCCAGCGATTGATTTAATATGTTTCTTACCAATATGTAAAAGTGCATTATAAGTCAAAATTGATATTGTTATTACAGATATAGCAATAGTTTGCGTCTCGGTAAACTTAAATCCGAGGAAATATTCGGAAGCAAGAATAAAACTTGTGAGCATTAACACGGCTCCATAACGCAGCTTGATGAACCACATGTTGCGTTTTCGTATAGCATCCCAAAATGCTTCGTATTTGTGTGCCCAATCAGGAATTAATCGTATCATATTTTTTGGTGTTAATTAAATTCTTTTTAAGATTAAGTTCAAAAGATCTCTGAATAATTATGAAAAATCATTTCTGTCAAAATCATTCCTTTGGAAGAAGGATGGCTTTGCAAGACTGAGAAATCTTTTCGAAATTGAAGATTTCTCTCCCGATTGAAATCGGGATCGAAATGACATCCAGTATTTTTCTGATGTCTTTTCAATTTATTTTAATAATATCATCTTTCGACTAATATAATTCTTTCCAACCGTCAGCCGATAGACATAAATTCCGCTTGCTAAATTTGATCCATCAAAAATTGTTTTGTATTCACCAGCATCCATTTCATCATTTACTAATGCTGCAACTTCATTTCCCAATACGTCAAAAACTTTAAGGGTAACAAAATCTCTTGAGAGTAAGCTATACCGAATTACAGTGTTGGGATTAAAGGGGTTGGGGTAATTTTGGTAAAGCTGAAAATTAGTTGCCTCAATTTTATCATCTACATTTCCCAAAGGATCATACATCAAAAAACCAAATAAATTAATTTTTCCATCGGAACTATCTTCCCAAATTCGATAAGAGACAGCATAGCCGTAAAACATACCGATATTACCCAAACCAATTCTACTGTCAGCTACTTTAGAATAAAACATTGCATGTACTGGAAAAGGATAAAATAAACAAACAATGTAGGTTGAGTCATTGGAAATTGATTTAAATGAATGAGGTCCTGAGAAATAATAATCCTCTAAGTTTTCTTTTTTACCAACCATACCATACATGAACATCTTCAAGTTTGAAGTGCTGGTTGCTGTATTATCTGTGAGCTTAACGGCTTGGTTGTTTTGACCAAGATACTCCAATTTGGGTATAACAAATACTTGTCGTTTGTTTCCGATTACCTTTTCAAAACTCATTGGACATTGTTCAAAAAACACGTTGTAAAAACTTGGATTTTCACAATAACCGCTGTCATAAGCTGTGAGAATTGGACTCCAAACCGAATCTTCGTTTGCTTTATAACGATAAACAATAATAGAAGCCGTATCATTTGGTTTGTAAACAGCAGCTACATACAAACCGGAGGGGGGTCCAAACCAAACATCATAATAAATTCCAGTGGACTGAGTGAATTTATTCAAACTATCACCACTGAAAACTATTTCATTAGTCACAACTGACTCAGTCTCTTTATAAAGATAAATGCTGTTATCTCTTTCATATAAAACTTCAATAGAAGTTGCTGTGGGAAAATGATTATTATGTCTTGCAACAAATTTAGGGTTGGTTTCATTTGATAGAGAATTAGCTATGTATTTTTTTGCACTCCAAGTGGAATCTGTTAGTGTTCTAAGTGCAATATCCCAATTACCATTTTCGTTGGTTTGCCAAATTATATTGACTTTAACATTAGGATAAATTTGGCTGCAGCTTGCATCAGCATTTATATTAAGGAAATTGTTCTTTGTTAGCTCAGTGGGATTGTAAAAGCTGTCAGCATTCGGACTGTAGCTCATCATCATAATGTTAGAAGAATTATTCTTATGTGCCTCAAAAAATATTGGCGAATTGGGCAAGGTTGAAATTCCAAGCGGATAATTTGGAATTACAGCACCTCTTGAATCCCAATCAAAATTTGTTATCTGCTTTTTCTGGAAGGGTTGAGCTAATAATTGATATGAAAGAAAAGAGCATAAACAGAAAAAAAGGACTTTTTTCATTTTACACCTCTCGTTCTTAAATAATTGGATGACTTAACTGAGAAATATTTTTTTCTCATTCCATAAAAAGGACTTTTTTCGCTCAATGTCAATAATAAAAACTAAAAATCCCTCTCACTCGGAGAGGGATTTTTATGAATGTACTTAGGAAATAAACTTTCCTCTCTTCGTATAATGCGTATGAAGCAGTTTATGCGCCGTGTGCCCGCAAGGACCATCAGTCAAAAATTCTTCATACAGTTTTAATACGTGAGTGTTCTCGTGAGATTTTCGCAATCCGAGCGAAGCATCTTCATCATAAATTGCTTTTGCTCTAAGTCGTCTAATCTCAGCATTTGTAGGAATTGGCTGACCACCGCCTCCTATACATCCGCCAGGACAAGCCATGAATTCAATGAAATGACATTCGCTGAATTTACCGCCGGCTTTGATATCCTCAATTACTCTCTTTGCGTTGGCTGTACCATGCGCAACTGCTACTTTTACGGTTGCTCCCTTTAGCCAATCCCAGTTAGGAACAAGATGAGTTAAAATTTTGGGAACAGGTCCGACTTTTGTAATTGGAAGTTCGGCATATTTAATTCCTTCAAATCCTCTAACTGGCATGATGTTCATATTATCAAAAACTTTTTCAACTTTTATTCCAGTAACTAATTCAATCACCGTTCTAAGTGCTGCTTCCATTACACCGCCGGTTGCACCGAAAATAAGTCCTGCACCTGATGCATCACCAAATGGATCATCAAAATTGGACTTTGGCATTTCAGGTAAATAAATTCCTGATTCTTTAATCATTTGAGCAAGTTCACGTGCCGTCAATCCATAATCAACATCCTTAAATCCGGATGAAGTCATTTCAGGTCTGTTGCACTCAAACTTCTTTGCTGAGCAAGGCATAACCGCAACACTAACAATGTTAGCAGGGTCAATGTTATGCTTCTTGGCATAATAAGTTTTTATAAGTGCACCAAACATTTGCTGCGGTGATTTTGCTGAACTGAGATTCGGAATAAATTCGGGATAAAAATGTTCGAGGTACTTTACCCAGCCCGGTGAACATGATGTAAATTGAGGTATCACGACAGAAGTATCTTTTTTGACAAGTGCTTTGTAAAGCCGAAGCAGTAATTCAGTTCCTTCTTCCATTATTGTTAGATCGGCAGTAAAGTTTGTATCGAATACTCTATCGAAACCGATTCTTCTTAATGCCGTGTTCATTTCTCCTGTAAAAGAATGACCTGGTTCGATTCCAAATTCCTCACCAATTCCAGCCCTCGGAGAGGGTGCTGTTTGAATTACAACATGCTTATCCGGATTATCAATTGCCTCCCAAATTTCGTCACGAGGATCGTTAGCTCGTAATGCAGCGGTTGGACAGCGATTTATGCATTGCCCGCAATTAATACACACAACTTCTGCTAATGGTTTTTCTGAAAAAGTGCCGATGCGAGTTTTATATCCTCTACCAATTGCTTCAAGCACACCGACTTCCTGTAAATCTATGCAGGTGCGAACGCATCTTTTGCACAAGATACATTTATCCATATCACGAACAACAGAATAGGACGAGCTATCAACTTCATATCTTGGATTTTCAACATGACCAAAATTGTAATGATCAACACCATATTCTTTTGCCAGTGTTTGAAGCTCACAGTTGTTATTTCTAAAACACGAGTAACATTCACCGTAATGCTCGCTTAGAAGAAGATCAATGATATGCTTTCTTGCTTTGCGAACCATTGGAGTTGAAGTTCTAATTTTTATTGGTGCCGTAATTGGAAAAGCGCAAGCAGCTTGTAAAGTTCTCATTCCTTCAACGTCAACCACGCATATTCTGCAAACGCCGGCAATACACAAATCATCGTGATGGCATAACGTTGGAACATAAACTTGATTTTGTCTGCACGCTTCGAGAATTGTTGTTCCCATTGGAACAGTAACTTTCTTCTCATTTATCTCAACCGAAATGGAACCGCCGATGTATTCCGGATGCTCTGGTTTTTGAATAACATGTGCCTGTTGACTTACAGGAGCTCGGGAAGTTTCTTTAGTTTTCATTGTCAACTCCATTTTCTCGGTTAAATATCTCTTCATTAAAGTTTTCTAAGATTGATAAGAAAGCGTTTGGACTTGATTGCCCCAATCCGCACTTTGATGCTACTTGCATTGATTTACCTAATTCTTTCAGTTTATTGATATAGGCAAAAGTATAGTCGCCTCTTTGAATCATCTTCACTCCTTCAAGCATTTTCACATTACCGATACGGCATGGCGTACATTGTCCGCAAGATTCATCTACAAAGAACTCCATAAAATTGTCCAGCACTCTTAGCATGTCCCGGTTTTCATTAAATATCATGATTGAGCCGCCAGTTGCAGCATCTTCATAAGCAAGTGCTCTGTTAAACTGATTTTTATTATAGCAAAATCCAGATGCTCCACCGACTTGAACAGCTTTGGTATTCTTTGCTTCAACTAATTTGAGAAGTTCACTTATCTTAGTACCCCAAGGTAATTCATAAACACCTGGCTTATCACAATCACCTGAAACTGAAAACAGTTTCGAACCAGTTGAAACACCTGTTCCAAGTTTTTTATACCATGCAGATCCTTTAACTATAATGTGAGGTACCGAAGCGAGTGTTTCAACATTATTTACGATAGTGGGTTTTCCCATGTAACCGGTGTTAACCGGATATGGCGGTCGGTTACGTGCTTCACCGCGATGCCCTTCTAAAGATTCTATCAATGCAGTTTCTTCGCCGCAGACATATGCTCCAGAACCAAGAAAGACAGTTATATCAAAAGAAAATCCCTGCTTGCCAAGAATGTTTTTACCAAGCAAATTGTCTTTACGCATTCCTTCGAGGTAATCTTGAAGCGGTTTAAGCAGATATTCGTACTCACCTCTCAAGTAAACTATTCCTTGCTGCGCGCCAATAGTATATGCGGCAATGACCATTCCATCTAACACGAGTTCAGGATATTCAATTAGAAGGACTCTATCTTTGAACGTTCCTGGTTCGCCTTCATCAGCATTGCAAATAATAAATTTTTCATCACTCAAAGAAGCTGCAGTTAACATCCATTTAGTTGAAGTTGGAAAACCAGCACCGCCTCTTCCTTTAAGTTTTGATTCTCTAATTTCGAGCAGAATATCTTCTCGATTCATATCGAGAGCTTTTTTAATAGCCGATCCTCTTTCGTACTCTGAAAATATAATCGGACCTGTTCTTTTCTTTATTTTTGTTTCCATATTTACCTCACTTCACCTTACTTAATAATTTAACAGCTTTCTCAGGTGTGAGCTTTGTAAAAACTTGATCATTTATTGCCATAGCTGGACCTTCATCACACAGACCGAGGCAATTAACATATTCAACCGTAAATTTATTATCGTTTGTGGTTTGACCAATCTTTACATCTAATTCACGCTCAATGGCTCTAACAATGTTGTCCTTTCCTTTCATATCGCAGGTAATTGTTTGGCAGATTCGGACAAGGTTTCTGCCTTTTCGAGTTGCATTCAGAAAAGTAAAAAATGAAAGGACGCTGTAAACTTCAACAGGATGAATATCCAGCAAGCGCGCTATCTCCTGCTGAGCATATTCCGAAACATGTCTGTGTTTAGCTTGAATACCATGAAGAATTGACAGCAAAGCAGATCTTCTTTTACCAAACTTTTTTATCAACTGTTCAATCTCTTCAGTCAAAGCATTTTTTTCTTCAACTAACATATTATTTACTTCCTTTCGCATCTCTCTTTAAAAGTTTTTCAACTTTTTCAATAAGTTCATCCGGAGAGATTGGTTTTTCAACATACTCATCAACCGGAACGATATCGCTTTTGCCAAAATCCATTCCTGTGGTTTTTGAAATTGATGTGTACATAATTATTGGAGTTTTTATTTTTTCCTTTCGAAATTTTTGGGCAAGAAAAAACCCGTCATCCGGTTCATTCATCATCACATCAAGTATGATGAGATCCGGAGAATTTTCTATAACGATCTTGTATCCGTCGTCAGGATTTGAAGCAGTAACAGTCTCATATCCTTTTGCATTTAACACAAGCGTACTTGCATCAAGGATATCGGGATCGTCGTCTATGATTGCTATTTTTGCCATAAGATTCCCTTTATTTGATTAGTGAATTTTTAGTGAGTTAATTTCCTAATTTTCAAATGGTAAATAAATTTTAAATGTTGTTCCTTTTTCGAACTCTGAGTCAACTTCAATCTTGCCCGCATATGAATCTACAATTCTTTTTACAATTGATAAGCCCAAACCTGTTCCGCTTATATTTTTTGTCTGTTCATTCTTTGCTCTGAAAAATTCCTGGAACAACTTTCGTTTTTCTTCTGGTTTCATTCCAATTCCCGTATCACTTATGGTCGTTAAGATATACTTATCAACAGACTGAACACTGATACTAATGTTGCCACTCTCTTTATTGTATTTGATGGCATTACTGATAAGGTTTGTGAATAATCTTGTAATCTCATCATTATCAGCTTTAATTGCTTTAAGGTTATCGGCTGTTCGAAAACTCAAAATCAAATTCTTTTTCTTTATTTCATTCTGGAACAAATCAAATATTGAATTAATAATTTCAGGAATATTCAAGTCCTTGATTTCACGGTGAACTGCTTTCATCTCCATTCGGGAAATATCAAGAAGATCATTAACCATTTTCAGCAATCCATCCAACCTAATTATAGAGCGATTTATGTGATTAATTTTTTGCTCTTGTGACAGTTCGATTGACGGATCAGAAAATAATTTTAGGTAACCATACACAGCTGCTATAGGAGCTTTTAGCTCATGCGAAACCATTGACACAAATTGTGATTTGAGATGCTCAAGCTTTTTTGATTCAGTAATATTCTTCATTACCACAACAACTCCGGCAAGACTTCCGTCCGGATGTGGAACTGGCGATGAGGTAGCTTCAATAAACAATTCGCCTTCCGGT
Organism: uncultured Ignavibacteriaceae bacterium; assembly: GCA_964613805.1. Classification (GTDB taxonomy): domain Bacteria; phylum Bacteroidota; class Ignavibacteria; order Ignavibacteriales; family Ignavibacteriaceae; genus XYD12-FULL-36-8. The sequence goes on along the minus strand of CAZTJF010000004.1, from coordinate 57,093 downwards.
TTTACTTCTATCTGCGCCGAGTAAGATTTTTTCTCATAAATATTTTTTGAAAGAAATTTATTCACTAGGTCAGCAATTGTGGGATTGAGCTTGTCAATTATGTACTCTTCGATAACAATATTAGAAAGCTGAAGGTAGATAAGTGCACTTGGATTGTAAAGCACTGCTTGTCCATGCTTATTAATTACAAGTATTCCTTCCGTAATCGAATTTATTATTGTGTTTAAACGTGTCTTCTCAAACGCAACCTCAAGAAGACTTTCTTCTCTTTCTCTTTTCCACTTTTCAGCTTCAAGCAGCAGAAGTCTTCTATCGTAACCTTGTTTTAAATTCGTTAGTAGTTCTTCGGGTGTAAATGGTTTGGGAATGTAGTTGAACGCACCAAGCTTTGCAGATTCGGTTGCCGTATCAAATCCCGGATATGCAGTTGCAATGAAACAGACAGTGTTCGGATGAACATCACGAATTTGCCTAAGTACTTGCATACCGTCAAAATCAGGCATTTTGAGATCAATAACTGCAAGATCATAATCAGAGGAGGTTCCAAAAGCAATACCTTCTGTGCCGTTTTGAGCAGCATCTACTTCGTATCCTTCCATTTCAAGAAGGCGCTTTGTTCCCATACGAAGTCCTTTTTCGTCATCCACAATTAACACTTTTGGTTTTGGGTAGTTATCCATTAATCAATTCAATAACTTTGTCAGATTGAGCAAGTCGAAATCTGACTCTATGAGAATCTCACTCTTCGACACGCTCAGAGTGACACTAAAAAATATTCGCTATGCCATCTTTGCAGCGTAGTAACCTTCTATTTTTTGAACAAGATCATCAATCACAACCGGCTTATTAATTATCTCATCACATTTTATCCACTCTTTTTCTTCAGCAGTGGAAGCACTGAACTTGAATCCAGTTACATAAGTTGCCGAGGTAAGAACGAAAACTGGAATAGTTTTTCCATAGCTGTCCTTTTTAATTTTATAACTGAGGATAAAACCCGCATCGTGCTCTTCCATTATCAAATCAATCACTGCTGCATAAGGTTTTTCTACTTTAAATAAATCCCAGCCCTTTTTGCTGTTATCTGCCGTAACAACATTGTAACCGCGCGATTCGAACAATACTTTATGCTGTTCAAGTAAATCTAAATCATCATCAACCAATAAAATTCTTTTCTTCTCTTTTTCTGACATACAAATTAACCTCTAATTCAGACTAAATTTTTGAATCTGTAGTTTTTTAGGCAGTCTCAACTTAAAAGTCGTGCCTTTACCAACCTCGCTCGTGAATGTAATATCTCCTCGATGCATTTTAATTATTCCATAAGAAATTGCTAAACCTAACCCTGTTCCCTTTCCAATTTTTTTTGTAGTAAAGAATGGTGTAAATATCTTTCCATAATTTTCCTGAGGAATACCAGAGCCGTAATCGCTTACCTCTGCAACAATATTTTCTGTTTCGCCATAAAGTTTAATTGTAACTATTTTCTCATTAACATCAGACATTGCTTCACAGGCATTGTTAAGTAAATTTAACATCACTTGCTTAAGCTGGTCCTCGTCAGCTTCTATCTCTTTACCTTTGCCGTCAGTTTCCACTTTGATATTTACACCAGCAAAGTCGGGATTATTTCTAACCAGCTTAATCACTGAATTTAATAGTTTCGAAAAATTAACATTGCTTAAATTTAATTTTCCCTGCCTTGCAAAATTAAGAAGGTTTGAAACAATGTTCTTACATCTTTTTGCTTCATCAATAATTAGTTCCAAGTCTTCTTTACTTTGTTCATCAGCAGTGGCTTTTTCAATAGTATTTTTTAGCATAGAAGAATAGATGAGAATTGAACCTAAAGGATTATTTATTTCATGGGCAACACCGGCTGCAAGCTGTCCGACCGATGCAAGTTTTTCAGCTATTCGCAATTGCTCTTGAGTTTCATTCAATTCATTGTACGCTTTGCCGAGTTTATCAATAAGATAAGGCAGACACATTTCTTTCTCAGCCAAATCTTTTGCGATTGCAACTGCATATTCTCTGCAAGTTTCGTAACCGCAAGCACCGCAGTTAAGTTCATCTTTCGTGCTGTATTTTTCAGTTTCGGCTAAAATCTCCTTAATTTTTTCTTCACTTGGATAAGGTCTTCTCTGATTTTTTTCTTTAAACTCACGCGAGAAATCAATTTGCCTGCTGTTATAAATATTACTTTTCCAAAGCTGCTTATCGGTGTTATGAATTTTCTTATCAATGTAGTTAATTACTTTTTCTCTTCGTGAGTAGTAATTCAAATCCGAATCAATTGCCGGACCGCTTATACAGCCCTCGCAAAAAAGTATATCAACAAACTTTGCATTGATTTTATTATCAGCAATTTCCTCAATTATTTCGAGAACTTTTTTCTTGCCCTCAACAACAATGATTTCTTTTTCAAGAATATCACCGGACACATTTGCAGTTTTAAGCAAACCGCCTGCAAGCGGAAAAGATTTTCCTAAGTAAGCATGAGGCGGATCAAAATCACTTTCTTCGAGCTTATCAAAATTTATACTGTACTTATGAAGTATTTCTTTCAACTCAGTGAAAGTTAATACTGCCTCAATTACTCCGTCAACCTCTTCACTCCTATATTCGCTTTTTTTCGCCACACATGGTCCGATAAAAACAATTGGCGTATCGTTTCCTAAATTTTCTTTAAGATATCTTCCAACTGCAATCATTGGTGAAACAATTTTAGCAAGATTGGGAACCAACTCTATGTGATACTTTTCAATGTAGTTTATAACTGCAGGACAAGATGAACTGATGATTGTCTTTTTGTTTTCACTTGTAATTTCATCTTCATAATAGCTGCTGATTAAATCTGCTCCAAAAGCAGTTTCAACAACTTTAGTAAACCCAATCTTTCGCAAAGCACTCGGAACCTTGCTATACGTATCAGGAAATGATGCTGCAAATGATGGAGCAACAATAGCAACGGCTTTTTTGGTTGGAAGAATTTCCATTGTAACTAAATCAATATCGCTTTCAATCATCTTTGCATCTTGCGAACAGACCTTAACACAATGTCCGCAGGCAATACATCTTTCGGAAATAACCCGCGCTTGCCCATTAATTACTTTGATGGCTTGAGCAGGACATTCCCTTATGCATGAATAGCATCTTTTACATCTATCGAGTATTGTGCTTACGATTCCGTTGTTCATATTTTTATTATAAATAACCCGCGATTGAAATCGTGGGCTGCTTTTAAATGTCAATTATTTAATAATTCTTTTCGGTTAAAATACTCTGTGTGAAGAACTTCATGTGCCTTATGGCTGTTAGGTTCTCCTAAAAATTCTTTATACAAAATTTTTACAGATTCGTTTTCATGTGATCTACGCTTTTGCATTTCAGCATCAATTTGGTATAAAGTTTTTATTCGCTTTCTCACTCTTTCCGGTTTTTGATGAATGGGCTGCCCTCCTCCGTTTATACAGCCGCCGGGACAAGCCATCACTTCTATAAAATGATATTTTGATTTTCCAGCTTTTATTTCATCAATCACTGGTTTTACATTTCCAATTCCATTTACGACTGCTATGTTCAATTCCAAACCGTTAACATTAATAGTGGCTTCCTTAACACCGCCGCTTCCGCGAACACTTTCAAATTCAAGATTATCCAATTCTTTTCCACTCAACTTAAAGTAAGCTGTTCTTAATGCGGCTTCCATCACGCCGCCGCTTGTTCCAAAAATAGCTGCTGCACCGGTTGATTCTCCAAGGGGATTATCAAACTGATCTTGTGGTAAATCTTCAAAGTCAATTCCGGCAAGTTTGAAAAATCTTACAAGTTCACGAGTTGTGAGCACTGCGTCTACATCAGGCAAAGCATCTTCTTTAAGTTCTGCACGGTTTGATTCATATTTTTTGACAGTGCATGGCATAATTGAAACAACAAAAATGTCTTTGGGATCAATTCCCATTTTCTTAGCGTAGTAAGTTTTTAGAACTGCTCCTTCCATTTCATGCGGAGATTTGCACGTGGAAATATGATCGAGAATTTCAGGACTGTTCTGCTCGGCATACTTAACCCAGCCAGGGCAGCAGCTTGTAAACATTGGAAGTGTTCCACCGCTTTGTACTCGATTAATTAATTCTGATGCCTCCTCCATAATTGTAAGATCGGCTGCAAAATTAGTATCAAATACTTTTTTAAATCCGAGTCGTCGCAATCCGGTTACTAACTGTCCGGTTACATCCGTGCCAAGAGGCATGTTATATTCTTCACCAAGACTTGCACGCACTGCGGGAGCAATTTGCACAATGGTAAACTTATTTTTATTTGTAAGTGCATTTGAAACTTCTTTCAAAGTGCTTTTTTCTCTAAGAGCTGCTGTCGGACAAACAAGAATACATTGCCCGCAAAGAATACAATCGCTGATGTTTAATCCTTTGTTGTAAGGAGTTGTAACAATGCTTGTGAAACCACGATTCGTAAAATCAATTGCACCAATGTTCTGAACTTCAAAACAAACGCGAACACATCTTCCGCAAAGGATACACTTTGCAGGATCGCGTTCCATAGATGCACTCGAAACATCTATCGCATGACATTTGCTTTCACCAGCAAATCTGTGCTCTCTCAATCCATATTGCTCTGCTAAATCCTGAAGTTCACAATTTTTATTGCGAACACAAATCAAACAATCTTGAGGGTGATTCTCAACCAGAAGCTCAACGATTGTTTTTCTTGCTCTTCTAACTCTCGGTGAGTTGGTTTCAACATTCATCCCTTCATAAATCGGATAGGCACACGAAGGCGTTAATCCTTTCTGTCCTTCAACTTCCACTGAACAAATTCTGCAAGCACCGGTTGGCGCTAAATTTTTTAAGTGACATAAAGTTGGAATCTGAATGCCGACTGACTTAGCAGCATCAAGAATTGTCATTCCTTCTTCTGCATTTACTTTTATATTATTTATTGTTAGCTGAACCATTTTTTCTCCATTGCAATTTTTTAGTTAACCTCGATAGCTTCGAATCTGCAGGATTCAAAACACATTCCGCATCTAATACATTTATCATCAAGAATGTAATGAGCATGACCTTTTTCGCCTGCAATTGCATCAACTGAACATTTCCTCACGCACACTCCGCATCCAGTACAAATGTTATTATCTATTGTAAATGTTAATAACTCTTTGCAAACAGCAACCGAGCATTTTCTTTCATATAAATGCTGCTCATATTCATCTCTAAAATATTTTAAACCAGATAAAACAGGATTTGGTGCTGATTGCCCCAAACCGCAAAGAGAAGTATCTTGAATGACACTTGCTAATCTCTGCAAGTGTACAATTCCTTTGAATCTTTGAAGCTGATCTAATTTATTTGGGGTGTTTTTATAACTATGAGGGATTCGCTCAATTATCTCAAGCATTCTTTTTGTACCTTCTCTGCAGGGGACACATTTACCGCACGATTCATTTTGAATAAATGTCAGGAAGAATTTAGCAATATCAACCATACAAGTATCTTCATCCATCACAACGAAGCCGCCTGAACCCATCATCGCACCAACTTCTTTAAGTGATTCATAATCAACAGGTGTCTTGATAACACTTTCAGGTAAACATCCTCCTGATGGTCCGCCAATTTGAACAGCTTTGAAATGCTTGTGGTTTGGAATTCCACCGCCAACATCAAATACTACATCTTCCAAAGTCATTCCCATTGGAACTTCAACCAATCCGGTGTTGCTGATTTTTCCACTGAGAGCAAAAACTTTTGTGCCTTTACTTTTTTCAGTTCCAATTGATGAAAACCATTCTGCACCACGATTAATGATTGCTGTTATGTTTGCAAATGTTTCAACATTATTTATCACTGTTGGTTTTCCGAATAAACCCGAAATGCTTGGGAAAGGTGGACGAGGTTTGGGCATTCCTCTTCTTCCTTCGATTGAACCAATGAGTGCAGTTTCTTCACCGCAAACGAAAGCTCCGGCACCTTTCTTAATCTTAAGATCAAAATCAAAGCCGCTGTTAAGAATATTTTTTCCCATCAAACCATATGCTTTGCATTGAGCGATTGTGTTTTCTAATCTTGTGATGGCGAGCGGATATTCTGCCCGGCAATAAATGTATCCTTTGCTAGCCCCTATTGCGAATGCTGCCACAAGCATGCCTTCAACAACTCTGAATGGATCGCTTTCCAAAACTGATCTATCCATAAACGCTCCGGGATCACCTTCATCAGCATTGCATACTAAATATTTTTGATCGGATTTTTGATTGAGAGCTATTTCCCATTTCTTGCCTGTAGGAAATCCTGCACCACCTCTACCGCGTAATCCGCTTGTAAGAATTTCTTTAACAACTTCAGCAGGTTTCATCAAGCGTAAAACCTTATCAAGGGCTTTAAAGCCACTATTTGCAAGATACGCATCAATTGAAAGCGGGCTGATTATCCCACAGTTTTCTAAAACGATCTTTAACTGTCTCTTGAAGAAAGGATTATTATGAATAGAAAGAACCTCAGTATTTGCTTTGTTATGCGTACCAAGAAGTTTCTCGGTAAATACTTGTTTATCCACCAAAGTTTTCTGAATGAATTTAGAAACTATTTTGGGTGTAATTTCGCAGTATGAAATTCTTTCTTGATCGGGAAGTTTAATATCAACAATAACCTCCTTTGAACAATAGCCAATACATCCGGTTGGTTCAATTTGCGCTTTGATGTTTAATTTTTCTAACTCAGCACGAATTGCTTCTTCAACTTTTGCTGCGCCGGAGGCGAGTCCGCATGTTCCCATCCCAATAAAAATTATCGGAACATCGTGAGATTCATATCTTAATTTTTTATTAAGGTCAATGTATTTGTGATGACATTCATCATTCTTGTGGCAGAGCGGACCTTCGATACAGCATCTTACAAACATATCGCATGGTTTTTCGGGACTGTGCCAGCATTCATTACAACATTTATCCATAAAACTTTTCATGATACATTCTCCTCAGCTTTAACTTCAGTTTGTGATTTTGGTGAGGTTGAGCTGTACGCCTTAAGTATTTTCGGTATATCCTTCACAGCTAATCTTCCATAAAACTCATCATTAATTGTAATCACCGGAGCTATGCTGCAGGCACCGATACATGCAACAGTTTCAAGAGTGAAATTTTTATCGCGGGTTGTTTCGCCGGCTTTTATTCCTAAAGCAGTTTCAAGTGCAAATAATAAATTTGATGAATTCTTCACGTGGCAAGCTGTTCCTCTGCAAACTCGAATTACATTTTTGCCAATTGCTGTCAATCTAAATTGATTGTAAAATGTTGCGACGCCAAAAACTCTGCTTAATGGAATACCTAAAAACTCGGCAATATCTCTTAACGCAGGTTCGGGTAAATAACTGTAGGTTGATTGAACATCTTGCAATAAAGGGATGAGTGAACTTTTATCATTTGGTGTATAATTCTTAAAAATATCGTTGTGCATTTTTTCCTCAAAATGTATCACCAATACTATCTCATATCCAATGCCATATTACGTTTTTAAAATAATTGGTTTAAGTCAAAATTTGATTGATTTTAGACAGAAAATGAGGTTTTTTCTTACTTTTGAAAAATGATTTTTGCCAAAAATAGAAAAGATGGGAATTAAAAATTTTTGATTTAATGGAGAGATTATTGGCTGGCTAAAAGAAGTTAAACAGACTTTAACAGAGTTAAGAAGAGTTTTATGATCGCGAATGAAAAAATCTGGTCAGGTGTGATTTCAACGATTCAATTCCAACGTTCTCTTTGCATGAAATCTCGAAGTGAGTGATGTTCATTGCTCTTAAACCATTTATAAGCTCCGAATTTATTCCGTACTCGATTTTGTTTACAGCAACCAGAAAGGAAATAGACGATTTTTTAAGTTGATAAAAAATGCTCTTATCTTCAGCAGAAAACTTTTCTCGTGCATCAAGCACTACAACAACAAAATCTGCTGATGAAAATCCAGATAGAGTTTCTATAATGCTGATTTGCTTACCATCCTCTTGAACATCGAGAGGAAGAGTATCAACAACAACAACTGAACCGTATGGCGGAAGTTCAAAAGGAATTTCCAAAATTTCTCTTACATTTGTTTTGCATCCTTCAACTTTACAGACTTCTTTGCCAAGAAATGCGTTAACAAGGGATGACTTTCCTACATTCCTTCTTCCAATAAATACGACTCTTTTTATTTTTTTTGACACTGCCGAATTTCAGATATATTTTACGTGACTTTTTTGTGCTTATGAATGTAATCCTTATTCAAAGACAAAAAACGTTCCATCAATTATTGGTCACTATACTAGCTTGCTTATTGTAAATAATTTCATTTCAATTGGATTTATGAGTTCGAGACCGCTTGTGATTCCAATCTTTATAAAGCAATTTCTCTTTTTTAAGAATAATAGCGGCTCAATGGTGAGCGGTATCGAATCAATATCTGCTTAGTTGAAACTGACATTACGGCAAAAATAAAAAACGCGGGCATAAAGCCCGCGACTACAACTTAGAATATGGAATGATTTTTACTTTTTCTTCAATACACAGCCAGTGGAAGGATTAAGAGTAATTTTTTTCTTCACTTTACCAAGCGATTTAGTGCCAGCAGAGTTTTCATTTACCAAAATATCCCATTCACCAGAAGGTATAACGAATTCCTCTTTCATGTTTGGATTTGCGTTGAACAAAACAACAAACAAATCCTCCTTATACTTTAGACCGTAGCCAAGAGCGAATGGATTATCTTTTATATCATAAAAAGCTATGTCTTCATATTCTGCTCTGCGGAATGCGGAATATTTATTTCGAAGTTCAATTAATCCTTTGTAATAATCCAAAAGTTCTTTATTCGACTTAGCATGATTGTAATTGATATAATTTGTTTCATTATCTTTTTCATAGCTGTTGTGGTCAATAATCCCGGAATGTTTATCCAATGATTTGGTATCGTAGGGAATAACTTTACTTCGAGCAAATTCCTGTCCAGCTTGAATCATAGTTATCCCTTGCGAAGTAAACAAGAACAAAGCACCAAGCTTATTCAGTTTTAATTGGAGTGGAGTAAGCTTCGCATTTTTATCAACATCAGCAATTACTTTTTCGGGATCAACTTCTCGGGTTGCAATACGAATGAAATCACCAAAAGTATAACCATCGTGGCATTCAAGATAATTTACAGAATGTTCTTTCTTTTGAAACAATCCGTTTTTATCTTTAATTAAAGTTCCGTTGACATAACTTTTAATCCTATCAGGATTATTATTTCCATACCATTTGCCAAATATCCAGCCGTGTCCATCGCGCGGATTTTCACCTTTAATTCCATTTCTAATTTGATCATTCCAACTTCCCCAGCCGCGAAGCGAAAATCCCATCGGATCGTAACCTCCGCCCCAAGGTTCGCAAACAAAAACTACGTTGGGATTAATCTTTTGTGCTTCACGAATAATATCTTCAATGGTTTCCCAGTCAATTAGTTTCCCGAGATCAAATCGGAATCCATCTATGTGATATTCCTTCATCCAATAAAGAATACTTTCGATAATCATTCTTCGCATCATTGATCTTTCAGTTTTCAAATCATTCCCGCAGCCGCTTTGAGCAAGATAATCTCCATTTTCATCCAACCGAAAATAATATTCCTTATCAATCTCTTTTAAGTTTCCGATTTCATATTCCGAAAGATGATTATAGACTACATCCATAATCACTCCGATGCCTTCCTTATGAAATGCCTTCACCATATCTTTGAATTCATTTACTTGTTTGCCGGACGCACCTTCCCATTTATTCATATCAAGTTTACCATCGCTGTAATAACCATCAGGTGCAAAGAAAGCGGCTGTCATATATCCCCAATGGTTTCGTTCGTACGAATTCCAGTGATTGTATTTTCCATTCATCGAATCTTTGTAAGGAATTTCAATGTTCGCAAATTCTTGGGCAGGAAGAAGCTCGACCGTATTCACGCCGAGCGATTTGATATAATCTAATCCACCAAGTTTTCCTTTTTCGGTTAACCCTAAATAAGTTCCTGCATTTTTTACTCCCGAAGTATGATGAATCGTCATATCTCTAACATGCATTTCATAAACAATCAAGTCGCGCCAATCTCTTCTAATCCATTCATCGCCTTGCCAATCATAATCATTCTCTTTTACGACAATACTTTTTCTGGGACTGTAATATGTGTTATAAGTTGTAACTGCTTTTGCATAAGGATCAACACAAAGTATATTGTTTCCTTTTTCATCAGCATGGATTACTTTGAAGCCGTAAAATGTTCCGTACAATTCACCATCAAGACTTGTTTCCCAAACACCATCATTATCTCTTATCATCTCAATCTGCTGACCGGTATTATCCTCAACCCGATTAAAAGTTTCAAGTAAAACATTTTTAGCAGAGGGAGCAAAAAGACGGAAAAATGTTTTCCCGTTTTCAACAAACGATCCGAGTTTCTTATTGGAAAAATATTTATCGAGATCTTTTAAATGTTTTAAGTATTCTTTTTGCGCGATGGTTAATTTTGAATGATGGGTATCCGCAGTAAACAATTTTGAATCCTCTAATTTATTGGCAGAAAAATTATTCGAGTATAATACCAGAATTATTAATATTGTTTTCATTATTCAACTCTTAATTGATGGAAATAAAGATAATGTTTATAGTTTTATTCTGAAAATGAGAAATTGTCTTGTTATGAAGAAGCTGAAAAAATTTTACCATCTACCACGGGTGTAACGCAAATCAGCGGTCTCTCCGGTAGATTGAAACTTGTAAATATTTCTTCGAATAATTCGTACTGTCTCCCGCTTTTTTCAAGCTTCGCAAATTTGGTGTACGGCATAAATTTTCCATGCTTATCAGTTGGAGCATCAAAGTTATATGCTCTGGAAAAATCTGCTGCTGCATTTCTCTTTAAGAAATCAATTTTATGATCATCGCCGCCTTCAATCTGGTAGCTGAAAGCTTTGAACTCAACCACCATACCTTCGTTGATAATTAAATAAATATTTAAGATGATTTCATTCATGCAGCTTTTTGTTTATTCGACAGAGCAAAATATACCAGAACTAAACAATATAAAAAGGCGAATTTACAGAGAATGCTTTCGATTGAATCTCTGAATCCAGTATAACCTAAAGATAATGATGTAAATGCAACTGCCGCAGGAATAATTAAGCTGAGATGTCCATAAATTAAATACTTGAGAGATATAGGAAATTTTTGTTTCTTCTCTTGTTTCAGATTTTTTACAATTAAAATAAACGCTGTCAACAATGGCAGATAATAAAAAAATCCGTAAACATCGCCTAAAGGATAATTATAAGTTGCATGAAGGACTGTGCATTTTACTGATTCAAACTCACTCATCACCATGGAATAATAGATTACAAAAAATACTGCCGGTAAAAATATCAGTGGAACTAACTTGTGCTTATATTTAAATAAAGTGAAAATGAATAATAAATTTAATGGCGGAAGAAATGTGATATCCACAAATGCAAGATAAGCCATGAATGAACTTGAAAGTCCAATGCCGCAAATGAAATACTCAATAGCTTGATAACCGAAAAGAAGAAACACGATGCCGGTGATTATCCAATTTAGCTTATTCTTTTCAGCAAAGATTAAAAGATTAAATATGAAAATCAGCTCAAGACAAGCAATCAGCAGCGATACTATTCCGTTCCAGTTATTCATAATTCTACTTTGCGGCTCTGCGTCTTTGCGAGAAAACTTTTCACGCCAAGTCGCAAAGCCGCTAAGAAAATACTAAACTTTCGGTCCGATCATTTTTTCAGGTCTAACTACTTCATCAAATTTTTCTGAAGTCAAATGTCCTAATTCGATAACCGCTTCTTTTAGAGTTTTATTTTCCTTGTGAGCTTTCTTAGCAACCTTCGCAGCGTTATCGTATCCAATCACAGGATTAAGCGAAGTCACAAGCATTAACGAATTTTCAAGATGTTTTTTAATGTTTGCTTCGTTTGCTTCAATACCCACAACACAATTATCGGTAAAGCTTTCGCATGCATCTGCGAGTAATTTTATTGACTGCAAAACATTAAAAGCGATAACCGGCATAAAAACGTTCAGTTCAAAGTTGCCGCTTGCTCCGGCAAAGTTTACAGTAACATCATTTCCAAATACTTGAGCGCATACCATTGTCATTGCTTCAGATTGAGTTGGATTTACTTTTCCTGGCATGATTGAACTTCCCGGTTCATTTTCCGGCAAACTAATTTCTCCGATTCCACATCTAGGACCTGAACCAAGCCAGCGAATATCATTTGAAATTTTAATGAGTGATACAGCGAGAGTTTTAAGAATACCATGCATTTCAACCAGTGCATCTTTTCCAGCCATTGCTTCAAACTTGTTATCAGCACTTCTAAATGGTTTTCCCGTTAGGTCAGAAATTTTAGCTGCTACTTTAACTGCGTAATCTGGGTGAGTATTAAGCCCGGTTCCAACAGCAGTTCCTCCAAGCGGGATTTCATAAAGCCGTTTCAAGCTGTCATTGATTCTTTCCAATCCCCTTGTTAATTGATGCGCATAGCCTGAGAATTCTTGTCCGAGTGTTAGCGGAGTTGCATCCATTAAATGCGTTCTGCCAATTTTAATTATACTTCTGAATGCTTTAGCTTTCTCGTCAAGCGCATCACGGAGTTTAGTAACCATCGGAAGTAATCTTCTGTGAATTTCCTCAACAGCGGCAACATGAATCGAAGTTGGAAAAGCATCGTTGGTTGATTGTGCTTTGTTCACATCATCATTCGGGTGAATTGGTTTTTTGCTTCCCATTGCTCCACCCGAAATTTCAATTGCACGATTTGAAATAACTTCGTTAACATTCATGTTTGTTTGAGTGCCGCTTCCGGTCTGCCAAACAACGAGCGGAAAATGATCATTCAGTTTGCCCTCTATTACTTCTTCAGCCGCTTGCAGAATTAAATCCAATTTCTCTTTTGGTAATGTCCCAAGTTCGTGGTTAGTTAATGCCGCAGCTTTTTTCACAATTGCCAACGCACGAATTAGTTCAGTAGGAAACCTTTCTCCGCCAATTTTGAAATTCATTAGAGATCGTGCAGTTTGAGCGCCATAATATTTATCCGTGGGAACTTTAATAGAACCCATGCTGTCCGATTCCATTCTAAAATCCATTTTGGTTCTCCCTATTTATGATTAAAATTTTTGTTTGTTTACTAGTGATGTGAAATTCTGATAGGAAATTTACGATAAAATTGATTAAGAGAAAGAGTACGAGTAAGAGAAAGAAATTTCAAACTAACTCATCTTACTCTTTCTCTTACTCCCAGTCCATTACCGCAGTAAAATCATCTTCTTTGTTTCGATGAATGAACCAACACGTAGTTGATAAAAGTATAGTCCGCTTGGGAGATTTACAGCATTCCACGTTACCTCGTATGTGCCGGGAGATTTTTCTTCGTTAACCAATGTTTCAATTTCACTGCCGAGGAGGTCGTAAACTCTAAGAGTAACGTTTTCCGTCTCACGTTTCACATTTGACGGAATACTATATTTTATTTTTGTACTTGGGTTAAATGGGTTGGGATAATTCTGGGAAAGCAAAAACTCTTTTGGTATTTCATCAATCTGCTGCTCTTCAATAAAAGTTACGCCGCCGTTTGTAGTGTGTAGAATAATGCCATTGTCCCCAACTATCCAACCTTCCTTTACACTAATAAAGAAAACCCCATGTAAAGCTTCGGTAATACTACCTGACTGAGAAAACCAATTTGTTCCACCATCGGTTGTATGAAGAATTGTTCCTTTTCCAACAACCGTTCCGTTTTTTGAATCTGTGAAATATACCGCGTTTAAAGGACTTATTCCACTTGATTGTGTAATCCAAGTATTCCCTCCATTAGTGGTTCTGAGGATTGTGCCATATTCTCCAACTGTTGTACCGTTATTTGAATCAGTAAACGAGACACAATGTAAAGTGTAAAAAGATACACCTGTTTGAAAAGTCCAGTTTATTCCTCCGTTTGTGGTTTTACGGATTATGCCATGCCATCCGACAGCCATACCGTTATTTGAATCGCTAAAAGAGACACCATACAAATCGTAAGAAGATCCACTTGCTTGAGTAGTCCAGTTTATTCCTCCGTTTGTGGTTTTGAGGATTCTGCCATGCCAACCAACAGCCACTCCGTTATTTGAATCGCTAAAAGAGATACTATACAAATGATCCGTAGTTCCGCTTGCTTGCATAGTCCAATTTATGCCTCCATTTGTGGTTCTGAGAATTGTACCAGAATATCCTGCAGCGGTACCGTTATTTGCATCGCTAAAGGAAACACTTAACAAATGGTTTGTAGTTCCGCTTACTTGAGTAGTCCAGTTTAAGCCACCGTTTATGGTCCTGAGGATTGTGCCTCTCTGACCTACAGCCGTTCCGTTATTTGTATCGCTAAAGGAGACACCATACAAATTTACATCAAATCCTCCTGCTTGGATAGTCCAGTTTGTACCTCCGTTTGTAGTTCTGAGGATTGTGCCTCTCTCACCTACAGCCGTTCCGTTATTTGCATCACTAAAGGTTACGCCACTCAAGAAATGAAAATTAATCCCGCTTATTTGATTTGTCCAAGTTATTCCTCCGTTTGTGGTTTTGAGGATTGTGCCATCATATCCAACTGCAGTACCGTTATTTGCATCGCTAAAGGAGACACTATACAAATAGTTTGTAGTTCCGCTGGCTTGAGTAGTCCAGTTTAATCCTCCGTTTGTAGTTCTGAGTATTGTACCCAGATATCCAACTGCTGTACCGTTATCTGCATCACTAAAGCAGACACTTCTCAAATAGTTTGTAGTTCCGCTTGCCTGGTAAGCCCAAGTTATTCCTCCATTTGTGGTTCTGAGGATTGTGCCATAAATTCCAACAGCTGTACCGTTATTTACATCACTAGAGGAGACACTACTCAAACCAGTTCCACATGTTTGGATGGTCCAGTGTACTCCACCGTTTGTTGTTCTTAAAATTATGGTATCTCCAACAGTTATGCCGTTATTTACATCGCTAAAGCAGACACTACGCAATTGGACCGTCGTACCGCTTGCCTGGTTAGTCCAGTTTATTCCTCCGTTTGTGGTTCTGAGAATTGTGCTCTCGTAGCCTTGGCCATTCCAACCACCACCAACAGCTGTTCCATTATTTACATCACTAAAGGAAACACCAAACAAACTATTTGTAGTCCCGCTTATTTGAGAAATCCAGTCTATTCCTCCATTTGTGGTACTGAGAATTGTTCCATGCTCTCCAACCGCCCAACCAGTCAATGAGTCAATAAATTTAACATTGTGCAGAACATTTCCTTGCGGCAGTGGATTCTGCCAAAACCATTGTGAGTATAATTGAGGAAAGTTAAAAAGAATTATTAAGAGTGTAAGCTTTAAGGATTTCACGTTCTCGCTCCTTAAAATTATAATTTCTCATGCCAAAAAGTGAAAAAGTTGGATGAATGTCAAGTCCTTTTATATTAAGATGAAGATTAAGATTACGATAAAGATTTATCTAAAGGCGGACAGAAATGATAAGATAAAAACACTCGAGCTCTTTGAGAAATGGGTTTACCTCTTAATCTTCATCTTAATCTCTAAATCACTGCAGCAGCATCATCTTTCTAGTTTCAATATATGAACCAGCTTTCAACTGATAAAAATATACTCCGCTTGGGAGTTCCACCGCATTCCATGTCACTTCGTATGTGCCGGGGGATTTTTCTTCATTTATTAATGTTTCAATTTCATTGCCGAGAATGTCGAAAATCTTCATGGTTACTAACCCACCCCTTTCATCCCCTCCCAAGAGGGGAATAGCATACCTTATTTTTGTATCTGGATTGAATGGATTGGGATAATTCTGCTGAAGAGAAAATCCTTTCGGGATTATAGTTTCGACTTCATTTTCTTGTTTGACATTAGTAATGATCACGTTTGGCGACAGCTTGCGGTTAATCATAATCATAGCAGCATCTGCAACAAGATACTTTCCACCTTCAAGATAAGTGTTATCAATTTTTAATATCCGCTTTTGTCCAGCTGTTAAATAAACCGATTTAAGTTTTATCCAACGGGTGTTTTTCTGGTCACGCTGGTTCAAAATAATTTCAGTTGAATCATTGCCGGAATAAACAACGTATCTCGCCTGGCTTGTGAATGTAACATTGGGAATCATCCACACATAAAGATCATACCATGCATCGGCAGGAGGATTAAAAGAATATTCAATTGAAGAATAGGTTGCCGAATCGTTTGTCCAATACACGAATGGTTTATAACCAACAACCGGAACTTGCTGCCAATTTCCACTTAGTACTGCACCGGCATCATTCTCATTTACGATTTCCGCCTTCGGCCTGAAATCATTTCCATTGCGATATGGCAATAACGATCTCTGAGTATAGTATGTCTTTTTCAGAGTGTCACCAAGTTGATTGTTGTTTGCTCTTAACGCTTCGTAAAAGAAAAATGATTCCCCCTTAACATTCTTTGAACGATTTGTCTGAACCGAATTTAAAAGTAAAGATGGAGAAATAACATAGCTTCCAATTTTAGCAAGCACGCCAGCGAAAAACCTATCGCGCTTGTCAACAGGGACATAACCCAAAGCTTTGTCCAACTCGAAAGTATATGAACTTAAATCTTGGCGGTAAAGCTGTGGAATAAAATTATCTGGGATGCCTAATTCCATCCAAGTTTTTGAATCTTGCAAATATTCATCGTAACCAAATGAGTATGGACTTGGAGCAACAGACATTCCTATTTGATTGCCGCGTGATTTAACCGAATCTTTCATTCGTTGAAAATATTGAGTCAGCTTATCTGCTCTCCACTTTTTCCAATTGAGATCAGTATATGAACTTGGCGGATTATTGCCTGAGTGTTCCGATTTATAGATTGCAACTGTAGCCGAATCATATCCGCCTTCAATCGGCATAGCTGGCAGGCGGTCATCACCTTGAACTCCATCAACATCGTAATTATCAATTGTTTCCATCATGAGCGAGAGCATAAAATTTTGAACTTCGAGATTTGTACCTGCCATCCAATCGAATCCATTTTTAACCACAAGATTGCCCGCAACATTCTTAGCTGACCAGCTTGGAAATCTTGTAATGATGTGCCCACCATTTTCAGAGTACGATGTTGAAAATCCAAACTCAAACCATGGAATAACTTCAATTCCATTGCGATGCGCTTCAAGTACAACTTGTTTTAGAGGATCACGCCCGGCAACGGTAGGCCAAATTGGTTTTGCAAATAAGTTATCCATTACAGCGCTTGGATAAAGCGTGTATCCTTTGTTCCAAACAACAGGGAAAACAACATTAACATTGATAGATGCGAGATAATCCATTGCACTTGCGATTGATGCATCGCTGAGAAGAACAGGGCTGTCAACATTTGTAAGCCATACCGCTCTCATCTCAGGATTGCTCTGAGCATGGATGGAAAAATTAAAAACAGTCAGTAAAACAAAAAGTGTTTTTTTCATGTAAGATTGATTGTAATTTTATTTCGCTATGACATAAAGATTGATCAGTCATGGCTAACGCCATATTTAGTTGATTCGTGCTAAAACCCCAGACTTAAGGGAGTGTTGCGTAAGTGTCCTTTTCTGTTTCACTAGGCACGTTCTTTAGAACGTGCTTAATTAAGTTAAAAAAAACGAGGGACTTTAGTCCAAATATTCACAATTGTTTTGGCTAAAGCCCGAACCCTCTTCGGGAATTTGAATCTCCGGCATTGGCGAAGCCATCCCTTTGGGAAAATGCCGGAACTAATTAAGTTATGCAACAGACGCTTAAGTCTGGGGTTGAAGGAAACAAAAACAATACTCGGACTTTAGTCTACAACCATAACTATTTCAACAACTCCGGAAACTTTGCTTTTCCATTATACAAAGAATCTCTGATTAAGCCAGGATATTTCTTCAAACCTTCATAAAAGAAAAAAACTTCACCATTTATGTTGTGCTTTCTATTTTCTTCAATGATTTGCCTGAGATATTCGCGAGAGGGATAATAATCCCCAACCTTTAAAAGAATTCCCGGATAGAATTTGTGAAGATTCTGTTTATCAACTTGTCCATTAATTATTTCTTCTAATGCAATTTTATAATCCTTGAATTCATAACGATAAACCTGCGGACAAATTAATTCAATGTAACCTCGTCTAACCCATTCAGGCCAATCCTGCAGATATTCTTCTTTAGCCCAAGGATAAATGCTTGGCGCCATTGATACAATTACATTTTTCTTTGCGGCTTTCACTCTTTCATAAATTTTCCGCATGAAATCTGTTATCAATTCAGCACGCCATTGAACCCAAGCTGTATCTCTAAAATCATTGGGTTGAAGCATACCATTGTGAGAATCAGCATAAAGTTTTTTAGTATAGTCATCATAACCTGCTTCGGATGGCATTGCGGGGAGACGATCATCTCCTTGAATTCCATCAATATCATAGTTGTTCACAACTTCCATTATCAACGAAAGCATAAACTCTTGCACATCAGGATGAAATCCATTCAACCATTCAAATCCATTCTTACTCACCAGATTTCCGTTCACGTCCTTTGAAGCCCATTCAGGTTTTCGTCTGATGATTTCACCGCCGTTTAATTGATAGGAAGATGAAAAGCCGAATTCAAACCACGCAATTACTTTTATATTTTTTGCATGAGCGGCATCAATTAATTCTTTTAATGGATCTCTGTCAGTGAAAAGAGTATCTATCTCAACTCCTGTGAATTCTTTCATAATTTTGCTTGGATACTGAGTCATACCCTTATTCCAGGTAACTACAAAAAATGTATTGATACCGAGTTCGTCACAGAAATTAACTGCGCTGTCAATTCCAGCTTTTGAATTCAGAACATGACTGTCAACATTGGTCAGCCAAACTCCCCTAACTGCCGTTGCAAGTTTTTCTTCATCAGCCTTGTTGCATGAAAATAAAATTAATGGCAGCAGAAAAAATAATTTTTTCATAATAATATCTTATGTTATGTGCGGGGGAGAATTGAGAATATTTCGTCCCTACAGGACTTCTTTATTTTTTTTGATATACTTTTCTACAAATATTTAGTCCCTAACAGGACTTTAATCTTTTCTTGAGTATTTGCTTTTATTTTGCTGAGGATCAGAATCTTAAAAATTAATTTTTATTCCGGCTCTTGCATCAAACATCTGGAATGTACTGACGTTTTCCAAATCAAGCGATAGAGTCGTCCAAAGTTCACCTAAGATAGCTTTATAATTAGCTGAGATATTTATCCAGATCGGATTGAACACTTGATAACTGAAATCAAAACCAAGATTAAATCCACCGCTCCAATCGTTTAATGTTTTTTGAGGAACATTTAAATATAATGCGAGAAAAGTTGTGTCATTAGGAATTGTATAAAACAACGAGTCATAATACTCCCCTCGATCATCCTTCCAATTATACACTCCAAAACCAATCGTAAGATTTCCCTCCAACACATCTGAACTTAATAATTTATAATTTGCGTTCGCTGTTATTCCCACAATAGAAAGTTCCATTACAAGTTTTGGTATCGGCAGTTTATATTTATCTGTTATGCCCCTGACTGTAAGTGAGCGTGTTAAGAAAAGCTTATCTGTATTTTCTTTATCGAATTTAAAATACTCCAGTTTACCATACCAACTCCATTTCTCGCTTACTGATTTGCCAAAGTATATCGAGCCGCCAATCGTCGGCTTATACCTATTCGCTAATCCTCCTACAGGCAGTAAATAAGAAGCGCCTCCGCCCGCAAAATAATTATTTGACTGTGCCAAACAGAAAATACTTAGCAATTGGATAATAAAAAATATTTTTAAAGTTCTCATTTTTAATACAGAAAAGTTATTCCAAGTTTGAAAGAAAAGGCATCGTTGATTGGCAAATCATCATAACCATACTTACCTTTTGTTACAATTATGTAATTATAAAAAATATCTCCGCTTATCGAAAGTATCTCGCTAACTCTATAGTTCATATTGTAGCCGTACACGAAAATAAAAGGTGTTCCGGTTTTATTTGGGGCAAAGTTTCGATAACTATATTCAAATGTATAATCATTGTATGCAGGATAAACTTTCTTCCAATGTTCTTCAAGAAATAATCTTCGCGAATAATATAAAATTCCACCGCCTATAGTGGGACGAATATCAAGACCTTCAATAAGCGGTATTTTATAGCTAATGGTCAGAACTACCGGAATAGCATCCATCTTTTGGATGACATCAATCCTCGATGATAAATTGGGATCGGAAGCAGTATCATTTCTAGCATTGCCTTTATAACGATATTCCCAAAAATCCCAGTTCCATTGATTTAGTGCAGAATCTTGAATAACACTGTATAAATTATAACCAACTTGAACTCCCAACGAAAAGTTTTCAAAAAGATTAAAACTAACACCTATACCACCACCTGCTGCATCTGCTTTAACGGTAGCTAACCTTTTGGTGTTGGCAAAAGAATAATCGCTGAATACTCTTATTTGCTCAAGCTGAGAAAAGCTATAATTCGATAAGTATAAAACAAAACAAATTGTTATGAATAATTTTCTAAAAATCACGGGTTTAATTTTCTTTCCTATCATAACAATCCTAGATGAAGTGTAAATCTTAAAATTTTTCCAAGTCTTCCATAGTCTGAATAGGCAAAATCTAATTCGGCAGGAAAATCTAAATTTGGATTGATGCCAATTCCAAGACTGTAAGTCTCTTCATCATAAAAGAATTTGTAGCCGCCGCGAAGAGTAATCATGTTTCTCCATCCAAGTTCTAATCCGGCATTTAATTTTTCATCGCCATCATTAGGATGAAGTGCTTCAAGAATTGTTGTGAGACGATATTCAGAACTAATATCACCAAAAACTTCTGCAGATACACCGAGTTTAATAACTGCAGGCATTTTGAATGGATCGTTAATAAATTTTGATTCTACACCAAAGTTTTGGAAGACCGCCGCTAATCTTAACGATCCTAAACCGGTGTAGTAGAGAATTCCTCCGTCAAATAAAATATTACTTGCAGAAAAAACATCAATTGTCTCTTGCACATATTTAAGAGATACTCCATAAGAAAAATTATCTGTAAGCATTCGGGAGTACCCCAATTGAAGGGCAATTGCATTTGAGCTAAATGTTCCTTCAACGTTATAAACACGCTGCCCTGAAGTTTTCTTTACCTTCGGCATAGAGCCATAATCTACTGCGATTAAACCAACACCGAGCACTCCAAAGTCCGTTTTGAAAGAATAGCTTGACGCATAATGTTTTATATCGGCAATCCATGGTGAATATGAAGCAGAAAAAGAATGAGTGAATTTAGTAAATCCAATTGAAGCAGGATTAATAAACAAACCGGCAGCATTGAGATCGGACAGAGAAATAGATGATTCTCCTAATGAGGCGGTTCTTGCACTCACCGGCAGCTCTAGAAAGACAAAGCCGGCAGTGGCAGTTTTCTTAAAATCTTGCGCATGAATGATTGCAGTAATAAAAAATAGAAATATGAATAACCTGGTCTTCATTTAATTTTATTAACCATATGTGTTAGTAATCTATCATCTTACAATAGCAAACTTTCCGATTTTACTTCCCACCGCCGAATCTATATGGTAAATATATATCCCGCTTTCTGCAAATTGTCCGTAGTCTGTAACTTGGTCCCAGCTAATTATTCCACCCTCAAATTCAACTGAAATTGTCTTTACTAAATCTCCGCGCACAGTATAAATTCGAATAGTACATGGATTGGGAATATTAACAAACTGAATTTGGTCAGTTTCAACAGGTGATGAATACCCTTCGCGAATAACAAAAGGATTTGGAACTACAAGCACATCATTAACATTCACTTTAGGAGGAAGTGTGGATAGAAATGGAGTAATTCCTTTCCGAACTGCATTATTCGATGAAGCATAAATTGAAGATTCCATGGGCGGAACTTTGTTTGTCCCTGTTTCTGGAAATACTGCTGCTAAGTTTACAGGCCAATTAACCTGACCAGTATCGAATGCCGTAATAGAGTAATAATAGAACTTTCCTATCTCAACCGTAGAGTCAACGAATACATATTTATTCACATCAGTTTGATAATAATTTAAATCCCCTTTATAAATGGTTGCTATTGAATCCCATGGACCTAATGGCAAGAATCCAGACCTATAGAGTTTATAACCAACAATTTTATTGAATCCATAATCGCCATCAATTATTGTTTCAGTTTCCTTTCCAAATGAAATCACATTTGCGACAACATCAGCACCTTTGAAATATTCGACTTTAAATTCGGGAGCCGGTGGTGGATCAGGATGATCCAGCCCAAATCCTGCTCTATACTGATCATATGTAAATTGCGCACGTGCCACTGCAGAATTGAATTGTCTTTGACTTCCAGCGCTAATTACATTTAGCCCAAGATTAACATTTAACGCAGTTTTATAATCTACACCGTTCACAACCTCACAAAAAGCAATTTTAATTGAATCACCAGGCAAAATATTCCAGGGACCTAAATTCATCAAGGACCATGTTCTATTCTTGCGAGCATAATTTACATCAACAGGATTTATATAGAACTGATAAGCAGTTGCTGGATTTCCAAGTAAGTCATATTTGTTTTGCAAAAAACCTGGAACACCGTAAAATGGACCTTGCAAATCTTGTGCATTTACTCCAGCTGACCATCCATACTTACCGACTCGAGATTCTGTTCCGCTTGAATCGGGTGATGAATATAAAAGTTTCACTCCGACATAAGCAGGAGCTAAATATTCACCGCTTGGAACACCATTTACAACTTGCCCTTGTGATAAGCTTAAACCAAAATCTTCTCTACCTTGGGATATAGGTGTAAGAGGATAATCACCAGCATAACCATACATCATTTTCCTCGAAGGATCATAGAAGAATTGAGTGTTTCTCGCTCCTGGTGTTTCTTGAGGAAATAAAACATTCCAAGAACGTGAATTTGCTTGCATTGCATAAGTCAGCATGATTCTAAATCCATAAAGAGTATCTGCAATATCTTTAAGAGGATATAGAACTTTTAACTCGTTAGAAATATTCTTTATTATGTACTCATAAATAATATAGTTTTCATCTTTTTGAGAACCATTCCATTGATGAACAGTTCTCTTTACTCGAACAGGAAGCTGAATCTCAACTGAATTAGGAAGAACATAATTTGGATTATATTCATACTCTGTTTCAATTACCTCTTCACCAGATTTAGGATCTGTCTGAAGCCAGTAATTTGAACCATTCTTGTACTTAAAAATATTTTTGGTAACAATATATTTTGCGTTAACATCGGAACCAACAGTTGATCCGTACATTGCCCAATCTTCAACAGCTAAAACTGAATCGGGTTTCTTTTTTGCCCCTACCCACAAACCGCCTGTAACCATATAACTTGGAGAACCACCAATATCTGTCCGTAACCAGTTCGCTTCAAAACCTGGCCAATCCAACGACGGACCAGCTTTTCTCCAATCGTTGTAAGTAGGACCATTCTTTCCAAACAAAACGCTTTGCCACAATTGACCTCTGTTAAATACCTGGAGTGGAGATTCAACTTGTGAAAAAACCGAAATGCTTAGCAGTAAACAAAAAATAATTATCAATTTATTATTATAACTTTTTTTCATAAAATTTAAAATTGTGCTGTAATAAATCACTCTTAAAATCCAAAACCAACTGTAAAGAAAATTTGTCGGGGAATATTCCTAAATGCTTTAAATGGTGAAGCTATGTAGTTCAATCTTGGTTTATCCGGAGGATCATTACCTTTATCTTCAATGGTATACCCGTATTCAATCCAGTTTATAAGGTCTTCGGTATTGCTGAGTGGAGTCAACCATTTATTGTCGAATACATTCATGATCCGCACTCCAACAATTATTTTATAACTGCTGATATCAATATTTTTAATGAAATTAAAATCAAAGCTTGATTCGAGCGGATACCTTCTATTATTTACCACATCTTTCACTTCATTAAAATCGCTTACATAAGTAAAAGGAGTACCGGATTGAACGGAATAAGTCAAACCAAAAACTGAATTTTCAAAAAGATTAATTCCGAATAAAGTCATCCCTTCATTCTCCCTAACTCTGTATTGAACTAACCCTCTAAAATTATGAGTTCTATCTGTTGATGCTAAAAATTCACCGGTTGTATTTCTCTGCAGAAAGCTTCCGCGGTTTTCCGGATATAAAGTTTGAGGTCCATATATTCCTTCATTAGTCTGAGATAGATTATAGCTCAAACGATAAGACCAATTCTGATAATTGATTTTCTCAAAAACAATTTCAATTCCGAAAGTTCCGCCAAAAGCATTATTTGCAAAACTTGTATAACTATAAAGTTTCTTGTTATCAGCT
Source organism: uncultured Ignavibacteriaceae bacterium (assembly GCA_964613805.1). Taxonomy (GTDB): domain Bacteria; phylum Bacteroidota; class Ignavibacteria; order Ignavibacteriales; family Ignavibacteriaceae; genus XYD12-FULL-36-8. The sequence goes on along the minus strand of CAZTJF010000004.1, from coordinate 32,633 downwards.
GTGGCACCTATATAATTTTTTAGATTAGTTCCGGTTAAAGAAGCATAACGTATTAGATTAATCTGAGATACTCTATCATTATAATAGAGTGCAACATCTAAACGATGTTCCTGATCAATAACCTGCTGAAGACCAAATTCATATTGTACTGTTCGTTTAGGATCAAGATTTGGATCGCCAAGCCCCTCCCAACCTTTCCATGGGCGATGTAACAGCGCTTGAGAGAAAATCGGCATTGATGCAAAATGACCATACTGAATTCTGAATGCAGTATTTTCACCGATAGGGAAAGAAATCCCAAGTCGAGGGAGTAAAATAAATTTCGTTTCAGATGGAAGTGTGTTAGGATTACCAATGGTCGAATCACCGACATTTGGACCATCCTTGCCCAGGTAAAAATAATTAAACATATCTTCCGGGTAGGGCGTTTGAAAATTGTATGACTCAGCGCGTAAACCAATATTGGCTATCATGCCCGAGTATTCCATTTTATCTTGGACATAAAATGAAACGTTGTAAGGATAAGCACGATAATACTCCCCAACTCCAGTACCGGAAAGCAGCGCATTTGCTTTTAAATTGTAAATAACTCCATTGTTGAACATATCCCAATACAAATACTTGAATCCGGCTTTAATCAAATTCGTCTGGAGTATCTGATTCACATAGTCTATATTAAAACTGTAATGATCAGTTCTTGTATCTTGGTAATAAACCGTACTTAGTGCTTCAGGAGGTTTGTAATAAACTGTTTCCCACCATTCGCCGGGCCTTAGCACCGAACCTTGATAATCATACAAACTATCGAGAACATCCCGTTGTTGATCATACCCAGGAAGATAAACATATGGCAGCTCGTACTTTTCGTTCTGGTGGTTTATAGCTGCTTCTAAAAAAGAATTCTGATTAATAGTGTAAGTCCAATTTAAGCTTTGTGCAAACGTTTGTTCAACTCTAACAGGATCTATATTAACATAATATTTGGTTGATCTTGAACCAGGTGTAAAAGCAATACCCGCCCATCTAATATCATCAGAACCCGACCATATTCCCCCGCGATATTTTTGAAAGCTAATCATGGTTTTAAATTTATGTGCGGGCTCAGGTATGTATGTGGTGTTTAAAACATAATTCTGATAGATTTGATTTTGTTCCGGAGTCGGTAAACGAGTTGGATTTTTTTTGTACTCACCGGAAAAATAGAACTTCAGTAAATTTGGATCTTTCCCAAGTGGTCCGCCAAATCCGAACATATATCTTGTATAACCAAACTGCCGATAATCATAAACTCCTAATGGATTATCATCACCAGGAGTATGATTTCTAACCCACAGATTATAAGCCCAGTTAAGCTCGTGGTTTACAATTTCATTCCAGAGCTTTACATCATTAGAATCCGGATTTGCAGTGTTAATCCGATTGTAAAGCCATTCATATCTGTTTGGATTTTTAATGTTAAGCGCTTGTAAAAATCCCTCATTCCATGTTACTTTATTTGTAACCGGGTTTATAACTCTAACTTTATCCCACCAATAATTAACATTGCCCCATTTCTGCCATTCATAATTATTTTGAGAATAAAGATATTCTCCCCAATGATACTGACCTGGAGGTCTATATTCTACTCTTACCTCACCGGTAAATTTTGGAGCACCTTCCTTCATTACAACTTTTACAATCCCTCCTTGAGCGTTACCATATTCAGCTGAGAATCCACCGGAGATAAGCTGTAGTTGTTGAACACCAATAGGATTCACATCATACTTCCATGAGTTATTTGCTTTTTCAGTAAAACCTGCGGGTGCATTAGTATTAGAGTTGGTTTGGGTAACCCCATTTATCTGAAAGTTTACTTCATAAGCCCCAGAACCTCTTACGGAATAATTTCCAGTTTCACTCTTTTGAAATCCAGCGGATAAATCCATAGCACCTCGTAAACCTTCAATCGGGGCAGCTTTAATCTGTGCATCGTTAATCGTACTTGAAGTGGAAGTCTGATCTCTAATTATTTTTGGTTTAGGGGCGACAACAATAACTTGTTCCAGTTGAATAGATTCATCTTTAAGCTTAAAATTTATTTCGGTTGTTCTATCAACGTTAATATCCACTTCAGTTTGTGTTTCTTTTGCATAGCCCAAAATGCTTGCGGTAACTGAATAAGTGGCGGGTGGAATTTTCAGGATTAAGAATTTTCCCTTTGTGTCGGTCGCTGCACCGAGAGTTGTTCCATTGATAAGGATATTCGCACCAATTAATGGTTCGCCGGTTGTTGCATCGGTAACCGAACCAACCAGTTTACCACTCTGCGCTTGTAGATAGATTGCTGAAAAGAATAAAATAGTTACGAAACAGATTTTTTTAGGATGAGAATTTAAATCGAAGGTGTTCATAGCAATTACTATTAAGAAATTATTATTCCCTATAAATTTCTAATGCAAATTTATTAAAAAGTCTTCAGATATTTAATCTGATTTTAAAAACAAAAGCGGTCCGAAGACCGCTAAAATTACTTGTTGATTTTTACTTGATCAGAATCATTTTTTTACTAAACTGGCCCGCCTCGGTTCTCAACGTATAGTAGTAAATTCCGCTTGAAAGATTATCTGCTTTAAATTCTTTCACATGATTACCAGCTTCTTGATATCCATCACTTAACAAAGCCACTTCCTGTCCAAGAGAATTTGTAACTGTCAGTCTGACATCTGCGGCTTTGGCAAGTGTGTAGCTAATTAAGGTAGATGGATTAAACGGATTCGGGTAATTTTGATTTAATTGAAAATCACTCAATTCAATTTTATCATCAATTCCAACTCCGGTAGTAAATTTGAATTTATAAACCGTTTTTGTTCCGCCATCAGTTACATAAGCAGTCAAAGCATCAGAAGTTAAAGCAACATCATTTGGGTTTATAAATGGCGCACCTTGCGGATCAGGATTATTCGGATCATTTAAACTTGGCAGAGATGCTTCTGGTATAGCAAAGTTAACTAAAACAGAATATGACTTCACCCATCTTCTCGTTGAATCAACACCAGCAACCCATAGCTTACCATCTTTATCAACTGTTATACCATATGGAATTGCTTTATCAAATGATAACTCGCTAGATGCATCAATCACTCTTGTACCTGTGTATGTTCCTGGACTGCTTTGGGTTCCTCCGCTCCAAACTGCGATACCGCCTGTTTGTTGAGTTGAAGAGTATGAATTTCGTGAAGTGTACCAAGCAGTTTCGGGATTATTATAATCTCCGTTTGGTATTAATGCACAATCTCTGATTACATCAAAACCGGCTGTGTGCGCACCGCCTGGTTCCATTCCATAATTTGCAGGTGGAACATAAGATCCTCTCGCTGGAGACGTGACACCAAAGCTAAGATTATATAATCTCGTAGTAGTCTGGAAAGTAATTCCGGTAAATGCGAATGTATCTCTTGAGACTGTCACGCCATGAACATAGGTTCCATGACCCGAATTACTAAAATAAAATCCAAACTTATCCACCGAATTAGTATCTCGATTTTTGTAAACATACATTGAACCAACCGTGTTCGGTGCTGATCTCGGATAAGGAACGTTGGCATTTACAACGATATCAGTTCCCACCGTTCCAATTCCACGTAGAGCACCAATATTACCGGTAAGTGTGTCCGAATCTCCGTTGTTATCAAAATCAATAAATTTTTTCAATTCTGTATCACTCGAATCCGCATAATAAATGCTATTGTGAGCAGTTGAGTTTGTTGCTTTAGAAGAAATTACCCACAATCTTCCGCTGGCATCAACTGTGCAAATATACGGCTGTACAATATTAGAATCAGCCGGTGGAAATTTGACTTCACCGAAGTATTTCCATGATGGTGCTTGTGAATAAGTTTTTAGGGATACGATAACAGAAATTACAGCGATCAAAGTTAGAAAGTGCAGAATAGATTTTTTCATGGCAACCTCGTTAATGTTATTAATTTTTGTTATTTAAAACTAAAAATTTTAAAGTCAGCAATCAATTTTATCGCGAGTGCGATTTTAGAAATCAATTTGACTTGAATTAACATCAAATTAAGAATATGTTTTGACCAGAGCTTTTTATTTTTTCAATTTTTGAATTATAAAGAAAACGAAAGTCGAGAAATTGAATTTTACATTGTTAGATAAAAGTAATTACCTAAGAGGTTTATTGATTATAGCTCGAAAGGATAATCAATTAACAAATCCCGAAAAAAATATATTAAGAAGTATTTCTGATAAGCTTGGTTTCGCATCTGACTTTTACGAGGAAACAATAAAAAATTTATTGGTCAACAAGCACATTGCTGAAGAACCTATAAAGTTCTCTAATAAAGAAATTGCGGAATCATTTGTTTCTGATGGATTGAAATTGGCTTTTTCGGATAAACAAATCCATGGCTCCGAAATAGAATGGTTGCGTGAAACGGCATTAAAAAATTCCTTAGAGCAAAATTGGTTCGAAATAGAGCACAAAAAATTTATAAGGCAATCTAATTTATCCGTTGAATCAGATTTGAAGCTTTTTTCGATTATTTAACACGCAAGATTTTTTTTCTCCAACCCGCATTCCCCTATTTTGATAACAACAATTTTGGTTTGTTGTCGATTATTCGCCTTATCTCTAATTTTGATCAACAAAAATTTCTTTTTTCTAATCAATCATTTCAAAGGAATTTATCATGCCAAAAATGAAAGCACTCGTAAAAAAATATTCTAAACCCGGAATTTGGATGGATGAAGTTGAAACCCCTGATTATGGACCAAATGATGTTTTAATTAAGATACACAAAACTTCAATTTGCGGAACTGATATTCACATTTACAATTGGGATGAATGGGCACAAAAAACTATTCCGGTTCCCATGCATGTTGGACATGAATATGTGGGAACTGTTGAAGCATTCGGCAGCAATGTTCACGATATTAAAGTTGGCGAGCTTGTAAGCGGAGAAGGTCATATTGTATGCGGAACATGCAGAAATTGCCGTGAGGGAAGAGGTCATCTTTGTCCAAATACAAAAGGAGTTGGTGTAAATCGCCCGGGATGCTTTGCAGAATATCTTGTAATCCCTGTTTCTAACATCTGGCATTGCGATCCAAAAATTCCTAAAGAAATTTTTTCAATATTTGATCCGCTTGGCAATGCTGTTCATACTGCTTTATCATTCGATGTGCTTGGTGAAGATGTTCTGATTACCGGTGCAGGTCCAATTGGAATCATGGCTGCCGCTATAGTAAAACATGCAGGGGCAAGACATATCGTAATTACCGATATGAATCCTTACCGTTTGGAACTTGCAAAAAAAATGGGAGTTTCGCGAGCTGTTGATATCACCAAAGAAAAACTAAAAGATGTAATGAAAGAACTCGGAATGGTTGGCGGTTTTGATGTTGGACTCGAGATGTCGGGCAGCATTCATGCTCTGAATGATATGATTGATGTAATGTTTCATGGTGGTAAGATTGCTCTACTTGGTATTCTTCCTGAGAATGCTGGTATTAATTGGAATAAAGTAATATTCAACGGGATTACAATCCGCGGTATCTATGGTAGAATGATGTTTGAAACATGGTTTAAAATGCAAGCAATGGTTCAAAGTGGTTTACCTATAAGTCCAATTATCACTCATAAGTTTAAAGTTGATGATTATCTTGAAGGATTTGAAATTATGAAGTCAGGAAATTCAGGAAAAGTGATACTGGATTGGAAGTGAGTCTGGATACTGGTTTCTGGATGCTGGACGCTTGATACCAGTTGCCAGATACCGGATGCAAGATTCCAGATACCGGATACCTGATACTGGATAATTCAAGAACATTTATTTTTCGCTCAGATGTTTTTCTTCGACAGATTTTAGGAAATTAATTAATTTTTTACCAAGAAGGTTTGCTTTATCAGATAGTTTTTCAAAAAGGACTTTATCTTTTAACGATTCGGTTTCCATTAGGATTTCAATATGATCAATAGTTTCATCTGCTGAGGCAATAGCAAAAGTAATATATCTGATAAACTCATTCTTGTATCTTCTTCTTCCATAACCTTCGACAATATTTGAACGAACAGATTTGGATGATCTTCTGATTTGACTTCCTTCCTCATACATCTCAAATTTCGGAAGTATCATGGTCATCTTATGAATATTAATTGTCAATTCTCTTGCAATCTGCCAAACTTCAAGATCTTTATATTTCATTTTACCTCCAAATTAAAAAATGTTTTTTTATCTGGCATCTGGTATCATGCATTCCGCCTCCTGCATCAGCTAATTACGCGATGCTTACGCCCCACCTTTTCAAACGCTTTTATGCAGTCATCTAAATTCTCATGTGAGTGCGCGGCAGAAATTTGAACTCTTATTCTTGCTTGTCCTTTTTGTACAACCGGGTATGAAAAACCAATCACATAAATTCCTTCATTATAAAGATCTTTTGCCATTTGCTGAGCAAGCTGAGCATCGTTATCAAATTTTCTGAATAAAACCGGAACAATTGGATGAATACCTTCAATTATGTCAAATCCAAGAGCAGTCATTTTTTCTCTGAAGTATTTGGTATTCTTCATCAACTTTTCACGAAGATCATTCGACTTTTCAAGCAGATCGAAAGCGGCAATTGAAGCACCAACTATAGCAGGAGCTATCGAGTTGGAAAATAAATATGGTCTCGAACGCTGTCTCAACATATCAACAATTTCTTTCTTTGAAGCTGTGAACCCGCCTGAAGCACCGCCCATTGCTTTTCCTAAAGTTGACGTGATGATGTCAACTTCACCAAGAACATTACAATATTCGAGTGCGCCTCGACCGGTTTTGCCCAAAAACCCTGTTGCATGAGAATCATCAACCATAACGAGCGCATCGTACTTATTTGCAAGCTTAACAATCTCGCCAATTTTTGCAATGTCACCATCCATAGAAAAAACGCCATCGGTAGCAATTAAAATATTTTTAGCCGGATGAGGTTCTTGACCGAGACCTGTGTGTTCCCAAATATCGGATCCTTCTCTTGCAAGAATTAATTTCTGCTCAAGCGATTTCATATCGGAATGCTCATAGATAAGTCTTTTCGCTTTGCACAATCTTATACCATCGATAATGCTGGCATGATTTAATTGATCGGTGATGATAACATCGTCTTGTCCGAGAATGCTTTCGAACAATCCGCCGTTTGCATCAAAACACGATGAATAAAGGATAGAATCATCGGTGTGATAAAAATCTGCGATACGTTTCTCAAGTTCCTTATGAATATCCTGAGTTCCGCAGATAAATCTTACAGAAGATAAACCGAATCCGTGAGTATTTAGAGTTTTCTGAGCTGCCTGAATTATATCGGGATGATTTGCAAGTCCGAGGTAATTATTGGAACAGAAGTTCAGCACCTCTTTCGGTTTTGATTTGGTTGGATAAGAAACATTGATCTTAGCTTTCTGATCCGAGAGAATTATTCTTTCCTCTTTGTAAAGATTAGCTTCCTTAATGCTACTTAATTCTTGCTTGAGATCGTATTTGGTTCTGCGGTACATAGTTTTACTTTTGAATTGTTTGTAAAATTTAATGGCGGTTCAAAAATATTGAAATTGGGTGTGAAGTGAAATGAAAGATCTAAGGTATGAAATATTTATCAATGATAAATTTACTTGAGTTGAGAACGAACTCTTACACTTTTAGGCGTAATAACAGAAAAAGCATTGAGAATATTATCACCGTGATTTTTCAGAAAACTTAAGATAATGTTAGCTTTTAGAGGAGATGGTAATCCATGAAGTCTAAGCAATATGACTCCATTATCCACCAAACCCTGTCTGAATACTAATTCACCAAAATCTTTATCCGAAGTCATTACGAGGGAATTATTTTTATTAGCTTTTTCAATTACATCTCTATCCTTGATACCAGGACTCATTTCAAGAACATAATCTACTGTATAGCCATTGTTTCTTAAGTACTGTACAACTTCGGTTTCAATATTTTCATCTGCCAATAAATTCATTTTGAATCTGAAATTGGATAGACAACGTCTGCTTTTAATGCACGTGCAGCAAAATACAGAGCAGCTTGTACGCCGCTTTTAGTAAGATTCGGGTGTGATTTAATTATTTGCTCAATTGAATCACCCGCTGAGAGTTTTTCCAAAATTAGTTCTACAGTAATTCGGGTCCCCGCAACTATAGGTTTCCCCATCATTATGTTTGGATCTGAAATAATGTGCTGCTCCATAAATATTCTTCCTTAATTCATTTTTTATACGTGGGTTAAAAATAATACAAATAAAGCAGAGTAGAAATGTGCTCTAAATCGGCAATCCAAGATAATTAATTGAGCAAAAGTTCAGCACTTCCCTGGTCTGTGAATTTGCCTCGTAAATTCATAAGATTTTTCGATTATAATCGCAAATTCTTATAATATTTTTCGATTATGATCGCAAATCATTATAAATCTGAGAACTGTATTCTTTTTCCAAATTGATAGAGAAAATAAAAAATCCCACTCAAGATTAATCGAGTAGGATTTCAAAATAATTAAAGAGATTTTACTTTCACATCCCGTACTTATCAATTATCTCCTGCTTCGTCTTTCCGAGGATTTCATACTTCTTTCCCACTTTAATAAATGCAGCAAGCGCTTTTTCAAGATGATGCATTTCGTGAGCAGCGGATAACTGTGTCCTAATTCTTGCTTGACCTTTGGGAACCACAGGAAAGAAAAATCCAACAGCATAAATACCCTCAGCATAAAGATCTTTTGCAATATCTTGAGATAATTTTGCATTGAACAGCATGACCGGAACAATTGCAGTTTCACCTTCCTTGATAATGAAGCCAGCTTCAGTTAATCCTTTTCTCCAGAACTTTGTATTCTCTTCAAGCTTATCACGCCTTTCAGTTGATTTGGAAATTATTTCAAGCACTCTTAAAGCGCCTTCAACTATCACAGGAGCAACAGTGTTGGAGAATAAATAAGGACGAGCTTTCTGTCTGCACATTTCAACAATTTCTTTTCTTCCGGAAACACAACCGCCCGAAGCACCTCCAAGCGCTTTGCCAAGTGTTGTTGTAATGATATCAATCTTACCGACTACACCAAAATGTTCGTGAGAACCTCTTCCGGTTTTACCTATATAACCGCTCGCATGAGAATCATCAACAAAAACCATTGCATTATATTTTTCAGCAAGCTCAACTATTTTATCCATCTTAGCAAGATCACCATCCATCGAGAAAGCACCGTCTGTAATGATCATCCTCAATCTTTTGTTTTGATGAAGCTGCAGCTTTTCTTCAAGATGGTTCATATCTGAATGTTTGAATGAATCATTCTGCGCTTTGCACAAACGCATTCCATCAATTATTGAAGCATGAACTAATCTATCTGCAATCATAACATCCTGATCAGTAAGAACTGCTTCGAATACTCCGGCATTTGCATCCATACACGAAGGGAAAAGAATTGTATCTTCTGTTCCTAAAAACTCTGTCAGCTTTTTTTCAAGCTCTTTGTGAATATCTTGTGTTCCGCAAATGAATCTAACAGAAGACATTCCATATCCTCTGACATCGAGTCCGGCATGCGCCGCCTTAACAACTTCGGGATGAGATGAAAGTCCAAGGTAATTATTCGCACACATATTAATTACTTTTTTCTTCTCGGAACCAATAGGAAACTCGACTTCAATTTCAGAATCTTGGGGAGCACAAATTGCACGTTCTTCCTTGAAGATGCCGAGATTTCTGATCTCTTCAATTTGGTCCGAATAAATTTTTCTAACATCTGCATTGTAAGCCATTTTATCCTCCTACTTCATGTTTCCGCCAGAGGCGTATCCGTCTTCGACGGAAAATTCTTTAAGCAGCTTTACAATGTTGTTCACACTGTCAAATGCTTCTGGTGATGCTTTTGCATCGGGAATCTGAATGTTAAATTTGGTTTCGAGAAATACTTTTAATGAAACCATCGAAAATGAATCAACAATGCCGCCGCTTATCAATGGAGTATCATAAGTGATTTCCTCGTCACTTCCCTCCTCGAGATATTCATTTTTAACGTATTCGAGAATTGTGTCTTTTAAAGATGCCATTATTCATTCTCCGTTTTTATTTGGTAATTAAATTTATTTATCATGATTGTTAAATTTTTACATTGCTGTACTGTTAAATTGTTAAACTCAATAGCAAATAGACAATTAAACAGTTTAGCAATTAAGCAATTGTTTTTACATGTCATTCTCAAGTGTCGAAATATCTCCAATCTCCTCGCCCCATTCTTTTGCACGCAAAACTCTTCGCATGATTTTTCCGCTTCGAGTTTTTGGGAGCGAATCCACAAACTCAATTTCCTGAGGCATTGCAAGTGCTGATAATTTCTTTCTTATGAAATTCATGATTTCAAGTTCAAGCATTTTTGTTGGATCATTACCGGGCTTTAATGCGATAAAAGCTTTTACAACCTCCATGTTTACTGGATCGGGCTTACCAACAACTGCAGATTCAGCAACTGCCGGATGTTCGAGCAATGCTGATTCAATTTCAAACGGACCGACGAGATGTCCTGCAGTATTAATAACGTCATCATCTCTTCCAACAAACCAATAATATCCATCTTCATCAATACTTGCTCTATCACCGGAAAGATACCAGCCATTCTTAAATTTATTATTATAAGTTTCTTCATTATTCCAGTAAGTTCTGAACATAGCAGGCCAGCCAGGCATAAGAGCTATCATCCCAACAATTCCTTTTTTCTCAATTGGCAGAAATGTTTTCAAATCAACAACCGTTGCAGTGATTCCAGGGAATGGCTTTCCCATTGAACCGGGTTTAATTTTCATCCCGGGATAATTACTTATCACCATGCTGCCAGTTTCTGTTTGCCAGTAAGTGTCATGAAATGGTAGTCCAAAAACCTCTTTAGACCAAATGACTGCTTCAGCATTCAAAGGTTCACCAACACTTGCAAGATGACGGAGAGAGGATAGATTAAATTTTTTAACTATCTCATTACCCTCTTTCATGATCGCACGAATTGCCGTTGGTGCAGAATACCAAACAGTAATTTTATGCTTCTCAATAAATTTGTACCATGTGTCAGCTTTGAAGCCAGCATCAAGCACACACTGAGTAACTCCATTAGCCCACGCACCAATTATTCCATATGACGTCCCTGTAACCCAGCCAGGATCAGCAGTACACCAATAAATATCATTCTCCTTCAAATCAAGAACATACTTTGCCGTTATGTATTGTGAAATAAGTGAGTAATGAACATGCTGGGCGCCTTTTGGTTTTCCAGTCGTCCCCGAAGTATAATGAAGAACAGAAGGAGTTTCGGCTTTAGATGGATAAATATCAAACTGCTCAACTCTCTCTTCCTTTTCCATGTGAAAAGCAATCTCTCTTTCCCTGAGCGGTTTGCTGCCATCATCATCAACAACGACAATATGTTTTAAGGTTGTTAAATCTTTAAGGACTTCTCTTATTTTATGCAAATGTTTTTTCTGTGTTACAATCGCCGAAGTTTTTGCATCATCAAGCCGTGTAGCAAGCGCTTCCGGGCCAAAAGCAGAAAAAAGCGGTTGGGCAATGCCTCCCATTTTTAAAATTCCAAGAAAACCAAAATATAGTTCGGGAATTTTATCCATGAACAAGCAAATTCTATCACCAGGATTTAATCCTTGCTTCCTGAGAAAGTTTCCAATTGTATTTGTAAGAATGCGCATATCGTTGAAGGTAAATATTTTTTCTTCACCTGTAAATCCTTCCCATATCAACGCAATTTTATCTGATTTTCCCATTCTGCAAATTCGGTCGGCACAATATTCACCAATGTTAATAACACTTCCATCTGCATATCCTAGCTCTTTCCGGGGAACATCCCAGGAAAATTGAGTAATTCTCTCTTCATATGATTTTATATTGGGAATGGAATTTGACATATACCGTTATTTCCTCAAATTAGTTAAAGAAAAAACTTGATTAACTTTAGTGGTTAAAAATAAGGATTTTTATTTTATAAACTCATTACAGAAATTTTTGAGTGATAATTTTTCAGAAAAGATGAAACCCATTAAAACCGCATTAGTTGATCTTTACAACAACGAGGAAAACCTTGGAATCAGTGCAATCGAAAAATTGCTTACTGAATTTGATGGAAAAGTAAAAGGTCAGCAGATCATTCATCAAACCTTTGAAACCCGTTATAAAGCCGAAGTCCCGGATACATCTTTCGATATTTACATTTCTTCAGGCGGACCCGGAAGTCCTTTTGAGGGCGAGGGTATGGTTTGGGAGAAAAAATATTTTAATCTCTTAGAAAAACTTTGGGATCACAATCAGAAAAGTGAAAGGAAGAAATTTCTTTTCTTTATTTGTCATTCATTTCAGATGATGGCAAGGTTTTTCAATCTTGGTGAGGTTACAAAAAGAAAGTCGCGATCCTTTGGAATATTTCCTGTTCACAAAACTGATGAAGGAATGGACGATCCGATTTTAACTGATTTACCTAATCCATTTTTTGCCGCCGATTTTAGATGGTGGCAGGTTACTCAACCAAACAAAAAAGTATTTGTAGAACTTGGTGCGAAGATTTTAGCCCTCGAAAAAATTCGCCCACATGTTGAATATGAAAGAGCGATAATGGCAATTAGAATATCACCGGAAATCGTCGGCGTTCAATTTCATCCCGAAGCTCATCCTGAAGGTATGCGGTATCACTATCAGAAGGAAAAGATAAAACAAAAAGTGATTGAAGATCACGGTGAGAAAAAGTATGAGGATATTCTTGAGAAGCTTGAAGATCCGGAGAAGGTTGCGCTAACACAAAAAACGGTACTGCCTTTATTTATTGAATCAGCGGTACGAAACCTTCAAGGTTAACCAAGCTTTATAGCACAGCAACCTTGAAGGTTACACGTATTTATCTTACGAAAAATTCTGCAACTACTTTCTGCCAATTCACATCATTTAGCTTCTCAATCTGCCCAATGTAGATTTGACCTTCTTCAACATATTCATCCTCACGCTTTTCGGATTTCAGTAAATCTTTCATTACTAACTCAAACTTTTCAATATCATCCTGGAAAAACGAAACAGCAGATTTTCCAATCTTCATTTCTTTTAATTCGTTATCTAAATTCTCAGTATCAATTGCACATATCCAATTTTTCTCGTATGGTGTAACGTTTAAAACCTCAAGATTATCTTTAAGCAAAGTATTAACTTGCGTTACTTTGCCGCTCACGGGTGAATTAAATGTAACGTTTCTATTTCCCTGCCGCACTGTAAATAATGGCTGACCAGCTTTTACGTTCATACCAAGATTTGGAAAATCTATTGAAGTAATTGAACCAATTAATTTTTTGGCAAAATCATCTATTCCAATTTTTCCTATTCCTTCCTGATTCATACTCACCCATGTATGGTTATTGGAAATGAAGACACCTCCAGGAATAGAAAATTCATCTTTAATGAAATCACCAGAAGCAGGAACATGAGAAATGTGAACCTTTGGTTTAAGCTGTTTCTGAATTTTATCTTGTCGTTTAATCAAAGCTTTTTTAACAAAGGCAAGCAGTTCATCTTCAGTAAAAGGTTTTTGAACATAATCCATTGCACCATATTTCATCGTTTCAACTGCTGTTTCTACCGAAGCATAACCTGTGATTATTATGACATCAATATCTGGTCGCATGTGCTTTACTGCTTTAGTGACTTCAACTCCATCCATCATCGGCATTTTGAGATCTGTGAAAACAAAATCATAATGATGTTTTTGGATTAAGCCAAGTGCTTCTTGTCCGGTTTCTACAGTATCAACCGAATATCCATCAAGAACAAGTATTTTTCTGAAGCTGCCGAGTATAACTTCTTCATCATCTACACAAAGTATTTTTGCTTTTGGATTTGGCACTTCTGCTCGCTTCAAAGTTTTAGCTTCACTTGTAAAATCTAGCTTAAGACTCTCATGCAAAACGACTTCTCGCTCTTTTTTCAGTTTTTTTTCTGTCAAACGCTTGCTAATCATTCGGATTGAGATATCCGCAATGATGAATATAATTACCGCAAGTATGAATAATGCCATGATGTATCTCCTAAAAAATAATTATAAAAATCTTATGTGGCTCCAATGTGCATTCTATCTGAACTGCACGGAACTAATTTTTTAATTTCGTAACCAAGATCAGCGGGAATAACGCGATATACCCAGCCGTTAAAGTATGGATCTTTTTCAATCAAGCTTGAATTCGATTTTAAATTTTGATTCACTTCGATAACTCTGCCTGAAATCGGTGATGCAACTTTGTGAGTTCTATCATCTCCAGATTTAATTGTAATGCAGCTTATACCTTGAACAATTTCATCTTCAGAAGCAAGCAGTTCCATTTCAGTAACTGTCCCAATTGATTTTAGAAAAATATCACAAATGCCTGCCAGAACTGAGCCATCTCTTTCTTCAAAAAGCCAGCTTGAATGACCGAGCCGAAAATATTTTGCTGGACAGTCAACATAATATAATTCAACTTTTTGATTTTGATCTAACGATTGGCTTTGCTTTTCTTTTAGCTGTTTATACTTTGTTACCCTGTATAAAGAACTCAAAAGTTCATCAACAGTAAACGGTTTGGGAATAAAATCAACCGCACCTTGATACAGTGAATTAACAGCATTCTCAACTGTTGAGTATCCGGTCATCATTATTAAAGCGCTGTCAATATTCTTCAATTGCAGTTCGTTTAAAACCTGGAAACCATCACCATCGGGCATCATAATATCACAAAGGACAATTGTAAAATGATTTTTTGAAATCTTCTCTAATGCCCCTTTAACATTTAAAGCAGAATCAACGGAATAGTTTTCAAGTCTAGAAATTTTAACAACAGCATCTATGATTACTTGTTCGTCATCAATTACCAATATGTCAGATGGTTTGCTCATAAATAAATTTTAATTCTGCTGTGAAAGCGGAAGTCGAATTGTGAAAGTTGTTCCCTTACCTTCTTCGCTTTCAACATTTATGGTTCCGTTATGATTATCAATTATTCCCCAAATAACTGCTAAACCAAGTCCTGTACCTTTTTGTCCTTTAGTTGAGAAAAATGGCTCAAAGATTTTAGGAAGATCATCTTGACTAATTCCGGAGCCGGTATCACTGATTTTTATTTCGATATAATCCTTCAATCCGGCTGAGTCAACATAATCCCACTTTTCCCAATTACTATTTTCAGCTGAACAAACTTCATAAAGCCCTTGTCCAGTTATTTCCAATGTAATCACAGGCGCACTGCACTTCGGGCAAGTTTTACCTTCCTGGATTAACGAAATATTACACTCGGGGCAAAGAAACTTTGTGTTTTTATCTACATTAAAACCTGGATTGTAATGATTGCGATGCTTTCCATAAACTGGATCTAAATGAATTATTCCCTCTTTAGCATTTGAAACTACTTTTACTTTCAAGGATGGTAGTCCGTCAATTTTATATTCATTGTCCATAAGACTATGACGTTTGGGACATGCAGCTTTTTTGATCTGTGCAACTCCAAATGGTGCCAATGATATTTTTCTTGAGGCAACTGTAATTGTACCACTGCTTTCACCCATCGCATCTGAAGCATTAACAAAAAGATTAATAAACACTTGCTGAATTTGATTTGCATCAATAATTATTCTGGGAAGATTAGCTTCAGCTTGTTTAATTATTTTAACTTTTTTAATTGAAAGCTGCTTTTCTATAACGCTAATGGATTTTTCAATTATGTCATTTATATCGGCATTGCCTTTTTTAGGAACTGACTGGCGGGCAAAATCTAACAAACTTTTCACAATTTCACGGCTTCGCAAAGTTTCTCTTACAATAATATTCAGATCCTCCTGAAATTCAGGATTATCTTTAGTACGTTTCAACAAAAAACTGCTATAAGTCAGAACACCTGTCAAGGGATTATTTATTTCATGAGCAACTCCAGCAGCAAGCCGTCCAAGTGATGCCATTTTATCGGATTGAAATAGCTGCATCCTTGCTTCGGATAATTTTTTTGTCATGTTATTGAATGACTGCCCAAGTTTGCCAATTTCATCCTGACCGAAATCCTTTATTGCATAATTCAAATTACCTTGACTGACTTGCTGAGTTGCATTCAATAATTCTTTAACGGGATTTGAAACCCACCGCCTTACAAAAAACGCAATCAGCAAACCAACCGCAATAATAGCTACAATTGCAAAGATTACTATTTCCCATTCTCTTTTAACAATTGCTTTGTCAATATCTGCAAGCGAAATTGAAACATCCAATACTCCTAGCACTTTTTGGTTTTGCGGATGAGCATGACAATCGGATTGCCAGCAAGATTTTTCATTATATATTGGAGTGATTATTCCAATTATGCGGTTGGAATCAGGATGAACTCTAAATACTCGCGTTCGTTCAGTAATAGAAATTTGTTCTAATGGTTTATCTTCGGCATGGCAGGCATAACAACTCTCGGCGCGTTTATCAACCATTTGATTTATACTGTTAGGATCGGATGAATAAGTTATTTCACCATCTTTATTTATTATTCTAACATCACGTATCTGCGGTTGTGTACCGATGGAGTTTATTGTTTGCTGAATTCTATCCCTCTGATTAAGCAGCATATCAAAGCGTGTACTTGAGATAACTGTTTCACCAAGCTGATTTGCATGCCTTTCAACTTCAGAGATTAAAATATTGCTTTGTGCTTTTACATTGAAATAAGCGTAAACACCAATTATTACAAGTGATGTAAATGCCACAACAAATATTAAACGAAATCCTATTTTCTTAAACATCTCGCGTCATTGTTAATCATTTTCTTTAAAATTAATTATTTGCTTATCAATTTCCCCGGTTTAACTTTTGGATAAACATAATCCTCATGACAATTTGCACAACTTGGTTTAACAGCATAGTTGTTTTTTAAATGACAATCCTCACAACTTAGTTCTAAATGGGTTTCATCAAGCTGCAAACCGGTTATTGAATGTTTAAAGTTCTCACTGTTCCATTTATTGTGGCAGCTTATACATTTATTATCTACTTTTTTGTATGGCAGCTTTGATCCATGACATTTGGCACAAGATAACTTTGTATGATATTTACCCAAAGCCCATCCTGTTCTTATGCTATGATCAAACGGTTCCAGTGCTCTATCACTGTGGCACTTGCTGCAGGATTCATTTTTACTATGACAGCTTATACAATTCCTATGCTGCTCTTCAAAAGTTTTTTTGGTGCTTACTGTTCTCGGCTGATCACCGGATTTCTTATTAACATCATGGCATTTTGTGCAGCCCTGTTGTCCATGACATGTGTTGCAGCTTAATCCAAATTTTTTCGTATGATCATCATGATAAAAAGTTACAAGTTTTCCTTTATCAGTATTTGTTTTGTAAGAAATTTTTGTTGGTTCAAGAACTATAGGATGATCTTTTCCAGATATTTTTTTCTTTACGTGTTCTTTCTGGTTCCTCACAAAATCTTTCTTCGGTGTATGACAAGAATTACATCCAGTTGTATGACTCCATTCACGGTGGCAGCCCATACATTGCCTGTGATACGCACCCTTTAAATCAACATGGCTGATATCTTCTCGACTTCTCGTTGATTCGTGACAACTGCTGCATTGTAATATTTCTTCTAAAGTATTGTGATGGTGGCAATTGACGCAGCCGCCATGCATATCTGACATTTGTGAGTGTAACTTATGTGAAAAGTAAACAGGACCATATCTATCGCTCAATTGATCAATAACAATAAGCTCAGCAGTTTGTTCTGGCTTCATATAAACTGTTATCATTTTTTCACGAGGACATTCAACCCAGCAAGGTTCTTCTTTTGTTGGGATACCGCAAGTATGACAGTTGACACAATTGATGTGCAGTTTCTGATGATTTATTCCCGGACTTTGCTGGGCGTTTAATCCGATCGTAAAAATCAATGTGAATGCAGCAAATAATATCTTCTTCATTTTTCTACCCCTCTTATTTTGTATTTGGTGGGTTGAGCGGTTTGTGTCCCTGGTAAGCTTATAACAGGAAAATTAACAACAATAAATCTGTACGCAAGGATCAACATTGCTGCAAATCCAAGTGTGACAGAGATTTCACCGAATGACGGGAAATATGATTCTGTTGAATAGGGAGGATTATATGCAACAACAAAATTGTTTATTCGGTTTATTAATACTCCGAAAACAACAAGTGCGGAAGCTGTAAAAAGTAACGGGGGTGATTTTAAAACCTTTTGCGAAAGAAACATTCTCAAAGGAATTATAACTCCAAACAGCAGCTCAATGGTGAACATGATGCTCGCAGTGTTAAATTCTCCAAGGTAAACAAAAGTTTTTCGAATAAACATATCACCAATTTTAAATGCGAGATAAATTCCAAGCAGAGGAGCAATCATTGATCCTAACCTTGAGAGTATATGCATTTCGGCTTTCAATTTTAGTGAACGCGTAGCAGTAAGTGATTCAAAAATAACCATTGGCAATCCAACGGAAATCGCTGATAGTAAAAATAACAACGGAAGAATCGGAGTTTGCCAAAGCGGATGCATCTTCGGTCCGGCAATAACCATCAAAGTACCAAGTGATGATTGATGAAGTGTTGAAAGAACAACTCCGGCAATTATGAATATGAACATAGTTTTTGATAATCCGCGGTCAAGCAGTCTCAAAACTTTATCCACAGGTTTATTTAACCAGGATATAAATCCCGGCAGATTAACTTTACCAATAAATCTCTCTGTAACAATAGGAAGAAATTCAATATATAGAACAGTCATGTAAATCATGACACAAATGCCAACTTCAAAGAGGGCTGAGTTTCCATTCCACATAATTAATGGATGCCAAATGAAATACCATCTTCCAATATCAACAAAAACTCCCATTGCAACAAAAGTATAGCCAAGCATCGCTGTAAGCAAAGCGGGGCGTACAATTGCATGATATTCTTCTCTGTGCATAACATGACCTAAAGCAGCTGTTGTAAAACCGCCCGCAGCAAGCGCAACACCTGCGGCGACATCAACTCCAATCCACAATCCCCAAGGGTATTGATTGTTAAGATTTGTAACTGCCCCCAACCCAAATAAAAATCTCCACATAAGAAAGAATAAACCATTGAGTGCAATTACACAAAGTATAATAACTCCTGGAGTAAAATATTTTCTTTTAATCGGTGTTGGGTTAACTAATTCGTGACTCATATCTTACCCTCCTCTTCGAATTCTTTACGACGTTTGTTAATCCACATAATTCCTCCAAGTAATGCATACAAAGAAACAGGTGGAAAAAAGTATGCAAATATTCCATGCTGAATTGATTCGGAAACACCAGGCGCGGGATTCTTGCCCAAGTTTGGAAAATCAAGTTGCTTAAAATCTTTATTCGCCAAGTACATCCATGATGTTCCGCCAACTTCATATTCACCAAATACATGATCAACATAACGATCAGGATTTCGTTTAATTCTATTACGTGCAATTTTAACAAGATCGGTTCGTGGTCCATAGGTTAGTGCTTCAACAGGGCAAATTTTAACACACGCAGGAAGTTTGCCTTCTTTAGTTCTTTCATAGCAAAAATCACATTTCATAATCAGCGGGTCAATTGCTTTATCATATTCGAAAGCAGGAATTTGGAACGGACACGCCGCCATACAATATCGACAGCCAATACACATGTCTGTATCCCAAATTACTGAACCGTTTTCCTGTTTAGAAAATGCGCCAACTATACATGCAGATACACACGCCGGGTGATCGCAATGCATACATTGAACTTTTACGTCCACTGGCAGACTTGAATTTTTACCGGGTGAGTATTCATTGACAACAGTAAGTGCTGTGTGGTCAGGTCTGCGTTTTGTTTCTAATATTTTTCTATTTTCATAAGTTTCCAAATCACCAGCGGGTAAATTATGAGCATCTTTGCAAGCCCATTCACAATTTCGGCAGCCGACACAGACAGTTGTGTCCACAAGTACTCCCATTCTGTCAGGTGATAAAATATTGGTTGGTGCTGCCTTAGCAGTTGCTGTTGAAAGCCCAGTAATTCCAGCCCCAATAACTGCAGACTTTTTAAGAAAATCACGACGAGTTTTGCCGGACATTTTCCTTCCCTTTCAAGAAATGATATAGTGTTTTTAGCATTTAGTTAAAACTAATGCTTTTCTTTGTCCAAAATTATGCCATTTTCTCGATAAAAACCCCAGAATCAGAATTGTGTGAATTTTTCAAATACATTAAGAGTTGCCATAAGGAAATTAAATTTCTTCAAGCCAGGATATCCATTAAATTCTCAATACTGACAATTTAAATTCCTTTTTTTATGATAAGGAATAACCTGAATTTCTGTTTTTCTGAATTGCAAATGTGAAGGCACAATTGTAGAATTCCGCCAAAGGTGGGAACGTGTTTAATTGTTTTCTAACTCCGTTAGGAGTCTAATATCTGTAGAGATAATAAATCCCACAGAAACAAGAACTCCGTTGGAGTTCAACAATTTTCAATGATCTTTAATAAGTTTACCAATAAGATTTTTTATGGAATCAAAATAATGCAACAAGAAAAAATTCATCTAGAAATTGGTGACATAACCAAACTAAAAGTTGATGCAATTGTAAATGCTGCAAATTCAAGTTTATTGGGCGGCGGTGGAGTTGATGGTGCAATTCACTGTGCAGCCGGACCAAAACTTTTAGAAGAATGCAAGACACTAAATGGTTGTCCGACCGGTGAAGCTAAGATTACAAAAGGATATAATCTTCCAGCAAAATATGTTATACATACTGTCGGACCTGTTTGGAATGGGAGGAATAAAAACGAAGATAAATTATTAGCTAGCTGCTATAAAAATTCTCTGATACTTGCGAGAGAGAACGGAATAAAATCAATTGCATTCCCAGCAATATCAACAGGGGTTTATGGTTTTCCTTCAGATCGTGCGGCGAATATTGCAGTTCAAACTGTAAAAGAATTTTTAGAGAAAGATGAGTTAATTGAGAAAGCAATTTTTGTTTGCTTTGATGAGAGAACGTATCAGCATTATAAAACAAATCTTCAGAGTTAGAGATTTCATCTTATCCGTCCGTCTTTGGCTTAATCTTAATTTATTTCGAATTCATCCCCTTTTTTAGGATACTCAACAGAACGAAATCCTTTTGAAATAATTTTCTCACGAAGCGGTAAAGATTGCTCACTTTCACCGTGAACCAAGAAAATGTTTTTCAATTTTTCGGGTTTACTCAATTTTAGATATTCCAGCAAGCCATTTTGATCCGCATGCGCACTGAAGTAATCCATAGACACAACCTCAGCATTTACTTTATAAACATCACCGAGAATGCTTACTTCTTTCATTCCATCCATTATTTTTCTTGCAAGAGTTTCTTGAGCAGCATATCCTACAAACAAAATACAGTTTCGATGATTCTCGATGTTGTTTGCGAGATGATGAAGAATACGTCCGGCTTCCGCCATTCCCGATGCGGAAATAATTATGCACGGATCTTTTAGGTCATTAAGATTTTTTGAATCATTAACATCACGAATATAAGTCAAGCGGCTGAATCCAAACGGATCTTCATAATTATTTAGGAATACCCGGTAGGTTTCTCTATCATAACACTCCGGATGCATTCTGTAAACACTTGTTGCATCAACCGCAAGAGGGCTGTCAACATAAATTGGCAATATTGGAATTCGATTCTGATTAAACAGTTTATGCAAAATGTAAACAAGTAATTGAGTTTTACCAATTGCAAAAGCGGGAATGATAATTTTTCCTTTTCTTTGAACAACCTTGGTGATAAGTTTAACCATTTCTTCTTCTACTTCATCAGAAACTGCGTGCAGTTTATTTCCATAAGTGCTTTCCATAATCAGCAAGTCAAGATCGGCAGGTAGAACTGGATTTTTTATCACAGGCATATCAGGTCTTCCAATATCCCCGCTGAAACAGAGACGAAGCTTCTTTTTATTTTCTTCAATCTCAAGAAAAATTCCTGCTGAACCAAGAATATGCCCCGCATCAATAAATTGCAGATTTACACCTGGCACAATTTCAATAGCTTTATCGTACTGCACTCCGATGAATTGAGACATAGCATTTTCAACATCTTGAATTGTATAAAGCGGTTCAAAGGGATTTTGATTCTGTCTAATTCTTTTTTTGTTCACAAACTCAACATCACGTTCTTGAATGTGAGCCGAATCTCGAAGCATAATCTGGCAAAGGTCAACTGTTGCAGAAGTAGTATAGATTGGTCCATCATAACCATTTTTAATCAGATTAGGAATGTTACCGCTGTGATCAATGTGTGCATGGGATAAAACTAGTACATCAACATCCGAAGGGTTGAATAGGAAATTTCTGTTTATTTCGAATGCCTCTTTTCGTTTACCTTGGTAGAGTCCGCAGTCAAGTAAAATCTTTTTTCCGTTAATTGTTAAAAGATGCTGTGAGCCGGTAACAGTTTGTGCTGCTCCAAAGAATTGAATTTTCAAGTTAACTCCCAAAAAATTAGGGTAGAAAAATACAATAAATTATGGGAAAATATTGAGGCTTTTTCATTTAATAGCTCCGGCATTTATGCCGGAGGTTTATATCCAACTATAAACTCAGGACTTTAGTCCATTGAAGACTGTTAATTGGGCTAAAGCCCTAATTGTTAAGGAAGACATTGTATCCCCAACTTGAAAGTTGGGGCTATTCAAAAAATGATTTCACCGCAAAAACAAAATTGCAACACCTGCAACCGCAATTACAGCACCGATGATGGCTTTTACATTTATTTTATCTTTAAAGACAAATTTGCCAATCGGCAGCATGATAACCGGAACCGTTGCCATCAATGTTGATGCAATTCCAACACTTGTGTTAGAAATTGCAATTAAGCTAAGCGTTATACCGAGAAACGGACCGAAAAATGTTCCGCCAAAAGTTAAAGCTAAACCTTTTGTGTCAGATTTATAAAGTGCAATTGGATTTTTATATCGCCTAAGTAAAAGTGAAATTGGAAGAATTAGAATTGCTGCCGATAATAATCTGACAAATGTTGCAAGAAATCCATTGATGTTCGATTCTTCAAATGCAAGTTTTGCAAAGATCAGCCCGACTGCTTGACCAAGCGCACCGAGAATTCCATAGAGTATTCCCAATCCCCTTTTTGAATGAGATGCATCTTTTTCTTTCCTATCAAATACAACGAGCACTATTCCAACTAAAGTGATTATCATACCGATAATTCCAATCAAAACAATTCTTTCACCTAAAAAAAAGTAAGCTAAGATTGCACTCATAGCAGGAGTTAAAGACATAAGCAGCATGCTCAACCGAGTCCCAATCATGGTGAAAGCTTTGAACAAGAATGTATCGCCAATTACCAAACCAATTATCCCGCTTACAGCAAGATTTTTAACTTGGTTTTGGGATAAATCAATACTAACTCCGGCGAGAATTATTGTAAGGAAAAGAATTATGACTGCAAGAATTATTCGATCAATATTAATTTGAACCGAACCGATTCTATTTGCAGCCGCAGTAAAAATGTATGAGCTGAATGACCAGCAGCATGCGGTTAAAAGTGCGGTTATTTCTCCGAGGTGTGGCAAGGTTAAAGTAATATTTAATCGATTGGAAAATTATAACCCAGCCCACTGCAGCCCATAGCTTCAGCTATGGGTAAACAATAAAAAACATCCATCCGATTTACATTAAAAAATTTGGTTTTAACCATTATGAATTTGTAATCCATATTTTTTAATAAGCAAATCAGTTTCGTCAGCATAGCTCACCTTTTTGTGATGCTCTTTTTGGTTTCGTATGTAACGTTCTACATCCTTTACCATTGATTCACTAACCGAAAATGCACCATAACCTATTTGCCATGCAAATTTACTTTTCATGAAATTTGATTGGTTGATCCAATGCGAAGATTCACCTTTGATTTTGTGGAAGATATCGCTTACGCTAAAATTTGGTGAAAGTAAAAATAAAATGTGAATGTGATCCTCAGTGCCATTTATGATTCTAACCTTACAATCAAGCTCATTCTCAATGCGATCTTTAATGTGCGAATAAAGTTCTTTTTCAAAATTATTATTGATTAAGGAGGTTCTATCCTTAGTTCCGAAGACACCATGAATCCAGATTTTTAATAGCGAATGGGACATGATTGTATCTCCTTTCTGTCCCATAGCTGAAGCTATGGGCTGGTGTATGTGCTTTTGTTATCCTGCTTGTACTTCCCACATCTGAAGATGTGGGTTGCTTGTTATTCCTCAACTACTTATCTGTTTTCTTTTCATATCTCATGAACCAAAAATCTCAGCTAATTTTTTTTGTAACTCTTCACCTCGTAGATTACGTGCAATTATTTTTTGATCTTTATCCAGCAAAACATTAGCCGGAATTGAGTTAATGCCATAAATTTTGCCCGCGGAGTTATCCCATCCTTGCAAATCCGAAACATGATGCCAGGTGAGCTTATCATCCTTAATTGCCTTCAGCCATTTTTCGCGATTAGTGTCAAAGGAACAGCCGAGAATATCAAATCCTTTTTTATTATAAAGGTTGTAAGCTTTTACAACGTTTGGATTTTCAGCACGGCAGGGTTTACACCACGCCGCCCAAAAGTCAACGAGCAGAACTTTAGCTTTTAATGAGGATAGTCGAATCGGATTTCCAAGTGAGTCGCTCATAGTAAAATCCGGTGCGGTCTTTCCAATTTGAACGCTTCTCAGAATGTCAATTCTTTTCTTTAGGGATTGAGTATACTGTGAGCTGTCAATTGATGCGTTAAATTTATTTACAACCTTTTCGAGTTCAGGAAGCTCAAACTGCCAGCTGTTCCGCATAATCAAATAAGGTGAAACTGTGGATGAAGCATTAGCAGAAGCAAATTCCACCAGAACTTTTTTCAAATCGTTATCCAAAACAATTGAGATTGAATCGGTGCGAGCCATATTTAAGCTGTCACCATTTTCTCTTGCCTTTTTCCATTCAGCATAAACTGCATCTATTTTTTCCTCAATTGGTTCTTTCTTACTCAAATATTTTTTATACAAATCGTGAGCTGCTGATCCCTTGACAACGGATTTATCAACACTATCGGGAAATATTTCAACATCAATTTTTGATGCATCAACAAAAACTGGCAGAGTTACTTTTTGTTCTTCTAATTTTATCTGATACATTTCAGGCAGGTTGATTGTCCCGGCAAATTTAAATATTCCCTTTTCTAATTGAGTTGAATCAACATTCACCCATTTGCTTGAAACAAGCTGCTGCAAGTAAACTTTTCCATTATCAACTCCTTTAACAACTCCGTCAATAGAGAACTGATCGTTTTGAGTTGAACATGAATTGAAAAGATATATGCATAATAAAGCTGCTAAGATTTTTTTCATACCTTTAACTCCTAATTTCAAAGTTTTAAAGATGCTCCAATGAAGATTACCTTTATTGCGGGGTTTAAAACTGTTAAGAATTGTTTACCTCTATTCGTAATCTTAAAGTACTATTAAATAAACTATTTGGGAAATGAAAAAATAACGGTTGTGCCTTTGCCTTCGATACTACCCAATTTAATTTGCCCTCCGTGGGCTTGCACAGCAAGTTTACAAAATGTTAAACCCATCCCACCGCCATCAGTTTTAGAAATGTCTTCAATGAATTTACTATCAAATATATCTACAACTCCTCTTTTTAAACCAGTCCCCTGGTCCTCAAGATAGAAAACAATATTCTGCTGGTCCAAGTTTTTAACGGTTACATTAATGTGTGTTTTCTTAGAACTTGCTTTGATTGAATTGCTCAATAAATTAACGATAATTCTTAATAATAAATTTTCATCAGCTTTAATTTCTTGCACGTGAATATCAAGATTTACTTCAATTTCTTTTTCTTTTGCTAGAAGACCTACTTGATCTAGAGCTTTATTTAACACATCTGAAACTCCAAACTTTGAAATGTTTAATGTTAATTTCCCTTTTTCGAGTCTCATTAAATCAAGGAGCGAGTTTACATAAATAAGCATTCGATTACTAGTTGAGATCATCACTTCCAAAAGTTCTCTTTGATTTGAAGCGGCAGATTCAACGAGATCTTCTGACATTATCTTTAATCCGGTCAAAATATTTGCTAACGGAGATCTTAAATCATGTGCAATATATTTAATAATTTCCTTCTCTCTCTCCCGTTTACTTTTTAACGCACTTAACAAATAAGTTACAATCAGAAAAAAAGCAATCCTAACACTAGCATTCCAGTATGGAACAACTTTATTTGTATATGGAGGTAGGTAGAGGTAGTCCAAAAAGAACCATAATCCTACACTAAATAAGGAAATTATTATTCCAGCATTTTTACTTATATACCAACACGAAAGAAAAATAGGAATTAAGTAAAATATTGATAATGCAATTTCATTCCCAGTAATAATATCAAAAAAAGTTACTAAAGCTAAAGTAAATGCTATTAAAATTATTTTTAATGATATGTTTAATTGCTCTAAATTAAATTTCATAACCTTATTAATTTTTTTTGAATAATCTTCTTTTATACTCTTTCAAGATTAGTTAGAATAAACTTAAAGATATTTATGTCACATTTACTAATTTTAATCTAACACAAAATCGTTATTCTATTACAAAGTGAAGTACATCTTATATTCGAACGGGTGAGGCATTGTACCGATTGACTTTATCTCTTCATTTTTAATTTTCACCCATTGAAAAAGAAGATCATCTGTAAAAATATTTCCGAGCCGCAAGTACTCATTATCCTTAGCCAAGGCATCCAATGCTTCCTGAAAATTTCTTGGAAGGAAATGTATGCTTTCTTTTAATTCGGGATCTTCAAGAAAATTTTTATCATAAGGTCCGTAACCTTCTTTCACAGGATCAATTTTTCTTTTCACTCCATCAATTCCTGCGAGCAGCATTGCAATCAAACATAAATAAGGATTTGCAGTTGCATCAGGAGGACGATATTCAAATCTTGTTTCATCTGGGTTACTCACATACTTTGGAATACGAATTGCGGAAGCACGATTACCTTGCCCATAAGTCAACGCAACCGGAGCTTCAAATCCGGGAAGCAATCGCTTATACGAATTTGTACTTGGATTTGTAAATGCAGAAAGTGAAGGTCCATGTTTCAGTAAACCGCCAATAAAATATCTTGCAAGTTCACTAAGATTTCCATACTCGCCTTTTTTGTAGAAAATATTTTTCCCGTTCTTTGTAAGATACAAATGAATATGCATTCCGTTGCCCGATTGCATATACATCGGCTTAGGCATGAAAGTAATAAATAGATTTTTCTGTCTGGCAAGATTGAACAAAGCGTACTTTGCAGTTACAATATTATCCGCAGTAGTAAGTAAATCCGAAAAATAGGTTTCTATTTCCTGCTGACCGCGCTCACCGACTTCATGATGATGATACTTAACTTTTATCCCATATTTTTTTAAAACTTTACACGCTTCATCACGGAAATCATCGTACACATCAAAAGGATTCGCTGCATGATAAGCTTTTTTATAAAACTCCTCAGCATGTTCAACTTTGTAATACGATGACGCAGTTCTTGTATCATATTCAACATTTGAAAAAATATAGAACTCAAACTCAGGTCCCCACCACGACGTATCAGCACCTGTGAATTTTTTGAGAAGAAGTTCTGTTTGCTTTGTAAGATATCTTCCATCTTGCAAGAATGGAGAATGCTTTGAATCCGTTAAAACGATATGAGCATAGAAACTTAATGTCGGTGTTTCGCGAAAAGGATCAACCACAGCAGTTGCTAAATCAGGAATTAAGATCATATCACTGTTCTCAACTTTTCTAAAACCATAGCTCGATCCGTCAAAACCCACACCCTCTTTCATTAGTTTGTCGAGCAGATTATTTTGGATTGGAAGAGAAATATGATGAAGCCGTCCTGTGAGATCAAGTGCTTTGAGGTCTATGACTTCAATTTTATGTTTTTTGATGAGCTGATTGCAAAGTTTGAGTTTGTTGTTTGGCATAACATCCCTGAGTAATAAATTCAAAAATATTGGCTCCGTATTTTGCTTTGTCACACTGAGCCAGTCGAAGTGTGATTGATAGGAAGGTCAGTCTTCGACATGCTCAGACTGACATTCAAATTATCAGGTTACCTTACGCAGAATTAAATTTTAGTAGCCACGACCTTTAGGGTCTGTTGCGTAAGTCCCTACTGTCATGCTGAATTAATTTCAGCATCTAAATATTTTTTGTAATGGGACCCCGAAACAAGTTCGGGGTGACAAATTCGAGTTGTGCAACACTCTCTAAAGGTCGGAGCTATTGAATATAACATTGTGCATAAGGTAACTTATCAGAATATTAATTTACACGTTATAATTTATCGCAGCCAAACCCGGAAAGATAGCCGCATCACCAAGTTCTTCCTCAATACGAAGAAGCTGATTGTACTTTGCAACTCTATCTGTTCTTGATGCGGAACCGGTTTTTATTTGTCCAGCATTAGTTGCAACAGCGACATCAGCAAGTGTAGTATCTTCAGTTTCACCCGAACGATGACTGATAACATTCGTGTATCCGGCTTTCTTTGCCATTTCAATTGCATCAAGGGTTTCAGTTAAAGTGCCTATTTGATTAAGCTTAATCAAAATAGAATTTGCAACACCCTTCTCAATTCCTTCTGCAAGAATTTCGGTGTTCGTTACAAAAATATCATCACCAACTAATTGAATTTTACTGCCTAATGTTTCCGTCAATAACTTCCAGCCATCCCAATCATTTTCAGCTAAGCCATCTTCAAGAGAAATAATTGGATATTTACTTACCCAATCTGCCCAAAACTTTATCAATTCTTCCGAACTAATTTCTTTTGTTGGATTTGATTTAAAGAAATGATATTTCTTTTTTTCGGCGAGATAAAATTCACTGGCTGCTGGATCTAAAGCAATAAAAATATCAACGCCTGGTTTGTAGCCAGCTTTGGTTATTGCCTCAAGCACAACTTCAATTGCTTCGTCATTTGATTTAAGATTTGGTGCAAAGCCGCCTTCATCACCAACTGCAGTATTGTAACCTTTCTTTTTCAAAACGGTTTTTAAGTTGTGAAAAGTTTCTGCTCCCATTCTTAATGCTTCAGAAAAACTTTGTGCACCTGCAGGCATAATCATAAATTCCTGAAAGTCAACATTGTTATCTGCATGTTTTCCGCCGTTAATAATGTTCATCATCGGAACAGGTACTGTTTTAGCGTTGACTCCACCGATGTACCGATACAAAGGTAATCCAAGATATTGTGCACCAGCTTTTGCAGCCGCTAATGATACTCCAAGAATTGCATTGGCACCGAGCACTTCTTTATTTTTAGTGCCATCAAGTTCAATTAAAATGCCGTCTAATGTAACTTGATCTAAGCAATCCATTTCAATTATTTCATCGGCAATTTTTTCGTTTACATTTTCAACCGCTTTTAAGACTCCTTTGCCAAGGTATCTTGATTTATCGCCATCTCTCAATTCAACTGCTTCTCTTTCTCCGGTTGATGCGCCGCTTGGAACTGCAGCTCTTCCAATAATTCCTGCTTCAATCTCAACTTCAACTTCTACAGTTGGGTTGCCGCGTGAATCTAAAATTTCTCTGCCTCTAACATCAATTATTGTAGTCATTTTACTCTCCTTAATGATTTTTATTTCTGATTGTATTGAATGAATTGAAAAATTTGTAGTACAAACTTAAATAAAAAAAGGGAGACAAAGAGTAAGATTAAGATTAAGAGACTCTTTAATTGCTTATTTCAAGAACTAAATTATGTTGGCGCTGATTCATAATTAAAAAAATCACATTATTTGCTTGACTATAACTACTCCTATTCACTAATTTCCAATCGAGAATTTCGTCTACTCCGAGGGAGTTAATGCGGAGATAGGTTATAGAACATTCCAGATACAACATACAGAACACTCTCCCGAAGCAGAGCCGTTGCATTGATAATAACTAAATCAATCATTAAAGGAGCTCGCTATGAAAAAGTCACTTCAAATTTTCTTTTTCCTTTTCCTTGTAACTCAAATTTATTATGCACAATCAGGCTGGGTAAATCAGTCTAAACCTTCAGTAAACTCATTAGGCGGTGTTAGTTTTGCGAATTCAAATCATGCAGTGGCTGTTGGTGCAAACCAAATAATGATTACCTCCAATGGTGGAACAACATGGACAGAACAACTAGTAGCACCATATACATTATGGGATGTCTCATTCGGCAGCGAGAATGATGGATTGGCTGTGGGTTACGAGGGACAAATCTTCAAAACAACCAATGGTGGAGTAAACTGGATGTCACAATCAAGTGGAACTATTTTGTCATTAAATAGTATCTGTTTTATTGATGCAAACAGAGCTTGGGTTGTCGGTGGCAATTCTGAAGATTGGCTACCTGATACTTCCATAATTTTAAATACCACTAATGGTGGATCGACTTGGTTAAAACAAACCATTGGTAGTTTGAAGAGTTTGCACGACGTCTCCTTTGCTGATCAAAATAATGGTATTGCAGTTGGCAATGATGGAACAATATTAAAAACTACCGATGGTGGAACAACTTGGCTATCTGAAGTAAGTGGAACAACAAGAGCATTGCATGGGGTGGATTTCTTCAGTACAGACATTGCCATTGCTGTAGGAGATAGTGGTACAATACTCAGAAGTACTAATGGTGGAATCTCTTGGACTGAAAAAAGTAATGTAACAACAGAATGTTTGAGTAACATCAGCATGATTGATTTATTAAATGGTTGGATTGTTGGTGCAAATGGAACCATCTTACATACAATAAATGGTGGAATTAGCTGGTCTACCATCTTAATTGGTACTTCAGCGCCATTAAGCAACATTGCTTTCTCCGATGTAAATCATGGTATCATTGTCGGAGGAAATAAACCTGCTAGATTTAGTGTTTCATTTGGTTTGATCCTTAAAACGACAGATGGTGGAATAACTTGGGAATCACAAACTGGAACGGTTATTAGTGTACATGATGTTGCGTTTTATGATGCGAGCAATGGTATTGTAGTATGCAACTCTACAGGGCCTGATCCAATAGGAGAAATCCTTAGAACAACTGATGGTGGGACACACTGGTTAACTTATGGACATTACTATGGTGGACTCAATAGTGTTACTCTTGCTGGTACTAATACCTATTTCGCAGTTGGAGCTGATAAGATAATTAAGACAACAAATAGTGGATTGCAGTGGACGCAAGAGACCATAGCTAATGTTACACTGACAGACGTGCATTTCATAAATGCAGAAAACGGACTTGCTATTGGTTATAGTCATGATAGTCTCCCATTCCCTCGGGGTTATGTTATCAAGACTACGGATGGAGGAGTTTCGTGGACGAACCAAACGTGTCCTTCAAATGTACACTTATATGGCGTCTTCTTAATTGACAATGCAAATGGTTGGATAGTTGGAAATACCTCAGATTGGAGTATCAGTGGAGGAGTGATTCTTAAGACAACGAACGGAGGTACCACTTGGATAGAGCAATGGAGTACGACTTCTTTTGGTTTGACAAAAATATACTTTAGTGATATTGATAATGGATGGGCGATAGGATCTGAGGGGAAGATCCTAAAGACAACAAACGGTGGAACCGACTGGGTAGAACAATCGATAGCAATAAACCAAGTGTTATCGGGTTTATATTGTGCTGGTGCAAATACTTGTTGGATAGTTGGTGGGGATGGATTGATACTAAATACGAATGATGGTGGTGCTAATTGGAATCAACAAATTAGCGGTACAACAAATTGGTTATTTGGAGTTTATTTCATTGATGCTAACAACGGTTGGGCTGTTGGAGGTGGTGGCACAATTCTTCACACAACCAAAGGGGGCAATCCAGTTCCGGTAGAACTAAATTCTATCACAGCTATAGCTAACAGTAAAGAAGTTGTTCTAAATTGGTCAACTGCAACGGAGTTAAACAACCAAGGATTTGAAGTACAAAGAAAATTTGGTTCGAATGATTTTTTGACAGTTGGTTCCGTCAGTGGACACGGCACAACTACTTCTCCAAATAATTACACTTACACTGATAAACTCACTGATGCTGGAAAATATTTTTACCGCCTCAAACAGATAGACTACGGCGGAAAGTATGAGTACTCACAAACAGTGGAAATAAATTGGAGTCCTTTTACTACCTACAAGCTTGAACAGAATTATCCCAATCCTTTCAACCCAACAACAACAATAGGATTTGGATTAATAGAAAAAGGGAATGTAAGATTATCAGTTCTTAACATACTTGGAGAAGAAATAAAAATTTTACTCAATGAAGAAAAGGAGGCTGGTTATAACTCAGTAGATTTTAACGCGACCAATTTACCAAGTGGAGTTTATTACTACAGAATACAAAGTGGAAATTTTATTGATACGAAAAAGATGATCCTTCTTCGTTGACACTTCCACCTCCGGCAAATTTTCGGTGGATAAATCGGTGGACAGGTTCTGCTACGGTAGCATGACAGATTAGAGTCTGTAAAATAATTTGTGTAAATGGGATTTAGATTTAAAGAACATTTA
>CAZTJF010000003.1:0-186237 GCA_964613805.1 uncultured Ignavibacteriaceae bacterium | reverse complement strand
TATCCGAAATCATAGAGCTTCCATCATAAAATCCTTCGATCAAAGCAGTCAAATTAAGAACCTTTGGATTTTGTAAAAGATTATTTCCGCCAGTTGCATTAGCAAGCACAAAATTACTTAAAGATGTAAAATTATTGATTGAAGTTATTGACCCGCTGTTATTAGCAGTACCAATACCTCCCAGATCTACCCAATTTCCCGAACCGTCGTCTTTAGCAATTCTAAGATTAGCATAGTCAGTTACCCCATCATCAAATTCATAATTAAATTGAATTGAGGCAGAACTAATACTAGCACCTGTTCCTTTAGAAACAGTAAAATAACGGACACTTGAAATTTTATCTAAACCACCAGGTAAAGTGTTCAACGGAGGAGCAGAATTAAATAATTCAGCCGTGTACAATGTTTGTGTGGTAGCATCCTGAGTCACTACTAATATTATTGGTTTGTATTTTCCATTCTTCCCAATTGGGAAGAAACATGTTTTTGACGTAGTTATTGCGTTTAAGTGTGCCATCGGACCGTTTACAAAACTAGATGAGCTGCCTCCTAAAAGTGTACCGGATGTAAAAGATGGTCCAGTGCCATAATTACCACCCATAATAAGACGATTAGATAATGATGAATTTATAATTCCACCATTAAGATTCAAAGTACCAACAATGTTGAGAATCGAGTTAAGCTGGAGAGTAGAACCGCTCTCAACATCAAAGTTAACTCCTGAGCTGAAATAATACACATTATTAAAATTAAGAGTTTGTACTCCCGTTTTTTTGAACACAAATTTTGCGCCTGCAACGTTTGAATTTCGAGTCGTGGCATCCGACATGTTGAAATTTCCTGATAAGTTCCATGCTGTAGTTCCTGTACCACCTTGTGAACCCCTTGAAATTGCAAATTCTGTCCACTCAACATTAGCGGCATTACCAGTCACAGTAACATTACCATGAATATTGATATTGATTTCCGTATAATTATTACTCGTACCATTCGATGTAACAGTAACTTTATTACTGGCATCAGTGCCGCTGCCATCAAGTAAAAGGTTTCCTAATATTGTAACAGACACAGAATTTGGTGAACCCAAAGTACCAGCTGTTGGTGCACACCATTGCCATCTACCAGTTCCTGTATTTTTAACAATTACATCTCCGTCTATGGTTGTTGGTGCTGGAGTTGAAGTTCCTCCCCATCCAAAATTCAAGCTCCCACTCCATGTTGGGCAGTCAACTATAAAATTATAAAAATTTTGATTAGCATTGCTCCCAGTTGTTGCTGTTGTAATACCACGCCCTATAATACAATTTGAACCTGTATTCCACAAAGCAGTTGGTAGACCTTGGTTAGAAGCCGTTGCATGAGCTAATTCAAATGTACCGTTGACGATTACCGAGTATAGACTTGGGTAGGTGATGATTGCAGAATCCTTCAAATAACCATCAACAATTATGGTTACAGATCCAATAGAAAGAGGTATATCAACTGTTATTTTATGACTATTTTGAATAGTAATTGTACCTCCTGAACCATCTGGTGGCACACTCGCTCCAATCCAACCGGAACCCGTAAAAATTTCCCATGAACTAACAGAACTCCAATTCCCATTTGTTAGAGAGCGATAATCTCCAAACGATTGACTATAATTATTGGTTGAAAAAATGTATCCAACCAAAATCAAAGCAGACAAAAGAATCTTTTTCATTTATTACCTCCGATTTTTATTATATGATATGTATTACTTATTTAAAATGACCAATTTTTAATTTAACTTGAATATCTTTGTATTGCAATCAGTAGAGGAATTGATGTTTTCATCAATATCTACGTTATTTTTTAATTTTAATTCTAATTCCATTATTTTTTTTCCCTACAATTTAGTCTTAGTCTGGTGTTCTAACAGGTATTTCATTCGTCTCTCAGATATAACTAATGAAGGTATAATTTTACCCACAAATGCTGCATTGTTGTTATCAACTACGATCATATCTGACAAATCCGTGATACTGTCGCCGTTAACATCTGATGGCAAATAACCTGTCATGAAGTTTGCATTATCGTTATCAACCTCAATCATATCGGTTAAATCAACATTTCCATCCTGACCAACATCTCCGCTGTAAATAAAATATTTACCTAGCTTAAGCTTTAAATTATCTCCATATGCTTGTGTTGCTGCGGTTGTGAAATCATATGTCAATGTTCCACCAGTAAACTGCTGTGGATTCTTGCTCCATGTCTCTATTGAGTTGCGGTGCTTAACTGCAATGTAATAATTTGTAGCATCTGAAATGGTATTGAAATTAGCCGTACCTTGTCCAGAATTGCTAAGAACTACTTTTTGAGATTCAACCAATGCATAGGGTGTGGTCGAATTATGAAGTGCAACGGTAACTGTATCAGAAACCATATTGCTTCCATCATAAAATCCTTCAATCAATGCCGTAATGTTTAAAGTTTTAGAAGTACTTGGTGGATTGGGTGAAAAATCATACTTCCCGCTGCCTGCATATTTACTAACCATTGCCGGAATTGTTGAAGGATCATCAACCGTATAACTGTAATATGTTGTGGGATCAAATGCTGTCCCGACAACTTCAGGTATACCGCAATTGACAAAAATATTATTGTATTCGATTATATCTCCTTGCGGTCCGCCATCTCGACCACTTTCTGTTGGGATTGGACAATCAAGAAAATAATTTCCTTCCACCACGACATCAGCTCCTGTATTCGAGGATACCGAATAAATTGTATTCTTTCTGTAGTAATTATTGAAAGCATGCACTTTTCCAAATCTCACTCGAGGATTACGCTGTGCTGTACTGTCAAAATAATTATGGTGATAGGTAACCTTAATATCAACGTCTGATGTATTGCTGTCGGAATGCCCGACCAAACTATTTTTATCAGTCTTGTAAAAATGACACCAAGAAACAGTTACGTAAGCTGCTGTATGAGTAATATCCAGAGAACCATCTGGAGTTGTACCTGCTGGATAGCCAGGCGGCGGTTCGTATGTAAATGTGCAGTGGTCAACCCAAATATGATGACCTTTGTTTTGATCATCACTTGCATCAACAGAGATTGCATCATCTCCCCAGCTTGCAAATTTAATATTTCGGATAATAATATTTACAGCCCGATAGAGGTTTAATCCATATCCGGTAATTATGGCATCCTGTCCAACACCAATAATTGATGCATCATATGTATCCTTTACATCGAGCATCTCACCAAAAGCGGGATCGGCAGATAGTGTTCCGACAATATAAATGGTAATTGGTTCAAGATTCAGGGTATGATTTGCGTCCAATCTAACAAACATCAAATCATATAAATCTTTTGAATTATTTATGTAGACAACACTTCCCCCCGCACCGCCGGTCGTTCCATTATTTCCTAATGCATTTAATGAAGCAAAACCGATTGGGGAATTTTCGAGATTAAATCCAGCAAAATTGGTAGTATCAAGCATAACTCCTACAATAGTTTTATGGCTGTTCATTGCAATACTTAACGAACTGCTCGTGCTTTCCTGACCACCTATCCATTTACTGAAGATGTTATTTCCTGAAGGTGAAGCCGTCAAAAGAACTTGAGTGCCTGCATCATAATATATTTGGGAAGGATTTGCATTTACAGTTCCATTTCCACTTTTATACAAATTAAGTTTATACACGGGAATTGCCTCGCTTCCACTAATACCGAAGCGATCAAGGTTTGGAGTCGCACTCGATCCGGTTGCTTGCAGTCGGATACGATTTATACCTGCTGAAAATGAAATTACAGTTTTAACCGACGACCATATTGACCAACTGGTGGTATTTGGAAAAGAAATATTTCCAAGACTACCATCATTTAAATAAAGGGCAAGACTTCTTGATCCGCCAGAACCATTTGCAAAATAAATTGTTAATGTATCTGAAGAAGCTGCTGTGCGGCGAAATGAAACTTCAAGCCAGCTTCCCTGTCTATCAATTATATCAACATAACCTGAGCCTGTATAGCCTGGATACTGTGTAAGTATTTTCGCATTTAAAACAATTCCATCTTCAGCTTGCAATTCATTCGGCGCAGATGGTGTAGAGCCATTTCCAGAAACTTCAACATTTTTTGTGGCTGCACTACCTCCTGCATTTGTGATATTCCCGGTATAATTAGCGACCGTAGTAGGTTTGAATCTGACATAGATTGTTGTTGACGCTAAAGTACCTCCGCTGTAAGGAACTTGTTTTGTTGATGCAAATCCCGAACCGCTTGTTGTGGATACTTCATACCCTGTGGGTGCAGTTACAGTTATATCACCGCTTGATGGGGATAAAGTAGTTGCAGATAAAATATAAGTTTTTTCTGTTGAAGTCGAATCCACAAAAACATTTCCAAAAGCCAATGAAGCGGGTGTAACATTTATTGTCGCCACTGCAATTGTTGACTGAGAACCTGTTCCAGGAGAAGTTGTATTATAATTCTGCGAGTTATTAGTTCCAACGTTGTATTCATATACTGCAAAGTGATAAGTTGTACTTTGGGTTAATCCTGTAACTGTAGCAGTACCTCCCGTTCCATCATATACGACCTTATTGCCACTGCCTTTATCAGTCGCTAAAGAAAAATCACCATTAACTCCCGTTATTGCACCACCATCAGACGGTGACCATGAAACAGCGGTGCCGCTTCTTGCAACTAATATTCTATTTGAACCGTTACCTCCGGAAAAATTAACTACAATTGAACTGCCAGTAACCGTTCCGAAAGTAATTGCGGATTGAGTTGTTGGTTCGGTTGCAAGTGAAATACCTGTTACTTCGACATTTTGTGTAGCCGCTCCAGCACTTGAATGTGAAATATCACCGGTAACAGTTCCTGCAGCGCTGCTTGGAGTAAAGTGTGCATAAATTGTTACATTTGATATTGAATCTCCAGTTCGTGCTACTTCTAATGAATCAAAAAATGAAATATCATCCGAACTTACTTTAAATCCAGCAGGAGCTTTTACTTTCACATCCGCAGTTAGATTATGAGCATTCATCGAATAGCTTGAAGAACTTGAATTATTTCCGCTTACAACTAACCCAAAACTTGGCAGCGAGGCAGTTGATAAATTAATCGTTGCATCGGTAGTGTAACTGGTTATCTCAACATTATCAAAATTTAAATCGTTTACAGCAACAGTGCCATTTTCAAATTTAATTCTGATATTTGATGAAGGATCATTAACCACAATGGAACTTTGAACAAATACCCCGACCCCTGTCATTGCAGAATCAATAAATGTCCAATTCGCTCCATTATTTGTTGTCTTGTATAAATAAATCGGTTTTGAGGAAGCACCATATCCCCAAAATGAAATTGTACCAACAGAATTAAGCGTTGGAGTAATGGCATATGCCGCTGGTGTATTTTTTAATAGTCTTATTGCATACGGCGCAGAATAGTTTGATGTGCCATGTCTGTAAGACTTATAAAGTGTCCAAACCCCCGATGAACAAGTATAATCTGTAGGTGAAGCTGGTGCACTTCCGCTTGATGTGGGTATTGTGTTCCCCGCATCAAAGTTCTCCGTAAGTTGAACTTGGGATAGAGAAATTGTTGTAACAAAAAGTACCATCACCAAAATTTTTAACTGATGGCTGAGTGTAGTTAGATAATTCATATCGTACCTTAAATATATAGTTGAAGAATGCAATGGAATTAGATTTAGTGATGATTTACTTTCAGAAACAAATCTATCCGCCATTATTATTTATTTTTTTGATTTTGAATTGGGAGGGAGGAACTGCCCAGAAATATTTTGACGACACCGAAAATTGCGCCTCTCGTTAATTTTTCAATAACGGGAGGCAATGAGAAATATTTAGTTAAAATTTATTACCTGCAACAAAGATTTCTCTCCCCATTAACCATGCAAAGCACTCAACGAAATCGGGATCGAAATGACAGACTAAACTATTCAATTGTTTTACTAATTAATTGTTTGAACAAGCCCTACTTAAGTAAAAGCATCTTCATGCTTTTTGAGAAAATTTCGTTCGATTTACTGACAGCGGTCAACTTATACAAATAAATTCCCGATGTTAATTTCAAATTACTTATACTAAATTGATAAGCATAGAATCCTGTAGATTGCTCTAAATTAACTAAGTCGGCAATTTTTTCACCAACAATTGAATATAGTTCAAGACTTACTTTCGAATCCATCGGAAGAGCATATTCAATTGTCGTGCTTGGATTGAATGGGTTCGGATAATTCTGATTTAATGTATATGAAATCGGTGCTTCAATCATAACCTCTACTACCTCTGAATATTCAAATTTTCCATCAGCATCCAATTGTTTCAATCGGTATAAATACAAGCCACACTGCTTGTGCGATTTATCAGTAAAATTATATTCCTTCGGAGAATTGCTGTTTCCATTTCCACTAACAAAACCAATTCTCTCCCAACTAAGGATGGGCGAAGTCAAAGACGAAGCTCTCTCTACTTCAAAACCGTAATTATTCACCTCTGTTGCGGTTTTCCAATTCAGAAAAACTATTTCTCCATTTGAACTTGCATTAAACGAAATCAATTCAACCGGCACTGGAGATGAGGATTCGAAATATCCTAAATCCGGTGCATCACCGTTAAAAGAAATTCCGACATTTGTTCCGGCATCAATGAGGTCGCATCCGGTTGTCAAATGCAAAAAATCTGTGCTTGGTAAACTGCCATCAGTATTTCTTGCACCTGTTATCCCGGCTGTATCAAGACTAATAAAATCTGCATTATTGACAGTGAAGCCCTGCCAGCTATTTGTCTGAGCAACTGTATTTTTAAAGACATCCGCTAAACCGCTCACATAAGAAACACAATTAACGATAGAATGTGAACCCGAGGTGAGCGGATTATTGTTGAAATAAAAATTCGATTTCAGATTTCTAAATGATGTACAATTATAAAGTGTCTGTCCGGCTAAATTATTATTTTCATCAAAGCCGCGACCTGTGTTTCCGGCATTGTCAAATGAGAGACAATTTTTAACAATATGCGGAGTTGCAACATTGTTACCGCCTAATTTAAAACCATTTCCATTCCCGCTTACTTGACCTGTGTACCAAATATCCACACCATTACGAAAAGCATAACAATTCTCAATAGTTATTGTACTGGTGCACATCCACAAGTCCCACCCATCATCAGAATTGTTATAAGCTCTGCATCCACGAAAAATATTTCCTGCTCCAACATTCCACTTCGCACTAAATCCATCCGCATTACCGCCAATTGGTGAATCAAAATTCATATATGAATCACAATTAAGAATAATATTATTGCTTGGGAATGAAGTGCTGCCTGTTATATGTATTCCGGTATTACCATTTTGATGAGCACTGCAATTCTCAATGATGTTATTATGTCCGGAAATATTTATTGCGTTATGTGTCGCATTAATTATTTCCAATCCCTTTAAGTGATAATAAGTACCGCTAATGCTAAAACCATCTGTGTTGGTTGCAATTCCTGCAAAATTAATTATTGGCTTCTCGCTTTCGTATGCCCACAATTTAATCATGTTACCAGACGCGCCGTTTTTATTAAGATTTATTTTGGCGGTGGAGTAATGTGTTCCGGCTCGCAGATAAATTGTGCCGATATTAGAGCCAAGCGTAGAGAGTGCTTTGCTTATTAACTTAAAGGGTTGAAAAATTGTACCTGGATAAGAATCACTCCCGTTTGCATAATCAACATAATAAGTCTGTGCGTTTAAGCTGAAAAACGATATAAAGAGAAAAAGCAAAACTATGTTAAAGATATATTTCATTTTTTAGATTAACGGAAGGGAAGATTAAAAAATTGTTTACGCTGTAACGATTTTTATTTATTACTGCAACAAACCTCCGAAGTTCCGATTAAAACCTCGGAGGTTTTAATTACAAACAGATCCTACTTAATCAGCAGCATCTTTTTAGTTTGAGTAAAATTGCCGGCTTGGATTTTATAGATATACATTCCATTTGCCAACTGCCTTTCGCTTGTTGTAAATGGTAGACTGTAAAATCCAGTTTCCTGCTGTTCATTCACCAAGGTAGCAATTTCATTACCTAAAATATCATAAACCTTAAGCGTAACAAAGCTGTTTGCTGCAAGCTGGTAACTTATTGTTGTGCTTGGATTGAATGGATTAGGATAATTCTGTGATAATGAGAACTCTGCTGGTAAAGAAATCTCAACTTCAGCAATATTGCTGTACTGATAACTTCCGTCTCCATCAATCATTTTGAGCCGATATTGATATTTACCAGATGTTAATTTGCTATCAGCAAAGCTGTAATCTTTAGGAGAGTTACTGTTGCCTGCTGCAATGACTTCACCAATTTTTGTCCACTCAGAATTTTCTGATTTTCTTTGAACATCAAACATCAAACTATTTGTTTCTGAAATTGTTCGCCATGATAACTGAACAAGTCCATTTTTCGCATTGGCATTGAATGAAGCCAATTCAACTGGAAGTGCAGCATTTACAATTAATAATCCTGTGGCTGATGAGCCAAAATAGGTTGAGTTTTGATATGTTGCAGTTGAAGCAGTAGAACCATGTGTTCCGGGCGATTGATCTACACCTGCTAACTTTAGATATTCGGTAGAATGAGTGAAAGAACCCAAATCTATGGATGCGCCCGATACTATAGAAAACAGATTAGAAACAGCTAAAGCTGCACCAAGAGTAACGCCTGCAGTATTAGTCATTAAAAGATTCGAGTATGCTGTGGGTGATGTACCCAAAGTGATTGCTGATCCACCATAATATTCAACGGTTGAGCCGGCGTTTAACGAAACACTGCCTGTTGGATATGTTCCATCTTGGAAACGTAGCAAACCAGTTGAACCAATTGTCGCTGTACCAATAGATCTTGTTCCTGTTGAAGTATTACCAAAATCCCATGTTCCATCAATAACAGTGGTTGCCTTAGAGATGTCACAAGTTCCTGCTGAACCCACAAAATTTACTTGTCCACCCGCATATATATTAACAAATGCAGTTCCGGCACCTGCAGAAGGAGCCCACATACTATTGCCACAGTTTACAATACCACCATTATACACATTGAGTGTAGTTGTTAAGCCAGATGTATTTCTGAGATTAATATTGGAATATTGGTTATCTGAGAGAGTTAAAGTACCATATATATTAAGTGTCATATTTGCCCCAGTACCAGGATCATTTGAACCAGAAGTACCAACTGAAACATATGCCGTAGGCACAAGCGACACTGTTCTCCCAGCATTGATATTAATGGTAGTTGCATTACCATTACAATAAATTGCAGCAACACCACTACCACCATTATACACCCAGTTTACATCGGTATTAAAAGTTACAGTTGTTGCAGCCTGTGGCTGTAATCTGCAAAAACTAGTTGAACCATTACCTGATAAAGTGCAATTTGAGCCACCAACGTAAAGACTAATCCCATCATTACTCCCACCTATTGTTCCCTCATTATTTACATTACCATAGACTCGTACGTATCTTGGAGCAGTTGCCAGGTTTGCTGATTTAAGTATCCCGCCATTTTCAACATTCAAATCTAAGCAAATTGGATTTCCTGAAGCTGGTAGAGTTACTGTGTGTGTATTCAGAATCCATACATTTGTCGATGCCGTTGGTGCAGTTACCGCTGTTGTAGCTCCAACCCATGTTCCTGCAGTAACACAAACAACCCAATTGCTTGCCGTATTCCACGCATTATTCGTCCCGGCAGATCCATAATCACCAAACGCCTGGCTGAAGACATTGGTCGTAAATGTAAATACGACCAATACGAAGAAAGAAAGAAGAAGTTTTTTCATTGTAGTACCCTCTCTGTTTGTTTGTTGTTTAAGAAAGCAAGCACAATCTATATTTATTAAAAGTGCTTGCTTTCTGTTTTAGTTATAAACTTATATATAGTTGAAATTATTTTAACAAAAGCATTTTCATGCTTTTCGAGAAAATTTCGTTCGATTTACTGACGGCAGTCAGTTTATACAAATAAATTCCGGATGTTAATTGCAAATTACTTGTATTCAATTGATATGAATAAAATCCCGAAGCTTGTTCTTGGTCAATCAAATCGGCAACCTTTTCACCAATGAGTGAATATATTGCTAACGTAACCTTTGAATCCATCGGCAGAGCATATTCAATTGTTGTACTTGGATTAAAAGGATTTGGATAATTTTGTGCTAACGAAAAAGTTTGAGGTGCATGAACGCTCACTTCGACCTCATTTGAATATGAAACACTTCCATCATTATCAAGCTGTTTTAGACGATACGAAAATTTTCCGCTGTGACCTGGTTTATGTGTGAAAGAATACTCTTTTGGTAAATTGCTGTTGCCCGCACCATTTACAAATCCAACTTTCGACCAAGATGCTTGTGAGCTATTTCTCATTTCAATCTCCCAGCCGAAGTTATTGGTTTCAG
The DNA here is from genome assembly GCA_964613805.1 of uncultured Ignavibacteriaceae bacterium. Classification (GTDB taxonomy): domain Bacteria; phylum Bacteroidota; class Ignavibacteria; order Ignavibacteriales; family Ignavibacteriaceae; genus XYD12-FULL-36-8. Next base: position 175,786 of record CAZTJF010000003.1, on the reverse strand, counting down.
AATTGGTAACCCACTTTAACATTACTCCATTTTTTCCAGCACTTGCAATGAATGATGAAAGTTCAACCGGTAAAGCAGATCCTTCCCCACCAGTAAAATCTGAAAAACTTGCCAAACCTGAACCCGAAAGCGTGTTTGCAGGAGCATTCACACCACCAACTACACTCCATACTGAACCGTCATATTTTCCAAGCATAAGACTCCCCTCTGTTCCGGCAATATCAGCATTGTCATAAATGAAATCTGCATTGTAACTACCAAGCGTAATACCATTCGCAGCGATAGTCCAATAACGATTTAAATAATCAGTAACGCTTGAATTTTGTGGGTGTTTAACATTAAATGCCTCAACATCTAGATTAGCAGTGCTATATGCTGCTCCTGATAATGTTAAGGAAACAGGCGAATATGCTCCTTTGCCAATAGGATATGCATAAGTCCCGTCTACAGATAGGTTTCTTCTTAATGGACCATTAATAAAACTTGATGAACTTCCTCCGCCAATTGCACCTGCACCAACTGTAAGGAGATTTGTATTAGTGGTGTTTACATTCCCATTTGTAAGCGTTAAAGTAACAAGTCCATTCAGTATTGCAGCATTATTTAGTGCTACACCAAAGGTATTATTTATATTGATATTACATGTTACAGTTGTGAATGCAAGTGGAAAAGCACCAGTCCATTGTTGAGCACTGCCTCCTATTAAATTTATTGTAAACGTACCACCAGCAGCACCGAGATTTTGTTTGATTCCAGAAGCAAAATTATTAATTAAATTGCCCTTGAGGTTAATTATTGCAGTCCCACCATTGTTAGCGTTGGTTCCATAACCAACCGCCCCTGGATCATTTATAATTAAATTCCCATCGATATTATATGTACCCGTCCCGCCAGTGGCCCCACTGCTTGCAAAAACATAAAAAGTACCGCCGTTGACTGTAACTGACGGACCCTCAAAATTCCATGTCCCTGTAGAATTTGTACCATCAACACAAATTATCCTACCGGAATTTAGTGTTGCGCTTCCATACACAGTGTGTGTTTGATTTGGATAACTACTGTTTGCACCTCGCAAGGTACTAGTACCTGTTTTAGTAACCACCAAATTACCATTGACTATCATGGGCAAACTAGGTGTTGTACCAGTAGCAGCTATATCTGTAAAATTACCGAACACTAAATTAGCCGGAGCAGGCACTTGAGCAGTTGTTATAGAACCACCAGCAGCGTGGATGACTGTGCTTGCGTTATCAATTGCATTAGCTGTAATTCCTGGTAGATCTGTCACGCTAGAATTATTTTTGGTATATGTTGCGCCAGCTTGAAGAGTGAATGTGCCGCTGACAGTTAAACCCACAGAAGTTGTTAGAGCACCACCTGTTTGAACAGTAAGGTTGGTACATGTTCCTGCTGTACCAGTAATTGGAACTGAAAACCCGTTTGCGATAATAACATCATCTATGGAAGTTGGGGTGCCATTGGGATTCCATGTGGTCGGGGTATTCCAATCGGTGCTTGCAATACTAGTATATGTTGTTTGCCCCTTTACATTAGTTGTAAAAATCATTGAGATAATTACAACAAAGAAAAAAAATGAACCAAGTTTTTTCATTTTAGTACCCTCTCTATTTGTTTGTTGTTGTGCGGGAGCAAAACATAACACTAATATATTTAAAATGCTTGCTTCCGTTAGTTAGTTAATTTGTTTATTCTCAAAATAAAATTGTATCACGGCCACTGTATTATTAAAAGTGGATATATTGGTCATAAAAGATGTTTGGGAGTTCCTTAAAGGGTTTCAGAATGGAACAGTGAACATCTCTTCACTAAAAATAATTGTTGCTAAAAAGAAAAATTGAGAGAAATTCTTTGAACGTTATCAAAGAAATCAAATTGGGAGTAAGAATAGCTTACTTCAAAATCATAATCGGAAATTGATGAGTTGAATCCAACACCGGTAGACCATGAAGCAATATCACGATTAGTTTGATATCCAAATCTTGCTGCAACCATTTGCTGGAATTTATATTCTACACCAATATTAACCCGTTCAGAATAATTGTTTGGATGCAAAAAATCCACCGCTAACAAAACAGAATTTGATTCAGCATACTCTTCATCTAACACATCCATTAAATTAATTGCTGCACCGAGAGAAAATAATAACGGCAGCTGTTCATCAATTTCTTCACGCTTCAAGCTGGTAGAGAAATTTCTGATTGACATACCAAATGTAAATCCTTTGAAACCGGTTGCATAACTTACACCCGCATCAAACACAAGCTTTGCAGCATTGTTTTGCTTTACTGAAGTTCCAAAATCACTTTCCCCTAAATTTTGTCCGGCAATCTTAACATTCCCTCCAATAGAAAATGCTTCGGAGATTGCTTTTGCATAGGATAACCCAACCGAGTAAGCTCCCACATTGCTCAGATTTCCATTGTCTTTGTACCCAAGAGGATAATTTGCACTTTCACCAGGACTAACTAAGCTCGTTCCTTTAATATCACCATAATTAACAGTTAGAAGATTTATACCAACAACACCATATAATCCAAGATTCCAAGCTGCGGCACCGCTTAAGTAATTAATATCTGCAATCCAGCTTGTATAGTTTAACGTGATGTCAAATTCCGTGTTCATACTGGTTAAACCGGAAGGATTGTAAAACATGCTTTCAGAACCGCTTCCTATAGCAGTAAATGCTTCACCTAAAGCACACGCACGCGGCGAAGTACCGACTAATAAAAAGTTCATTGTGCTTTGTGCGGTTTTATTCAAACCGATTTGCGAATAAATAATTTGTGTATTAATTCCTAAGGAAAAAATTAGTGCAATAGATAATATTCTTTTTTTCATGATATATTCCGGTGAATTAACGAACCACAATAAATTTTTGAAAACTTAACTCGCCATTGGGTTTTTGAAAAGCCGCAATATAAACTCCGCTGTTTATTACTTGCTGAGATTCGGTTATCATATCCCACTTTTCATAACCATCCGATTGCGGTGAATCATGTTCAATTGTTTTTATCAAATCCCCATTCTCCGTAAAAATTTTAATTGTCACCGTTCCTGGAAGATTATAAAAATTAATCTGCCTTCCATCTTTATCCGAATAATACAGTTTAACCAAAGGATCGTTTATGTTATATGGATTAGGTACAATTCTTATTTTAGACATATCTTCCGATGCATACTTAGGTGGATTTAGTGGAGAGATATTTGGAATCCACACTCTGCTGCTGTACAAAATTTTTCCACGGGTTGTAGGATCAGCATTTAAGTCATTCTCATCAATTTTAGTTTTTGTTTGAATGTAATAATAATATGGCACGCCCGATACAACATTTGTATCTACATAAGTGTGCTCAGCCGATTTATCTGTGGGACCTGAAGAATAAATTTCGCTGTAAAAAACTGTATCCTGGTTTGTAAGTCTTCGCTTAATAGAATAGCCTGCAAAGTTCGGTAATGCTTCGGCATCTGGATTTTTCCATTTCAAAACCACACCATTCAGTAAACCGGAACCATCAACCTTAAATACTTGAACCGGAGGAGGTGCCTGCGGTATTTGATAATTTTTATTAAAGTTCCATTTTGCACGCCAAGCAGCAAGCATCACGGAATCAATTCCCATACTTAACCAGCGGTTTTTCGATTTATCAACTTCAGTAGCACCTGTTGGAAAAGCAAAATTGGACGGAAGCCAGCCGGTAATAGGATTAGGTATATTCGGAGGATCTGTCAGTGTTCCATTCAACCATTTTTCACCAATTTCCTGAGATATTTCAATTCCTATTCCAGCAATTCCCACTGCGTAAACAAATCGTAATTTATAGTTTGGTGGAACATTATATGGACCAAAACTGCTAAAGTTTTTTGAATTTACAGAACTAATAGTGCCGCCAGAAAAATTGGAGAAATTGGGAGTACCAAGTTCATCGTTATTTAACATGTGATGTGTGCCTGGAAAACTATTCGGCATAGGATTTTTATCCGAAAAACCACCGCGCATTGCCCAATAGTTTTTGCTGCCGTAAGGATCTTCACCTGCACCGGGATTTGGGATTCTTGTCTCAGTACCGATATAAGTCACTTTTGGCTGTAAGAAATCGTCAACATCCTGAGATGAATTAATATATGGTTCTTGTGAAGCGTGCAGCACTGTGTAAAAGTTAAAACTGGTGTTTAGCAGTCTTCCTTTCTGACTCGGAACAGGTGAGCCCATATCATCACCGGGCGTTTGAGGATCATCTGCAGAATAAAAATAAAACACCCTTAAGGAATCACCAGGTCTTGCACCGTAGTAATGCTGCCAAACATAACCGTACTTCGGTCTTTCGCTGGATGATGGTGTGGGATTATTTCCGTTGGAATAAAAATTATTTGTAACCCCCTGATTTATTGAAAAATAAAAATTCCTTAAAGTATCTTGAGCTAATGAATCACCGCCAGTTGAACTGACACGATCAACACCAACATTTGTAAGTTCAACTTCTATGATGATGTAGTTATCATTAAAACTTTGGCTCCATCCCAAAATTTTTCTTTTAATTTCTACACCAAGCACATTCTTGTAAGTTGCCTCAACTATTTGATCGTATGTACCTCCGGTAAATTTAGAAGGATCATAATTGCCAAAATTGTTCAGAGCTATAGGATTACCATTTACCGAGAAATCAGGATATTTATATTTAATAAAATTAGTAATTGGTGAAACAACTTTTCCATTTAGCATAAAATCATTTATTGGTCCAAAAACCGCTGCTCGGTACAAGGAATCATTTGGTGCTCTCCAATCAGTACAAGCTAACCGGAAACCTGAACCGAGATGGCTTTCGCTCCCCTGACCTCGGTGCTGAATAAAATCATAATCGTTGGGAAAAAAGCCAGCTCTAAAATCATAAGTTGCTTTGTCGCCATTTGCAGCTATACCTCCCCAAATTTTTGTCAACTTAGTTTGTGCAGTTTCCAATTCCGGAACCTGAGCTAAGACAAAGCAATTAAAAATTAAGAGGGTTGGAAAAAGAATTCTATTTATATTTAATTTCATGAAAACTCCGATTCGGGATTAAGCTAAAAATCTATTCTCACACCAAACCAAATATCTCTTGGCTGCCCGTAAATGAAATATGAATAATCGGGATCATTTATATAAGGTTTATCACTAGATCTTAAATCTCCAACTTTATCATCACCTGGCACATAATATCCGGGGTTTTGATTTCTTAAATCTTCAAACTCTGGCGAGTCATACATCGGCAAACGAAGAGAAGCCAAATAATTTTGAGTATCTTTCCATTCAACAAAATTACCGCCGTCATCACTTTTACGTCTGAAAGCATAACCACTGCTTAACAAACTCACTTTAAAGTTGAACAAATTACTGATATCCAAAAAGAAAGTTGAATTAAATCCAAAAAGATTGAAGGATTTACTAACTCTGAGATCAACCATATAGTAATCGGGCCATTGCATATTATTGCTAAGATAAAGTTTTTTAAGTGGATTGTAGGAAAAGTATCTTCCTGCGCTCCATTCAAAAAAGACGGTAGCTCTTAAATCTGAAGCAATGTAATTAAGCCAGCCATCTCCAAAAACATCACTTGGCGACTTAAAGGTAATGTTAGCGTTAAAAATTGGTCGCGGGAGAAAGCGGTCTTCATTTCCAGCATACAATCCTGCTCTATCTTCATCAATTGTAACATCTGAAATCGTACCTCTGCCGGTCAATCCCGATTTTTTCAGCATGTAATTAAAATTTATCCATCCTGTAATCCAGCTATTATCATTCTTTGTGATGTTTATTTCCAGACCTTCTATATCCTCATAATTATTATTTTCCCATCTTTCATAATCAATCGTACCATCAGAATTCACATAACTAACATCGCCATTTTGTCCGGTAACATCTTTGTAATAACCGGATAAAGTTAAAATCATATTTTCATAAAAGTTGTAAGCAAAACCCAATTCGTAGGAAACTGTTTTAGGAGGTTCCAAATTTGGGTTGGACATTTCGTAAACACCATTTTTATCATATCTATACCTAATTAAGTACATTGAGTAATACGGCGGATTAGAACGAAAGTGACCATAGTTGAAATAGAATTTAGAATTTTCAGTTACAGGAAACGAAATTCCCAGCCGCGGGCTTACAGTAAAGTGATTTTTGATTGGCTGAAGAAAACCAGGATGTTGTTTATCATATTCTTCCCACTTTTCCCAAATAAGAGATCTTCCTTGGGCAAGCGCAGCGTAAAAGGAATCTGCTGCCGCACCTGCACTATTAGGTGCTCCGCCAAATGCGGCTGTAAATGCTTCTGCAAATAAATTACCGGTAGGCCATCTGCCGCCGCCGCCATAAAAATAATCTGTTCGTAAACCAACATTGGCAACGATTCCGCCGTAAGTAACTTGGTCTTGCAAATAAAATCCTGTTTGACTTGGCTTACGATGATAATTATATTCGAAAGTGTTGTACGGACCGGTAGTATTCCATTTTAACCAAAGTTTATGGTCAAGGTCTATTAAGTTGTACTCTAAACCAGATTTTATGTAATGATGCTCTCCGTATTGAGAGACAAGATCAAATTTAAAATTATATTGCTGTGTATGAACATTTGTATATAAGTCACCTTCTTTACTCCGGAATCTTTTATTTACACCCGGAAGTGCATCATAACCAGGATAGAGGTAATTTAATGTGTCATCTCCGAAAATTGCTCTCACGCGATTATTACTCGCAAACTGAAGTTTACCGTATGGCATTTCATTTACAGGAAAAGGACCAAAACGTGTTAATGCAGTTGGGTTTCTATTGTCACCCGTTGGAGAATGATCTCTGATTGATAAGTAATTGGTTTTAACATCAAAAAATGTTGTGGGATTAATGACGTAATTGATATTTATACCGCCCATCAAAGTAGTTTGATCGAGCAATGGAAAAATTGGAATATCAAACCAATAGTTAGTGCCGCCATCTAAACTGGAAATTCTGCTTACACTTGAAAGATTATTTATTTGCATAAATCCGCCTTCTCTTCCGGCATCCGGTGCATCACCGAAAGCAGGTTTTAGAGGACTTAATCCCAATTGACGTTTCCACAAACCATTAAATGTCAATGTTAGAGATTGGCTTGGATTTGTTTTTATTGTTGCAAGAGTTGTGTGATTCATGTTGCTACGTTTGGCAAACGGAACCACGTAGTAATTTTCTTTTGTAGAATGTGAAATATAAAAAGTTGCGTCACCAAGAAATTCACTTATAAAAGGTAATGGTCCGCCAAATCCTGCATCAATGTTATAGTCTGTTCCTTCTTCTTTTCTTGCATGATCAGCAAATAATCTTTTTTGTTCATCCGAAACCGTATAGCCAAGTGCGGCTAATCCTTCATAATCCGGAATAGCCATGTGCATCCATGCGGCTAATAAATAATAATCTAATGGAGTTGCCTGCTGTGATGGTGGTTTCCCCTGATTAAAAACCTCTGCTTGTTGAATCCAGCCATCAAAATTTTCATGCTGCTGCCTTTTATATGGATCATTAGCCCAGCCGACTTCTGTCCCAACAAAAGCCACCTGCGGATCGAGGTAAGGTGCGAGGACAGGACTTTTGGGATCGGAAAGAAGCGGGCCAAATCTTTTTACATGTGCAATATTTTTTTGAACTGAAATTGTGCCGTGATATCGCTCCTTTTTCCCCGATTTCGTTGTTACGTTAATAAGTCCCGAACGAAAATTTCCATATTCAGCATTAAATCCGCCTGACAACAGAGACACTTGATCAACTGCACTTAACGGGATTGTAGTTTCGGCATTTCCGACTGCGGCATTATTATATCCAATCCCATTTATGAAAGTACCTGTCTGTTCTGCTGAACCGCCTCTTATTTCCAAAAATCCTTTTTCACTTGATACACCCGGCTGCTTTTCAAGGAATGCATTGATATCTCTGATGCCTGCAGCATTGTTTATTTGATCATCTGTAACTACAAGCTGAGTGTTAGAAACTTCATTATGAAGCTTATTTCTTTCCGCAACAACAACAACTTCTTCACTAGTAAATACGTCCGAAGATAATTTAATATCTAATGTAGTTACTCTATCTGCTGAAATAATCACACCCAGTATTCGTTCCCTCTGGTAGCCAACCATACTCACTTGAACCGTATAGGTTCCAACCGGAACATTGATGATCGAATACTTACCCTCAATATTCGTTGCCGCACCAATAGTTGTATTAAGAAGAAGAATGTTCACACCAATTAAGGGTTCACCTGTTAGTGCGTCTGTAATCTTTCCTTGAATTTTGCTTCGGGTTTGAGAAAATGACATGACCGACAGTATTACAACTATCACTAATGGGAAGCTGAGGAATCTTTTCATACTATTAATCTTGTTTAATTTTTCACTGAAGTTTGACAATATTTACTTTTTCTTAGGTGCAAATACATCACCGCTAAATAGCACCTGATAAAATTCTGGTTCTTCGACATTTTCTAAAACATTTTCATTAGTAACATTGGCAAAACGACAATTTCGCAATACAAGGTTACGAACCGGTGAGCGTTCATATGCTTTTATCCAAATAGCATAGGGACTTTTTTGCGAGGTTATGTTTTCCAGATGAATGTTGCGGACTATCGGAGTGAAATCCCCCTTATCACCTTCTTCATAATAGAAATCTATTTTTAAAACTGCCTCACTTACCTGACAAACCTCAATATTCCGTACAAAAAGATTTTCGATAATTCCACCTCGAATTGCATTAGTTTTTATTCGAATTGCCCGGTCAAGATGCGGGCTGTCCATAATACAATTTTCGGCAAAAACATTTCTAACACCGCCTGAAATTTCGCTTCCAATCACGACTCCACCGTGACCCTCTTTCATCACACAATTCTGAATCACTATATTTTCGCTTGGTACATTTATTCGTCGTCCATCATTATTCCTTCCCGACTTGATAGCAATACAGTCATCACCAGTATCGAAGTAACAATTTTTGATGTGAACATTTCTTGAACTTTCGGGATTGCAGCCATCATTGTTTGGACCAAGCCCTTCAATGATTAAATTGCTCACCGTTACATTTTCACAAAGAACGGGGTTTAGAAACCACATCGGCGAATCAATAAATTTTACTCCATCAACAAGTACGTTTTTACATTTATATGGTTGGAAAAAATTGGGACGTAAATAGTATCCATCACCAAAAACTCTTTCTTCAGGAGGAACATTATTTTCTGCTAAATCGAACAACAAATTTCTACCAGTTTTTTGATTCGGCATATCTACTTTCCAGCCATCTTCTTTGTTGCCTTTCCAGCTCCACCAATTGTCATTAGCGCCCTGTCCCTCCAAAACACCCGAACCAGTAATCGCAATATTTTCCTGTTCATAAGCATATATGAGAGAAGAATAATTCATACATTCCACACCTTCCCACCGTGTGAATACAACCGGAAGATATTTGTTCGGATCTGTAGAAAACTTAATCACCGCATTTTCTGTAACATTTAAGTTGACGTTGCTTAATAAGTGAATTGGTCCGGTATAAAATGTACCTTTGGGAACAATAACTTTGCCGCCGCCATTTTTTGAGCATTCAGTAATTGCCATCTTAAACGCATCAGTGCAATCCGTAACACCATCACCAATAGCGCCGTAGGAGGTTATGTAATAATTCTCATCTAAAAATACCGGAACAACTATTTTCTCAATGATAGATGGAATTTCCACCCAAGGATTGGTTAAAATTTTTGTTTGAGCGCAAGAAAGATTTGCGGCAAAACAAAAAAGAAAAACAGTGAGCAAATTTTTAATTCGCATAGCAGTTTATTTCATTAATAAAATTTTAATCGAACTAGAATAGTCATTTACGGTTAATCTGGCAATATAAATCCCTGTGGGTAGGGTCTGTGAACTTTGATTTTTAGCACTCCAAACTGTTTCGTAGGTTCCTGCGTTTTGATATTCATTAACTAACCCGCTAATCTTTTCACCAAGAGGATTAAATATTTCTAAAGTTACTTCTCCCGCTTTATCAAGGTGATAAGTAATTTTAGTTGTTGGATTAAATGGATTAGGATAGTTTTGTTCTAAGCTAAAATTTGTCGCGAGGTTTTCTGGAACTATTTTGTTGGGTTCTTCTGTTTCAAAAGCACCTAAATCCGGAGCGCTTCCATTAAAAGGCAAACCGATATCAGTACCTGCATCTATCAAATCACTTCCCGCGGCAAGATGTAAAAAAGTGATATCGGGTAAACTTCCATCGGGTTTTCTTGGACCTCTAACACCGGTTGTATCTATAGAAATGAAATCAGCATTGGTCACAACGAATTGAGGATGCCAGCTATTTGTTTGCTGCACTACATTACTGCTTAATGAACCTGTGCCGCCCAGAACAACACAGTTTATTATTGTTGCAGCTTCGCCGCTATTAATAACTCCAGGAATTGAGTAATTGGTTCCATTTCTATATGCAGAACAATTATAAATAGTCATCGAACCCCTGTTATTATTTTGATCGTATCCTTTGACACGATTATCGAACGCAAGAGAATTTTTTAAAGTAAAATTGTGAGCCAAGTTTAAGCTGTTGCCATTATCGCCGCCGCCCATTTTATAGCCGTTGCCGTTACCATTACTTGGAGTTCCATTTTTTCTGTATCCATTATTAAAACACCAGCTGTTTTCCACAATTGTAGTTACATTATTTGACTCTCGTAAATAACCATCCCATCCATCGTCTGAATTCTGCCAGGCTCTGCAGCCGTAAAAATAATTGTTTGTTCCAACGTCAAGTTTGGCTGCAAATCCATCGGCATTACCTTCTGATGGATCAGCATTGAAATAAGAATCACAATTTATAATTTGGTTGTGGCTTCCACCGCCAGCTATTTGCAAGCCGGTATCTTTGCAATCATGAATAGAGCAGTTTTCAACAATATTATACCAACCCGAAATGTAAATTCCATTATCGCCAGCATTACGAATTTCTAGTCCCTTTAGATGCCAATAATTGTGAGATATCTGAATTCCTCTTGATGAACTTGCAAAAACTTGTTTAGAAAAGTCAAGTATAGGCTGTTCACCAGGATAAGCCCATACCTTTATTCGTTTGTCAGCTTGTCCGGTCTTGTTTAAACGGATGGTAAGTGAATCAAAATAAATACCGCCCCGCATATAAATTATTGAATCAGGTCCTGCAAGAGAGATTGCTTTTGATAAGTTTCGAAACGGCAAATCAAAAGTTCCAGGATTAGAATCAATCCCCTCCGGTGAAACAAACATTTGTGCTTGCAACGAGATTGAAAATAGAAAAGCTATTGAAATGAATTTAAATAATTTTTTCATTGAATGAGTTTAATCTTGATCAAAATGAAAAAATAAAGCGAGGGTTTTATGGGTGAATTATAAAAATGGAGCATTCAATTCATTAATTAATCGAATGCGCCATTAATTCAAATTATTTCAGAACCGTCATTTTTTTAACTGCAGAAAATTCACCTGAGTCTAACTTATAAAAATAAATTCCAGAAGAAAGAATTGAAGCATTGAAATTAACTTCGTGGTAACCTGCCGTTAATTCTTGTGAAAGGACTGTTGCAACTTTTTGACCAAGTACATTATAAACTGCTAATGTAGTGCTGCTGGTTTTATCAAGCTTGAACGAAATTTTAGTTGCCGGGTTAAACGGGTTTGGATAATTTTGATTCAGTGTAAATGAACTTGGAACGTTTCCGAAATTATCATTTACGTCAGTCACCCAAATTTCCCATTCGGCTTTTTTACTTGGGAACCAATTTAAATCACCAACCGGGAATCCGCCAAGTGAACCTGAATAAGCTAAGGTTGATGTTGAATAAGCACAATTGAGCGTATCATGATAGTAGTTCAAGTTTTTCCTATCATAATCATGGAGTAATCTATTAAAGTTCGTCGTAACTTTTGTTTTTCCAGCACCACCCTGAGCTGTTGGTCTTCTATACCATTCCATCATATTAGTCATAAGTTTTGGGGTTTGCGTCAACACAATGTTTTCCTTTTTAAATGCATTTACAGAATCAGCACCTAATCTTCCGTTTATATGCCATGTTAATGGTGAACCTTCACCGGTTACTCCCGCAGCTAAATGTCTTAAATAGAAAGCAGTTCCAGAGTCAGATATACTATAGTAATTGTTAGATACTTTCCACTGTGTAGTAGTATTGTTAATTGAGAATATCCATGACATTCTTCTGTTACCAATAGGATCTAATTCTCCAGATTCATTAAATTCTGCCTGACGAACAAAATCAGTATCATTTCCCAATGCAAAAGGATCAACAAACAAATTATTAGTTACGTTAACTTTGTTCCCTACAATTCCAAGAACTAAAGTGCCATGATATGACATTCCATTTACAATAGTGTTATGGTCAAAATTAAAGTAGTTTATTGCAGCAGTGCTTTGAAAATGTCGAATAATTCTATCCTGAAAGTTTACAAATGTATTGTTAACCAGATTTACTGTGTCGATTGAACCTGCTCTAAGATCAATTGCTTTTCCAGCACCCAGATTTGATCTACCCAAATAACCCATATCAGCAAAAATGGAATTTGTAATTTTCATAACTCTCTGAGCTTGATCAGTACGAATATGATTACCACTTGTATTTGTTAATACACAACTATCAAGGACAATGTCATAACCTGGTTGATTAGTCCCAATAAGCTGACCCTGCATAAGCGAGAATGCAGATGTATCACCATCAAGAATTCCGGACATCATAATACTCTTTAACCAAATATGTCCGGCAACTTGAATGAATGCCGCAGGGTTATTTCCGGTTGAGGTATTTTTTACCATATAAATTCTCGGACGTAATCCAACTCCATCTTGAGATTTTATTCTCAATGTCCAAGCAGTATTTCTAATTGGAGTGTTAACAAAATATATTCCATTACGTTGCAAAACGTAAACACGAAGGGAATCAACTCTTTGACCTGATGCGGTTGTGTCACCAATAATAACATCGTTAAGATAATTTGAACCGCTCCAAGGTGGAACTATCAAATCATGCTGAGCATGAACAAAGGAAGGAACAACTAGCAAAAATGCTAGTAAACAAAAAAAATGTTTTGTTGTTTTCATGGAACTCCTTTAAGATTTGTTAATAATGTAGTTAATTAGAGCAATTAGTAGATTAAAATTTTATAACGATACCCTGACTCCCAAATCAGCAGTTAAATCATATCTTTCACTAGTATTCAGCAAAGTCCAATTTTGAACCCTGTTTACAATGGATGTACCTTCTTCATAATTTGTGAAATTATTCAGATTAAAAAAGAATGCAAAATTATCACTCAGTTGATATTTAAGTGCTAAATCCCATCTTGTAAATTTGTTCACAACTCGATCGCTTTTTCTATCTCCAGAGAATAAACTATTAAACTCGCTTTGGTAAAAAATGGATAGCCGCCCCGAAAAATCTTCTATATCATATCCGATAGAAACATTACCAAAAAACTCAGGTTGTCCTTCAAGTTTATTTTTGGTTTCTTCAAGTTCAATTTTGGATTTGTCTATAGGTATCCAAGTTCCTAAAACATTTATTGAATCTTTCCACACAACTGTTTTTGATGAAGCAACATAAGTTTCAGACCGAACAAAAGAAAAATTATAGCTCAAAACTAAATGCTGTAGTAACCCTGGAAGAAATAAAAGGTTTGCTTGGTGTTCAATTTCAAATCCCCAAACTCGAGTTGGTTTGGAAGAATTATATGGATAAGTTAAATCATATAGCTGTGACGATGCGAAGGGGCTTTTCCATGTTATACCCAGACTATCAAGAATTTCTGCCCTATCTACTCTAATATTATTTACTAAGTGAAACATATCTTTTATATCTTTATAAAAAGCAGAAACAGAAAACAAACCAAGGTCATTATGAAAAATGGAGGTATTAATCTCAAAATTCCATGCTTTTGCGGCTTTCAGTTTGCTATTTCCGATTACAAGAGTTGTTGCTCCACCACCATCACGGGCCACAAAATTTTCTAGTCTATGATTAAAGTCTGGTCTTGCTAAAGCTCTGTAAACTGCAAACCGCACAGTTAAGAAATTAAGTGGTCTGATACTCAAATTGAAATTTGGAAGCCAAATAGTTTCATTAAAATCTGCAGAAGTATCTTTTAAAACACCGCTAGGTGAAGGAAAACCAGTGAGTTTTCCAGGGGTAAACTTCGACTGATAATCATTATCTTCATTTTCAACGCGTAATCCAGAAATTAAAGTTATTGTTTGTCCAAGATTCAAAGTATTCATTAAATACCCAGCAGAAATTCTTTCAGTTATATCATAGTAATTAGCTTCAACTTCAATGTTCCTTGAATATTCCGGGCTACTTCCATTTGAATTTGCGGCACCATGTTTATTCAATTCATACCAATCACGTAATGCATCTCTATTAACCATTGGATTTAGTAAATACCTTCCATAGATATTTCTGTTGTCAGGAATATTATTTAAAAAATTACTCGATATAACTGCAATATTACTAAGCATTAAATTTTCAAAACGAGTTCCAGCGAAGTTTTTCAAATGTACAGTTCCATCTGGTAAAGCATTATACTTGTGAAAGCCGTACAGATAGTAAGCTGCATCTAGTTCGCTTGACTCTTTAAATCTATTTTTATATCTGTATTTACCCCCTATTTTAAATTCACCTGAGACATCTCCCCCAAAAGAATATTTTCTTTTTATATCTAGAAATGCCGTTTTTTCTTTATCAATATTTTTTTGAAAACGATAGTAGCCCCAATTCAAAAAAGCTTTTTGGTAATTATTTAATGCCAGTGGAATCAATGCTTCGGGGGGACCTTTTTTAATCTCATTTGGAATGGTTTTCATTTTGGAAATAGGTTTTCCTGTGGAATCAAGAATAGATGGTTCTACAAAATCTAAACTGTAATCATAAGGATTTTCAGAATTTGATTGGCCAAAAGATCCGCCCCAAATGGTTTCCAATCCGAATAAATTGTTTTCACCTCTTACTGAGCTATTAAATGTCTTGATTTTTTGTTCTCTATCACGGGCAGTATAAAGTAGGTCAGCACTACCTGTTGGATAATTCCTCGAAAAGGTGATGTAGTCTCGTGTTGTACTATTAAAAATAGTGTTAAATCTAATATTTCCATTATCAGGAGTATTTACATCTAACAAGATACTTCCACCGCCTCTATATCTGGTTTCATTAATGTATTCCAACTTAAAATCACTTATTTCATAATCATTGACATTATTTGCCGCGGAACCATAATCTAAATCTAATCTTTCATTACTTCTGTCTCTCTGTTCAAGATTTCCAATTAATTGAACTCCAAGAAGATCATCAAAAAATCTTTCACCATATCTCAATGCAAAATCATATTGCTTGATTGTCTTATTCATTTTGTTGTAAGCCCCTTTGGAGTCTAATCTAATAAGTCGGATTGAAGGAGCTTTTTTAGTAACCAAGTTCACACTTCCTGCTATGGCATCAGCATCCATATCCGCCAATAACGCTTTGTACAATTCAATTCCTGCTAATGATCCTTGTGATATAGTGCTTAAATCTACTCCTCGTGCATCAGGATCTGTTGCTGCAATTCTGATTCCATCAATCGTAACTGTGGAAAATTTATCGCTCAGCCCTCGTAATACAATTTTATTAGCTTCCCCTCCTGATCGTTGCAAAGCTACACCAGGCAACCGTCCAATAACTTCAGCAGCATTTACATCTGGTAATTCTTGTATTTTTTCTTCCGATATAACATTGACGATAGTATTTGAAGTTCGCTGCTGATTGATTGCTGACATTTGTCCTGAAAGCTGACCGGTAACAACTACTTCTTCACCTTCAATTATATCAGGAGATAATTTTACATCGAATTGCGTTGTTTTATTATCAAATATCACAAGTTCCTGAAAACTGGATTTATAACCCAAATAAGAAATTTTAACAGTATAAGTACCCTCAGAAATAGGTTTAATTAAATATTCTCCTTCGATATTTGTTGCACTTCCAAGCGCAGTTCCTAATAGAAAAACATTTGCTCCAACCAAAGGTTTTCTACTTAATGAATCCGAAATGACACCTCGCAAAGTGCCTTGAGAAAAAATGGTAGAAGTAAAAAGCAGTGATAAAAAGAAAACCAAACTTTTTTGTTTCGTCAATCTCATAACTTTGTTACTCCAATTTCTGATTTGAAAGAGAATTGAATTAGATGACCTTTAAGTATTAATATTTGAACTGAGTTGGAAGGTGTGAAATAGATCATATTGCTTATCAATGTGATATTAACAATAAGTTTGTACGTTCTTAAAGAAATTGAAAAGGAATACTTGATTGTTGATATGGCTTCGCCCCCGAGGGTAACATTTATAGTTTACTTAATCGGTAAAGTAAACGATAAATCCTTTTCGAAAAATAGCAAAATAAAATTGATTGTCAAGCAAAATCGGTACTGGTTTTTTAATTTTTTTGGATGGTTCAAGATTTTTGCTGATTTCAATCTTTTTAGAACAAACAATTGCCTTATGCACCCACTCAGGCTAAAAAATTTTATGTAAGAAATCAATCACTTTATTAATCATTGGATTAAACCAGGGATGAAAGAACCAAAATGAATGTGGTGTGTCGGGAAAAGTCTGAAGATCATGATGAGTATTGTAATTATCCAATTTCTCAATTAAAGCATCTCTACCGGCATGAAAACGATCAATTGAACTGTTTATAAAAAGAAATGGAGGCGTATTATGATCAACATAATTTACTGGGGAAGCTTCTCTCCAAATTTCTGGATTTTCTTTATAAGTATAACCCAGCCATAATTTTCCAACAGATGGATTTTCGGGATCTTCATCTTTCCCGCTTTCTGCTGGATTAGTAAAATCCAAGATGCCATCAATATTTATTACTGCTTGCACCGAACTCGAATGATCCGAATTACTTGCAGTATCTTCAAAATTTGTATTACCATTTGTCACTCCTAACATTGAAACGAGATGTCCGCCTGAAGAACAACCCAGAGCAATAATTTTATTAGTATCAATGTTATATTTCTCACTATTAGCTCGTATCCATCTAACCGCAGATTTTAAATCAATAATTGCTGCCGGATACATTGCTTCGGGCGAAAGCCTGTAATCAACAGTTGCCGTTACAAAACCAGAATTGGCTAATGCTATTGCCATTGGTATTTGCTGCGATTTTTCACCAGATCGCCATCCTCCGCCATGAACTAAAATTATACATGGATATAATTTCAAATTATCCATTGGATAAACGATATCCAAATGCAGCTTCCGTTTTCCATATGCAACATATTCCACATTGCTTTCAAATGATAATCCTTTATCTAACTGGGATTGAGCAATCGTAATAAAAGGAAATTTTTTGCTCTCTTTTATGTATGCACTATAAACTGTAAAAGAAGTATCCCTTTTTACAACTGCATTCTCATTTTCCGTTTGAGATAATACAATTTCAAATACTAATAAAATTGGACAGAATATTTTAAACATTCCAGTAAACATGAATTTTAAAATAATTGCTTTTCAAGCAAAAATATTTTTTCAAATCTATAATTAATAAATTTGTCCTAATAAAAATAAATCAAAGAAGCATAATATGATATTTGAACATTTTGCCTTAAATGTATTGAATCCTATTGAATTTGTTGATTGGTACATTTCGAACTGCGAGATGAAGATTGCAAAATCAATGAAAGTTGCTCCATTCACACATTTTTTAACAGATTCTTCAAACCGCACTGTGATAGAAGTTTACTCAAACCCAGCAGCAAAAATACCCGATTACAATCTTATGCATCCACTAGAATTTCATTTTGCATTTAAAGTTGATGATGTAGATAGAGCAAAAGATAAATTGATTCCAGCCGGCGCAAAATTAGTAGAGGATATAAAACTTGAAGATGGTTCACATCTTGTTATGCTTCGTGATCCATTCGGAATTCCATTACAGTTGTGTAAGAGAGCTAGGCCATTAGTTTGCTCCTAATCCTGTCATACCAAAACAGGTGTTATTCCTTAACCCATTTTTTTGTCCAAGCAGGATACAAATTCAAAATCTCTTGCGGGTCGTACACATACCAAGCATAGCCAGTTCTCCTTTCACGTTCAACTTCACTTAAAGAATAAACGACTTTACCATCTCGATTGCAAAACAACGGTTTCCGAGTACCTAATTCATAGAATCTTGCCCATATAGGTTTTGCTTGCGCATCCGCAACGACAATCACATCATGATCAGTAGAATGGTATATGTAATCAGTTTTATCTGACTTGATCATCTCGACCCTCATTCCATAAATACGCGAATCTTCAAACCACTTAATAGCGCTTGTTACAGCTTTAATAATTCTTTCATTAGGATTATTAATTGACATTAAAAATTTTACTATCGAAGCACTTTCACCATTAGTAATTGATGCAAGTTCAAAGCTTCTTGCATTCTGAGGATGAAAATCTACATTATCATGCTGCTGACACCAAGCTGTTAACTCCCCATTATCTATAATTTGGCAATTAAGTATGCACTCAATCCCTTTGTTGTAAGCTGCCTTGATATTTGCATACATAGTATCTTCAATAAAAGAATATTCATTTGTACGATTTATAATTTTTCTTAAAACATTCATGATGCCAATCATAGCCCCATCATTAAAGGTGATGTATTTTCGATATCCGCTTAGATCCGGGTAATACTGCGGCCAACCTCCATTCTTATATTGAGCAGATAACACAAAATGAATACCTTGTAAAAATGCTTCTTTATATTTTTCTTTCTTGGTGATTGAATAAGCTTTAGCCAAATAATTTAATTGGGAATGTGTTGCTCCATTGTCAAAAGTTGTATTTAAATCATTCTTAGCAGCCAGGACTGCTTTTTTTTGATCATCTGTAAGAACCGCTTGCATATCATAATTCTTAGGCCAGCCGCCGTTCGATTTTTGAAACAGTAAAATATTATCTGCAATGTTCTCAATATCTGATGCCGCATATTTTTTTTGATCAGAATTAGGACTGATAATCTTCATCTCATCATTTATATCATACCAATGGTGGGCGTTGTCATAAAACTCGGTTGTGTCAATTATTTGGATTTGATTTCTATCGGTGCCAGTTTGTGCTACACACTTTATAAATATCAAAGGCAGAATTAAACAAAGAATGGAATTAGTCCATGTTCCACTGATGATAATTTTCATATTAATCTCTTTAATTTTAACAATAATGGGATGCATCATCATCTTGCATCATATTTTTTTATCACAAGATATTTCAACTCTGTTTCTCCTATATTGCTTATCCCATGCTCTAAATTGCTCGGGCAATAAAAAGCAGAATATTTCTCTCCCTTTTTCTTTTCACCTTCAAGATAAAATTCTGCTGTACCTTCAAGAACAAAGAAAAATTCATCCTCAGAATGTTTGTGAGGTGGGTGTGTTGCAGAGTGAGGGGCAACAACACTCAATTTAATAGTTCTTCCATCAATAAAGTTTTTATCAAAAAACCAATACTGATATCCGACGTTGGTAAGTATTGTATCTTCCCAAGAAAATGTGTTGACACATTTATCAATCGTCCAATGATTAATTTTTATATTTTGGTTAGTGTTTTCTTGAGCAATTAACGATACAGAAATACAAAATAATAGTAACGGAATAAAGTGTTTTGTTTTCATATTTACCTTTGCATGATATTTTTACTTACAAACGTTCAATATTTTAATGCTAATATCAAGAAAATTTTTGCCGAAATTACTAAATTAGTCTCGAATTATAACATAGCTTCGGAAGAAAATATAAAGGAAAGATTGGATTTATAGATCTTGAAAGAATTATAGACAATAACCCCTTGTTTAACTCTCACATATTAATAGGATTTGCTCCGCGAGCAAGACTCGAACTTGCAACCCTCCGGTTAACAGCCGGATGCTCCACCATTGAGCTATCGCGGAATTGAGTAAAAAATGGACTCAAACTTACTTAGTACCCGATAATTTGTCAAGCATTCCATAAAGAATTCTGTTTCCAAAATCCTGATAGTGTCTACTTAACCAAAGATTCTTTCAATCTTCTTGAAACTGAAACAAAAAATCCTACAAACATTACCAAAACACCTGTCCAAACCAAATTTATAAACGGTTTAACACTTGCAGAAATTGATAGAACTTCCTTTGGGCTCTCTTTCATGTTTTCTTGTGAAGATCCATCAATATTTGACACGGAAATTTGAATTTTGCCGGCAGTAAGATTCATCAATTGAATTTTAAGCCCCGAGTTTTGCGAAGCGTAATCGGTAAACTGGACTTGACCTGATACATTTTTTCTTAGCAGTTCAAAAGATTCTTTCTTTCCATTAAATTCTAAACTTAGCACTGCTCCCATTTGAAAATCTTTTCCTTCTTGCATAGCTTGCATTGTTTCAGCGGGCATGTCAAATCTATCAAAGGAAATTTTAGCTCCGTTAATTTCGCTTGAAGCACCTTTTTCTAAATCTACAACCTGACCATGATTGTGAGAATCACCTGTTCCTTCATCATATCCAACTGGCGAAACATAAAAATCTTTAGTCCACATATTTAGAATCGCCGGCTCACGCATTAGTCCATTATTAAATTCACTAATGTACATTACTGGTGAAATAGTATAATTCTTATCACCCTTTTTCAAATTAATATTGAAAGCATACTTTGTATTGTTTTCAATTGGATTGTACCCAGTAAAGGTAAGCTGATAACCGAATGCATCTCGCGGCTCGTTTTTTATCAAATCAATGTCAACATGCTTACTGTATGCAGCAGAACCAATAACTCCAAGAATGAATAATGCTATTCCGATGTGCGAAACATAAGCACCAAGCATTTTCATATTGCCGCGAACAATCTTAATGGCTATTTCCAGATTAACGAACAGAGAGAACGATGCAGCTAATGAAAGCAAAATCATCATTATATCTGTTACACCGCCGAATATTATAATTAAAGCCGAAGCTAATATTGATAAAACAATCGATAAGAAAGATTTTTTTAGTAAGTCTTGTCCATCCGATTGTTTCCATTTTAGGAGTAAGCTTAATCCGTTCAACAATCCTATAATTATTGCAAGAGGAATATGCATTTCATTATAGAAGAAAGTTTCGACTGAATTTCCGAACAGCGGTGCAGAAGTTCCAACCAAAACGATTAATGCTGATGCGCACAACAAAACGGCAGCAGTAAATAAAGCAAGATCTCGAGAAAGTAATGATTCCTTTATTTCAATTTTTTCATTTAGATCCTTCCATCGATATATCAACATCCCAAAACCAAGTACTATAAAAGTTCCAATGAAGATTACGAGGAATAAATAAACCAGCATTCCGGGATCAACAAACGAATGTACTGAAGCATCACCTAAAACTCCGCTTCGAGTTAAAAATGTACTGTATAAAACAAGAATGTAGGTCATGATGCTGAGTATCAAATTCGTTTTAGCGTATTTTCCAATGCCGCCTTTAGCTTGTGTTTTCCTTTGTACCAGCAAAGTATGAATTGATGCAACGCCAACAAGCCATGGTATTAAACTTGAATTCTCTACCGGATCCCAAGCCCAATAACCGCCCCATCCAAGCATTTCATAAGCCCAATAGCCGCCCATCATTATGCCCAGTCCTAAAATTCCGGCACCAGCTAAAACCCAAGGAAATGCTTGCTTAATCCATTGAGTGTAATCATTTTTCATCATCGCTGCAATTGCAAAAGCAAATGGAACTGTTGCCATTGAGAATCCTACAAATAAAATAGGGGGATGAATTTGCATCCAGAAGTTTAACAGCTGCGGATTCAGACCCTTGCCATTAATAATAAAATCCTTAACTGCAATTCCGGCAGATGATAATGCGGCATAAAGTTCTGGACCCATCTTAACAAAGTTTTGGCCTGTTGAATTATCGCTAAATAAAAAATTCTGTATCCAGGGCTGACTGAAGAAAACCGAGCTAATATCTTTTGCATTGATGAAAATTGGCTCAGTCCAGATGTAAGCAAAAGGATTTTTGAATAATGGTGAGACCATTACAAGCAAAAATGAGGTTGACAAGGTGAAAACTGACATCACTCTTGGTTCAAGATCACCGCGCTTTGAAGAATAATTTTGAAGTACTATTCCCACAATAGAAGTTAACAGAACCCAAAGCATGAAGCTTCCTTCTTGTCCTGCCCAAAAAGTTGCGGCTAATATTCCCTTAGGAAGATCAGTGCTGCTATAACTGTAGATGTATTTATAACTGTAATCATGTGTAAGAATTAAATACAACAAGATTGCTGAAGCCGCTATAACCAGCATTGCCATTGTGTGGTATGCTATTCGTCCTATGTTTAATGTGTTTTGATAACCCTTGTAGGTTAAAAAATACATAACCATTGCCACTAAACTGCTCGCCAAAGCGAGTGATAATACAATACTTCCTAACATTTTGTCCTCAAAAAAACTTTAGTGTTTAATAAAAGATTTGATGTAATTTAATTACATGCTTGACGATTTAACGTTCTGCTCTTCGTATTTGCTTGGACATTTGGTGAGAATATCTTTAGCATGGAAATATCCGTCCTGATATTTACCTGTTACAACAACACTTACAGCTGATTCAAAATTATTTGGGATTGTTCCTTCGTAAACAACCTTCATTTGATGCCCTGATTGATCAGCCATATAAAACGTGAAGGTTTTATTTTCTTTGTTTAGCTCGTAACTTTTTTCTTTAACCCAGCTTCCAGTGGCTTTAACTGTTTTATCTTTTGCCATCACTTTAGCAAAGTCACTTTCATACTGAATATTACTTTGAGTTAAAAGATAGATCATCAAAAAGAGAAAGACTGCAACAATAATTCCACCGAAAATATATTTGTTCTTCATTTTTTATCTCCGCTTGTTTCTTTTTCTATGTTTTTTAATCTCTTATCCAAATTATATAAATATAAAAATATTCCTGTCCATACAATTAGAACAATAATCATCACAATGTAAATTGCATTGTTCTGTAAGAAGTCGAAGAGGCCTGTCAAGTTTATTCTCGCGTTAGTTGTTTATTAATTTTTTCGCTTAAAATTATAGATTTATAACCAAGTTTCCACATCCAAAAATATAGTATTGTGAAGCCGATCATAGATAAGAAGAAGATGAGCTGCATGCTGGAATTCATCTTAAAATCAACAATCGGACCCGCGTTTGTATCATCAGCAGAGCCGGGATGAAGTCCTGTCATTATTCTTGGCATTATGAAAATGAAAAATGGTACTGTTAAAAATGCAATTATAGAATAAACTGCCGAAAGCGTCGCTCGCTTATCTTCAGATTCGATTGCAGAACGAAGCGCAAACCATGCCCCATAAATTAAGAGTAGAGCGAAGATGCTTGTTTGTCTTGGATCCCAGCTCCAAAATGAACCCCAAGCAAATTTTGACCAAACTGAACCAGTAACAGTCGCAAGGATGCAGAATATCATTCCAAGTTGAGCAGCAGCATAGGATTTTGCATCATAATCAAGATTCTTTTTTCGAAGATATTGAATGCTGAAAACCGTGGACATCAAAAATGCAATTACTGTTAGCCATGCAGTTGGTACATGAAAGAAAATTATTTTTGCGTTTTGCTCAAGTCCCATTATAAATGGAAATTCATACCACTTTGTTGGTGATTGAACAATCGGAAAAGCGATTCCCGCAATTGATACAAAACATAAAAGAAGAAAAAGAAAAATTTTCCAAATCATAATAATTGTCTTTAAATAATGGCTGTGAAAATACTAATCTTTCCAGATAAAATCGAACAACATATAAGCCGCCGAAATCATGATTATATCATAACATAAAACAATCGCTAACTCAAAAACCGCTTCGGAAATTGGTATTCCGTCAATTGAAAAAGAAGTAAGTTGTACTGATGTTAAAATCAGCGGAAGTAATATGGGAAAAGAAAGAACTGGATACAATGTACCTTTTGACCCCGCTTTTGCAATTATTGCCGCAATTAATGTTGATGAGATAGCTATTCCGATATTTCCAAATACAAAAGTCAAGAAGAACAATAAATAATTCTGAATGATGAACTCAGCAAACAACATTGAGTAAAGTAGAGTAATGACAAGGTTCATCAGAAATACAAGAATCATGTTAAACAACAGTTTTCCTGTAAATACTGTTGCTGGTGATGCAATTAACTGTAAAGTTAATGTTGTGCCTCTTTCTTCTTCACTTACGAAGGCACGTGAGAGACCTGACATTGCCGAAAAAAATATAACTACCCAGTACAACCCTCCAGTTAAAGCAGGTGAAATATTTTCATTTCCAATTGAGAATAATATTACACTTATCGCAACGATTATAAACATTGCAAGCGAGTTTATTGCATAGCGAGTTCTTAACTCTGAATGAAAATCTTTTTGGAATAATGAGTATGATTTCATAGTTTCAATTAAAAATTAAAAAGTCAAAATAAATATATCTATGCATTCCATTTTTTGACTTTTGACTTTTGACCTTTGACTTCCCTTAAATCAGCTTTTATAATTATTTAAATCCATCACTTCCGTACAATACAAAAGATCATTTTTTTCGTTTGATGCAACAACTACAATTGCTTTATCACCTTCACTTTTTATCAAGTTGTAGACCGTCTTCTTGCCTTCGTCATCAAGGTTAGAAGTCGGCTCATCAAGAAAAATAAATTGAGGCGAGTGCATTAATGCAAAAATAAATTTTAAACGTTGTTTCATACCTGATGAATAAGCTTTAACCAAATCATCTTTTCGATTTAATAATAGGAATTGAGCGAGCAGATTTTCAACTTTTGTCTTATCAAAAGACACTTTGCGAATTGACGCAAAGTAACTTAGATTTTCCCATGCACTGAATTCATCATATAAGACTAAATATGGTGAAACAAAACCAATATAA
Organism: uncultured Ignavibacteriaceae bacterium; assembly: GCA_964613805.1. Taxonomy (GTDB): domain Bacteria; phylum Bacteroidota; class Ignavibacteria; order Ignavibacteriales; family Ignavibacteriaceae; genus XYD12-FULL-36-8. Next base: position 150,794 of record CAZTJF010000003.1, on the reverse strand, counting down.
TTGTGAAGTTTTTCAGAGATGATCGCTTTACCGTTATAAGAATGAATCACCTGACCTTTTGATGGAGAATTTATTCCAGCTAAAATTTTTATTAGTGTTGATTTCCCAGAACCATTCGGGCCTGATATTCCAAAAACTCCCGGCTTATTTAAATTGAAAGTAATTCCATTAAAAACTAATCGTCTTCCAAAAGATTTTTGAAGTGAGGTAACTTTAAGTGAAAAATCAGTCATGCAGAATTACCAATTTACCTTTTTGAACATCATCACCATCTTTAACTATGTAAATATAAATTCCAGAAGCGAGTTTTCTGTTTTGGTTATCCCTTACTTTCCACGAAATACTGTTTTTGTTTTGAGTTTCACGAACCTGTCCATCATTCGAATAAACAAGTTCCATCGCGGCAGTAAAAATGTAAAGCCCCACTTCATTGTTCTTCATAGTTAAAACTGGCATATTAATCTTTTCGGTAAGGTGAGTTTTGTAAGAAAACGGCATTGGGTAAGGATAATCCGTTTTCAGCAGTGGTTCGAAAGTTTTTATGGTATCTAAAATTTCCGTAATTGACCAAAACTGTGGACTGGAAGTTGCAAACTTTGAATAAAAAATAGTATCAACTTGAGTGGAACCGGCAGCAGGATAATCATACAAGTAGTATGTAAAACTATCTGTTGCACTTATATTTGTTAATGCCGATTGCACGTTTCCATTCGTAATCAAAACAAATAATGTATCTGTGTTTACTGAATTTGTAAATCGAATAAAATTATTTGCTGTCGGTTTAGATTTAATTGTAACGACTTCATCGGGCGAAGTGAATGCAATCGTAGACATCGGCCTGATCAACGGATAATTCAGAGCTTCCTCAAAATATTTTCCCGGCACAGCTCTATATTTTGTGTGATAGGTCCAAACCCCAAAATTGTTTAGTTCATGCTTGAAGCTGGAGCCGGCTTCCGTAATACTCGCACTAATTGCATTCATGGCTTTTTGAGAAGGCATCAATTCCCACTGTCGTTTTAAAATGCTAAAATTAAAATTTTCTTTCAGATAAATATTCCATAATGCAAGATTATAACCATCATTCTCTGCAAATGCTTTTTGCGGATTGTTAAAATAACTTGGCATGTATGCATAGTAATCATTTACATCATCATAGACAAATTCTTCCATCGCAGTGGAAGTGATTTCATAAATAAATGTGTCCTCAAAACGAAGAATGTAGTTTCCCATCTGAATTCCATGATGAAACTCGTGAGCTAAAGTAACTCTTGCACCGTTAACTCCTGAAGAATAGTAACCAACATAATCATTATCAAGAACCATAAAAGAAGTGTACTTCTGCCCGCCGAGATCACTCTCTGACTCAGTGTAGCCATAAAGCCCGCCGCCAAGATTAAAAATGTAAACATCATAAAGATTATCACCTCCCGCTCCAATATCTGAAGGAGGAGGTGGATATCCTAAGTAATTCACCTCAAAATTGTATACAGAATCTATCGCTAGCGAAATCATTAAAAGATTTTCTTCGATGCTCATTGTAGAAATGTATTTGGGTTTTTCTGCTGCTGTTGTATCATAATGAATTCTAAATTTGCCTGATGGCGAAACAACACTGCTAAAAGTTGACGGGCGTCCCGATAATAATTTCAGCTGTTGCTGCTGTCGCTCTGAAAACAAATGAGTATGTTGCTTCACAAAATTAATTAGTAATAATCCGCATTTGGGAATTTCAGTTTCAACATTAAAAGGTTTATAGGAATCTTTATTTTTAATAGATTCTTTTAGATTAACATACTCTGCAAAAACAGAATCAAGATATGCTTTATCATAATTCACTTGTGATAAGAAAGCATCGCACAAAAAAAATATTAATCCTATAATAAAAAAAATCTTTTTAATCATATCTGCCTAATTGAGATGCTTCCATTTACTTGGTTTAGATATACAAGATGATAATTGTTCACAGTCAAATTTTTTATAAAAAATTTACTACAAGCGACATTATCCCGAATTTTAATAAAGATAATTTTCGTCCCATTTCTTAAAATATTAAGCTTATAAACAGTTTGATTTGAATTGTTATTTACAAACAATCGTCGTAGGCCATTTTTTCTGATTTCACCAATAAAAATTTGATCACGGCTCGCAATCTTCAAATCTTCATTCAAATCCTTTATGTTAAAAATATTAACAACTGGATCACGATTAATTAAAATATACTTCTTTTCATTCATCTCAGCAAAACTAATTAAAGATTCCTTTTCGAGATTAAAAAAATCATCCGATATTGTGAAAAAATTAGAGATGTTTTTCATTTGAAACTTTAATATCATCTCAGATTTTAATTCCTCTGGAAGAAAAGTTTTTTGGTAAAGTTTTATCGAATCATTATCATATTTCCAAAATAGAAGTTTGAGATTTTTTAATGAGAATAAATCTGCACCGATAATTTTCTCGGCAACAAAATAATCCGCCAACAGTTTCCAGGTCTCTTCTTTCTCAAATATTTCAACGTACAGCTTATTGTTTGTTAAAGATGAAACCAACAACTTTGAGTTATCATTTTTAGAAGACTTAACACGAGAAATTGGTTTTGAGGTATAGAAATCATTCCTAATAATTTTTCCTGTTCTAAACTCTACATTTACTGCTTCAATTAGTTTTTTATCTTGTGAATAGCAGAAAAATTCAGTTGCCTGTCTTGAAGAATTCACTTCAATTTGATTATGCTTTCCACGAAGAGGAATTGAATAAAACTCTGTTGGGATACCTGCATTGTTACGAACTATAAGTTTCAAACTATTGTCAAAATCGTCTATGAAACAAATATCATTTATTTCATCAGAGTTGGCATCGAAGAAAGTGATTTCAACGGGATTGATTGAAAGAGAAATGTCATTGTCAGATGAGAATGACAGGAGTCGGGTATTGGTAAGTAATGTGCCGTCTTCACACAGAACAGCTAAGCCATCAATAAATTTGCTGTAAAGCGGAATTATACAGTTAATTCCTTCTTTACGAAAAAGAAACGTCTCGGGAAAAAAATTAAATTCTTCAGATGAAAATATTACAGAAACAACCGAAGCATCCCAACTCAAATAAGCCAAATCAATTTTACCATCCTTATTAAAATCACCTATTATAAAATCATTAGGTGAATGCTTCGTATAGAATTCGATTTGTTTTGAAAAAGATGAAGCAAAATCTCCGTAGATTATCTTAATACTATTCCCCTCTATAAGTATTAAGTCCTGGTATGAATCTAAATTCATATCGAAAGAATGAAGATTACTTGCTTTCTGATTTAGTTGAATTGATCTGATTAATTTAAACTTACCCCGCCTGTCGTTTACAAATAATTCAAGCGAATTGTTGATCAGATTCAGAGCTGTAATATCAGGAAAACCATCGTTCGAAAAATCAATAAACATTGCATCAGAATAGCTTCCCTTAGATGTGATCTTAGTTTCATTAATTTTTCCATCACTCACTTTCAATATACTCAAACCTTCAAAGGCAGGTCCGGAAATAAGAATTTCCTGCTGATCATCACCATCAATATCTGCAGTGCTTAACTTTTCAGGATAGGATTTAAAATAAAATTGATGTTTGACCTTTGGTTTTCCATCAATTGCAAACTCACAAATCCCGGCAGTTAAATTTTTCCGTGAAGTGAATGCAAACATTTTAATTTCATTATTCTTATCTTTTAATGAAGTAAGATTCGAAATTGCAAACGGAAAATCATATTCCTTTTCTTCAGCAAACATTTCTTTTTTATCTCCGGGTACTGCTGAAATATTATTTGAGAATGGATCAAAAAAAATCAAATCCGAGTATGAATCGTTATTGTAATTCAAGGAAAATAATTTGGAATATCCAGATGAAAACTGAAATGAACTTAATTTACAGAATCCATTTATTGGTATTTGTGGTAATATCTCAGATGATAAAAAAAGGAAAAGGAACAAAAAGCTGATTCTACTTGATTCTATCTTTGAGCCGATTTTCTCTCCTAATAAGTGCTTCTTCATATCTTCTTTTTTCATCTTCAGATTCGGGAATAGCTTGAACAGCAGGCATCGGTTTGCCATCATCATCAACAGCCACAAAAGTGAGATACGCGGTGTTTGAATGAATTCTTTTACCTTCTTTAAACGATTCGGCAAAAACTTTAACACCTATTTCCATTGATGTTTTGAAAACCCTATTTACCGATGCAACTAAAGAAACAGCATTTCCAAGTTTAATGGGTTGATGGAAATCAATTCTATCAACTGAAGCCGTTACACAAACTCGTTGAGTGTGTTTTGCTCCGCTGAGTGCTGCACAAATGTCTATCCAATGCATCAATTGACCTCCAAGCAGGTTTCCCAGTTGATTTGTATGATTTGGGAGAACCAGTTCTGTCATCGTAATAACTGATTCACTGACTTTCTTGGATTTTAACATCACTTAGATGCAGATAGCTGATTTTCAAGCGAAGTTTTTAGATTCTCAATTTCCTTTGCCCGCTGATCATTAGGATAACGCTGCAAGAACTTAGAAACTTCGTTCAATGCATCAACATTTTTATTGCGTGCCTTTAAAATGTTGATTTTGTTATAGAGAGCCATGGGTGCATATGGCGTATCGTGATAAACTTCCACCACATTATCGTAATACTTGGTGGCAGCAATATAATATTCAAGTTTTTCATAAATCATCGCGGCGTTATATTCTTTTAAAGCCAGTTTTGTATTTAGCTCACGAATTTTTTTTTCGGCTTCGGCAACATTTGGATTAGCAGGAAAAAAATCTAAAAATGCCTGATATTCCTCAATAGCTTTTTTAGTATACTTTTGGTCGAGAGAATAATTTGGAGAGAGTTCATAATAGCTTTCCGCCAGCATAAATTGGGCTTGAGGTACAAACTCGCTTGTAGGCATGTTTTTAATCAGTTTGCTGAATTCAAATGCAGCTAAAATGAATTCACGCTTCTGAAAACGTGACATGGCAAGATAATACTGTGCATCATCTATAACTGCGCTGCCAGGGAATTGAAGAATGATTGCTTGCAATTCAGTTATTGCTATCTCGTAATCTTCATCGTTATAAAGTCTTACAGCATAATCCAATCTTTCTTGAGCACCAAAATTTGTTGTGTCAATCGAAGATGAACATCCCCAAAAGATTAATAGTAAAAGGTAAAGTGCGAATATTTTTTTCATTTGCAGATAAATTGTTAAAAAAGTGATTCAATAATAGCTAAATCCATTCAGCCAACAAAGGTAAAATCGGGCTACTTACTGCGAACTGAAAAGAAAAGCGCAATAACAACAGCAGCCGTAGTTATTGCTACTATAGGTTCAAATAGATTTGAAAGAAATGGTTCAGAAGGTATTTCTCCCTTGGTAATTGGATAAGAAGAATTCTCTATTGTTCGAATCTCATCAAATTTAACTGTGTCAATATTCTGAAAATAAAAATCTTTTATCTTTATTTCATTATCTTGAATCCGATAACTGCCTGAAAGAAAAATCTTTCTCTCAGTTAAATGATTGCCTAAAAATCCATCTCTAAAAACCTCTCCATAATCAACTGCAGCATTTTCAATTGACCAGCTTAATTCAATATTTTCGGATGAATTCGAAGCCGAAATAACAGTTTTCTTGCGTGATTGAATTGATCTATAAAACTGATCTTCAAATATGGAATAAGCAGAACCAATCTTAAGATCAAGGTGAATATCTTTTTGTGAATGGGATAGCTCCGCTAAAGCTTCGGCCACTGATGAATCAACAAGAGTTTTGAAAACATCAAGATTGGTTTTGGTTTGAGCTTGTACACAAATACTAAATGCAATCACAAAAAAAGCAACCCACGATTTTAATCGTGGGCTTGAAGAAAATATCATTGGTTCCGACCAGCAGCAATATCTTTCAACTTTGCAATTCGTTCTTCAACAGGAGGATGAGTCGAAAATAATTTCATTATTCCACTGCCACGAAGCGGATTTACAATAAACATATGCGCAGTTGCTGGTCCAGCATGATTTACCGGTTTAATTTGATTAGCAGAAGATAATTTACCCAATGCTGATGCTAATGCAAGCGGATTATGGGATATTTGTGCACCGCCGGCATCTGCCATAAATTCTCTCGATCTTGAAACTGCCATTTGCAAAAGTGTTGCAGCTATCGGTGCTAAAATCAATAAAAGCAATGAAGACAAACCGCCTCTATCTCTATCATCACCACCACGACTGAACATTGCTGCCCAGCCTGCCATTTGTGCAAGGTAAGTTATCGTTCCAACAAAAGTAGAAGCAACTGTGCCAATTAAAATATCGCGATGTTTTACGTGTGCAAGCTCGTGTGCCATTACTCCGGATAATTCCTGCTCATCCAAAATTCTTAATATTCCCGTTGTTGCTGCAACAGCAGCGTTCTGAGGATTACGACCTGTTGCAAAAGCATTCGGTGTCGGATCATCAATAAAATAAACCTTCGGCATTGGAAGGTTTGCCCCTTTTGCGAGCCGCTCAACAATATTATAAAATTGGGGTTGCTGCTCTTTTGTAACTGGCTGTGCACGGTACATTCTGAGAACAATCTTGTCTGAAAACCAATATGAGCCAAAGTTCATAACTAATGCCATCACAAATGCTATTGTCATTCCGCCCTTTCCACCAAGTAAATTACCAACGAAAAGGAAAAGCACAATCATCAATGTCATTAAGAATACAGTTTTAAGCGAGTTCATATTATCCTTTATGTTTTTTTGTGATCAAATTTAAGTATTGGCAAAGGTTTAGACAAGGAAAACAGGAGGGTATAGCACATTAAAATTACGGATTAACTGACAATTTTTGATATTGTAACTACTTTCGCCTTGTCTTTATTTTTGAATATGCTTAAATAACGAATGAAATTTTAAGGGATTTTATGAAATTAAAAGCATTAGTATTCACAACGTTAATTTTTACTGCAAATTCATTCGGTCAAAACACTTATGAATTTCTTAGGATTGACATGAGTGCAAGAGCCGCTTCTTTGGGCGGCACGTTTGTTTCAAACCATGATGACCCGAATATAATTTTTTACAACCCTGCCGGAATAAATTTATTGACTGAAAGTCCCATCTCATTTTCATTCGTAAAACATGTGTTAGACATTAACCTGGCAAGTTTAAGTTACTCAACCGAATTTGAAAATATTGGAAGGTTCGGCGGAGCAATTAAATACATCAACTATGGAACCTTTGTAAGAGCGACCGAAGACGGAATGAGGGAAGGTGAATTTGGAGCCGGTGATGTTGCTTTCATTTTGGGTTATGCCAACTCGCTGGATTTAAATTTTAACTACGGTGCCAATATCAAATTTATTTATTCAAAGATAGATGATCGGAACTCTACCGGAATTGCATTCGATCTTGGATTAAATTATTTCGTTCCCGAACAAGATTTATCGGTTGGATTTGCCGCGATGAACATTGGATCTCAAATTTCTTCTTACTATGAAGAAAAAGAACAACTTCCGCTCGATATAATTGTAGGTGTATCTAAAAAATTACAACATCTGCCACTAAGACTCTCTCTCGACTTTCACAAACTAAATGCAGAGCGAGATGATTTTGTCCAAAGATTCAAAGCATTTAGCGTTGGTGCTGAGTTTACACTTAGCAAAGTTTTAAGATTACGTTTCGGTTACGATAACGAAAAACGAAGTGACTTAAAGATTGGTTCATCCGCTGGCATTGCAGGATTTAATGCTGGTCTTGGTGCTTTAGTTTCTAATTATACTTTTGATTATGGATTTTCTTCGCTCGGTGCAATTGGGGCATTGCATAGGGTGACGATCTCGACTAAGCTATAAAATTTAAAAGCATGCGAGAAAGATCATGTTCAAGACAATAATAATCTTGTCGTTTGTTTCTTTTCATTTTAGAGTTGTTGCGCAAGAAGATCCGATTATCATTGAAAACTCTAACCGCAGAATATTATCTCATGAATATTTCAATTACAATCAGAAGAATTTCGTTCGTTCAGATAGTGTATCATCTCACAACTATTCCTTTGGAAATGTATGTGGCCAAGCAATAGTTGGAAGTCTTTGTGCAGCCGTCTTCGTAGTTCTCCCTTTTAGTGCAGTTTCTTCCGGACTAGGAAGCAAAGACCAAGTAAATTCTGCTTCTGCAATCTTAACAATCACATGGTACACCTTTGGCGCGGCGGTTGGTGTTCATTGGATTGCAAAATCAGAAAACCCAGAGCTTTCGTTTTGGGGAACTTTTGGTACTTCTGTAATTGGAGCTTGTTTGGGTACTGGATTTATCTATTTACTTTCAGATGGGATTAAATCTCCGCCACATTTTAGTGTTGTAATCGCAGCATTAAGCCCAATAATAAGTTCTATGATCTATGCTTCATTTATTTCCGAATGGCCGAGTGAAAACCAAAATATAACTTTGCAAAAGGATAATCTTGCACATAAAGATCTGATCAATCATTCAAAAATATTAGATTTAGAATTACTGCGAATAAATTTTTAATCAGTAGGGACACAATGCATTGTGTCCCAACAATAAGGAAATGCTGGTTCTAATTTTTAAACGGCTCACTCAAATATTTCTTCGCAAGTTCGCGGGAGTTTAAGTATTCGCGCATTTCAAGAAGCTTTTCATAGTATTCAATGGCCTTAAACCTTTCATTAAGCTGGTCGTGTATCATTCCCAAATAAAGAACCGCATTCACCCAAAAACCGGATTCTTCCTTCCTATCAATTTCTTTAGATATATCTGCACATATTTCAAAAAAATGTTTAGCAGAATCTAACTGACCAACATTGCGGTATTGCAATCCTATGTAATAGCTTGCTTCCCTTTTAGTTTTTTGAGTATTGTATCCGGTAAGATTTTTTTCTGCCTTAGACAGCACACTCATAAATATTTGTGCGCCTGAATAATAGTCTCCTCTCTTGACAGAAATTCTACCATGCCATTTTTCAAAAATTGGATTATTGGGGAAATCACTTAGAAGCATGTTTGCAAACTCTTCAGCTTTGTAAGGATTATTTTCATAAGTGAAATAAAGCGTCATGAGAAAATATCTCGCTTCATACTTTGCATATTTTCCATTAAGAGCAGTATTAGTTAATTGCTCAATTCCCTTTTCACGGTTCCCGTTGGGGAAGAAAATCATCAATGGTTTTAATAACGGGTACTGATTTGGAATAACATCAGCATAGTAATTGTAAATTCCGAAACCAAGCTGGACATCAAGATTATTTGGATCTAAGATTGATGCTTGCTCAACAATCGGAAGTGCTTCACGGCCATCATCGGCTGCTTTCAACCAGCTTTCTCTGTAAGCTCTTAGTCTGCCTCGAAATCCGATTGCTCCACCTTTGAAGAATAGTGCATCAACATTGTTGGGATCTTTGTCAAGAATCTGTTCGCAGTTATAAATTACATCTTCTATTTTTTGATAGAATAATTCATCATAAACTTCAACATCCAGATCAAGCAGAATTCTCCACCAATCAATCATAGCTAAGAAAAATCTACCTGATGGATGCTCAGGATAGTCAGACATTAGGTTTCGGAATGTAACTTCTGCTTCGCTGAAGTTAATGCTGTAGATTTGTTTGATACCTGTCGTAACTAAAGAGTCAAAATGTAATGATTGCGGAAACATGCCTTTGCTTGATAAGAACAAAAGAAATGCTAGTAAGTATAATTTATTATTTGTTTTCAATATTGTTCTGCTAAATTGTTGGGAGCCAATTAATTTGTCGAATTACTATTGATTTTATTGCAGTTGACTTTAGTCAACCGATAGAGAAACTCACTAATTAATTTCGACTTTAGTCACATCTAATATTTCTATATGTGGCTAAAGCCATTTTTTGTTTTTCAATTTCTATACCCCGAGTTGAAACTCGGGGCTATTTACCCAAAACATACTTATGAATTCAAAATTTTCTTAATTAGATACTCTCTCAAACTACTCATAGAAACACGAACTTGTTCCATTGAATCTCTATCTCTCACAGTCACTGTTTGATCGCTAAGAGTGTCCGTATCAATTGTGATACAATACGGAGTTCCAGCTTCATCCTGCCTTCTGTATCTTCTTCCGACCGCACCTTTATCATCATAAAAAACTTTTAAGTGCTTGCGTAAATCGCTTTCAATATTTCTAGCAATTTCGGGCATTCCATCTTTTTTCACTAAAGGAAAAATTGCCGCTTTAACGGGAGCCAGTTTCGGATGCAATCTAAGCACTGTTCTCATCTCACCTTTAACTTCTTCTTCATAAAGTGCATCAACCAAAAAAGCCATGAACGATCTGCTTGCACCCGCTGACGTTTCGATTATATACGGCACAAACTTCTCTTTTGTTTCCTCATCAAAATATTTAAGCGATTTACCAGAGTACTCTTCGTGTCGGCTCAAGTCAAAATTGGTTCTATTATGAACACCTTCAATTTCACCCCAGCCGAATGGAAAGTCATATTCGATGTCAGTTGCTTCTTTGGCATAGTGTGCAAGTTTTGTCGGGTGATGATCATGATATCTTAGCTTTTCTTTTCTCATTCCCAAAGAGACGAACCATTTCAATCTTTCATGCTTCCAGTAATCATACCATTTTTTATCTTCTTCCGGCTTTACAAAAAATTGCATTTCCATTTGTTCAAATTCTCGTGTTCGGAACAAAAAATTCTTAGTGTTGATTTCATTTCGAAATGCTTTGCCGACTTGTGCAATCCCAAAGGGAATTTTTTGACGTGAAGATCCTTGGACATTTAAGAAGTTCACAAAAATTCCTTGGGCGGTTTCCGGCCTTAGATACACTACCGATCCTGTGTCTTCAACAGGCCCAACGAAAGTTTTGAACATCAGATTGAACTTACGAGCGTCTGTGAAAGTGTTTACATTACCGCATTGCGGACAATTTAGCTTTGATAAAAGTATTTTGCCAACGTCAGCATCTTCTACAAGTAAATTGAACGGATCATCATCACCGTGATTCTTAATTTTGGATTCAATCTTTTCTAAAATTAAATCATTGCCTTTGCAGTCATTCTTCAATTCCGTAATAGCTTTGTCTTTTTTCTTTTCATTGAGCGAATCGCCAAGTACATCTAAACGGAAACGAGCTTTGCACTGTCTGCAATCAATCATTGGATCTGTGAAATTCTCAACGTGACCCGAAGCTTCCCACACGCGAGGATGCATTAGTATTGAAGCATCTAAACCTTCAACATCCTCTCTGCAAGTCATAGCTTTCCACCATTCTTCTTTAATATTTCGAAGAAGTTCAACACCCAGAGGACCATAGTCCCAGCATCCGTTTAAGCCGCCGTAAATTTCACTTGATTGAAAAACAAAGCCGCGTCTTTTTGCAAGTGATACTATCTTTTCAACCTCACTTTGAGTATTCTTTTTATTTTCGATTGTAGTTTCCTCCCAGTTCTTAAAATGTTGAGGGAAAATATAATAAAACCATTGTAATTATTTTCAGAATCATGATTGTGCTTTTTGAATAATTATATTGGAACATCCTATATTTGAGTCAACAAATCAATGGAATTATTATATGTTCAAAAAACTCCTGCCAAAAGAAGAAAAATATTTCGAAGACTTTAAAGAAATGATCACTAACATTGGTGAGATGGCAAAATATACCAATGAAATTTTTTCACAAGAGGAAGTGGACAGAAGTCTTCTGCTGAAAATTAAGCCGTTAGAAGTTCGCTGTGATGAAATCACGTCGCGGGTTGTTAAACGTCTAAATAAAACATACGTAACTCCTTTCGACCGTGAGGATATTTTTACTTTGATAAAAAAGCTGGATGATATTAGCGATATTCTTCTAGGAATTACGGCGAGATTGGATACTTATAACATTACCCGAAAATTAAAATATACAGATCGGCTTGCAGCAATCATTTTTGAACAAATTAGAGAGCTGGGAACAGCTATACAGGATCTAAAAGTGAAAAGCATCAACGAATGTAAAGCAGTTAAATCTCTTGAAATGGAAGCGGATAGAATTTATCAGCAAGCGATTAAGGAATTGTTTGACACGGAGAAAGATGCTATAACTCTCATCAAACGAAAAGAGATTTTGGAGTTACTTGAGGAAACTTCTGACAGATGTCAGACCGTTGCAAATGTTGTACTGCAAATTTTTATTAAGAATAATTAGCTAATGGAATTCCCTTACCTGATTATTTTTCTCGCTTTAGTTTTTGACTTTTATAACGGCATGAACGATGCGGCTAATTCAATCGCAACTATCGTATCAACTAGGGTTTTAACACCTGGTCAAGCCGTTGCATGGGCAGCATTTTTTAATTTCTTTGCAGCATTCGTATTTGGGGTTAGTGTTGCAACTACAATCGGAAAAGGAATTGTTGATGTTTCAATTGTTGACAACCTCGTAATTTTTTCCGGCATTGTTGGCGCAATAATTCTTACGGCTTCAGCAACACATTTTGGTTTGCCAATCAGCGTTTCTCATGCAATAATTGGAGGATACGGCGGAGCTGCAGTCGCTAAGGCTGGATTTGGTGCTTTAATTATTTCGGGCTACACTAAAATATTGATTTTTGTTTTTCTTGCTCCAATTTTAGGAATGATTATGGCACTGATCTTTTCAATAATTACATTATGGATTGTAAGAAATAAAATCCCGGCAAAAGTTGATACTTATTTTAGGAAGCTGCAGCTTGTTTCTTCTGCATTGTTCAGCTTAAGTCATGGCTCAAATGATGCACAAAAAACAATCGGCATAATTACAATCGTCTTATTCACAAACAATTTAATCGGCAGCACTTTTTATGTCCCGTTCTGGGTAATTATTCTCAGTCATTTTGTTATTGCAATGGGAACATTGATTGGAGGATGGAAAGTAATACGAACCCTGGGAATGCGAGTAACAAAACTTACTCCATTCGGTGGTTTTAGCGCCGAAACCTCTGCCGGATTAACAGTTATCATGGCAACAGTGTTAGGCATTCCTGTTAGCACAACGCATACAATCACTGGTGCAATTATTGGAGTTGGTTCTGTTCACAGATTTTCGGCAGTAAGATGGGGTGTTGCAAGAAATATTTTATGGGCGTGGGTGCTTACAATTCCTTTATCGGCTTTGCTTGCAATGGTTGCGTATTACCTTACTACTTATTTTTAGATATTAATAAATTAACTTGGATAATTAATTCATTGATTAAAAACTTTTCAATCTTTTCCTGTTTCAAACTAAACTTTTTCTTTTTACTACGTAATATTTCAAGCAGATTCAACGTTTGAACTAAATAACTTAGGTAAAGATAATTACGGGATTGTCTTTTGTTAGAATAAGCAGTCATTTTTAGAAACGATGAATGTATTTTGATTGTCTCAAGATCCCCCCTATTTATAGGACCTGAAAGTGCTTCTATGGTTCCTTTCGATTTTATATTTCTTAATGTGGAATATATTATTGGGTTAACAATCTCAAATGAACTTTTTCCTTTTTTGATTTTATTCAAAAGTACATCCGCTTGAAATATATTTGAAACTAAGAAGTTGGAAGCAAAAACTCCTGCAAGATGATAACCTACCTTCTTATCCGAGCTTAGACTGATGGCATTAAGTTTAATTTTATTTGCTAAATCCATTAAAAATTTTCGTGCCGTTTTACTTTGTGTTTCTATCGCAGCAAAACAGTTATTCATTTTCACAATTTGTTTTGATGAGAAAGTCTGCATTATGTGAAATGAGGCAGTGTTTGCTTTTTTGTCCTGTAGTGCTTTCAATGCAGAGACGTTATTAACTCCAGAGCAATGAACAAAAACAGATTTTCTAAAATTGAAATTTAGCTTAGCAAGCTGATTCGCAACAAAATGAATTTGATCATCCGGAACAGTTAGAAAAAAAATATTTATAGATACGGGAATATCTTTTAACAAATTGGAACAACTTTCAATTTTATTTTTTTTTGCAAGCTGAGATGCAGAACTACGATTTTTGCTTACTACGATGTTAATCTTGAAATTGTTTTTGATCAATGCATCGGTAAGCGAGCATGCAAGTTTTCCCGCACCTATGATTGCGATTTGGGGATTTCTTAACGACAATTAATCACCATAAATTGCAGCAGATATATAACCTACAACTTCAGAGTGATCTCCACTTACATCACCAGAGTCGCTGCGATTCAAAATAATTGAATTATTTTTATGGAGTTTAGCTGCGGCTTTCATCAATACTACGATTGGACCGCCGCCGCAAGCTTCACATTTTCTTTTATCTAAATCATATTGAAAATTGTCATAATCAAAATCAGAAATATGTTTTGCCACAACCGTATCAAGCTCAAACGCTTTTTTCTTTGAATAAAAATGCGAGAGATCAGAGCTTGCTATAATGACAGTTTCATCATCAACAGTTTTTGCAATTTGATCTGCCAAATCATCAACATAAACCTTGCTTTGATCACCCATCACAATTGGGATAATCTTAAAATTTGTTAATACCGTTTGAAGAAAAGGAATTTGAACTTCAATCGAATGTTCCTGCCGATGTCCTTCCATTCCAAAGAAAATTGTTTTACTGCCATCAATAAGTCTCTTGGAAAATTCCTTATCAACTTCAACAGTTCCAAGCGGTGTTTTATAAGCATCGCCGCTAAAAATAGAAACTCCCGGAAAATATTCGCGATGGCTTGGTGAAATGATAATTACTTTATTATAATTTTTACCTCGCAGCAAGTTAAAACCATAAGCCGCCGTTGCGCCCGAATAAATATATCCGGCATGTGGTGAAACAATTCCAAAAATATTTGAAGGAATGGATTTCACTTCGACTGCAGAAATCAGATTTTGAATATCCGCACGAAGTATATCCGCATCTGACGGATAAAATAAACCGGCAACAACAGGTTGTCTAATACTATTCATCATGATTTCTCCTTTCTTCGTTAAAAACGAGAGCAGTAAACACTTTTAAATTAAGCTTTTTCCTTTGCCATAAATCTGGTGATAACCCTGCTTTCATGCAAACTGAACTGAGAAATTGCTGAACCGTATAATTATTTTCGGTAGCTACTTGCGGAAGAAGTAATCCTCGATTATAACCTTCTTCAACTAATAAACCGTGTTCGCTAATTTTAATCTCGTTGTAACGAGAAATCTTTATCATTGGAGAGAGAACCGAAATCTCAATATCTATTGAGTTAAATTCTTTCGGAGTGAGCGGCGGAAATCTTGGGTCTTGTGCTGCAGCATGCTTTGCAACTTCACAAATTGTCTCGAACAATGGCTGATCTGAAGTTATATACCCAATGCAGCCGCGAAGTTCGTTCGTAATTTTAAGTGTGACGAATGCTCCAGCTTTTATTTTTAAGTTTGGATGCAAATTGTAATCAACGCTGGGAATATTAGCTTTCCCAAACAAGGATCTAATTGATTCTCTCGCGGTTAAAAGCAATATTTCTTTTTCTTTTAAAGAAAGTTCCATCGCCTATCACGATTTTCTACTTAAATTTATTGCATAATTCGATAAACAACAAGTTTGGTTTTTTCAACTAAAAGGAAAAGCAATTCACCAACAATAAAAAATGAATCCGAAATCAAGTTCTTATTTTTTGAATTCAGAGTTTCATTCAGAGTGTATTTTTGTTTAGTTGAATCAAACACTTTAAAGTAATTGTTAAAAGTATTATCTGAATTTTGTTCATGATAATTAAACATAATCAAGTTTTTCACTGCCAGCCAATTTATTTTTCCAACAATATTTCTCTCAGCTATAAATCCCTTCATTAACCGAGCAGCATCATCTGTGTCTAAATTCTCATTAAACTGTTCGGGGTATAAAAACGTACTAACAAAATCATTGCTGATTAATTCTTCGCGAAGCTTGTTTATTAGACTAAAATCGTTCCCAAGTTCCTCAATTACATTTCCAGTATCATAATCCAAAACAAAGTATTGCCTGCCTTCAAAGGTTGATTGATAGGCATAAACCTTATCATCCATTACAAATAAAAAAAGCAGATCATCATTCTGCCAAATCATTTTCTGATTCAAAATATTGAAGGTGTAAATTCCCTTATGTACTGGCATATCCGGTTTTTGGAACTTGTGAAAGAAGATCAAGTTGTTGTGAACCGATTCTATTCCAATCCAATGTTTTTCTTCTAACTGAAAATTTTTAAAGAAAACTTTTCCGTCATTTAGATTGAGACAATTGAAAAATACTTCCTTTGTGATAATATCTCTTTCTTCGATCACAAGAAATTTCGATGACGTTGGAATTAGCCGCCAGATATTTCGTTTGCTTGAGAAAGAATAATTTTTTTTTAAACTTGCCATTAAAAAAGTTATTTCAACTTCTCAAATCTTGCTGTAAAATGTCGCAGTAGTGGCGCTTCGTAAGTAATCTTATATCCTTTTAGTTTATCTCTGTTCTTAAATACTTCAAGAATAATTTCAACCACATAATCAATATGACTTTGAGTGTAGACTCTGCGCGGAATTGCAAGCCGAACTAATTCCATAGGTGGCGGGATAAGTTTTCCCATTTCATCATACTTACCAAACATCACGCTGCCTATTTCGACAGCACGAATTCCGCCTTCGATATAAAGCTCGCAAACAATTGATTGGCCAGGAAAATGTTCCAGTGGAATATTTGGCAGGAATCGTTTTGCATCAATATAGATTGCATGCCCGCCTGGCGGTTCGATAATTGGAACTCCGGCTGCTACAAGTCTTTCACCAAGATATTCTACACTTCTAATCCTATATTGAAGATAATGTTCATCCACAATCTCTTCCAATCCTTGAGCAACGGCTTCAAGGTCCCTTCCGGCTAATCCGCCGTATGTTGGAAATCCTTCTGTAACAATCAGAAGATTACGGCATTGCATTGCTAAGTTTTCATCATTCATGGCGAGAAAACCGCCAATGTTTACAAGCGCATCTTTTTTAGCGCTCATAGTAGCACCATCGGCATAAGAAAACATTTCTTGTGCAATTTCTAAAACTGATTTGTTTGCATAACCTTTTTCTCGCAGATTGATGAAATACGCATTTTCAGCAAAACGACAAGCATCTATGAAAAGTGGAATTCTGTACTTCACACAAATTTCTTTTACTTCTTTTATATTCTGCATTGAAACAGGCTGCCCACCGCCTGAATTGTTTGTGACGGTTATCATACACAAAGGAATGTTCTCACTTCCTTTTTCATCAATGAATTTTTTCAGAAGCGATGTATCCATGTTTCCTTTAAAGTCAGCACGAACTTCTGAATGTTTTCCAACTTCAACAATAAAATCATCTGCTTCAGCGCCGGTAAATTCGATGTTTGCTCGTGTTGTATCGAAGTGAGTGTTGTTGGGAAAATATTTTCCTGGACCGCCAACTATTGAAAAAAGAATTTTTTCTGCTGCCCTTCCTTGATGAGTTGGAATGATAAATTTCATACCAGTAATTTTTCTTACAGCTTCTTCAAATCTGTAAAAGCTTTTTGAACCGGCGTAAGACTCATCACCATCCATGATGCCAGCCCATTGCTTTGAACTCATTGCAGAAGTTCCGCTGTCAGTCAGCAGATCAATCAAAACATCATCTGCATGAAGAAGGAATGGATTATATCCAGCTTTTTTAATCAGCTCAACTCTTTCCTCTTTAGTTGTGAACCTGATTGGTTCAACTGATTTTATTTTAAATGGTTCTATTATGGTTTTCATATCATCCCCGAAAATATTTTATAACATTTGGTTTGAAATTGGAAAAATTGCTTCATACAAACATAATAAACCCATATGCTCTTTTCTTAAATAGAACAAATTATTTTAACAAAACTTAACTTTTTTGTTGATTCTCCATTTAACAATCCATAATTTTCTTGAAAGTTTATCTCAATTATTTAACAAAAGGAGATGCTATGCAAACAGACGATACTTCCAACCTCGATCAAATAAGTTCGGAACAAGAACTCAGCCATACCGATAAAATGATAGGCATTATCACTGCGCCAAAAGAAACCTTTGAGAAAATTGCAAAGTTTCCGCCAAAGACTATGGATTGGTTTGTTCCCGTTCTAATTCTTTGTATTGTAATTGCACTAACGCAAATTTTAGTAATGACAAATCCTGAAATTGCTTTTCAAGCAAAGCAAAAACAAATGGAGGCAATTCAAAAAAACTTTGATGAGGCAGTAGCTAAAAAACAAATGACACAAGAACAAGCTGATGAACAAATGAGTAAAATAGAAGAAAGAATGGCTTCAAGTGGAGCAATGATGTATGTTTTCCAAACCATTGGAATTTTCATTTTCGTTTTTGTTTTTTTCTTTATTCTTTGCGGCATTTACTTCCTATTCTCAAAATTTGTACTCAAAGGAGATGGAACTTATGCTTCAGCTTTAGTTGCTGATGGTTTAGTTTCTTACATTGGAATAATACACATAATACTTGCTGCAATTTTGGCATTTGCTTTTGGAAGATTGATGCGTGATGCAAGTTTAGCTTCACTGATGGACATGGATAAATCCTCAATAGCTGGTTGGCTTTTAGCTAAGGTTGATCCATTAACAATTTGGGCTTATTCGGTTCTTAGCATTGGTTTAGCCAAAATGTTTAAATCCGATTCGGTTGGAAAATATTTTATTATGGTGTTTGGACTTTGGATAGTCGGCGGGTTGCTACTTTGGCTTCTTGCGAAAGCCGTACCGTTCTTGAGTTTTTTAAATATGTAAAAATACATCAGTGAGGTTCATCTCAAAGATGGACCTCACCTATTTTTGATCAAACCACACTCTGAGGATCAACATCATAAAACAAACGAATGTTTTTGTAACGTGATTTGCGATTGAACTCTGCAAATGCGGAGAATAAAGCTTTTTGCAAAACTTTTCCGCCGGGATCAGAATCTTTACTGCTCTTAATTAATAAATGATAGCGATAGCTCCCTTTTAGCTTTGATATCATTGCCGGCGAAGGTGGGGTTATTCTCAAATATTTTTTATAGATAAGAAGCTCTTTATAATAATCTACGATTGCACCTTTAGCTTTGTTGTCATCTTCATCTTTTGTTTCAATCAAGCAAATTCTTGTAAATGGAGGATAACCCATTTTTTCTCGATCAACAATTTCCTTTTGATAAAAACCATCATAATCATTCAACAAAACTTTCTGAAGTGCAAACCGCTTTTCATTCTGTGTCTGAATTATCACTTCACCTTCAATTTGGCTTCTACCCGACCTGCCAGCAACTTGTGTAAGCATTTGAAATGTTCTTTCATCCGCACGAAAATCGGGAATCCACAAACTCGTTTCAGCAGAAATTACACCAACCAAAGTAACTCGTGAAAAATCCAATCCCTTTGAAACCATTTGTGTTCCGACAAGAATATCAATTTCACCCCTGCTAAATTCCATCAGCATTTTGCTTAAAGAAGATTTGCGCGAAACTGTATCAGAATCAACCCTTCTTACTTTGGCGTTGGGAAAGTAAAATAAAATTTCATCTTCAACTCTTTCGGTTCCGGTTCCAAAATATTTAATTGAATGCGAACCGCAATTTGAACAGACTTTCGGGACTTCTTTTATGAATCCACAGTAATGGCATTGCAATAAATTCTTATTAATGTGATAAACCATAGCGACAGAACAATTCGTGCATATTTCTATTTCACCGCAGTCATCACAAAATAGCTGAGTGGAAAATCCCCTTCTGTTTTGAAGAATGATAACTCCCTCTTTTTTGTTCAGTCGATCTTCAATTTTATCAAGAAGAGTTTTTGTAAAAACATTTTCCATTCTTTTTTTCTTACGCTCGACTATAACATTAACCAGACTTATCTTTGGCAGTTTAGCATTATCAACTCTTTCCGGCAGAGTTAATAATTTGTACTTTCCGCTAATCGCATTGTACATACTCTCAATTGAAGGTGTCGCAGAACCGAGCATCACAGGACAATTCTTAATCTTTCCCAATAAAATTGCTGCATCTCTAGCATTGTATTTCGGAATCATATCAGCTTGCTTGTAGCTTGCATCATGCTCTTCATCAACAACTATCAAACCTAATTTACTTAACGGAGCAAACAAAGCTGATCTTGCTCCAACGACTACCTTAGATTTATTATTTAGAATTCGCCGCCAGGAATCATATCTTTCGCCAATTGACATACGACTGTGAAGAACGGTTATAGTATCACCAAAATTATTGTAAAGACGCGAAGTGATTTGAGGAGTAAGAGAAATTTCCGGAACGAGAATTAATGCTGTTTTATTGGAAGCTAAAACAAGTTTTACGAGTTCGATATATACTTGAGTCTTACCGCTGCCCGTAACTCCATGAAGGAGAAATGTATGAAATTCTCCATTATCAATCGAGGTTGAGACTTCCTGAATAACCGATTTCTGTTTTTCAGTTAATTCAAAATCTTGAAATCGTTCTTTATACTCCTCGACATGTTTTCTTTCAATTTCCTTTTCAAAGATTTCTACAAGTCCCTTTTTTACCAGCGAATCTACGGATGATTTTGCAGTCTTTGTTTTCTTTAATAGTGTAGTAAGTAATTCGGTTTTTTCTTTCTTTGAGACTAACTCAAGCAGAATTGCAACTTGTTTATGTGAACGATTTTCAATTACCGGTATGTATTCGTAAATGTCAGAAAGAGGTTTTACCAGCTTCACAAAATTTGCTGTTTTGATTTTGACTTTTGCTTCGGAAAGTAATGTTAAAACATTCACAGCACCGGCTCTTTCCAAACTTTGCAAAGCCGAATAAATGTTTTTTTTCTTAATTAGTTTTTGCAGTAAGCTTATCGTGATTTCATCTTTTTCGGCAAGTACTTTTAATATTTTTCCTTTGATTGAAGATTTGTTTTTCTCTTTTGAATAAAGATCTGAACATACATTGGTATCAGCAATTATCTTACGTTTGCTTTCAATCTCCAAACCGTAAGGAACAGCAAGCTTAAATGCTTCTCCCAACGAGCATAAATAATAATCGGCTAACCATTCATAAAACTTAAGATCGTTTTTATTGAAAAGAGGAACTTGATCGAGAATATCTAAGAGCGGTTTTATTTTTTCTGTAATTTCGCTATTGTCAGTGTAGCTAATTACGAAGCCGGTTAGAGTTCGCTTACCAAAAGGTGCTACAACCCGAACTCCGATTTGCAGCATTGATGAGTGCTCATCGGGAACTAAGTAGGTAAATGCATTCCGGAAAGGTAATGGAAATACAACTTGTGCAAACATTATTCTTGTTTTTTATAATACGGGGCTAATTTTCTGTATGCATCCGTTTCGCCAGAATATATTGCAAACTTTAATAATTTCTGTTTATCATCCCACAAAATTCGTTTATACGTCTTTGATTTTATAACTTCTCCATTTGTTGAGATAACACTATCTGCAAGATCCATGGTCAAGTAGTAAAATCCGTCCTCGTAAACAATGTTTTCAGCCCCGGCAATGTTGTTAAAATCATATTCAACTTCTGCGTCAAGATTGCCGCCATTGACAAGTAATTTTCTTTTTGTGATAAACCGACCTTCGCTTTTCATATCTTCGATAAACTCATCACTTTTTAGCATGAATGTAAATAACGCAGATGTATCTTGCTTGAATGCCTCAGTATCAGTTGCGTCAGAAGTGATGTCCGAAATATAAATTTTGGCTGATCCGCTTTTGTCCTCGTTAATACTAATTTCGTAATATATTTTTTCGAAGACGAGGCAGCCAGGAGATAAGAATAAGATGAAGATCAAGATAAAGGATGATTTTTTTAAAAACCATAAATGATTATTGAATGACTGAGTGACTGAATGATTGAATGATTTTTTCATTTTAATCCTTATAAAACTGCTGTTTCTAAAAGTGTTAGTGTTTGATTTATTGTATCAAGCTCGGCTTTAATTCCAACTGGCAATGTAAATTTATTTTTAATGTGTCCAAATGAAAGTCCATAAATTACAGGTATGTTTAAGTTAGAAAGTCTGTCAAATAAAACTTCCATAAGCGAAAATGACGTGCTGAAAGATGGATCTTTTTCCTTTGGTTCACAATCCTTAAATACTCCCATCGCAACGCCAGCAGCTTTATCAAATTTACCAGACTGAATTAGCTGAGTCAACATTCTATCAATTCTGTAAGGTTCTTCTCCTATCTCTTCCAGAAAAATAATTTTACCTTCACCATTGAAATCATACTTTGTTCCAATGAGCGAATTGATAACTGATAAATTTCCTCCCACCAACTCACCTACAGCTTTTCCGCTAACGATCATTGTAATACTGTGGATTTCTTTTTGGTTTTCACTCGGTGCGCTTATTAAAACTAAATCTTTTTCCGGATGAACAAGTACTTCATTAAAATATGTCACACTGAATTCATTAAAAGTAGAAATGCCAACGGGTCCATGAAAAGTAACTAATCCTGTCTCGGCATAAATTCCATTAAGCAATGCGGTAATGTCACTATAACCAATTAGAACTTTTGGATTTTTTTTGATTAGCTCATAATCAAGCATTGGAAGAATACGTTGACAACCGTAACCGCCGCGGGCACAGAAGATTCCATCAACTTTAGTATTTGCAAACATGGAATTTAATTCAGCGGCTCTCGATTTATCATCTCCTGCAAGATAACCTGACTTGGAGAGAATTCTTTCATTATAAATTACTTTAAAACCAAGCTTCTCCAAATTTGCTACCGAATCTTTCAATTCATCTTCAGAGATATAACTTCCGGGGGCAACCAGACCAAGTGTGTCTCCAGATTTCAAGCGAGGTGGTTTAATTTTAGTTTGTGTTGGAACCGCAGAATAAATTTTGGGTATTGCAGTTAATGCTGCTGCGGTTGAAATTGATTTTATAAAATTTCTTCTCTTCATTCACAAGAATAATTTTTAGTAGTATTATTTTTTCACAATTCATTTTGAATTAGTACTATACGGGCAGTGTCATCCCGAACTTGTTTCGGGATCTATTGGTTCAAAACTTTAGATGCTGAAATAAATTCAGCATGACTTTCACAACCTAAGCTATGAAACTTTTACTATATTCTCATCATAAAGAAGATGATCGTAAGTTTCTCTGCCTCTTATCGTATAAAATTTATCATCATCAACTAACACTTCGGGTGGTCTGCGCCTCGCATTATAATTTGAAGCCATTACCATTCCGTAAGCACCTGCAGACATTACCGCAAGGTATTCCCCTCTTTTTGATTCTTGGATTTTTCTCTTACGTCCTAGAAAATCGCCTGACTCACAAACCGGCCCAACAATATCTGCAGTTATTTCTGTTCTATCTGAATAAATTTTAATTGGCTGAATATGATGATGAGCTCCATAAATGCTTGGACGAAGTAAATCGTTCATTGCTGTATCGGTTATTAAAAAATTCTTTTCTCCATTTTTTTTTGTGAAAAAAATTTGAGCAGCCAAGATTCCGCCGTTAGCTGTAAGAAATCTTCCCGGTTCAAAAAAAACATGACAGTCTAATTTCTTCAAAATAGGCAGGATTGCTTCTGCATAGTCTTTGACAGAAAACGTTTCTTCATTTCCATACTTAACACCAACTCCTCCGCCAACATCAAAATGCTCGAGCTTCACACCATTTTCCTTTAGATCAAAATAAATTTGCGCAAGTTTCTCAACTGCTTCAGCAAATGGCTGGATACTCGTAATCTGCGAACCGATGTGCATATCGATTCCGGTGAACGTAATATTTTTGAATCGGTTTTTATCTTTAAATAAGCTTAGCGCCAATTTTGAATCAATGCCGAATTTATTTTCTGATAACCCTGTTGAAATATATGGATGAGTTTTTGCATCAACATCGGGATTTACTCGAATTGCTACTCTTGCAGTTTTATTCATTTCACCAGCAATTGTATTTATCAACTCCAATTCATCTTCCGATTCTACTTTTATCATTAGCAAATCTTTTTGCAGTCCTAAGCGAATTTCGTTTAAAGTTTTGCCTACTCCAGTTAATATTATTTTTCTTGGATCAGCACCGGCAAGCAAGGCACGCTTAAGCTCACCTTCAGAGTTAACATCAACACCACTGCCAAGGTCAATAAAAGTTTTAATAACATTTATATTGAAGTTACTTTTAGCGGCAAAGAAAATTGTATGAGGAATATCTTTGAATGCATCTAAAAATTCTTTATATCGGTCAACAAAAAACTTTTTGCTGTAAATGTAAGCTGGTGTTCCAACTTCTTCGATTATTATTTTAATTGGAGTATTCTCACAAAAAAGTTCGCTGTTTTTATAAGTGAAATAAGAAGAATTGAAGTGTTGCATACAGGTGTATTTTTTTCTGAATTTTGTTTCTCGAAGATAAAGAAAATTTGGATTTCATTCTAAACTACGTATTTGTAAAGATTCAGCTTTACAATCAAAATAATATTAATTCTCCGTAAGGAGTCCTTCGAACAAACATTCATTCATTCCATTCCGTTTGAAATACCTCGCATTTTGGGTAAATTTGTCAAAATTTTTTAAGAAATAATGACGACTCGATACCCTTTTTCTGAAATTGAAGCCAAATGGCAAAAGTATTGGGAAGATAATAAGGTTTACAAAACTGATCTTTCTTCAACCGACAATAAGCTGTATCACTTGAACATGTTTATATATCCCTCCGGGGCTAAACTGCATACCGGGCACTGGTATCATTATGGACCCTCTGACAGCTGGGGACGATACCAAAAACTTAAAGGCAAAAATGTTTTTGAGCCGATGGGCTATGATGCATTCGGTTTACCGGCAGAAAACTTTGCAATAAAAACCGGTATTCATCCTTACGACAGCACGATGGCTAACATAGATGCAATTCGTGTTCAGCTTAAGCGAATGGGATGTATGTATGATTGGGATGCTGAACTGATGACCTGCGATCCAAAATATTATAAATGGAACCAATGGCTATTCCTTCAGCTTTACAAAAAGGGATTAGCGTACAGAAAAAATGCTCCAGTAAATTGGTGCCCAAATGATCATACTGTTTTAGC
The DNA here is from genome assembly GCA_964613805.1 of uncultured Ignavibacteriaceae bacterium. Classification (GTDB taxonomy): domain Bacteria; phylum Bacteroidota; class Ignavibacteria; order Ignavibacteriales; family Ignavibacteriaceae; genus XYD12-FULL-36-8. Next base: position 125,773 of record CAZTJF010000003.1, on the reverse strand, counting down.
GAATGAACAGGTTTTATCAGATGGAACATGCGAAAGATGCGGCACTTCAGTTATTCAAAAAAATCTTACTCAATGGTTCTTTAAGATCACTGAATATGCCGAAGAACTTCTCGCTGGACTTGATAAAATTACCTGGCCTGAAAAAACAAAGCTCATGCAAAGAAATTGGATTGGTAAAAGCGTAGGTGCTGAAGTTCATTTTAAGGTTGATGGATCGGACGAAAACATTTCAGTGTTTACAACAAGACCGGATACTTTATTCGGTGTAACCTACGTTGTTTTAGCGCCGGAACATAATCTTGTCGATAAACTCACAACGAATGAGTTCAAGAATCAAGTTCAAGAATACCGGAATTCAATAAAGTCTCTAACAGAAATAGAACGAACTTCGACTGTAAAAGAAAAAACCGGTGTGCCGATTGGAGCTTTTGCAATTAATCCCGTCAATGGAGAAAAAGTGCCGATTTGGATTGCTGATTATGCCCTCGCAACTTACGGAACAGGATGTGTAATGGCTGTTCCAGGCCATGATGACAGAGATTTTGAGTTCGCTAAGAAATTTCATCTACCAATACGAAAAGTAATATTACAGCAAGGCACAAATGAAGCTGATGAACTCACCGAAGCTTATACAGAACCGGGAAAAATGGTTAACTCCGGAATCTTCACGGGTATAAATTCTGATGAAGGCATCGAGAAAATTATTTCATACCTAGAAGAAAAAAGGTTCGGAAAGAAAAAAATAAATTATCGTTTACGTGATTGGTTAATTTCACGGCAAAGATATTGGGGTACTCCCATTCCGATTATTCATTGTGAAAAATGCGGCGAAGTTCCTGTTGATGAAAAGGATTTACCAGTCGAACTTCCTTATGATGTTCATTTTAAACCAGGCGGTGAATCCCCATTAATAAGTAGTGAAAAATTCATGAATGTGAAATGTCCAAAATGTGGTGCAGATGCAAAACGGGATCCCGACACGATGGATACCTTTGTGGATTCATCATGGTACTATTTCCGTTTCTTAAATCCAAACATCGCGACTGCTCCTTTTGATAAAAAACTTTCTGACAATTGGAACCCCGTGGATATGTACGTCGGTGGTGCCGAGCACGCAACTATGCATCTGCTTTATGCAAGATTCATTCACAAATTTATACGTGATATTGGTTATACAAATTCCGATGAACCATTTATGCATCTTATTCATCAAGGCACGATTACCAATCAAGGTGCTAAGATGTCTAAATCAAAAGGTAATGTTGTAAATCCGGATCAGTTTATAGAAAAATACGGCTCGGATGTTTTTAGAATGTATTTGATGTTCATGGGTCCTTACGAACTCGGCGGAGATTGGAGCGATAAAGGAATTATAGGAACCGATCGCTTCGTTCAGCGAGTTTATGAGTTGTACAATAAGTTTGAAGGTTTGCTAATTCATACAAATCCAAAAGATGTTTATGAATTAGATCAGCTGAATGAAAACGAAAAAGCCATTTACAAGAAAGTGAATCAAACCATCAAAAAGCTTGACGAAGAAATAAATCACTTCCGTTTCAACACCGCAATTGCCGCATTGATGGAACTGCTAAACGAAATGAAAAAACTCGAGTCATGCTCAAAAGAAATTCAGAGCTACTCGCTTTTAAGATTTGCAGTTATGCTTGGACCTCTTGCACCGCATTTGGCGGAGGAGTGTTATGCTCTGCTGGGATCAAAAGAATCAATTTTCCAAAAGCCGTTTTGGTTCATTGCAGATCCCGAAGCGCTTGTTGAGGATATAGTAAGTATAGCTGTTCAGGTTAATGGGAAACTACGAGGATCAGTTGATGTACCCGTGGATAGTATCCAAAATGATGTTAAAAATCTTTTACTGAATGAAGATAAGATAAAGAAGCATCTCGATGGCAAAGAAATCGTTAAGGAAATTTACGTTCCAAATAAAATTTATAATATTGTAGTAAAGTAAGCAAAATGGAACGCTGATTCAGCCAGAGGCTGACAGGAACTCAGATTCAGCTGATTTTCGCTGATTTTAATCTGCGTTTATCTGTTATATCTGCGTGCCATTGATTTTTAAAATTAATTAAAAGCATAAAATGTTAGATATAAAATTCATTCGAGAAAATTCTGAACTTGTTAAAAAAGGTATTGAATCAAAAAACGAAAAAAGCAGAGTTGATGAAGTTCTACAGCTTGATAAGCAGCGGCGAGAAATTCTTGTTGTAAGTGAAGAGCTAAAAGCAAAACGAAATCAAGTTTCTCAAGAAGTCGGCAAACTAAAAAAAGCCGGACAAGATGCATCTGAGATTGTTGCTGAGATGAAAGCTGTATCAGATAAAATAAAAGACTACGATGATAAATTGACCTATATTGAAGAAGAACTGAATAATCTTCTCATGTACATTCCCAATCTTCCGCATAGTTCTGTTCCAATTGGTAAAACTGCAGAAGATAATGTTGAAGTGCGAAAATGGCTGCCAGAAGGATTTAGCTTTGAACAAAATGAAAAACCTTTAGATCACATTGAACTGGGAAAGAAATTACGAATTTTAGATTTTGAACGGGGAGCAAAAATTTCCGGTTCGGGATTTCCTGCTTACATTGGCAAGGGTGCAACCCTCGAAAGATCATTAATAAATTTCATGCTTGATTATCACCTTCAGAATCATGGTTACACAGAAGTTTTCCCTCCATTCTTAGTTAATCGCGATTCGATGAAAGGTACGGGACAGCTACCTAAAATGGAAGAAGATATGTATTTCATCGAAAAGGATTTGCTGTATCCCATTCCAACTGCGGAAGTACCGATAACCAATCTTCACAGAAACGAAATTCTGAGCGAGAATGACCTGCCAGTAAAATATGTTGGATACTCCGCTTGTTTCAGACGAGAAGCCGGTTCCTATGGAAAAGAATCAAAAGGATTTTTACGCGTTCATCAATTCAATAAAGTTGAGATGGTCAAGTTTGTTAAACCAAAAACTTCTCTCGATGAATTAGAAAAATTAGTGAATGATGCGGAAGATATTCTCAAAGTTCTCCAAATTCCTTACCGGATATTAATGCTTTGTTCAGGTGATTTGAGCTTCGCCGCTGCCAAATGCTATGATATAGAAACTTGGTCGCCCGCAGAAAAACGCTGGCTGGAAGCATCATCATGCAGCACTTTTGGAGATTTTCAAGCAAGACGAGCAAGCATCAGATATAGAAATGAAGCAACTAAGAAACCCGAATTTGTTCACACACTAAACGGTTCGGGTTTGGCAACAAGCAGATTAATGGTATCAATTTTAGAAAATTACCAAACCCCCGAAGGAAAAATCATTGTTCCGAAGCCACTTCAAAAGTACACCGGATTTAACGTGATAGAATAATTAAAAGCTTCTATTTTATATTCTCAAAAGTTTTATTTTTATTTTGAAACTCTCTTAACACTTTTTGGTTTAACAAATCACAATGAGAAATTTACGAACTTTACAAAAATACTTTGTAAAATATAAACACAAGCTCGGCTGGGGTTTGCTTTTTATTATTCTTTCCAATATTGGAATGGTTTACATTCCACTTCTCCTGAAGGATGCAATAAACATTCTTCAAGAAAAAATCACCACAGATAAATTGCTGTTTTATGTTTCTTTGATTGTTGCAACTTCTCTTTTTTCTGGTGTTTTCCGATTCTTCATCCGTCAAACAATAATTGTTGTATCCAGAGAAATTGAATATGACCTTAGATTTGACTTTTGGCAGAAGATTCAAAAACTGCCATTGAGATATTTCCAGAACAATTCCACAGGCAACATAATGGCTCACGCAACTAACGATATTAATTCCGTTAGAATGTTCATCGGTCCTGCAGTAATGTATTCAATAGATACTGGAATACGACTCGTAATGGTAATCGCCATAATGATTTCAATAGATTTTTCTTTGACTATTTACTCGCTACTCCCCCTGCCGCTGTTGTCTATACTCGTTTATAAAGTTGGTAAGATCATTCATGAGAAATACACTTTGATTCAAGAAAAGTTTTCAGACTTGACAACCAAAGCACAAGAAAATTTTTCTGGAATTCGCATAATCAAATCTTACGTCCGTGAAGAAAGTGAAATCAGTTCTTTCAAAAAGCTCAGCCAGGAGTACTTACAAAGAAACATGAACATGATAAAATACCAGGCAATTATCCAGCCGATTTTGTTTTTAATCACGGGTATGTCCATTATAATTGTCATTTGGATTGGCGGTTACAAGGTGATTGCCAAAGAGATGAATCTCGGTGAGATCACTGCTTTCATTGCCTATCTCAATATTTTAATTTGGCCTATGATTGCTTTCGGCTGGGTATTAAACATCATCCAGCAAGCTGAAGCCAGCATGAAAAGATTGAACAAAATTTTCGCTGAATCAAATGAAATTGAGGATTCAAAAGAAACTGTTAAGTCACTAACAGCGATCAATGGAGATATCGAATTCAAGAATGTTTTATTCAAATACGGCGAACATCTTCCGTTAGTTTTAGATAATGTGAACTTAAAAATTCCCAAAGGATCCACACTCGCAATAATGGGCTTTACCGGGTCAGGAAAAACATCATTCATTAATTTAATTCCCCGTTTGTACGATGTAACTGAGGGTGAAATTTTAATTGATGGAATTGATGTCAGAAAAATCCCACTTGATGTATTACGAACAAATATTGGATTAGTGCCGCAGGAATCTTTTCTCTTTTCCGACACAGTTGCAAATAATATTGCTTATGGATTACGAGACTTGGATAAAGAAAAAGTGATTACCATTTCAAAGATTGCCGGATTTGATAAAGATGTTAGTTCATTTCCACAAGGATATGACACCATCGTTGGTGAAAGAGGAATAACTTTTTCCGGTGGACAAAAGCAACGTGCAAGCATTGCAAGAGCGTTGGCAATTGATCCTAAAATTTTAATTCTCGATGATTCCTTTTCTGCAGTTGATACACATACTGAAGAAGAAATCTTGACTAACTTGAAAAACTTTATGAAAAATAGGACATGCATCATTATTAGTCATCGGATTTCTACTGTGAAAGATTCCGATAAAATAATTCTTCTGCACAATGGTAAAATAGCCGAACAAGGCACACACGAAGAGTTGGTGGCGTTAGATGGTATTTATGCTGATCTGCATTTCAAACAATTGCTGGAAAAAGAATTAGAAGAACTGCGCTAAAAATGATTCTGATTCAAAATTACATTTAAGTAGATCGCTCCGATGGAGCTTGATTGGATTGGATTAAATATATTTTTACAAACATTTCGCTCCTATGGAGCTAAACTCATAAAAAAGATTTAGAAATTAACTCCATTAGGAGTTAAATATTTGTAGATAAACATAAATTTCCAAGAATAAGAACTCCGTAGGAGTTCAATATCATATTATTAATGCATAATAAATTGAAAATAACTATATAGAAAATGAGCCAGGATTATAAAAGCGAAGATGAAGTATTAGGCAAAGCTTACGATGCACGTCTTATGAAGCGTCTATTAAAGTATGTTAAGCCGTACAAAAAATATGTTCTGTTTGCAATACTTCTTAACATGGTTGTTGCAGTTCTCGGACCGGTAAGACCTTATCTAACAAAAATTGCCGTTGACGATCACATAACTAATTCCAATTATAATGGGTTGTTGTTAATTAGTTTGCTGCTTTTTGCTTCTCTCGTATTACAAGCGGTTATTCAATACTTCCTCACTTATTACACTCAGTACCTTGGACAAAAAACAATTTTTGATCTTCGGATGCAAATTTTTCGGCACGTTCAAAATCTTGCATTAAAATTTTTTGATAAAACTCCCATTGGAAGATTAGTAACACGAACAACAAATGATGTTGAATCACTCAACGAATTATTTTCTTCCGGCATTGTTATGGTTTTTAGTGATGTTTTCATAATCATTTGGATACTGTTATTCATGTTTTTCATGGACATTCCTTTAACACTTGTCACATTAGCAGTTTTACCCGTTCTGGTCTATGGTACATTTCTTTTCAGAAAGAAAGTTCGGGATTCATATAGAGATGTTCGATTTCATTTAGCGCGCTTAAATTCCTATATGCAAGAGCATATTACGGGGATGAATATTGTCCAAATTTTCAACAAGCAAAAGCAAGAGTTAAATAAGTTTTCCGGCATCAACAGTGATTATAGAGAAACAAATATCAAATCAATACTTTACTATGCAGTGTTTTATCCTACAGTAGAATTTCTAAGCTCAATTGCGATTGGATTGATTATTTGGTACGGCGGAGGTGAAATCATGCAGAATACTTTAACGCTTGGAGTTTTGTTTGCATTTATTCAATACACAGAAATGTTTTTCAGACCAATAAGAGATTTATCTGAGAAGTACAACATCATGCAGACTGCCATGGCATCTTCGGAAAGAATATTTAAACTGCTTGACAATGAAACGTTCATTAATCATCCTGTTAATCCCAAAAAACTTACTGATGTGCGGGGTGAAATTGAATATAAAAATGTTTGGTTTGCTTACAATGACGAGGATTACATTTTAAAAGATATTTCCTTTAAGATAAATCCGGGCGAAACTGTTGCCATTGTTGGTGCGACCGGTGCGGGAAAAAGCAGCATTATAAATATTCTGTCAAGATTTTACGATATAAATAAAGGATCTATCCTGGTAGACGGAATTGACATCAGAGAATTGGATAAGCACGAACTTAGAAAACACATTTCAATGGTTTTGCAGGATGTTTTTCTTTTTTCGGGAACGATAACATCAAATATCAGCATGTCAAATGATTCCATTCCTCATGAAAAAATTATGGAAGCAGCAATAACTGTCGGCGCAGATAAGTTTATCAATTCCCTGCCGCAAAAATATAATGAGATTGTAAAAGAACGCGGTGCAACTTTAAGCGTTGGACAAAAACAGCTTATTTCTTTTGCCCGTGCGCTAGCGGATAATCCTAAAATATTAGTTTTAGATGAAGCAACTTCAAGCGTGGATACAGAAACTGAAATTCTTATTCAAGAAGCAATTCATAAGCTGTTGGTTGGAAGAACTGCCATTGTAATTGCTCATCGGCTTTCAACAATTCAAAATGCGGATAACATAATTGTTTTACATAAAGGCGAAATTAGAGAAACCGGAACACATCAAGAGCTGCTTGCAAAACGAGGAATTTATTATAAACTTTATCAGCTTCAATTTAAGGATCAGGAAATTTCTAAAGCAGTTTAGATTTAATTAAAAAATAAAAGGGAGAAACATCATGCCGATATTAAAATTCATGACCCTCGGACGCCACATTATTGAGGGTGAAGAAATGCACCCCGAAGCTACCGGCGAGCTTTCAAAATTATTATCAGATTTGTCTTTAGCTGCTAAAATTATTTCTTTGGAAGTTAATAAAGCCGGACTTGCTGATATTCTCGGTTTCACAGGAGACAGCAACGTTCACGGTGAGCAAGTTAAAAAGTTAGATGTTTATGCTCACGATATGCTTATCAGAGCAATGGATCATGGCGGACATTTATGTGTTATGGCTTCCGAAGAAGAAGAACACATAATTCACATCCCGAAAAAATTTAATATTGGAAAATATGTCCTTCTTTTTGATCCGCTTGATGGTTCTTCAAACATTGATGCGAACATAAGCATCGGAACAATTTTTTCTATCTACAAAAGAATTTCGCCCGATGGAAAGCCCGGTACTTTGGAAGATTGTCTTCAGAAAGGAATTCATCAGGTTGCGGCAGGTTATGTTGTTTATGGGTCAAGTACAATTTTAGTATATACTGCCGGACACGGAGTTCATGGTTTTACACTTGATCCTGCGTTTGGAGAATTTCTCTTATCGCACGAGTACATTCAGATTCCGAAAAAATCAAAAATCTACAGTATCAACGAAGGCAACTATAAATATTGGCATCCCGGTTTGAAGAAGTACATTAAGTATCTTCAAGAAGAAGATAAAGCTACCGAAAGACCGTATTCATCAAGATACATTGGTTCTATGGTTGCAGATAATCATCGTAATCTTTTATATGGCGGAATATTTATGTATCCTGGCGATTCAAGAAATCCAAAAGGAAAACTCCGCTTGATGTATGAATGCGCTCCTTTCGCTTTTATTATTGAAGCTGCAGGCGGACGAGCAACAGATGGGAAGAGGAGAATACTTGAGATTCAGCCCGAGTCTCTTCATGAAAGAACTCCAGTTTTTATGGGCAGTGAGGAAGATGTTAAAATGGTTGAGGAGTTTATGGCGAGAGAGGAAACTTTAGAAACAAAATAGAATTGTAGGGGCACTATGCATTGTGTCCTTAAATCCCCGAAATGTTTTTTAGTATATTATCAAAGTATCTATTTGACACTTAGTTTAACGGCTATTAGCATTTTAGCATCCTCAACATCTTTTTTGTTTTTAAATGCAATTGTAATCCCACGGATTTTACCAAATTTTTTAGCGTTACTAAATTGTTCTTTTAATCTGCCGGAAATATGGCTTTTATCAATTTCTGTCTTTGCTTTATCAGTAAAGTAGAAAGTTGTTCTGAATGAACCTTTAATAACAGACAGCCAAAATACTGTTTTGGATTTTCTCGTAACTTTCATCAGCCAGCTTTTACCATCATTATAATATCTCCATTCTTCAGAAATATCCGGATGGTGTGTATGAATGAACTCAAAAATTGAATCCCATAATACTTTTGTTTTTCGTAGATACGAAGAAATTATTTCGTCTGTGGGAAATTGATTCTTGTCTGCTAGAATTGGCTGTTCCATTATTTTTCCATTTTAGTTTTTTAATAACTCACCTTACACAGAATTAGACTTTACATAGCCACAACTTTTTTACATAGAGATGCCTTTGGCAAAGTCGTGGAGAAAATGAAACGGAAAACTCAGGCTTTAGCCACAAAACAACTTATTTCTGCGGCTAAAGCCTGTATTTTTCAGGTTAATCAGACCACGTCCTGAAGTACGTGGCTATTCAATATCGCTTTTGCGTACTGTGACTTACTTTATTTTCCTTTTGTTAAGAATGATAATAGCTGCGCACTTGTAGCATCACCAAACCAATAATTTCCAGCCATTTCGATTACAGGCACTGACCGAAAACCTTTTTCTTTGATAAGATTCGGTTTGAAAGTAATGTCCACTTCATTCAGCTTAAATTCCAGATTGCGCTGCATCTCAATAAGTCGTTTCTTTACGATAGGACAAAATGGACAGACATTAGCGGTGTACAGTGTTACAATTGATGATATTTTTATTTTTTGTGCGGGCGAGATTGCCACATCTTCTACGGAACCATATCCAAGCCATTTAGATATTCGCGGAAAAAGCTTAATGTAAAAGATTTGAGCAAACACACCAACAATCAGTATAAATACAGCAGCCCACCATCCTTGAATAACTCCCATTCCGATAGCTAATACAGGAATACCAAGCCAAGTAAGCCAAACCATCAGGAGATTGCATTCTTGTTTCAAAGTTCAATTACTCTCAATATATTTTAAAAACTATTTTGAATATCTGACGGTGTGTTTCTAAATAAATCTGCGATAGTTTTATTTTTATTTCGCTGCTCATGAGAACAACTATTATTTATCCCGCTAAATCATCTGAAATCATTCACATCGATGGCGAGCAAGCCTAAATTAATCTACTGCGGCAGTTAAAACTGTCATATTTATTTAAGAAGAACTTTTTAGGTGTTTCAATTCTTCCGAAAGCTTTTTAGCAAATTCTGCCTCGCTAATTCCTTCTAATCTTATTTTTGTTGACTTAACTAAAACTTCGGGAGGATCGCCTTCACCTGTTATGTATTTATATAAGGTGAAACCTAATCTGTATCTGTCATTCACAACTGGCAGATGCTCCTTGTATTTATCTACGATTTCGTAAACTTTTTTCTCAATGGATTGCTCGGGGGTTGGATTAACTGCTGGTGGTGGTAATGTTGTCATATAAATCAATTCTTTTTTTGTAAAAATACATTTCCGCAAAGTTACTCGCAAATTGTTACCTTGAGATGATTTGCGTAAATTTTTGCCACTAATTTGACTAATTAAGTAACCTTATACAAAACTTCTTGCCATCTATTAACCCCGCCATTTATGGCGGGGTTGGTGCTAAAGCAGAGAACCTGGCTTTAGCCACTACTTAATTTATTAATGGGCTAAAGCCCAGGGTAGTTGGTTTTATTTAGTCCCCTAGCATAAATGCTGGGGTTACTTGATAATGTAGTAAACGTAAGGTAGTTAATTAAGATTAATTGAAACGAAATACTCACGTCAATAAAAATTTTTTGATCAGAACTCAATCCCCCAGTGGTATGAGTTGTTAACCTTTTTGTAATTCGCAGTAACGGGTAAATATTATTTTTAATACAATCTTCATGCTTAATTTTCCATACCAAAAAATACTTGTTGTACGGCTTAGTTCATTGGGTGACATTCTGCTCACCACTCCTTTAATTCGTACACTAAAAAACACAAATCCAAAACTTGAAATACATTTTTTACTCCGTAAAGAATATCAAGACGTACTGATTAACAATCCATATATTTCAAAACTCATAACTTTTAATAGAGATGGTTCGTCTTCAACAACAAAAGGAATCCTCTCGCAAAATAAATATGACTTTGTAATTGATCTTCAAAATAATTTAAGATCGAGGGCTTTAACGAACAGCTTAAACTGTCCCAAAGTCAGATTCAAAAAACTAAGCTGGCAGAAATTTCTTTTGGTCAATTTCAAAATCAATAAGCTTAGTGAAACGCCGCCAATTCCTGAAAGATACGCTTCTGTCATCGATGATTTAAAACTTGACGAAGAAGGACTTGATCTTTTTACTAATAAGAAACCATCAGAAAGTTTAGCCGGATTAACCAACCTAATCGGCTTTTGTCCTGGCTCAAGACACTACACAAAAATGTGGAGTAAGGAATATTACATCGAGCTTGGTAAAAAGTTAATTGATAATGGTTTTAATGTTGCTCTGTTTGGCGGAAAAGATGATAAGAATATTTGCAATGAAATATCATCAAGTCTTTCTAAATGCATCAACCTATATAATGAGAACGACATTCTTCAAACAGCGGTAGATATGAAAATGTGCAGAGCAATTATTTGCAACGATTCCGGATTGATGCACACCGCTTGTGCTGTCAAGGTTCCGGTAATAGCAATATTTGGTTCAACCGTCAAAGAGTTTGGATTTATTCCTTACCGCAGCAAAAATTTAATTTTAGAGAACAAATCATTAACTTGCAGACCATGTTCACACATTGGCAGAAGCAATTGTCCTAAGAAACATTTTAAATGCATGATGGAAATTACTCCCGAAATATTTTATAACAGCTTAGTTCAATTCATAAATAAGCAATGAAAAAGATTTGGTTTGGGTTTTATAATTATCTGATAATTCCTGTTTTTTATTTGCTGATACAGATTGGCGGAATTTTTAACAGTAAAATTCGTCGTGGTATTCGCGGACGAAAGCGGATATTTGAAGAGCTTATTCTAGATTCGGCAAATCTTTCCAAGACTAAAAAGATGATTTGGTTCCATTCATCTTCACTTGGTGAGTTTGAACAAGCAAAACCAATCATTGAAGAATTAAAGAAAGATGCAAACTTAAATATTCTTGTTACCTTTTTTTCTCCATCAGGTTATGAGAACTCAAAAAAGTATCCGCATGCAGATTTGGTTTCTTACATTCCATTCGATTCATATCAAAATGCAAAGATATTCAGACAGATTGTTAAACCGGATTTGGCAGTTATGATGCGTTACGACTTCTGGCCTAATCACATTTGGATGATGAAGAAATTCAATGCGCCGGTTTTTCTTGTTGATGCAACAATGAAGAAGCATTCTCCCAGAAAATTTCCTCTTCTGAAAAACTTTCATAAAATGCTTTTCAAGGACTTCACGAAAATTCTCACTGTTTCAAAAGATGATGCGGCGGGTTTTAATAGTTTTGGATGCCCCGATACACAGATTGATGTTGTTGGAGACACCAGATTTGATCGTGTGTTTCAGCGAAGTCAGGAAGCACGAAAACGAAATTTAATAAGGGAAGATTTTCTAAGAGGCAAAAAAGTATTTGCGGCGGGCAGTACATGGGGTGTTGATGAGGATGTTATTATTCCAGCATTTATTACGCTTGCCAAATATGATAAAGATGCTGTGCTTCTTATTGCACCGCATGAACCAAGCATAATTAACCTTGAAAAAATTGAGAACGAATTTATTGGTAAGCTTTCAACAATTCGATTTTCGCACATGAATAATTATAAAAACGAGCGTGTAATAATTGTTGACTCGATTGGAATTCTTCTTACACTTTACACCTATGCATCAGCCGCATTTATTGGCGGGAGTTTCAAACAAAGTATTCATAATGTTTTAGAAGCTGCTGTTTATGGTATTCCGGTTTTATTCGGACCAAAGATTGAAAACTCTCAAGAGACAAAAGAATTACTTAAACGAGGTGGGGGCATCTTAATCAGAAATAAGCGCGAAGCATACAAACAGATGCGTACGTTGTTCAGTAACGAAGAATTAAGAAAAACCAAAGGACAAATCGCATTTAATTACGTGCACGAAAATTTAGGAGCCACAGAAAAAATTATTAAAGAGATTTATAATTATCTTTGATTATAATTTCAGGTAAGCACTTTTGTAACGATCCAATAAAATCTTCATGTGATGTTTTTCATGTCCTGCTATGATATAAAACAATGCGAGAACGGTAACTTCATTTTTATTTGCTACGCCTCTTTTCAGAAAGCATTCTGGTTCCAGTCCTTTTGCCAAAAGCATATTCGATTCCCGGAGCAGTCTAAATTCATAAATTAAGTCGAATAATTCTCTCTTATTAAAATTTCCGGACTTAACATAATTATCTTGATCAAATCCCGGCAGTGACTGTTTTTCACTTCTTGCAATGCACATTGCGCGATAAGCCATTACTCGTTCTGTGTCAATCAGATGTCCTATAACTTCTTTAATAGTCCATTTCCCTGGCTGATAAGAAAAATCTCCCATTGCTTTGGGGAAAGAATTCAGCACTTCTTGCGTTTCAACTGATTGAAGCGCCAATATTTTATGGATATCATCTCCTTCAACAAGATTTATGTATCCCTCGTAATAAGGAGCGTAGTCTTTTTTATTTGGTCTCATCTTATTTCTCCTAAATATTATTTAACAGAACTATTATAATCAAAATTTAGCAGGAGAACTTTTTGCTCTTGCATTTAAACCTTTAATATGCGTTCTATTGACTTAAAAAAACAGTTTTGAGGAATTGCCAGTATTACTTAATCCCAAATTTTAGTTTCAAAAATTCCAGAAGAATTAGCAGCACCGCGAAACATTCCCTGTGTATTAAAAACCATTACATAATTACCATCCTTATCAACAGCAATTAAACCGCCATCGCCCCGAGTAATTTTTTTATGAATCATCTCTTCAGCTGCATCTTTAAGTGAATAATTTTTATACTTCATTAAAACTGAAATACTATAAGCTACGCTATGCTTGATAAAAAGCTCGCCTTTTCCAGAACATGATACTGCACAAGTTTCATTATTCGCATAATTCCCTGCTCCAATAATCGGAACATCTCCCACACGACCTGGCATTTTATTGGTAATCCCGCCTGTTGAAGTTGCCGCGGCTAAATTTCCATAAATATCCAAAGCAACACAACCGACTGTTCCTTTAATTTCTTTGTTTATGCTTTTCTGCCATTGTTCAAATCGGCGAGGAGTATCGAAATAATTATTGGGAACAATATCAACATTCATCATCATCCCGAAGTTTTCTGCTCCCTCACCAACTAATAAAACATGAGTCGTTTTTTCCATTACCAATCTTGCCAAAGAAATCGGATTTTTAATTGTCTTTACACCAGCCACAGCACCACATGATAAATCTTTTCCATCCATTATTGAAGCATCTAATTCATGTGTGCCTTCCGAAGTATAAACGGCACCTTTGCCTGCATTAAAATTGGGATCGTCCTCTAAAAATCTTACTACTTGCTCAACCGCGTTGAGACTAATCCCTCCATTTTGCAGAATAGTTTTACCGATTATTAATGCATCATTCAGTGAGTTTAGATAATCTTGTTTAATTGAATCCGGAAGTTCTTTACTGATAGTTCCAACACCGCCATGAATAACTATCACAAACTTTTTATTGTCTTGCGAAGATTGCGGTAGATTGAAATCACTAAGTGCCAGGGAAAGTACAAACAGGAAAATCGCTGTTGAAAAATTATATGATTTCATAATCTTAATTTTTTTATGAATATATTTTTAAGCCCGCTATACCAGCAACAATAATGAAAATAAAAAGTAACCTGATTAACTCTGAAGATTCGCTGAAAAGAAAGATGCCAAGTATTGCTGTACCAACCGCACCTATTCCCGTCCATACCGCATAAGCTGTTCCAAGAGGTATGTTTTTTACAGCAAGAGAAAGAAGCACCATGCTTATGATCATGCTTGTGACTGTGAAAACACTTGGCCAAAATTTGGTAAAGCCGTTTGAATACTTTAAACCAATAGCCCAGCAAATTTCAAATAGACCAGCAACGATTAAAATGAACCAAGACATAGATTTTTAAATTGTAATGATAATTAATAAATAAGAATCTATTTCAAAAAACTTTCTCTTTCACGTTGAGTTTGTCGAAACATGACAAGATAGATTGACTGTCACCCTTCGACACGCTCTGTGTGACAGTAATGAATTACATTTATAAATTCATTGTGCTTTAAATTTAAGAATCCAAAATCATTTTTATGGTTGGCGCATCAACGTTGCCGCCGCTGATGATTAAACCAACATGCCCGCTAACACTGACTTTTGAACTAAGCAAAACAGCAACTCCCAATGCTCCTGATGGTTCAACTACTATTTTCATTCTAAAAAAAAGGAATTTTACCGCCTCAATGATTTCCTTTTCAGAAACAGTTTTCATTTCATCAACATATTCAAGAACCAAGGGAAAAGTAATTTTACCTAATGAAGCTGTGCGTGTGCCATCTGCAATTGTCGGTGGGTTTTTTACTGTATGAAGTACTTTAGTATAAAATGATTTTGTTGCATCGTCCGCAAGTTCGGGTTCAACTCCGATAACATTGCAATTTGGATTCATTCCTTTTGAAGAAATTGCAGTTCCTGAAAGTAGTCCGCCTCCACCGCAAGGTGAAAGTACGTAATCAAGATTGCCAATCTCTTCAAAAAGTTCTAAAGCTGCTGTTCCTTGACCAGCCACAATATCCTGATGATCAAATGGCGGAATCAAAATATATTTATGCTTGTTAATTAGTTCATTAGCAATTTCCTCACGAACTGATGTTTGCGGATCATATAAAACGATTTCAGCACCATAACCTTGTGCTGCTGCTTTTTTGATGATTGGAGAATTGTTTGGCATCACTACAACCGTTTTGATGCTTAGCAGTTTTCCTACTAATGCAACAGCTTGAGCGTGATTGCCTGAAGAATAAGTTATCACCCCTTTTTGCTTTTCATTATCGGTTAATTTTGAAATTGCATTGTAAGCTCCTCGAAATTTGAATGCACCTGCTCGTTGGAAATTTTCACATTTCAAAAAAACTTCTGCATTCACTAAATTATTTAGAGTGGTAGAAGTGATAACGGGAGTGCGATGTGCAATTCCATAAAGCCGTTTCTTCGCCTCTTTTATTTTATCAAACATTATAATCCATGCTCAGAGTTTGAATCTCAATCCAAGAGTCAGATTCTTCCGTGGAATACCTTGTTCATCATTCTGCAATCCAAGAAATATTTCGAAAGGAATTTGATCTTGAATTTTCTCTAATTGCAAATCTTGGTTTGATAAGTTTTTGTAAAGAGATTTATCCAAAAATGCTTTTGTGGAATCAGTTTTATTCGCATCCTTAGTTTTAGGTTCCTTTTTATCAAGAAAAACTTTCCACACAATCAGACCAACAACAATTGCTCCCGCAGCAACGTAAAGGAAAGTGTTACCGCTTTTAGAGTCAGTTTGGGAAGTTGTTCTTTGTCCTCCGCCAATGTTTTCATTAATGCCCTCGATGCTTTGAGCAAATGTTACTTGAAATGAAAAGGCAAAAATTAAAACAGCAG
The DNA here is from genome assembly GCA_964613805.1 of uncultured Ignavibacteriaceae bacterium. Classification (GTDB taxonomy): domain Bacteria; phylum Bacteroidota; class Ignavibacteria; order Ignavibacteriales; family Ignavibacteriaceae; genus XYD12-FULL-36-8. Next base: position 109,607 of record CAZTJF010000003.1, on the reverse strand, counting down.
CAAACGTTTTGATATAATTACTTGTGTTCATAAGAGTTTCCTAGTTCTAATTGTTTGAGCTTAATATTAAACTAATCTTTATTATGCAGAATTTCAAGAAAGATATTCTTTAAGATATTTTCCTGTCCAGGAATTTTTATTAGAAGAAACTTCCTCCGGAGTTCCTTCCGCAACTATTTCACCGCCATTATCACCGGCATCCGGACCAAGATCAATAATATGATCCGCACATTTAATCACTTCCAGATTATGCTCGATCACAACAAGCGAATTTCCCTTCTCAAGCAGCATATTAAAACAATTAAGCAGCTTTGATATATCGTCAAAGTGAAGTCCTGTTGTTGGTTCATCAAAAATAAAAAGCGTATGCTTTCTATCTCTCTGTAAAGAAAGATGAGAAGCCAGCTTAACTCTTTGTGCCTCGCCGCCTGAAAGCGTATTAGACGGCTGCCCAAGTTTTATGTAACCCAATCCAACTTCAGCAAGAACTTTAAGCTGTCTTGAGATTTTAATATTATCTTTGAAATATTCGACTGCTTCATCAACGGTCATATTTAAAACATCAACAAGATTTTTACCTCGATAAGTTATCTCTCGTATTTCTTCTTTGAATCTAGTTCCCTTACAATCTTCACATTCAAGATAAATATCGGCAAGAAACTGCATTTCAACTTTTATGAATCCATCACCTTGGCATGTTTCACATCTTCCACCTGGAACATTGAAAGAGAAAAATCCCGGTTTATATCCTCTCGCTCTTGCCTGATGAGTTGATGCAAACAATTCACGGATAAGCTCGAATGTTTTGATATAGCTTATCGGATTTGATCTTGGCGATTTTCCAATCGGAGATTGATCAACTATTTCAACCTCATCTATGTATTCACTTCCTTTTAAATCTGTAAATTTCCCAACTTTTAATGGAGCCATTCCAAAATATTTCGCGAGTCCTCCGTAGAGAATGTCATGAACAAAAGTACTTTTACCAGAGCCGCTTACTCCAGTAACAACAACAAATTTATTTAAAGGAATTTCAATATCAATATTTTTAAGATTATTCTCCGAAGCTCCAAATATTTTTATTGACTTAGTTTGTTTTTTGTTTCTTTTTGCAGGCAAAGGAATTTTTATTTTTCCGGAAAGATATTTACCTGTCAATGAATCTTTGTTTTTTACCACTTCATCGTAAACTCCCATTGCAACAATTTCACCTCCATGTATTCCAGCTTTGGGACCCATATCTACAAGTAAATCCGATTCTCTCATCATTTCGGGATCATGCTCAACAACTAAAACAGTATTGCCAATATCGCGTAAGTTTTTAAGAATGTTTATCAGCTTAGAATTATCTCTTGGATGAAGACCGACGCTCGGTTCATCAAGAACATACAGAGTTCCAACTAACGAAGAACCAAGTGAGGTTGCTAGATTAATTCTTTGTGCTTCGCCCCCGGAAAGAGAATTGCTTAATCTATCAAGAGTTAAATATCCGATCCCAACATTATTTAGAAAAGTTAATCGCTTAATAATTTCTTTGAGAATACGATCGCCGACCATCAAATCATAATCAGATAGCTTTAACTCTAAAAAGAATTTTAACGTATGCTCAATTTGAAGCTGCACAACATCGTGAATGGAATAATCACTAATTTTCACTTGCAATGCTTCCCTTCTTAAGCGCGAACCTTTGCAAGCCCTACATGTTGAATAACCTCTGTACCTGCTGAGCAAAACCCGGATGTACATTTTATAAGTTTTACTTTCGAGCTTTTCAAAAAATTTATCTATGCCGATAAAATCGCCGAAACCTTTTTGAATTTTTTCAACTTGCTCCTCCGATAAATTTTTGTACGGCACATTTAAAGGAATATTATATTGTTTGGCATTTTTGACAAGGTCTTTAAGATGAGTGCTGTATTTTGCGGTCCGAAACGGTGCTATTGCTCCCTCGGTTATTGACAAATTAGGATTCGGGATTACAAGATTCATGTCTATCCCAATCGTCTTGCTGAAACCTTGGCAAACAGGGCAAGCTCCGAAAGGATTATTGAAAGAAAAAAATCTTGGTTCTGGTTCTTCGTATCTTATTCCGCAGCATTCATAAAATTTGTTAAACTCAGTCTGCTCACCTGTATCGGAATTAATTAGTACTAAACGATTCTCACCCTCTTTAAATGTAACCTCTATTGCATCAGATAGTCTGTTTCTGAGTTCTTCCTTAACAATTTTGAATCTATCAATTACAACGCGTATCTCATCTTTCTTTTTTGGTGAAATATCTTCAACATTAATATCATGCAAGTTTCCCTTAAAAAATATTCTAAAGAATCCTCGTCTCTTAAGCAGCTCAATCTCTTGCTTAACCGTAGTGCCTTCATGTATGTGAAGCGGAAAGGTTAAATAAAATTTTGTTTCTTCGGGTTGATTTTCGAGCCATTCAATAACTGTTCCTGTGCTTGCCTTTTTTACTTCTTTACCGCATTGAAAGCATATTGTTTTTCCGATGCGAGCGAATAGAAGCCGCAGATAATCATAAACTTCAGTAGTTGTACCAACAGTTGAACGTGGATTTCGTGAACCGGATTTTTGTTCTATTGCTACTGCAGGACTTATACCTTGAATTAATTCTACATCGGGTTTATTCATTCGCTCAAGGAACTGCCGGGCATAGGATGATAGGCTTTCTACATATCGCCTTTGACCTTCAGCATAGATCGTATCAAAAACCAGAGAAGATTTTCCGCTTCCGCTTACTCCTGTAAAAACGATAAGCTTATTGCGAGGAAGTTCAAAACTTAAATTTTTTAGATTATGCTCCTTAGCGCCTTTAACTATGATTTTTTTATTGTTTACGATTTTACTCTTACTTGCCATACAGATGTCTTAAAAATCTTTATGGCTGATTATCTTAAAAAGAAGTGAATGCCACAATTGCACCAAGCCACAAAGAATTATTAATAAATTTCAGTTCATTACTAACTTGAACTAAAAAAGGAGAGGAAATATTTTGAAAAATTTATTTATTGACAGAAGTTTTTTCTTCTAATTTCTTGAGAGTCTCAATCTTTTGATCAATCAATTTTATTTTTTCATCAAGTTCACGCAAACTTGAATTTATTTGGTCTTGATACTCTGCCTTATCCCAATATCCTCTATCTTCAAAATAGCTTTTGAAAAGCCAATTGTGTTTAAGTGCCTCCATATTTTCGGCGAGGCGTGAAGCGGCTAAGCTGGCATCCGCCGATGTCTTTTGTATTTCAGACATGGTAGACGTAAACATGGAGTCATACCTGCTTCCTTCTACTAAAACTTGACCAAGCATTCCTCTTCCTTCATTTACGCCCTGTATAATGGTGTCAACCTGAGTTACGGCTTTATTAACATTAGTAATAACTTCACTTACACCGCTTCCAAGTCCTTTAAATATTTGCGAAACTTTTTCAAGCTCTGTAATCACAGAAGAAAGACTTTGATCCGCTCGCTTGGTTAATTCAGTCGCTTGATTATAAAGTTTTTCATCCGTTAAAATTTTCCCAATTGTACCTTCGCCTTTGTTAATTTTTTCAACTATCTCCGACATATTTTTTGTCATCTCTTTTGTATAGCTCATAATTCCCTGTGTTTCTTCAACAACGGCTGCAAAACCGACAGGTTCCTTTGCTAAAATAGTGCCGCCATCTTCAATTGGATCTGCTGTAGAACTCCCCATCGTAAGTATTACAACTTTATTCCCCACCAAACCTTCCGTTTCAATTGATGCACGAGTATCTTTCCGGATAAATCTTTGGATTTCCTTGAGAAGCCGTATCGAAACCTCGACTCTTCCAGTGGTATCTCTAACTATTTCAATATTTTTCACGCTTCCAACATCAATACCACCTAATCGAACTGAGGCGCCATTCCTCAATCCTTCAATATTATTAAAGTATGCGTGGACTGAGAATGTTGGGCTAAACAAAGCTTCCTTGTTCCCCAAAACAAAAATACCAATTACAAGGAGAGTGCTTCCGATAAAAATAAATATTCCAAGTTTTGCACCAGATAAATCTTTAAGCATCAATTCCTCCTGGTTTCTTTTATAAGTTCATCGCTGAAAAAATTCCTTAAGAATGGATCACTCGATATTGTTAATCCCTTCAAATCACCATTGTATAGCACCTTACCATCTTCTAGAACTACTGCACGATCTGCAATAATTTTAGCACAGAGAATATCATGAGTCACAACAACTGAGGTCATTTTTAACTCGTGCTGCAAATCGTTAATAAGTTTGCTTATTTCTTTAGAAGTAATCGGATCAAGTCCGGTTGTCGGTTCATCATAAAGCATAAGTTTAGGTTCTGTAATTATTGCTCGAGCCAAACCTATTCGTTTTTTCATTCCGCCTGAGAGATCAGCTGGCATTTTATCAATAGCATCCTCAAGAGAAACCTTTTCTAATGCAGCTTTTACTCTCATTTCTATTTCTTTCTCTGTTAAATTAAAATGCCTCTGCAAAGGGAATTCAAGATTTCCTCTAACACTCATTGAATCATATAAAGCTGCTCCTTGAAATAGAAATCCGATCTGTTTTCTCAATTCATTTAGCTCATCAATTCCAAGTGACAATACATCTTTACCAAAAATCGAAACATCACCGCTATTGGGCTGCATCAATCTTACCATACATTTTAGCAAAACACTTTTTCCGGTTCCACTGCGCCCAAAAACAATAAGGTTCTCTGCTTCCTCAACTTTTAATGAAACTTCATCAAGTACAAGATGACTGCCAAATGACTTAGATAATTTTTCAACACTTACCATATTAAATCGTCGGCCAAAGCCATAAAGTTATTCGAACAAGAATCATGTCAAAAATCAAAATAAGAATGGATGAAATTACAACAGAAGTAGTTGATGCACGACCAACTCCTTCTGTTCCGTTTGTTGCTGTGTATCCTTTATATGTTCCAACAACACCTACAATAAATCCAAAAACAAATGTCTTTAAAATACCTGGGATGGCATCGCCAAATTCAACCGATTTGATCACTGCTCCGATAAAAAAATTCCAACTCATATTCTGATCTAATAACACTGAAATATAAGCTCCAAGTAAAGCTATAAAATCAACATAAACTGTAAGAATTGGAAGAATAAATGTGCATGCAAAAATCCTTGTAACAACAAGATATTTGAATGGATTAACTGCTCCTACCTCCATTGCATCGATTTGTTCCGTAACACGCATCGAACCTAATTCAGCACCAATGCCAGAGCTTACCCTGCCCGCAAAAATAAGGGCTGTAATTACAGGTCCAAGTTCTCTTACTATCGAAATACCAACAGAACCTGGAATATAAGATTCTGCACCGAAGCGGGCTAACACTGGCTGAGTTTGCATTGTTATTACTAAACCTATAATAAATCCTGTTAAGCTCACAATCGGAAAGGTTTGAATACCAAGCACATCCATGTGCTTTTTAATTTGCTCAATTTCGAATGGTGGTTTGAAAACATTTTTGAAAAATAAAATGGTGAATTCGGTTAACCCGCCAATCGTTTCAAAAAAATTGTAAGATTTCTTTTCAAAATTTCTGTAAATCTTTTCTTGTAAGGATTGAAGTTTCACTAGAGTTGTATTAAAGGTGAATATTATTCATAGTCATATGTGAATCAAAATTAGTGAAAAATCAAAATGGAAAAAAGTTATTGAAGAGTCTGACTTGAACGCTATTCAAATGCATTAACAAGGTGATTTATTTCGGGTTTTTGACCTGGCAGCATTAAAATAGCAATAACATCAAAGCGACATAAAATTTCTTTAATATCATTCTCATAAAGATAAAGCTCGGCAATTCGTTTGAGCTGCTTAATTTTGTTTTTGGTGATTGCTTCTTCGGGTAAACCAAACTCTAGATTTTTCCTCGATTTAACTTCAACAAATACTAATCCTTCTTCATTAGGATCTTCAGCAATGATATCAATTTCACCTTTGCCATATCGGTAATTTCTCTTAACAATTTTATAACCTTTCGACTCAAGAAGTTCAACTGCTAATTCTTCGCCTTCATCACCGGTTTTTTTTGTTGAGAATGTCATAGCAATTCTTCTCCATGTTTGAAGTCAATTTCAAATTCCTCGATCAAAATATTATGCAAAAAACTTTGCCTGTGAAGAGAAGTTGCTCCAAATAATTTTATTGCATTAATATGTTCATGCGTTGGGTAACCCTTATTCTTTGACCATAAATACTGCGGATGTTTGAGGGATAATCTTCTCATGATTTTATCCCGCGTCACTTTTGCGATGATAGATGCGGCAGCAATACAAAATGATTTCGAATCTCCTTTCACAATTGCTGTAGTGGGAATCTCATGTGTAAAAATTTTATTTCCATCAATCAGAATGAGGTCCGGTTTAACTTGAAGCTTATTCACCGATCTCTTCATTGCAAGAAGTGATGCTTGAAGAATATTAATTTTGTCAATCTTTCTATTAGAAATGATTGAAACACCATATGACAAAGACTTTTCAATAATAATTGGGAAAAGTTCCTCACGTTCTTTTTCGCTTAACTTTTTAGAGTCATTTACATTGTCAATAAAAGTCTCGGGAGAAAAAACAACCGCCGCTGCAACTATCGGACCGGCAAGAGGACCTCTGCCTGCCTCATCGGTTCCGGCAATTAATTTTACTTTATCACATAGAAACGAATTATCAAAATTTTTCATTTGCCTAAATAAATTGCTAATAAACCGATTACCATACTTAATTTAAGAAGCGAACTTATTTTACCAAGATTTTTCTTTGATGCATCTTCATACAGCAGCTTTACTGCATAGAACAAAATCGGATTAACAACTATCATCACTATCAGAAAAAATTCTATGGTATAAATATGAAATAGAAACGGCATAAATGTAAATAAGAATAAAACGGATGAAACTGCAAGCACGAAATGTTTCGATACTTTGATTCCATAACTAATCGGTAAAGTTCTCACGCCGGCTAATTTATCTCCTTCTATATCTTCTATATCCTTAATCACCTCTCTTATCATGTTGATTAAAAAAGCAAAGCCAGCCGGTATTAAAGCACCGCGCACATTTCCTACAACCATACCCGCAAAAACAAAAGCATATGCAGTCAAAAATGAGATGACAACATTTCCGAACACCGGAACCCTTTTAACTGAAAGTGAGTAAAGCATCAGAAGCAAACTTGAAAGCAAAACTATTAAAAATGCAAACTGATTGAAGAATAATGACAAACCGAGAGAGGTTATTACAAGCAGGATGTAAAAACTCCAGGCTTGTTTTAAAGTAATCATAAAGCTTGGTAAAGGTCGTTCCGGTCGGTTAATTCTGTCAATATCAATGTCAAATATATCATTTATGGTATTGCCGGCAGCCGTGGTTAAGAAACCAACTAATGCAGCCAGAATCAGCAATACTGATATTTTATTATCATAAGAACATATTAAACCGCCGATAATGATAGCGGCTAATGTTATCAAACAATTTATCGGACGAATTATTTTTATAAAACCTTTTAGCATTATTCTACCGATTCTTTTTTCTGCCGTTTAAGGATTTTATCAAAATTCGCTTACCAATCCAAAATGAATTTTACCATCAGAAAAAGAATCTCCCTTAGCTAAAGCGAAGCTCACACCAATAACTCCCAATGCAGTTTCAATATTCAGCCCCAATCCGTATCCGATATTAAATGCTTCTTGCTTGGATAATTTTGATGCTGCATCTTCTTTAACAAGATAATATCCTGTATCAAAAAATAAAAAAGTATAAGACCTTCTTGTTAATAATAATCTATACTCAAGATTTGACCAAAATACTCTTGACCCTAAAAATTGATCCTCGCGGTAACCGCGTAAGCTATTTGTCCCGCCAAGTCGGAACAAATCGCTTATTTCAAAAAACGAACCCTGTAACTCTCGTCCATTTAGTTTAACAGCCACAACTTGTCTGCTGAATATCGAATAGAAAAAATCAAGACCGATTAAGATTCGCTGAAGATTAATATTTGTTTTAAGATCAGATGAAATAAACTGTGTTGGTCCATTTATTTTTTTTCTGCTGAATGAATATGTATTGCTGAATAATATTCCTTCGGTGGGAGCGTATGGATCGTCACGGGTATCTATTTTGAGATTCAGCCCTGTTAGAAGTGAGCTTGAATTATAAACTGTAAATATATTGGCAAAATTTTCCGACGGTATTATGGATTCGGCTGCAAATTGCAAAGATGCGGTAATTGTTTCAGTTGCAAGAAACTCAATTGCTCCCTCAAATTTTCTTTGAACATAAACGGTATCTTGCTTTCTTTGATTGAATCCTGCAGCAATATTAAATGGATAACCTAAAAACCATGGCTCGAGATATTTTAATTCAAGCTCTTGTGAATTACGGTTTAATTTCTGCCAGCGAATAGCCGCTGATCTGCCGCTGCCAAACATATTTCGTAAGCTGATATTGATTAAACCGGTTACATACCCCGATTCATCCGGCTTGTTTGAAGGTATATAACCAATTATTCCATCAAAATTATTTGTTTGCTTTTCTATCACTTCGATCAGCAAAGTTCCTTTGTTATCCGAGCCGACATAAAATTGCGGTGAATTGACAGGTTCAAAAAAACGAAGACGATTTAATTTTGGAGGAAGTGCATCAATCTCTTTTTGTGAATATAGCTCTCCCGGTTTAATTCTTAGCTCACGAATGATCACATCGTCATTCGTTTTTTCGTTACCTTTAATTTCAATTTTATCAATTGTTCCTTTTAAATCCTTTTTTATCGCAATCAATAAATCGGCATCATATTCCTCACGTGAACTGTCTTCAACAAAATTAATTGAAACGATTTTAATAGTCGCAAATGGATGCCCCGTATTTTCATATTTTATTAAAATCTGTTCAATAACTTCTTCAAATTCAGTTTTGTTGAAAATGCGTCCCTCAAGGTATTTGAAAGATTCGCTTAATTCATCCACGTCTGTTGAATCAGAACCGCTAACAATAAATTTTCTAAAGCGTGTCGGTGAACCTTCGTCAACAAGTATGTTTACAACAACCAAAGAAGAATCGCTGCTATACTCAATATTACTGCCGGTAAAATCAGCATGATAATATCCACGCGAACTGAGATTTGAAGCGATCCTTGATAGAGCCGAATCAAGATACTCGGGTTTCATTTTGGCTGAAACCGATAACCCGCTCCATGATAAATATTCTTTCTCGCTGAATGTTTTATTTCCAGAAATATTTATCGCTCGAATATTCTGAGAGTATAAGTAAGATGAGAGCAACACAAGAATTATTAAAACTGATTTATACCGGCTTAGCATCAATAGTTCTCATCTTCTTACCGAGAGAAATAACCTCAACTTTTTCTTTCAACGAATTTGCTTGCTCAAGAGTCACACCACAAACTTCAAATAAAGAAGCATTAACTGCTCCTAATGATGAAGCAAGCCGTAATGTTTCTTCAAAGGGAAGATTATTATGCCAGGCATAAGCAATTCCAGCGACAAAGCTGTCACCGCCGCCCGTTGAATCAATCGTGTCAACCAGCGGATTAATTATTTTATAATGATAACCAAGATTTGATGCATAAGCAGGATTTGCTCCATCTGTTATGAATGCCTGCTTAATATCTTTTGTATGCAGAAATTTCAAATGATTAATTATTTCTTCCTCACACTGAAGTGACAACTTCAAGGATTTTTCAACTTCATCAATGTTATTGTGGATAATGGTTGGCGATGCTGCTATACAATCTTTAAGATGAGTCCCGTATGTATCGCAAATTGAAATTTTATCGTACCGATTCGACGCCTCAATACCAAAAGGAAAAATTAAATTCGTTTCTTCACAGGGAGAACTGCCGGAGAAAATAACTATTTCACAATTTTGTATCATTTTTTCCAGCTTTGATTTAAACTCATCGGCTTCAGAAGAAGAAATGTGCGGATCATTTCCGAAATATGAAGTAATTGTTCTTGTTGATTCTTCAATAATTATCGCCGAAGCGCGTGTTTCGGAATGGGTTGGAATTGATGTGAAATTTACTCCTTCTTCGGCAAGCAGCTTTTTTAAGAGTTTACCGTTATTTCCACCAAGAAATGTGAATGCTAAATTATCCACCGAAAGATGATTCAATTGGCGGCTGACATTTATTCCTTTTCCGCCTGCCTTATAATTTTCTGCTGCGAAACGATTTTCTTTACCAAGCTGCAATGTTTTGTAGGTAAGTCTATGTTCAAGAAGAGGATTCAGCGTAACGGTTAAAATCATTTTCAAACCGAGGAATAATTTTAATATATCTAAAAGTTGAGAGTCTTATACTTATGTTGGTTCAAAATTTGAATGTGGCTAAAGCCTATTTTTGCTTTTTGATATTAACCCCAGCTTTAAGGGTCTGTTGCGTAAGTCCCTACTGTCATGCTGAATTAATTTCAGCATCTAAATATTTTTTGCAATGAGACCCCGAAACAAGTTCGGGGTGACAAATTCGAGTTGTGCAACACTCTCTTAAAGCTGGGGTTACTGAAATCACAGAGTAATTTGGACTTTAGTCCAATATTTATATTTATAAACCAATATTAAAAGTTAATCGTAAATTCATTCTAGTTTCTATACCTAAAAAAGTCTCCGTACAAAGGCGTAATCAAGCGGTAATCTCCAAAACCTGTTTCATCAAGAAAAACAAAACTCTTATTCAGTTCATAATATTCCCAAACCTCATAAGGTTTGGAATCATATTCAAAAGGATGGCGGTCAATATTATTTGGATTACCAAGAATTATAAAAACCATTCCACGGTCGGTTCTCCAACCTTCGATGTAGTGAGAAAAATTTTCGTTTGTAAAAGCAACTCGTCTGTAATATTCATCAAACACAGGATTATCTTCCGACTGCGGATCGGGATCTTTTTTCTTCCAGTAGGCAAGATATTTTTGAATTTTTTCTTCTTTCGATTTCGCACTGTTTATTTCATCAATCTCACTGCTTGTTGCTATGTAAACCATCTGAGAAATGGCTTTATCCAGATCTCTAATTGAAGTAGGAACCCCAACCCATCTTGAAACAAAGTTTTTTATGGTTGAGACAGTCAAATCATTTTTATTGTCCTTAATTTCGGTAGCTAAAACATAATTACCTAAACCAAAATCAACATCTTTAATGTTATGGAATATTTGAGTTTTACCGGAATCCACCTGTTTGGTTAATTCTTCTTTAAACACTTTATCCTTACCATTTTCTAAAACAGAATATTCAATTTTAACTTCTCTTGGAATTGAAGAATAAATTTCAAAGAAGAATGGTATGCCATCTTTTTTTGCAGCCACATTTCTTGAAACATTAGGAATAATTTTGTTGCTTCCTTCAACAACTGTCTGCTTTGAAATCAGCATAACATCGCTTACAGCAAAATCTTGTTCCATCTTTCGTACATTCACAATATTTTCGCCAGCATATTCCTTACGTGAATCAACATCTTCAAAAGAAGTCCTCAGGACATATTTAGCCGGTTCAAGGTTAAACGATCTTAAGCTTAAATTATAATTGGTTTTAGAAGTGGTTTGATCAAATTCTTTGACAGTTATTTTTTCGCTCCACGACTTCTCAACCAAGAGTTTACTTTTATCTTCATCAAAAATTGAAACTGTCAGATTATACTTCGACTCGAACCCATTTATTGTTTTGACAAATTGAATTTCGGAATAAGGCACTTGAATGAAAACATCTAACCGTGTTTTCCCCGTCTCAGTTGAAACAAAGTTAAGATAATCTTCAAAAAATTTTACTCTGGGATTGAACTTAATTCCCTTTTCCTGCTTATCTGTTTGAGTAGCTGAACAGGAACTAATAACGAATAAAAATGAAATTGTAAGCAGACCTAAAATTGCTTTATTTAAATTTTTCATATAAATATCCTTATCTATATTATTAACTTACCAAAGACATCATAATCATCGTAGTCATAAAATTCCACATCATAAAAATCACCTATGTTGATATTTCTTTCTGCAGGCATTAGAACATCTCCATCGATTTCTGGTGCCTCTCGATAAGATCTTCCAACATAATAACCGTTTTCTCTTGCTTCAACTAAAACTTTGAGCTGACAACCGGAAAGCCGTTTATTCTTTTCAAGCGAAATTTCCTTTTGAATTTCCATTAGAACATCGAACCGTCTTTTTTTCTCTTCTGAAGAAATTGGATCACCAAGAATAAAGCTGCTAGTGCTTTCCTCTTGAGAATAAGTAAACACTCCCAACCTATCAAATTCTGTATCGCGGACAAACTCACAAAGCTCTTCGAAGTCGCTTTCTTTCTCAGCAGGGTATCCAATGATGAGTGTCGTTCTCAGAACAACTCCTGGAATTCTTGTTCGCAATTTTTCAATTAATTCTTTTGTTTTATTCTTCGTTATTCCTCTTCGCATTGATTTTAACACATCATCGGAAATATGCTGAAGAGGGATATCAATATAATTGCAAATTTTTTGATTATTTGCAATAACATCAATTACATCATCAGGAAAATGCGAGGGATAAGCGTACATAAGCCGGATCCATTCAATTCCGCCAATATCGCTTAGCTTAGAAAGCAGTTCAGCCAAATTTCTTCTGCCGTAGATGTCCTTTCCATAATCAGTTGTGTCTTGTCCAATAATTATAAGCTCTTTAACACCCACTGATGCCAATTTTTTTGCTTCAAGCAAAAGTTCATCCAGCGGTTTAGATTTATGAAGCCCGCGCATCAAGGGAATTGCACAAAAGGAACAGGGATGATCACAACCTTCAGATATTTTTAAATATGCAGTATGACTTGGTGTGGTTAATAATCTTTCGCCTAATAGTTCATGCTTTAATTCACCGCCAAGTTCATTAATTATCTCCTCAAATTTTTCAGTCCCGAAAAACACATCAACTTCAGGAATTTCATTCATCAAATCTTTTTTGTATCGCTCGGATAAGCAGCCAGCCACGACAATTTTTTTTACTTTCCCAGAGTTTTTCAAAGCCACTGCATTCAATATCGTTTCAATTGATTCGTTCTTTGCTGCTTCAATAAATCCACAAGTGTTGATGATTAAAGTTTCAGCATCATTCGGATTTTCAACCATCTGAAATTTATTTGCCTCGATTTGCTTCATCAATCTTTCAGAATCAACTGTATTTTTGGAGCAGCCAAGAGTTATAACGTTTATTTTATTTCGTTTTTGCTGTTTCATAAAAAGCTTGGCAAACTACCTTTCGGTCAATTCTAACAATATTAAGATAAATGGCGCTGAAAATATTAACGAATCAAACCTATCAAAAATTCCTCCATGACCGGGAATAAGAGATGAAGAATCTTTTACTCCAGCATCTCTTTTGAAGAGTGATTCTATCAAATCACCAATTTGTCCTAAGACTCCCACGATTATACCGATTCCAATTGTCGAATCCCAGGAAAGAAAATCTAACACGATTAATTTTGAAGCGATCATAGCAGCTATCGCAAAAATAAAACCTGCAATTGCGCCTTCCCAACTTTTCTTAGGGCTGACACGTGGAAATAATTTATGCTTTCCAAAAGCCGTCCCGATATAATATGCGGCAGAATCGCAAATCCAGATAGATGCAAAAATGCAGATAATTAATAACCCTCCGTTCAAATAATTAATTTCAGCCATAGTGTAAAACTCTCTAATCGAAACTATTGCAGAGGAAAATAATCCAATGTAAAGAATTCCCAGAAACGTAGCACCTAAATTCAGCAACGCCGAATTTTTATTTCTAAATAGTTCCACTGCACAATGTAAAGCAACAATAAGAAATAAAGTAGAATAGTTATCAAAAAGTTTAAGGTACGAATTAACAACAAGTATAAACACGCTCAACAAACCCAAAAAAATATTTGTGTACATGTTTTTGTTTCGGACAAGCAAAGAAAATTCATAAAAAGAAATTAGCGAGATGACTAAAACAAAAATGAGGAAAAAATATCCTCCTAAATAGCTTGAAGCTAAAATAGCGGGTATTGCTATAATCGAAACTAAAACTCTTAGAACCCCATTACTCATTGCCATTCGCTTCGTTTTCTAAGTTTTCATTTTTAACTCTTTGAATGAAAGCAACCGCATCCTGAACATCTTCCTTTCGAACAAGAAGCTTAACAACAGAAAAATCACCCGGTGCTGGATAATTCCTATCTTTTTGTGACAGTACAACTGCTTTAATTCCCGCACCCTCAAGATTGTTTTTAATCATTTCGACTTCAAAATCTTGTGATGAGGTGTAAACGATCTCCCAATTTTTTTCGCTCCACTCTTCGGGTTTTACATATTTGTCATCTTCAAGCAGAGCAACACCGCAATCAGGGCAAAATGTAACTCCCTTGACATATTCGTACTCACAATTCGGGCAAATTGGCATAAGTCCTCCTAAATTTTTATTGTGTTTGAATAATATTTTTTTATTGCAAGCAATAATCCGGAAAAGAGCATAGCCATAAACAATAAAAGCAAAATTGATGATCCTAACTCGATCGGTTTTTGAACCGATGAGCTGATAAGCTCGTCATCTCCGAAAATAAAATAAAGCATCACCGCAGTAAAATTATTCAAAAAATGAAGAATTATCGGAATAATTATCGAGCCGCTCATGTAAGCTGCAAATCCAAAGTATAAACCAAGAATAATAAGAGGAATTAATCCATAAGGATTAAAATGATTTGCCCCAAAAAAAATAGCAGTTACAAGTGCTGCATAAAATGGTTTCATTCTCAATTCAAAACTTCTCTGGATAAATCCCCGAAACATAACTTCCTCACTTAATGCAGGAATTATTGCCACAACAAATACTATCAGAATTGCTTCATAAACATTGTTGGCTTTCAACAAATTGCCGTAAGTTTTTTCAACATAAGCATTGAGAGTATCCAACAATTCTTTCAAAGTTTTTATGATTGGAATATTATTCGCAAGCTGGTCAATAAAATAATTTTGAATATAAAGATAATTTTGCAGCATGACTGTTAATATTGCAATTCCAACAGTAAAAAGAATTACTTCCTTCCAATTCGGAATTTTAATGCGGAGGAAATTTGTTAAATCAGAATAAAATAATTTTGAAAGAACAAGGGCAGGCAGCAGGATAAATAAAATTTGACCCGCCATGGTCATTAACCGTATTCCATTGACAGGTGCATTTTCAACATTCAATCCGAAAATTAGAAGTGTTAACAAACCTCCAACAATCTGGTATAGAAAAAATCCACCAATTAATCCAATGAAAGCGGCAGCTATTGGAGAAATTTGCGGTTTGAATTGCTGCTCAGGGGTTAATTCGGGTTCCGGTGGTTCATCGAATACATTCCCGTATTCAGAATTTTGGTTCAATTCGGGATCTTTGTTTGGTTCATCCATATTAACGGGAAAAATTGTGATTTGAAGAATTTATTTATAATCAAATTACTGAAAAACCAATTTCTATCAAATCAGATTGATTATAGGAGATTGGAGTTCGTTTATCTTTTTGAAGTTAGTTTGCCTGCTAAACCTTCATACCCAGTCAATTCCCCATCAATGGAACCAATTATTACTTTGGTTTTAACTTTAACCGGAACTCTTAATGCATCATCGGTCATCCAGATTAAAATGCTGCCTTCATTTTTAAATAATCCACCCTCTTGAACTAATGGTTCAACAATTATGCAATCAAATTTTCCGGCAGAAACCTCAATTGTTTCTTTTCCATGATATTTAATATCCAGATCGTAAACCTTATCCTTATAAAAATTTTTAAGATGAATCCTATCATCTATTTTCAATTTGGATAAATCAAGTGTGCGTGTATAGTAAAATGCTGAAACAATATCGTTTACATATTTAGGTATATTATATTCCCCTTCGCTGGTTTTTGCTTTACCTTTACGCTGATCAAAAAATGCCGAAAAGTCACGCGAATAACTTCCTTCTCTTATATGCTGTTCAAACCTCCACGGGAAAAGCCCTTCGTAATCAAGATAAGTTTCATACCTATCGCGAACTTTAAATATCCAATCAAAACTTGGAACAGTGTTTACCTCAAAAGTAACATGATAGGCATCTCTTCCTGAAATCCTTTTAAGCCGAGGAATTGCAAATGTTGCTATTCCAGCAGTAACAAATCCATATTTAACATCATAGGTTAGTTTTTCACCTACCTTAAATGCTTTATTTTCTATTTTTCTAAAATCATCTGCGGGATTGAATTTCATTCCACTCAAAAATAATGTCACTAATACAAGAGCACTAAGCAAGAAAGATTTGGGCATTATATTCTCCATCATTTTAATTAAAGTTAAGCAAATTTTGTACCTCAGAAAATACCTCGTCCATTTTAATACTACTCATACAATTTAATCGTTCACACTGTTCCCTTGTGCAGTTATTACAATCAATGGTCGGAACAAATACTTGTGCCTTGTTAGAATAAGGTCCCCATCGTTTTGATGAACACGATAAAATTTTGGGATAAAACCCAATAGTATTTTTTTTCAATGCGGCGGCTATATGAATTGGTCCAGTTGAATTCGAAACAAAGACTTCTGATCTATCAATTAAAGCGATTAATTCCGAAAGAGTAAGCTTACCCGCAAAATTTTTTATGCTTTTGTTCATAATAAGTTGATTACAAATTTCCTTTTCAGAATTCATTCCGGTAATAATTAAGTTGACATCTAACTTTTCTAAGATCATTTCAACTAACTTTATGAAGCTGCTTATAGGAAGATCAATTGAGCTTCCACCGCTGCCAGGATGAATAATGATAATTGGTTTGCTCGGCTCAATGTTAGTTTCATTGAGCAGATTCTCAATTTTCTTCTTACTCTCTTCCGAAACTTTCAAATGAAATTCAACTTTGTCTCTGCTAACAGCTTCGGTTATTCCAAAAGTTTTTAGCAGATTGACATTGTACTCAAGCTCATGTTTCTCAGCATGCTTTCTATGCTCATAAATTTTATGATTGAAGAGAAATGAGTACGACCTATATCCGGTTCCGATTATATTTTTTATTCTGCTTAAAAAAGGGATCAATGCAGTTTGGAAAGTGGGATAAACTATAACGCTTGAATCAAAATTATATTTTCGCAGCATCTTAACATTTTCAAAGATGAGCGGATTACCATTAGCTTCTTTCAATAATAATATGCTGTCAATAAAAGGATGATTATGCGCCAAACATTCTGTGTATTCACGGAGCAGATAAGTTACTTTACATTTAGGAAAATGTTTTTTAATCAGCTCAGCAAGAGGTAATGAGAGAATGACATCACCAATTCTATCTGTTCTAACAACTAATAAATTTTTTGGTTCAATCATTTTCTTGAAACGTAAGGATTATCTTTGATAAAAAATCGCCACTGCAAATCTACTGATCTCGTTATGCCAATCCTTTTGGTCACACCAATATTCCTTCCACTAATTTTTGGCTGATCTAAAATAAAAATTTCACTTTCAGTAAGATCAATTCCATCGTGGTTTTTATTGATACCGAAAGCTTGACATAATTTTCCTGGTCCGTTCGTTAAGTTTAATTTTTCGTTATCGTTTGCTGATTTTCTTCCATAACGATTCCTAATCATCAGGCCCATTCCTTCAATAGGTTCAAGCGCTCGTATCAATACGGCAAGCCCTTTTCCTTTTTTGCCAATGACAACATTAGCACAAAAATGAGCGCCGTAAGTAAAGTAAACATATAAATGACCGCCCTCCTCAAACATAGCCTCATTTCGCTTTGTTTTGCCTTTAAATGCATGCGATGCTTGGTCATAGTCTCCATGATATGCTTCGACCTCAACAATCTTTCCGGAAATTATTTTACTCCCGCTTTTCTTCACTAATATTTTACCTAAAAGATTTCGTGCGACAGGAATCAAATTACGGATATAAAACTCTCGTTTAAGTTTTATAGGTTTATTGGAAATCATAAGTGAAGGATAAATCTGATTACTGATTCTACTTTTCGAGGCGAAATTTTAATTCTTCAATTTTTTTAAGATATGTTTCTTTCTTGTCAGGTTTCCTCTCGGTCAGCTTTTCATAAATCTTAATCGCTTCTCCAATCTCTCCCTGTGCGATATAAATTTTGGCTAAGGTTTCTGAAACTAACATTGTCTCATAAGTTTTTGATTCTACAGAAGCTGAAACATTTCTTTGTTTGAAATCACCTGAAATTTTATAATCGGGCGGCTGTGAAATACCGGTATCAAAATCCTTTAGCTCTTTTTTTTGAATTTTTTCAATCTCTTTGAGATAGAAATTGAAAGTTTTTGGGGAACGAATCGTCGTAGAAACTGATTTTAATTGCTGCACGGCTTGGTGAAATTCTCCAAGCTGTGCATAAGCTTTACATAAAATAATTTGAGCAGCAGGATTGTTGGAGGATCCCTTTAAATTCTTTTCAATTAGTTCGATTGCTTCAAAATAATTCTTGCGATTATACTCTTCAGATGCTAAATGCAGAAAAAGATTTGACTCACGATTCAACTGAGACAGAATCAGTGCTTTTCGATTAAATGAATCCGAGATGTCTTCCAATCGTTTTTCTCAACTAAGCTTTTGAATATGCATGCTTAATTGATGTAAGCGATACAAAAGCAAATCCGAGAAAAAATAAAATCTGAAATGGTAAAGCTGCTATCTCGGAAAAATAAATCGAAGAACAAATTCCTACCAAACAATATAAAGCCATAATCAATTCAACATAAACCGAAAGCCCAATTTTACGGCTTGTGTAGCTTTTACCAATCCATGAATCTTTTTCGTTTTCCAGTTTGAATTTTGGTGTTCTTACAAATTCACTTTTTCTGCTTAGCAGCCCCTCAATAACCGCGCGAGAATTGTTTACTGCAAATCCCATACTACCAGCCATGAATAAGGGGAACAAAACTATCTTTTTCCGCCAGTCGGTTCTAATATCTTTTTGTGAGTAAAGATAAAAAATAAAAGAACTGATGAACGCCAAAACGAATAAAGATAAAATTGCGAAATAAAGTTCATGTGATCCGCTGTTCTTAATAAAGATTAACGGAACATTTAATATTGCAGCTAACAGAATAAACGGGAAAACTAAGTTGTTAGTCAAGTGAAAAGTAGATTGCAGCTTAACTCGTAAAGGAACCTTGGACTTCCAAACTAGGGGCAATATTTTTTTTGCAGTTTCAATAGCACCCTTTGTCCATCGGAATTGCTGTGATTTAAGAGCATTGATTTCTGATGGAAGTTCCGCTGGAGAAGTAAAGTCTTTTAAATAAACAAATCTCCAGCCATTTAGCTGGGCACGATAACTCAGATCTAAATCTTCGGTTAAAGTATCTGCATGCCAATCACCTGCATCAATAATGCAGCTTTTTCTCCAAATACCACCTGTGCCATTAAAATTGATGAAGAACCCAGCTTTATTTCTTACGGATTGTTCAATCACAAAGTGACCATCCAATGCTAATGCTTGGGCTTTTGTAAGCAGGGAAAAATCTCCGTTAAGATGTTCCCATCTCGTTTGAACTAAGCCAATATTTTTATCTGAAAAAAATGAAAGGGTTTTTCTTAAAAAGTTTTTATCGGGAATAAAATCTGCATCAAATATCGCTATGTACTCACCTTTGGCAGTACTCAAACCTTCCTTAAGTGCACCGGCTTTAAATCCAGCTCTATTTGAACGGCGAACATGTTTAATGTCAAATCCGTCTTGCTTCTTTAATTCAACTGCATTGGCAGTAATGTTAACTGTTTCGTCTGTGGAATCATCAAGTACTTGAATTTCTAATTTATCTTTCGGGTAATCAATCTCGCAAACAGAATCAATTAATCTTTCCACAACATACATTTCATTATAAAGAGGCAGTTGAATTGTAACCAAAGGATATTCCTCCGGTCTGTCGTGTGGAACTGGCTTTACATCACGGTATTTATTGTAATAAAAGATCATTATAAATCCGTGCAGTCCAAAAACGAATAGGATAAACAGAGCAGTGAAATAAGATATAAGTACTACATCATCCATAAATTTTTTATTTGAAACCTCATAATGTTTTTACCATCCTGAAACTGTATCAAGCAGGATATCTTGAGTTATTTTTTCAATCGCTTCTTCAATAGCGCTTCTTCTTGAATCTGTGCTTCCTCCGGATGGATAATCTCCATAGTTGGAAAAAGTTTTTTCAAAAATCGTTTTTCGTTTTACTAAATCTTTGTTAACCACTGAGACAGAAATAGTAATTCTTCTTGTTGCAATTTGCTCTCCGGCAGTTACAATTGCAGGTGCATCTGCAAGAGAAACAATCGTACATTCTAAAATGGCGTTTGCAGAAGTTTTATCAGTTACTTGAAGTGTATTATCATCAATGAATTTTTGAGTCAGCACTTCAGTAATTTTCTCACGCAAACCAGGTTCACCACCACCGCTTCGATCATCAGCAATCGGAATTGCTATCGTTTTCAGGTGTTCAGGAACGGAAGCACCAGTAAAAGAATATACGCAACACCCGCCAAAATTAAGCACCAATGCAGTGATAAACAACCATAGAATTATGGGTAAATCTTGCCTTTTTGCAAAAAAACAAGGGTTTTTTTTAAATTCAAAACCAAGATAATATTTCGCTCTGCTTTTACTCATCATGAATATCATATTCCTTAATTTTACGATATAAGGTTCTCTCACTTATATTCAATTTTTGAGCGGCTTTTCTTTTATTACCTCTTGTTTGATCCAAAGCATTTTTAATCGCTTCTTTTTCCATTTGTTCGATAGGAATTACTTCCCGATGATGATTATTCTCGGATGTGCTTTTTACTTCCATTTGACGCTGAATAACCAAATCCTTTAATTCAAGAATATCTTTCTTAATTTCGAAGAGAGCGCGATATAAAATCTCTCTATCAACTTCTTCGAGAGTTTTTTTTAAGAATACGGGAAGATTACGATGATCTGAATCACCAACAGGAACATTTAAAAGATTGATGAATTGTGCCGCATCGAGAACATCACTATTGCTTATTGCAATCGCCGATTCAAGAGTATTTTTTAGTTCACGAATATTTCCAGGCCAGCTGTATTCCTTTAAAAGTTCTAAGGCATCGTCCGTAAGCCGCGGAGGTTTTCTTTTGCTTGCTTCCGAATATCTTGTGATAAAATAATATGCAAGTTCCTCAATATCACTTTTTCTCTTTCTTAACGGTGGAATACTTAATGTTACCGCTTTAAGCCGAAAGTATAAATCCTCTCTAAACTTTCCTGCATCAACTTCTTTTTGTAAGTCCTTATTTGTTGCCGCGATTATTCTGACATCAACATTTGTCACTGTCTCAGCACCGATTTTCATAAACTCCTGTGTTTCGATTGCACGCAAAAGTTTAACCTGAGTTCTCAATGGCATCTCACCAATTTCATCTAAGAAAAGAGTCCCGCCATCAGCGATTTCAAAATAACCTTTTCTTGTTTCGAAAGCACCGGTGAAAGAACCTTTTTTGTGTCCGAACAGTTCGCTTTCTAAAATCCCTTCCGGAATTGCACCGCAGTTAACGCTGACCAATTGCTTATCCTTTCGGTTACTAAAAAAGTGAATGGCTCGCGCAAATACTTCTTTTCCAACCCCGCTCTCACCATAAATTAAAATTGAAATATCGGCTTTTGCAATCTGCATGGTAATATCAATCAAATCGCGCATCTCTTTGGATTTGCCGATTATTCCATATTCCTTTTTGAATTCTTCAGCCGTCATTTTGACTTAAATATTTTGATAATATCATTAATAAATGAAGTGTTCTGCTTAATTGACCGATCAAATATATGATTTTTGCGGGCTTTAATAAAAGGTAAGATTATCGGAATTGACTATAACTTTAAACACATTCCATCTTCTGAAAGGATAATTTTCTTTTGTGCGCGTTTAGGAAGTGCTCTAATCTTTGCATTCATCACTTTCTTAACTTCATCGCTATAATGAATCAGAAATATCTTCTTTGGTTTAAACGACGCATAGAATTTAAAAATTTCATCCCAAGTAACATGTGCTATTTCTGTTATTATAATTTCAGGACTTTCTTTTTCAAAAAGATATAGATCTCGTTCCTTACTGACATCCCCAGAATAAACTACTTTCTTTTTCCCCAACTCAAACAAAAAACTACTGCTTGCAAATCCTGCTTTATCCTCAAGGTGGTTCAAGTACTTATCCAAATGTGAGTTTTGCTTTGACAAAAATTTAACTCCATTTGTCACAACCATTTCTTCATCATGTTCAAATTCAAAATACTCAAGCTGAAAAGTAGTTCTTTCTGTAAAAACAAAAGAATGTTTTAGAAACATCTTAATTACTTGAGTAAGATTTTTATGACAGAATATTTTCAGCTTTTTCTTTCTCTTTAATTGCTTCATTTGAACAATTAAGGAAGCAAACCCTGCTGAATGATCGGGATGCAGATGAGAAAATAAAATTCCATCTATCGAATCAAAAGAAATTTTATGATGAAGCAGAGCTTTTGATGTTCCTTCTCCGCAATCAATGAGTAAATTAAAATTGCTTGATTTGACAAGGAGAGTTGAGTGAAATCTCTTTAGAGATGTTTTACCAGAACTGGTTCCTATAAAAACTATGGAGAAATCATTTTTTTTCAATCTAACCTAACGACCCATCCTTGCAATTTATATTTGGAGTTAATCACATTTAAAAAACTCATGGCTTCTTCTTCAGAGACAAAGTTGCCAACGTTAACAACGTGAAATAACGATCCGCCAACTGTTTTCGCAATAACTTGTGAAGTATATCCTGCTTTGTCAAAATCCGTTTTTAGTTTGAGAGCATTTGCTTTTGTGCTGAACGCTCCTGCTTGAATGGTGAATTTATACTGTTTAACTTTTGGTGTCGGTACGGGATTATGCTTCGATTTATTTTCCTCTTTCACAATCTCTTCGGATTTTTCTGTGAAGGTAATTTTTTCGGTTAGCTTAATGTATGGTGATTCTGAATATTCAGTCTTTAAACGGTTGAGATAAAAATCTGCCTTGTCCATTTTATCAATTGCTGAAAAGTAAGAGTAGATTCTATAAACCGCCGCATCAGCATATTTAGACCGAGGATATTTTTCAACTAAGGAATTGTAAATTTGAAATGCTTTCTCTCCATCTTCGGTTAGCAAACCCTCAAGATAAATAACAGATGGATTATTCGGATTCAGCCGTTTCAGTTCAGGTAATTTCTCAACAACTTCATTTTTTTCCCCAGCTTCTATTTTTTTTAGGTATGGAGTAATGTCGGGTTCCTGGGGAAAACACGTGGCAGCGGGGATTAAGATTAAGATGAAGATTAAGATATGAAGCGGATGATTTTTATTCATTTCTAAAGGTTTTTGCTCTTAAAAAATGAACTCTCTCCCGTAGCAAAAGAACGATCAAAAAAAGGAAATAAATGTCACTCTGAGCTTGTCGAAGAGTGACAATATTTAGAAAATTTTTAGATGTGTATAGTAGTTTCATCCAATTGAACAAAACAATGTCATTTATTTTTTAATCACTTATGAAACAGTATCAAAGCAACATTACTCTTATGAACAAAGATCAGGCTTTTAAGATGCTTTTGATTCCCGCTTTCGCGGGAATGACCACTAATAGAGGGTTCAACTTACTCTAATTTGATAAAACCAAATTTTTCCGAGTTGGTTTTACAATATCCATAATCAAATCACCAAAAAGCGTTGCTTGTGTTGCTCGGTTAATTTTTACTTTAACATAATCGCCGGATTTAATATCAGCTTCTTTGGGAATTATCACAACTTTGTTAGTATCAGTTCTGCCTGAAAGAAAATCATCGGATTTTTTGCTAAGTCCTTCAATTAAAATTATTTGATCTTTCCCAATGAGTGTTTGATTTATTTCATAAGATATCTTTTGCTGACTCTGAATTATCTCTTGCAACCGTCTTGATTTAATTTCTTCGGTAACATCATCTTCTATTTTATAAGCTTTTGTTCCTTCGCGCGGAGAATACTTAAACATGTAAGCGCCATCATATCTTACTTTTTCCATCACATCAAGAGTCATTTGATGATCCTCTTCCGTTTCGGTTGGAAATCCGGAAATAATGTCTGTTGTAAAACTGACTTCGGGAATAAGTTTTCTTGCTTTATTAATTAAGTTGAGATAATGTTCAATCGTGTATGTACGATTCATCAACTCCAAAATTCTATTTGAACCGGACTGAACAGGCAGATGAATTGAATTGCAAATGTTTTTGTGCTCAGCGATTGTGTGGAGCAGCTTATCCGATAAATCCTGAGGATGTGAGGTTGTAAATCTAATTCGCATAGTTGAATCAACTTTAGCAGAAGCGGCAAGCAAATCAGCAAAATCATTTTCATTGTCAAGATAAGAATTAACATTTTGTCCAAGCAGAGAAATCTCTTTGAATCCTCGATCAGATAAAAGGTTTATCTCATCAATTATAGATTTTAGTGAACGGCTTCGTTCCCTTCCTCTGGTGAAAGGCACAACACAAAAAGTACAGAACTTATCGCAGCCACGCATCACTGAAATCCAAGCTGACAATCCATCTTCACGATAAGGGATTATATCATCATAAGTTTCTGTTTTTGAAAGCCGAACTCCAATTCCCTTTTCACCATTGAAAGCGAGATCAATAAACTCAGGAACCCGGCGGTATTCATCAGGACCAACAACCAAATCAACAATCTTTTTCTCTTCCACCAAATCTTTTCTCAAACGCTCAGCCATACAGCCCAAAACACCAACAACCAAATTTGGATTGGAATTTTTTAGTGTCTTTAAGTTTCCTAGTCTACCGTAAATTCTTTGCTCAGCATTATCTCTAATGCTGCAAGTGTTAAGAAGAACCACGTCCGCTTCATCAAGTTCTTTTGCCAAACCATAACCGTGACCTTTTAAAATGCCCATGATGAGTTCAGTATCAGCCACATTCATCTGGCAGCCGTAAGTTTCAATATATACTTTATTTTCTTTCATTTTCATTAACCAAACCTCCGAGGTTTGCATCGCATTAGCCGAGTTAAACCTCGGAGGTTTTTTTCAAATTTTGGGAGGAAATATAAGACTTAATTGCTTGGGGTTCAATGTTATAACCTAGAAGAAATATTCGATGATTGTCTCTTGGTATAAAAATTGTTTCACACATTGTATGTTTATCTTAGTCAACATCACATTAAAAGTGGTCTTAATATGAAGATAGTGATAATTTCATTAGCAGCACTTCTAATATTTTCCTCGTGCGGAATTTTCACAAGTCAAGAAATTTTCATCCCCTACCGCAAAGCTGATAAATGGGGAATCTGCAATCAAGAAAAAGAATTTTACGTTCCTTTGGAATATGATAGAATTTATCCAATTGACGCAGAGTTATTCATCGCAGTTAAGAAAAATAAATATGGTGTTATAAATGCGAAGGGAGACACAATAATTCCTTTTACGTACGAGGAAATTATTTTAACAAGAGATGGTGAAAAACTAAGAGTTAAAAAAAGAGGGAAGCACGGATATATGACTAAACTTGGTCAAGAACTTTTGCCGATGAAGTATTTCAATCCGGTTAAAGCAGGTAAAAATCTTTATAAAGTTAGAAATTCAAAATATGGTTTTGTGGATTCAATGATGAACGTCGTTATTCCGTTTAAATATGATGACGCAGAAGTTTTTATGGATAGCTTATGCGCGGTTAGAATTAATAGTAAAAATGGATATATAGATTTACAGGGAAATTTAGTCATTGATAACATTTACGATTATGGTTATTCATTTATTAAAGGTAAAGCGGTGGTGAAGCTTAACGGTAAGCTTGGAGTGATTGATAAAAACAATAATGTGATGCTTCCTTTTGAATATGACTATATCGGAATGTTTTTAAGTGGAGTAACAATCATTCAGCGGGATGAAAAATTTGGATTGTTGAATGCCAATCTTGAAGCTATCACTGATATTGATTTAGATGAAAAACCTGTTAGGTCAAGTGATTCTAATTTTTTTAAGCTGAAACGTGGTTCCTATGCAATGATAAATACTGATGGTGATACCATAATTCCATTTATGTATCAAGATGTTCAATTCCCAGGTGAAGGTCTTTTCCCGGTTAAGTATAATGGTAAATGGGGATTTGTAAATGAAAAAAATGAAATTGTCATTCCATTTGTGTACAAGGGAGTTAAGAAATTTACAGAAGGATTGGCAGCTGCTCACGATGGCAAAGCATGGGGTTACATAAATAAACTAAATGAGCTTGTGATTCCTCATACATTTAAGGAGGCAAACTCATTCAATAACGGGGGTACTGGGGTTAAAGATTTTAATCACAAAAAAAGTTGGCTAACAAAAGACGGAAAAACTGTTATACCCTTTAAGTATAATGAAATTTCTGAATTTAAGCACGGCATTGCCGAGATAAGAATTTGGGATTACTCAACCGGTAAAGAAATTATCAAAGCCGGCTATGTTGATGAAAATTTTAACGATTATTTTGAGGATTAATTTGTTTTTCCGACCCCCAAGGTTCACCTCGCATTTTAAGCAGAAAACCTATGAGGTTTTTGTTTCCCACTCTCACAAATTCTGCCTTGACTTTCAGGAATCAATTCTCCATCTTTTCACACAAATTTTAAGTAATTACTCAATCCAAAGGGATTTTTAGATGCCGAAAAAATCATTATTAGCTCTCACTTTTTTCACCCTCACTTCATTTTCAATTTATTCCCAAACAGTAATCAGCAAATATGCCGGTGAGTTTATGGCAATCGGTGTTGGTGCGCGTGCCTTGGGAATGGGTGGTGCTTATGTTGCCATAGCAAATGATGTTACATCCGGTTATTACAATCCCGCCGGTTTGGCTAAAATTAACTATCCTCAAATTGCTTTAATGCACGCCGAACAGTTTGGCAATCTTGTTAACTATGATTATGCTGGTGTCGCAATTCCATTTGGAAATGATATGAGTTTTGGAATAAGTGCTATGCGTTTAGCAGTTGATGGTATTCCAGATACGAGAGATGCTTTGGTTATTAGAAATACTACGACACGATTATCAGATATAACAGACCCTCGCGCTGGAATTAATCCCGATTTGGTTAAAGAATTCAGCGACCAAGATTGGGCATTTTATTTAACATTTGCTAAAAGGCAGTCTGAAGATTTTTACTATGGTGTGAATGTTAAAATCATCAAGCGGGATATTGCTGAGTATGGTGCTTTTGGTGTTGGGTTTGATGTTGGTGCTCTCTACACTCCAATTGAAAATTTATTTTTAGGCGCAAATCTTCAGGATATAACAACTACTTTAGTTGCCTGGAACACCGGAAGAAATGAGCTTATCTCCCCAACTGCAAAAGTTGGTGCCGCTTATATGGTGGAATTTTTCGGGGGCAAACTTACACCAGCATTGGATTTTGACGTCCGTTTTGAAAACAGAAGATTCGCTTCTAACTTTAATGTAGGACCAGTCAGTTTTGATATGCATGCAGGTTTAGAATATAATTTCAAAAACCTCTTTGCAATTCGCGGCGGCTACAACGATGTTAAACAGTTTACTCTTGGTGCCGGTGTAAAACTTCCTAAATTAAACATTGATTATTCCTTCGCAAGATTTAATTACTCCAAGAACGAAAGATTAGACGATACTCACAGAATATCAATAATGTTAACATTAGAAGAAGCAAGATTTTTGAGATTGGGATTGTAAAATAATTTTCAGTTCTACTGAAAAAGCCACCTTGGTTTAGTAATCACACGAGTTGTCTATCATCTATTTTTCTTAAGGGAAGATTGATTGAAGACCAAATATTTTTTTTAGTGAAGTAACCCTAGCTTTTGGCACAGCCATCACTTTGTGAAACGCTGAGATGACTAATTCCCATCTTACTATCGGGCTTTTCCGAAGGAATCCTTTGGATAGCCCACGAATGAATCGATAAAACATTTACTCCAAGTAAATATGAATTCCGAATTTAATCACCTTGGTAAAATATTAATCTTTATAGAACTTTTTGTATTTGTATTGGGCATCCTATTTCTTTTAGGAGAAAAAATACCTTGGTTAGGAAAGCTCCCTGGAGACATCTACATTAAAAAGAAGAACTTCACTTTTTATTTCCCAATTGTAACATCAATTATAATCAGCTTAATTCTTAGTTTGATTTTTTATTTGTTTAGGAAGTAAATGTTAATCGAATTAAACGAAACAGGTTTGATCCGTTTTGATCCGTCAAATCAGTTAAATCCGTGTTCTATTCTTAATAGTTTAATTAAAATATTCCCCTAAGACTTTTTCAGAAGCTTATCAATTTTATTTGTATAAACCGATTTGTCCACATAACCAACATGCGCATCTACAATTTTACCTGCCTGATCAACTATAAATGAAGTTGGAATTGATTCGATATTCCCATATGCTTGATAAACCTGCATCGTTGCATAAGCAACCGGATAATTTATCCCGAATTTTTTAATAAATGGAACTACATCCGCTATTGTTTCAGTATCTAACGAAATACCAATTACCACAACATGCTCTTTATATGTTTTCTGGATATCAATCAAATCAGGTATTGCTCTTCTGCATGGCGGGCACCAAGTTGCCCAAAAATCTATAATTACAATTTTACCTTTGTGGTCAGAGAGTTTTATATCTTTCCCATCAGTAAGTTTGAGTGAAAAATCTGGAGCCATGTACTTAACAATTTCAGTTTCAACTAAACTCGTGCTATCATCAAGTTGGTTTTTATCATCATTTGCTTTTTCTGTTTTTTGACAACCCAAAATTCCGGTTGTTAAGAATAAAATCATAGCTGCAAAAAGAATCTTTGTCACATTTACTCCTTTAATTGTTTTTTTCATTTGAATCTTGACTTGGAATAACAAAACTAATTCGGGAATCAATAATCGCTTTTTGAATTGACCCGGTTGGTGAAGTATAATTTGGAGGATAAGGACCTCGCTCTTGCACACTTTTCGTATTATTCACAATGAAGAAAATTGTTAAAACAACCATGATTACAACAGTCCAAACAGTGTTTTTGTAACGTGGGTTTATTAAATGTTTTTTCTCCTCGGGTTTTTTACCAATTGGTTTGTCTTTTGGTCTTATTTTTTGTTGTGCCATTAAATATTAAAATTTTATTGATAATGTTTATTTTAGTTTTACTAAGATAACAATTTTCGGATATTTCTTAATAAGCAATTAAACATGATCTGGCTAAATTAAGTTCGCAACATTGATTAAAATTTTTCAACAATGTTTAATTGATTTCAAAATCAAGCAATTGTTTGATGATATGAACAAAAAAAAGATTCTATTTGTTGGTGATTCAATCACAGCAAGTTTTGAAACACAAAAACTCCTGCCGGAATTTAATATTATAAACAAAGGGCTTTCAGGTAATCAAAGTACACATTTACTGAAACGATTTAACAGGGATCTTCTTAGCTCAAATCCGGACATGCTTTTCGTTTTGATAGGAACTAATGATATTGCTCAGGGATTTACCGATAGTGAAATAATCTTAAACATTAGAAATATCTTGGAGATCAGCTCAGAAAAGGTTCAAACTAAAAATATTTTCGTTACTTCAATTTTGCCCACAAGAAGGAATGAGCCAAGACCAAATGAACGGATAAGAGATTTGAATAATAAAATAAAAATATTAGCTGAAGAATTGAATGTAAAATACTTGAACTTACATCCTTTGTTTGCAGATGATTTGGGTGAGTTAAGAGCCGATTTGACTGATGACGGATTGCACTTAAATGAAAAAGCCTATGAAATTTGGGCAAATTATCTTCACCAGATATTTAAAAAGTTATTGAACTAACAATCAACTATTGAAAATATATGGCTTTGATGTCCCTTTAGTTCAATGTACAGCCCATTATTATTTGCCTCATCTACCCAGCGCTCGTAAACTTCACCGGTTAAAAGATCTACAAGCGATATTTTTTTCTTATCACATTTTAAGTCGAGCTTAAGACGGCATTGGGATGTTGAGTAAGAATAGTTAATCACAATTATCCTTCTTTCACCGTTTAGAATCCATTGCCAGGTAAAAAAGTTTTCGTATGAAGTATTTCCATAACCAATCGAGATTGGCTGCATAACACTCCATTCACCGGTTTGGAAAATTTCGGATTTGGTAATTGATAAAAGCTTATCGTAATAATCTCTTATTCCTGTACAAACTTTTTCTTCGGGTTCTCTGCCCAATTGAACAGCCAGCTTATTTTTCTTTCCTTCAAACTGTCCATCAAAATAAAACTTCATTCCTTGAATCGTGCTTATAACTGTTGCGGCGGCTAGCGAGCGCTGCTTTCCAAACTTAGCGGTTGCTCTTTGTTCATCATGGTTTTCAATAAACCTTACTGATTTCAATTGGAAAGTTTTCTCTGCCTGAAGATGTGCCTTAACACCTGAAATATCATTTGCCGCAAGGCGATCGGTTAATCTTTTATCATACGTGTAATCAAACCCAAGCTGCTGAAGATTCCACTCTAAATCCCAATATGCTTCACCAAGAAAAATGAACTGCGGGTTTTTTCCTTTCACAGCCGATATTGCATCTTTCCAAAATTCAGCTTCGGGTCTGTAAAAACCGAACTTGTTAAGCACACCAAGCCATGTATTTTGAAATACATTATTTAATGGTAGAACAGCCATATCACATCGTACTCCATCACAAACGTCCATGAGTTTGAGTAATACATCTATCATAAACTTTCGAGCTTCAGCACTAAAAAAATTAATTTGAATTGTATCTGTCCATGCGGGGAAGAATGGATCTCTTCCATGAGCATAAACATTTTGCGGATCAAAGTCAGGCTTAAAGAATGTAAAAGAATCACTGCTATAAAAATCTTCATCGGCTTTTAAAAATATTTCAGGATTGGTTCTGATATATTTTGAATCAGCGCTAAAATGATTGCTGACAAAATCAACAAATAATTTTATCCCAATGCTGTTTAAGTATCCTTTTAAACTTTTCAATTCATCCCATGAACCGAGATCCGGATTCACATCGTACTCATCAATGGAGTATGGAGAACCAATTACATCTGATTTTGACCAATCTTTCAGACTACGGTTATAAGAAGCAATCAACTCGGGCTCAAAGCAATATTTTTCTATTGTAGATGGGCAGGTCTTCCAAATTCCCATCAACCAGATGATATTAATTCCTTTATCTGATAAATCTTTAAATACACTTTTAGGGATTTGCGATAAGGTGGTCGGTAAACCAAATTTTTTAATCCAAACGCGTGTATTTATTTCGTAAAGTTTTGGGTTAGCAGCCAATTATGTATAATTCTCTTTTTTTCGAACTTCTAATTTAAAGTAAAAATTACTTATTCTAAGCAAAATCTTTAGAGCGAAATTAACCGATGAAAGACTACTCAATGATTGCAAATTATGCAAAGGAATGAGCAACCTCTCAATTATTGTAAAATTAAAATGATTTGGACTATTTACACTTAATAAGTTTACCTAAAACAGAATTAAAATGCTTCATTGGAAGTGGATTTTATAGAATAAACATCATAAACTATTCCACTTCTGGTATAACAATTGATATTCCTCATGTCATTAGCAATAAATTCATTAGTTAAAATCAATCGAAAGTTGACTGAATTGCTCTCAATAATTCCTATTCAATAAGAGGTATTAATGCTGAATATAGATTCTACTCCCAAAAGCAGAATGAAAAATCTTGGGTCTTTACCAGGACCTTCAAAGAATGGTCTTGAAGAAAGGGTTGACCTTTATAAAGAAAAAGCTTTGAAAAATATTCGATTCTCGGTTATTATTAAACCGGCAATCATTTCATTCGTGGCTCTCTTGCTATCGTTTTTTCTTGACCTATCAACCGTTCCGATACTAGGAAATATTACTGTTCGGATAGCTCAATTATTATTTCCAACATGGCAGCCCGTTAACGAATCATTTACACCTTACAGCTTTTGGTGGCTGCCGGTACTAATCTACTCATTTTTTGTTATGCTCGCCTTCATCGCTTTCAACAAACTTAAAAGTGAAGTAAATAGAACTCCCATAACCGAAACTATTGATAAAACAGTTTCGGCTTACATCACTATAATTGACAGCATATCTATGGCTCTTCCATTGATCGGCGCAGCTTTACTGCTGATAAGCATTAAGCTTGGTGAAGAAGTGTTTTTAGGATTATCAGTGCCTTTTGAAGTAAAAGCATTAATTGTGCTTGCCTTAGGAAAACTTTTTGAACCTGTTCTTGATCAATTAAGCTTAGAATTTCAGAATGTGGTGAATCATGTTACGGATATGCGTGAGAAATATTATTCAAAACTGCAAGTGAGAAACACTCAGCTTATTATCAGACAGCTAAGCAGCCAGCAAAGTTCTTCCCAGACAGAAAAACTTCCAGAGCTATCCTTGAGAGATGCTGAAGCATATAAAAATCTCCTCATGCAGACTTCCGAAATTAGTAGAGAGTTGTCGAATAATTTTAATTCGATTTATTCTTTAATAGAAAAAATAAATGGCATGCAAAACCTAAGCACAGAAAAAATTGAAGAGTTAAAAACCTTAGCTCAGTCAATTTCAACCGCTTCACAATCTTTGGGTGATGATAAAACTGTAACAGGTTTAAAATATTTAGAATCAATTGTGGTAAAACGATAGTTTGACAAAATGATTAGAAAAAATAACGACAGTAAATTTATAATCTACCAGGTTCTCTACATTTTTGTAATTACAGTGTTAGCTTTGAAAGGCGCTGAACTTGATCTAAGGAGAGTTGTGAGCAAAGATAATGTTGTTGATGTGAGTGTAAGAGATTCGTTGAAATCACTGATAGATTCTCTTTACATGCAGGGATTAAAATTTAATATTAAGCTAGATGAAAAAGTCGAAAATGAAGCTCTAAAAGAAAAGTTAGTGATGATGAATAAACAGTTGTCATCACTCACTACAAAGCTTAATGAAATTCCGCCAGAGGTTAGAGTTGAAAAAGAACCCGAAGTGCTTGAAAGCACCAAAATGCAGTCGCCTATTTCTGTTAGTCAAACTTTTATTCAGAATACATGGAATGAAGTTAAGAATAACAGCAATGTGCAAACTATAATTTATGATTTAAGAAACACAAGTTCGCCAATTGTTACAATTCAAGCTGGTGAAAAACGCAGATTTGACTTGACTGATCAAACTGAATTGGTAATAAAATTTGGAAGCCAAGAAGAGCGGGTTCAAGTATCTCCAAACCGGCTTCCAGAAATCAAAATTGAAAGAGTTACCACCAAAATGAATTCTGGTGATATTTACGTAAAAGACCTGCAGCGAATCACAGCATTCACAGTTACTATTTTTGATGAACGACCTGAACAGCTCAAGGTGACTCATACAGGTCCGATCTCTGTATCCGGACCTTTTAAGGACGCAAAGGGAAACCCTATTTATAACGTTTCATTAAACCTCGCACCTAATGAAGCAAAATTTGAAGAATGGATAGACAAAAATTCTTCTCTCAGAGAACCTGATGGAAGATACAAGGCAAATTTCTTTTTCACTGTGGTTGACGATAGAACAAAAGATCGAGTTCAAGTTGGTGATTCATTCTTTTTTACAGACTTTTCCAAATAATCAAAATCCGGATACAAGCAATGAAAGCAATTTTAAGAATTTGTAATTTGTTTTTCTTCATAATAGTTCTGTTTTCAGCAAACAAATCTTTTACTCAGGACATAGAGGGAGAACAAATTTCGTACTTCCAGATGGAACCATTTGACGACAGTTTGTTTATTAAAATCCAATCTGAGGTGTTTATTGATCCACCTGATCCTAAAGCAGAAATTATCGCCGATTTGAGGGATGTTAGCAATCAAACGCTGTCGATTAAAGGAGTTTTGTATCCTTTTTTAGCGTTCACTCCTGAAACACGCGCAAGAATACAAACCTTCCCTTTCAAAATAAACTTATCGGAAACCATTCACTTTGGAAGTGTTTTTTCAAGAGTAATTGAAAAAATAAGATTACCAAAACTTTTTTCGCCTCCAACTCTCTATCAAATTTCATCTACGTTACAATATATAAATCCATTTTTACAAATACAGGGCGGTGAACGATTCGGAATTCCACTTAAGCATGATCTGGGAATTTCCTTTGGATTAGGAACTCCTTATTCTGGAATTATTGAAACCAATTTTATAGAAATGAATTTTCACTTACTTGGTGCTTTTGGGGGCTTGTTTAATGGCATTGACGGCATAACAGATTTACGCGGCAAAAATAGTCATAACAACCTTTACACCGGTATGGGATTTCATGTTGGCTACGTAATTCCTCTTGGGAATTTTTTCCAGGTAAGCTATTCTGAAATAATCAAAGAACCATCACCTGAAAAGCTCCTCATATACAACCAACATAATACTGCAGAATACAAAGCAAAAATACTTGGAGGGACTTATTATAATTGGGAGTTTAGATATCCATTCAGCTTATTAGCTTCAACAAGAGCAAAGGTTTATGTTGCAAGATATTTAAATGAGATACATATTGGCTTTACAGGCAGGGAACTCTCATTGGCGGGCAGCACATTTGATTTTAGGTTCGATGCGATGACTAAGAGTGATATTCGTCAACCGCAATATGTAATGGATATTCTAGTTCAGAAAATTGCCGAGAACTGGGGATTCAGCTCATTGGCTCTCGGTCCGTCACTGATATACTCAAAAGACGACAAAGGAAAAAATAGCATAATTTCTTTGTTAATAAATTTGCGATTAAAGGTTGGAACATCTTTATAGCTTGCTAAAAATTCTAAGGTTAGTTAGTTGTTCGTCGGGTTATCACCCTCCCAACTTTTAATAATAAAAGTGAGTGAGAAAGATTTTTTAATAATCAAACTTTTATCCCTCTGATCCTTTCTCGCTGTATTAAATTTATCCATTCTTTCAATAGTTTTCTGCCCTTTCTTAAACCTCAAGATTTATTCTTAGCATTTTCTCTAGACTTCGAAGAAAATATTTATGTTTGTAAACAAAATTTCTTGTGCATATGAAACAATCAATTATACTTTGGGTGTCTGCTGTAATTATAACATTTCTAATCGGATTTATTCAGAATAGAATTTCCGGGACATACCCTACAAGCGGGACTATTGGAATTGATGCTCATAAAGTTTCCTATCACTTAAAAAAAATTCATAGAGATAAGAATGATTACGATATTATAATTAGGACGGACATCAAAGATCTTAAAGGAATTGTAAAATGGAGGAGAGTAAACGAAAATCAAATGTGGAATAGTGACACGTTGAAATATTTAGATGGGATTCTGAAAATAACTATTCCGAAACAAGATCCGATGAATGAGATTGAGTATAAAATTACACTGAGTCATAATCAAGAAGAATATTTTATACCCTCAAATAGTTATGAGAAAATTTTATTCGTGGGATCAGTTCCATTGTCCATTATAATTCATTATTACCTGACCTTGTTTGCGGGGATTTTATTAGCTGTAAGAGCAGGATTAGAATTTTTTAGCAGTAAACCTAGATTGAGACTACATTCTATTTTCACACTAATATCATTCTTCGCTTGTGCCATGATTTTTGCACCTGTTCAAAAAGCTTATGAGATAGGAGCCATCGGAATATATGTTCCCGGTGTTGGAAAGATATTCCAAGTATGGTTAGTTATGTTGGTGCTGATCTGGATAATGAATCTAATCTTGATATCTTATACCAAGCATCACAAAAGTTGTGTATTAATTTCAACAATGTTGACTGTAATAATATTCCTTTCACAAAATTTCATCTAAGAAATTCATCAGTTAAGTTCTTCAATTATCTTGGTATGAATTTCATGTGACGCAGCAATAATGCTATTCCCTTTAAGTGGGTCATTTCCATGATAATCAGTTATGATTCCCCCTGCTCCTTTTATAATTGGAACAATTGCTGCAATATCCCAAAACGACATAATTGGATCAACCATGATATCTGCAAAGCCCGTTGCCAAAAGATAATAACCATAGCAATCGCCCCAACCTCTAAAATAATTAACCTTGTGAATTAAGTTATTAAACTTTAAAACATCCTGATATTTTTCAACATTCAAATAATCTGTTGTAAGAAGAACAGCATCTGAAAGTTTTTCGCAATTTCTCATTCTAACATTTACACCGTTAAGCTTTGCAGCAGTGTTATCTCCCAAAAGAAATTCATTTAATATTGGCTGATTAAAAACCCCCAAAATTGGTTCGCCATTTTTTAATAAAGCAATTAAAGTTCCGAAATTGACTGTACCACAGATAAAACTTTTTGTACCATCAATTGGATCGAGCACCCATCGATACTCAGCACCCGCATTATGAACTCCGAACTCTTCTCCAATTATTCCATGTGCCGGATATTCTATCATAATTGCTTTCCTCATTACTTCTTCGGCTTTTTTATCCACAATAGTAACCGGTGAAGCATCACTTTTCCGCTCCACAGAAATCGGCAATCGAAAATATTCTCTAATCACTGCAGCGCTTATTTGAGCTAAATAGTTAGCAAATTTTTTGAATTCGTCAAGATTTTCCATAAAAAGTCAATCCGTCTTAAGTTTAGGATAAAAAATTACATCAATATTATTTCTACATATATAAGAGTATAATTATATTTGTTATCTAAATTTAGGTAGAATTGGACTGAAATATTTTTTGATCTGAAATAATTGTAAACTGGAGAGATGGCAGAGTGGTTGAATGCGGCGGTCTTGAAAACCGTTAATGCCTTTGGCATTCCGGGGTTCGAATCCCTGTCTCTCCGCTGAGATTATATTTAATCAAGTATTTATTCTTCCAAGCATGAAAGTATAGTGCTCACACCATGTAATATTTTCTCCCCCAAGGAATTATTCCTATAAAACAAATGTTGTTTTGATAAACATTGATAGGTTTTAGTCAATCATGGTAAATAAAATAAAATTGCTTTTATTCTTAACAGCTTTACTTTTTACGATTAGCAGTTGTAAAGAATCAACATCACAAATTCAAAAACAAGAAAAGGGAAAAATGAACCTGATAGATGATAGTAAATTGCAAACAGCAACTTTCGGCTCAGGATGTTTCTGGTGTTCGGAAGCAATATTTGAACGAGTTAAGGGTGTTAAATCAGTTGTATCTGGATATGCCGGTGGAAATGTTCCAAATCCAAGTTACGAGGCGGTTTGTTCGGGAAAAACTGGTCATGCTGAGGTTATCCAGATTTCCTTTGATCCCAAAGTTGTTTCTTATGACGAATTGCTTGAGGTTTTTTGGAAAACTCATGATCCTACTACGCTTAATAGACAAGGTGCAGATGTTGGCACTCAATACCGATCCGTTATTTTTTATCACGACACAGAACAAAAACAGAAAGCCGATAATTATAAATTTGAGCTGACCAAAGCTGAAATTTGGAAAGATCCGATTGTAACTGAGATTAGTCCGCTAAAGAATTTTTATTCGGCAGAAAAGTATCATCAGGATTATTATGAGCAAAACCCAAATCAAGGATATTGTTCATTCGTTATTACTCCGAAGATTGAGAAGTTTGAGAAAATTTTTAAAGATAAATTAAAAGTCCATCCCAACCCTTCCCACCTGCAGCAGTAGCTTAGCCAAGAGGCAGGCCAAGGTGAATGGCTTTAGTAATAATTTACTGCTGATGATTGCCGAATGATTTTTCGCCTGCTGTAATTTTGATTCCTATACGATTTTGTTCCGGGGGTAATGGGCAAGTTGCAAATTTTGTGAATACACATGGCGGATTATATGATTTGTTGAAATCAATTATTACTTTTCCTGTAGAATCTGGTTTATCGGAATAAAGAAATCTTCCCGCACCGTAAGTTGTTTCACCATTAGTCTCATCAGCAAAAATTATGAACAACTTTTCTCCGCTGTCAATCGGATCAATAATGAATTCTTTTCCTTTTATTTTAAACTTCAACTTTCCTGAAACCATTTCCTCATCGGAGCCGCCCAAAACATTTGGAACCATAATTTTCTTAGCTGGATTATATGGAATAAATTCGCCTTCAATTCGCCAATCTGTATTGACAGGGAATCTTTCAATTCCCTTAAATTCTTTCAACAAAGGCGCATTCAAATCGCGTAATCGGACCCCGTACTTATCTCCCCTTTTAATAATTAACCATTTGAACGAATCGAGACTTAGAGTTGATGGTGAATCGGTCATATCATTCTGCAAAACCATTTCAGCAACTTCCGAGCTGTCTAAAAGAACTATAATCCCTTTGTTCACTTTTATTGTTACAACCGAGTCTTTTAAAAGAAATGTTCCGATGTAGTCCGGTGCTTTTGATGGAAAAACAATATCATTGTCCATACCACTGCCAAATTTATTTTCACCTTGTTTAAGCCAGAATAGTCCAACAAGGTTAAGCCAGCTATTTTCTTTTTTCAGATTTTCAATACGCTTTGCATGCCATTCATTTATTGCTTTAAGATAGGTGGGATCAGCTTTTTGAACTAATTTTTCCTCACAACTAATCGAAAGCAATGAAAAAAATGCTGCGATACTAAAAATAATTTTTATTTTAATATTTAGTTTACCTTTTGTCATTTTGCTTTTCCTCGTTTTGATTGGGGAATTAAATAATAAATTCTCTTTCCTTGATCACAGCTTTTTCAATTACTTGTTCAAGACTATCAAAAACACCAACTCCGCAAGCTGATAATTTTTCTTTACGTTGATGACCATTCGCAATAAGAATACAACTTATGTTCATTGCTTGAGCAACTTCAAAATCATGGATTGTATCGCCGATCAGAAGTACGCTGCTGTTTAGATGATTGAGCTTTTTCATTAATTCTTTTCCAAGCTCAAGTTTGCTTGTAGCATAAATATGATCTAAGCCAATTAAATGTGTGAAGTATTGATTCAGATTAAAATGGTTAATCAACTCCAAAAGTGTATCTTGCTTGTATGCAGAAAGGATTGATTGTTCAATTCCATTGGAATAAAATTTTGCAAGAATTTCTTCTGCACCTAAAAATAATATTGCCTCAAATCTTCTTTCTTGATATTCATCCATCCATTCTTTACCTAATTCTTCAAAGGAATATTTTGCAAAATCGAGTCCTGCCAAAGCGTAATAGTCTTTTACAGGAAATGTAAAAATATTTCGGTATTGATCAATTGTTAAAGCAGGTAAATCTCTTTTTGTAAGCACAGAGTTGATTAAATTTACACAAAGTTCAATATCATTGAACAATGTTCCATTCCAATCCCAGATTATATGCTTATAAGTTTGTGACAACGAAAAGTAAAAATGATAATGGTTACGAAAAAGAATGAACGGTTTAAATTTATCTTAAAAATAATATCCAACAAAAAATATTTAAAATTAAAAACGGGCAAAATCGCCCGTTTTAAAAATTCTTATGGGAGGTTTTATTAATAACACTTATAATTTATTCGGTACTCTTTCCTTTTATTTTATCATGCAGAGTACTTAATTCACTCAGGGTTTCGGCTTTATTTAAATTGCTCTCCAAATCATTATTAATTCTAAGACTTGATTCAAACATTTCTTCCGACAATTCGAAATTTTCCAAGTCACTCTGAATCATACCTTTGATTTTATAGACTTCCGCAATTGAAAGGGCATCATTAATTTTATAAGCCACTTCCAATGCTTTGTCAGTGAACACATCAGCCAATACGCTGTTCTTAAGCTTAGTGTAAATACAAGCTTTTCCCAAATAACCAATTGCACAGTTAGAAAGGTAACCGTTCTCAACAGAAATACTGATACTTCTATTAAACTCTTCAAGTGCAGCTTGATAATCCCCAACTTTAGTATAAATCATACCAAGGTTATGGCGGACTCTTGAAACTCGTCTTGTATCTTTGAGCGATTCATATTTTCCCAAACCGTTCCTAAGGTTCCAAAGCGCTTTATTGCTTTCGCCCCGCATGTTGTAAAGAATACCAAGATTAACCTCAAACATTGCACGCAGCGCAAGGTCATTACTATCCGATAAAAAGAGTAACCCCTTTTCCAGGTGATCCAATGCTTTAATTATTTCACCTTTTTCACCATAGATGGTTGCAAGCATATTTTCACATCTTGCAAACCCTTCTTTATCCTCAATTTGTGCAAAGGTTTTATAACTTTCTTTAACATGATCCAAACTTTGGTCCCAGTATGCTTGTGACCAAGTAATTCTAGCCAAAGACAGATATGCATCTGCACGGTATTTTTTTAGTAATGATTCATTTTCAGTTTTAGAAATCACATCATCACTGAGTTCGGTAGCAATGCTTATTTCACCGTTAAATGTCATCAACTGTGAAAGTTCTAATAAAAGCTGTAAGAACTTTTCTTTTGGGAGCTTTTTTTCAGAAAATGTGGTGATTTGTGTTACCAATTCACGCTCATTCACACCTATTGGAATTTTTGCATTTAATTGAGCTTGATCAACCTTGCTAGTTACAATTTCTGTTTTATCATGTTCAACAAACGAATTTGTTAAACGCTTATAGAAATTTGAAGTTTCTGTATGATTAAAGTATTGTTTAAGCAGATTTTCTATTTCTTTGTTAATAGCTGGATTAGTATTTTTTTGCATGATTTCTTCTCTTCTTTGAGATTTTTTTTAGATTGAAATTTCTAACATTTCTTCAACTTTTTGTATATAATCTACTGCTTGAATTTCACGAAAGTATTTTAGAGAACGCTGCAAATATTTTTCTTTTTCTTCTTTGCGATTCAGCTCATCATATAATTGTGCAAGCTCAAAACATGATTCTGCAATATTTAAAACGTTGTTCATCTTTTCGTTCAGCAGCAAGCTGGATTGAAGGTAATTTTCAGCTTTATCATAATTCTTAAAATGTTTTTCAATACTGCTTTTGGTTTTATAAATATCCGCAATTGTGAGTTTATCATCAATCTGGTGAGAGAACTCGAGTGACTTATCTACAAAACACAATGCTGCTTCAAATTCCTTCAGCTTAATAAGAACATTAGCTTTGTTCAGATAGGCAATAGTAAGAATTGGTAATAATCCTTCTTTAATAGAGATTTCGATACTTTGATCAAATTCATAAATAGCTTCATTATACTTTTCTTGATTAACATAAAGCATTCCCATGCTATGCTTTAGTTCTGCAATTCTGCGAAAATTGCCTAATGATTCAAATTTTCTTAACGATTTAATGAAATATTCGTACGATTTATCGTATTCACCATGAATGTTTTCAATGTTTCCCAAATTTAATTCTACTAATGCCGCAAGCTCTTTTTCTTTTATAGGGTCAATAAGAGCCAAACAATTTTCAAAATGAATTTTTGCTAATTCCAACTCCCCTTTTTCACCATAAATTGCTCCAAGAATATTCTCACATTTACCGACTCCGTTATGATCATGTATAGAATTAAACAAATCTTTTGCAGTATTTAGAACCTCAATACTTTTTTTCCATTCTGCTCTTCTGCTGTGAACATCGGAAAGAAGCAGTAAACTATCGGCTTTATCTTTTTTATTTTCGCTTTCCTTAACAGCTTTGCTAAGTACTTCAAATGCTAAATTTAACTTGCCGTGTCCGGTGCATATTTGCCCGAGCTTGCATAAAAATGTAAGAAATTTTTCTTTTGAAAGTTTCTTCATCGCAAAAGTTATTGCACGATCAATTTCCATTCTGTCTTTTGCAAAATCATAATCAATATTAAGCTGTTGGGTGTAGAATTTATTTATCAGTTCGTTTGGACTATTTTTTTCGTTACTTTTTTTCAGCTTCGAAGTAAATGTGTCTATTTCTGTTTGATCGAAGTAATTGCCAAGCAACGACTTAATGTCTTCCGCAAATTCTTGTTTTTTTGTTTCCATTTTTATATTCTTTTTAATTTAATCAAGAAACCTTATTTCAATAATCTTCATTTTTTTCTTAGTCTAATTTCTTCATTCACACATCTACCTTTATGCCATACAATCAGCCAGTTTAAGTGCAAAGTTTAAGTATCAGGTTGACAATTTCTACCTTAAGAACTCTTTTTAATGCAAATATTACATTAACACAACCCTACACTCGGAATCACTCATTACTTCGAACGAAACCATAACGTGAGAAGTGATAAATTCTAGCCGAGTTAACTTTCAAAACACCTTGATTTAAGTTAAAGGTTACTCCGCTATTTAGAACAGGAAGAATTAATCCGGAATTATGAAAATAAACGAAGTATGCTGCAGAAGTGTTTTGTGTAAATCCCAAATTTGTCAGATTAATATTCTTTATTTCATAATCTAATTTACAGTATTGATTGAAATTCATCTGGGGAGAAAAAGTTA
Organism: uncultured Ignavibacteriaceae bacterium; assembly: GCA_964613805.1. Classification (GTDB taxonomy): domain Bacteria; phylum Bacteroidota; class Ignavibacteria; order Ignavibacteriales; family Ignavibacteriaceae; genus XYD12-FULL-36-8. The sequence continues at coordinate 67,245 of CAZTJF010000003.1, read as the reverse complement.
GGCATCCGTTGTTGACATCAGCAGTCATCGAAATTGTTTGGTTACCAGTAAAAGCACCTGGAGTTACTTGAAATCGCGCCTTAACATTAACTATTCTTCCATCATTGCTTACAACATTTTGATCTATTGAAAGCACACCGCCTATTGTTCCATCAATCTCTTTTACTTCCGAGACAGTTGATGTATCTATCTCAGGATCCGCTTCTATTGGAGCTTCTAATGCAAAATATTCTCCTATTATTTTTTCGGTTCCTCCGTTTGTAGTTTGAAGTTCAATGGGACCGTTGATGTTTACATCTTTTGAACATCCTGCTAAGAATATTAAAAATATTGCTGCGATTGATATTAACTGTTTCATTTTTTATCCCGCTCTTAGTTTACTTCTAAATTAATTTGTTGATCAATTAACAAAGCCGTAACGTGAAAAGTGATTAAGCTGTGCATTCTTTACTGAAATTTTACCAGTAGCAAACTCAACAGTTATTCCTTCATGAGTTGGATATTCCAATGTTCCATCTTGCTTAAGGTATACAAATTTTACTGTTGATGGATTTATTCCGGTGAGATCAACTCCTGTGTAGGTTATATTATAAATACCGGATTTTGAAAATGACATTCCTGGTAAAAACGTTGAAGCACAGTATTCGTCATCTGCTGTCATTGAAATTGTTTTTGTTCCGCTAAATGATCCTGCCGGAAATACTAATGTGGAATTTACTGTTACCGTTCCGAATGGACCGCCTGAATAGCTGCCTTGGATACTTAACGAACCACCTGCGCTGCCCGATATTGATTTCGAATCTGAATAAACATTATTTATTTGTAAACCGGAAGCTATTGGCAATTTTATTAGTTTATAACCATTTTGTGTTGATCCTGGGTTTGAGTTTACTAATGATTCCTCGCTGCATCCAATTACGAACAAGCTTAACAAAACGATTATTGATAAATACTTTTTCATTTTTTTTCCTTTTTAATTATTTTTTTTGATTATTCAGAATTTCTTACAATACCATAGCGTGAGAAGTGAGGAAGCTGTGCATTTAATATGCCTAATACTCCCTTTACCGCATCAAAATATAAATATGATGCACCTATTACATATTTATTCCCATTCTTATCATAATAAACAAATGTGTATTGAGATTGACTGGTATTACTTAACTTCACACCGGTAAATAATGCACTAAAGCTTACCGGTTTATTAAATGTCATTGATGGTGAAAATGTTCCGGTACATTTCTTTGTATCCAATGTCATTGTTATTGTTTTTGTTCCAGAAAAAGCTCCGGCTGGGAAATAACATGCTGCATATACTTTCTCTGTGTTGCCGCTTTGTGCTTGACTGAAGTCTCCATAATAAATCATTCCGCCCTTACTTCCATCTATTACTTTTGATACTGTATATTGTGCATTTACATTTAATCCTTCCGGACTGGTCCTGGTAACGAATTCTTCTGTAACTTGGTTGTTTTGAGGACTGTTAATGTTCATGTCTTTTGAACATCCTACAAATAGCAGCATTAGAACTGCTGTGATTGATAGTAACTGTTTCATGGTATTTATCCTTTATTTTAGTCTCATTGTTTTATTTAATTAACAAAGCCATAACGTGAAAAGTGAGGTATTTGTGCTGAGTTTACTTTTAATTTTCCTCTGGTAAGGTCAACATCAATACTAGAATACTGACATTGATGAATAGTTCCATCAGCTGCTTGATACACAAATCGTACATTGGCTGGATTAACTCCGCTTAAATTAAGACCTTGTAACATTAACGTATATTCAAGTGGTCTGTTGAAGACATACGAGGGTCCAAAGGTTGTTAAAAAGTTTGTGTCATCAACATATGTTGATATAGTCAATTTTCCAGCAAATGAACCGGCATGAATATGAAGCCGGGAATCAATTTGGATCTTTCCAAAAGGTCCTCCGGGAACACTTTTTCTTATTTGAACATCTCCTCCCTTTGCTCCATCGATCAAGACAGAAGCCGAGTGCACAGTATTAACTGCTAAGTCGCTAGAAGAAAAAGAAACTATCCAGTTAGGTTCATTTGTATCAACATTATTTAATGGTGCAAGCACACTTGACTGCTCGCTGCATCCAATTACAAATAATGCTAACAGCGCGAATAAATAAATAGACCTTTTCATTTTGTTACTCCTTTTATTTTGATTTTTTGTGTTCATTGAATTTACTTTTTCTATTTCCATTTGTATTGAGACAGCCAAAGCAGGTGCCACACATTGTTTAAGTAAGAGTTACTTACAAAAAATTTTCCGAAATCAAGTTCAGTAAAACTTACAATTGACATAAGTAATACTTTCTGTTCAAGTTTAGGATGGTGAATCTATGTGATACATTTTCAATAACTTAACTGGCACGAAATTGCTTTAATTATTGAAAACAAAGGAGTTATAAGAAATTATTGGCGATGATTCATAATCATTTAGAGCTTAATAATCAGAAATTATATCAAAAAAGAACACTTGCAGTTCATCCAAAAATCAAAAATGAAAACAACTGATAGTGAAATAAATAACAGTAGTGATCTTGGCAACAGAAAGATCAATAATGCTATTAGCCCAGTTAACAATGTTGAATCATTATATAAAGAGATTGAGACCAAACAACGGGAGTTAGAGGAAAAAACAAGAGAAATTGTTGTAACAAAGCAAAAATTTGACAGATTACGCTTGGAACATGATAAGATTTATGAAAATTCTCCCACGGGCTATTTTACATTTGATTCAAAAGGAATCATTTCATCACTAAATCAAACAGGTGCTAATCAGTTAAAATCAAAAAAAGAACATCTCTTGAATAAACCATTTCTGGAGTTTGTGAATTCCGAACATCACAATCAATTTATCACTCATTTGGAAAACGTAACCAAATTCAACTCAAAACATTCTTGCGAAGTAGTGGTAGAGCGAAAAGATAAAAGTCTTTTCTATGCACTGCTGGAAAGTATACCCTTATTACAAGACAATGATGAAACTTATTGTATTACCACTATAACTGACGTTACGATGTTTAAGGTTTCTCAAGATGCTCTTAAAGAAAGTGAAGAACGTTTTAAGAATATCGCAAACACAACTCCTGTTCTAATGTGGATTTCGGATCCTGAATTGCTGTTCACATTTGTAAATAAATATTGGGAACAGTTTACTGGGCGAACTTTGGGGCAGGAAATCGGGTTGAATTGGATTGAAGGTATTCATCCCGATGATCTTCAACGATTTTTTCATGAGTATAAAACTTCTTGCGATGCGAAGAAACCATTTGAGATTGAATACCGGCTAAGAACCGCCGATGGCAGTTATAAATGGGTAATAAATAAAGGTGTTCCAAGGTTTCAATCCGATAGCCGCTTTGCTGGTTATATAGGATCTTGCACAGATATTAACGATCAAAAGGTAATTGAAGAAAAAGTAACAAAGTTTAATGAAGAGCTGAAATCACTTAATGCAAGTAAGGATAAGTTCTTTTCAATAATTGCGCATGATCTAAAAAGTCCTCTTTCCGGATTGCTGGGCTTCAGCGAAATACTTTATGAAGAATTTGATGAGCTAAAAGATGAAGAAAAGAAAGAGTTTATTGGACATTCATACCATGCAGCAAAAAATATAATGGCACTGCTGGAAAATCTTCTTGAGTGGTCAAGAATGCAAATCGGCAGCATTTCATTTTCTCCAAGCGAAATAGATGTTGAATCAATCACCACTGGAGTGATTGACCTGTTCGCTCAAAACGCTAAAAGTAAAAATATCAAACTTGAAAAACAGATAGATTCTGGAATTAGAGCATTCGCAGATAAAAATATGTTTAAGACCGTTTTGAGAAATCTTATATCGAACGGAATCAAATTTACAAAGGACGGCGGAACAATTACCGTTTCAGCAAATGTTCAAACTGACTATGTGAGTATTTCGGTGAGTGATTCTGGTGTTGGTATTGGCGAAGAGAATTTAAAGAAACTATTTAAAATAGATTCAAGTTTTTCAACACTCGGCACAAATAAGGAGAGAGGAACCGGGTTGGGTTTAATGCTCTGTAAAGAATTGGTAAATAAAAATGGGGGCAATATCCATGCTGAGAGCGAACTTGGAAAAGGAACGAAGTTCATATTCACTCTGCCTAAAGCTTAACGACTGTGTTAAAACGGCAGCTGAAAACCTTTTAATTAATAACACACCTTACGCACAATGTTATAATCAATAGCTCCGACCTCTAGGGAGTGTTGCATAACTTAATTAGCCCCGGCATTTTCCCAAAGGGATGGCTTCCCCAATGCCGGAGATTAAAAATTCCTGATACGGTTCGAGCTTTAGCCCAAACAATTGTGAATATTTGGACTGAAGTCCTTTTGTTTCTTTAGATTTTTTAGCACGTTCTAAAGAACGTGCTTAGTGAATCCCAAGTAGCACTTATGCAACGGTCCTTTTAGATCGGAGGCATGAGTAACACCAAATGCTTTGGCTTTAGCCATTAAATAAAGCTATTTTGTGGCTATCTGAAGGATTCATTTGGGAAAAGCCGGAGTTTTTTGGTTCACTTTCTCCACGAATTAAAGGGTCTGTTGCGTAAGATCCTACTGTCATGCTGAATTAATTTCAGCATCTAAATATTTTTTGTAATGAAACCCCCGAAACATGTTCGGGATGACAAATTCGAGTTGTGCAACATTCCCTAAAAGTCGTGCTACTAAAATTTAATTCTGCGTAAGGTGACTTAATAAGTTGATCGGTGAGTAATTAAATAGATATAAAAAATGAAACAACCAGAATAAATCATCATTTGTAAACTGGTTGATAAAATTAATTTTTCAGACAAATTGTAATTACACCACTTTCAAAAAAAATACTTCAAAATCGTTATTTTCTAAAAACAAAAATGTATCACATCGGGCATGGCTTAACAAGGCCGACCGTAGAACATGTGGTTTTTCGTGTGAAAATAAAGAGAATTAAAAATTTTGTATTATCCCCAAAATCGAATTATTCATTTTTCAGCTTAAAAACATTGAGTTAAAAAATCTGTGTCATAACATAACAGTTTCTTAAAAATCCGCAGTAATTATTACAAAAAGCATCTGAAATGATTACTGAAGTTAAAGTCTCAACTATTTCAATAAGTAGGAATTACAAACCAAGTGATTGGTATATCTGTTGACTTATGATAAAGAGTTTTGAATAGAGACATATAAAACTGAAAATGAAAATAAGCTGAAAAATTGGATACGATTGGAGTTAAAAATGAAAACATATAAGAATTTAGCAAACCTCAAAGCTATCAGAATTTTATTCATTACAATCATGTTATTTATACTTGATTCTTCTATTTTAATGTCACAAACCACGGTCACAGTTTACACGTCAAAAGATAATTCTCCTGATGAATATTATCCAACCACAAATTATGGTTCTTGCGATAGAGTTTTTCTTACCGGTGGAACTGGAACTAGAGGGAGAGGAATGTTTAGATTCGATTTGTCGTCTATTCCACCTGGAACAACGATTACTTCGGGTACTTTATATTTGTACAGAATACTTGGAACAGGGAGTGGTAATGTAAATGTGCACAGGATTATTAATGATTGGACAGAGGGTACGGCTCCATGTAATGGAACTGTTGGTATGGTTAGTAACTGGAATCAACGAGCTGCCGGCACTAACTGGACCACTGCTGGCGGTGATTTTGATTCAAATGTTGAGGCATCTACTTTTGTTTCCACAACAACTTATACTACTCATACATGGGACATAAAAAACCTTATACAGAATTGGGTTAACGGTGTTTATCCGAACAATGGATTGCTTATAAAACATGCCGACGAATCAGCTTATAACCAAATAACCTTTGCAACAAGAGAATATACAGGTACTGCAAACGACGCAAGGTTAGTAATTACTTATAATCCCAGCAAAGTAAAAACTTGGACAGGTAATGTGAGTACCGACTGGTTAGAAGCAGCCAATTGGTCACCAGCGGGTGTTCCTGATTACGATACCGTAATAGTTCCTAGCTCTCCAAGCGGTGACAGATTTCCGGTATTAAGCGGTCCCATTTCCAATAACATACACATTTATACCCTTAGAATTGAATCTGGTGCAACATTTACCCAAAATGGCTCTCGGTTAATTCTTCATAAAAATTTAATTATAGATTCTGGGGGTGCTTATATTCAAGATAACGGCGAACTGCAATTATATTCAGACTGGATTAATCATGGGACATTCACTTCTATTGCAGGGTGGGTAATTTTAGGAGATCAAACTGCGCTCTCGGATTATTCCTCCGGCATAAATGAATTTTATGATTTGAGTATTTCTACTTTATCAAGACCTAAGTTTGATAATTTTCCTAACTCTTTAATAATAATTAAAAAATCATTGTATAATTATGGTAATTATAGTGCTTCGCCAAATGCAACCTTCTTGTTCACTGGTTCGGAATATCAATCAATATGGGTTTCTACTGCATCTGGTAATGCAGCAATGGGAAATTTTGTAATAGATAAAAGCGGAGGTTCGCTAGTACTAGAGTACAAAACAGTGGAAATAAGCGGAGACTTTACTTTAAAAAATGGAATTTTCGATCTCGACACATGCACCTTTAAGAGAAATACGTTAGGAGGCACTTTTGCATTAGAGAATAATTCAAGTCTTTGGATTGGAGGTAATAAATCCTTCCCGACAGGATTCTCAACAATCAATTTAAGCCCAACAAGTACAGTGAGATTTTACGGAACTGATCAAACAGTGCTCAACTTAAATTATGGAAATCTATCCCTTAGTGGCAGCGGTACTAAAACTTTTGCTGGTGGAAAAACAGGAATTGCAGGAAATTTCAATGTAGAGGGGATTATTGTTCCTCCTTTAACAACAAATAGCTATAAAGGTGGGAATTCAGGTTTACTTAGCAGTTCTTCAACTTTAGGTAATATTTCTGTCAATACTCTGACAAATAATTCAAAGATAGATTACAATGGTTCCTCTGATCAAGTAGTGTTGGCAATTGATTATTATGATCTTACACTTAGCAATGCCGGAACGAAATACTTTGGTGCTGGTACCGTTGGTATCGGAGGAGATTTAGATATTGAAGATTTAGCGGTTGCAAATGCAATCATTTATAATGACACGATAAAATACTTTGGAACCGATCAAAACGTTAGGTATGGTTTTGTAAACAAAAACCTTGTAATCGAAAACGAATCCTCTGTTACTGCACTTACAAATATTCATGTGACAAATTCCCTGCTAATTCAACCTGCAGCGTCGCTTAATATGAATAATTACATCTTGACAGTGGACGGTATACTTCTGAACAACGGAAATTATATTTCCACGAATCCAGCTGGAACAATGTCATTTTATAGCAGAGTTTCGGGCGGTTTCAATGCTCTCGATTCGTGGTCAAACGGTGGATACACGGGTGATGCAACAACACGCCTACCCGGAGTAATTAATAATGACGTACTATTAATTGGTGATAATAAAACTATTAACATGACTTCAAATATTAGCAATTTGGGTACTTTACGGATTGAATCAACCGGAGCTTTAAATCCATCAAATTTTGTAGTAAGCGGACCAGGGGAATTTGATCTTAGAGCCGGTGGTACTTTGATTATTAGTTCGGCTCACGGATTGAATTCCTTTTCTGGCAATATCCAAACAGAAATTCAAATGTACAGCGACTCCGCAAATTATGAGTTTAATGGTAACGTACCTCAAATTACGGGATTATCTTTCCCATACTCAGTAGGAAGTTTGGCTATTAACAATCCTACCGGTGTGGCGCTATCTAATAATGTCAAAGCATTGGGAGAATTGAATCTTGGTCAAGGCAGCTTAATCTTAGCAGATAAAAACCTTACTCTTGGCGGCTCTTCGCAGATTATCGGATCTCCATCTGAATCAAAAATGATCGTGGCTTCGGGCAGCGGTCAATTAAGAAAAGAATTTTGGGGAGCCGGTTCATTTACTTTTCCGGTTGGAGATAATACTGGAATAGCTGAGTATTCTCCAGTTACTTTAAACTTTACCAGCGGAAATTTCTCTTCAGCTTATGTTGGTGTAAGCGTTGTTAATGAAAAGCATCCTCAGAATTCAAGCACAATAAATTATATCAACAGATATTGGACGATTAGTTCGTCAGGAATCTCAGATTTTTCTTGTGATGTATCCCTAATCTACACTGATGATGATATTCATATGGGCGGAGTTGAATCTAACATATTCGGTGGAAAGTATAATGGAAATTTTTGGACTTTATTAAATCCCGTTAATCCCATCTTAAATTTGATAACAGCAGCTGTAACAAGTTTCAGCGATTTTACGGGGGGTGAAAGCAGTGCACTGCCTGTCGAGCTGACTTCTTTCGAAGCATCAGTGAAAGATAATACTGTAAAATTATTATGGGAAACAACTACCGAGGTTAATAACTATGGTTTTGAAGTTGAACGCTCCAACGACAATATTATTTTTTCAAAGATTGGTTTCGTTTCTGGTCATGGAAATACAAATTCTATAAAAAAATATTTCTTCGAACAAACTAATTTAGAAAATGGTATTTATTACTTTAGATTAAAACAAATGGACTCCGATGGCGGATCTAGCTTCAGTAACACTATACAAGTAATGGTAAACCATATACCCAACAACTTCAGTTTAAATCAAAATTATCCTAATCCATTCAATCCAACAACACAAATAAGATGGCAATCGCCTGTTAGCGGCTGGCAAACTCTAAAAGTATATGATGTTCTGGGAAATGAAGTTGCTGCGCTGGTAGATGAATTCAGAGATGCTGGTTTTTATGAGATAAATTTTGATGCTTCTCAGCTATCAAGCGGTGTTTACATATACAAACTCAGTACCGTTGATTTTACTGAAACAAAGAAAATGATTTTAAGCAAGTAACGAATAAAAATCTTGGAATAAGCCCCGAAAACATCGGGGCTTTTTTATTTATCTAGCTTAAAATCTCAGAAAATAAATTATCTCCCTAAATTAGAGTTTTGCCGTAAATCCCAGCCACCATTGAGCTAATCTTAGGAACGTGTTCGGGTTGTCAAACTCTGGATCAACAAGTAAATTTACTTTAAATGATTTAGATAAATTTACATTCAAGCCCGCCATAATTTTGGTAAAATCTTCTGTAATTGTTTCCTTGGGTTGAGTGTATCTTTCTCCGAAATTAGTTTCAAGTGTAGTCTGTCCGTTTTCGTTCCTTTCACGTTTAGTAAAGTAAGCCGTTGTTCTGTCTTCAATTTCCCAGCCATTTAGAATTCTGTTTAGACCCAGCATTAATTCAAATTTATCATTCAGAATAAAATTAAAAACAATGGGAATTTGCAGCGACCAGTTTTGTGCCTCATACTCCCAATTTAAAACTTTATCCTCAAAAAGTTCGTTATAACCGTTTTGAGAGGAATTCTTATAAACGTAGCTATATGCTGACTTTCGCAAAGCTAAAACCGGTTCATCAGAATTAACTTTTGAAGCTGCTGAGTTATAATAAATACCAGCATGCACATTTGCTTTATCAGTCAGCTTCCATAAAAAGTTTAATAATACCTCGTGCATATAAATTTTTCTTTTGCCGGTTCCGCTTCTCTTATCGGAAGTAAAACTTCTTCCATTATATGAATAATACGCCGTATCATAAGAATTGTAGTAGCGCGATGTGTAGAACGATGTATCAAGAATGTTCGTTGAATTACTCAAGTCAATATCAGAATTAGTATAACGATAATAACCAGAGAATTCTTTTTGATCATCAATAAGCCGGTTAAAATTTAAGCTGATGTACTTTGAGTTTCCATCATGATTCCACTTCTGGTTGTTTTGATAATCACTGATATTATAGCTCCATTCATTGGTCACATTCGGTACTTTATACTGATAAAAATATTTGCTTTCAGATGAATAGCTTTGTTCTGCCTTGCCGCTTAATAAACCAAGTTTTATTCCAACAGAAATTTTTTCTGTGGGATTGTATATTACCCCTGCACTTAAATCTAGATGATGGTAATCCTGATCACGTGCTTGACTATTATAACCGGAATACTTGTAATCACTCGATTGTCCGTATTCGGTTTGATCATTATTTCCATAACCTCCATCGCGAGAATGAACCACACCATTTAGAGATATTCCAATGTTTAAATCATCATTTATTTTATAACCGGTAAAAGCTGAGAACAAGTGTCCAACGGTTGAAAGTTCATCTTTACTGGAATATCTATCCTGAATTGGAACATCAGCAAGTCCCTGAGAGCGGATTCCAAATGCATCATAATAATAATTAGGATAATAAATTCCGTAGGGAACAGAGTAAAATTTTTCCTGTCTATTTATTAACTGATATGTTCCCCCTATAAAGAAATTTTTTGTTAAGTCTTTTAAAGGATAATTTAAAACCCCAAGAGAAAATATCGGTTCGGGTTCAGAGCGGCTGATGGAAAACCATCGCCGATCAATGATTGGGCGATAAACATCAAAAGTATAGTAAAGTGGTATTACATAGTTATCGAGTATCGGCACTTCGGTTCTATCTCCCCTAAAATCAATGTAAAGAAGAACTTCGTTATCTCCAATATCAGGAATGGAAGCAGGATTAAGATAAAGATTAAGAAATGGATCGTTAAAAAATCCGGAAGATATTTTTTTGAAATTGAATAGCCCGAAAGTATTCAGGTAATGACTTTTGAAATACAGCTCCGATTGTTCAAAATTTTGTTCGGTACTTCTTTCACCATAGTATTGAGGATAAATACAAATTGTGGAGAATAGTAAGATTAAGAATAATTTTATTTTCATTGTCAACTCCAAAATAGTTTTTCAAATAGATGGATTCAACTTATTCTATAAGCCAATTTATGCGCCGTGAAATTTGTTGCGGTTTGACAATTCTAGCGATAACCAATTACTCAATTTTTTTTCAAAATTAAAGTATTTAATAAATAAATACTAACTAATACTTTTCCTACTTGTTTTATAATTATAAAAATCTGAGGGTTTATCATGTTCCTGAAATAGTTAAAACAATAAATTACCGACGTCGATTTTTTCAAAATAACAATTGATAATAATGGTTTAGCTTTATAGATTGCAGCTAGAATAATTATCTTATTAGCACTGAGGAGTCTTTTTATCTTCAATTGCTAAGAAATCAAAATTCTAATTAACTAATTTATTTCAAAATGTATTGTGGGGATTGTTATGGAAACCTCTAAAGTTTACACGGGCGAAAACGCCAAACTGCTTCTTCAAGGAAAAGAGTACAACCTTCCTGTTATGGTCGGCTCAGAAAAGGAAGTTGGGCTCGATATTACCAAGCTGCGAGCAGACAGCGGTGCAATTACTATGGACAGCGGGTATGGAAATACCGGCTCCTGCTTAAGTGCAATAACTTTTATTGACGGCGAACGCGGCATACTTCAGTACCGCGGTTACCCAATAGAAGAACTTGCACAAAAATCAAGTTTTGTTGAGGTAGCTTATCTTTTAATTTTTGGACATCTTCCAAACAAAGCTGAGTTAGCCGATTTTAATTTTAAGCTTACCCATCACAGTTTAATCCATGAGGACATGAAAAAATTCTTCGAAGGATATCCTCCAACTGCGCATCCAATGGGAATTCTATCGTCAATGGTTAATTCACTTTCAGCTTTTTATCCGGATTTTGATTACAAAACAGATCTTGAAATCAACATCGCGCGATTGATTGCAAAGCTGAAAACAATTGCTGCTTTCTCCTTTAAAAAATCAATGGGACAGCCATACATCTATCCGCAAAATCATCTTAGCTATGCCGGCGACCTTTTGAACATGATGTTTGCAGTTCCATCTGAAGAATATAAAATCAATAAAGTTGTGGAAGAAGCTCTCGACTTATTATTGATTCTTCATGCTGACCATGAACAGAATTGCAGCACTTCAACTGTGAGAATGGTTGGCAGCAGTGAAGCAAATTTATTCGCTTCAATTTCTGCTGGAATTTGTGCTTTGTGGGGACCTCTGCACGGCGGTGCTAATCAAGAAGTACTCGAAATGTTGGAGCACATCAAAGCTGATGGCGGTGATTACAAGAAGTACATGAACATGGCAAAAGACAAGTCATCTGGCTTTAAGTTGATGGGGTTTGGTCATCGTGTTTATAAAAACTTTGATCCAAGAGCAAAAATTCTAAAAGTTTCTTGTGATAAGGTTTTGAATCAGCTTGGAATGAAAGACCCTCTTCTCGATATAGCTAAGAATTTGGAAGAGATTGCGCTGAAGGATGATTTCTTTATTGAAAGAAAACTCTATCCTAATGTAGATTTCTACAGCGGGATTATTTATCGTGCGATGGGAATTCCAACCAACATGTTTACCGTTATGTTTGCTTTAGGTCGTTTACCAGGTTGGATTGCTCAATGGAAAGAAATGCGCGAAACTCCCGGTACCAGAATATATAGACCAAGACAAATCTATACTGGCGAAACTAAACGTGCATATGTTTCTTTAGAAAAACGATAAGTTCATTTTTCCTTTAAAACAAAAAAGCGTGACGGTTTTCCATCACGCTTTTTTTTGCTGTAAGAGTGCGATTCACTATGTCCGAATCAAAGAGACATCTGACGGATGTTCTTTAATTCCTGTTTTTCTACTTACATTAAAAAATTTTGGTTTCGAGGAAAGAAACACGCAAAATAAAACTAGTGATACCAGGTAGAAAGTTAGAAGAGCTATGTACAAAAAAACCATTTTTTACATTCCTTTTGTAATATTTACTATAAAAGCTGATTTATTTTACCCCCAGCTTCAAAATCTTGTTATTTCCTAAAAAAAAGAACCTTACAGTTCATTTAATTCAACTGTTTCCCCTATTGTCTCAAATGTTGTACCACTGTGGGAATCCTCAGAAAAGAGGGAAAAAATAAACAAAATTGGGCGGAATACTTTGGATTTGAGGTCGGTTGAGGTTTAACTGGGCTTTAGTTAAAAAAATCCAATTGGGGCGATTTGGTTATCGAATCAAAAGACTCACCCAAAAGTCCAAGCACGGAATCGGCGATTGGTTTTAGCTGCTTATCAATGTAATGCTGATAATCCAAATCACCATGAGTAAGCTCGATGGGGACAGGTCCTCGCTTAGTGATTACATATTCAACTGTTCCGCTAGTTTTATTTATCAATCTTGCGGCACGAACATGCGGCGGAATGTTTTTCTGATACTCATCAATTTCTTTTCTCAATCTTTTCCGATAAATAAGCTTATCATCATAAGCCCCGCTGTTTACTTTCTTCACAATTGCCCGAATCCAATCAGCCACATCTTCGCCATTAAATATTTTCATATATAGCTGAACTTGAAAATCCTTTGCAAGTTTTGTCCAGTCTGAGCGTACAAACTCCATACCCACAAACTCAATTTCTTCTTCACCGTTTATTTTTAAAAGTCCCGCATATCTTTTCTTAGCTCCTTGTTCGCCGCCTCGCAATGGAGTAAGCACAAAACGGCTGTAATGTTTTTCAAATTCCAATTCAAGAAAAGAAGTGACACCGAAGTCGTACTTTAATTTTTTCTTCCAATAATGGTTAAGCTCTAAAGCAAGATGATTACCTCTAAATTCGGCATTCGATCCCTCGTTATCTTTTAATTTTATGAACAACGAATCGGTATCGCCATAAATAACTTCGTAACCTTGATTGTTTAGATATTCTTTACTTTGAAGAAGCAGCCATTTTCCCGTCCCTGTTATTGCAGATGGCAGATGCGGATGATAAAATCTGCAGCCGCTTGAACCCATAACTCCATAAAAGCTATTCATTAAAATTTTTATTGCCTGAGATAACTGCGTGTCACCAACTTTTGATGCTTCAATACGTTTTTTCATTAACTCGTTAATGTAATCGGGAAGGAAATGTAAACTTGCAGAAAATTTGAATCCATCTGGTGTTGTTATTGTATCAATGTGTGAGAATAAACGGGACACAGGATCAATTTTAAAGGATTGAATAATTGAAGGATACAAACTCTTAAAATCAAGAACTATTACATCATTATAAATTCCGGGAATGGGTTCGATTACAAATCCGCCCGCAGCGTGCTCGTTAAGCTGAACATCAGCTACATTTGGTGCAACCAATTCCGCTCGATGTATTTTTGGCAAATAAAAATGATCAAAAGCCGCGGACATCATGCCAAGCTGATCCATCAGCATACCCGAAATTTGAGATCTTTTTACAAGAAGATTTACTAAACCTGTTTTATTAAATATTTCAGTAACCAGGACTGCATCATTAAGATTATATTCACAGAATTTAATTTTATTCTCACGGAACATCTTATCAATTTCTGCAACTTTATCTTCCGATGTTATTAATTTTCCTTTTTTAAGAAGCTCTTGAGCGACAGTTTCTAATCTATAATCTCCAAAGGTAAAGAATGAATTTCTTAAAGTTGTTGGACCATCAACTACAATCCTTCCCGGAATGTATGCAAAGTAATTGCCGGCTTTCCGGCTTCTCAATACAATGCTCGAATCATCTCTGCCAATGTTGAAATTTACACTATGTTCATTTGCTTTAGCTTCAAGAAACATTAAATCAAAACCAACAACATGCCAGCCAATTATAAGATCCGGGTCTGCTGCTTTAAACCAATCAACAAATCCTTGAAGCAGCTCTTTTTCGGTTGGATAGTTTTCCACATAATCAGGAAGATTTTTACGATCATCTGATAAAAGAAAAACTTTTTGAAGCTCTTGTTTTTCACCTGTGAGATTTGCAGCTATTGAATAAAGCTGTCTTCGTTTCGTTCCTGTTTCAATATCAAGCGATAAAATTTTGAATCGGGGAGTTACCTGACATGCTTCAACCTTTGGGTTGTGAAAAATTGTTAAATTATTTTTTGGGATTGACTCACCGGTTACTCTCATTTGAGCATTGATTCCTCTTTCCATCAAAAATCTTTTCACCGGATCAATATCGGCTTCATAAGTTGCGATACCATTTTTTTTCAGAAGTTCTGCGGTTTGTTTCAGATCATAGTTTGTGAAGAAATACAGTGCATCAACCTCGCTGCCTGAGAAAGATTTTAGCTTAACTTCCTTTCTTTCAAATTGAATATCCATTTGCGGCAGGTTAGCATCCCGATCAATAAAAAATACTGTTTTAATCCGATCAATAATTATTTCAACAGGACCAATTTGATTTGACAAACCAAAAAACACAAGGACATTTCTGCCTTTTTGGTCACGCCATTCGCTGGTTAATATGAATATATCGTAAGAGTTCATATTACATTATACAAATTCAAAATTTCTTTCTTTAACAGAATTTTAGAAGCAGTATGTATTTTTCAAAAACACAGTGGAAAATTTACTCATATTCGTTCTTCATTCCCCCACTCATGCTTAAAACTATCAAATAAATGCCAAAATAACACCTGAAATTGACGATTTCTAATGCTCAACTGGCATTTAACTTGATTATTTGCTACTAGAGCATATTCTTTTAGGATTGTTAAAATGAAAAGTCTAATTAACTATTTGACTATAATTTGGATTCTGATTACTTCTAACGTCTTCGCTCAATTGGCTGAGGATAGCTGGTCAATTGGATTTGGAGGAACTTACCCAAGGTTAATGAGCATTTGGTCGCAGGCATATTCGGGAACTGAAAACTATGGCGCCTTTTTTTCACTTAAAAGAAACTTCTCAGAAAAAGTCGCCCTTAGATTCCTTGCCAACTATAATTATATGGAAGCATTCTATGATTTCCCAACTGGTGAGGTTCAAGTGTCTGTAACGCTCGGTTCCAGCTCTTTAGATTTGCTTTATTATCTTACGCCGTGCGATCCCGTCTCACCCTACATTGGAATGGGCTTCAGCGGAATAATTTTCAAACCTAAAAACGCTTTTGAGACACAGCTTAATCAAACTTTTCTTGAATACCAGCTTGATCTCCGCGCCGGTGTGGAATGGACGATTAGTGACAATTGGAAAGTAACTACAGAGCTGAGTTATTTGACTCCATCCACTAACAAACTTGATGGTGAAAATAATACTCACGAGCATAAAGGAATTTTGGGCTCTGACTGTGATACTTACATGACCTTCAACCTTGGATTTTTATATTATTTCTCAAAAGGAAATCCATCACAAAAATGTGAATTATATTCTGGGGTAACGGCAAATGCTCCTGCCACAAATTATTTAACTGTTGATGATGTAGAAAGAATAATCAAAGAATATCTTCCAAAAGAAATTATAAAGGAAGTTATTGTTGATAAACCATCCGCCCCGACAGAAAAACGATGGATTTTAGCCGGAGTTAATTTTGAATTTAATAGTGCTAATCTCACCAAGGAGTCATTTCCAGTATTGTTGAATGCATTACAAATTTTAACTGAAAATACTGATATGCATATTGAGATTATAGGACATACTGATAATATAGGAAGTGAAGCATACAATCAAACACTTTCCGAAAGACGAGCAAAAGTTGTAAGAGATTACTTAATTCTAAACGGAATTAGTTCGAATAGATTGGATGTTAAAGGTGTTGGAGAATCTGAGCCAGCTGCAAGTAATAAAACTGTGGAAGGCAGAACTCTTAATCGAAGAATTGAGTTTAAATTGAAGCAGTGAATACGCTCAAAATCAAAAATTTCTCTCAATAAACACTATTAATTTTAATTTATCACAATAATATGTCAGTTGCATCACACTGACAGCTATTCCAATTTCCTTTGATACAAAATTTCTCTAAGTTGCCCATAAAATTAAAGAGCTGCTATGAATTCGATACTCCAACTAAGTTCAGATTCTGTAATAAACATGTATAAATCTCGGCTTCCAAAAGGAATAGTATATCATAACTTAACTCATGTAAAAGAGGCAGTAGAGACTGCTATCGAGATCGGAAAGAATTTCGGTTTAATTCCAGAAGAATTAGAAATGTTATTAATTGCGGCATGGTTTCATGATGCCGGAATGATTTATCAATATAATTCTCACGAAGAAAAGAGTGCCGAAGTTTGTCGTAAATTTTTATTAGCACAAAATTATCCCTCAAATAAGATCGAAGCTATTGTTGAAATTATTCTTTCAACTCGTATTCCTCAAAAACCAAAAAATCTTTTAGAGAGAATAATATGTGATGCTGACTTATCATATTTAGGGAAAAAAGAATTTATTTCACGGGGTGAGCTTTTACGTCAGGAGTGGAAAAATATGCTTGGAAAGAACTTTACAGATTCTGAATGGTTGAACGCTAATATTGAATTTTTACTTCAAAATAATTTTCATACAGATTATGCCAAAATATTTTTTGACGAACAGCGAAACGAAAATTTAAGGATACTTCGAGAAAAATTAAAAAATTATAAAATTACGCCGCCGCCTAAGCAAACATCTTTATCATAAAAAACAGCAAACTGACCTGCAGCAATTCCCGAATCTGCTTCTGCCATTTTAACTAAAGCAGAGCCACGATCATTGAATTGAAGATTACAATCAAATATTTTCGCGCCATGACGAATTTTTACCTCAAGGTTTTTCACCTCGGGTTTTGATCCAGAAATCCAATTAAATTTTCCAACAGAAAATTCATTCTTGTTTCTTAAAATTTTATTCTCACGAGATATAAAAATTACATTTTGCTTTACATCCTTAGAAACAACAAACCACGGACCTCCAGAAAGTTTCAAGCCGGAACGTTGTCCGATTGTATAATAATAATACCCACTATGCTGGCCAACCTTTTTATTTGTATCAACATCAACTATATCTCCAGGAAGGTCTCCAAGATGATGTTTTACAAAATCATTGAACTTGACCTGTCCAAGAAAACAAATGCCCTGACTATCTTTTCGGTTTTTATTCGGCAGATTAAAATTTTCTGCGATTTTCCGAATTTGCTTTTTATCAAATTCACCTATTGGAAACATTGCTCTTGACAATTGCTGCTGTGTTAAATAGGCAAGAAAATAGGTTTGATCTTTAATAGGATCCGGGGATTGCTTAAGCAAATATTTTTTTGAATTATCATCATAAACAACTTTTGCATAGTGACCGCTTGCAACTTTATCAAATGATGGATCAATCTTATCATAAAATTGTCCGAACTTTATTAAGCTGTTGCAAAACATATCTGGGTTTGGTGTCCTGCCTTCTTTAATTTCAGATATTGTGTAGCTTACAACCGAGTCCCAATATTCTGTTTGTAGTGAAAGAATTTCTAAAGGAACATTGTTTTGTTCACAGACGGCTTTTACAAACTTTAAATCCTCTTCCCAAGGACATTCACCGAGGAATGAAAATTCATCTTGCAGCCAAATCTTTAAATAGAAAGCTGTGAGGTGATGTCCTTGATCTTTAAGCAATCTCAAAGCAACTGAGCTGTCAACACCACCAGAAAGTAAAACCGCTATTTTCATTTTAGATATTCGCATTCAAATCTTTGCTTTCCAAATTTACAAAGAAATAAAAGAGTTATTATTGAAAAAAAATAATGGCTATTTTTACTTCGAAAATGTTTATGACAAACGGAAAACAACTATTGTGAAAATATTTAAAATTTTTCTTTTTGCTTTCATTCCTTTTACGTTCTCCTATACTCAAACTATAACTTGGACAAACATAAGCAGCAATTTTCCAACATTGCCTGAAGGAGTAAAACTTTTTAAAGGTGAGAGACAATTGCCGGCATTAAAAGTTTGGTATCTGGATGTTGATTTGAAAAAAGCAAACATCGGTGTTCGCCCTTATGTATCTAATTCTCCCAGTGGGAAAGAAGGAATTACATCATTTGTCCCAAGTTACAATGCCGTTGCGGGAATTAATGGCGGTTATTTTGATACTCAAAGTTCAACATCTTATTCTGCTGTTGTATATCCAGATAATGTAATCTCAAAAAACATCGCATCAGTGGTTAGAGACAGTAAAACATATCATCTCACAAGAAGTTTCTTCGGAATTAAAGACACAAGGGAAATGTCGGTTGACTGGATTTATCACTTCGGAAATAATGTAACTGATATAAATACTTTTTTAACTCCCACACAAAATCAAGTAGGAACTCCTGCTCCTGCACCATCAGTCGCACAAGGAAAACCATACTACGAGTTGTTAGTTGGAATTGGCGGCGGGCCAACATTAGTTAAAAATGGATTGGTGAATATTACTTACGACCAAGAAGTATTCTGGGGATCAGGGGTTGGATATTCAAATCAAGATCCGAGGACTGCGGTCGGTTATACAAATGATGAACATGTCATTATGCTTGTTGCAGATGGAAGGCAAACGCTAAGCAGTAGTTTTAGTTTGCCCGAGCTTGCACAAGTGATGATTGACCTTGGCTGTGTTGAAGCAATGAATCTTGATGGCGGCGGCTCATCACAAATGGCGGTGGGTAATCAGTTAATTAATTTACCAGAAGGAGGTACATTTCAAAGACCTATACCCAATATGCTTGCGGTTGTTAAGAATGACTCGGTTCCTTTTCTTCCACCGGTTTACTTTAACAAAAAGATTGACACTGGTGATAGTGAATGCACAATTGTTGGAAGCAACTGGACAACTTCAATCATATCTGGCTATTGGGGAACAACCCCAGCAATTAGAAATCCACGCGGCGATGGAAGCGAATATGTTTTGTTCAAACCTAATCTAAATAAAGCTGCCGTCTATCAGGTTTTTGGATGGTGGACAAGTGCAATTGATAGGTGCACTGACACTCCCTTTATTATTAAGCACAAAAACGGAACGGATACTGTTAGAGTTGATCAAACTAAAGGAAGATACAAATGGAATTTTATTGGCAGTTATGAATTTTCAGCAAGCCCAACAGATGAGATAATTATTTCGAATGCGGCAGCAAATGGTAGTTATGTTATTGCTGATGCTGTACGAATCCTTTCCTACGATAGCAGTACAGTTACTTCCATCAAGAATAATTTTGCTCAGAATGAAGTTATCAACCAATTTGAATTAAGACAGAACTATCCGAATCCGTTTAATCCTCCCACTAAAATCAGTTGGCAATCACCAGTCGGCAGTTGGCAAGTCCTTAAAGTCTTTGATGTCCTTGGTAATAAAGTTGCAACTTTGGTTGATGAATACAAACCGGCAGGAAGTTATGAGGTGGAGTTCAAGTCTTCAGTCGGCAGTCATCAGTTGGCAAGCGGAGTTTACTACTATCAATTAACAATAAATGATTTTGTGGAAACAAAGAAAATGATAATGATTCGATAATAAAAAACCGTCTAAATTTTATGACGTATTTTTTTTGAATCGTTTGATTTTTCTACATCTTAATTTCAGCACCAAGACCTTTGATTTGATAAATTGTCAGTGGTCCAGTTACAGTTGTCGAATCAAACTCTTTGCCCGCATCTTCCGCCATGTGCTGGAAGTATTCTTTTGCTTCATCCTCATCAAACTCAATTGAATAAACAACTCCCTCAACCAAAGCAGATTTGCCTTTCGCTTCAACTGGAAAAATAATGTCGCCGTCTTTAACTTTTATTTTAATTTTCTGATTTGGGATATCGCTCGTAATATCCATCCAGCAGCCAGCTTCAGTGCAAACATCAAGAACATTACCTTCAACCAATACTGTTTTTCCCACAAATTGCTCTGGGGTATTCAGTATTTCGGAAATTTTCACTTTTTGATTCGATTTAATTTCTGCACCGTACTTTTCAACTGGTTCCGAAGAGCAGCCAGCTATAAAAAACGAAAGTGCAACAATGAAAAAATGTTTTGCGAGTATCATTTTACCTCCTGCAATTATTTTTTGAATACATAATTATATCAACTTAACTAAAAGTGAAAAACATAAATCAAACCACTAAAAACCAAAGAACATAGTTTGTCGCAAATATTTAATTTTAATTTAAGTTAAAATATTTTCAATGTGAAATTAATGAATCTGAATTTTGAAAAATTATTTATGACTATCCAATGCTTATTAGTTAGCCCCACAATTAACGTTAATGTAAGCAGTGAGGGAAAATACTTTGCTTTTACAAGGCATCTAACAGTACGTCTAAAAAAAAATTATTGTTTTTTAATGAAATAGTTAATAATATACAATTAAATAAAGTTCGGTTTTTTAATTAGGAATGTTAAGTAATGTATTAAAAAACCTCATCACTTTTAATAAATTTAAATTTACAATTAATTGAGGAGTGCAATGAAAAAAACATCAACTATCTTTTTGCTCACTTTGTTCAGTTATCTTATTCTGCTCAACGTGAATGGGTTTTCGCAAACACTGTTTACTGAAAATTTTGAATCAGGCACACCAAGTTTGCAATGGGGACATTATCCGAATCCAAGCACCGGGTTACCCGAAGAAACTGTGGTTGCAGTACCAATGGCAAGCGCACCCGTAGCTTTACCGAATGGCGGAAATTTCGTTGGACACCTTCAAGACTTGAATGGTACTTATACCGGTTCGGCAGTTGCATTAGCTGGTAATGTTTCCTTGAAAAATTATTCTATTGAAGGTGATGTTTATTGTTACGTCGGTGCTGCGCCATCTGCTTACACTGGATTGGTAGTTTATGCTGATACAGCTAAAAGGGATTTTTATAAACTGCGAGCAGATTTTGATGCAAGCGATAGAATAAACTTCTCAGGGCGTCGGACTGATACCATTACATTTCTACCCTTGTTTAATGTAGACTTCAAGGGAGTGGATAATCCGGGGTTATTCCCAACAACAAGCGGCTGGCATAAAATGAAGATTGAGGCAAGAGAGACAAGTCTAAACGAAACAAGTTTCTGGTGCTATTTTGATGGACAACTATTAGCTGGCTGCCCAATAGTTGATACAACATCAACACGAGTTACTTCAGGATATTTTGGATTATATTCATTCCAACAAAATGCAACAGGGCTTGCTGCTTATTTCGATAATATTGTTGTAGAAGCACTGCCAACTATCTTATTTACTGAAAATTTTGAATCAGGCACACCAAGTTTGCAATGGGGACATTATCCGAATCCAAGCACCGGGTTACCCGAAGAAACTGTGGTTGCAGTACCAATGGCAAGCGCACCCGTAGCTTTACCGAATGGCGGAAATTTCGTTGGACACCTTCAAGACTTGAATGGTACTTATACCGGTTCGGCAGTTGCATTAGCTGGTAATGTTTCCTTGAAAAATTATTCTATTGAAGGTGATGTTTATTGTTACGTCGGTGCTGCGCCATCTGCTTACACTGGATTGGTAGTTTATGCTGATACAGCTAAAAGGGATTTTTATAAACTGCGAGCAGATTTTGATGCAAGCGATAGAATAAACTTCTCAGGGCGTCGGACTGATACCATTACATTTCTACCCTTGTTTAATGTAGACTTCAAGGGAGTGGATAATCCGGGGTTATTCCCAACAACAAGCGGCTGGCATAAAATGAAGATTGAGGCAAGAGAGACAAGTCTAAACGAAACAAGTTTCTGGTGCTATTTTGATGGACAACTATTAGCTGGCTGCCCAATAGTTGATACAACATCAACACGAGTTACTTCAGGATATTTTGGATTATATTCATTCCAACAAAATGCAACAGGGCTTGCTGCTTATTTCGATAATATTGTTATTAAATCTCTTAGCCCTGCA
The DNA here is from genome assembly GCA_964613805.1 of uncultured Ignavibacteriaceae bacterium. Classification (GTDB taxonomy): domain Bacteria; phylum Bacteroidota; class Ignavibacteria; order Ignavibacteriales; family Ignavibacteriaceae; genus XYD12-FULL-36-8. The sequence continues at coordinate 44,611 of CAZTJF010000003.1, read as the reverse complement.
ACTTCGATTGAAATTGAATTCAATGACATTATTGTTAAGGATTTCCATTTAATGCAAAATTATCCTAACCCGTTCAATCCAGAAACGAAAATTTCCTACAATTTACCTTTAAGTGATTATGTATCCTTATCAGTTCATGATTTACTTGGACGAAAAGTAAAAACGCTTGTTTCCGAATTTCAATCTGCGGGAAATCACTCTCTTGTGTGGAATGGAAAAGATGATTGGGAAAGTTCTCTAGCGTCGGGTTTATATCTATATACTCTTAAAACAAGCTCTTTCGTCGAAAGCAAGAAGATGATGCTTTTGAAATAGGTATTATCATAAAAAACATTTTATTGTGTTTTGATTAGTAGAAATTTTTAATTCACAGTTTTTATTTATTATCACCTTGATGGTTGCTATGACGATCAAGGTGATTTTATAAATGAGATCAAATAAGATTCTTCATTAAAAAAATGAAATCATTTAACTTACCAGTCCCGCACTTAAAAATTGTTTTTAATGCCACTAATAATAATTCGTTTACTAAAAAGAGGAATTAAGTGGAAAAATATTTAAGAACTTATCTTTTATTATCGCTAACAATATTTTCTATTGTATCCCTAACAACCTTTGCACAAACAGTCGGAAAAATAGGTGGTACGGCAAGAGATGCTTCCACTAAAGAAGTTCTTCCAGGAGTAAATGTGTTGATCGAAGGCACTTCATTGGGAGGAGCAAGCAATGTTAATGGAGAATACTTTATTATAAACATACCACCTGGAAATTATACTGTACGAGCGACCATGATCGGTTATAAAACAGTACGTGTAACTAACGTTCAGGTGCATATTGGTTTAACCACACAAGTAAATTTGCTTATGGAACCTACTGTTTTAGAAATAGGTGAAGAAGTAGTTGTTACAGCAGAGCGCCCATTGATTCAAAAGGATATCACATCAAAAATGGCTATCGTAAGCTCTGATGAATTAATTAATTTACCTGTTGAAGGTTTCCAGGATGTTCTTGCTACAAAAGCCGGGTTTACAACTGATGCAGATGGGAATATTCACGTTCGAGGCGGAAGAACAGGTGAAATCGGCTATATGGTTGACGGCATGTACGTAGAAGATCCCTTATACGGGGGCTTCAAAGGAATGATGAATAAAGATGCAATTGAAGAAATGGTGTTGTTAAGCGGAACTTTCAATGCTGAATATGGCAATGCAATGTCAAGCATTGTTAATATTGTTACAAAAGAAGGCAGCGAAAAATTTAGCGGAAAGTTTGAATATACTTCTCCAATGTTAAATCAATCGCCTTACAGAAAAAGTAATCCTTTCTCCGGAGTAAATGATACTTACCAATATGTTGAAAAGAGTATAATTGATCAGCTTAAATTTAAACCTCTTAGTTTAGAGGTTCCGATTAGCGGTATTGCGAGTTTATCATTAAGCGGACCAATTCTTTTTGCCGATGACTTATCTTTTTTCGTTTCCGGCAGAATTAAAAATGAGGACAGTTATTTGCCTCACGGATATAACTTACAGAAAGATGGCTTTGGAAAATTAACTTATAAGCTTAATCCCGAATTGAAAGTGTCTTTGTCAGCTCAAATCACAGAGAATAAAGTTCAAAGCTATAACCATGCTTGGAAATATCTCAGTGAGAACCAATCTCACTCAATTCAAAACACAAACAGATTGGGCTTTACACTAACTCATACAATAAGCAATAATCTGTTTTATACTGCACAAATATCCCGGTTTGTGAATGATTTGATAGTTCAAGTTGGGAATAAGCAGCCAAAAGATTATGTGCGAGGTCAAACTGGTGAAACCGTGTACTTTTATGTTAAAGGTGACGACTCGGAATTCGCAGATGATCAAACAATTACTTACAGCGGCAAAGTTGATATGACTTATCAAGCAAATAATTATAATCTATTCAAAAGCGGTGTAGAACTAAAAAGTCATAAAATAAAAGTTTATGAGGAATCCCAACCCTGGCCCGGCGGAGCCAATTACAAAGATGAGTATGTACGAAATCCTTATGAGATAGCCGGTTATATTCAAGATAAAATTGAATATGATTATTTGATTTTAAATCTTGGTTTGCGGCTTGATGTGGCAAACCCAAAAGCAACTATGTGGGAAGACATAAGACGCTTCGGTTATTTTGATGAGAATAATAATTGGATTATCGCTCCGGAAACAAACGTTGTAAGCAAAGCACAACTAAGCCCGCGCATTGGTTTAGCACATCCAATTACAGATGTTGCAGTTCTTCATTTTTCGTATGGGCATTTTTTCCAGAATCCAGATTATAATTCTCTCTACTACAACCAAATAAAAGATTTAAGCACATCTCTTCCGCTAGTTGGTAATCCAGCAGTAAAAGCACAAAAAACTGTTGCTTATGAAACAGGTATAAAATACAAACTGGCTGATGATTGGGCTTTGGATTTTTCCGCTTGGTATAAGGATATTACTGACTTGTTGTCAACAATCCAAATAACTTATCTGTCTAAAGGATATGTCGTATTCTTTAACTCTGATTATGCAAGTGTTAAGGGTTTCGATTTAACATTGAGGAAACGTTACAGCAATTACATTTCGGGTTCAATTGATTATACTTACATGGTCGCTAAAGGAAACAATTCACAGCCGCTTGGCGGATACATTAATGCTTTTGAACAGGAGGAAATTCCTCATCAAGAATTTTATTTAGATTTTGATCAGCGGCATGATGTGGCGGTTACTATTAGTCTTAACATTCCTAAAAATCAAGGACCCGAAATTTTAGGAATAAGACCTTTTGCTGATTTTAATTTAAATATTCTGTTTCAAGCAGCGAGCGGACTTCCATATACACCCTATGTGGATCCAACAGTAAGAATTGATGTAAATTCAGGAAGAAAACCATGGACGTCTACTGTTGATCTTCGAATGATTAAAAGATTTTGGTTTTCAAATATTGCCACAGCATTATTCATTGAAGTTACAAACTTACTTAACACTGAAAATGTTCGCGTTGTGTACCCTCGCACGGGAAAACCTTTTGATACCGGACTTCCAGGGCTTGTCGGTTCATCGCCTGATGCAAATTATAACCCCAATCATGTTGGTCCCCCGCGAATTATTAAAGCAGGAGTTCAACTTACATGGTAAAAGGAGTGTAATATATGTCTAATCATGTTTTTAAATATTTATTTTTGTCAACAGCGATTTTCTTTTCATCAGTTTCGGTTATTCAATCTCAAAACCAAAATTGTAACAGTTGTCATAAAAATTTAACACCAGAACAAATTTCACGTTTAACCAAAGCCACCTCTTCCTTTGAACGAGGATTAGGAATTATGGATAAAGGACAAGTAACAAATTATCTTGGCAATTATGGTGTCCTCTCAAGTTTTCATGAGTATTTCAACAATTCCATTCATTGGCCCAAAACCGCAAACGATGCAACACAATACTGTTTCGGGCTTGGTTTAGTTGTGGCAGTTAAAGGTAATGTTATAACATCAGTTGTGGGCGGTCCATCAGAAAAAGTAGATTGGTCTCCTAAAAACGGTTCAAGAGGTAAAATTTTTTCCGGAGATGTTACTGCGCCTCCGCCAGATGAAACACCTTTTCTTCCTTTAAGTGACAACCCCGAGACCTGGCCTAAAGGATATTTCAACAATCAGGGGACATGGGTTTCTACACCTTCTGAACGTCATTGGCCTGGAAAGTACCGCCTGAATATTGATCCCAGCTCTCCAAATTACGGAAATGAAGTTAAAGGAGAATTTGTTTCTGACAGAGATATTTATTGTGTTTTTGATGATAACGAAAACTCTCATCCAGAAGGACCAGTTGGAATTGAGGTGGAACAAACTGCGTATACTTATGGACGCCCTTATGCTGAGGATATTTTGTTTTGGGATTTTACAATTCATAACAAAAGCGGCAAACAGCTCGATAGTGTTTATGTTGGTTATATCGGAATCTTTAGACCTGATTATGACAACGAAGATTTAATTAATATTATTGACAGCAATAATGATAGCAAGTTAGATTTCGTGTACGTATGGGATAAGAACAATAAAAAAGATGGTGCATGGGCAGGTGATCCAGCAGAATTGGGAATAGTTGGTATAAGTGTTTTGCAAACACCAAAGGATTTGGGAGTTACCGATTTTCACTTCTTTAATCGTGAAGTTATGCCAAAAGTTGATGAGGAAATGTGGCCTGTTATTACCAGCAATCCTAATAACCCTAACTTAGGTATACCCCAAGCTTTTTTTCATGGATCCAACAGGCATCTTGATATCACTCATCCCGACAGTATGAATGTTTATTTCCCGCAAGGGGCACCAATAAACTACTTCGTTATGACTGGACCTCTTAACCTGCTGCCTAATGAAACAGTTAAATCATCAATCGCATTAGTTATGGGCAACTCCGGTAACGTTCCAAATCAACCAGACACAACAAATCTTATGCAAAACCTGCGTACTGCTCAACAAATGTATGATAGAAAATTTCAAGGTTCGGGACCACCCAAAACCCCAAAAGTTGTTGCAAATGCGAGTGATAAACAAGTTCGAATAACTTGGGATTCTGAAGCTGAAAATTCTAAAGATCCACTAACTGGTCAGAATGATTTTGAGGGTTATAAAATTTATCGCAGCAATGATCGCGGTGTAACTTGGGGAAAACCAATAACTGACTACTACGGCAACGTAATTGGTTTTCAGCCGTTAAAGATTTTTGATTTAATAAATGGAATTAAAGGACCCGATCCAGCGTTCAATCAATCTTTAGGAGACGATACTGGATTAAAGCATAGTTTTGTTGATAATAATCTTCTAAATGGTGTTGAATACTGGTACTGTGTGACTGCATACGATAGAGGAAATCAAAATGCCGATAGTCTTGAGCAATCTTATCAATCGCCGCTTGGTCGTTCAACCATGGAATCGCATACAGTTTCAGTAATTCCTGGTGTTACAGCACAAAACTATATCCCGCCAACTTATGGACCGCTTTCTGGCGTTGATGGAGCAATTCCACCTATCGGTGGGTTATCACAAGGACTTGTTAAAGTAGATGTTATTCAACCCGATAAAATAACCGGCGATGATTATGTGATTACCTTTGTTGATTCGGTTCTTCAAATTGAAGGTAATGACACAAATTATGTTTTGGGATTTACTTTGTACAGAATATCGTCAAATAAAGATACAACATTGCTTTTAGATCATCATTTATTTTCCAATGAAACACAGGATAATCTTCCAATTATAGATGGTTTTCGTTTAACCGTCTTAGATTCGCCATCGGGCATAGAGTTTATAGGTTGGACAAAGGTAAATGGAGATACTTGTAATTTCGATTGGAGAACCAAACCGCATCCCAAATATAGAGATCGCCCGCCTGGCATGATTGTTCCGGAGACAATTTATACTATTGATGACTTCAGGATTACCATTGATACCTCTCAGTCAGGCGGTACGTGGGCAAAATGGTACGATTATTTTACTGGTTTAGTTCAAGATTCTCTTCAACACTTACCCTTGAAGGTTGAAGTTATTACTGACCCAAATAATCCAATTGAAGTAAGCGAGGATACTTGGCTATTTGAATTTGCTGTAAAAGCACCTTGGGATACATACAGAAAATTTTATTACAGTCAGCTTGGATGGGATATTGTACCCGGTGGGAAAGGTTATACTCAAGCAAGCCCGGGTTTTTACGAAATGTACGCAGACATAATTAATCTTGAGCGTAAAATCATTTATCCGATAACGCAAGATACCGCTTACACAGGATTATATCTTTTTACTAATAACTTTCCTGATGTTTATGTAAATGCTGATGGAGATACAGTTCATAAACCAGCGGTTGCCCCATCTCACGGTGATCAATTTACGATAAGAACATATAAACCATTCAGAAAAGAATTGCGGTATGAGTTTAACACACAAAAAGTTGCGTTTTCAAAATCCCAGGAAATTGATCTAAATAAAATAAGGGTTGTTCCCGATCCTTACATAGTTTCAAATGTCTGGGAAACAAATCAATTCGGGAAAAAACTAATGTTTAACAATCTGCCGAACGAATGTAAAATTTCAATTTTCACGGTTGCCGGAGATCACATTGCAGACATTGATCACAGTGATAACAGAGGGTTTACATTTTGGGATATGAGAACTTTTAATGATCAGTATATCGCTTACGGCTTATACATCTATGTGGTTTCTATTCCTAATGGACAGAAGAAAGTCGGCAAATTTTTGGTGATTAAATAGCTACACCTAAAGCTGAGGAGTTATTTCAAATGAAAAAATTATTTATAATACTTTTTATATCAGGTTTATTTCACAACAGTTACAGCGGCGGCTTCTCCAAGGTGGGAACAGCAGTTGCTCAATTCTTAAAAATTGGTGTTGGAGCCCGTGCAGCAGGAATGGGAGAATCGTATGCTGCAATTGCTAATGATGTTAGTGCCTTATACTGGAATCCGGCTGGAATTTCAAATCTTAATTCAATTTCTGTCGGGATAAGTCATTCTCAATGGCTTGCGGATATTTATCACAACTATGCAGGTATGACTATACCATTATCTGAAAGCGATGTTATTGGTATCAGTGCAATTTCATTAAGCACCAACGAACAAGAAGTTACAACTGTTGAACAGCCCAATGGCACTGGTGTTTTCTACAGCGTTAGCGACATTGCTGTGGGATTATCTTATTCGAGAGTTTTGACAGATCGGTTTTCAGTAGGACTCACTGCAAAATATATTCAACAAACGGCTTACAATGTTTCGGCTAATACGGTAGCATTAGACATTGGAACGTATCTGCGAACTGGTTTTCATAATTTAGTTATCGCTATGTGTGTCTCAAACTTCGGGGGAAATATGCAGCTCGAAGGACGGGATCTAATAATCCTTGCTGATATAAATAGAGATATTTCAGGTGAGTACAATCCCGATGCACGATTAAAAACAGAAGCATATCCATTACCGCTAAATTTTAGAATTGGTGTGGCTATGGATATAGTGGGAGGAAGCGACCCTATATTTCCTGCTGATGATCACCGCTTTATAATGGCTATTGATGGCAACCATCCAAATGATAACGATGAGCGCGTTAACATTGGCGGAGAATATTCTTGGAGTGATACTTTTTTTGCCCGGCTTGGGTATAAAATCAATTATGATTTAGAAAAATGGACATTCGGTGCCGGAGTAAAAATTGATATCGGCACCCAAAGGGTGGGCTTCGATTATGCTCTTGTTGATTATAATGCTTTAGGTAAAGTTTCAAGATTTTCTGTTGACTTAAGATTTTAAAATTTGGTTTTTCTCATATCTTATTTTTCAGCGAAACTTAAATTTGACTTTTAGAGCATTACTTTAAATTTTACAAAAGTGTGGGAAGTTCACATTTTTTTTCAATCAAAACCAATTCATCGTCAGACTTAGCATTGGTTTGATTTTTTCAATTAACCTGCAAAATACAATGGGTTCATTCATGAAAATAAAAAACTTAATCTTCTTTCTTTTTCTCCTTAATCTCACCTTGTTAGTTGCCTCTTCAAGACAAGGTTCAGATGATCCTAAATCAAAAATCCAACCGCTTCCAAAAGGCGTTTCTGTTTCCCAACTGGATAATGGAATGCAAGTCTTAATAATCGAAAATCCTTCTCTTCCAATGGTTGGAGTTAATGTCGCAGTTAAGGTCGGTTCCGCCCAGGAAACCTTTTCCACTAGCGGAATGAGCCACATGCTTGAGCATTTGCTTTTTAATGGTACAACAACTCGAACACAAAAGCAACTGTATGATGATGGCGATAGAATCGGCGCGTATAATAATGCAAGCACTGCAGATTTCTATACAAATTATATGATTGTAATGCCGACTGAAAACACTAAAAAAGGTATGGAACTGCAAGCCGATATGCTTTTTAATTCGATACTTCCCGACGATAAATTTGAAAAGGAAAAGGGAATCGTCTTAGAGGAAATTTCTAAAAGTCTGGCTAATACGCAAGAACAATTTGAGAGAAACACCATATCAATTCTTCACAAGGATCATGCTCTTTCTTTACCAACATTAGGAACGTATTCTACCATTGAATCAATGAAGCGGGATGATGTTCATTCATTTTATAAAAAAAATTATGTGCCCAACAACATGATTTTAACTGCAATAGGGAATCTCAACACTGAGTCAATGTTCTCAATGATTAAAGAAACATACGGCAAAGCAAAACCAGGAGCCGTTAAACGTGATATTGAAGCAGGATGGTTTACAGGTTTTCAGGTTCCCGAATCTAATGCAATTGAACAGAGCTTTGTTTACAACCGTTTTTATGATGGTAAGGAAATCGCTCTACAAATATTTTATGAAATACCCGATAATAAAACCTCAGAATACTACAAACTGATAAATATTGTCTTAGAGAAAAGTGTAATCGAAATTAGCGGCTCGGTCAAAAATGAGTTTTCTGACCTCGTAAAATCATTAAAGTTATCTACTCGTCTTTCTCCTATTAAAAATTATGTTGAGACAGTCGTATTATTAAATAAGAATATGAACTATAAAGAAGTAGTAAATTCAATTACAAAAAAATTAATGAATTTAAATTTTGAATTATCAGAAGAAGCAGTAAAATCTGAGATTACAATAGCACGAACAGAATTTCTTAAAAATATTGAGAAGCCCCACATGTTTGGGATTTATAATTCAAATGAATTGGTTATGAAAGGTATAGAATCGGTTTTAAAATCCTTTAGCGGAGGCAATTACATTGAAGCTGCACAAGAACTAAAAACATTAAAAATAAACTCGCCTGAATTAATTATTATTCAATCCCCCACTGAAAAAAATAACAAAATTCAAACTGATATTAATAAAGAAGTTAAGCTATTTGAAGATGACGCCAGCGGAAAAACCTTAATAGTAGTCCAAAATGAGTTAAGCGAGTTATTAGCGGTTCATTACTTAGTAAAACATAAAGCCCCGCTTGAATTTAAATATGGAAAAGATGCTGCTAAAATTTTGCATGACTGCCTTGAACAGCGTCTTAAAGCAGAGGAAAATCAGAAAAAAAGTAATCAGTTTGGTTTTTCATTTACCGTGAACGATAATCCATATATTCCAATGGATGATATTTATCTTCATCCTGATTTCGGATATATACGAGTGGAGGGCTTAGCGGAAAATTTAGAGGGAGCAATAAACTTTTTAAATTCTCAACTGAAAAACTTTATTCCAACCGAAGAAGAGTTTAATAAAGCGGTTGAAAAATTTAAAGGAATTGAAATGATGTTAATGGGAGGAGATAAAGCAAAGAAATTATTTGATGATACATATAAATCTATAATGTTTGAGAAAAATCCGTACGAGAATAATCAAACAAATCTAACCTACCACAACCTCTTAACTTTTGCGAATGAATATTTCCAGCCAACTAATATGATTATATCTGTGGTTTCGCCTGCTGCACCAGAAAAAGTCAATGATCTATTCACCCAGTTTAATGGAACTAAAGTTTCAAATGAGGTTCCGGTTTTCAATAAATCTCTATTAATCTTAGATAAAGATGTTAAAATTGAAAAGGAAGGAAAAGGAGAACGATCCTATTTGTTTTGGGGATTCACTACTCCAATTGACCCCGCAGATGCACCGGCATTGAGAGCACTATCATTAATATTATCGGATGAAATAGTTTTTGATATTCGAGAAAAACAAGGAATGGCTTATCAAATGAGTGCGGGAATAGAAATCATAAATAATAAAGCGCTTTTTTTTATAAACCAAGGAACACGTCCGCAAAATGTTGATACACTTGCATCTCAATATCCAAAATTTTTTAGTTTGAAGATGCTGGATAAGTTGACTCAAGCAGATTTAGAAAAATCAATCAGCATGTATCTTGGAAGAATAGCATTCAGGAGATTATCAAGTATTAATCAGGCTTATTATATGGCAAACTCACTTTATTTCCACAATGATATAAATTATGAGAAAAACATTTTAGAAAAGTTAAAAAATATCACTGTAAAAGATGTGAAAGATGCTGCGAGTAAATACATGAAAATAAAAAATCCCATTTTGGTTATAGTGAGATAATAAACTTAACCAAAGTAAAAACGAATTATCGGAGAAGAAATGACAAAGAAAATTTTTCTAATTATCGCTCTGCTGTTTTTTAGTAAGGTCCTGTCAGCCGACCCTCTTATCAACCATAAAATAATGGTTCGAATTGTGCCAACAGAACATTTCATCGAAGCCACTGATGTAATCACTATTCCTTCAGTTTATGCAAAACCTGTTTTACATTTTCTTCTAAACAGCAATTTGAATATAACTTGCGAAACCCCCGGAGTTGCTCTTAAATTGGAAAAAACCAATGTAGAAGCTGAAGATATTGGAATGGATAGGGAAGATTATTCCCTAATATCTGAAATATCACAGCACAAATATTCTCTTACATTTAATAATTATTCTCAAGCGGATGTTTCAGTCACACTGAAATTCAGTGGTAAAATTCACTACCCAATAAAACAAATGGGAGAAGAATATGCGCGGGGATTTAGTGTATCTCCAGGAATTATTGATGAGATAGGAGTTTATCTTGCCGGTTCAACTCAATGGATACCTCGCTTTAATGAAGAGCATATCAGCTTTGAATTAACCGCTATTCTTCCAGAGGATTGGAGTGTTGTTAGTCAAGGAAATAGAACACTTAATGAATTAAAGGATAAGGAAAGAACTATCCGCTGGGATTCTCCTGAACCGATGGAAGAAATTTATTTAATTGCTGCTAAGTTTCATGAATATCACACAACTGCTGGAGCAACCGATGTAATGGCGTTTCTTCGTACACCTGATGAAACTCTTGCAAATAAATATTTAGAAACAACTGCTCAATATTTGGAAATGTACCGTAAGCTCGTTGGTCCATATCCCTTCACAAAATTTGCTCTTGTTGAAAATTTTTGGGAGACAGGCTATGGTATGCCATCTTTTACGCTTTTAGGCGAACAGATAATTCGTTTTCCTTTTATACTTCATTCATCATATCCACATGAACTTTTACATAATTATTGGGGAAATAGTGTTTATGTTGATTTCAAAACGGGAAATTGGTGCGAAGGATTAACATCATACATGGCTGACCATTTGATTGCCGAACAGCGCGGACAAGGTGATGAATACCGCCGCACGACTTTGCAAAAATTTACTGATTATGTAACTCCCTCAAATGATTTTCCAATTAGTAAATTCATTTCTCGGAACAATGCTCCTTCCGAAGCAATAGGTTACGGCAAAACTATGATGATGTGGAATATGCTGCGGGATAAAGTCGGTGATGAAAATTTTGTTAAAGCATTTCAAAAATTTTACCGTGACAACAAATTCAAAGCATCATCATTTAATGATATTCGGCTTGCATTTGAAGCAGTATCAGGCAGTGACCTTCAGCAATTTTTTGATCAATGGGTAAATCGTAAAGGAGCACCAGAATTAAAATTATCTGATGTTAATGTAAAAAAAGAAAAGGATGGCTGCTATTTAACTCTCACACTATCACAAGTGCAAGATGATGATGTTTTTATTCTTGATGTTCCGATTGCAATATCATTTGAAGATAAAATGGAAATGAAAAAAGTTACGATGAGTCAGCGAAACCAAAACTTTCAAATGGTTTTTTCTGAATCGCCGCTTCAAATAGAAATTGATCCGCAGTTTCAAATATTTCGCAAGCTTAATTACAATGAGATTCCCCCATCATTATCCAAAATATTTGGCTCTGAAGAAGTGTTGATTATTCTTCCCTCTAAATCGGAAAAGACAAAACTAGAAGATTATAAAACTCTTGCTAATACATGGTCAGCAGATCCCACTAAAAAAATTAATATTAAACTTGATAACGATATTTCAGAACTCCCTTCAGGTGTTAGTGTATGGATATTTGGATTAGAAAATTCGTTTCGAGGTGAAGTAGAACAAGCACTTAAAGACTATGATGCAGAGTTGACTGCTCAATCAGTTCGATTCGCAAAAACATCTTTTGATAATGATAAAAACAGTGTTGTTATAACTGTTCGCCATCCTAAAAATCCTTCCTCTGTTTTAGTATTCTTATCAGCTGGAAGCAAGAATGCAATTCCAGGTCTTGGAAGAAAACTTCCTCACTACGGAAAATACAGCTACTTGATTTTTGAAGGTGAAGAACCGACAAACATCGCTAAGGGAGAATGGGAAGCGGTTAATTCTCCATTAAGTACTAAGATTCGAAGCGGTGACTTAATTTCTGTTTCCAAGATATATAAAACTCTACCTAAGCGTGAAGCACTTGCAAAACTTGACCCCGTCTTTTCTTCGGAACGAATGATGAAAACAATTCATCATCTTGCCAGTGAAGAATTAGAGGGACGTGCACCTGGTTCTAAAGGAATTGATAAAGCCGCAGATTTTATTGCCGAACAATTTAAAGCTGCTGGATTACTACCAGGATCAGATGACGGGACTTATTTTCAAGTTTGGAATGAAGTCGTAAATGCAGAAGGTACGAAAGCACCGGTAAAAAATGTAGTCGGATTTATTCCAGGTACAAATCCAAACATGAAAGATGAATCGGTAGTCATTTGTGCTCATTACGATCATCTTGGTTTGGGCTGGCCAAGTGGAAGTAAACAAAACATTGGCAAAATTCACTTTGGAGCTGATGATAATGCAAGCGGTATGTCTGTAATTATTGAATTAGCTCAATTGTTGGGTAAATCATTAAAACCTCAACGAAATGTTGTGTTCATTGCTTTTACATCCGAAGAAGTTGGTTTGCTTGGTTCTAAATACTATGTAAAAAACTTCAAACGCTTTCCTGCTAAAAAAGTTATCGGCGTACTAAACTTTGATACAGTTGGAAGATTAAAAGGTGATAAGTTGTTGGTTTTAAATAGTTCGAGTGCGAGAGAATGGAAATTTATTTTTATGGGCGCAGGTTATGTTACAGGAGTTCAAGCCGAATTGATAACTCAAGATCTTGATGCAAGTGACCAACGAAGTTTTATTGAGATTGGTGTTCCCGGTGTTCAATTTTTTACCACGCCGCACGAAGATTACCATAAGCCAACCGATACCCCGGATAAAATTGATGCTGCCGGATTAGTTAAAGTTGCTACCTTCGGTCGTGAGGCATTGCTATACTTGGCTGATAGAGAAGAACCTTTAACATTTCAAGGTGAGATGAAAACCGAAGAGACGAAGCCGCACTTAGGTGAAAGAAAAGCATCAACCGGCAGTATGCCCGATTTTACTTACTCTGGTGAGGGAGTCCGTCTTGCAGAAGTAACAGAGAACTCACCTGCTGCAAATGCAGGACTGAGAAAAGGAGATGTGATAACAAGACTTGGTGAATTTCAGGTAAAAAAACTTAGCAATTATTCAGATGCTTTAAAAAATTATAAGCCTGGAGATGTGGTCGAGCTGACTTATCTCCGCGATGGAAAAGAATTTAAAACCAATATTAAGCTCACTGAAAGATAAAACTTAACTTTAATTATTAATGAGGAATATTTATGAAAGAGAATAATCTTTTTCTGGAATCACTATCTTTTTTATTTACTATACTTCTAATTCTTGGCTGCTCAAATGAAATTTATTCTCAAGAAAATGAGCAAAAGGAATTTAGAGTGTGGAAAGTTCCAAATATTGATAATGGCGCAGAGTTTTATTTTTCTCCGGATGGTAAAAGCATGATTGGTAATGCAAAATTTGGAGATGATTCGGTTCACCATGTATATACAATGAATATTGACGGAACAAATATTAAAAAAATTAACGATAAGGGAGAAGATGCTTGCTCTTACTATTTCCCTTGCGGCACCAAATTAATATGGACATCTACCCGCGATAATATTGATTTGCCAAAAGGAGATTGGTCTGATCCTAGGAATTATCCTACAGGTGCCGAACTATATGTAAGCGATCTGGATGGCGGAGACATAACAAGGTTAACCTATAATAATTATTACGATGCGGAAGTATCGGTTTCGCCTGACGGTAAAAAGATTTTATTCACCCGTTCAATAGATGGCAAGTGCGATCTATGGGTTATGGATGCAGATGGAACAAATGAGCATCAAGTCACTTTTACAGATGAATGGCAGGAAGGCGGCTCGTTTTATCTTAACGATAACGAAACAATAATTTATAGAGCATGGGAACGGAAACACGAAGGACAGAGAGGAATGCCAATGACCATTTCTACAATTAAAGATGATGGAACAGATTTAAGACAAATAACACATGATGCTGGAACTAATTGGGCTCCTCATCCTGCTACAAACGGAGATCACTTTGCATTTATCAGAGTGCTGCCTCCATTTAATTTTGAGATTTATATTATGAGCTTAAGCACCGGTGAACAAACCAGACTTACCTACAACGATGCGTTCGATGGATTTCCGGTAATTTCTCCCGACGGAAAATTGCTATTATTTTCATCCAATAGAGATGAGCCGCGCGGTGTAAGAAAGTTATCTCCATATTTGATGGATATATCTTCACTAAACTTGGTTCCAAAAGAATAGCTCGACTTAAGCAATCTGTTGATTAAAAAAAATGATGAATTTTAAAAGCTTAACAGGAATATGTTTACTCGGCTTATTCTTTACTTTTCAACTGGTTGCCCAAGAGCAAAAACATAAGGAAATTGATCCAAGATATTCGGTGTTTGGCACGCCTAAGGCAGCACTTTGGAAATTTCAATTGGGTTACTTAAGTGACAACAATATTAGTGTGTCATCTTTCAATTTTTACAAAAAAGATCAAAGAGACAGAACGCTTTTCTTTAGTTTAATAAACAATGGACTTGATAATACTAATCAGTATAGAGTTCAACAGATTTCCGGAGGAGCAGTTTTATTTCCTTTTAATGATGATGACAGTTATCAATTTGATGTTGGCGGAACATTCGATAAAATCAAAAACACTTCGCTTGATAACAAGACTTTCTTTTCACGATTTACATTTAGACCAAACCGTGAATTATGGCTGCGAGTTGGTTATGAATATTACGACGGTCAACAAGCAGGTCGAGTTAGAAACATGTTTGATAACTCAACATTAAACTCCTTTTACGCCGCGGCTAAATTTAAAATTGATTTTGCTTCGCCTCTTGCAGTTTTAGGAGGAGGAAAATCAAACGATTATTTAAACAACAGATTTGGCGGTGGTGTGCTGATAGAAGGACCTTCTGAATTTTATGCATTTGGCGGTTATATTAAAAGCACCGATGAAATTGAAAATACAAGAACTTTGGCAGTTGGAAGATATTCTCCTTTCCGGCCTGATGGATTACCTAGCGGATTTTTCATATGGAAACATAAATCTGATTACGATTTCCAATTAGGCGGTATTTTCTTTGGTGAAAGAAATCGTTTTGTACAGCCAGCCGCTGTTGGAATGTTAACAGGTATGTTTATTAGCAGTATTACTCTGCGTGTTAATAGTCAATTAAGACAGCGAAAGTTAATGGCAATTACGGATGATTATGAAAATGCTGATTATTCATTGTTTTATGTCCACCTAAACCAGAAAATCTCCTCAAAAAATTCTGTTGGTTTTACTGCTGTTCAGTTTTTTAAACTGTTCACAAATACTGAATTTGGAATATTTAGCGATCCATTAGTCAGCTTTCATTATAATGAAGAGACAAATCCGGTTTTTGATATGAAAACATTTTCTTTATCTGATAAAAAAGAAAATTATTTTTCTTATCAAGTGGGAATTAAAGTTATGCATGAGTTTTTAATTGATGCAATTCATTCTCCGGCTAAAAAAAACTTCACGATTGCCTTATCATATTTGATTGAATAATAATATCTTTGCCGTTAAAAAATAAACATGATCCCAAATATTTAAATGCTGCCCTTGTTTTATTGATCCAATATTTTCAATTGTTTTGTAAATTTTAAAAATAAGAAAGAATTTATTTTATGCGCACAGTTATAGTAATCGGAATTGCTTTTGTTCATTTAGCTTTGATCTTTTATATACTTTTCGTAATTCAGGAGCATAAAAAACGGAAAGCGGCAAAAAGTGTTTTATCCTTAATTACAATCGCAGTACTATTTGACATAATTGCAACAGCTTGTATGATGGCAGGAACGACTAGAACCTACTTTACATTTCATGGTATTATTGGTTACATTGGTTTGCTTCTAATGCTTACCGATGCAGTGTTGTTATGGAAACATAAAATAAAAGAAGGTGCAGAAGCATTATTAAGCAGCGGCTTACATTTGTACTCAAAGATAGCTTTTTCGTGGTGGATGATTGCGTTTATCACCGGTGTTGTTGTTACAATGACTAGAAGGTAGTGTTCTTTCTCTAATTACTGCAATGAATTATCACAGCATTTTAAAAAAACTTTTTTTTAGAGCACATTATCTCCGCAAAATTAGTTCAATCATAAAAAGAGAACACGCAATATGAAAAAAATATTCCTTCAGCTGTTTTTTTTAACTACATTTTTTATTTCATTTAGTTATGCACAATACGAACCGATTCAAATTATTGCCGGGACAGGCAGCGCAGGATTTATTGATGGGAAGCGAGCTGAACTTAACAAACCAATTCGTTTAGCTCCTTATAAAGATAACTCAATTATTTTTGCCGATATAAATAATCATGCAATACGAATGTGTTCTTTCGATGGTGTTGTTACAACTATTGCCGGTGGTCCTGATAAAAAAGGATATCAAGATGGGGTAGCTCCCGAAGCAAAATTTAATTCACCGCACGGTGTTGCTTATGATGAAATTAATGATATAATTTATGTCGCTGAGGCAGGCAGTAATCTAATCAGAATCATAACAAAATCAGAAGATGGAAAATTTTTCATCAGCACACTTGCAGGCATGAATGAACGAAAGGGATTTAAAGACGGCAGCACTGACTCCGCATTATTTAATTCTCCTCATGCTGTAATTCTATCAAAAGAAGGCGGAGTTTATGTGGCTGATATTGGCAATGCAAGAATCCGTTTAATAAAAGATGGAATCGTTACAACTGTCGCAGGAAGTGGAAAGTCAGGAAATGCTGATGGAAAACCCGAGGAAGCAAGTTTTGTTTATGCAATTGATATTGTGTCCGACGGCGAAAATATTTTTGTTGCTGATGCAGGAAGTAATTTAATTCGTAAAATTGTTCCTAATTCGATTGTGACAACATTGCAATTGAAAGATACTTTAAGCACACCTCACGGTATTGCAATAGATAAAGATAAAAATATTTATATAGCCGATATGGGCTCCCATAGAATACTAAAAATAACTAACAATGGTGAAGTTGCTGCGATAGCAGGCACTGGAATAAAGGGAACCAAAATTAATGAGCTTAATAAACCAGCTGCTGTTTTAGTTCATAATAAATATTTATGGATTGCAGATTTAGACAATCACCAGATTAAAGCTTTAAGAATTCACTAGCTTTTATAATTTAAGATCATTGTAATAAATAGGAGTTTAAATGAAAAAATTATTTCCATCTGTCACATTAGCAGTTTTAATCCTTAGCAGTAGTTTTGCTCAATCGTTTGATTCTGACCGCTTACCTATTGGCGACATCAATAAAAAATATAATTTCTGTGCCGTTAAGCTCGATAAAATTTTTAATACAAATAGAAACACTGAGACATCCTTCGATGAAATGATTGATGACTTAAAACAAAATCGAATCGTGATGATTGGAGAGAGTCATACAAATCAATTACACCATGATGTTCAGTATGAAGTAATTAAGGGATTGGTCGAGGCGGGCAAACCTGTTGTTCTTGCACTTGAAATGTTTAATCCACAGCAAAATGAAAAATTGGCAGTGTGGAGCAGCGGGAAAACCGACCCCAATACATTTTTAGAACAAACAGATTTTTTAACTACATGGAGCCATAATTATAGATATTATAAATCAATATTTGATTATTGCAGAGAAAAGCACATTCCAATTTATGGTGTTAATGTTGAAAGAAAATATGCATCAAAAATAAATATGAGCGGACTCAGCAGTCTAACCGAAGAAGAAATCAACATTCTTCCGCATATAGATGTTTCAAACATCGAACATAAATTTTTAATTAATGTTATGATGGGCGGTATGGATGCTTCAATGCCAAAACAATTTGAAAATATGTATGCGGCTCAATGTTTATGGGATGCTGCAATGGGTGAAGGAGCGATTGAAGCCGCTAAAAAACATCCCGAGGCAACTGTGGTTGTTTTAGCCGGCAGCGGTCATGTTGTTTATAATTTAGGCATTGGCAGGATTATTAAGGATAAGAGCAACTTTTCTTTTGCTTCAGTAGTTACAGTTGATATTCCTGCGAAGACTAAAGAAGAAAGCATGACTAAAGTAAAAAAGGATTTGGATAAAGAAAGCGGGAAAGATAAAAAAACAACTTCCGATTCGCCTCATTCTATGTTTGGGATGGATCATATTCCTAACAGAGTAGTTGTTCGCAGTTATGCTGATTGTTTGATTGGTAAGAGAGAAATGAAGGAAGACAAATATCCCGCATTTGGATTCAGTTTAAAGGATTCAGAAAGCAAAGAATATATTATAGAAAGAGTATTGCCCGGGACAATTGCTTATGAGAACGGATTGAAAAAAGCTGATTTAATTCAATCTGTTGATGGAAAATTTTTCGATAGTTTATTTGAATTAAAAAAATATTTGCACTTTAAAAATTGGAATGAGGAAATTTCTTTTAAGGTCAAAAGAGGCGATAAATTAGAAAACATTACGTTTGTGATCTTACCTGTTAAAACAGATGAATAACTGAGTATCTGATTTTTATTTAAATTGACCGCATGGAAGCATCATCGCCATTAGCGGTCAACTCCAATTCTATTAATTACTCAAACTCAATAAAAACTTCCTTATTCAATTCAACTTTAATTCCAGGAATGTCTTTAATCAATTTTTTAACCTCCTCAAAAGAATCGGGGTTAAATTTTTTAAACTGTTCGAGTTTGTCTGCATCCGAAATCAATTTTCCAAAATCAATATCAAACAGGGTTATAGTATTTCCATCAACATGAGTAGCATTTGTGTTGGTGATTTTTCCATCCACACGAATCTCAATTTTTGCCTTCATCTCTTTCATAAATTTAATCATTTGTTCAATATCTGCTGAATCAGCTTCGGGATTGCTTTCTTCAGTATCCATACTTTCATCGGGTTTCTCTTCATCTGTTTTCTTTACTTCATCAGGAAACTTAAACTCAATTCTATTCGGCTTACCTTTGGTAAATTTAAATAGTACTTCCTCTTTTGGTTTTTCTGCTGCTTCAGTTGGCTCACCCATCGGGACTTCATTGGAAGGATCTTGATTTACCTTTACCTTGTTAACATCCTTGAATTTATAAATTGCTTTGTATCCTTCCTTCTCATCAGTCTTAATTGTTTCCATCGAGACAAACTCAACTCCTTCACCGAACTCGGAAGTTTTTGCTTTAATTTTTTCCTCTTCGAACATATTAAATTCCTGTTGTGGTTGAGTTGAATCTGCAAATGCAGATGCAAATTCCTTGAACATATCTATGATTGCTTTGCCAATAAAAATATTCTCCTCAACTAAACCAGAGCCGTCTTTGTTCAACTTAATAACAGTGTACATTTCAATACAGCCATTAAGAAAAATTCCTAAGATTGTAACAGCAAATAGTTTTAAGAACCATTTCATTTTTAGTTTCCTTTCGTTTATTAAATTCATTTTACTCTAAAGACAATTCTTTTTCTGAGAAACTCCTTGTGTACATGCATTAACCCCACGATTTATCGTCTGCTGCTATCTCGGGTCAAGTCATTGTGATTCCGACTTTAAGTCGGAAGAAGCAATCTTAAATTAGTTTCGGATTTTAATTACAGATTGCTTCTCCATTGGAGTCCTATGGACATCCCGATAAACCCAAATATCCATCGAAGAATCGGGATTCGCAATGACGCTATAAAAGATTACTTGCTAACTCTGCAAGTTCAGACCTCTCGCCTTTTTCAAGATTGATGTGTGCGTAAAGCTTTTCACCTTTGAAGTGATCTATAAGATATGATAACCCATTCGATTGAGAATCTAAATAAGGATGATCGATCTGATAAATATCGCCAGTGAAAACAATTTTAGTTCCCTCGCCTACCCTCGTTATGATCGTTTTTATTTCATGGGGTGTTAAGTTTTGAGCTTCATCGACTATAAAATAAATTCGCTGCAAGCTTCTGCCGCGAATGTACGAAAGCGGTTCGATGACAAGTTTTTCATCCTTAACAAGATTATTTATTTGCTGATGCTGTTTGTCGTTCTCGTTAAATTGATCTTCAATCACACGTAGGTTATCCCATAGCGGCTGCATATAAGGTTCAATTTTACTTTGAACATCGCCAGGTAAAAATCCTATGTCTTTATTGCTGAGCGGAATTATTGGTCGGGCTATAAATATTTGTCTAAAACTTTTTCTTACTTGAAGTGCACTTGCAAGCGCCAAAAGAGTTTTACCTGTGCCGGCTTTTCCTGTCATTGATACAAGCGGAATATTATTATTAGTGAGCGCATCAACTGCAAATGTTTGCTCGGCATTTCTTGGTTTAATACCATAGATAACGTTCTTATCAATCTTCCTGAATTTTTCTTTTTCCTGATCAATACAAGCAAGAACCGACCGCATTTTATTTCTGAAGATGTAATATTTATTTGGAAGAATTTCGCCTTTTATTTTTTTGACTATATCTTTAGCGTTAACATCAAATGGCGGCTGAAAAAATTTAATTAAAATATCATCATCGAAATTTTCGACTACTTCTTTTCCGCTGTAAAGATCTTCGATGTTTGTAATTCTATCCGTAGTGTAATCTTCTGCTGGAATACCCAGCGCTTTTGCTTTCATTCTTAGATTTACATCTTTAGTAACAAGGATCACTGAAGAACCATTTTTTCTTTTGTTAAGATCGAAAGCAACACTGAGAATTCTATGATCGGAATTATCTTCCTTGAAAATATCTTTTATTTCAGGATCAATACCTTTTGAAATGGCAATACTGACTTTACCCTTGCCTTTACCCATCGAAACACCGCCATTGAACAATGCCTTACCTGTTAATGAATCCAAAGTTCGGGCGAATTCTCTCGCATTTAGATTTATTACTTGACTTCCCCGCTTAAAATGGTCAAGCTCCTCAATCACGGGGAGCGGAATGACCACATTATTTTCTTGGAATTGTCTGATTGACGTTGCATCGTGGAGAATTACATTCGTATCGAGAATGAACGTTTTGGGAGATTTTCGTTTTGAGGTGCTGATTTTGGAAATCCTTAATTCTTTTTTGTAAATATCTGAAAATTTGTGAGGATGGACAAATGAATATTTGGTCTAAAAAGAAAAAATATTGTATGAGTTGACCGTTCAGTTTTTTTGCATATATTTGCTAAAAATAATTTCAACTTTTGACTAAGATAATACAACTGCAACCAATACTCGTATTTGAAATAATTTTAGAGTCTAACACGCGTAGCCACTTAAGGAGTGGCTATTTTTTTATCAGCCCATCCCAACCCTTCCCGAAGGGAAGGGCTTTTAGAATTTTTGAAAAATAAACCCGATTATTTAACTACATGGGAAATATTAAAGCAAAATTAATTCTTGAAGATGGAACTGATTTCATAGGTGAAAGTTTCGGATATCAAAAAGCCGTAAACGGAGAAGTTGTTTTTAACACCGGAATGGTTGGTTATCCCGAAACAATGACGGATCCATCTTATCGCGGACAAATATTAGTCTGTACTTACCCGCTTATTGGAAATTACGGCGTCCCCGGAAATGAAAAGGAAGATAATCTCTATAAATATTTTGAATCAGATAATATCCATTGCAGAGCTTTAGTTGTTTCGGATTATTCACATGATTATGAGCATTGGAATTCAAAAAGATCACTCTCCGATTGGATGATTGAACATAAAATACCTGGTATAAACGGAATTGATACAAGAATGCTTACTCGACATCTTCGCGAAAGAGGAACAATGCCAGGAAGAATTGTTTTTAATAATAACGATGAAATTCATTTTGAAGATGTGAATACAAAAAACCTGGTTGCAGAAGTAAGCGTTCAAGAGCCGATTGAATATAAACGTAATCGTAAAAAAATAATTCTTGTTGACTGCGGAACGAAGAACAACATCATTAAAGCATTTCTCGGGAGGAATATCACGGTTATTCGTGTTCCTTATGATTATGATTTCTTAAAAGAGAAAGCTGATGGAATTGTAATCTCGAATGGTCCTGGCGATCCTAAAATGTGCAAAGCAACAATCGAAAATGTAAGACGGGCAATGGAGAAGAATATCCCTATGCTTGGGATTTGTTTAGGAAGTCAAATCATGGCGCTTGCTGTGGGTGCTAATACTTATAAGCTTAAATACGGACATCGAGGTCATAATCAGCCATGCAATGAGAACGGAACAAAGCGATGCTATATCACTTCTCAAAATCATGGCTATGCAGTGGATAGTGAAACGCTTCCCGAAGATTGGCGTGAATGGTTCATAAATGATAACGATGGTACTAACGAAGGTTTAATCCATATTTCAAAACCATTCTTCGCAGCACAGTTCCATCCAGAAGCATCTCCAGGGCCGGATGACAGCGAGTTTATTTTTGATATGTTCGTGAGGGCAATGAATTAAATGTATGGACTAAAGTCCAATAACCTCTGGTATTGCGCTCTAACCCCAGCCTTAAGGCTGGGGTTAATACAAAACCTCTACAAATGGCTTTAGCCATGAAATCATTTTTAGACTTATTTTAATAATGAGAAATAGAAAACGATAAAACGCTATGATTAAAAAAGGTAAACCAAAAAAAGTTTTAATTCTCGGATCCGGTGCTTTACAAATTGGACAAGCAGGCGAGTTTGATTACTCCGGCAGTCAAGCAATCAAAGCATTAAAAGAAGACGGAATATCTTCGGTTCTTATAAATCCAAACATTGCAACTATACAAACCTCAGAAGATTTCGCAGATACAGTTTATTTCCTTCCAATCAAAACTGAGTTCGTTGAAAGAATTATTGAGAAAGAACAGCCTGATGGAATTTTACTCCAGTTTGGAGGTCAAACTGCTCTCAATGTCGGTGTTGATCTTTTTGAAAAAGGAATTTTAGAAAAACATAATATCAAAGTTTTAGGCACTCCTGTTGAAGCCATTCAATCAACAGAAGATAGATTATTATTTGGTCAAAGGGTAACCGAAATAGGATTGAAGGTTGCAGTCAGTAAAACTGCACAAACTGTTAATGAAGCAGTAACAGCCGCACAATCAATTGGTTATCCTGTAATGGTTAGAATTGCTTACGCTCTCGGCGGACTCGGATCAGGAATTGTAAACAACGAAGCAGAATTAATTGATAAAGCACGCAGAGCATTTTCATTCACTAACCAAATTCTAATTGAAGAATCTCTCTACGGCTGGAAAGAAGTAGAGTACGAAATTGTTCGTGACAGATACAATAATTGTATAACTATCTGCTCGATGGAAAACATAGATCCGATGGGAATACACACGGGTGATAGTGTTGTAATTGCACCGGTTCAAACTTTATCCGCTCAAGAAAATTTTAAACTTCGATCAATCGGAATAAAATTGATCAGGCATCTTCGAGTTGTGGGTGAATGTAATATTCAGTATGCTCTCGATCCAAAATCAGATGATTACAGAATCATCGAAGTGAACGCCAGATTAAGCAGAAGTTCGGCACTCGCATCAAAAGCAACAGGTTATCCTCTTGCCTTCATTGCAACAAAGTTAGCAGTTGGTTACGCACTCAATGAAATTGAGAATATCATAACAAAAGAAACCTCTGCTTGCTTCGAGCCGGCACTCGACTATGTGGCATTAAAATTTCCGCGATGGGATTTACAAAAATTCAAACTAGTAAGCACACAGCTTGGTTCGGAAATGAAGTCAGTTGGTGAAGTCATGTCACTCGGCAGAAGCTTTGAGGAAGTCCTACAAAAAGCAATCAGAATGCTTGATGTTGGTTTCAATGGATTTGTTTGCAATGAAATTGAATTTGATGATATTGATAAAGAATTATCTGAACCAACAGATAAAAGAATCTTCGCTATTGCTTTTGCTTTACAGAATGGATATTCAATTGACAAAATCCATGAGCTGACTAAAATATCGAAGTGGTTTCTATTCAAGATGAAAAATATTGTTGAAACAGAAAGGATGCTGACAGGTAAAGCTTTGCGAAATATTGATCATGAGTTGCTTCTGGAAGCAAAACAAATCGGGTTTTCCGATTTACAGATCGCAGCATTGACACATTCAAATGAACTTGAAGTGAGAAAGCAAAGAAAAACTTTGAATATAACTCCTTACATCAAACAGATTGACACTTTGGCAGCGGAATATCCTGCGCAAACAAATTATTTGTACCTCACGTACAACGGAAATGAAGATGATATAAAAACTGCTGAACCAAATCAAATTATTGTTTTGGGAAGCGGTGCTTATCGGATTGGTTCTTCGGTTGAGTTTGATTGGTGCTGCGTTAATGCAGTAATGACTTTAAGCGAACTCAACTATAAAACAATAATGATTAACTGTAATCCCGAAACAGTCAGCACAGATTATGATACATGCGATAAACTTTATTTTGAGGAAATATCACTCGAACGTGTACTCGATATTTATGATAAAGAACAACCTCAAGGATTGATTGTTTCGATGGGCGGGCAAATTCCCAACAATCTTGCAGTAAAGCTTCACAAAGCAGGAGTAAAAATTTTAGGCACTTCTCCCGAACAGATTGACAACGCTGAAAACCGCCATAAGTTTTCTCAAATACTTGATGACTATGGTATTGACCAGCCAGAATGGAAAGAACTTACAAGCTTAAAAGAAGCAAAAGATTTTGCAAATAAAGTTACTTATCCTGTTCTTATCCGACCGAGTTATGTTTTAAGCGGCGCCGCAATGAGTATTGTCCTAAATGAAAATGAGTTGGAAGAATATCTTCGCAAAGCGACTGAAATAAACAAAGAGCATCCTGTTGTAATAAGTAAATTCATTACAGATGCACGCGAGATTGAAGTTGATGCAGTTGCTGAAAACGGTAATCTTTTCTGTTATGCTATTTCAGAACATGTTGAAAATGCCGGAGTTCATTCGGGAGATGCCACGTTAGTTCTTCCTCCGCAAAGAACATATTTGGAAACAATGCGAAGAATTAAAAATATAACTAAGCAAATTGCAAAAGCTCTGCAGATAACTGGACCATTCAATATTCAGTTTATTGCAAAAGATAATGAAGTGAAAGTGATTGAGTGTAACCTCCGAGCATCGAGAAGTTTTCCCTTTGTATCTAAAACATTAAAAATTAATTTTATTGATATCGCGACACGATTAATGCTCGGAGAAAAAGTTGCCAGAATTGATAAGTCTTCCTTTGATCTCGATTACGTTGGGATTAAAGCATCTCAATTCTCATTTACAAGATTGAAAGGATCGGATCCTGTAATAGGAGTTGAGATGTCATCAACCGGCGAAGTTGCTTGCCTTGGAGATGATTTTAATGAAGCATTTTTAAAAAGCATGTTATCAACGGGACACAAAATTCCGCAAAAAGGGGTCTTGCTTTCAACTGGAACAAATAAACAAAAAGCAGAGCTTCTAGATGAATTGGCTTTTCTAAAAAAGATGGGACTGAAATTTTACGGTACAAAAGGCACAGCAGATTTTTACAACGATAATGGTATTCAAGTAGAAATTTTATTCAGACCTTACGATAAAGAAGAACCGAGTATTTTATCTTATCTGGCAAATGGTAACATTGATTTAGCGATAAACATCCCAAAATCCGCTGAGAAAGTTGAGCTTGACAGCGACTACATCATCAGAAGAAAAGCAATTGACTTAAATATTCCGCTAATCACCAATATTCAATTTGCAAAAAGATTCATCAAAGCCCTTAAACGCTACAAGGTTTCTGATTTAAGCATTAAAAGCTGGGATGAGTATAATTGATTTATCTATCTATTTTTGAAAATTTCAAACTCTACTATTACGGGCAAATGATCGGATGCAAATGATTTAAGAATATAAATTTTAGTTGGAATTATTCTTACTTCTTCTGATTGATCGCTCAACTTCTTAAGAAATATATAATCAATTCTTTTGATTGGATTCTCTGTTGGGTAAGTGAACCCATATTCATCACTTAGAAATTCCCAAACATCAATAAATTTTTCCTTCATTTTAAGATGAGTTCGGCTAGCAGGCACATCATTAAAATCACCAGCAATTATTATTGGCATGCCCGAATAATTTTCAACCGTCTTGAAAATTTGTCCAACATTTGAAATTCTCTCAGAATCATCTTCACGATAATCCAAGTGTGTGTTCATAACGGCAATATGTATTCCCTCAAAATCAATAACAGTTTGCAGTAATCCTCTCTGTTCCCCTTCTCTTAACATTGAATAATGAAAATTTGTATCCGAGATAATCGGAAATCTTGACAATATACAATTGCCATATTCACCATCTTGATAATTAATGTTTTTGTGAAAAGAGTAATTCATTCCAGTCTGTTCAGCTAACAATTCGGGAATGTCAATTTTGTTCGTTCTCTTTACTCCTTTATCAACTTCTTGCAGTGCAACAACATCAATTTTGTTGTCGAGTATAATTTGTGAGATACGAGAAATGTCAATTATGCTGTCAATCCCTTCTCCGTGATGAATATTGTAGGTCATGAATCTGATTGTAGCGGCGGAGTCCTTCTGAGGTAGAACAACCACTGAAAGAAAAAGATTGAATACTGTTATTAAGATTAATTTTCTCATTGTACTTCCAAATAAAGTTTTAAATTTGGAACGAAAATCAAATGAATTAAGTTTTATACGAAAAACTGAAGGTAATATGGCAATATTTTTCACAATATTCTTTTCGATTTACACAGCAGTCAACTACTACATCTTTGTCCGCGGCTGGCAGGCACTTTCATCAGCCCCATACTTAAAACCATTCTATGCAGTCATTTTTGTTGTAGCTGCCACATCTTACATTCTTGCAAAATTTCTTGACGGGAAGATTCCTCATTTTATTTACGATGCAATGATTTGGGTTGGCTCATTCTGGTTTGCGTTTATGCTGTACTTCTTTTTGTCAATCGTGATAATTGATTTTTTTCGGCTGCTAAACTGGAAATTTAATTTCTTTCCTCAATTTATTAGCACTAATTACAATGAGGTAAAAAAATATCTTTTTGTTTCAATTGTAATTATTTCCAGCATAATAATTTTCTTTGGTTACTTGAATACAAGAAAAATTGTAACTAAGACTTTATCACTCGAGCTTCCTATAAAACAAAGCAAATTAACTGAGCTAAACGCAGTGCTGTTATCGGACATACATCTTTCAACAATAAACGGTGAAAAGTTGCTATCTAAAATTGTAGCTAAGATTAATGAATTAAACCCCGATGTTGTTCTTATCCCAGGTGATTTTGTTGATGATCGAGCTGAAACACTTAAGCTTGAAGGAATTGGAGGATCATTATCACAGATAAAAGCAAAGTATGGAGTTTTTGCATCAACCGGCAATCATGAATTTATCAACGGGATAAATGGCACAAGCAGATTCATCACTGAAAATGGAATAAGTTTGATTAGAGATTCATCACAAACTATAGAAAACAGTTTTACAATCGTTGCAAGAGATGATGGAAGCAAAGTAAACTTTACAGGGGAAGAGAGAAAATCTCTTGAAGAAATAATGAGTACAACTGATAAGGACTATCCAATATTTTTATTGGATCACACACCTTTTAAGCTTGAAGAAGCAGAAGCAAATGGAGTTGATTTGCAGTTATCTGGTCATACACATCATGGACAAATGTTTCCGCTAAATTATATTACTAAAATAATTTACGAAGTAAGCTGGGGTTATAAAAAGAAAGGGAACACTCATTATTACGTTTCATGCGGAGTTGGTACTTGGGGTCCGCCTGTAAGATTAGGGAGTGAATCGGAGATTGTTAGCTTAAAAATTAAGTTTAAGTAAGTTCGGCTTACAAACCCAACTTCTCTAAATCGTCAAATGACCACTGAGAAATTGGGTTTGTTGTCATCGTACTTAGAAATTAAACGTCACTCCAACTTTCCATTGATCAAAAGATAAAGGTGCGGCACTGCTAAACGGCCAATTCATTTTTTCTTGCCGCAGTTCATAAATTCCATAAGACAATGCACTCTTTAACACAAAGTTTACTATCGGAAGTGCCATTGGTGATGATTTGCCAATCTTTTTGATGAAGTGATCGAGCATTCCTTGTGATGCGGCTTCAATTATTCCGCTGCCTGCCCATTTCCAAAATAAGTGACGTTCAAAGATTATTGATCGTTCGTATGCGACATCAACACTTATCAAAGGCACAATTTGAACTCGAATTCCCGCCTCTGCTGCCGAACCAAATCGAAATGATTCGTTGAAACGCGCCGAAATATTTGCATCGTTAGAATCTGCAATTGAGTTTTTGAATTTTACACGTGACCATGAAATTGAAGTTGAGTGATAAGGAATTATTGAAGATTCTCCCAAATCATAGCCGTAACCGGTTGCCCAGCCGAATCCAAAACGCCACATATCAACTGCAATTTTAGCATCGCTGTTTTCATTCTTGCTGAAATGGTTACTTAGAAAAGTGTAATTGAACTTATACCCAAGAATTTTTTCAGAATATTTTGACGGGCGGACATCTGTATATCCAAGCTGCAGCTCAACAAAATTTGAATTTGTGAAAGCGGTGTTAAAATCATTGTGCTGAACATTAGATGAGCCATACATCAAAGCAATAGTTGGTGACCCATTTAATTGAAAACCATCTTTATCCCATTGAAAATCGTAATCAAACCAATCTTCCGATTCTGTTTTGGACGCTTCGGTTGAGTCGGTGTCCTGAGCGGAGGTATAATAACAAATTGTGAGTGTCATAAAAAAGGCGAAGAATATTGTCTGATATTTCATTGAAGTTACCTATTGTTTGTTGTTAAAATTTAGTCTGCTTTGCATTTCCAATCTTTGTGCCGAGGAGTTCAAATCAAAACAGCACAAAATATAATTGTTAAAACACAAAGTGTATGCTTGATAATAATTAAAAGTCCTATTTATTGGACAATATTTTGTTTAATGCTGATCAAAAATATAAATCTGCTTGCATGGAAAAGCGAAATTTATGAGGAACGGCTTTATTAAATGATAAGGAGAAAGTTCTCAAAATTATTCGGGGAAAATTCGAGAGCGATTAACAAGTAGGATATGATTTTTGTGTCTGAATTCAATTAGGATCACTCGTTGAACTCAATTGTATATGCCTACAGAATAAACTTGCTCAAATCCCTATTCTTTACTATCGAATCTAATTTGCCCTTCACAACTTTAGAAGTGATCTTAACAGTTTCGGATGGAATCTTGTCAGGAACATCAAATAGAATATCATCAAGCAAAGTAGTAAGAATAGTATGAAGCCGTCTTGCTCCAATATTTTCGACTTGTTCATTTACTTCGGTAGCTATTTTCGCAATTTCCCTAATGCCGTCTTCAGTAAATTCTAATTTTACTCCTTCGGTTTCGAGCAGAGCGCTGTATTGCTTCAATAGAGCATTTTCGGTTGTTGTTAGAATTTTCACAAAGTCTTCTTCGGTTAAACTTTTAAGCTCTACACGAATTGGAAATCTGCCTTGCAGTTCTGGAATTAAATCAGATGGTTTAGAAATATGGAAAGCCCCCGACGCAATAAAAAGAATATGATCTGTTTTAACTACTCCGTATTTTGTATTTACGTTTGAACCTTCGACTATCGGCAGCAAGTCTCTTTGAACACCTTCACGAGAAACATCAGGTCCGTGAGTCTTTCCCCCGTTACCGGCTATTTTGTCTATTTCATCCAAGAATACAATACCTGAATTTTCAGCACGCTGAATTGCTTCTTTCTGAACCGCCTCCATATCAATCAGTTTTTGAGCTTCTTCTTGAGTCATAACTTTACGTGCTTCTTTTACGGAGGTTTTTCTTTTTTTCTTCTTCTTAGGCATAATGTTTCCCATTATTTCCTGGATGTTAATACCCATATCATCGAACCCAAACGGACCAAGCACTTGCATACCAATTGCAGTTTGAGCTGAAGCATCAAACTCAATCATCTTCTCATCCATTTCGCCTTTTTTTAATTTCTCGCGCATCCATTCTCGAGTTTTTTGGTTTTGATATGCTTCAGAATTTGGATCTTCATCTGCAGATGAATTAGCTTTCTTAACAGGAGGAATTAAAATATCCAATATTCTTTCTTCGGCAAGCTGTTCGGCTTTTGCCTGTACTTCACCGGTTTTTTCAGACTTAACCATGTTCACAGAAATATCTGTCAAATCTCTTATCATTGATTCAACATCCCTGCCAACGTAGCCAACTTCTGTAAACTTTGATGCTTCTATTTTCAGAAAAGGGGCATTAGATAATTTTGCTAATCGTCGTGCAATTTCGGTTTTGCCAACACCTGTTGGTCCGATTAAAATTATATTGTTAGGAAGAATTTCTTCTCTCATAGTATCTTTAATCTGTTGTCGTCTCCAGCGATTTCTGAGTGCAATTGCAACTGCACGTTTTGCCTCATTCTGCCCGATTATATATTTATTCAGATTCTCAACTATTTGAGAAGGCGTGAGTTCATGATTCAAATTATTACCTTTGCTTTTACTTGTTGATTTCTTCGACATTGATCTTATCATTTGTGTATATGCAAATATCGGAAGCCGTTTTCAATGCTTCACTTACAATTTCTTTGGCTGAAAGATTACTATACTTTTTGAGCATTCTCGCAGCAGACAGAGCATACATTCCGCCTGAACCAATTGCGACAATTTGATCATCCGGCTCAATTACATCTCCAGTACCGGAAATCACCAGAGCTTTGTCCTCTGAGATAACCGCAAGCATTGCTTCCAATCTGCGTAAATATTTATCTGTTCTCCAATCTTTTGCAAGCTCAACAGCAGAACGATGAACATTTCCGCGGTATTGCTCAAGTTTATCTTCAAATCTTTCCATTAAAGTAAACGCATCGGCAGATGCACCTGCAAATCCGCAAAGTACTTTGCCGTCTGCAATTTTTCTAATCTTCATGGCGTTATGTTTCATGACAGTATTGCCGAGAGAGACTTGCCCATCTCCACCAAGGGCAGCTTGACCGTTGTGTATCAATCCCAATACTGTTGTTGCTCTTATTTTTTTTGACATGTTATTAAATCCTCATCTTCTTTTTTATTAATATTCTCTGTATTACTTCGTGACTTCTCAGTGTATCTTCTCGAAAGAATTCAAGTTACACAGAGAAGAATCAGAGAACCACAAAGTTAAATCTCATGGTATCAGCTTTTTGCTTTCCTTCCACGGCAAAAACCATTCACTAAAAGGTATTGCCATTGGCACAGCATTAATCCTGCCACCAAAACCCATATAGCGATAAACAAACATATTTTGATCCGAAACCGAAATAGAGTTAAAAATCTGCTCATTAACTGCCACACCGAATTTGTTAGCAAGCTTCACTGTGTAATCTATAAAAAAATCGGCTGACTTTTTATAAGCTAAGTTTTTTCTAATCTCTCCCTTTGCTTGCTCATAAGTCAAAGTTGAATCAATTTCCAAATCTTTTTTATCAATCAATTTAAATATAGAATAACCTTCTGGCAGTTTGATCGGACCATAAATTTCACCAATGTTCATTGCAGCAGCTATTCTTCCAATATCTCCATACATCGTTACAGGAAAGAATCCAAACTCACCACCGTTATTTTTAGTCCACACTCTTTTAGTGTGAATAGAAGCAAGTGTTCTGAAATCTGTGCCCTTTGCCAATTCACTCATAACAGATTCTACAACATCAAGACTATCGGTTAATATTTCAAGAATATTCACTTCCATAAGAGAACTATCTGCGATAGCATTTTTATTTGAGTAATAATCGTATACTTCGGCATCGCTAACCTTAATGGAATCAATCAACATATTTTTAAGAATCTTTGCTAAATAATTATCCCGCCACATAGAGATAGAAGTTTTAACTTCAGGCAAGTTTTGAAGCCCTCTTTTGTAACCTTCGCGAGCTAATAATTCTTGCTCAATAAATGTCTTAACTCTGGAATTCATTTTAGACGCAATTGCATTTGGTTTAACATTGGCAGAATAAAAGCCATCAAAAAAGAATTCTCGCAAAAATTGTTTCACTGTTATGGGAGATTCATCCAATTTGATGAATTTCATGTTCAGTGTATCTGAACCTAGCTGCCTTTCTATGTTTAACAAATCCTTGGTATCTAAATAAACACTCTCGCTGTCGGGAAATGATTTGCCGAACTTCTTTTCACTCAAGTGTTGTGTGATTTTATCAGTTATGCTCCAGAACAAAGCCCCATCAGTCTCAACTCTTTTACTGCTAAAAAACTTACCGTAGAATTCATCATAATACTTCTCAATTTTTCTTTGTTTAATAATCTCATCAACATTCAACAATGCTTGATTTCGATTTTCAATTAATGCTGGCTCTTTTTTCAAAAGTCTAAAGATCAGCCAGCCAGAGATTGATTTTACAGGGGCCGTGTACTCTCCTTCCTGGAGATTATAAAGAATATCCTCAACCGGTTCTTTCAACTCTCCATACTTAATTTCAATATTAGATGCATTGTATTGTGAAAGAATTTTTACTGAGTCGAAAGTGATTCCGTTCTTAAGAAGGTTAAAAATTCTATTCGCAGAAATAGAATCGGCGAAGTGAATTACATCCAAATCAAGATTAAAATAGATTCTCTTCAGCCCCTCGAGTTTTTCTTCATTTGAAATTTTTACCTTATCTGTGATTTCAATTTTATAAAGAGCATCTCTAATAAACATTTTTTCGATCGTCTTGAAAGTAATCTGCATAATGTCTGAAGTATCTATCCTAAGCTCTTGTGCTTCAAGCGCCCATAATTTCTCGGCAATAAGCGAGTGAAGCAGATCGCTCTTTTTCTTATCAAAACTCCTTTTTACTCCCGAAGTTATCTGTGGGATCAGCTCAAATCTTTGCTGAAACTCATCTGTAGTTATACCTGATGTGCCCACCTTCACTAATAGACTGTCGCCCGAAGCTAAGATTCTCGAAGAATAAAAAATGATTAAGATAAAAAAACTGAAATGATAAAATTTCATTAAAAGATGATGACAATGAGAAATATGTTAAGCCCTAAAAATCTTTGCCGGAATAATTCTTGGAACAGCTTTTTGATATTCAATGTATGCTTCACCAAATTTTTCAACAAGCCGTCTTTCCTCGAAAACAGATCCGATGTAAAAGTACACTATAAAAATAACAACAATTAAGAAGTAAGTTAGAGTCATTACCGGTCGCATTATTAAAAACATAATCGAGAAAAAGTAAACCGGATGCGTTGAATATTTGTAAGGACCTTCAATACGCAGAGTTGAGCTTTCATCTCTATCATTAACATCATACTGACCGGCTTTGTACCTTTTTATTTGAGACCATCCTATAAACTCTCCGACATTGAAATATTTTGCACTCCAAATGAACCCGATGATACTTAACAGCTGGCAAAAAACAATCATTAAATCGTAAGGATTGGGTAAATCGTAAAGTGTGATGTCAATTTCAGGAAGCATTTTATAAATGATGACGAGAGTTAGCACTGATAAAATATTGTGTCCGATTCGATAAAAAGCAATGAGTTTTCCGAATCTATATTGAAATGCTTTCTTAATCTTTTTTGAGGCAAGAATCGAATGAGAAATACAAAATAGCGAGACCAATGCAACTGTAACTGCAATCTCAGCAGTAAGTGTCATATTAACTGCTTACGCAGACGGGCAATCGGGAGCTTAAGTTGTTCTCTGTACTTTGCCACGGTTCTGCGAGCAATGTGAATACCCTCTTCATTTAAAATTTCCGCAAGTCTATCGTCACTGTAAGGAGCTGATTTATCTTCGGACTCCATTAGTTCTTTTAGTCTCTCTTTAATATGCTTGTTTGATACTTCTTCACCTGAATCAGTTGTTAATCCTTCGCTAAAAAAATATTTTAATTCATGAATTCCCATCTGGCTTTGAACATATTTTCCGTTTACCACGCGACTAATCGTTGAAATATCCATTTGAATTTCTTCGGCAATGTCTTTGTAGATCATGGGTCTGAGGTACTTTGGTCCGCTTTCAAAAAATTCATATTGCTTTTCCACAATTGCCTGCATAATCCGCATCAACGTATCCCTGCGCTGTTGAATACAAGCGATGAACCACTTTGCCGATTCAAATTTTTCACGTAAAAATTTATATGTGTTCTTGTCACGTAAATTTTTCTTGCCTTTTTTATTATTCTTGAACATTTCAAGATAAGTTTTGCTGATTGTAACCGATGGCAAGCTTTTGTCATTTAACGTAATAACCAAGTTGTCATCAACCTTTTCGATAATAAAATCCGGGGAAATTTGATTTAGCTGCGCAGAATCAATGTTCCCTTCTCCTGGTTTTGGATTCAGCTTGTGGATTAAGTTAAAAGTTTCTCTCAAACTTTCGTCTGTTAAATTCATTTTCTGCTTGACAATATCAAATCTTCTTTTTGTAAAGTCATCGAAATGATTGACGAGCAGTTCATCCGCTAAATATTTATAATAAGGATCAAAATTAGAGTTCCGAAGCTGTACCAGTAAACATTCCTGCAAGTTTCGTGAGGCAATACCAATCGGATCGAATTTCTGAATTTTTTTCAACAGTTTTTCAGCTTCGTTAAACGGAATATCAATATGGTCGAACAGACTTAGTTCTTTAAGAATATCAATTAAATCTCTTTTAAGATATCCGTCTTGATCAAGATTTCCGATTATTTCCTCTCCAAGAAGATAAATATTTTCATCAAAATTAAGCATTTGAAGTTGCTGTATAAGATGCTCGCTGAGTGACTCCCGCTGCTGCGCTAGTGGATGAAACACCTCTTCATCGCTGCTTCTGTTAACCCTATCAGCATCACGATCATAATCATTCATGAAATCTTCAAGTTCAAATTCCTCTTTATCATAATCAGAATATTCATCACCAACCTCATCAGAATTATCTTTTTCCTGCTCCTGGTTATCTGAATCTCCATCAGCAAGCTCTTCGAGTATTGGATTAATCTCAAGTTCAGTTTTTATTCTTTGTTCAAGAGCAAGCGTATTTAACTGTAACAACTTTTGATACTGAATTTGCTGGGGCGACAGCTTCTGCTGCTGTGAGAGCCGTTGACTTAATGATAGCATTCTACTTTCCGATCATTTCCTTTAATTTTGAATACCAGTTTTTATTATAATGCCTTGTTAGGGCGTCCTTACAAAAATCAATTAGTGAAATATTTTCTTTAGTTCCTTTTTCAAGTGCGGGCGAACATTCTGAGAATTCTTCAAATCGTAAAACATCTCCGCCAAATTTTGATACCCTGATTGGGAATAAATGACAAGATATCGGCTTCCTAAAATTTCTTTTACTTTCAATGTAAGCTTTCTCCAAAGAACACTTCGCAACGCCATTATCGTAAAAAGAGAATATACATTCTTTATTGTTGATGCTGCTGACCAATAACTCGCCATTTTTCTTCTCAAAAAAACCATCTTTCTCTAACTTGGTAAGATGACTTTCTGATAAATAAATTTTTGCGGCAGCAAGTGAATCCTGAATTAGACTTACCTCATCATCTAAGAGAGGAGCGCCGTATTCACTTTCCAAAGTACAGCAAGCGCCTTTACACTTTGCTAAATCACAAGCAAATTTCGTGTCAATTAATTCCTGCCTTAAAATTACGTTATTTACGACAATATTGGTGTTTCTGTACATTGGAATAATTTTTGTAGAAAGTTAATAAAATCGCCATAAAATTAAAAGAAATCCTCTTTTCCGTTAAGAAAATGTGAACTAAATCCATTAGATATGATTTTAATTGAGCACCGCTTTCACTTTCATAATTGACAGAACTTTAACAAATTTACCGTTGTCAAATTCAATTTTTTCAATTTTAGGCAAATTGCAGTATAAATGTACCCTCGACTATTTCCCCGAAATTGGTTTTTATTTTCTGACAGTAAGATGATAAAATGAAAAAGATAGCAGTGGTTGCGTTGGGTGGGAATGCACTCCTCCGTGGAAATGAGACTGGAACCATACAACAGCAAGAAAAAAACACTTATGACACCTGCCAAAATCTTATCAATATTATTAATAAGGATTATGGTTTAGTAATCACACATGGCAATGGTCCGCAGATTGGTAATATTCTTTTAAGGAATGAAGCCGGCTACGAAAGCTATAAAATTCCTAAAATGCCGATAGACATTTGTGTGGCAGATTCGCAAGGCGGAATTGGTTACATGATTGAGCGACAGATGAAAAATATTCTAAGAGAAAGAAAAATTAGGAAGAATGTAATAACTATCGTAACAGAAGTTCTGGTTGATATTAATGATCCTGCATTTAAAGAACCCACAAAACCTGTGGGAAAATTTTATCTGAAAGAAGAAGCCAATTTGTTAGCAAGGGCAAATAATTGGATATTCAAAGAGGATCCGCGAAAAAGAGGTTGGAGGAGAATAGTCGCTTCACCTGAACCGTTGGATATCCTTAATAAAAAAATTATAAAAGATTTGGTAAGCAAAGGAAATATTGTAATTGCTGCAGGCGGCGGCGGTGTTCCTGTTTACTTAGATCAAAATAAAAATTTGCAGGGAATTGAAGCGGTAATTGATAAAGATTCGGCATCATCCCTGCTTGCTACTGAAATTGGGGCAGATTTATTTTACATTCTTACGGATGTTCCAAAAGTTTATATTAATTTTCATCAACCAAATCAAAAAGCGTTAGACATTTTATCAGTAAATGACGCAAAAAAATATTACGATGAGGGACAATTCGCCGCCGGAAGCATGGGACCAAAAATAGTGGCTGCAATAAATTTTCTTAGTAACGGCGGAAAGGAAAGCATAATCACAGAAGCATCTGAGTTGAATAATCCGAAAAGCGGAACGATGATTACGAAATAAGTTAATAGCACCCCATAGTGGCAGGCGTAGATGACGCAGATTAAACTGATCTTCGCTGATCAAAATCTGTGTAAATCCGCCACATCTGTGTTCCTGTCAGCCTCTGGCTGAATCAGTGTGCCATTGACTTTTGACTTAGGATATTAACAAACAAAACTTTAATTAAACTAGAGAGATAAAAATGGCAATCAACATGAAAGGCAAAGACCTAATATCAATTCACGATCTTACACTTGAAGAGGTTTATGAAATCTTTGAAGTAAGTAAAATCCTAAAACACAAGCAATACATTGGCGAGCCGCATCGAGTGCTTGAAGGTAAAACACTTGGAATGATTTTTACTAAACCTTCTACAAGAACAAGAATATCTTTTGAAACTGGAATTTATCACCTGGGCGGGATCGGAATGTACTTTGGTCCGAACGATCTTCAACTTGGTAAAAGCGAATCAATTTCCGATACAGCAAAAGTTTTATCTCGTTATTTAGATGGAATTATGATAAGAACCTTTGCTCACCAAGATGTGATTGATCTTGCGGCAGGAGCATCAATTCCTGTCATCAACGGACTGACTGATCTCCTTCATCCTTGTCAGGTTTTAGCTGACCTGTTCACAATCCTTGAGAAAAAAGGAAAACTTAAGGAACTTAAACTTGCTTACATTGGCGATGGAAACAACATGGCTCATAGCTTGCTCAACGGTTGTTCAAAAGTTGGAATGAATATTTCAATTGCTTCACCCTCTGGTTACAAACCGAATTCAGAGATTATAAATAATGCAAAGAAAAATGCAAAGTACATGGGAAGCAAAGTTGAGATTCTCGATGACCCGGTTAAAGCAGTAAAAAATGCCGATATAGTTTACACTGATGTTTGGGCAAGCATGGGACAAGAAGCAGAAGCCGCTGAAAGAAGAAAGAAATTCATGAAGTATCAGGTAAATCCAAAACTGGTGAAGAACGCAAAAGCGGATTACTTGTTCATGCATTGTCTACCAGCTCATCGCGGAGATGAAGTTGTAAACGAAGTTGCCGATTCACCCAACTCAGTAATTTTTAATGAAGCAGAAAATCGGCTGCATGTTCAAAAAGCAATTATGGCGTTGGTGATGTAGTCAATCTCAATTTTAAATTTTTGTGAGTCTCCGTATTTTTCTTCGTGTATCTTCGTGTAACTTTTTATTTTACACGAAG
Source organism: uncultured Ignavibacteriaceae bacterium (assembly GCA_964613805.1). Lineage (GTDB taxonomy): Bacteria > Bacteroidota > Ignavibacteria > Ignavibacteriales > Ignavibacteriaceae > XYD12-FULL-36-8. The sequence goes on along the minus strand of CAZTJF010000003.1, from coordinate 6,261 downwards.
CGGCACGGAGGAATACAGAGTTACTCGAAGGTAAATATAAATAGTTTCAATTCCATTGATATTCAGTTTATTTATCCTTTAAAAAGTCTAACATGACCCTATCAAACAAAACCATCCTCCTCACCGGTGCATCAAGCGGAATTGGCTATGAGCTTGCAAAGCAACTTTCAGCTGAAAATTGCAATCTCATTCTTCTCGCAAGAAGAAAAGAAGTTCTCGACTCACTTGCAAATCAATTGAAATCCCCAAATAATTTCATTCACAACTATCAGTGTAATGTTAGAGACAAGCGGCAAGTTAAAAAAGTTTTTAATGAACTGAGAGAAAAGGATATTAATATAGATGTTGCCATTCTTAACTCTGGCGTTGGACACAAAGCATCTGTGGAAAATTTAAATTCAGATTATGCCGATGAAATATTTCAAGTGAATGTGCTTGGTATGATTTACTGTGTTGAAGAACTGCTCAAAGATTTTCTGCCTCGAAAAAGTGGAATGATTGTAGGAGTTTCCAGCATTGCCGATGTTCGAGGATTTCCCACAAATGGATTTTACTGTGCAAGCAAAGCCGCGGCATCAACTTTTCTTGAAAGCATTAGAGGTGAATTAAAATCTCACAATGTAAAAGTTATAAATGTCAGACCCGGTTTCGTAAGCACTCCGATGGTTTCAAAAAACAGATTTAAAATGCCATTTTTGATGAATCCGGAAAAAGCTGCTGGTATTATCATAAGAGGAATTAAGAAAGAAAAGCAAATTATTCAATTTCCATTCGGCACGGTGCTTGGAGGAAAATTGATAAAACTGTTGCCTAATTTCATTTTTGATTTTATATTTTCACACAGATTACATTTTGAAAAATAAAACGAAGGGACAAATGTCATGAAATCCTTCTTACATTCTATCAAATTTTTATCTTCAAAGTCTTTTTACGCTTTGCTCTTTCTTAATCTTTATCTTTGTCTTAATCTTCTCACTGGCTGCTCCGTATCGAGTCATCTGGTGTCAGAGGGACTTGATCTTTACGACTCAACATATTACAAAGAAGCCGAAGTAAAATTTTTAGAGGCGATTGCAGAAGATTCAACTTCAGCAGAGGCATATTTTCATTTGGGCAGAACCCGCAGTCAGCTTAAGAATTATCGCTCTGCAGTGCAAGACTTTTCAAAATCAATAGAGCTTAATCCAGAGAACTCCGAGGCATATCTGAATAGAGCAATCCTTTATATGGAGTTGGGAGAAAAACAGAAAGCATTAGCAGATCTGAATTCATCCATTGAACTGAAGAATGAAAGTTACACGGCATTTTTCAACAGAGCTTATTTGAAAGCCGAGATGGGTGATAATGAAGGCGCCTTGCTCGATTATAATGAAGCAATAAAAATAAATTCCGATGATCCGAAAGCCTATGTGAACAGAGGAAATGTTAAAGGTATGCTTAAAGATCATCAAGGAGCGATAGAGGATTTTACCAAATCATTAGAGTTTGATTCTACAAATGTTGACGTTTATTTGAACAGAGCAAACGACCGTGTGCTTGCCGAAGATTTTGAGGGAGCAATTGAAGATTACTCATTTGTCATCAATCAAAATCCAAAGAACATTGATGCAGTCAGCAGACGAGCAGATCTTTATTATAAATTAGGAAAATATGAGGAAGCCGCTGACGATATATCTGCGATGCTGAAAGCAAATCCTAAAAACATCGAAGCGTTGATGCTTAGAGGCGATATCAGAGCAAAGCAGAATAAAACAAAAGAAGCTATGGATGATTATGCCCAAGTAATTAAGCTCGACTCTAAAAGCAGTGATGCATATTTCAAACGCGGTAAAATTTTATTGGATACTAAAAAGTACGATGCTGCAATAAAAGATTTTTCTGAGATGATTAAACTGAATCCCAAAGACGGCAGAGCATATCACTCACGCGGGCTCGCAAAGCAAATGCTTAAAAAGAAAAAAGATGGCTGCGCTGATCTCAAAAAAGCCGGCGAGCTTGGCTTCTTTGATGCATATGCAGATATACAGAAGTATTGTAAGTGATACAATAATATTTAATTATTCGCGTAATAGGGGCAGAGCACCAGAAAATAATTTGATAAATCTCAGCTTGACCGCAATAATTTTTTAAAAATATCACCTGAGTTTCGTCCTTTAAATCCTCTGGGATATCTAGATGGATGGTAGATATAAGTTGCCAAACACTTCTTACCACTTGTGAATTCATAATACCAAGTAAATTCAAACGGTCCGTCACATCCATTGGCATTGGGCAATTTAAACCAAAGTTGTTTACCTAAAACCAACATTTTGTTGGGCGTAAACTTCCTTATTACATTTATAAATGGTTTTATGCTTGCTTCCCATTGTTCTGAAGTTGGACGATCACCAGGTTTATTTATGTTGCCCTTAACTTGTATATAATTATAAAGGACAACCGAATTCCAGAAATCCTCCTCTGATAAATTTCCAAATTGCTTTTTACAAATGCGAAATATTGAGGTAAGAAATCGTATCCTTTTCTCCCCACTAATCTGCCGTTTAATTATCAATTTTGTAATATTCTGAACATCCCATTCACCATCTTCTATTTCATCCATACCCCAATGCGACTCACCAAGAATTAATAATTTCGTTCCAAGTGGATTATTTCTATTATTATAAAATTTTCCTACCCAAGGTTTATATCGCAACATTGAAATTTCCCTTTCTTATGTAATATGAATTTAGATTGATACTAAAATTTAATGAAAACTGTTTTTATTAGCAAAAGCGCTAATCATCTGTTGTATTATCGTTCTTAATTTTGGGGTGTCAATTATTTGTAATTTATCCCACCAGCTAATACACCATGCTGCAAGATTATTAGTTATCTCACGTTCCGTATATAATAAAACATCACCATTGTCCAGTGTTTTGAGTTCGAAGTCTTCAAACCAAACTTTATCAACCAGTTGATCTGCGACTTCACTTGAAAATTTTAGCACTATCTTTTCTTTATTATTCTCACCTATTGCCCCTTTTATTTGAGAAAAACTTTGATCTGACAGCCACAATTTCTGAATCCTTGATACATAAAATGTTTTAATTACCTCTTCATCTTTTTTGATAGCTTGTATTGACCAATTATTTCCCCTTTGAAATAAACTTATCGGTTTTATTTCATAATCTTCAATCTCATTGTCATAAAATCTTTTGTACTTCATTTTTAGAATCATTTTTTCTTTGATTGCTTTTGAAATCAATACAAGGTGAGCAAAAGTTGTCGATTGAGCTATGATGCTCAATCCTTTTAACGATTTATTAACCAGTTCTGATTGTAATTTGAGAGGCAAATAATTAGAACAAAGTTCAAGAATCGTGGATTTCGTGGGATTTCCAAGCAAAACGACTTTGTTATTCTTGCTGTAAATTTGAATCCCTTTCTTTCTCAGCCAGAGTAGATCTCTATTTATTGTTATTTCAGCAACATTAAATCTTTGAGCATAATCAGCTTTTGATTCAAGATCGCCATTTAGTACAAATGCTAACAATTCATTCCTTCTAAATAAATCTTCTAAATTCATTTTATTGTGTTACAAATTATTCTAATTATACATCGCATAAATACTCAAGTTCGTTTCCATATTCAACATTATACAATTTTATCACCCCATGATAAGAATTTAACTGCTCCTTTTTCGGATTTTTACCATCAAAAAAAGGAGCCGTTATGGCAGAAGACAATACTTTCCTATTCATTCCCGAAGAGAAAATAAGCAATGCTTTATTTAAAGCTTACCTTACCGATACGCACACAATGATTGTTAAAGATTACCTCTACAAACTTTATCTCGGCAAATTGACAAATGAAAATATAATCGTTAACAAGGCACTTGCAATAAGAAACAACATTGAACCAGCGGTTATCACTCCAACACTTAATTTTAATGAAAAAAATGGTATGTATTCTTTCTCTGATCTCTATCTTTTTTTCTCATTAACTTATTTTGATGAAAGTTATGAGATTTGTTTTCAAACTCATTTTTCATTTGAACTTAATTGCGAGGATGTTTTCCGCAAATCCTTTTTCTATGTAAGCGGAATTAGTAAAAAAGCAGATCAATCAGAAGAACTGACCAAACTGTTGATTGCCAATGCCATAGCTTTCTCACCAATAAGAAATAGAGTGGTTCGCTTCGATAGAGAAAAATACAAAGGCGAGATACTGAGTGCTGTCGAGTTTGTTGATACAGTTCCAACTCAGCTTTCAAACTTGTTTATTTCTAACGACAAGAGGATTCAAATTAAACGGTTCATTGATTCTATCGGTAGATTTGATGACACAAAAATTTCCCTAAGATATTTATTTAATGGTAAACCGGGAACGGGCAAAACTCAGATAATAAATTCAATTATTACTGCAACCCTTGGCAAATGCACAGTAATTTTATGTAATGGCGGACGGCTTCCAGTTAAAAAGCTGTTTGAGTTTGGCAGCTATTTTAATCCTTGCCTACTTATAATAGATGATCTTGATTTTCTTGCATCAGACAGAGCATCCAACTATCATCAGACAGAACTTTCGGATTTCCTCCAGTCGCTTGACGGCATAATACCAAATTTTGTTTTTCTGCTCGCTGCTACAAATGATAAAAACTTGGTTGATACTGCTGCATCAAGACCAGGAAGATTTGATATGATTCTTGATATAGCCGAAATCGAACCGCTGAATTACTTATCGCTGATTAAAAGAGAAACCGACGATGTAAATATCATCTCGCTTTTTGACGATGATATTTTACAATCGCTTAAGGATAGGAAAGTTACTGGGGCATTCATCGTTAGTTTTATGAAACAAGTGAAAAGCAGTATGCAATTAAATGGCAAAATGTCAAAAAAAGAATTATCCGATTACTTGAATTTGTGCTATAGAGGTTTCTATTCAATAAATGATAATAATTATAATAAAGCTGTTGGCTTTGGAATATAGCATTTGTCTAATGATTAAGTTGTTAATATGGTAATCGCACTGAGTAGAAATAAACAAACAGCTAATTTAATCGCACCACGTAGTGGCATACACAGATGACGCTGATTCAGCCCGAGGCTGACAGATAAGCGGATCAGCGCAGATCAAAAATCAGTGTGAATCAGTCGAATCTGCATCTTCAGCGTTCTATTGTTTTTTTCTTTTCCCTTCTTGCTGAAAACCCAAATAAAAATTAACTTACCTCTGAAATTCCACTTAAACTAAAGAATGTTATTGTGAAAATATTTTCGCTATCTGTATTTGTCGTTCTGTTTGGAATTAGAGTATTTGCTCAAGCAGATACATCTTTAATTCTGTACGAAGTTATGTTCAATCCCATTTCCGGCAATAACGAGTTTATAGAAATCTATAACAGAAGCGAAACGCAATCCTTTGATCTATCCAACCATAAAATAATTTACTACACCTCTAACGCTGATAATATCATTTCGGCGGGATTTGGAACTGTTCTTCCGCCAAAATCTTTTGCAGTAATTCTTGAGGGTGATTATGATTTTAATGGGGGAATTTACAACTCACTGATTCCTGCGAATGCATTAAAACTGAAAATCTCGGATAATGCATTTGGAACTTCAGGAATGGCGAACACAACAAACCGACCAATTTGGTTTGTTGACGCTGCAAATGACACTCTCGATCGTTACACATATACAACAAACAACGGCACGGGATATTCTGATGAAAAAATACTGATGAATCGCGATAGTCTACCTTCAAACTGGGCAAACTCACAGGTTCAAAATGGAACTCCAGGATTTAGAAATTCGGTAACGCCACTTAATTATGACTTAAGAGTAAAGTCCTTAACGATTTTCCCGCAAATTCCTATTCAAGGACAGAATGTTCAGATAACAAGCACTATTCAAAACTCTGGTATTTTAGCAGTGACTTCTTACACGATTGAAATATATAATGATACTGATTTTGATTCAGTTGGCAGCCCATCAGAAATAATTTATTCGCAAACGTTTTCTAACTTATCCGCTGGCGATTCAATATCTGCAAGCACAAACATTTCGTCAATTGCTGCTGGAAGCTATCAAATTATATCCAAGGTTACTTTTAGCTTAGATGAAGATACTACGAACAACAAAAAAATTCTCAAGTTCACGGCATATCCTCCAGGAAATAATTATAACGATTTGGTTATCAATGAAATAATGTATGCACCTTTGACAGGTGAACCTGAATGGGTTGAGCTTTTCAACAGAACTGTACAGCCAATAAATC
>CAZTJF010000002.1:0-292928 GCA_964613805.1 uncultured Ignavibacteriaceae bacterium | reverse complement strand
ACATTTACAGAATGACAGCACAAAACCAAACAGAAAAGAATTTTGTGCAAGTTAAGAAGTTGATGCTGACGAAATAGTTATGTTTTAGATATGCCAGATTATTTGATTCCTAACCAATGACAAATCTGGCATATCCTTAATCAAGTCATTTTTAATTATCACATATTTTTATTTTCTTCCAATAAAGATCATTATACTAATTTTCGTTAAAAGATATTTAATCATTTATTAAGAAAGGGTTATAGATGAAGAAGTATTTTAAATATTTTCTCATTATTACTTTCATGTCTTGCGATTATCTTTTTGCCCAAACTATTTTCAGCAATGGAACAGGGGGAGGTGTTTGGAGCAGTACAAGTACCTGGCTGGGAGGTGTTGTCCCAAATGTAAATAGCGATGTTGTTATTTCAGGGGGGGACTCGGTAACTACGACAACAGGAGCAGTTTGCAAAAACTTAACCATTTTTTCGGATGGAAAATTAGCGACAAGTGTTGATTCGGTATATGTAGTTGAAACACTTACATTAGAGGCGGATGCATATTTTTATAATCAGATGAGTAAGCCCACATTGCCCGGGACAATACGCGAACTTGACCCACAGAGTTATGTTGTGCACAGTGGAAGTGGCACTGTTGGTGGAGTTGGCAATCTTGAATTTGGAAATTTAATAATTCAAAGAAATGCTGGAACTGTTCCTGGAGGAAATTTACTTATACGTGGAGATTTAATAATTAATAATACTGCATCAAATGTTGTGTTTAGAGGTGTAAGACCAGCAAGCGGAAGTCTTACACACACAATTGAAGGTAATGTTTATATATATATGGGGATTCTTTCTTGTATTGATGTTGGAGATAACAATCTCGTGGGAATCTTTAATATAAATGGCAATGTGTATGTAATAGATAATGCAGAGCCATATCAAGAAGCAAGAATTGGACCTTTTTCGAGTGCTAATGCTGCGGGTTTGGGTATTTTTAATATAGGTGGAGATTTAATTGTTCAAGGCGGTCGAGTACAGGCCGGGACCAGTAGTTCTTCCGGGCCAGGAAATGGAATTATTAACCTTGGAGGAAATTTCTCTTTAGATAGAAATAGCAGTGTGGCAACTAATACTCTTGGATGGTTTGCTTTCAATTTTGTTGGAAATGGCACTCAATATGTAAATCTCGGAAATAAATTTCAGATGAATACCGCAATATATGATACAATAGATGCCTTCTCGAATGTAGTATTCGATCTAGATACAAATAAATGGGGGACAAGTACATCTTCAACTACAGCAGGAGAATTTGTTGTGAACGGATCACTTGAGATGGTTGATAGTTCATTTATTGATGGACCAGGTTCGTTTAAATTAAACCCAGGGGCTATTTTGAAGATCGGTAGTCCAGATGGAATTAGTATCTCTGGTTCAACAGGCAATCTACGTGTTTCGGGAGCAAGAATATTTAGTGAAGAAGCAAATTATGAATATAAAAGTTCGGTAACACAGCAGCTTGGGACAGGCTTACCATCTACTGTAAACGAATTGACAATAAACAATCAAGAATGGGTAGTGCTCGATCACAATCTAATGGTAAATGAAGCTCTTTATACTTTACTTGGCGATCTTGATTTGAATGGAAATACGATAATCCTTGGTAGCAATGCGATGCTCATAGAAACTCCAGGGAATACAATTACAGGAGCATCTGGGAATATAAAAATTACAAAAGATGTGGTATCTCCATCGGGTTTAAATGTTGGGGGTCTTGGAGCATCTATAAGTTCCTCTATAAATCTTGGCAGTACAACAATTGAAAGAACTCATTTCCCTGCTGCTGGTCAGGGTAATCAAGGAATTGAAAGAGTTTTTAATATAGTTCCGACGAATAATTCTGGACTAAATGCCACCCTACGGTTTTATTATGATGAAACTGAATTGAACGGTATCAATGAAAACAATTTAATTGTTTTCAAATCACCTGACGGAACAAACAACTCATGGTTCTCGATGGGAGGGATTGTTAACACCGCTGAGAATTATGTCGAAGTTTCGGGTCTAAACGATTTTTCATTTTGGACACTTGCTGATATAAATGCACCTTTGCCTGTTAAAGATGAAGAAAACATCAATCCGAACTGCTTTAGTTTATCACAAAATTATCCGAACCCATTTAATCCAAGCACAACGATTCGTTACTCAATTGCCAAAAGAGAATATGTGAGTTTGAAAATATATGATGTAATTGGTAACGAGGTGATGACACTTGTTAATGAGATTTTAGAGCCGGGAAATTACACTCAAACATTTAATTCTGAGTTAAATCAAAAGCAAAATTTAACATCTGGAATTTATTTTTATCAGCTTCGCACTGAAAGTTTTGTTCAGACAAATAAAATGATTCTGATCAAGTAGACCCAAAAATTCTTCTTTAGTTAACACACATTACAAATAAATGTAATTAATCAAGTGATGTGATTATTGAATCACATCACTTTACTTTACCAAAATAAAAACTTGGAGGCCTTAATGAGAATATTTTATACAACTTTTATTTTATTTTTAGTAACATCAGCTATCTATAGTCAATCTGCTTCTGCTACTTGGCCATTGACTAATCCGACAACAGGCGGGACAGGACAAAATGTAACGATTAGCGGGAATGTTACGGGTTCCTTAGAGACACTTTCAAATATGGTTATAAATAGCTATGGTGGAACTACTGGACCACTTGGAGTGGTTATGCAGAGAACTACTACTACAGATGGCAGCTGGCCAGGCGAGTCACAATATCTTAATACGAGATATCTTGAATTCACTATCTCGCCTTCAGTGAATAATACACTTAAAGTAGACTCTATTGTTTTACCTCTTGGATCTGCAGGGGGTGGAAATATGCGGGCGGAAGTTTTTTATTCTACAGATAATTTTTTAACCTCTACAAAATTAAATATATCGACTTTAGCACCACCGCGTGATAGTTATACCATATATTCTTACTCGTTAAATGTTTTAATTAACCAAGGTCAATCATTGTCGGTACGTGTATTTCCTTTTTATATTTCTGCCTCAACTGGTAAGTATATCTTTGCGCAAAACATTGCAGTTTACGGTTCTACCCAAGCGATTCCCGTTCCCGCCTCGGTACTATGGCCTTTAGCTGCCAATGAAACACCCATTGTTTCAGGATTACTGAATGCTGATGATCAAGCTTTTGGTGGAAGTTTGTATTTGTATGGCTATAATGCTGATGGCGCAAGAATGACTTTACCAGGCGGCTCATGGCCTTATAATGCAGCTCCGGATTTAACTCGATACGCTCAATATAAAGTTTCAACTCAAACAGGCGGAACATTTTATGTAGATTCTATTGCTTTCAAACTTAAAGCTGAGTTCACTAATAATTTAAGAGCAGCCGTTTACTATTCTCAAGATGAATCGTTCACTTCAAAAACACTCTTGCTCGACACCGCACTAAATTCGAGTACAATGGTTTCTTTTGGACTTAACATTGCTGACACTGTTTTTACTGGTCAATCATTTTATCTTAGAATTTTCCCATATAATGTTAATCAAAGCGGGGATCCAGCTTGGAAACTCATGGATGTTTCTAATGTTTATATAGGAGGAAGAACAGTAGGAATTGCTGTTCAATTACCAACTGTTACTACTACTATTGCAACATATATCTCAACAACATTCGCAACTAGCGGTGGGAATATTACTGCTGATGGAGGTGGTGAAGTTACATCGAGAGGTGTTTGCTGGGGGACAAACGGCAATCCAACCATCTTAGATTCACATACTTCTGATGGAACAAGTGTTGGACTTTTTACAAGTTCAATTACTGGTTTAACTCCCGGTGAAACTTATCACTATCGTGCTTATGCCACAAATATAGCAGGAACTGCATATGGCAGTGATTATATTTTTACAGCATTAAGTTCAATTGTTACACCAACGGTAACCACCACTGCAGTAAGCAGTATTCAGGTAACAACAGCAATAAGTGGTGGAAACGTAACTCAATGGGGTGGGGCAGATGTAACAGCAAAAGGTGTTTGCTGGAATACTTCAGGTAATCCATCGCTTAGTGATAATTTCACGGTAGACGGTATTGGGCTTGGTTCTTTTACAAGTGGAATGACAGGATTGTCTGCAGGACAACCATATTATGTTAGAGCTTATGCAACTAATAGCGCCGGTACCGGATATGGAAATGAACGAAGCTTTACAACACAAACACCTGCACCTGATGTAAATAAAATTGTTGCACAAGATGGCAGTGGGGATTATCTAACTGTTCAAGCAGCTTTTAGAGATGTGCCCGTAAATTACTCGGGAAAATGGACGATATTTGTGAAAAAAGGAACATATTACGAAAAAGATACCTTGGCAACGGGCAAAATAAATGTAGTATTGATTGGAGAAGACAGAGACAGCACTATAATAACTTATGATGATTATGCCGATAGATATGGTTCAGGAAATCCTGGTACTAGTGGTTCATTTACTATCGCAATTGATGCGAGTGATTTTATTGCAAAAAATATTACTTTCAGAAACACATATTCTCCACAACCCGGTGTAAGCGGAACTCAAGCGGTTGCCTTGAGAACCAACGGCGACAGATTAGAATTTATTAATTGTAAAATATTAGGGTATCAAGATACTTATTATACTTGGGGAGGAGGAGGAACAGGACGTTCTTATCATAAAAATTGTTTTATTGAAGGAACGGTTGATTTTATTTTCGGAAGATACATAGCAGTTTTTGACAGTTGTACGATTCATATAATAAGGAACGGCGGAACAATAACTGCTACTAGTACTGACTTAGCATCGAAATACGGATATGTTTTCAGGAATTGTGCAATTCTTGCTGATGCAGTAGGTTATGATGGTACTCCGATTACATCTTTTTACCTTGGGAGACCTTGGCAAGCAAGTCCAAGAACTGTTTTCCTAAATTGTTATGAGCCGGCAAGTTTGAATCCTGCAGGATGGTTGGCTTGGAATGTAACACCTGCTTTGTATGGGGAATATAACTGTTATGGACCTGGGAGTAGTACCTCACAGAGAGTCAGTTGGTCATCTCAATTAAGTGAGGTGGCTGCTACTTCTCATACACTTGTAAATATATTTGCACGAAATTCAGCAAGTTCACCTTTAATCTTATACGATTGGATGCCGGCAAATGCTGACAATGAGGTTCCATTACCTGTGGTGTTTAAATCATTTAATGCATATTCTGAATTAGGTAGAGTTAATCTCAACTGGATTACAGTGCAGGAAACAAATAACATTGGCTGGGAAGTGGAAAGAAGTTATTCAAAGAATAAAAATAAAACTTTCGTTTGGGAAAAAATCGGATTCGTAAGTGGTTCTGGCAATAGCAATGAACTAAAAAAATATACTTATTTAGATGATGGTATTCAGCAAAGCGGCAACTACTCATATAGATTAAAACAAATAGATCAAAATGGCATGTACAATTATTCGAGTATTGTAGAAGTGGAAGTGGGACATCCTCAAAAATTCAATCTTTATCAGAATTATCCCAATCCATTTAACCCTTCTACAACTATCAAATACGAGATTCCACAGCAAAGCAATATTATTATTAAAGTATTTGATGTTCTTGGAAAAGAAATAACCACTCTGTTAAATGAAAAGAGATCTCCTGGAAGATATCAGATTGAATTTAGTGGCAGTCAGTTATCAAGTGGAGTATATTTTTATCAAATTATCACAGAAAAATTTACACAAACCAGGCGAATGATTTTAAATAAATAGCAAAAAAATATCATGACGAAAACCTTAAGCATATTTTTAGTTCTGATTAGTTCATTAGTATTTTTTTATTGCAGCAGTTCTCTGAATCATTCAAAAGAAACTTATTCTTCTGTTGTAATTACTGATAATTTTATGAAGTTGTTTCCTGATACGATAGCTTATAAAACCGAATCAAAAAGTTACAAATGGAATTATGAACAGGGTTTGATTTGTGAAGCATTTTATCAAATGTGGAAACATTCAGGAAATCAAAAATATTTTGATTATATGAAAAAGAATATTGACTATTATATCGAGAATGACGGAACTATTAAAACTTATAGACTTTTGGATTTCAATATTGATAATATTTCACCTGGAAAAGCTCTGCTTCGTTTAAATTCTGAGTTAAAAGATGAAAAGTATAAAAAAGCCGCTGACACTCTTAGAAAACAGTTGATGCTTCATCCCCGAACTAATGAAGGCGGATTTTGGCACAAGAAGATTTATCGTTACCAAATGTGGCTTGATGGTCTTTATATGGCTGAACCATTTTATGTTCAATATTCGCAAATGTTTAATGAACTAAACTCCTTTGATGATATTGCCAATCAATTTATTTACATCAGAAATCATTTGCTGGATGAGAAAACGGGGCTGTATTATCACGGTTGGGATGAAAGCAAGTTACAAAAGTGGGCTGATTCTGTTTCAGGAAGATCACCAAATTTTTGGGGAAGGTCAGTTGGCTGGTTTATGATGGCATTAGTTGATGTGTTAGACCGTTTTCCAACAGATCATCCGAATCACAATGATTTACTTAAAATATTTATAAATTTGTCTGAGAGTTTGCTAAAGTATCGAGACAGTGAAACTAAACTTTGGTATCAAGTTCTCGATAAAGGTAATTTACCAGGAAATTACATCGAGACATCTGCATCATTAATGTTCATTTATAGTTTTGTTAAAGGAGTAAACAAAGGATACTTAAAGAAGAAGTTCCTTGATGCTGCTAACGAATCATTTATTTCGGTTTTTAAAAATTTTGTGACTTCCGATTCCCAGGGATTAATTTACCTGAATAATATTTGTTCTGTAGGTGGTCTGGGAGGAAATCCATATCGTGATGGCAGCTTTGAGTATTATATCAGTGAACCGAAAAGAATAAATGATTTTAAGGGATATGGACCTTTTATTCTCGCATCAATAGAAATTGAAAAGGCGTTTTTAATTAAAGTACATCAAAAATAGTTCGATAGCAAAAAATTAATATTTATGACAGGTAAAATAAAACCCGTGAGACTAGAAGATCTTGCTCGAAAACTAAAAGTCTCAAAAGTGACAATTTCAAAAGCTCTAAGAAATCATCCGGATATTTCCGATGAAACTAAGATTAAAGTAAAAGAGTTAGCAGAGCGAATTGGCTATGTTCCTAATTTCATGGCTAAAAACTTATCTTCAAGAAAATCGAATATTATTGGTTTAGTGGTTCCCAAAATTGCTCATTTCTTTTTTGGTTCAATAATAGAGTCTATTTACAACACCGCATTTGAGAATAATTATGAAACGGTTATAACTGTATCGCAGGAATTAGCATCGAGAGAAAAAAGGCATATTCAATCACTATTATCAATGAGAGTAGATGGATTGATAGTTTCAATTACCGAAGAAACGAAAGATTATGCAATCTTTGAAAAAATAACTCAATCAAATATTCCTTTGGTTTTTATTGACAGGGTTCCATCAATTAAAAACGTTTTTAGCGTAACAGTTGATGATAAAGGCGGTGCCTTTTCTGCCGTTGATTACTTTATTAAAAATGGAATTACAAAAATTGGACATGTTGGCGGCTATTCACATATAAATATTGGAAGAGCAAGATTGAATGGATTTATTGAAGCGATCCAAAAAAATAATATCCCGATAAATAAAAACTGGGTAATTGAAGGTGGTTTTGGGGAAGAAGATGGTTATCGTGGATTTAAAGAAATGTTTAAAACCGGCAGTCTGCCCGAAGCAATATTTGCAGTAACATATCCGGTTGCAATTGGAGTTTATGAAGCGGCAACTGAACTTGGGATCAAAATTCCGCAGGATATTCAAATAACTTGTTTTGGCAACAACACTTTCAAACATACTGTTCCTTCGGTTTTTAATTTTGTTGATCAGCCGACTGCAGAATTAGGGAAAAATGCTGTTCAACTATTGTTGGAATTGATCAACAATCCTTCTTCTGCAAAATCAAAAAATATAGAGCTTAAAACAAGATTATTAATTAATGGTAAAGAAGCATTAACTGGTCTAGTAGCATAACCAACCACCTCTAAAATTATTTTCTAATCGATTTTACGCCGTAAGTAACTTGTATAGATTCATACTCTCAATCACTCTGATTTGTTTTTTATCTCGTCCGTTTACTTTTGCAAAGTATGATTTTATCGTATCCAAAGATGGAAGCGGGGATTTTAACTCCATACAAGCAGCATTAAATTCGATTCCTGATGTAAGAGAAAAACCCTTCGTGATCTTTATAAAAAATGGATTATATAATGAAAAAATTTATATTGAGAAAAGTAATATTGCTCTCGTGGGGGAAAGTAAAGACAGCACAATCATCATCTATGCTGAATTAAGAAAAAATTGGAGAGAGAAGCATCCTGATGATTACGGCGCCGGGGTTGTGAATATTAAAAATAAAATTTCAAACATCACCTTTTGCTCACTGACAATTCACAATAATTATGAATCACTCCAAGGCGATAAGGATCATCAGTTTGCAATTAGAGCGGGTGAAGGTGTAACCAGAATTATTATTGACGACTGTAAGATTATAGCAGATGGCGGTGATACGGTTTCTCTTTGGAATACTCAAGACGGGATGTATTATCATCGTAATTGTTATTTCGAAGGCTATGTAGATTATGTTTGCCCACGAGGTTTTTGTTTCATTGAGAATAGTACATTCTTTGGACGCAACCTAACCGCATCAATTTGGCATGATGGAAGCAATAATGAAGATCAGAAGTTTGTAATTCGTAATTGCCGCTTTGATGGAGTCGGGGGGTTTCCACTTGGCAGGTTTCATCGTGATGCTCAGTTTATTTTAATTGACTGTACGTTTTCTAAGAATATGGCTGATAAGAAAATATTTTTCGCACCTTCTAATCCTCCAAGAATTTTACAATGGGGAGAAGATCGAATTTACTTTTTTAATTGCCGCAGAGAAGGGGAAGATTTTGACTGGCATAAAGACAACTTAGATAACCTGAAAGATCATCCCAAACCAGAAGAGATTACAGCCGCTTGGGTTTTTAACAATAAGTGGGACCCGGTTGCCCAATTAAATGAATTAAATCGGAGGTTATACAAAAATGATTAGCAAGAGTTTAAGACACTCATCTCTCAGTATCATTTCAATCAAAATGTTTTTGATTGATTCAATCGCCTTAGCGTTCATCTATTTTTTACCTGCGCTATCGCATTTAACGAACATTCCCTTCTATATGATTGAACCAATGAGGTTAGCAGTTATTTTTTGTCTGCTTCATACTAACAGAAGGAACGCATTGCTTGTCGCTGTAACTATTCCTCTATTTTCGTTTTTTATATCCTCTCATCCATCAATTATAAAATCAACTTTAATTATGGTTGAGCTTCTTATCAATCTGATGATGTTTTATTTTTTACTTGGAAAGATAAATGTTTTTGTTTCGATGTTTCTAAGTATTGTTACTGCTAAGCTCGTGTATTATTCAGCAAAGCTGGCTTTTCTCCAAATGAATATGATAGCTGGTAATTTAGTCTTTACACCTTTGCTAATTCAATGGCTGGTAGCAATTGCTTTAAGTTTGTACGCAGCACTAATATTTGCGAATACAAAAGAACCTAATACCTAACAGCATTATCGCTTACATTTTCAACTCACCTGATGTCGAATAAAAGATTTATACTCTTCGTTTTAGTTTTTATCAGTTTTACAATTTGTGCTCAGCATGAACAAATTAGAAATTCCAAAACTGTATTTATGATCGGAAACTCAACGATGGCTGATAAACCATATAAGAATGGAAACCCAGAGAAGGGCTGGGGACAAGTTTTTCCGCTATATTTTAAGGAAGGAATAAAAATAGAAAACCATGCGGTTAATGGTAGAAGCACTAAAAGTTTTTTAGATGAAGGAAGATGGACAGTCGTTCTAGAAAAAATTAAAGAGGGCGATTACGTTATCATAGAATTTGGACATAATGATTCTAAGAAAGATGATCCTAAGCGATTTGCAGAAGCAAATACTGATTATAAAATCAATCTAACAAAATTTGTAAATGAAACTCGCTCGAAAGGTGGAATCCCTATTTTAGCCACTCCTATTGTTAGACGAAGATTTGATGAGCAGGGAAAATTTTATGATGTACATGGCGACTATCCGAAAGTAGTTCGAGAAATTTCGACCGAATTAAATGTTTTGCTGCTTGATTTGCATAAAAAATCTGAGCAAATGCTCATTCAATTTGGAGAAGAAAGATCTAAACTGCTCTTCCTTTTAATTGAACATTATGAATATAAATCTTTACCGGAAGGAAAAACTGATAATACCCATCTATCAGCTTATGGTGCGTTTAAAGTTTGTGATTTGGCGGCTGAAGAAATTCGTAATTCAATTTCTGAACTTGCGGTTTTCTTAAAAGATTGACTATCATCTCAATTACTCCTTATACTTAAGTACAATTTATGAAATCTTTAATCATTTCTGTCTTAACATTAGTGTTCCTTTGTTCGTTTATTTGTGACTCCCAGCAGAGCCCAATTCGAGTGAAAGTAAAAAATCCAAATAATTTTTCACTGCAAGATGTTTTTTTAGAAGTAAGTCTAAATAGCGTTGAAAATAACTTCATATTTAAAGATGGAAATGATTTAGTACCATATCAAATTGAGCAAAACGAACTCAAAGGAAATAAAGTTGGATTAGTTCTCAGCTTGCAGCCGAATGAAGAAAAAGTGCTTTCTGTTGTTTACGGCGATGGGATTAAAAAGCCCGAATTCATTAGTAGAACTTATGCTGAACTTTCTATGAAACCAGGCAATGTCTATTACGATGGAAAATTTAGAGGCAATACGTTTGTGAATGTAAGTAAAATAAAAGTTCCCTCTATTCACACAGATCACGATGCTCTTTTTAAGTATGAAGGTCCGGGTTGGGAATCTGAAAAAGTTGGTTACAGATTTTATTTAGACTGGCGGAATGCCACGGATATTTTTGGTAAAAAGAAAGACCAGCTTGTTCTTGCAAATATTGGAATTCATGATACTGTTGCAAAAGATGATTCCTATCATTCTATGCAAGACTGGGGAATGGATATATTCAAAGTTGGTAATTCTTTAGGAATTGGTTCGATAGGGATGTGGTATGATGGAAAAGTAAATATGGTTTCGAAAACTGACAGCATCTACTGTGAAATTATTGAGAATGGTCCAATCAAATCAGAAGTAAAAACAAATTACTTTGGATGGCAGGTAGGAGAAAATAAATATGACATAGTCTCCAAATTATCAATCACTGCCGGCAGCAGATTAACAAAAAGTGAAATTGAAATATCAAATAATCCACAAATCGTTGTTACCGGTATTGCAAAATATCAAGGCACACAATTTTTTAAAGGTAATGCTTCTGGAGAGTGGACGTACATTGGTTTGTATGGAAATCAAACTTTAGTCAGTAATAATGACAAATTGGGTCTCGCAATTTTCTATCAAAGTAAAGACTTGATAGAATTGACTGAAGATAACTTAAGTTATATTATTAAGCTCAAGCCATCGGATGGAAAAACTAAATATTATTTCTGTGCTGCTTGGGAACAAGAAGAAAATGGAATTAAAAATTTAGATCAATTCAAAAAGTATTTAAATGAAATCCAATTGCTCCTAAATAATCCTCTTATTGTAAAAATAGAACATGGGGGACAATAACATGAACAAATTTTCACTGCATGAGGATAGATTTTTTAATCCAAGTCCACAAATAAGAAAAATTGCCCGCGAAATTTATGAGAGCATAAAGGACTTACCAATCATCAGTCCCCATGGACATGTTGATCCGAAAATATTTGCAGAAAACAAACCCTTTCCAAATCCCACGCAGTTGTTTTTGGTTCCTGATCATTACCTATTTAGAATGCTTTATTCACAAGGTATTCCGATGGAATCACTTGGAGTTCCTACAGTGGATGGATCGAAAGTGGAAACAGATCCAAGAAAAATCTGGCAGATATTCGCGGATAATTTTTATTTATTTTCGGGTACTCCATCTGGTGTTTGGCTGTCTCATGAATTTAATATTGTATTCGGCATTGAAGAAAAACTATATGGTAAGAATGCTCAAAAAATTTATGATCAGCTGCAAGAGAAAATCAATTCTGCGGAATTCTTGCCAAGAACTTTGTTTGAGAAATTCAATATTGAGGTTCTATCAACCACTGACGCTGCAAGCGATTCATTGGAGTATCACAAAAAAATTAGTGAATCGAATTGGAAGAAAAGAATAATTCCCTGTTTTAGACCCGATGGCGTAACCGATTTATCAAATCTAAAATGGCGGGAGAATATTCAGATCCTAAATAAAGCCGTCGGTTATCAAATTACCGACTATTCAAAATTTATTAAAGCTTTAGAGGAAAGAAGAGCATTCTTCAAATCAATGGGTGCTACTTCAACTGATCATGGAGTATTTTCTCCATACACTTATGAGCTAATGGATAAAGACGCCGAAAAAATTTTTCAGCGTGCTTTACAGGGACACGCAAGTGCTGGAGACGCAAAACTATTCACCGCTCATATGCTGATGAAAATGGCAGGAATGAGTATTGACGACGGATTAGTTATGCAGATTCATCCCGGTTCGTACCGAAATCATAATACAATCATATTCGAGAAATTTGGTTTGGATAAAGGATGTGATATTCCAATGCAAACGGAATATACTTTTAACTTAAAAGAATTATTAAATAAATATGGGAATAATCCTAAACTTACTATAATTATGTTTACACTTGACGAAACAACTTATTCAAGAGAGTTAGCTCCATTAGCCGGGCATTATCCGGCGATGAAGTTAGGTCCTTCCTGGTGGTTTCATGACAGCATTGAAGGAATGATTCGTTTTAGAAAAATGGTAACAGAAACAGCGAGCTTTTACAATACGGTTGGCTTCAATGATGATACCAGAGCTTTTGTATCAATACCAGCAAGACACGATTTAGCTCGCAGAATTGATTCTGATTATCTCGCTGAATTAGTTGCAAAGCATATTTTAGATATCAATGAAGCATTAGAGATTGCCAAGGATCTTACTTACAACCTAGTAAAAAAAGCATATAAACTTTAACAGCATTGAATTATTATGGAAATGATAGAATTAAAAACCGAATTGCTGAGTAAAAGAAATAATGGTAATTTTTTATTCAAGAAAAAATTTGTTGAACCTAATCAATTAGAAATTTACTCCCACTCAATAGCTGAGAAAGACGGGGTTGTATTTTTTATAGCGCGAGAGGGAGTTAATAAATACCTGTGCTTATTGTTTGATGGAAAAAATAAATTAACCGCATCTCATTTTGAAGGTGCCGGTTCAAAAATATCGAGTGCAGAAAATCTTTATTTGAAAAAATGTGGGCTCACTTCCTTAAACAGAAAATCTCTCCAGGAACATTTTGAATTTACAAATCCAAAGCTTATTAGTCTTGCAAATTCTTTTGGTTTTGGAGATAGAATAGGATTAGCGAACCCTGCTCACATTCGGTCGTTGGAAAACAGCGGATTTATTCCTGTTTTAGCGCAGCAATCTATACGAGAACTAACTCGTACAAACAGAACTCCAACGGAAGTGATGGACGCTGCCGTTTGGGCAGTGTTTCAAGAAGGTTATACAAATGGTTTTAGTGCTGATGCTGATCATCTGAAAACAACTTCCGATATTGATTTGATGGTGGAGAATGGATTCAAGATGTTTACTTTCGATCCTGGCGAGTATGTTCATAATGAAGCTGATTCGTTGAACGATGAACAATTAGATGAAGCCATCAAGGTAATAAATTGGGGTGGATTGCATACTAATTACCAAAACTTGGAAGCCAGTTACACAAACATAGTATTTCATATATCCAATGATTTACAAATTAAAGCTGAAAGAAATGATATAAAACGTGCGGTACTTAAATATGGAGACGCATTAGCTCACATTAAAAAAATGTATGATCATTTAAAGCATAAGTATCCTGATTATGAATCAGAGGTTGAGGTGTCAGTAGATGAAACTGAATCGGTGACCTCACCATTTGAACATTTCTTTATTGTAAAAGAATTAAATCGCTTAGGTGTTGAAATTATAAGTTTGGCTCCTCGATTTGTCGGTATTTTCGAGAAGGGAATAGATTATAAGGGTGACCTCGATCTTTTCAAAAAGGAATACATTAAGCATCTCGCCATCACAAAGTATTTTGGAAATTATAAAATAAGTTTGCATTCAGGCAGCGATAAATTTAGTGTGTATAAAGTTATTGGAGAAATAAAGGAAGGTTTCATTCACGTAAAAACTGCTGGAACAAGTTATCTAGAGGCACTAAAAGTTGCAGCAATTAAAAACCCCAAATTATTTAGAGAGATACTTGATTTTAGTGCCGGATTGTTTGAAAGTGAGAAAAAAAGTTATCATGTTTCAGCTCAAGCAACTAAATTAAAACCTGCTAAGAATTATTCAGATCAAGAATTAGTGGAACTTTTTGATGATGATAACTGCCGGCAAGTTCTGCATGTTACTTTTGGACGAATTCTCACAGATAAAAGCAAAAGTGGAGAGTTCATCTTTAAAGATAGATTAATAGAATGTCTTAAGAAAAATGAAGAAGTGCATTATGAAATAATAATTAAGCATTTCAAAAAACATTTAGCCCCGTTTCAAAATTATGGATAGAAAAACTATTCTCGAAGAAATCCTCAAACGCAAAGCAGTTGCTGTATTAAGGTTAAAGGAAGAGGATAAGCTGAAAAAAGTTATCGAAGCAATCTATGCCGGTGGCATTTCTGTGGCTGAAATTACAATGACGGTTCCGAGTGCAATTCAATTGATAGAAAAGATGAATTCAGTACTCGACAGTAAGATTATTATTGGTGTTGGCTCAGTCTTAAATGCAGAAGTTGCGGAAAACGCAATAAAAGCAGGAGCTAAATATGTAGTTAGTCCAATATTAAAAAAAGGAATTGTTGATGCTGCCCATAAAAATAATGTGCCTGTGATCCCTGGTTGTTTCACTCCAACCGAGATACAAAACGCTTATGAACTTGGTGCTGATATCATTAAAGTATTTCCTGCTGATGTTGTTGGGATGGAATTTTTTAAGGCAATTCTCGCTCCAATGCCGCATCTTAAATTAATGCCAACAGGTGGGGTTACATTAACAAATGCTGGGGATTGGTTAAAAGCAGGGGCATGTGCTGTTGGAATCGGTTCAGCTCTTCTTGATAAGGAAGCAATTAAAAATGAAAATTATTCCAAACTCACCGACAATGCCCGCCTGATAATGAAAAGTATTCACGAAGCATAATAAATATTTGGAGAGTTCGAAATGAAATACTCGTTAAATGATATTAAAGGAAAAGTATGTGTTATAACTGGCGGCGGCGGCGTGCTCGGTGCCGACTTTGCTTTTGGACTTGCGGATGCTGGTGCAAAAGTTGCATTACTCGATTTTAATAAACAAAACGCAGATGTGGTCGCAAAAAAAGTTAATCAACTATACCCTGGAAGTACAATAAGTGTGTTTGCAAATGTTCTTGAAAAAGAAACGCTTCTCTCTGCCGAAGGAGAAGTCAACGAAAAATTGGGGAAAGTTGATATATTGATTAACGGTGCGGGCGGTAATGCACCAACTGCAACCACTCAATTGGAATTTCTGTCGAATGATAATCTTGGAGAATTATCGAAAGGATTTTTTGGCTTGGATATAGAGGGATTTCGGAAAGTTTTCGATTTGAATTTTCTTGGTACTGTCCTACCGACAATGGTATTTGCCAAAGATATGGCTGGACGCGGAGGAGTAATAATCAACATTTCCTCTATGAATTCATTCAGACCACTCACAAAAATTCCCGCATATTCAGCAGCTAAAGCAGGTATTAATAATCTCACAGAATGGCTGGCGGTTCATTTTGCAAAATTGAATATTAGAGTGAATGCAATAGCTCCGGGATTTTTCTTAACTGATCAAAACCGATTTTTATTAACAGATAAAGAAACTGGTGAGTTGACAGCACGCGGTCATAAAATTATAGATGGCACACCGATGGGAAGATTTGGCGAACCGAATGAACTGATTGGAACATTACTTTATTTGGTTTCCGACCTATCAAAATTCGTTACAGGAGTAATTGTTCCTGTGGATGGCGGGTTTAATGCATACAACGGTGTATAGAAAAATTATAATAAGCCAACTTTCAGAATTTAAAATTCAAAAGAAAATTAGAAATGAGGTAAACGTACATGGGTCTCGAATTAAGAAAAGAATATAAATATTCTCTTGTTGTGCCAACAAGCATGGGTGTCAGGATAACACCATTAAATGGTCAGCCAGTTCACAGCAGCGATACTTTTATTCTGCAGGCTACCAGTGCGGAAACAAATGTAGCGAGCATATCTTCTTATTTAGGGCTGCCTGTAAAAGTTTTAACTACATTTGTGAAGGGCAGCCCCGTTGCTAATTTAATTAAGCGTAATTTAAAAAATCGGCAAATGGATTTTGAAGGAAAAGATGTTGATCAAGGCGGACCTTGGGGATATCGTCATCAGTTTAATATTGCTGACAGTGGTTTTGCATCTCGTGGTCCAAGGGTTCATAATGATCGTGCTGGTGAAGTCGGTAGAACACTTAGTGTAAAGGATTTTGACTTAGAAAGAATTTTTGGCAAAGAAGGTGTTCAGATTGTTCATCTATCGGGTTTAATTGCTGCATTGTCACCTGAAACTTGCAATTTCTGCTTGGAACTTGCAAGAACTGCAAAAAAATATCAAACCAAAATTTCCTTCGATTTAAACTATCGAGCATCATTTTGGAAGGGTCGTGAAAAAGAGTTGAGAGCGGCTTTCACAGAAATAACCGCAGTTTCTGATATTCTTGTTGGAAATGAAGAGGATTTTCAGCTTTGCCTTGGAATCGAAGGACCTGAGGCGGGCGGTAAAAATATTGAGGCAAAAATTGAAAGCTTTAAAGAAATGATTGGTAGAGTAAAAGAAAAGTTTTCAAATGCTACAGTGTTTGCAACAACTCTGCGCGAAGTTGTGAATGCCAACAAACATTTATGGGGAGCTATAATGCTGGAGGGAAGTAATTGGCATTTGGTAATTCCGCGAGAAATAAATGTACTTGATCGTATTGGTGGCGGTGATGGATTTGTCGGCGGGCTTCTTTATGCCGTTCTTAAAAATTGGGAATCGGCAAAATGGATACAATTTGGTTGGGCTTCAGGTGCCTTAGCAACTACATTTCTAACTGATTATGCTCAACCTGCCGATGAAGAAATGGTTTGGAGTGTTTGGGAGGGTAATGCTCGTGTTAGAAGATAATATGTTTGACAGAAAATAAATTATCTATAATCTCAAATTTGTAAATTGATTCAAGATTCTCATCAAATTTTAATTGACTTCAAACCAAGCAAAGAATTCTTTATAGGATTCGATTCAGATGGCTGTGTTTTCGATACGATGGAGATAAAGCACAAAGAATGTTTTTGTCCGCAATTCATTAAACATTTTGGACTGCAAAAAATTTCTAAGTATGCAAGAGAATCATGGGAGTTTGTAAATCTTTACTCAAAAACGAGAGGAACCAACAGATTTAAAGCATTGACTCGTTCTGTTGATTTATTGATAGAAAGAAAAGAAGTAAAAGCAAGAAATTGTAACCTTCCCAATCTTCAAGCAATAGAAGAATGGATTAAGTGGGAATCGAAGCTTGGAAATCCGGCTTTGGAAAAATTTGTTTCTGAGAATCATGATCCGATTTTGCAAAAGACACTTGCATGGTCTAAAGAAGTAAATAAAAACATTGAAGAAATTGTATTTGATGTGCCGCCATTTCCTTTTGTAATTAATTCACTAAAAAAAATTCAAGATAAAGCCGATATCATAGTTGTCTCACAAACTCCACTTGAAGCCCTAAAACGGGAATGGGAAGAGCATCAAATGAATGGTTACGCAAGATTAATTGCCGGACAAGAATTCGGAACTAAAACGGAGCACTTGAAGTACGCTGCTAAAGAAAAATATGCGGATGATAAAGTTCTAATGATTGGTGATGCTCCTGGTGATTATGATGCTGCCAAGTCAAACGGTGTTTTGTTTTATCCCATTAATCCGGGACATGAAGAGGATTCCTGGGAAAGATTTTATAATGAAGCTCTTGATAAATTTTTTAAAGGAGGTTTCAAGGGGCAATATGAAAATAAATTGCTCGATGAATTTGAAAAGTATCTTCCCGAAAATCCTAATTGGTAGTAGAAAAGAAGAATGATTTATTTTGCTAAAGGAAGTTTAGATGGTTTCTTATCAGAACATGAGTTGCAAGAAGCAATATGTTTTGCTTTTGATAAATTAGGCAAAAAGAAAAAAGTTCTTGCCATCCCTCCTGATTTTACACGTTTCCATTCACATGCTGGCCTTCTTACAAAATTTACTTACCAATATTATAAGGAAGCTCTCACCGATATCCTACCAGCTCTTGGAACACATGCACCAATGACCTCTGAAGAAATTAAAAAAATGTACGAAAATGTTCCTGCTGATTTGTTCAGAGTTCATAACTGGAGAAAAGATTTAATTACACTTGGAGAAGTTCCATCTGAATATGTAAATGAAGTTTCAGAAGGAAAGTTGAACTACAGTTGGCCTGCACAAGTAAATAAAATGTTAGTTGAAGGCGGGCACGATTTAATTTTGTCTATAGGGCAAGTTGTACCGCACGAAGTTGTGGGAATGGCAAACTATAATAAAAATATTTTTGTTGGAACCGGTGGCCAAGAAGGAATAAACAAAAGTCACTTTCTTGGTGCTGTTTATGGAATGGAGAGAATGATGGGAAGTGCTGATACTCCTGTCAGAAGAGTGTTAAATTATGCTTCGGAATATTTTGCAAAACATTTACCAATAGTTTATGTACTGACTGTAATTGATAAAGATGAAACGGGAAAACTAGGAGTTAAAGGTTTATATATTGGTGATGATTTTGAGTGTTTCAAATTAGCTTCGGAATTATCTCTTAAAGTTAATTTCGAATTGTTGGATGAGCCGCTTAGGAAAGTTGTTGTTTATCTTGATCCACAAGAATTCAAAAGCACATGGCTGGGGAATAAAAGCATTTACAGAACAAGAATGGCAATTGCGGATGATGGTGAACTAATTATAATTGCTCCCGGTCTCAAAGAATTTGGAGAGGATAAAGAAATTGACCGATTGATTAGAAAATACGGATATGTAACCACTCCCGAAATTTTAAAACTTGTTGAACAAAATGATGAACTACAAAATAATTTAAGTGCAGCAGCTCATCTTATTCATGGCTCATCTGAAAATAGATTTAGAATTACTTTATGCCCCGGCTTTTTAGCAAAAGGAGAAGTCGAGAATGTAAATTTTCAATATGCGGATATAAATTCCACTTTAAAGAAATACAATCCAAAATCTTTGAAGGATGGTTGTAATATGCTTTCAGGTGGAGAAGAAATATTCTACATTTCTAATCCGGCGCTTGGGCTGTGGGCTTATAAAGAAAAATTTAAAGATTGAAAAATTTATTGGCGAAGAAAATTAAAATTATTGCTGATGATAAAATTCCTTTTCTCGAGGGAGTTTTAGAACCATTCGCTGACATCACATATCTACCGCCATCGCAAATAGTTAAAGAAGTTGTTAAGGATGCGGATGCACTCATCATTCGAACAAGAACAAAATGCAGTGCCGAACTGCTCGAAAAATCGAATATTAAATTTATTGCAACAGCAACTATCGGGTTTGATCATATTGATACTTCGTTTTGTGAGTCACATGGAATAAAGTGGGTAAATGCACCTGGTTGTAATTCCAGTTCAGTACAGCAGTATGTTGCATCAGCGTTATTGACTTTAGCAAAGAAAAAAAATATCCGGCTTGAAGCAAAAACAATGGGAATTGTTGGTGTTGGAAATGTCGGTAATAAGGTTGAAAAGATTGCAAGAATTTTTGGAATGAATGTGTTACTTAATGATCCTCCACGAGAACGAAATGAGCACAATAAAAAGTTTGTGCCGCTCGATTATTTAATTGCAAAATCAGATATCATTTCCTTACACGTTCCATTGAATATGAATGGAATTGATAAAACATTTCATTTAGCCGACAGGTCATTCTTTGTGAAGTTCAAAGACAGTAAAATTTTCATCAATACTTCTCGTGGCGAAGTTGTTGAAACAAGCGCATTAAAAGAAGCAATTAAGAACAAATTAATTTCGGCTTGTGTTTTAGATGTATGGGAAAACGAACCTAAAATAGATCGAGAACTTTTAAGTGTGGTTGACATTGCAACGCCGCATATTGCTGGCTATACCGTTGAAGGAAAAGCTAACGGAACAGCAACCTGTGTAAACAGCGTGAATGAATTCTTTAGTTTGGGCTTGCAGCCCAATTGGTATCCAACTAATCTTCCATTATCAAACAGATCAAACGAAATCAGTATTAACTGTGCCGAAAAAAATATTCAAGAAATATATTTCAATTGCATACATCCAACCTATGATATTATGGAAGATGATTTACGTTTAAGGAAATCAGTCTCAGATTTTGAAAAACAGCGTTCGGAATATCTGGTTAGAAGGGAATTCAACTATTACGATGTTCATCTAGATAATGCTGACGAGGCAACACAACAAAAAATCAGTGAACTTGGATTTAACATAAAAATAAATTAACTAGGGAGTAAAATGAACAAAGCAGATATAGGGTTAGTCGGACTTGCAGTTATGGGTGAAAATTTAGTACTTAATATGGAAAGTCATGGTTTCACAGTTGCCGTTTACAATCGAACAGTTCAAAAAGTAAACGACTTTGTAAACGGACGCGGCAAAGGAAAAAACATAATCGGCACAAAAACAATTGAGGAACTTGTTGCTACACTAAAAAGTCCCCGAAAAGTGATGTTGATGGTAAAGGCGGGAAAACCTGTTGATGACTTTATTGAACTTGTAATACCTCATCTAAAAAAGGGTGATATAGTTATTGATGGAGGCAATTCACATTTTCCTGACACTGCAAGAAGAACAAAATATCTTGAAGAAAAGGGATTGCTATATATTGGAACTGGCGTATCGGGTGGTGAAGAAGGTGCGTTGAAAGGTCCTTCGATCATGCCCGGGGGATCTCCGGAAGCATGGAAACATGTTAAGCCAATCTTTCAATCAATTGCAGCGAAAGTTGAAGATGGAACTCCATGTTGTGATTGGGTAGGGGAAAATGGTGCCGGTCATTTTGTAAAAATGGTTCACAATGGAATTGAATATGGTGACATGCAGCTAATATGCGAAGCTTATCAAATTATGAAAGATTTACTTGGTTTGAGCAGTGAAGAAATGTATTTGATTTTTAAAGAGTGGAATGATGGAGAGCTGAACAGTTATCTAATTGAAATAACTAGGGACATTCTTAATTTCAAGGAAAATGGAAAACCGCTTGTTGATTATATTCTAGATACTGCCGGACAAAAAGGCACGGGTAAATGGACAGTAGTTGCTTCACTCGATACGGGTACACCGTTAACATTAATAGGAGAAGCAGTTTATGCGCGGACTTTATCTTCGATGAAAGATGATCGAGTAGAAGCTTCAAAAGTTTTATTTGGACCGAAACCGAAGTTTGATGGTGATAAAAAACAATTTGTAGAAGACTTGAAAAAAGCATTGTATGCTTCGAAAATAGTTTCTTACGCTCAAGGATATGTGTTAATGCGATATGCAGCAAAAGAATTCGGATGGAATTTAAATAATGGTGGTATTGCATTGATGTGGCGTGGTGGGTGTATAATTAGATCAGTCTTTCTTGGTAAGATAAAGGAAGCTTTCGACAAAAATCCAAATCTTACAAATTTACTTTTAGATCCTTTCTTCAAGGAAAAAATCGAATCATCTCAAGAAGCTTGGCGTAGAGTTGTCTCAACCGCTGTACTGAATGGTATTTGGATACCGGCACTTTCTACCGCACTGAATTATTTTGATGGCTATCGCAATGCACGGCTCCCCGCAAATTTGCTCCAGGCACAACGTGATTATTTTGGCGCACATACTTACGAAAGAATTGATAAACCGCGAGGAGAATTTTTCCATACTAACTGGACAGGACGTGGAGGACAGACTGCATCTTCGGCATATAATGTCTAACTAAACTTTGTATATTTTCATCATGCAAAAAGTAGTATTAATTTCAAAATATATTTTATTTATTCTGTTTTCAATTTTGCTAATTTCATGCAGTAAAGTGATTGGTGTGAAAAAATTGAAAATAGGGCACGGTCTCGATCAAACACATCCAGTTCATAAAGCTATGCTTTACCTTGCTGAAAGAGTAAAGGAAAAGTCCGATGGTGCATTGGAAATTACAGTATACCCAAGCCAGCAATTAGGAACCGAAAGAGAATGCTTAGAGTTATTGCAGATTGGCAGCTTAGCCATGACGAAGGTTTCATCATCTGTGTTAGAAGGATTTGTACCAAGATTCAAAGTTTTTAGTCTTCCTTATATTTTCAGAAATGAAGAGCACAAATTTAAAATATTTGAAAGTGAGCTGGGGAGAGAATTTTTAATCAGTCCAGAAAAATATTGGCTTAGAGGATTATGTTTTTACGATGCCGGCAGCAGAAGCTTTTATACTAAAGACAAACCCATAAATTCACCAGAGGATTTACGTGGATTAAAAATTCGCACACAGGAAAGTGCGACATCTATAAAAATGGTAAACTCATTCGGTGGTTCTGCAACTCCAATTTCATGGGGAGAACTTTATACGGCTTTACAGCAAGGTGTTGTTGATGGTGCAGAGAACAATCCGCCAAGTTTTTTCACATCAAGGCATTATGAGGTTTGTAAATATTATTCACTAGATGAACATACCTCTGTCCCGGATGTCTTACTTATCAGTACAGTGATATGGAATGAACTTTCGGAACAAGAACAAACATGGCTTCAAGAAGCAGCCATAGAATCTTACGAGCATCAAAAAAAATTATGGAAAGAATCAACTTTAGAATCCTTGAAGGCAGTGCAAGATGCCGGTGTAAAAATAAGTTATCCTGATAAAGCACCTTTCATAGATAAAGTTCAATCTCTTTTTGATGAGTATAAATCAGAAAAAGATGTATACGATCAAATTCAAAAAATTAAGAATGTAAAATGATTTTGATAAACCTTAAAAATAAAATTGATTTAATACTAAAGTGGTGTTTAGTATTTATCATATCTTTCATGACTATAAATGTTTTGTGGCAGGTATTTACCAGATTCGTTCTTAAAAACCCCAGTTCAATTACGGAGGAATTAGCAAGGTATATGTTAGTTTGGCTAGGAATATTAGGAGCGAGCTATGTCGCAGGGCAAAAAATGCATTTAGCTATTGATTTGCTCTCAACAAAGTTAAATGGTATTAAAAAGTCCCTTTTAGAAATCATTATACAAGCATTTATCTTCTTATTTTCTTTTTTTGTGATGCTAATTGGTGGGATTAGATTAGTTCAAATTACTTTATCATTAAATCAGATATCAGCTGCACTCCAAATTCCATTAGGATATGTTTACTTAGTACTTCCAATTAGCGGTATACTTATAATGTTTTACTCAACAGTATTTATTGTTGAACAGGTAAGAATCATTAAATCTACTCGAATCAGTAAATAATAATTTTGTGAAATTATAAATGGAAATTTTTGAAATTCTTGTTTTAATAGTCACGTTTGTTGCATTATTAGCGATCGGAGTGCCAATTTCTTTCAGCATTGGAATATCAAGTCTGATGACAATGCTGCTTAGTATTCAGTCATTGCCCGCAGTAACAACTGTTTCCCAAAGAATGGCAACAGGGTTGGATAGCTTTGCATTACTGGCTATTCCATTTTTCATTTTAGCAGGTCAATTAATGAACAGCGGAGGGATTGCAAGACGATTAATTGATCTTGCAAAAGTTTTGGTTGGAAAATTACCTGGCGGATTGGCATTCGTAAATATACTGGCAGCTATGTTATTTGGAGCAATATCAGGATCAGCAGTTGCAGCAGCTTCAGCCATTGGCGGGTTTATGACGCCGGTTATGTCAAAAGAAGGTTACGATAAATCTTTTTCTGCCGCAGTGAATATAACTTCAGCAACAACAGGATTGATAATTCCTCCCAGCAATATATTAATTGTTTATTCTCTTGCAAGCGGAGGAGTATCAATTGCCGCTCTTTTTCTTGCCGGTTATATTCCCGGTATAATTCTTGGTCTTAGTCTTATGGTTGTGGCTTTTATTTATGCTAAAACGCATAATTATAAATCAAGAATTGACTTTCACTTAACTGATGCCATTAAAAAATTCTTTAGTGCCTTACCAAGCTTATTATTAATTGTTATTGTTATTGGTGGAATTGTTGCCGGTTACTTTACTGCGACTGAAGCATCGGCAGTGGCAGTTTTATATGCTTTTATTCTTTCAGTTTTTATTTATAAAGAAATCAAATGGAAAGATCTGCCTAATATTCTATTGAGCAGTGCTTCAACAACTGCAATCGTTTTGTTGCTTGTTGGAACGTCTATGTCAATGAGTTGGGTTATGGCGTACGAAAACATTCCACAGAATGTTGCTCAAACTCTGATGGCATTATCCGAAAATAAAATTGTAATACTAATAATTATCAATCTTATTCTTTTATTGGTTGGTACTTTTATGGATATGACTCCAGCGGTGCTAATATTTACCCCAATATTTTTACCAGTCGCAGTTCAGCTTGGAGTAAATCCAATACATTTTGGCATCATCATGGTTATGAATTTAAGCGTTGGATTATGCACTCCACCGGTCGGAAGTGTATTGTTTGTAGGATGTTCAGTTGCAGGATTACCAATTACAAAAGTAATTAAACCCTTGATTCCAATGTTCATAGCAATGATTTTTTCATTATTGTTAGTAACATATATTCCAGAATTAAGTCTATTTATACCAAAACTTTTGGGATATTAGTAAAGTTAAAGGAGAATCTATATGGAAGTTAGATATTCACCCGATAAAGAAGGGTTTAAAAAATTTACGACAGCTGATTTAAGAAAAAGTTTTTTAATTGAGAATTTATTTAGTAAGAATGCTATTCCAATGGTTTATTCAGACGTAGATCGCTCGATTACAGGATCAGCTGTTCCAGTTGGAAAATCACTTAAACTTACCGCTAGTGCGAAAGAAATGGCTGCGGAATATTTTGCACAGCGAAGAGAAATCGGAATTATAAACATTGGCGGCAAGGGAATGATTAAAGTTGATAATAAAAAATATTTTATGAGCAATTCTGATGCACTTTATGTTGGCAGAGGATCAAAAAATATATTGCTTAGCAGTTCAGATTCTAAAAACCCCGCCATGTTTTATTTCGTCAGCTATCCAGCGCACACCAGCTATCCAACTAAACAAATAAAACAAAAGGATGCGGAATCGGTACATTTGGGCACAGTTGCCGATGCCAATAAAAGAATAATCTACAAATACATTTTACCGGGGAAAGTTGGTTCCTGTCAGTTAGTAATGGGGTTAACAATATTAGCAGAAGGAAGCGTTTGGAATACAATGCCTGTCCATACGCACCAAAGAAGATCTGAAATTTACATGTATTACGGATTGAAAAAAGATTCAATTATTGTTCATCTTTTAGGAGACCCGAAAGAAACTCGCCATATTATAATTAGAGATAAGCAGGCAGTTCTATCAACAAGCTGGTCAATGCATTCTGGGGTTGGAACTCAGAATTATTCTTTCATTTGGGCAATGGGTGGCGAAAATCAGGAATTTGATGATATGGATTGGATAACCATGAAAGAACTAAAATAGCATAACAAAATCTTTTTCACATAAAAATGACGACCTGAGAATGAATCAGGAGATCAATGCCATCCAAGAAAAAATGAAAATTGGTAATTATCGATGGATTATTTGTGCATTGTTATTCTTTGCAACTACCATCAACTATGTTGACCGAGCAGTACTCGGAGTTCTTGCTCCGACACTTAGAACCGAAATAGGTTGGACAGATCAAGAATACGGTTACATTAGTGCTGCCTTCACACTGGCTTACGCTATTGGATTTATTATTGCCGGATGGTTTATTGATAAAGTAGGTACACGAATAGGTTATAGTATTTATCTGACTATATGGTCACTTGCGGCAGCAGCCCATGCTTTAGTTCGTTCAGCTTTTGGCTTTGGTGCAGTTCGATTTGCATTAGGGATCGGTGAATCCGGAAATTTTCCTGCTGCCATAAAAACGGTTGCTGAATGGTTTCCTAAAAAAGAACGAGCTTTAGCAACGGGAATTTTCAATGCAGGTTCCAATGTGGGAGCAATTATTGCACCGTTAGTCGTCCCCTGGATTGCCCTAAACTGGGGTTGGCAAGAGGCATTCATTTTCACTGGGTTAGCAGGATTGATTTGGGTTGCGTTTTGGTTACCAGTCTATCGACGTCCTGTTGATCATTATAAATTATCTAAGACTGAATTGGCACATATTGAAGGCGATCCACCAGATACTCCTGCTAAAATCCCTTGGGTGAGTCTTCTTCCGATAAAACAGACCTGGGCTTTTGCTTCTGGAAAATTTTTAACAGATGCAATTTGGTGGTTTTATCTTTTCTGGTTTCCATTGTTTATGAATGATCGTTTTGGTGTTGATCTGCGTACCATTGGACCGCCAATGATTATTGTGTATCTACTTGCAGATGTTGGATCTGTTGGTGGAGGTTGGTTGAGTTTTTTCCTGATGAAACGTAATTGGACGGTAAATGCTGCACGTAAGACTGCTATGCTTGTATGTGCCATATTGATTCTGCCAGTTGCTTTGGCACCGCATGTTAGCGGTGAGTGGATAGCTGTAATGTTGATTGGAATTGCTGCTGCTGCACATCAAGGATTTTCTGCAAATATTTTCACGCTAACATCCGATATGTTTCCCCGCAAAGCAGTTGGTTCAGTTGTAGGAATTGGTGGATTCGCAGGTGCAATGGGTGGATTTTTTATGAATTTAGGAGCGGGTTGGTTAAAACAAAACACAGGCAGTTATGAGGTAATGTTTGCTATTGCAGGTGTTGTATATCTAATAGCGTTATTGATTATTCACTTCCTTGTTCCCAATCTCGAACCTGCAAAACTTGAATAAAGTTCTTAATTCGATTTTAAAAGGAATAATAATTTATGATTCTCAATAAATTTAAACTTGATGGCAAAGTTGCTCTGATCACTGGTTCTAACCAAGGAATTGGACAGTATTATGCGCTTGCGTTAGCACAAGCTGGTGCTGATATAATTGGAGTTTCGTATGTTGACGATTTTGCCGAAACTGAAAAAATGATTTTGGCAGTTGGAAGAAAATTTAACTCTTACGTCTCAGATTTTTCTAATCGGTCAAGTCTATATGAATTCATAAAACAATTGGATTCAGACTATGAAAGAATTGACATACTTGTTAACAATGCAGGTACAATTCTCAGAAAACCAATTTCAGATCATCCTGATGAGTATTGGGACAAGGTAATTGAAATAAATCTTACCTCACAATTTATTTTAACAAGAGAGCTTGGCAAAAAAATGGTTGAAAGAGGATATGGTAAAATCGTGTTCATAGCGTCTCTTTTATCTTTCCAAGGAGGAATTCTGGTACCGGGTTATGCTTCGTCAAAAGGTGGAATTAAGCAATTGACAATGGCATTTGCGAATGAGTGGGCTTCAAAAGGAGTAACGGTTAATGCAATTGCCCCAGGTTATATTGCAACAGAAAACACTCGAGCATTAAGAGATGATCCTGTCAGAAATAAGGCCATTCTTGATCGTATTCCAGCAGGAAGGTGGGGAACACCAGAAGATTTAATGGGAACTGTAGTTTTTCTATGCTCTGATGCTTCAAATTATCTTAATGGAACAGTTGTTACTGTAGACGGTGGCTGGATGGGAAGGTAACTAAATAAGTTTAAGGGGAAAATTTACGAATTCCCCTGAAAAAAATAATTTTTCACAAGCAAGCCCTTAATGTTAATAAATATTAAGGGCTTTTTTGTTTGCGGATAGCTCAAAACCATATTCGTTAAGATAATAATGGACGAGTAATAAATCCTGAAATTTTTAGATGATCCTATTACAACAATAAGACGGGCCAAAATCTCAAAATCATTTCCAGAATAGTTAACATATAAGTTTAGTCAGAGAATAAATTATCTGGGCTTTATGTTTATTTGACTTTGATAATTCACATCTCGTACTAACCTCGTAACCAATCAATTATACCATTCATCAAGATCAAATTGTTTCATTCCATTAGTTTTTTGAGATTTGCATAAAAATCAAAGCATCAATTATCTTGTTTGAAAGAATCGTGACTCCCGGATTAAGTTCTAAGGAGATAAAGAAATCTCAATTACTATGATTGCTACTGCAGAGCGAAAAGTTTGAGCAATCAAGTTGAAATTGTGATCGCTAAAACATGAATAATTAAACATACATAGATTGGAGAGAAAATGAAAAATATCGTCTATCTATATTTTTTATTGTTTGTAGCTGTACAGAATATAGTGCCTGCAATTGAACCCAATTCTGCAAAGGAGATTATCGCCCTGAAATTGGATGAAAAAATTTCAATTGATGGTATATTATCTGAAAGTATCTGGCAGAAACCCGGGTTTACTGAATTATTTCAGCAAGAACCTAATCAGGGTGAAAGATCTTCACAACGGACCGAAGTGTGGGTAGCGTATGACAATGATGCAATTTATTTTGCTGCAAAATGCTATGACTCAAGCCCGGATTCAATTTTAGCACGACTTGTCCGCCGTGATTTTGTTTGGGGTGATCCATCTGATGGATTAGTTCTGTATCTTGATTCATATGGTGATAAAAGAAGCGGGTATTTTTTCTATGTTAATGCTGCAGGAACACTTGCTGATGGCTTGTTGGAAAATGATAGCAAACAGACTGATCTCTCATGGGATGCTGTTTGGGAAGGCGTTCCTTATATTGATGAAAATGGGTGGTCGGTGGAAATGAAAATTCCATACTCGCAGCTTCGATTTAAAGAAGAAGATGTGCAGGTATGGGGGGTTAATGTTGAACGTTTTATTAGCCGCAATGCAGAAACAGCAATGATTGCCTATACACCGCGTAATGAAAATGGATTTACTTCACGATTTCCGGAATTGGTTGGAATTAAGGGAATCAAACCTCCTTCTCAGCTTGAATTATTGCCGTATGCTACAGGTAAAGCTGAATACATAGGTAATGATCCAAACGATCCTTTCAACCCTGGGCATCGGTATCTTCCGGGTTTTGGTTTGGATGTTCGTGCGGGACTTGGAAATAGTCTCACGCTTAATGGAACTATTAATCCTGATTTTGGTCAAGTTGAGGTTGACCCGGCTGTTGTAAACTTAACAGATGTTGAAACAGCTTTTCAAGAAAAGCGCCCATTTTTCACCGAGGGAGTTAACATATATCGTTTTGGAAATGGCGGTACCAATAATAATTGGAATTTTAACTGGCCCGGGGCAAATATTTTTTATAGTAGAAGAATCGGACGTGCACCGCAAGGAAGATTGCCAAATCACGACTATGCGGATGTTCCAAATGGAACACATATATTAGGAGCAGCAAAAGTTTCTGGAAGAGTTTTAAATGATTGGCAAATTGGTACGATACAGGCAATAACTCGTCGTGAATTTGCCGATATTGATCTGGGGGGACAACGTTTAAGTCTGGAAGTAGAACCTTTAACTTACTATGGTGTATTTAGAATTCGAAAAGACTTTAATGAAGGATTGCAGGGATTGGGAGTGCTGTCAACTTTTACAAATCGTTTCTTCAATGATGCGAGCTTGAAAAATTATCTTAATCGGGATGCATTTGTTATTGGCGCTGATGGCTGGACCTTTTTAGACGAGGAAAGAACTTACGTACTTACCGGTTGGTCTGCTGTATCGCGTGTAAGCGGGGATCAAAATAGAATGATTGCTCTTCAAAGAGGATCAGGACATTATTTCCAACGCCCTGATGCAAACCATATTGGCGTTGATAGTTCTGCAACATCATTGACTGGCTATGCAGGACGCTTGATGTTGAATAAAAATCGAGGTGAATT
This sequence comes from uncultured Ignavibacteriaceae bacterium, assembly GCA_964613805.1. Lineage (GTDB taxonomy): Bacteria > Bacteroidota > Ignavibacteria > Ignavibacteriales > Ignavibacteriaceae > XYD12-FULL-36-8. Next base: position 262,756 of record CAZTJF010000002.1, on the reverse strand, counting down.
TACAGTCAATGCAGCTGTGGGCTGGTTAAGTCCTGAATTTGAAGTTAATGATTTGGGTTTTGGCTCATACAGCGATTTAGTAAACATGCATCTCGCAATGAGTTATAGGTTTACTCAGCCAACAACATTTTATCAAAATGCAGGAATTAATGCTGCCACATTTGGAAGTTTTGATTTTGGTGGTAATAAAACCGCACATGGATACTTTTTAGGAAGCTATATCACATTTGCAGATCTATCGGGAGCGAACTTTTCCTTTATCTATAATCCCGAGTCTTATAATGCTCGACGCACAAGGGGCGGACCTTTAACGCTCAACCCAATAAGTCGTTCATACAATCTTAATCTCAATAGTGACAACAGAGAATGGTGGGTTTTATATGCTGGAGGGAACACTGTTTATGGCAATAATCAAAATAGTAAGGAAATTTATGCAAACGTTGAGTTCAAGATTTCGCCAACTCTAACAGTTCAAATTGGTCCGGATTTTTCTAAAGACAATTTTAACGCACAATGGATTGGCGCATTTACTGATCCAATATCTCAAGAAACTTTTAGCAAACGGTACATATTTGCAAAGCTTGAGCAAACAACATTAGCTACTGATATTCGTGCAGACTGGATTATAAGTCCTACACTTAGTTTCCAGGTATATATGCAGCCGCTGATTGTTTCCGGAAAATACACCGAATTTAAAGCTTTGCAAAAATCCAAAGGATACGAGTTCCTGAAATATGGTGAAAATGGTTCAACAATAGTAAACAACACATCACCATCAGGTGAGATTACTTCGTATACTCTTGATCCGGATGGAACGGGTCCTGCAAGTGCCAATACCATTGGGAATCCTGATTTTAATTATTTATCTCTTCGCGGCAGTGCTGTATTGCGATGGGAATATTTACCCGGTTCGGCTCTCTATTTTGTTTGGACACAGAATCGACAGGATGTTGAAGCTAATGGAGAGTTTAATTTCGGCAATTCGATGAAGAATCTTTTTGATTTGAGAGCTGATAATATATTCTTGATAAAAATTTCGTATTGGCTATAACCAGAAATCTAAATTTAGTTTATATTGATAAACAAGAACTATAAAGGTTCTTAAATCATCAAAGCATATTATTAATCAATTATTTAAGGACAAACCATGCAAACTTTGCTCAAGTACTTTTTGTTTTTTCTAATGATTTCTTTTGTGTCGAATGTAAATGCACAAAAGGTTTACGAAAATCGGGATGAAATTCCGGCTGAATATAAGTGGAAGTTGAATGATATATATAGAAACTGGAATGAATGGGAAAGCGGACTTAAAGACTTACAATCCAAGATGGATGAAGTAACTCAGTATAAAGGAAAATTAAAAACCGGTCCGGAAGTTCTTCTGAAAGTTCAAAAATTATCAGATGAACTGGGAATTTTATCTTACAAAGTTTATCGGTACCCGCAGCTCACATATAGCTTAGATACTCGAAATCAAGATGCGGCTGCTAACCTGCAAAAAGTTCAGATTGCTTTTGCAGATTACAATACAGCAACGTCGTGGATAAATCCTGAAATGCTGGAAATACCTTGGACAACTATGGAGAAATGGCTTAATGGCAATAAAGAATTTGAACCCTACAGATTTGGCATAGAAAATCTTTACCGTTTACAGACTCATGTTCTCGATGCCGATAAAGAGAAGTTAATATCGTACTTCTCCCAATTTAATAATACGCCAAATGATGTTTATACTAAACTTTCAACTGCAGATGTAGATTTTCCCACTGTAACTTTATCAAAAGGCGAACAAATAAAAGCAACAAACGGAAACTATTCAAGAGTTCTTTCAACAAACCGTAACCAAGATGATAGAAAGACAGTATTCGAGGCGCATTACAAAACTTATGTACAAAACAAAAATACTTATGCGGCAATTTATAATGCGATTTGCCAGAGCTACTGGGCAAATGCACAAGCGAGAAATTATTCATCCTGCCTCGAGTCGGCACTTGAAGGAAATAATATTCCTGTAGCTGTTTATGAAAACCTAGTAAATACAGTCAAAGCGAATACTGAACCATTAAAAAAATATAATCGCTTAAGAAAGAAAATCCTGGGTTTGGAAAAATATCACTCCTACGATGGATCAATTCCGTTAACGGATTTTTTAAAAACTTATCCTTACGAACAAGCTAAAGAATGGGCACTTTCTTCTATTGAACCGCTTGGAAAAGAGTATACTGAGAAATATAAAAAAGCCTTGGGGAGCGGATGGGTTGATGTTTACGAAAGTACCGGTAAACAATCAGGCGCTTATTCTGCGGGTGTATATGGCGTTCATCCATACATGCTTATGAACTACAATGAAACACTTGATAATGTTTTCACACTTGGTCATGAATTGGGTCATACTATGCACACGCTTCTTTCATATGAAAATCAGCCGTTTGCCAATTCGGGTTATACTCTTTTCGTCGCTGAAGTTGCATCAACATTTAATGAAGCACTTTTGCTAGATTATCTTCTGAAGCGTACCACGGATCCAAAGGAGAGAATATCACTTATTCAGCAATCCATAAAGAATATTACAGGTACGTTTTATTTTCAGACGCAATTGGCAGACTTCGAATTACAGGTTCATAAATTAGTTGAAAAAGGCGAACCAATTACTGCCGATGTTCTTACCGGCATAATGGATGAATTAAATACTGCCTACAATGGCGATACCGTAGAAAAAAATGAATTCATAAATTATGTATGGGCAAGGATATCTCATTATTACACTGTACCGTTCTATGTTTTTCAGTATGCAACTTGTTTTGCCTCATCATCACAGCTTTATAACGAATACCGAACATCTTCTGATAAAGAGTGGCAAAAAGTTATTGAGAGATATATCAATTTGTTAAAATCGGGCGGGAACGATTATCCGATGGAACAATTGAAAAAGGCAGGTGTGGATCTAACAAAACCGGAGGTTGTTAAATCGGTAATCGACAGGATGAATGAACTTGTTTCACTTCTCGAACAGGAAATTGACAAATTGTAACGAAGTCTTTAGTTACCTAAAAATATATCTATCATAAAAATAAAATGGCTGGGAATAATCTCTCAGCCATTGGTGTAACAAAGTGTATGGGCCGTAATTTGGCTACTTAACACAAAACAGTAGTTCCAATTTTTATTGCTTCAAAATGGTGGTTCAACTTAAACATTACCAATTTTCTTTCTTGATTGTAGAGTAAAATATTCCCAAGTTTCATGTGGGAATTTATTTCTACTCTGGGGAAGCATGAGTTGAATCATCATTAAGCTGCCTGCCGAGGTTTTACCCGAAATATTCTCCCGATTAAAACATATTGATACTTTATACTAACTATTAGAGGTAATATGAAAAAGTTTCTACAACTCTTTGTGATTTCACTATTCATTTTTCAATCAAGTCTTCTTTCTCAATCTCCGGTTGTTCAGCAGATAATCAATTCAGTTAAGCAAGATTCATTGATTTATTTTGTTAAAGAACTTTCAGGTGCTGTTCCGACTGTAATTAATGGAACATCGCAGACCATTTTATCGCGAAATAAAAATCAACCAGGCAATGCACTTGCAGAAACTTACATCAAACAGAAATTACAGTCTTATGGATTAACCACCACAATTCAATCCTTCAGTACAACCGGCAAGAATGTAATTGCAACACAAATCGGCACAGAATTTCCAAACAAGAAATATATGATCTGTGCACACTTTGATGATATGCCTTCAGGAACAACTGCACCCGGAGCCGATGATAATGCGAGTGGAACTGCTGCTGTAATTGAAGCCGCAAGAATCTTTTCTCAATACTCATTTCCTTTCACAATCGTTTATGCGCTTTGGGATGAAGAGGAACAAGGATTAGTGGGCAGTGATTATTATGCAACTCAAGCTGCTAATGCCGGAGATTCGATCCTGGGAGTAATTAATTTGGATATGATAGCTTACGATTCCAATAACGATGGTGTTTGCAATGTTCACAATCGTCCGGTAGGTTCGTCAATTCAACTTTATAACAAAATGGTTGAAGTAAATATACAGTATGGAATTGGCTTGAGCATTGTTTCTTATAACCCGGGAATAACAGCAAGTGATCATGCATCTTTCTGGACTAAAGGTTATGGAGCAATTCTTCTTATTGAGGATGATAATGATTTTCATCAATACTATCACACAGTAAATGATCTGCTTCAATATTTCAATCAGCCGTATTACACAAAATCCGCAAAGCTTGCTTTTGGTACGCTTGCTTCCTTTGCACTGAATCTTAATCTCGATATTGCTCACACGCCGATTGCATCTATCACTACTCCTCAAGTAATAAATACAAGTTCATTCATTTCAACAGGATTGCAAATTGGCTCAGGTGCTTTAGCTCCAAGATTGTACTACAGAACAAAACAGGGCGGCGGATCATTTGGACAGTTCAATGGAATTATTGGAACGCCAACCGAAAGCGGCAGCTATAATTTTACAATTCCTGCTTTGCCGCTCGGCATGGTAGTTCAATATTATCTTGCAGCACAAGATGCAAATGGATCAATGGTAAAAACATTGCCAATTGGCGGCGGCGGGTTTAATCCTCCCGGCAGTACACCACCGACGACATTCTTTCAGTTTTTTGTTGCAGAACTTACAGTTGCAATGTCAGATGAAGCAAATAATATTACCAATTGGACAACCGCTGGAGGATGGAATATCACCACATCAAAATATGTTTCTGCACCATCGTCGTTTACAGATTCTCCGGGAGGAAATTATGTTTCCAACACCACAGCAACATTGAGGTACAATAATCCAATAAATTTCACTAACGTTCTTGGAGCGACGCTTGAATTTGATGCACAATGGGCAATCGAAAATAATTGGGATTATGGTCAGGTTCAAATCTCAACTGATGGCGGAACTAATTGGACAGCGTTAGCAGGACAATACACAAATCTTGGAACGGGTTCGTTTCAGCCGCCAGGTCAACCGCTTTACGACGGCACACAGTCAACGTGGGTGCATGAGATTATAGACATAACAAGTTATGCTAATCAGCCGATAAGTTTAAGATTTTATTTTCGAACTGATGGTTCTCAAAATCTTGACGGCTGGTATGTGGATAATGTTAAAATATCGGTTTACAACAGCGCTGTTCCTGTAGAACTTGTGTCGTTTATTGGAACCGTTTTGAATAATGAAATCCAGCTAAATTGGATAACTGCAACAGAAACTAATAACATGGGATTTGAAATTCAGCGAAGTCAAATGTCAAATGTTAAAAGTCAAAATGATTGGGAGGTAATTGCATTTGTGAATGGTTTTGGAACTTCGTCGGAGGTTCATAATTATCATTTCGCAGATAAGAATCCTGTTATAGGAAAATCATATTACCGCTTAAAGCAAATTGACTTTGATGGTACCTTCGAGTATTCAAATGTTATTGAAGTTGAATTCGGTATGATTACTGATTATACATTAGAACAGAACTATCCAAATCCATTCAATCCATCTACCAAAATTAGATTCTCCATACCTTCAGCAGATAGTCCTCTCCTTGAAGGGGCAAGGGGTGAGCATGTTACACTAAAAGTTTACGATGTACTCGGAAATGAAGTAGTTACGCTTGTAAATGAAGCCAAGTCTGCAGGATTTTATGAAGTTGAGTTTGATGCCAACGGATTATCAAGCGGAATGTATTTTTATAAACTGGAAGCTGGAAAATTCTCCAGCATTAAAAAGATGATCCTGCTTCGATAAGTAATAATAATTGACGGGGACACAGCGAGCTGTGTCCCCACAGTATATTGATAATCATATTCCCGCGAACTATCTTTCTAATAACACTAATCACCATTATTTTGTAATAATTTCGAACAGGAGATACTATGAAATCAGTTCTCATAATGATCTTGTCTTTTTATTTTTTATTCTCAGTTAGTCATGCAAAGCAGTATAAAACCGATTCACCTTTAGCTCACACTTATTCGATTGTTGCATTCGATTCTGAAACTGGTGATATGGGAGTTGCAGTTCAGTCGCATTGGTTTTCAGTAGGAACAGTGGTTTCATGGGGTGAGGCAGGCGTTGGAGTTGTCGCAACTCAGTCATTTGTGAACGTTTCTTTTGGTCCCAGAGCTTTAGAATTACTGAAGCAGGGCAAGACTCCTCAAGAAGTTGTTGATGAATTACTGTCAACCGATGAAGGAAGAGATTTCCGTCAGCTTGCCGTGCTGGATGCAAAAGGCAATGCTGCATCTTTCACCGGGAAGAAATGCATTCAACCGGCTGGAAATATTGTGGGAGATGGTTTTTCTGTACAGGCGAATCTAATGTCTAATGATCGAATTTGGCCTTCAATGGCAGAAGCATTCACAAAATCATCTGGTCCTTTAGCAGAGAGAATGCTTATTGCGCTTGAAGCTGCTGAAAATGCAGGAGGAGATATTCGCGGCAGACAATCCGCAGCGCTGCTTGTTGTGCGAGGCAAATCAACCGGGAAAGTTTGGGAAGATCGTTTAATTGATTTAAGAGTAGATGATAGTCCCGAACCGCTGGTAGAATTGAGAAGATTGCTTAAAGTTCATCGAGCTTATGAACACATGAACAACGGTGACCTTGCTGTTGAAAAAAATGATATGGAAAAGGCAATGCAAGAATATTCAGCCGCAATGGAAATGTTTCCCGAAAATTTGGAAATGAAATACTGGACTGCAATCACTCTTGCAAACAATGGTAGATTTAATGAGGCGTTGCCTATGTTAAAAGAAATCTTCGCAAAAGATAAAAATTGGAAAGTGCTTACTCCGAGATTGATACCAAGCGGTTTGTTGAACGTGAGTGAAGAACGGTTAAAGGAAATCATGAGGTAGTGACAATTTCATTAAATGTAACCTTTGAGGTTTGAGATGCTCTGTCGGGGTGTAACCTCGAAGGTTACTCATGATCAATCTCTCAAAATTAATATCGCTCCAATAAGAATTAAAACAGCAGATATACTTCTTTTCAACAAATCTTTATCACTGAAAATTTTTCCACCAATAACTGTTGCCCAGAATACAGATGTTCTTTTTACTGCAAGAACTAGAGCAACGGATGCCATTCCAATTGCAGCAACTTGAGTGAAACGATAACCGATAGTCAAAACAGATATCAAAGCAATCCAGCCGAAATTATTTGATAAAATGTTTTTTGTGTTTGGTTCGGATTTTTTTCGGAAAAAGAAATAGATAATCGAAAATAATAAAGCAAAGTAAATGTGCTGGAATGCTGTTAACGAAATGGGTGAAAGATTCAGCTTAACAAGCAGCAGCTTGTCAAGAATTGATGAAGCAGTAAAAAGAAGCAATGCTAAGATTACAAACCGATGATATTTTGATCTAATGAATACATTGAAAGGATAGAAAATTTCCCTTAAGCTTTGACTCTCAAGCAAATATGTACCTGCAATTAGAATCATCAATCCGATAACTTCTTGGGTTTTCAAAGATTCACCAAGAAATATGAAAGCGAAAATTGCAATAAAACCGGGTGTTAGAGCCAATAAAGGCAGAGCATTACTTATCTCAAGATTTTTAAGCGAAAGCATCACACACAAAAAAGCACCGACACCAATAACAGATTTAATGAAAAGTACTGTAAGATTATATGAGTTGATAGTTCCGTAATCAATAAAAAAGAAAAACGGAATTGAAAACACCAGATTCACCAATGACAGCAAAAAAGAAAACTCAAGTGCACCGAGATTAAAAAGTACTTTCTTCTGGGTTATTGCCGCAAATGCAGATAAAAAAGCAGACAGCAGAGCAATTGCAAACCAAGTCATACTGATCTCATTGTTAAACTGGCAACAGATAAGACAAGTTCATGGCTAAAGCCAGGGACATGGTGGCGATCGTTTAACCCCAGCTTTAAAGCTGGGGTTAGGACAGCGCCGCTGCGGTTGCGGACTTTAGTCATGATATACATTATTTACTTCCAATACTAAAATGCAAAATTAGTTCTCACAAAAAAGTTTCTTCCTGGTTCGCTGAGTATTTGTCCTCTGTTTGTTGAAAGATGATTTCTATAGTCTTTGTCTAATATATTTTCAACTCCGGTATAAAACCTAAAGTTCATGAAACCAAAATCAAATAACATTGAACTAAGATATATATCGAAAAGAACATAACCTGGGGTTTTAGTTTCGCCAAAGGCAACTTTATTCTGAGCCGCAAAAAATGCAGCTGCAAACTCGAAAGAAACATACTTAAATGTTGATGATTTTATACCCAATCTCCCGTTAAATGGGGGAATCTGAGGCAAATTGCTATCGGTTTCAGTATCTTCACCCTGCACAAAAGAAGCTGTCGTAAATAAAATAATTTTGTTCATTAGATTGTATTCTAATCCCAAATCAAAGCCGTATAATCGGGCTTTCCCAACATTTTCTTTTCTGTACAAACTATCGATGATTATTGGTTTATCTACCACTAAATTATTAAATGCGTTATAGTAAAAATTTGATTTTAAAGATAAGTCATCATCCCAAATTCTAAAACCTGCGTCAATAAAATATCCTCGTTCGGACTTTAAATCCGGATTTCCTAAATAAACATCCCCGCCTAGATTTATATATTGAAATCTCTCTTCAAGAACAGGTGAACGAAATGCATGAGCAAAGTTGAAGGTCAGATCAACATCATTCGTAAGAGAAAATAGAAGTCCGATGTTCCCGCTCCAAGATTGATCGTTATGTTTTCCCTCTGCAAAAGATGCGAGTGGATTATTAGGCGGAAATGTAGTTACGCCGTTATTGCTTATATAAGCGGGATTTCGTGTTTCATCATTCGTGACTCTTATCAAATCGAATCTGCCGCCAAGAGTTACAGCTAATTTGTTGTTCAAAATTCTTGATTCATTCTGAGCAAAAAATCCTGTGCTTAAATATTTCGAATTCGGAACCGGGTAATCAGCCGTAATTTTTGTAGTTAAATCGGTTTTAACAATCATCTCTCTAAAACCGCTGTATTTACGCTGCCAGAAATCGATTCCCGCAACAACCTGATTATAATTATCAAGCAGCCAATTAGTTTGAAATTGAACTCCGTTCGTACTGTGGGTTGCTCTTGGCAGTGTTCTCGTCGGTGCATTCGGCTTCAACTCTACGCTTCTTTCAATTCCTTGATAAAAGTATTTAACTGAAGTGTTTGCCAGAGATGGAATCAAATTCTTAAACCGATATTCTGCACTGTACATTTTTCTTTCTGCAAGAAGATAACGAGCAATAGCTGTTTGAGGAAAAGATTTTCCTCCCGGAATACCAATATCTTTTCCCGTGAAATTTTGAAAGCTAATTCTTAGTTCTTGATTTTCAATAGGAACAACTCCGACTAATCCGGAGAAATAATTATCATCAAACTGACTATTAGGCAATTCCCCTGCAGGTGTTTGCGTATTATTCGCATAACGAATTGAACCACTGACTTTTATAAAAGCTTTATCACTTGAGGCAATTAGTGAAATATTCCCCATTCCTCCTTCATTTACGGAATTATATCCGCTTGTCAATGTTCCAGAAAGATGAAGATCATCTGAGTAGGTTGGACTTTTGGTTGTAACATTAATTACCCCGCCAGTTGCTCCGGTTCCATATAAGGAAGAAACTCCACCCTTAATTACTTCAATTCTTTGAATGTCGAACATATCAATTAAAGATAAACCGGCGGCAAGATTTGAAGCAGTTTCAATTCTGTTTCCGTCTACAAGCGTGACGACGTTTTGTCTGCTTAGTCCTCTAATATTAATATCAGTTGCCCAAATTCCATCTCTTACAACAGTAATTCCCGGCTCATTGTTAAGAATATCAGGAATAGTGATTGAGATTTTTTTCTCTAGCTTTTCACCACTAACAACCTCAAGAGGAAGAGCAACATCTCTTTCTAATTTTGAATATCGTGTGCTTGTGACAGTAACCTCACCAAGAGTTAAATTGGCTGGATTTAATCTGATTTCTAACGACAAATTAGTTAATTGATCAACATTGAAGCGATAAGTCTTGTAACCAATACGAGAAAAAACAATTTGATTAGTGTTTAGTTGATTAGATGAAAAGTCAAAATTTCCAAATCGGTCGGTCACCAAAATTGGCTGACTCTCAGATATTACAACATTAACTCCTTCAAGCGGCAAGCCTGTTTCAGCATCTAGGACGACACCACTTATCTTTATGGTTTGTGCGAGCAACGCTGTTGATAAGAAAACACTTAATAATAGAACTTTGAATAACGATTTCATTTCTTAACTAGATTCTTTAATTGAAGTTGCAGATACCTTAACATCTTTTATTTGTCCGAGTTTGCCGCTTAATGCACCAAGTTCATCGCCTGTCATTTGCACAATAAGAAAAATGATTGCGATGTTCTTCTCTTTTATTGGGTAGCCGGTACGAAGCATAATATAATCAGCATAGTTGTGAAGTAATTCACTAACTTGTTTATAAACCGCATCGCGGTTGTAAATTGTGATTGTTAGAGTGTGAAGTCTTTTTTCCATTTTCCCCATCTTTCGTTATTTAAAAAGAGAGATGGAGATAAACTGAAATGTTGAGGATAATTTGAGTATGTCTTCCATCCCTTAATGTTAGATAATTCCTTCATCTTAGGATAAATATTTTTATTACCTATGTAAAATTACAAACGATAATTAACCTAACAAAAACCAATAATTTTTCACTGATTCCATACGCTAAAGAACTTTAACAAATCTTCCAGTTCCGATTTTAATGTTTAAATCATCTGCTGCGATGTAATACACACATTTAATTTCATTGTTAAAAATTGATTATTTATTTCTTGCAACTTTAATTATTTATCACCAATTTATAGCAGACTTAAGTATCTGATTATTGATAGATGATAGAAAATAAATTTGGGTAAAAATAATTTTTAAATTTTATCGTTTAACCGCTAAAACAAATTCTAAGCAATATATAGGAATTTAAAAGATGAAACGAACTTTTACAACTTTCATTGTTCTTATCCTTTTGTTTCTAAATTCAAATTTATTATCACAAAGTATTACTGCAACACTAACCGTCAATCCTTATCCCTCACCTTACATTAGCGATTGGGAAAATAATCCCTCAGCGCTTGGGTCGCTAACAATTTTTAACAATCAACCAAGAAACTTCCAAATTTTAATTCGAGCAAGTGTAAGCCGAAGCGGTACGGGCCAAATAGTCAAAAGTGTTACAAACCCAATTCAAATTACTGAAGCAGCGGTTCAGATTATAAATAACACAAATCTTGTTTCATTTGCTGAAGCTAACTTTACAAACAACGATTACAAACAAAAGGTATTTTTTACTGGAAGACTGCTTGAAGGCAACTATACGGTTTGCTTATCAATTGAAAATATGGATGGTCAAATTTTAGCAAATAATGTTTGTGCTAATTTTACGATCGTCTATCCGTCTGCTCCTCAATTACTTTTTCCTGTGAATAATGATTCACTTTCAGCAGACATTAACTATCCGACTTTTCAGTGGATTCCAGTTATTGTTCCTCCAGCATATCAAATTACTTATGCTCTAAGATTAGTTGAAATACTGCATGGACAAACTCCGCTTCAAGCAATTAATTCAAATTATCCGGTTCATGAAAGCACCCAATTGAACATTAACACATATACATATCCAATTAGTGCTTTTCCTCTCGAGGAAGGGAAGCGATATGCCTGGCAGATTCAGGTTTTAGATCAGTATGGATTGCCACCCACGCAAAATCAAGGGCGAAGTGAGATTTTTACTTTTGTGAAAAAGAAAGCCGCATCACAATTCACTCAGAATCCAATTACACTAAGCTTGCCTAAAAACAATGAAGCAATAAAAACTAATATTCCCAAGTTCACATGGAATTTTACGGCACCATCTAGCATAAATACAAAATATAACATAAGAGTTGTGAAAGTGCTTCCTAACCAGAGTATGGAAACAGCAATAAAAAATTATCCATTACTTAATCAAACAACTCTAATAAACTATTATCAGCCAAGTCAACAATTATCATTGAATGCTTCAGATACTTATGCGTGGCAGGTTAGTGCTTTAAACTCTCAAACGAATGATACATTGCAAAAAAGTGAAATAAGAAAATTCACATTGTTTAATCTTATACTTCTATTGCCTTCTGATAATGCTGTGGTCAACAATATGCGACCGACTTTCCAGTGGGCTTTTTACGGCAGTAAAAAATATTATGACATCAAAGTAATTAAACTGCCAATGTTTTATTACAGCCCGGATGGCAGTATCTCAGAAGATTTATTCAATGATGCTCAAAACATAGTTTATCAAAAGTACAACATTGACGGTGCCGCAATTTCAAACGTTAATTCTCCCGGTTTAGAAGTTTCAATATTCAAACCCGATACTGACATACCAATGCAAGAAGGGAAATCATATTACTGGCAGGTATCAGTAAAAGGTCAGCCGTTTGGAACCATAACCGGCATGAGCGAAATCAGAAAAATTGTTTTCAATCCATATCAACCGGGATTTGCAACTAACTGCAGTGTAAGCGGAAAACTGCATTATGAGTTTGCCAAACCGGGCGAGTACATAATGTGGCCATTGAAAAACATTAACATCAAATTTGTTGTAAAATATATTTTGAAGTACAATTCGTACAGTGGTGCTGGCAGTTATGGTGGTTACACATCACAACAAGGTGAAATTGAAATTCCTAAATCAGCATTAAATCCGAATTATCACAGCGATTATGATAAGACTGTTGCAATCGGCAAAACCGATAATGATGGCAACTTCTTTTTTTCATTTTGGAATTCAAAGCCAATGGGAATAATTGCTGACAATTTTTCTTTTAGCGGCGGCGGCGGAGAATTTAAATATTCTTACACGGGGAAATTGTATCGTGTAATCCGACTTATTGTTCTAAGTCCTTATTACACAAGTCCGGATGAGGATATTATTGTTCAGCCTGGCGAAAATAAAATGTACAACTCGTTGGTTGCTTATGTTAGGAGCTACTCATTAAATGTTTCCGTAAAAAGCCCCGGTTCATACTGGAATAATCAGTTCTTGACAGCTAACACTCCTATCTCAAATATGATCGTTTACATCTTAAGAAAAAATAAACCGGGTGAAGTCCCATCAAATGAGGGATTACCTTCACCATCTGATTCAATTGAATCACCATTTACAGGAAGTTATCAATCAGGTTACAGAGTTATTGCAAAAGGCGCTACCAATTCATCAGGACAGACGAATTTCGAGCGATTGGTCAAAAGTGTCTATTCACAAAATGATCAGTATTTTATTTTTGTGATTGCTGATTCAAATAAAATTTCTTTGCTGTACAGAACTCTTATTCCTATAAGTTATAAATTCAAAAATCAAAACGATAATGCTGTTTATAATTATCAGTATAAATATCCAACGACAAATACGGATGTAGTTGCATTCCCATTAAATCCAATCGTAAAGGGAAAGATAAAAAGACAAGATGGGGCGCAGCCAATTCAAGCTGCTCAAGTAAAATTATTAGATTGGGCTGTTTTCTGGTGGCAGGAAGAAGCTAAACAATTCACAAATTCAAATGGTGAGTTCAGGTTTGAAAATCTTAAAAATGTTTTTGATGATGAAGGAAAAACAACCGGACCAGTTAGAGGATTAAAGATTACCAAGTATGGCTTCAGGGATACATCTGTTGCTGTTAAAAGTGGAACTGTTCTTAAACCAGGTGATTCGTGGTCAACTGAAATTTTACTTCAACCAGAGTCAAAAATTATTGGTAAGATTGTTAACGAGGAGGGAGCAGGAATTTCTGCTATTGTTACAGTGGATGGTGGTGAATCTAAAGAAGCAATTCCACCTTTTATTTTCACAATGCCAGGACTCAAGCGGGCACCTGCTTCATTTTCACTTCAAGCTCCGAAAGGTAGTGTAAAAGTAATTTTTGATCCGATTCCTTTTGACAACTCATATCTTAAAGATACGATTGATATTAACATAACAAGTAATGTTCATGATATGGGAACTGTTGTACTTAAAAAAGCCATGCACAGAATAAAAGTGTTTTCAGCAATAGATATAATGTCAGCCGTTCCATTAAAAATCGCAGGGGCAAAAGTAAAACTTGAAACTTTAAATGGTAATGATTTAATTGATGAAAAAACTGTTGATCAAAACGGCTACGCCGAGTTTTTATTTTCGAATGTTTCCAAATGGTATAGATTGACTGTTAGCGCATCGCCGGATAAAGATTTTCAAACGAAACAATTAATTATCTACAATACTGAATCAAAAGATTGGAACTATTATAACATTTATTTAAAACCAGCTTCAAAAATTTCCGGCTATGTTTATGTTGGTCAGCAGAATCAGCCGGTTGCAAATGCAAAGGTAACAATTAAAGGCAACGACATCGGAACTTTTCCAGTTGCCTACACAAATAATAATGGTTACTACGAATTACGGTGTGTTCCAATTGGCTCAAACAAATTTACAGCTTCGAAAAAATCTTCAAACTTAATTGGTGATGAAACAAATTTATTAAATGTGCAAGCCGGCGGACTTCAGAATGTAAATTTCAATCTGAAGATTTACTCTGATATGGATATAACTCATCTTTTAGGATTTCCGATTGAAGTAAGTACTCTTACCGAACAAAACAATGAAGTCATCATCAGTGGAAAGTTTGTTGATCTTGATTCGCTGAAGAATAACATCTTCGGTTCAACAAAAGCTGAAATGAATTTTACCAATGTATCAATTGTGCCAGATCAAAACCTAAAAACTGTAATATTTGGCGTAACAGTTCCAGTTGCAAAGCCAAAACAATTACCTTTAAAAACAGATGAGAATCAACTCAATATAAAAGTGTTTAATGCATATTCGGGTAACATAAATGATAATAAAATCGGCATTGAATTGATGACAGCCCAAACAGGTTATGGAGTTATTAAGGGTAAAGTCAAAGTGGTGGATGGTTCATTTAATATTCCCGCTCAAAATCTTTCATTTACTGGCGGTGGATTTTATTTGAAAACTCCCGGAGTTTCAGATATGATTCTTCCCGTTGTAACGGCTGATATGTCACCGCCAATTAACACTAATAAATTTTTGGTTTCAAACTCAACCGGTAATCAACTTCAGTATAAATTATTTGATTTTACTTCTGATGCTGATGTGCAGAAATCATTTTTGTACAAGGATTCAGTCGTGTTGAATACAACACTTCACACCAATCTCGAAGGTGTTAATCCATCTGATATCAAATTAAATATTGGTGAAGTTTCACTCACAATAAATCAGATTAAACCACTAATAAACAAAACTACTCCAATCAATCTAACGTTGGATAAATGGACATTGTTAATCAACAAATGGTCACTCGATGGAGTACTTTCTGCAACATCAGGAACTTTGAAAACAGCTTTGGTTGATATACCACTTAATGGTTTGCAACTTAAACCGGTTGAACTAACTAACTTTGACTTGAACTTTAAGTCAATGAATTTGGGCGGAGTAGCACAGCTTAACGTTATCGGTAAAGTTATGTTTGGTTATGAAAATCTTGGAAACAAAAAATGGTATCTGACGGTTGATAAAGGAAATAAAGACTTTGCTGCAAGTTTTGGCGGTTTGCCAGGAATGGAAGTTAATGATTCGATTTATATCGCATCGTTTTCACTTTACAGCGATGGCACAAAGAATTTCTCACCAAAATATAAAAATATTAAAATTCACAAGGTTGGTAATCTCTCACTCGATCAGATGATTGTTGGAAACAACTCCATTGAAATGAGCAGTTTGAGTTTTAATATTCCAAAAGCTGGACAACTTGGTGCATTAGTTCAATATTTCAAAGAAAACAATAAAGTTAAGTTCAAGCTTGTACCTGTTCCAATTAAAATTAACACTAACGGAGTTGAACTTGCATTTGGAACTGATGCAAACACTCAACCGCAAGTCCTTGATGAAAATGGATTGACAGTTAGAGGAATAATTTCTGAAGAGGGTAAATTCTCATTTAATGCTTGGCTTTATCATACAAAAGATTCAACATCAATCTGGGTTGAAAATCCAAACATTCCAACGCCGCCAAACTCACCGCCTAAAAACTGGCAAAAGCTTATAATTGGCGGTCCAGCAACTTATCTGGATAAAGTCAAAGGAAATATGAAAGTAGTTTCAAATTCGTGGCAGAATTTCTGGTTCTCCGGAAATCTTATTGTACCAAGTGGAATTGAACAGAATAAAAACACACTTACATTTACCGTTTATGGTGATATTGTTGCAAACAATCAGGAACTTGGAGTAAAGAATATTAACTCACCCTTTGGAAATATCTCTTTTACTTATGAACCAGAGAACAAAAGATTTTTCGGTTCTCTTTCAATGGAAAAAGATTTAGGTTATGCTTATATGAAAGGAACAGCCGAAGCAGTTGTTGATAACGAGGGTTGGTATTTCTTTGCTGGCGGTGAATTGGATGTTTACAATCCCAATAGTAAAGGTGCAGCAGGACTTCTGATTGGAAATCATTCGATCACCGACCATATGAAAAACACTTTTAAGCAATATTCCTACGTTTACAAGCACAAGGGAAGTTTGCCAATGACATTTCCTGCTTCACTAAAAGGATTTTATCTGGAAGGGATGACGAGCATTCCGGTTCAATCAATAATTGGTTTACCAAACATTGATATTGATCTTGTTGTTGTTAGCGCAAAACTCTGGGTTAATGCCGGTGCAGATATGAGATTGGGCATGCAGTTCGATAAGAATTTTACTATTGGTGCCGGAATGGATAATCTTTTTGATGCCGGCTTTAGTGTTAGTCAATGGTTCGTTGTTGAATGTTCTAAACTTAGTTTCAGCGCCTTGCTTGATATTGGTTCTGAAGGGTTTGTTTCTACTAATGGTGATTGGGCTGCTGAACTAACTGGCGACATTACATTAAAAGGAAAAGCAAAAGTTGGCTGGGGTATATGTGATTCTGATTGTGAAGGAAAATTCTGCGATGAAGATTCCTGGTCAGGCAGTAAAATGTTTGGCATAAAAGGTCACGTTGGTTCTGATGGTAAATACATTGATTTTTATTCAAAGTGAGAGTGATATGAAAACAAAATTATTTATAATCGCTTTATTAATCTTATCAATAACTGAAATTAATTTCGCTCAACAAAGAACAGATAAAATGGCATTTGCCGGACCAAATGGAATTTTTGTAAATACAGGAACCGAAATTCCATTCCCTGCTTCCAGTAAAGTTAAATCATTCAAATACAAAATTGAAAGAAGCAATGCTGGTCAGAATAACTGGACGGAAGTAACTCAACTTTCTGCTCCGGAAAATTTTGATTCTTTCATCAGCATTATTCACAATTTAAACCAGCAGTTAAAAGATTCAATTCCGGTAAATGAACTTCCGCTAAATATAATATGGCAAAAGGCAAAACAGTTTGAACGGCTTGATTCAATGAAATATCTCGGCAATCCGTTAGTTGTGCGATTAGCTTTAGGAGTGTGTTATTTGGATAAACAAATTAGTGAAAACACAAATTATATTTATAAAATTTCTAAGTTGGATAAAGATGGGAATACCTTAGAATCATTTACAACAAATGAAATTTCTTTCCCCGGAAAATATTTTAACAGTCCACTCAATATTTTTTCAAAAGAGACATCCGAAAAATTTATTCGATTAACCTGGAAAGCCGATGCGGCTTATAGTGCTGCACGATTCAAAGTTTTTAGACGGGAAAATTTTTTGGGCGACTTTTATCAAATAAATTCGATTATAAGTTATAATTCGGATGAGAGTAATATGACTGTTACAATTTTTGATTCCACCGTAACATCAATCAGTACGTATGAATATTTTCTATTACCTCTCGATTATTATCAGAACGAAGGAATTGCAAGCGACACAGTTACTCTTGCCGCTTTTTCTTTCAATAAAATATTTCCGCCTTTTGCTATTAATGTTTCGGAAGCTGATTCACTCGGAGGATTAAAAATAAGCTGGAAGCTTGATAACAAAAATGCCATCACCAGCATTAAGATTTTCAGAAGTATCTATTCTGATAAAGAGTTTGAAGAGATGGCTGAAATAACCGCATATGATTCTGTTTATTTTGATTTTACTGCAGATCCAATGATAAAATATTTTTATTACTTGCAATTGAATGACCAGTTTGGTGAAGTGCCCTTGCAGAGTGCTAAAGTGTTTGGTTTGTATCAGAGCAAAGAAATTCCTCCTCCGCCATTTAATCTTCATACTGATACAACCTCTATTGGAGTTAAACTTGTTTGGATAAAACCAGATGAATTTGTAAACACATATCACATTTACAGAAATCTTGGTAATGATGAACAGCTATCAGAACTAATAATCATTCAATCTTCAGATTCTGTTGTACAATTTTTAGATACAAATTCAAAATTAAAAGGAAATATAGTTTACTATTATGCTGTAAAAGCAGAAAATACCAGCGGAGGAATAAGTGAGTTTTCAGATACCGCTCAAGTGTTTCCAAAAGTCAAAACTGTTATTAAATCACCCAAACAATTAAAAGGATATTCGCTCGATGACAAAGTATTCCTTTACTGGGAAAACTTATTTGAAAATGATGAAACAATTGAAGGATATAAAGTTTTCAAGCGAAGAGTTGGTGATATTAAAATAGAATATGCTGCATTGTTTGATACACTTCTTCCACCGAAGCAAAATAATTTTATTGACGCGGCAATATTAGAAGGTAACGATTACGAATACACAGTTAAATCTTTTGATGTTTTCGGAAACGAAAGTGATTTCTCACCGAGTGTTAAAATTAATATTCCGGAAGTTCCGGTACTTCCGCCATCAGGTTTGGCTGCGGTAAATGTTGATAACGGAATAGTGATTTCCTGGCAGCCAGCATTACAAGAGAATATCATAGGATATAAAATATTCAGGTATGAAAGAGGTAATGAACCAAAACAGATTGGTTCTGCCAATTCGGATGTAAATGAATTCGTAGATAGATCTGTCAGCAATGGAAATCTTTATTTTTATTTTATTAGTGCTGTAAGTGAAACAGGAACTGAGAGTATACCAAGCGATGAATTAGGTATCAAAAGATAAGATTTGAATGAGAAAAATTATGAAAATAAAATCATTGCTCGTTTACATTTTTATCTCAATTATATTTCATTCTAACTTTTCCTCAGCTCAGGAGAACGATTCAACTTCACAAAATTTTGTACAGAAAAATTTTTCAATTTCGGGAGAAATTGGTGCTTATGGTGAACTCTACTCAATGGAAGGGCAACCGCAGCGAAGACCTAAATCAACAGGAAGACTATTCTTTCGACCGACAATAAATCTTTTTGGTATGTTTCAAATTCCCTTTGAATTTCTTTTATCAACTGAAGGAAGTTCGGCAAGGCAAAATATCAATCGGTTTGGAATCAATCCAAAGTGGGATTGGGGTTCTTTACACGCCGGTGATTTTTCAGAAGATTATTCTCAATTTACATTAAGTGGTGTTAATATTAGAGGGGGAGGAATAAATCTTACACCCGGTTGGTTTCGCTTTTCAACAGCAGCAGGATTTACGCAACGTTCTGTTCCAGGTGGTGCTCAAGATGGTGCATTCAAAAGATTTTTATTTGCGACAAAACTCGGTTATGGAAATGAAGAAAGTAGCTTTCTTGATTTAATATTTGTAAGAGCAAAAGATGAAATTGGTTCTTTGTCTCAAGCAGATAAGTCAATAACAATTCTTACACCAAATGGAAATGATGTTTGGGCAATTGGATCATTGCAAACAATAAAATGGATTTCAAATGGAATAAACGGCGGATTAAGGATACAGATTTCAAGAGACGGCGGTTCAACTTTTGAGTTGATACAGGATAATGTTCCCAATGTTGGTTTTTTTAATTGGACAGTTCAAGGTCCCGTTACATTCCAAACCCTTATTAAAATCACAAATAATGATGATCCAAATGTTTTTGATGTAAGCGATGCAAGTTTTTCTATTGGAAGCGGTGTTGATTCAAAAATAGGAAACATCACAAGTGAGGTGGTAAATTCAAACGCCATTACTCCGCAAGAAAATTTAGTGATTGGAGCTAAAGGAAAATTTTCGTTCTTTGAAAATCTTTTAGTATTTGAGATTGATGGAGGCGGTTCTGTTTACTCAAGAGACCTTCGCGCCTCTGATATAAATTTGGATTCGGTTGATGTTCCGAATATTATCACTAAAATTTACCGACCTAAAGTGGGGACAAACTACGATTATGCTTATTCTACTTCAATGAATTTGAATCTATCTTCTTTTAGCACAAAGATTGGTTACAAATATATTGGTCCGGGTTATAATTCTCTTGGAACTGCATTTATTCTAACCGATATTCGAGAAATTTCGATATTCAATTCAATACGGGTTTCTAATTATGGGATTACTTTCGGATACATTAGCCAAAGTGATAATTTGATTGATCAAAAACTGTTTACTACTTCGCGAAATATTTTTACCATTGGCTTGAATGGAATGATAACAAATTTCTGGACAGCCGGTATTTCTTCGAATATTTTAACTATGAGCAATGATTCAAAATCCGATTCGACCAAAACTGATTTCGGAAGTTTTGCATTAAGTACAACGCAGTCTTTCATGATTGACCAAACAGGTTTATTGCGAAATATTAATCTCAATTATTCATTTCAGAATTCTGAGAACAATTCTTATTTAATTAAAAACAACACAACATCGGTTCACACAATGAATTTAGGATTTGGGTTCGGTCTCGCCGAGAACATGAATGCTGTGTTGTCGGCAGGATTTGTAAATTCAACTGTATTTGACACGTTGAAAATATTCACTCATAATTATTCGTTGATGTTTCAGCATTCGTCACTGTCAAACAAGCTCATTAACTCGCTAAATGTTGCCCTTGCAGCAAGCGATAACAACACTTCATTGAGGTCAACCTTAATTTCGGGTTTTAGATTTACAGACGCTGATAATATTTCAATTTCTCTTTCGTACATGAAATTTAATGGAACTTCATTCAGCGAGGGAAGTTTTAGCGAGGTATTAGCAAGTTTGAGTTACTCTCACCGGTTATAGATGTTAACATTTATTCAAACACTTCATTTTATAAGTTGAGAGTATTTGAATCGTTTAACTACACTCATTATAACAGCCGCCATCTTAGGAATTTGCTCGGTTTTAGTCGGGCAGATTTTCTCAATCTCAATTCTAAATTTAATCGGAATAATTTTTCTTTCAGACGCAGGCATTCTAATTGGTGTGGAAGCAATAAGAAAACGAATTTTTCTCGAAAAGTCCCATTACAATCGAAAGGAAACTGAAACTTACATAGGGCTTGCTGCAATTATTCGGGGAATATTAGTAATACTTCTTGGATTATTTCTTTCCACAATTGCGATATTAGTTTATTTCGACATTGGACAGCCAATATTATTATACTTTGTGCATCGTCCGGGAATTCTGCTTATCATCAGTGGATTTTATTTTCTTTTAACTGCTTTGAGTACAATTTTAGGTTATGCTGAACAAAGGCAAGGTCCAAAGTGGAATGTATTTCTCGAACTGATTGCAGGCAGAATGCTTCCGGGAATAATTTTACTAGTCATCTCACTAATAACAATTGGACTTAGTGTAGTTGAAATAGTAGCTCCAGAATATTTTGATAAGATGGGTGGAGGTTTATTAGAATTATTGTTCGGGTCAAATTAAATTTTGGTTCTAACGAAACACTCTTAAATTATGCTAAGTTTTACTTTTCTTAAATTACCAATAGCGTTTTTATAAAGTTTAATTTTTCCTTTCTAATCTAAACTTCATAAGAATCTAATTTTTATTATTACATTTAATTAAACAGCATGTACCAGTACCAGCACGTTGGTTTTTTTGCTCAAGCTCCCGGCATGATGGAAGAACTTTGCGAGCAGGAACTAATTGAAATTGGAGCAACCGAAACAAAGGTTGCTTATCGTGGAGTCTATTTCAAAGCAGATAAGGTAGCACTTTACAGAATAAATTATACCTCAAGATTGCTGTCGAGAGTTTTAGCTCCGCTCATAACATTTCATTGCAGAAATACCAATGCTTTAATGAAAACAGCAGAAAAAATTCGTTGGGAAGAAATTTTTTCTGTTGATAAAACATTTGCAATAAGTGCTTCGGTTGCGAAAAGCCTAATAACCAATTCACTTTATGCCTCTCAAGTTTTAAAGGATGGAATTGCAGATTATTTCAGAGCAAAATTTGGCAAGCGTCCAAATGTTGAAACTGTTAATCCAGATGTACGCTTTAATCTTCACATAGAAAAAGATAATGCAGTAATAAGTCTTGATACATCGGGGGAATCACTGCATAAACGGGATTACAGATTATTAGCAGGTGAAGCTCCAATGCAGGAAACTTTAGCCGCTGCAATAATCAGATTGAGTAAGTGGGATGGTGATAATCCTTTGTGGGATTGCATGTGCGGCTCGGGTACAATTCTCTGCGAAGCATTAATGCATTACTGCAGAATTCCTGCACAAAAGCTCCGCAGCAAATTTGGCTTTTTCTACTTACCCGATTTTGATCTTAAAATCTGGGAGGAGGTGAAAGAAGAATATGATAAGAAAATCCGTCCACTACCTAAAGGATTAATTATTGGCAGCGACAAATCCCAAAGAATAATTGAAGTTGCAAAAAGTAACTTATCGCGTCTGCCTTTTAGCGATAATGTTGATTTATCTTGTCATCCATTCCAGCATGTTAAACAATTTGAGAATGGAACTTTAATCACAAATCCTCCTTATGGAATACGGCTTGGAGAGATTGAGGAAGTAGAAACACTTTATAAAGCTTTGGGCGATTTCTTAAAAACAAAATGCAAAGGCACTTCTGCATTTATTTATACAGGCAATCCAGAGCTACGAAAATCTATTGGTCTCAGGACAAGCAAAAGAATTCCCTTAGTCAATGGGAAATTAGAGGGCGTGCTATTCCAAATTGACAGCTATGAGGGAAGTAAGAAGAAAAAGTGGGGGGAGGAATCCTAACTCCTTTTTATTGTGGTATCACAATTTGTGATACCTTCTAAAAATAGTACAAATACTTCAGCTTAAGCACTGCTGCTCGATTTACGACATGCATTCTCTCTTGTAAAATATTCCTGAAATAATCAAACTCCGGACTCCTATCTCTAAACTCATTTATTGCGAGGTAAATCCAGCTTTTAGGTGAAAAGTTGTATGAAAAGAGAAAATCGACAACAGAAACGAAAAAGACGCCCTATAATTTTCAAGTTTGTTAAACCAAAAACATCCACCACAGTGTAAGAGTCAAAAACGACAATACTATTCCTATTCCGACAAGCGTTGCAACTAATTCTTTGTTTAATTTAAACTCAGTCGCAACAATAGCGGCAGTTATCATCGGTGGCATTGCAGCTTCAAATATTGTTATATTAAAAATCAGCCCTCTTTCTGGTGCGATTAAAAAATAAATGAGATAAAGCACTGACGGCGCTAATATAAGTTTGAATAATAATCCAATCGCTAATTCCAATTTATGTGAAACAATATGAATTAAACGCATCTGAAATCCCACAGATAATAAAGCTAATGGAGTGAGAGTGCTTCCTAATTTTTCAAGGATGGAAATCATTTCTTTCGGGTAATCCAATGGCATAAGTAAAAAAGCTATCACGATCGAAATGAATGGAGGAAATGTGACAACTCGTTTTAAAACAATGCGTTTGTCAAATTTAGATCCACTGTAATAAGAAGCTGTAAAAATCCCAAGAGTAGATAATATTAGAAATGATCCCAATTGATCAATAATTAATCCTGTGGGAATTCCCTCTTTACCGAAAAACACTTCTATCATCGGCAGTCCGAGAAAGGAAGTATTCCCTAATCCACAAACTAATATCATGGTGCCGATTAGTGACCGGCTCCAATTGAGTCTTGAACCTAACCACATGAAAATCAATACTGCCAAACCAAATAGTAACCACGCCATCGAAATAGGAATTAAGAGCCCGTAATTTATTTGAACATTATGAATATGCTGAATAACTAATGCGGGAAGAGATACATGGATAATAAAACTATTAAGAACAGCTGGTGTTTCGTCCGGCATCCTTTTAACTTTTCTTAAAAGAATTCCAAGCAGAAAACAGACACCAATTAGAAGAAAATTTACCATATCCTAAACAAAGACATCGTTACCTAACTACCAGGAAATGAAACGTTATTTTACGCAAGGATTTTTCCACTTTTGAGCAATCATAATAATTTTATTATCCCTTTAAAAGAAATGCTGCCGAGATTAATTCGATATAACCTAAAAATAATAAAGATACTTAAGCTTCAGCACTGCCGCTCGATTTACGACATGCAATATGCTGTACAGAATATTTCCAAGGAGATCAAACTCCGGACTCCTATCTCTAAACTCATTTACTGCCAGGTAAATCCAGCTTTTAGGTGAAAAGTTATAAGCAAACAGAAAACCAATAATTATCTGCTCAAGTTTTTTTGTTGAACGAAGATAGAGATTATCAACATACAATCTAAGATTAAGATCGTTGACAGGCGTTAAAGAAAAATATGGTCGCGCATTGTAAGTAATATCTTCAATTTTATTATCGGGATTGCCTTCAATCCAGGCATCGAACGAGGTTCCTAATTCTAAAATTTCTGCTGCTTTAAAGTTGACCGAGAATCCAGCCCAAGAATAAAATGCAAGATAGTCGCGTAAAAAATTATAAGTTTTAGAAACACCTGTCCATGTTTCCGCACTCCAAAAAGGTGATGTATTAAAAAAAGTTGAAAGACTTACTTCGTAGGAATTGTACTTTTTATCGAGGTCTTTTGATTTTCCCGTCAACAAAGTAAGCCCAATACCCCAATTATTTCTGAAGAATACCGTTGCACCTAAAACACCGGCATGATCCCAATAAAGATCCTCTTTATTATACTTGATTTCTGTGCTGAGAAATATTCTAAAATCACTTACATAACCATCATCATAAAACCAAACCGGACCAGTTAGTGCAACAATTTCACTCGTTCCAAGCCATGGAACAAATCCCACTTCATCTACATCGAATTTTTCACCAATATGTCTTCCGGTAATTTCTGTCAACCAATCCTTAGAGGTATGTTTAAATCCAATAGATGAAGCAAAATCACCTTCGGAATTTTTAAATGATCTTGCGAATTGATAAACAAGCTGCCAATTTGATTCTCTGAATGCGCCATCAATATCAATCACACCGTTGTATCCATCGGAGGTATGCTTTCCAACATACAGCAATCCTAAAGTTGAGTTGCCATAGATTGTTTTTTTAATTCTTGCGGAGCCAAAAAAAGCTTGAGGTTCGGTTAAATTTTGGTTAAAGTTAGAATAATTCTTTTTACCTGTTAAAGCTAAGAAGCCGCCATATTCCCAATCATCAAGCCGTCCAAAAACTTTAGTTCCCGAAATTAATGGAACTTCAGAACCATCTATTAATTTTTTCCCAATTCTTCTCGAGTAAAACAATTCAAGCGGGCGATAAAATCCAGAATGTTGTTCTCTGCCGCTGGGCATAAAAATTTCATTTCCCTCGGTGAAGAAAGGTCGTCTTTCATTGAAGTAAGTTTCATATCGCGAAATATTAAATGAAAAGGGATCTGCTTCTATCTGTGCAAAGTCCGGATTGAGTGTAAACATCACAGTAAGTTTTGGTGAAGGATTGTAGAAGATGTCAAGTCCGGCATTGGGTTCAATCTTATATTTGTTATCGTAAAGAAATGACGCTTTAGAGATTCCAACTGGATAAACTTCTAAATTCAATCCTTTAACATTTGGAGTAAAGTTGTTGAAAGTTAAAGAACCGAACTTAGAGATTCGCTGTCCCTCATTTTGTTCATAAGCACACCAGTAACTTTCTTCGTTGAGTGCCGGAATCCATCTATCAAAATCCAATCCCCACGAAGTTAAAGTTTCATCATACTGAATGGACTTGTAAGGAATTTCCATTTCAACAACATATCCCCAATCATAAACTTGAGATTCGGCAAACCAAATCCCATCCCAGCTGTAATCCCTGTTTCTGCCGTCATCAAGCATACGTGCATCCATCCTAACCCCAGAAGAGTTTACGGCAAATTTGTAAGCGGTTTTTTTGTCGTTGAAAGTATCGAGCATTAAGGAAACAATGTCGCCAGTTAAGTCATCAAGTTTACCGGTGTTAACTTCAATGTTATCTCTATCATCATAACAAACCATCAAGCAATAAAGTGAATTCTCGGTGGTTAAAATTTTTGCGACAGTTCTTCTTAGTGATGGTTTTCCATTGTAAGGTTGAAGCTGAATAAATCCATCAGCGGAATCAGCTTGATGCCAAACATCATCAATAAAACCGTCGATGCTGATTCCAACTTCCGACTTCACGAGGACTAAACTTTTGTCGGAATTAATTTGAGCAATAGTAGTACTGCTTAATACAAAAAGAATTAGGATGAAAGCCATAATTCGTCTGGTTTAATTAAAAAATATTTAAACTTTCTTAACGCTCACAAACTTGTTGTAGAGCAGCAATCCAATAATTGTAACCACTCCTATCATACTAAAGATAATCCAAAGTGTTGAAGGTTGATTAAGTTTATCTACAAAGTGAACATACAGATTCGCTCCAAGTATTCCACCGATGGAACTGCCCAGAACACCATACAAAAATGAATAGCCGAGGTACAATGCTTTTTTATCCTCGGGAGCAATCAATCCGACATAACTAATAAACTTGGGATGTGCGGTCATTTCCCCGATGGAAAAGACAATAATGCCAATCATAAAAACCCAAATGTCAGTCGAAATCGCGAGCACAGCCATTCCAACGGTTCCCATTGAAATTCCTGCTATCATTGTTGGGAGTGCTTTTGTGTTCTTTACAATGTTAGATACAATGATTTGAAGTAAAATAATTGTGCCAGCGTTGATTACAGTTACATGTTCAACATCAAACTGCCAATTTATATTCAAGCCAAATGTACCAAGCAATCCATTTACGAATGTGTTAAGTGAAGCTGCGCCGCCCGGTTTGATAACATATTCCTGAACATACCAAAGAACTGAATCAAACATTTGGAAGTAGAGAATCCAAAATCCCGAATAAATGACTATCAATCCAATGAATTTGAAATCAGTCAGCACCATTATCATTCCCTTAAAAACTTCGGGAAGAGTTTTTGTGTTTTCAGGTTTCTTCGGTTCTTTATAAATAAACAAAGTTGGAATTAGCATTGATGCTGTTGCGATTGCAGATGCCATCATCACATACTGCCAGCCAAATGTATTTTTAATGTAAGGTACAAGTATTAGAGGGAATAAAAATGCGCCAAGGTTTATTGACCAATAAAAAATTCCAAATCCAAGCGTGCTGTTAGATTCGTTTGTTTCCCTTGCAATCGTTCCCGAGATCATTGGTTTGAATGCACCGGCTCCGATTCCCATAATAACTAAGCTTGCAAACACAAGTGCATATTCGGTAGTTTGACTTGTGAGGAAATAACCGAGTCCCAAAAAAATAAACGCAAAGGTTAGAGTTCTCCGGTATCCAAATCTATCACCAATTGCTCCGGAAAGTATCGGCAAAATATAAAGCAGCGGCTGAATAGTGCTTTTAATTACCCCAACACTTTCTTTTGTAAAATTCAATTGGTCAGTCATATAAACAGAAAGAATGCTCATCATTCCATAATAAGAACCTCGCTCAAAGAACTCCATCATTATCACGACCCAATAGTTTTTTGTAAAGGATGAAAATCCCGCTTTCTTTTTTTCTACTTGTTCAGTCATAATTCGCCTTTTGTATTTATTATTAATTCGGTTGGATTTTGTTTCCGCAAAAATAATCCAAACTTCTTAACTGTTCCTAATTTTTATTATCTCAGCGGCAATGCTGATAGCAATTTCTTCTGGTGTTTCGCTGTTGATATTAATTCCTATAGGGGAATGGATGCTTTTTAGTTTTTCTTCGTTATATCCAAGTTGTCTTAATTCATTCATTACACTTTTTACTTTAGATTTGCTTCCCATCATGCCAATGTATCTGAAATTTTTATTCATCACTTTTTGCAGAGTGAACATATCAGTTTTATGTGTATGTGATACTATTGCAATGTAGGAATGATCTCCTTCATGAATATAATTTTCAATATCATTATAGTTGATAACAATTTTCTCATCAGCATATTCATTCAAGTCCATCGTTTGTAAGTTTTGTCTGTTGTCAAATAAAATGACAAAAAAGTCAAGTAAGGACATTACTTTTGAAAGTGCCAACCCTACATGTCCGCCACCGATTATGTAAATCGTGTCTTGCTGTGAAATATTTTCCTGGAAGAACCAATTCTGCTCATCTTTGCAGTTAAAAACAATTTTCTTTTGAAGTAAACCTTGTTCGACAAGAGCCAATCCGTTCTCATTTAATTTTATTGCCAACTTCTCATTCTTCTGGATGGAGATTAATATTTTTTTAATG
Organism: uncultured Ignavibacteriaceae bacterium; assembly: GCA_964613805.1. Taxonomy (GTDB): domain Bacteria; phylum Bacteroidota; class Ignavibacteria; order Ignavibacteriales; family Ignavibacteriaceae; genus XYD12-FULL-36-8. The sequence goes on along the minus strand of CAZTJF010000002.1, from coordinate 234,201 downwards.
GTTGGAAGATTATTCTTTTCGAGCGTAATGGTGAAAATGGTTTGAGCGCCAGAGCATATCATTCCCGAACTATCTTCTCTGGTATCACCTTGATGATATAGTTTTTTAAGCCATAAAACATTTGTACCAGCGTTGAGATTTTTGACTGCATCTTCCACAAGATCATGTTCCATTTTTCCGCCGCCGATTGAGCCAATCATTTCCTTGTTTTTGCTTACAGCCATTTTGAATCCAGCCCTGCCTGGGGAAGAGTATTCGGAGTCAACGACAACCATCAAGATAACGGTATCATCTTTTTCGATGTGAGTTTTTATGAATTGCCAAAAATCAATCGCTTTCATTGCACTTAGATTTAATGAATTAATTTTATTAGCCCCCAGAAAAAGGGTCTGTTGCATAAGTCCCTACTGTCATGCTGAATTAATTTCAGCATCTAAATATTTTTTGTAATGAGACCCCGAAACAAGTTCGGGGTGACAAATTCGAGTTATGCAACACTCCTTTTATCTCGGGATGGAAATAAAAAAGCACAACAGGCTTTAACCATGAAAACAATCATTTTGTGACTAAAGCCAAGTACCATAGTATGAACATTAGCCCCCGACTTGAAAGTCGGGGCTATTTAGCTACGAAACGGATATTAAATTGTTAAATTGTTCTATTGTGTCAATGTCTTCCAAAACTTGTGGATAATTGCAATCCCAAATTTGTTTTGTTATTCGTTGATTGTTACTTAAATCTCTCAACGAATTATTTTCACTTAATTGTAATATCATCTCAGCTACTTTACCGTTAAAAAGAATAGGATGTCCCAAGCTGTTTTTATAGGACGGCTGAACCCAATTAATTTCTTCCGATAATTGTTCAATAAACTGAGTGTAAAATGAAACGGGAATTGATGGCTGATCAACAAAGTGATAAAGTATCCAACCGGCTTGAGAAATATTTTTTAAGCCGCATTGCAGAGAAGAAAACATTCCGGTTTTGTATTTATCATTAACCACAAAAAATATTTTTGAAATCTCGTCATTAGAGAAATGTTTTTTTATTTCATTCTTTACTTTGTCTGATTCTTGTCCCAGAACAACTACAACTTGCTTACAAACAATCAATAGCTTTTTTGTGATTTGCACTGCCAAAGGTAAGCCGTTATGAACCATCAATGCTTTAGTTGTTCCCATTCTTCCCGACATACCCGCACAAAGAAGCAATCCAGTAATGTTTTGATTTATTTTACTTTTAGAATTCGTTTCCATTCATTCGGAGAGTATGATTTTGGTTCTTCATTCCATGTTGAAAGTGACTGCTGATCCTTCAAACCGTTCCCAGTAAACATCAAAAGTGACTTTACTTTTGAAGAAATAGTTTTAGTTTTTATAAGTTTCAAATAACCAGCAAGACTTGCTGCAGCTGCGGGCTCAATCAGCAAACCAAATTCTTTTGCCGAGATTCTTTGTGCATCAATAATTTCGGAATCGGTAACTGAAATTGCCAAACCATTTGTTTTAGTAATAGCATTTGCAGCCATGTATAAATTTCTTGGGGTACCTGCACTAATGCTGTCAGCAATTGTATGTGCAGGTTTATAGACAAACTTTTTAGTTTTCATATAACGGACCAAAGCATTACTTCCGCTTGCTTGCACAGCAATCAACCTTGGAATTTTCTTTATCCAACCAAGTTGATTCAATTCCCATAGACCTTTGTAAATTCCCGAAATAATCACACCATCACCTACTGGCACAAAAATATAATCCGGTATTTTTCCTTTTAAGGAAATGAACATATCAAATGCAGCAGATTTCTTTCCCTCAATTGTAAGCGGATTGTATGCAGTATTTCGATTATACCAGCCCTTCACTTTCGAAATTTCTAAGCAGAGATCAAATGCTTGATCATAATCTCCATTAACCAAATAAAGTTTTGCCCCAAAAGCTTGAATTTGAATTCTCTTTCCCAAAGGAATTTTTTCGGGAACAAAAATGTGAGATTTAATTCCAAGCCGAGCACAAATTCCCGCAATTGATGATCCCGCATTTCCAGTAGATGCAGCACTAATTTCTTTTATTCCTAACTGAAGTGCTTTAAGAGCAACAAGTGCCGATGCTCTGTCTTTGTAAGATAAAGTAGCATTTCGTGTATCATCAAAAATCAGAAGTTCATTTCTACGAAATTTTGTTTTTATGAGAGGGAAAGAAGTGGTTTTAATGCTTTCTAATTGTGATTCAGTAATTCCCTTGATCGAAACTAAATGACCTTTCATGGAATGTTCTAAAGGCCAAAGCTGAGGATAGAGCCAAAATTCACCAGGAGTTAGGTCTAGAAAATCTGATTTTCTTATCTCTTCACTGACTGATGAATAGTTATAAATTATTTTTAGAACACCAACAAGCGGTTTATTTTTTTCTGCTTTACCGCATTGGGGACACAGGTAATGCTGCTTATCTTCAATTTGCCGCCATGAAAACATTGAGCGGCAGGAATAGCATTTGTAGTAGTAGTGATTCATAAATATTTTGAAAGTCCAATAAGTTAACAGTCATTCCGAATTTATTTCGGAATCTTATAAGATGCTGAAACAAGTTCAGCATGACTACACGAATTCACATAGTTAGCGCCATAATCGCTTTTGCCGTGTGCAGCCGATTCTCCGCTTCATCAAAAACAATTGAAATATTCGGATCATCCAAAATTTCATCTGTCACTTCGTTGCCTCTGTCCGCAGGAAGTGCGTGCATCAACTTAACATTTTTATATGAAAGCTTAATTCGTTTGTCATTGCAAATCCAGGATTTATACTTTTCTAAATTCGACTTCATTTCTTTCTTACATTCTTCCTCATTGTTTAAGTAGTAATGTTCATCATAATATCCGAAGCCACCCCAGTTTTTAGGAATTACTACATGTGCTCCTTCAAATGCTTCATTCATATCATTTGTGAATCTTAAGCTGCCGCCGCCGATTTTTGCATTTTGCTGTGCTTTCTCAACAATATTTTTGCTGAGAGGGAATTCTTTTGGATGAGCTACGGTAACATCAATTCCGTAACGAGGAAAAAGTAAAATTTGTGTCTGCGGCACACTCAATGGTTTTGAGTGAGTTGTTGCATAAGCCCAGGAAATAGTAACCTTCAATCCTTTAGGATTTTTATCGAAGTGTTCAAAGATTGTCATCAAATCTGCGAGACCTTGAAACGGATGATAAACATCATCTTGAAGCGACATCACAGGACGCATTGAGTATTGTGCCATCTCATCAAGATATTTTTTACCAATTCCGTAAAAACAATTCCGGCATGCAATTCCATGTCCCATTCGAGAAAGAATAATTGCTGTATCTTTTGCAACCTCACCGTGAGTGATCTGCATTTTGTCGGGAGTTAAGTCGTGCGCATGTCCGCCAAGCTGCGTCATTCCTGCTTCCATGCTGTTTCTTGTACGCGTTGACTGCTCAAAAAACATCATGAATAATGTTTTGTGCGGAAGGTAAAGCGCGGGCTCTTCTTTATAAAATTTTTCCTTCAGTTCAAATGAAGTTTTGAAAACAATGTCGAGTTCTTCTTTTGTCCAATTGTCTTCTGTTAAAAAGTGCTTGCCCTTGAGTTGATTTGTCATGTTTTCTCCTAAGTATTTTTTACCGCAAAGACGCTAAGTCGCAAAGTTTAGAAATTATTTACGAATCTTTTAAATCCTTGCTTGAGTAATGGCACATTAAAGTTTATTAAAAATCCAAGTCGCTTGTTTGCGAGCTTTAAATATGAAATAATTTGAGCTTCGAATACTGGAAGCATTATTTCAACAGATTTTAGCTCAATAATTATTTCATTCTCCACTAGAATATCAATTTTGAAATCTTTGGATAGTTCGTGTCCTTTATAATTCACAGGAATACAAATTTGATTAGCTGCTTTAATTCCTCTAAACTCAAACTCTTTCAGAAGACATAATTCATAGATTGATTCTAATAATCCAGGACCCATTTCCTTATGAACTGCAATTGCTGAATCTAAAATTTGGGCAGATAATTTATTTAAGTCTTCAGTGTTCATTTCTTTGCGTCTCAGCGTCTTTGCGGTAAAAAGATTAAAAATTCAACAGAAACATCGCATAAAAGGCACTTGCTTTTACTAAATGCTCGATTGACACTTTTTCATCTGGTGCATGAGCCATAACTTCATTGCCAGGACCAAAGCCAATTACCGGTATACCATAAACACCATTTATTGTAACTCCATTTGTAGAGAATGTCCATTTGTCAACTTTAGCATCTGTATTAAAAAGTTCTTTGAAAGTTTTTTTTCCTGTTTCAATTACCGGATGATTTTCTTCAAGCTTCCAAGTTGGATAATACTTTTCCATTCCGTATTCTTTTCCGGTAAATGCTTTCTCCTTGTAGTTAAGTACCTCAACTTTGGCCTTCATATCCTTTACAATATCTTGGACTTGCTTGATGGCTAATTCTTTATTTTCTCCCCAAGTTAATCTTCTATCAAGATGAATTTTTGCAAAGTCTGCAACAGCGCAGAGTGAGGGACTTTCTGATACAAATTCAGAAATTGTAACCGATCCTTTTCCAAGAAATTCGTCATGAGCTAAACGTTCATTCAACTTCTCAATTTCTAGTGCAGCTTTCGAAGCCATATAAATTGCATTCACACCACGTTCCGGTGCCGAACCATGAGCTGATCTTCCAAAGAATGAAACTTCAATTTCCATTCTTCCGCGATGCCCGCGATAGATGTTTAAGTTTGTCGGTTCAGTAACGATTACGCAATCAGGTTTTATCTTATCCTCCTCGATAATGTATTTCCAGCAAAGACCATCACAATCCTCTTCGATAACTGTTCCGGTCACATACAGCGTTACATCCTTTGGTAAACCGATTTCTCTAAGAATTTTTGCCGCGGTAATCGCGGCTATTGGTCCGCCTTTTTGGTCAACACTGCCTCTGCCGTGAACAAATCCATCTTTTATTTCACCGCTAAGAGGATCGAATGTCCAATTTTGGATGTTTCCAATATCGACTGTGTCAATGTGTCCGTCAATTGCAATTATTTTTTTACCGCTGCCTAAACGACCGATGATATTTCCAAGTCCATCAATTTTTATTTCATCAAATCTGGCATCAGCCATCATTTCTTTCAATTTTTTTACAACCGCTCCTTCCTTAGTGCTGAGCGATTTTATTTTCACTAACTCAGAAAGATTTTTGGCCGTGTAATCTTGATATTGTTTTGCTTTTTCGTTTATGGCTTGTGCTAAATTCATGAGAGATTATTCCTTAAAAATTACTTTTCAAAATTAAACATATTTAGCTGTTAATGTTATTCGTTGAGAAACATTTTTATTACTTTTAAGCAAAAAGAAAAATATTTTGCCACTAATTGCACTAATGTTCACTAATTATATATTATTTGTGTAATTCGTGAGATTCGTGGCAGAGAACTAATCATTTATTGCTAAACATAACTTATGTAATTTTATAAGAGCTAATTCCACAACCATCAAAAAGCGAAAACATGGCTGAACGAATGACAACAATCGGGCTTGAGCAATTGCTGAATTGGATTTTCAGCGAGTACGAAAAAGAAGATTCAATTTTCGGAATTCCTTCAATTGATTTCTTCTCGCTAAAAACTAATTCTATCTCTCAGTTGTTTGGTGAACAACTTGATTCACCAATTGGACCCGCTGCCGGACCGCATACCCAGCTTTCGCAAAATATTATTTCATCATACTTAGCTGGTGGACGATTCTTTGAATTAAAAACTGTTCAGATAAAAGATGATCTACAAATTGATAAGCCGTGCATTGATGCTCAAGATGAGTGCTACAATGTTGAGTGGTCACAAGAGTTAAAACTTGAAGAATCTTTCGATGAATATTTGAAAGCATGGATGATTCTACATTTGTTGAAACAGCTTCTTTATCCTGATTCGAACTCTCATCGTGGTTTTATTTTCAACATGAGTGTTGGTTACAATCTTGAGGGAATAAAAAGCGATAGGATGCAAGCGTTTATTGATTCAATGATTGATGCTTCTAAAAATCCGTTGTTCAAAAACTATCAATATAAATTGTTAGAGTTTGTTGAAAGCGATCACTTTGCAGAAATATTATTTCGGAAGTTTCCACAAAGTTTGGATGTTAGGTCAAAACTCACAAATGCGATTAAGAATATATCACCGAGGATTTCTAACTCGGTAACACTTTCAACGATGCATGGGTGTCCGGTTGATGAGATTGAATCAATTGCAAAATATTTACTTGAAGAGAAAAAGCCGCGTACTTATGTTAAGATGAATCCAACTTTGCTTGGATATGAAAGAGTCTCGGAAATTCTTCAAACCTTGGGTTATAAAAATATTGAACTGGATAAACATTCATTTGAAAATGATTTGAAGTTTGAGGATGCGGTTGCTATGATTTCTCGTTTACAAAAATTTGCAAGCAAAGCGGGTCGTGAATTTGGAGTAAAATTATCAAACACTCTTCCAGTTAAGAATAAGAAAAATATTTTAGCCGGCAATGAAATGTATATGTCGGGTCGTTCTTTGTTCCCGCTTACCATAAACGCTGCGCACAAATTAGCCGAGGCATTTGATGGCAATCTGAAAATTTCTTACTCTGGCGGTGCAGCGGTTTATAATACCCTAGATATTCTTAAGTGCAGAATATTCCCTGTCACTTATGCTACAGATCTTTTGAAACCCGGAGGTTATCGAAGGATGAATCAAACAGCAAGAATCATATCGAAAGACCTTAAAGGAAGTTTTCAACAAAAGAAAATAAATCTTGGTTTACTTAAAACACTGGCAGTAGATTCATTAAAAAATTCTCTTTATAGAAAAGAAACAAGGCAAGTCAATTCAATTAAATTATCAACTAAGTTAGTAAAGTTTGATTGTTTTACCGCACCGTGTGTTGTTGCCTGCCCAATTCATCAGGACGTTCCAGAGTATGTCAAATTGGTTGATGAAAAAAGATATGAAGATGCATACGAAGTAATAATTTCTAAAAATGCTTTGCCGAATATCACTGCTCATATTTGCGATCATCAATGTCAGTTCCATTGCACTCGTTTGGATTATGATTCATCCGTGAAAATTCGCGATCTAAAAAAGATTGCTGTTGAAAAGGGAAGAGAAGGTTTTCTCGCCAAGTATAAAAAAGACTACTTGAAATCAAATGATGTGAATTGTGCAATAATTGGTGCTGGTCCATCAGGACTTGCTGCAAGCTACTTTTTAGCTCAAGCCGGATTTGATGTTACTGTTTTTGAAAAGCATGATAAAGCCGGCGGTGTCGTTCAAAATATCATCCCGGATTTTAGATTGCCTCAATCAGCAATAGATCATGATGTGGATTTTATCAAGCAGTTTGGCGTTAAGTTTGAGTTCAACGCTGATCCAAATTTTTCAATCGAAGAGCTTAAGCAAAAAGGATTTAGATACATTTACCTCGCTATTGGTGCTGGCAAATCAACTGAGCTTAATCTAGAAGGAAATGTCAAGAATGTTATAAACGCAATAGACTTTTTATGGAAATATCATCATAAGGATAAAATCAAGCTGGGGAAAAATGTTGCTGTGATTGGCGGCGGCAACTCTGCAATGGATGCGGCACGAGCTGCCAAAAGAATTCATGGAGTTGAAAAAGTTTATATCATTTACCGACGAACTAAAGAATTTATGCCGGCAGATTTGGAAGAGTATGATAATGCAATTGGTGAAAATGTGATATTCAAGGAACTTTTAAAACCAGTGGAGTTTAAGCAAAATAAATTACGATGTCAGCAAATGAAATTAGTTGAAATGGGAATTGACGGCAGAAGGGATGTAGCGGCGCTGGAAGGTGAGTTTGAAAAATTTGAAATTGATTTTGTAATCTCTGCAATTGGAGAAAAAGTTGATCTTGATATTCTTGGTAGGAATAATATCTCCATAAACCGGTTTGGCAAAGTAGAAGTTAATCACTCATCGAATGAAACTTTACTCGAGAATGTTTTTATTGGCGGCGATGCATTGCGAGGTCCTTCCACGGTTGTCGAATCTATTGCAGATGGCAAAAAGGCTGCTGAATCCATCATAAGGAAAGAGAAGTTAGATGTTGCTTTCGATAGAAATTATGGTTATCTCTTCAATCCTGCGATCCGGCAAAATCGAATTAACGAAATAAAGGGAAAAGTGTTTCCGGAGAGCGTATCAAGCAATGTTATTCGCTGTCTTGAGTGTAATTTTATTTGCAACAAATGTGTAGATGTTTGTCCGAATCGCGCTAATGTTCCCATTAGAGTTGAAGGAAATGGATTTAGCAATGCTAATCAAATCCTTCATATTGATTGGCTGTGCAACGAGTGCGGCAACTGCGAGACTTTTTGTCCACACAATGGTGCTCCTTACAAAGATAAAGTTACTTTGTTTAAGAATGAAGTTGAGTTCATGAGTTCCAGAAATGATGGTTTCTATGTCAAAAGAATGAATGGTGACGTCGAGATAGTTTCGAGATTCAACTCTAAGTACAATAAAATTAAATTTACAAGTCAAGGACAAGTAGTAGACTACGAAGAAAATAAAGATGTAGAGAATGTACAGTTGATAAAGATGATCGAAAAAATTATTTCGGAATACTCCTACGTGCTAAGTCAATAGAACTCTGATGACGCAGATTATAAAGATTTACGCTGATTTTTATCTGAGATAATCTGCCAAATCTGTGTAATCTGAGTTCTATTTTTCTGATGCTGCTGAGATTGCGTGGATTATTGGTTTGTATCCTGTGCAACGACAAAGGTTTCCCTCAATCGCTGTTTCAATTTCATCGCGTGAGGGAGTTGGATTTTCTAAAAACAAAGCATAAGCAGACATTAACATTCCCGGCGTGCAAAACCCGCATTGGATTGCGCCATGCTTCATAAAGTTTTCTTGAAGCTTAGTCAGCTTATCTCCATCAGCAAGACCTTCGGCAGTTATAACTTCACATCCATCAACTTGCTGAGCAAGCACTAAGCATGAATTAACTGCTTTACCATCAATGATAACGGTGCAAGCTCCGCATTCTCCGATGCTGCAGCCCTCTTTAGTTCCTGTTAGTTTCAGGTCATCGCGTAGTAAATCAATCAAACGTTTGTTGTTAGTTAAATTAACTGAAGTCTCTTTTCCATTTAGTTTGAATTTTATAATCATCTGAAACTTCCTCCAGCATTCTTCTCAAGCAGCTGATACAGCATTTGCTGAACCACCGGTAATTTATAGGCGGTTGACCAGCGTAATCCGGTAGTTTTCAAAACCTCCTCACCAACAGCAGATGCAATGTCCATAAACGTTTCCGATGAAATTTCTTTTCCTTCAAATACTTTTTCTATTTCGTAAAATCGCTTTCCAATCGGAGTAATTGCTCCGCTTGCAATTCTAAATTCCTTAATAATATTTTCTTCCAGATGTAACAGAAAAGCTAAAGATATTCTGCTGATTGAGACTGCACTTCTTCTGCCAAGTTTGTAGAAGTCACCGATGTAATTTTTTGTTGGAATTGGAATCAGAATTTCTTTTACACATTCATTATTCTTAAGCTGAGTTTCATAAGGATTCAGAAGAAACTGACTAAGCGGAGTGATGTGTTCTCCGGCAGGCGAAATAATTTTTATTGAAGCATCATAAACCAGAAGTGGAGGAACGCTATCTGCACACGGAGCATTGTTTACAAAGTTTCCAACAATAGTAGCCCTATTTCTAATCTGAACACTGCCAACTGTTTGAGCTGCTTTTACTAACAGCGGAAAGTCTTTCCTAATAACTTCACTCTTAATAATTTCAGAAAAGGTAACAGCACATCCAATAGAAACTTTTCTGTCAAACTCTTTAATGGTTTTTAATTCCGGAATGCTGTTAACATCAATTAGATTTTTAATTGATGAGAACCGTTTTGACTCTTGAATAAATCCCGGTACAATATCAGTTCCACCAGCAAGAATACGTGAGTTATCCTTAAGTTCTCTAAGAACATTTTTCAATTCATTTAAAGTTTTTGGACGATAGTATTTGTATTGAGAAAGCATTATGAACTTCCTCTCTTCAAATCTTTTGGGAAAAGTTTTCGGCGGAGCAAAACTTCTTCAAGATTTATTGGCAGATTGTAAAATCTTTTTCCTGTCGCATTCTTAATTGCATTTGCAATTGCGGCGGAAGTTAATTCAAGAGTAGGTTCACCAAGGGATTTTGCTCCCCATGGCCCATGAACATCTTTTCCCTCAACAAAAATTGGTTTTATTTCTTTTATATCTTTTGCGGTTGGAATAAGATACTGATCGAAGTTCAACTCGCGAATATTTCCTTCGGCAGAAGTAATTTGTTCCCATAAAGCATAACCTGCACCTTGTGTTACACCGCCGTATACTTGTCCTTCTGCTCCTAAAAGATTTATTACTTTACCGGGATTATGTACAGCAGCGATTTTATCAACGTAAACTTTTCCTGTTCCCATATCAACGGTTACTTCGGCTACTTGGCATCCGTAAACATACGTGAAGTAAGCAGAACCTTGTCCTGTGTGTTCATCCCAATTTACCTCAGGACTTTTGTACCAACCTAATGCAGCCAAACAAATTCCATTTTTGTATGCAGATAAACACAAATCTTTGAAAGAAATTTTAAGCTGAATATTATCCTTTGAAGAAACCATCCCATCTTTGAAAAGAAATTGCGCTTGGGGTTTAAGTTTCCATTCTGTCCTTAAAAAATCTTCTAAGCGATTTCTGATCATGTCGGATGCAGCTTTCACTGCACCGCCGCCCATTATAGTAGAGCGGGAAGCAACTGTTGGACCGCTGTCAGGAATCAACCCAGTATCTGTTTCTAAATAGTAAACATCGTCAGGGGAAATTCCCAGCACTTCTGCAGCGATAATTGTGTAAGTGGTTTTCATTCCCTGACCATTTTCAGCTAAGCCGCTAAGCAAGTAAGCTGAGCCGTCATTTTGAACAGAAAGATAAGCAGCGGCAGCATCAATTCCCTCAGCACCTAATGAACATCCTCGGTAACTGATGGCAAGTCCAATTCCTTTTCGAAGCAAATCATTTGGATTGATGTAATCTTTTTTCCTTAGGATTACCTGCTCGGCGTTTGATTCGGAAATTTTATCGAGCTGATAACCGTTGACGTTCGTTTTGCTTTTGTTCACCTTCCATTTAGAAACGAAATTTGATTCATTAATTGCCGTATCCATTACTTGAATAAGATTCACATCATGGTTTTCTAACTTCTGACCGCTTGCAGTAATTGATCCAGCTTTATACCCATTTATTCGTCTGATTTCATCAGGAGTTAATCCAAGCTTGATTGCAAGTTCATCCATTATTGATTCTTGAGCAAAGATTGGCTGCGGTGAGCCAAAGCCGCGCATTGCACCTGTGTAAGGATTGTTTGTATAAACTGCTCTAACATCTGTCCAAACATTTTCAATTTCGTAAGGTCCAGTTGCCTGAACAACACTTCGCCATGTTACAAACGGACTCATTGATGAGTACGCTCCGCCATCAGCAAGTATATCAATTTTCATTGCGACAATTTTTCCGTTTTGCTTGCAGCCAACTTTGTACTTCAAAATGTATGGATGTCGTTTGTATGATTCGAGAATTGATTCCTCTCGTGTGTAACGAATCTTTACTGGTTTGCCAGTCTTTAAAGCTGCAACTGCTGCTCGTGCAGAAAGAATATTCATTGTATCATCTTTACCGCCGAATGATCCGCCCAATTCGGCTTGAACAATTCTGACTTTAGTTAATGGCCAATCCAAAACTGAGGCAACAACTTTCCTGCAAGTAAAAGGATTTTGAATACTGCCGATAATTTTTATCCCTTTGTTTCCTTCAAGCGGAATTGCTAAGACAGCTTCAGGTTCGATGTATGCATGCTCAACAAATTGTGTTGTGTAAGTTTCTTCGTGAATGAAGTCGCTTTCATTAAATCCCTTTTCAACATCACCTTTACGCAGAGGATAGTGAACAATTAAATTATTTTCGTATTGAGGGTGAATCTTTGGAGCATTCGGTTCAAGTGCTTTTGTTGCATCAGTGAGAGCTGGAAGTTCACTAAATTTTATTTTTATTTTTTTAGCGAGTGATTTTAGTTCATCGTCAGATTCACCAACAAGCAGAGCAACAACATCACCCGGAGTTACAATTTTATCGAATACAAAGATGGGTTGGTCTTGTCTTATCGGTCCAACTTTTTTTGTGCCTTTTATGTCGGACGAATCAATAATTATTACATCTGGTTTAGCTTTTAGTAAATCAGAGTAATCAATTTCATCTATTGTGGCGTGAACAGTTGGGACACGAACCATAACGCCGTAAAGCTGTCCTGGTTTGTTAATGTCATCAGCGAATTTTGCTTTGCCGGTTACTTTTTCTAAAGCATCCTGCCTAATTACGGGTTTGCCGATTATGTTGAAAGAGTCATTCATAAAATCATAAGTTGAGGACAGAATAATATACAAAAGAGACATGGGTTGTCAGATTGAGCTTGTCGAAATCTGATAGTCCCTTTATAGAGGTCACTCTTCGACAGAATCAGAGTGACATCCTTCGCTCTTTGAAATACTATGCTAATAATTTTACTAACCTTTCTCCTTGCTCGTAAATGTAGTTATTTATTTGTGTTTCGTCTATATCAGTTAAAGAAAAATTATTCATCAGCTTTTTTCCATTCTGAATAACAGAATGAACCTGTCTCTCTAGAATTCCGTAAATGTAATGACCGAAGAAATTACTTTGATTGATTGGGGTTGGAGGCACATAATCCCAAATAATAAAATCTGCTCTGCTGCCAATTTGCAGCGAAGAGAAATCCGAAAAATATTTTTTCACGAATTTGTGCTGATCGAAAAACATTTTTCTAAAATAATAGAATGCTTTATCAAAACTTAATTTTTGATTTCTCATCATCAAAAACATTTGTTTCTGAGAACGAGGTATGTTTGCATGCATTCCATCCGTGCCGCAGAGAACTGAAATTTCTTCCGGAATTATTTCAAAATTTGGTGTACCAACTGCATTATTCAGATTTGAATCTAAATTTACTGCCAATGCGGGCTTTTGACTTTTAATCAAATCAAACTCTTCTCTGGTTAAATGGACACCATGAACTAAAATGCTTTTGTCATTCAGCAAGTTAAAATCTAATAATCTTTGCACTGGAAGCTTGCCATACTTTTGTAAACTAATTGTTCTATCAGATTCATCTTCGCAGAGATGAATGTGTATTCCGACATCATTATTCTCCACAAAACTCTTGACAGCAGATAGAGTTGAATCTTCTAAAGTAAAAGAAGCATGCATTCCGAATGTTGCTTTAGAGCTTTCACTGATGCTGTAAAGAAAGAAATCCTCATTCTCTTTCAAAGCTTCCAATTTTAGCTGCTCACCGTTTCTATCGGTTGTTTCAATACACAAAACATTTCTGATATTAAACTCTTCAAGTGCATCTTTAATAATATTCAAACTGCCTAGTGAATATGATGGAGAGGAATGATGATCAAAAATATATGTTACTCCATTTCGAATTGATTCGACTGCAGCCATATAAGCAGATGCTTTGATCATATCAAAATCAAGAAGCTGATCTAATTTCCACCAAAGATTTTCAAGTATCTCTGGAAAATTCTGCATTGAACCGTGAAGCGGCAGTCCCTTAGCTAATCTCGAATAAATATGATCGTGGAAATTTATATTTGGAATTGTAATAACTCTTCCTTGTGCATCAATGATGTCAACATCTTTTTTTTGTTTGTCTCTTTCTGTTGGAATGATCTGAGTTATGATTCCATTTTCAATCAGCATATTTCTGAAAACCGGATTGACACTTTCAGAATCAATCTGACAAATCCAAGCATTTTTTATGAGAAGCGGTTTATCGTTCATTTCTTATTCGAATAAATTTACCAATGCCGGGTTTTCCAATGAAGTTGTTTTGTCTATCCATAACAAGCTGACCACGCAGAAAAGTTTTTTCAACTCTTGCATTGAATATAAAATCTTCAAATGGAGTGTATTTGCCTTTTGAATGCATGTTTCTGCTCTTGATTGTTTCAGTTGTCCAAAGATTTATCAAAGCAAAATCTGCATCTTTGCCAACCTCTAATTTTCCTTTTTGTGAAAGATTGAAAAACTCAGCAGCATTTGTCGAAAGCAGCTCAATCGTTTTTTGAAGAGAGAGTTTTCCTTTAAAAAATCCTTCACTAAACAAGAAAGGAACTCGATGTTCAACTCCTGGAATTCCTCCGTACACTTCCCAAAAATTCTTTGATGACTTTTCTTTCTTCGGATTGCAGCCGGCGTGGTCTGTCGTTACAAAGCTCAAAGAACCGTCGCTCAAACCTTTCCATAATTCTTTGCGGTCAGTTGCATTCTTTACCGGTGGAGCAGTTTTTAGAAAATTGGAAATCTTCTTATTATCAAAATCTTTTTGAGTGAAGCAGAGGTAGTGGGGACAAGTCTCTGCTGTAAACTTCAATCCCATTTTTTGTGCTTTTCTAACTTGCTCTAAACCCTTAGCAGAACTCAGGTGAACGATATGGATTCTGCAATCCGTTTTCTTGGCGACTTCAATTAAAGTTTTAATTGCCCATTCCTCTGCTGCATCATCTCGCGCATTGCAGTAAGCTTTCCAGTCATTTTGATTATTCTTTTGATATCTATTCATTCGAGTCATAATGCGGTGCTTATCTTCAGCATGAACAGCAAGAATCATGTTATCATCTTTAATAATTCGTGCTGCTTCGAGCATTTGTTTAAATGTTAAATCAGTAAATGTGTCCATGCCCGAAATCAAGTAAGCTTTGAATCCAGCCACTCCACTTGCACATAGCCGAGCTATTTGTTTTCGGATATCATTCTTGTTTTCAAAATCAGTGCCGCACACACTGCCCCAAAAACAAAAATCAATTACGCTTCTGTTCTTCACAGCTTTTAACTTTGATCTAAAATATTGCAGCGAAGTAACTGGTGGAAGCGAGGTGCATGGCATATCAATTATTGTAGTTGTTCCGCCCCAAGCGGCAGCAGAGGATGCATGTTCAAAATCATCTCTGAATTCAAATCCAGGTGTATCGAAGTGAACATGCGGATCAATCCCGCCAGGAATTAGAAGCAAGAAATTTCCATCAAGAATTTTTGAATCATCAGAAGATGAAGCTAATTCAAGATTTGCAATGAATCTTTTTCTTTTTGAAGCTGAGCTTACGTCTCGCCAATCTATTGAACGGGAAATTATCGGAGAGATTTTCTGAGCAGTTTTGGAGAAATAAATATTGACAAGTTGAAGCGAATTCTGCTTATAACAAATAAATACATTATGAATAGATTTTGATTTCACTCTATTCCAACTTCTCTATTAAACTCTTCAATCAGCTTATCCCACAAAGGCACAACAGCAAATCTTTCCTTCCAATAATTTTCATCGTACCATTGAGCATTGAGTTCCTCAACAGATTTGCCTTGCTGTTCAACCCAAGTAAAGTATTTTAAGTTGTGAATTGCTTTCTTATCGTAATAAGTAAGTTCTTTAAAGTAATCTATTGATTGATGTTTTAAAACCACATTCCAATCAATCTCAGCTTGTTTTAGAGAGTACTTTCCCCACGAATCATTCATTTCCTTTAATCGCGATTGGTACATATCCGCAGAGTCTGTAAAGATTGTAACTATTATATCCTTCTCATTGTATTCATTATATTTTGCAAGCTTAATTGCAGCGAGAAGATTTCCCAGACATGAAATTCCCAAATCAGGTAGTTTGCTGATGGTTGCTTCACCAACTCCAAGGGATGATATAAATTTTTGTCCTTCCGGTTCATTAAACAATCGGAGCATTCTCAAAGGTTGTTCATCGTCAATTGCAGCAACAGCATTTGTGTTTTTAACATTATGAATCCATGGAACATGCTTGTCCCCAATTCCTTCAATTCGGTGAGCGCCAAATCCGTTCATGAGCAGAGTGGGGCATTGTAAAGCTTCGGCAGCAGTTACATTGATCATTGGAAATTTTTCTCTGAGATAATCTCCTGCTCCGATTGTTCCTGCTGAACCAGTTGCACTTACATATCCGCTCAACCTTTGTCCATCTTTTTTAATTTGATTGAACAGCGTCTCAATTGTTGAGCCGGTCACTTCATAATGCCAGATTGAATTTCCAAATTGGTCAAACTGATTGAAGATTAAATACTCATCAGTTTGATTTTCGAGTTCATGGCACTTATCATAAATCTCTTTTACATTGCTTTCACAGCCATAGGTTGCATAAACTTCTGCGCCAATTTCTCTCAGCCAATCAAATCTTTCCTTGCTCATTTCCTCTGGCAGGATTGCAACAGCATGAACCGAAAGAAGTGCAGAGTTGAAAGCACCGCCTCTGCAGTAGTTTCCAGTTGAAGGCCAAACAGCTTTGTGATATTCTGGATTGAATCTTCCAGTAACCAAGTAGGGAGCCAAGCATCCATAAGTTGCTCCGACTTTATGAGCACCGGTGGGAAAATATTTGCCAACCAAGCCAATTATTCGAGCTTTTACACCTGTTATGTCTTTAGGAATTTCGAGATAATTTATCTCACCAATCTTTCCAGAAGAAACATCATTTCTCCAATTTATTCTAAAAAGATTTTGCGGATGAAGATCATTTATTCCAATTGACTCAAGCTGCTTTTGAATTTTTTGCGGAATTGTATGTGGTTCTTTTAATTGCTTAAAAGTTGGAAGAATTATTTTTCTCTCTCTGCATCGCTTAATTGATTTATCAAGAAAAGTTTTGTTTTCAATTTGCCAGTTCCAGTTGTACATATTCATCCTATGGTTTGTTGGGGTTGGACAGCCCATAACTTAAGTTATGGGTTGCTAATGTATTTTCGTAAAGCGTCATCAACAATTTTTCATTTGTCATTGGAGCGGAAATGCTGAGTTCGGAGTTTGGTCTGAATGCTTTGATTGCATTACAGAGTGCAAAGTATATTCCAATCCCATACATCAGCGGTGGTTCACCAATTGCTTTTGAATTAAAAATTGCTGCTGAAGGATTTGGATTCTCAAGAAAATCAACTTTAATTTCTTTTGGAGTGAAATATACGTCCGGCACTTTGTAAGTTGACAATGAATCAGTTAGAAGTTTTCCTTCTTTAGTATAAATCACTTCCTCAATTGTCATCCAGCCGATGCCTTGCATTATAGCACCTTCTGCCTGACTTCGATCAATCGTCGGGTTCATGCTCTTTCCAAAATCATGAACAACTTTTACAGAATCAATTTCATAAGTTCCTCTCAGGCAATCAACTGTAACTTGAATGATTGCAGTTCCATAAACATGATAAGCGAATGGTTCACCCTTAGCTTTTGATTTATCGAAGTAAATATTTGGAGTTGCATAATGTGCTTGTGAGGATAAGCTGATTCGCTTTGCATAAGTCTTCTGAACTAAGACATTCCAAGTCAATTCAGTTGGTTTTCCGTTCAAGTAAATGATTTCGTTCTTCAATTCAATTAGGTCTGCTTCTTTGACTTTCAATTCCTGCTGAGCAGACTTAGTTAATCTCTCTAAAATGTTTTTACAAGCAATATCAACCGCTTTACCGTTCAAATCCGCACCGCTGCTTGCAGCAGTTGCAGAAGTGTTTGCAGTACGAGTTGTATTTGTTGATTCAATTTTTACTTTGCTGATATCAACTGAAAAAATTTCTGCTGCCACTTGCCGGAGTTTCATATTCACGCCTTGTCCCATCTCAATCGCTGCAGTACTAATTCCGAGGCTTCCATCAGTATAAACATGAACCAGTGCACTGGCTTGATTTAACATTGTATTAGTGAACGAAATGCCAAAACATATTGGCATCAATGCAATACCTTTTTTAATCAGCTTGTTTTTTGTATTGAAATGTTCAACCTCATTCTTCATTTCAGCGAAATTGAATTTCTCAACTGCTTTCTGCCAAGCTGGTCGAGCCATACAGTATTTAGTCTTTTGTCCGTAAGGAAATTCATCATCTTCACTAAGTAAATTCTTTTCTTGAATTGTTGAGGCATCAACTCCCAATTTTTCTGCTGTCTTGTAAATTGCAGATTCAATCACGAACATTCCTTGAGGTCCGCCAAATCCTCTAAAAGCTGTGTTTGGCGGAAGATTAGTTTTACAGCAATAGGCAGTTGCTTTAACATTGGGTATGAAATAAGAATTTGTGCCGTGAAATAAAGTTCTATCAAGAATTGCAGTTGAAAGATCAGTAGCAGCACCCGCATTCTGATAAAAATGAACTTCGTAAGAAAGAATTTTTCCATCCTTCGTCAAACCAATTTTGAAATCTGAAGAATAAGGATGACGCTTGCCTGTCATTCGTATATCTTCTTGCCTGTTAAGAATAAGTTTCACAGGTCGCTTTAGTTTAAAAGCGGCGAGCACTGTCATGCAAGCCCATGCAGTAGCTTGATCTTCCTTCCCACCAAAGCCGCCGCCAAGACGAAGAACATCTACTTCAACTTTGTTCATTGGCAAATTAAGAATTCTTGCTGCAGCCCGCTGAACTGCTGTTGGTGATTGAGTTGAAGATATGATTTTTACTCCGCCGCCTTCAATAGGAAATGCAAATGAACCTTGAGTCTCAAGGTAAATATGCTCTTGTCCTCCAGATTCTGCTGTGCCTTCAACAATCACATCACAATTTTTCCATGCTGAGTCTACATCACCAAGAGAAAAAGTTTGAGGCGGAATGATCAGTTGTCCTTTTTGAAATGCTTCACGTGCATCGGTTATTGCAGGATATTCTTCACACACTATTTTAATTTTTTTTACTGCCTGATGTGCCGAGAAATTATCTGTTGCAATTACTAATGCTAGGGGTTGACCTCTAAAATCAAAAATATCATCCGCTAATAATTTTTCATCGGGAATGATTGCACCAATTTGGTTTTCACCAGGAATATCTTTTGCCGTCAGTATTTCAATAATACCTTCGGATTTTTTAGCTTCTTCAAGCTTTAGCGAAATGATTTTTCCATGTGCAATTGGTGAAGAGAAAACTGCTGCATGTAGGGTTCCTTCAGGCGGAATCAAATCATCTACAAAAAGCGATTCTCCTCTTACGTGCTGAATCCAATCATAATTTTTCATAAGGCAATTTCCTCCTCAATCAATTTTGGGGAGAGTTTATGAAGGTGAGCTAAGATCAATTGCCGAAGCAAAAGTTTTTTATATTCTGCTGAACCTCTCACATCAGTTATTGGACTGATTTCTGTCAGAGCAATCTCAATTGTATCCAAAATTGTTTCAGCACCAATTGTCTTTCCGGTTAAATACTTTACAGTTTTTGAAAGATAAAGAGGAATTGGAGCCACCCCTCCCGCAGATAAGTGTGCTTCAGAAATGACATCATCATTAAACTTTATCAGAATTGAAGTATTTACGCTTGCAATATCAAGATGAATTCTTCTTGAAACTTTTTCGTAGTTAAAAAAAGTATTTTGTTTCGGTAGTTCAAACGAAATTTTTGATAATATCTCATCACTTGATTTATCTAATGTTTTGTAACCTAAATAAAAATCTTTCAAATGAACTTGTCTTGTAGAATTTTCTTTTTGTAAATAAAGAGTTGCGTTCAAAGCCAAAAGAATACTTGTCATATCACCAATTGGCGAAGCATTGATTATATTGCCGCCAATAGTTGCTCGATTACGGATAGGAAGTGAACCAAACAATCGAATAAACTTTTTCATATCCAGAAAATGTTTCTGAATTATTTTCGATTCCCCAAAATCACTCACGGTTGCTCTTGCGTCTATGAAACATTTATTTCCATCAATCCAAATTTTATCTCCTCCATTTTCGCTGAAATGAAATTTAATATTAGCTTTCCTAATCTCATCTTCTTTTTGAACAAATAAATCTGTTCCACCCGCGACAATAAATTCAGCTTTCTGTTCAAACTCTTGTGACAGTTTTTCTTTTCTTATTGATTTTAAACGTGCTGGAATATCTGCAAAATACTTTGGAAGAATTTCCAAACTAATTAGTGAAGTTACCTTATCATCTTTTGATGTTACTTTCGGAGCAACTGTTTCAATAATTTTTTCTACTGCTCGTTTAATTGTGGTGTGACCAGTGCATCTGCAAACATTTCCACCGATGGAATCAATAGCATCCTCAAGATTGTAAATGTTATTAAAAAGCAGATAACCGGTAAGTGAAACTATAAATCCAGGTGTACAAAAACCGCATTGTGTTCCGCCTTCATCGACAAATGCTTGCTGAATTGGTGAGAGCTGCGAGCAATTCAAACCTTCAATTGTTACAATGTGTTTGTGCTCCGCTTGTCCTAAAGGCATAAGACAAGAATTTACATTCTTATATTGAACACCATTTTCAGTTAATGAACCGACAAGAATTGTGCATGCACCACAATCACCCTCGCGGCATCCTTCTTTTGTTCCGGTTAAATGCTGATTCTTTCGGATGTAATCTAATACTGTTGTGGCGGGATGGAGAGAAATCTCAACTTTTTGCTGGTTTAAGATGAAGGTAATGGTTTTGAACATAGTAGAAAAAATTTTTCTACCTGAAATTAAAGAATTTATCTATAATTATCTTTGCTAATCAGGAAATTTCAGGGCAAGTATATTTGCTATTAGTGCAGTTATGAAGTAACTAATTCTTGCAATGCCCTTCTTCTTTGATGACATTTTCCAAATCTCAGCAACAACCATTTTGTAAAATGGGAAATGAGAAATTATTCCCTTAACCTCTTTCATGTAGGCGTTTTCTTTTTTGTGAAGCAGCTTTTTTATCAGCTTAAGAATAAAAGGTGATAAAAAATAAAACCAGGTTATTGTTATGATTGTTGCTCTGATAACCATGAGAAGCAATGATTTCTGACTTAGATTTATTACTTGGGGATTTATATATGTAATGATCAGAAGGATAATAATTATGCCCATAATTAAGTCGTACGATAATTTCTTCCACCAGGGTTTTCTGCTTCTGATTCTTTTATTTATTTCGCTTTGACCGGCAATAAATATCTTTTCATTAAGAAGCATTGCTTTGGCTGTATCGGAATTTAATTTCTGTGGCATCTTTGATGCCAATAATCCCGCAGCAATTCCAAACAAGACATGAATTAGGATATATGCTGCAATGACAAGTAAACTGAAGTTGAAAGAAATGTCAGAACTTGATAATAGAAAAAACTCTTCTATCACATAGGTTATGAATTCATTAATTGCTTCCCAGAATGTTACTCCGAAAATCAAGGTGTAAGTAATTATTTTTTGTGAGCCGGTTAGTATTCCCACAATCAAACCAAGAATAACACATGAAAGTGAAAAAAAATTTTTTCTTAAGAAAAGTATCTCACCCATTAATCCTTGCAGAAACACAGCTAAATATGCCGCTACCGGGGTATGAGGACTAATAATGGCTTTAATAATTAAAACAATAATCATTGCTTTCATAATTTCTCCACGTTTGTTGGAGAAATGAACGATCAAACACACTATCACTATTGCCACAGATGAAATTACCATCCCCCTAAATGGAATATGAGCAGCGTGTAATAATCCGCCGAGCATGGATTCACTGAACGCCCATAATGCCGTCAAACGGGTAATGGGAATGTGATTTTTATCTGATTCGGTTGTAGTTGCCAACAATATATTAGGTTGTTGTTTCAATAGTAAAATATGTCACAGTGGTAAAGAAATAATGTTGTTGATTATTGAACTTGAAAATTGGATTACTGATATTAGACCACGGTATTTTAAAAATATTATGTAAAAATTTAATTTTTTATATACAAATGTAAGAGGATAAAATGACAACACCAGGTATTCACCCACTTGTAAAATTGAATCATTTTACCAATGATGAAAAAAAAGTAATGGAAAAGTTATCAAAAGAGTGGTATATAACTAATGGCGGGGATAATCTTAATCTCGGAATAAATAGTCAGTATAGATACTTTTTGATGAAACCAACAGAAACTTACAGGGAGATGTTTAACATTGACAGACATATAGTGGTTGTTTTTAGCCCTTATGAATTATTTCAGTCTAGGACATTGGATGCATTCGATATAATTCCCCGATTTTATGAGAAGCTCAGAATAGAAAAAATATGTGGCGTTCTCATTAGTAAAGATTTCCAGGTTGAGAAAAAATTAAGGGATTTATTAAAAAATGAACAAGAAACATTAGTTGTCGTCCCATTCTCATACGAAGAACTGTTAAATACAAAAAATGAATATTTTATTAGAAATCGATTTAAAAAACATTTTTATACCAGAGACTTATTCGCTTTTGAATCGGCACTAAAAAAGGACATTTTCTTTTTTGGTAGAAATGATTTGATACATGAAATTGTGAACAGGCATTTTTCGAATGAGAACTCGGGTCTTTTTGGACTTCGGAAAACTGGGAAAACTTCTGTGATCTTTGGAATTAGGAGAAGTCTATCAAAAGCCGAGGCCAACTCTATTTTTATCGATTGTCAAAATCCCTCTTTTCATCGCAGAAGATGGTACGAAGCATTAGAGTATGTAATTGATGAGTCGATTTCACAATTAGAAATAGATAAAATTTATAAACGTGAAAATAAATATACAGATACGGACGCCGCTAAATTTTTTGAACATGATTTATTAATGCTAAATAAATTGATAAAAAAGAGGAGTATATTTTTCATTTTTGATGAAATTGAAAATATCACATTCAATATTTCACCGAGTGAGCATTGGTGTAACGAATTAGATTTTATTTATTTCTGGCAGACTCTCAGATCGTTATTTCAAAAACTTAATAATGTTTTTACTTACATGATTGTTGGAACTAATCCACTATGCATTGAAACTCCAATAATAAAGGGAAAAGACAATCCGATTTTTAGCCAAATACCTTTTCAATATATCCCAAGATTCGATGTTCCCCAAACAAAAGAAATGTTAATCAAACTTGGCAGAATCATGGGAATTAGTTTTGATGAAATTTTATATGGAATGATAACTGAGGATTTTGGTGGACATCCTTTTTTAATTAGGCATATATGTAGTGTAGTTAATAGAGTAGCCCCAACTATGCGTCCCCTACACGTTGATAAAGGATTATATGAGCATGCTAAAAAAATATTCATGAAAGAACATTCTAAATTCTTTGATATGATTTTAAGTGTATTAACTGAGCATTTTAACAATGAGTATGAAATGTTAAAATATTTAGCACGAGGAGATACTAAAACATTTAGTGAATTGGCGTCATTGTCTCCAGAGCTTACTAATCATCTTATAGGCTACGGCATAATTGAATTTCGAAATTCCAATTATTCTTTCCGGAATGATTCTATTAAAGAGTATTTATCTGCCAAAGAAAAGTATAAAAAATTGAATCAATCGAGTGGAGAGAAGCTTCTAGAAATCTCGGAAAGAAGGAATTCGATAGAAAAAAAACTAAGAAAAATTATTAAAAATCAGCTTAAGATTTTTTATGGTAAATCGAAAGCCAGGGAGCAATTTGTAAAATATATTCCTGAGAAACGCAGGGAAAATATGAATCATTTATCGTACGCTGATCTATTCGATGGGACAAAAAATGAAATTTATTTCGATGAATTAAAAGTAGTAATTATAAAAAATTGGGAGATATTTAAAAATATCTTTCAAGATCAAGATTCATTTGATCAGGCAATGAGCTTCATTAACAAATACCGCATTGATGCACATGCTAAAGAAATTGGTTTAGAAGACATGCAATATTTTAGAGTGTTAATTTCAAAGCTTGAAGATCAATTGAATGATCTTTTAGAATAAGAAAAGCATTACACATAAAATACATTGATTTAATAATCAACAATCACAAGTAGTTTTTCTTTAAATTGAATTTAATTCTAAACCAGATGTGAATGTTTTTCCTATTGACTTGAAACAAATAATGAAAATTAATTTTAAGCTTCCATCAGATCTTACTCCCAAATTAATAACGGTATTCAAAGAAGGTTATTCAAAACAAACCTTCATATCAGATCTGATTTCAGGAATTTTGATTGGAATTGTTGCTCTTCCTTTAGCTATCGCATTTGGAATTGCATCTGGAGTTAAACCCGAACAGGGCATATTCTCCGCAATTATCGCAGGAATAGTTGTCTCTTTATTTTCTGGATCTCGGGTTCAAGTTTCAGGACCAACTGGTGCTTTCATCGTAATTATTTATGGAATTGTACAGCAATATGGTTATGATGGCTTGGCAATTGCAACAATTCTTGCTGGAATATTCTTAGTGATATTAGGTTTATTTCGCTTTGGAATTTTGTTAAGGTTTATTCCTTACGCACTAACCATAGGATTTACAAGTGGAATTTCAATAATTATTTTTTCTAGTCAAGTAAATGACTTTCTTGGTCTAAATATTCAATCTGTACCAGCAGATTTTATTGACAAATGGACAGTTTTTTTTCAAAACCTTAGTTCATTTAATCTCTATACTTTGATAATTGGTTTAGTCTCTTTATTCATAATTTTTGGCTGGCAGCGATTTAATCTTAAAATATCAGGTTCTTTAATAGCGCTGATACTAGCGACATTAGTTGTTCAATTTTTTCAACTTCCTGTTGATACTATAGGTTCAAAATTTGGGCATGTACCCAATTCTCTTCCGTCTCCCACATTTCCAAATTTAAGCTGGGCAGTGATTACAAAAATGTTTTCACCGGCATTCACCATTGCAATACTGGCTGCAATTGAATCACTTCTCTCAGCCTCAGTAGCAGATGGAATGACTGGCACACGGCATCGCTCAAATATGGAACTGATCGCACAGGGTTTAGGAAATATAGTTTCTCCAATATTTTCGGGAATTCCTGTGACCGGAGCAATTGCCCGAACAGCTGCAAACATAAAAAATGGTGGTAAAACACCCATTTCGGGAATTGTTCATTCAATTGTTCTTGTAATCATTATTTTATTTTTTGGTTCTTATGCCGAGATGATTCCGCTCGCTGCTCTATCGGCAATTCTGATCTATACAGCGTATAAAATGAGTGAATGGCATCTATTTGTTAAAACACTTAAAGCTCCGTTTAGTGATAAAGTCATTTTAATCAACACCTTTTTACTAACTATTTTTATTGATTTAACTGTTGCAATTGAAGTTGGGCTTGTTTTGGCTGCTTTAACATTTATTAAGAAGATGTCGGATGTAACAGAAGCTCGTTTGTTGACAGAATCAATGCGTGCTGCAGAAGAGGGAAATGATTCTGAAACAATTGCTGCAAATGAAATTCCAAAGGGTGTTGAAATTTTTGAAGTTTACGGTACTTTATTTTTTGGTGCTGTTGATCAATTCCGAGAAACAATTAGGCAATTGGAGAAAACGCCAAAAGTGATAATTTTGCAGACACAGCATTTGCTTGTTATTGATGGAAGCGGGTTAAAAGCTCTTGAAGATCTTTTTGATCAGCTACAGAAGGATAAAACTGTACTGTTAGTTTCGGGATTACACAAACAGCCAATGTTTGAATTGATTCGTTCGGGATTATTTGATAAAATCAAAGAAGAAAACTTCCTCGGTAATCTTGAGAATGCTCTTCGAGCCGCAAGAAATATTATTGCATCAAATGAATTATAACATTTTTTAGCTATTAGGAAAAAGAGTTGCTCAAATACTTAATAATCGGTACCGGTGGATTTATCGGTTCAGTATTGAGATACTGGACTTCAGTAAATGCCTATAAAATCTTTGGTGAAAAATTTCCTTATGGAACCTTTATTGTAAATGTAATCGGTTGTTTACTGATCGGGTTCATAGCAGAAATTTCGGAAAACCGTTTTCTTATCACTCCTGAAGTCCGAACATTTTTGATGATTGGATTTTTAGGCGGCTACACCACATTCTCAACTTTTGGCTACGAAACTTTTATGCTGCTGCAAGATAAAGATTACCTCACAGCATCCCTGAATATCTTTCTAAGTGTAATTGTTTGTCTTGCATCAGTTTGGATTGGGGCACTTATTGCCAAATTATTTTGATTAACTTTGGAGGAATTATGAAAATTGAAGGCGAGGGTAAATTGCTGAGAATATTTCTCGGCGAACTTGATAAATTTGATGGTAAGCCACTCTATGAAGTAATTGTTAGAAAAGCGAGAGAGCTTAAATTAGCTGGGGCTACTGTTTTTCGCGGATTGGAGGGTTTTGGTGCAAAATCAGTAATTCATAAAGCCAAATTTCTTGAATTATCTGAGGATCTTCCGGTTTTGATTGAAATAGTTGATTCTGAACAAAAAATAAAGGAAGCTCTTCCAATATTTGATGAAATTATTAACAAAGCTAACTGCGGCGTGCTTATTACTATGGAAAAAGCTGACGTTATTAAATATACACCTGGTAATTAGAAACATTACTGCCAAACTTTAGTCATTTCTTTTTTTTATCTTTCAGACCAAGAAATGTTCATACATTTAAAACAACCTTGTGGGTAGAGATGTCACTCCTTAACAAAGTCTTAGATTTTTTCACCAGGCGAGAGAGGGCAAGCATTGGTGGTGGTACAAAAGCCGTCGAGAAGCAGATAGCAAGCGGAAAGCTTACTGCCCGCGAAAGAATTACTGAGCTTCTTGATCCCGGTACTTTTCACGAATATGATCTTTTTGTTAGACATGCTGGTAAGGATTTTGGCATGGATAAAAAGGAACTTCCCGGCGATGGTGTTATTACCGGGACCGGAATGATTTCCGGGCATCCAGTGGGAATATTTGCTCAGGATTTTACGGTTGCGGGCGGTTCACTTGGCTTGATGCACGCTCGGAAAATCACTAAAATTATGAATCATGCAATCAAGATGGGAATTCCATTAATTGGAATTAATGATTCAGGAGGTGCTCGAATTCAAGAGGGTGTTAACTCCCTCGCAGGTTATGGGGAAATTTTTTATAGAAATACCTTAGCATCCGGTGTTATACCACAAATTTCGGTTATACTTGGACCATGTGCCGGCGGTGCTGTTTATTCACCCGCACTTACAGATTTTGTTTTTGTGGTTGATAAAATTTCAAAGATGTTCATAACTGGACCTGAAGTAATTAAAACTGTTCTTGGTGAAGAAATATCTATGGAAGATTTAGGAGGAGCGCGGGTTCATACCGAAATTTCCGGTAATGCACATTTCTTTGCTAATAGTGAATTAGAATGCTTTGAACAGATAAAGAAGTTGATGGCATTTATTCCTTGGAATAACTCGAAGAAGGCAATTCCATTTCCTGCAAAACCCCCAAAATTTGAATATGATGTTACCAGAATTATTCCTGCCGAACCTTCCAAACCATATGATGTTAGAAATATCATCCGATCTGTATGTGATGACTCCGACTTTTTTGAAGTTCAGGAAAATTGGGCGGCGAATATAGTCATTGGTTTTGCACGACTCGCCGGCGAAACAGTTGGTGTCGTGGGTAATCAACCATTAGTTCTTGCGGGTGTTCTTGATGTTGATTCATCAGACAAAGCAGCTCGTTTCATAAGATTTTGCGATGCATTTAACATTCCACTTATTACTTTTGTTGATCTTCCTGGCTACTTGCCCGGAGTTGATCAAGAACATAACGGAGTAATCCGGCATGGCGCAAAAGTTCTTTATGCTTATAGCGAAGCTACTGTTCCCAAAATTACTGTCATTTTAAGAAAAGCATATGGTGGCGGTTACATTGCTATGTGCTCACGGCATCTTGGTGCTGATTTCGTATTTGCATGGCCAACAGCAGAGATTGCTGTGATGGGACCCGAAGGTGCGGCAAATATTATTTTCAAAGCTGAAATTGCGAATGCACCTAATCCTGAACTCATGCGAAAACAAAAAGTTCAAGAATACACTGAGAAGTTTGCTAATCCTTATGTAGCTGCTTCAAATGGACATATTGATGCTGTTATTAACCCATCTGAAACACGTGACTATCTGATTCACTCAATTAGAGTTTCAGATAGTAAAAAGGAATTTAAACCGAATAGAAAGCACGGAATTTCCCCATACTAATTATGGAAAATCCTAAAGAATATACAAAGCTCGTAATTGACGATACACATTATGAAACAAGGTTAACGACGAAGTTTCGACGTAGAAAACCTTGGGTTGAGGTGGATCCTAAAAAAATCTACGCACTAATTCCGGGTATCATCACCAAACTGAACGTGTACGAGGGACAGAGAATCAATCGCGGTCAAAGCTTGCTGATTTTGGAAGCAATGAAAATGATGAATGATTTAACTTGTCCGCTCGATGGAAGAATAAAAACCATCCACATTAAGCAATCACAAATGGTGGTTAAGGGTCAGCTTTTGATTGAATTGGAGTAATTGTTGAATAAATTGACTAATCAGATGTCTAATAAATCAAAACTGTTAATAAATATTTGTGTCATATTGTTTATAGCTGTGTTTGTCAGCTGCTCACAAAGTAACATACCAAGAAGCGAATTGTATCCACTTCAAAAAGTAATTTTGATTCCTGAACCAACCGAAGAACAGAAGCAAGAATTTAATTCAGAAATCAAATCGGAATTTGTAACACCAAGTGGAGCAGGGAATAAAAAGTTTTCGGGATATAAAACTCACAATAAAAAATTTCTAGAAGAGGTTATAACACCAATAATCAAACCTCATCTTGAAGAATTGAGAAAGAAAAGTAAAGTTGAAATTATTAACACACTTACTCTTTTTGGTTACGAGATTTATCAAACCTACTTTGGCAGAAACTTCTATCGCTGGGGCGGAGATATTTTGGATTTAGATGATCCTCAAGATAGAAGCATCCGTTACCAATATGCCTATGGTTTAGATTGCTCTGGACTTTCAGCATTACCTTATGAAATGGCAGTCTATTTCAACTTGCTTGAACCCGAAGAATTATTATTTTCATCAAAAGGTTTTGAAAATTATTGTTCAATAAACAATAGACAAGATATTGGCGGAAGGGAAGGAGCAAGTAATAATTTTCGGCTCGATACTCCTGAACTTGCTGAGTTAGGACAGAAAATTTTTGTATTAGAAAAAAATCAAGTTCCAACCGAAGAACAAATTAAACTATTACAACCTGGAGATATTGTTGGGCGTTCGGGGCACTTTGGAATCATCGCAGAAATAAATGGTGAACCATATTATTTTGAATCAGGTGGCTGGGTTGTACCAAAAAATGATGGGATTCCAGTAAAAGCGGTTGAAGCATTAAAAACATTTGCCTCAACTGGTTCTATAATGGTGCGACGATGCTTAACAAACTATCAAAATTAGTTTTTAGCTAATTAAATTAAGACCTTAAAATCCTCTCATTTTTTAATAATCTTCTTTTTCAAAACAAAACATTTTTTCTATTTATCTGAAAATGTGTTCAGCACATTTCTAAAAATGTTCGTTTTCAGCAGATTTTCAGTGTAGGATTTTTCAGCAATTTTTCCCAAACCTCAATTTCAACTCAAAATTAGCATTTCATAAAAAAGTGTGTCCTTCTAATACACAATCTCAAATCCTCACAGTAAACATTACTAAGTGCTAATTTCCTTTTTACTGAACTTGATTTCGGAAAATTTTTTGTAAGTAACTCTTACTTAAGCACTATGTGGCACCTGCTTTGGCTATCTCAATACAAATGGAAATAGAAAAAGTAAATACAATGAACACAAAAAATCAAAATAAAAGGAGTAACAAAATGAAAAGTTCAATTTTCTTATTTGCGTTGTTAGCATTATTTGTAATTGGATGCAGCGAGCAATCAAGTGTGCTTGCACCATTAAATAATGTTGATACAAATGAACCTAACTGGATAGTTTCTTTTTCTTCTAGCGACTTAGCAGTTAATACTGTGCACTCGGCTTCTGTCTTGATCGATGGAGCAAAGGGAGGAGATGTTCAAATAAGAAAAAGTGTTCCCGGAGGACCTTTTGGAAAGATCCAAATTGATTCCCGGCTTCATATTCATGCCGGTTCATTTGCTGGAAAATTGACTATATCAACATATGTTGATGACACAAACTTTTTAACAACCTTTGGACCCTCGTATGTCTTCAACAGACCACTTGAATATACGTTAATGTTACAAGGTCTTAATTTAAGCGGAGTTAATCCAGCCAATGTACGATTTGTGTATCAAGCAGCTGATGGAACTATTCATCAATGTCAGTATTCTAGTATTGATGTTGACCTTACAAAAGGAAAATTAAAAGTAAACTCAGCACAAATACCACACTTTTCACGTTATGGCTTTGTTAATTAAGACGAGTAATATATAGTAGCATTATTATTGGAGTACGAAAATGGAAGAGCAGAAAAATAAGTTCATCGAAACTATTAAAAATTTATTGAGCAGCTATGTTGAAGAAAATGAACTTATAAACTTCATTAGCAAGTTTGAAGTGAAAAACGCAGCAAAGAGTGATACGTCACAGTTAATCAATAAATTTTATGCTCAGCAATTAAAAATTAAGTATAGTTTTGGCAGAGACAGAATGCAGATTGACAGAACTATTACCTTTGCTCAAAAAACTCTTCCAAAAGAAAAGTATTTAGACTTGTTAAAAAATCTTGCTCAATTGTGTATCTCGAATGGTAAACTAAGCTTTGCCTTCGAAATACTGCATAAGCTTCTGAAGCAAAACTTGAATGAAGTACAGCAGGCGGAAGCTTTTCTTCTTTTATCCGATGTTTTCAGCAGAAGAGCCAATTGGAATAAAAGTATTGAAGCATTAGAAAAAGCTGATGATTTATTCTCTAAGAATGATGATAAAAGTGGATGCTCAAAGTGTCAAAATATGCTCGGAGTAATTTATGGAGAAAAGGGAAATACTCTTAAGGCAAAAGAACATTTTGAAAAATGTTTGGAACTTTTAGACAGCAGAGAACAGAAAGAACTCGAGGCATCAGTTCACTCAAACCTTGGTATAATTTTAAATATTCATGGAGATTATGCTCAGGCGGCTGCTTATTTTGAAAAAGCTTTACGCTACTTTGAATCAATTCAAAACTATCGAAGAATTGCAGAACTAAGGCAAAATATCGGTATGCTTCTCTTTAATAAAAATGAGAACGATGCTGCTTTAAAAGAAATTGATTTATGTATTGAAATATCACTTAAGAATAAATTGATGCCTGTTCTTGCTCTTTCTTATTTAAGCAAAGCGAACATTCTTTTAGCAATGGGAAATTGTGAAGCGGCTTTAGCATTTGCAGATAAAGCATTAGAAGTAAGTCACGTTATTGATGATAAGCTTTCCATCGCTGATGTTTACCGTACTAAAAGTATCATTGAAAGAAAGACGAATAATTTTAAGCAAGCTGAAAATTATTTGTATTCGAGCATAAGGTTAAATCAAAATAAAGATAATGTTCTTAATACTGCAGAAGCTAAAATGGAATTGGGCGACTTGTATGGGCAAATGGAATTAACATCGGATAAAGAGAATATGTTGAGAGAATCCTTGAGTGAATACCGGAAATTGGACATAACTGATCGCGTCAAACAAGTTGAAGAAATGTTATCATCGCCAACAGTTTAACAATTAATGTTAATATATTTTTGAAAGATGGGATAAACTAATGGAACAAAATCAAACAGACATTCTTGTAAAAGATATTGAAAATATCTTAAGCAATTATCTTGGAAAGAAGGATGCTGAAGGATTTTCAAAAACGCTTCAGCGAGTAAGAAAATCAGAAACCAACGCACAATCCATTTTTTTTAATATGAATTATAATCAGATAAATTCAATTATTACCGATGGCGTAAAAGGAAGAGAATTAGTTCACTCAATCATCAGTTTTGCAGAAGATAGAATTTCGGAAGAATTCCTGTTAAAGCTTATGCACGACTTGAGTCAGCCATTGATTTTTAATGGTGAATTAGACATTGCGGCTGAAATTTGTGAGGATTTAGTAATTAAAATTGGCGGCAATAAAAATTATTCTTCTATTGAAGCTGATTCATATTTGGCTTTGGCAAAAATAGCATGGTCGCAGGCGTATTGGGAGATAAGTATTGGATATGTGCAAAAAGCTTATGAGTGTTATCAGATAAAAGGGGACTATCACGGTTACGCAAAATGTGAAAATATGCTCGGAACAATTTTCGGTGAACAGGGTGATTTATTGCAAGCTGAAAAGCATTTCACTAAAGGATTACAATATATCCCGGATTCTGATGATTTATCATTAAGATCAATGTTTGAAATAAATCTTGGAATAATTTTTAGCATGCACGGTGACCATAAAAAAGCAATGTGGAATCTAAAAAACGCTTTGCAAAAATGTATTTTACTTAAGGATACGAGACGAGTTGCTCGTGTTAGACATAATATCGGAATGCTTTATACTAAGCTGAATGATTTTCATGCAGCCATAGAAGAATTTGATGCGAGCATTAATATCTCGACTGCCTATGGATATTTGTCCAACTGTGCTATTGGGTATATTGGTAAAGCGTACATATATACAAAATTAAACAATACCGATTTAGCTGAGGCATTTACAGATAAAGCCCTAGAGTTTGCCTACAAAATAAATGACACTTTATCTATAGCAGATATTTATAAGATTAAAGGCATGATTCAAAATAACCTTGAAAACTTTGAACTTTCTGCCGAAATGCTTGAGAACAGTTTACGTCTTAACGAAGATTTTGAGAATAAATTTAACTATTCAGAAAGCAGTGTAGAGTTAAGTAAAACGTATCAGAAAGCCAATAGATCTTTTGAAGCAGAAGAACTTAGAAAGTCAGCGATTGGTTATTACGATTTAATCAAAGCAAAGTCTTACATTGATGAATTGTTAGAAGCAAATTCAAATTAAGCTCAAATGCTGCCATAAAACTGTTCATTATTTATTTCGCTCACTGGAAAAAATCAGATGAGATCTGATTTGTTTTAAATCATTCATCAACCCACCAAACAAAGATTGATAACAATTCCTACTTTTGATCGTTTCATTTATTACTGGCAAGTTATAAATTAGATAAGTAAATTCAATATACAATTTGATAAGTTGAATTAGAGATCAAATAAAGGGCAGACAGCATGAAAAAAATCTTCCTCATAGTATTCATAGCGTCATCAGTTATTTTCTGGAATTGCGAGACGGAGAAATCCATTCATAATGAAAGAGTGGTTATTGGTATTGCTTCGGACGCAGAAACCCTAAATCCACTTTTTTCTGTAAGCTTAACAGAAGCTCAAATAAATGAGCTAATCTATTTGGGTTTGGTAAAACATGATTGGGATGATTCGCTTTCAGATCTTAAGTCCTCTCCATTACTTGCAGAAAAATGGGAATGGAACAACGACTCAACCTCTATCACTTTTGATCTACGGGAAAATCTATTTTGGTCTGATGACACTAAACTGACTGCCGAAGATGTGGTGTTTTCATTTGATTTATATTCTGATCCCCAGGTTAGCAGCAAATTTTTTGGCAGTTACGATAACATGTTTTTAGAAAAAGATGAGCATATATATCTTACTAAGACCTTTGAAATTTTGTCTCCTTTAAAACTTAAAATTAATTTCAAACCGGGTACAAAGCCGAGTTTGTTTGATGTTGATATGCCGATTCTTCCCAAACATGTCCTATCAAAAATTCAGAGAAAGGATTTAGGCACAACTAATTTTGGAAATAATGTGGTAACTAATGGCCCTTATACATTATCAAACTGGAAAAAGAATGAGGCAATCATTTTGAAAGCGATGCCCAATTCTTTCCTCTTTGAAGAGTCAATGGTGAAGGAGTTGATTTTCAAAGTAGTTCCAGATGAAAATTCGCGATTAACTCAATTGAAAAAAGGGGAGATAGACATAATTGAGGATATTAATACCGAAGCCGTACCTGAGATAAAGAAGTTAGGACATATTAAAGTAGTAGCGAGAACCGGAAGAGATTACGACTACATCGGCTGGAACAATATTGATCCCAAGTTATTTTCAAAAAATAAGACGATTAAACCACACAAGTTTTTTGGCAACGCTAACATTCGGAAAGCTTTAAGTTATGCAATAAACAGGCAGGAAATTCTTGCCGAATATTTGCAGGGATTTGGCAAGTTGTGTTTTGGTCCCGTCTCACCGATTTTTTCTGGTTATTACAATAAAGATTTAGCCCCTTATGAATACATGCCCTCTAAAGCGAAAGAGTTATTAACAGGCGAAGGATGGGTTGATACCGATCGAGATGGAATAGTTGATAAAAATAATGAGGAGTTTTCATTTAAGATTTATATCGGGTCAGGTAACCCGCGACGGACATATGCTGCCACAGTAGTTAAAAATAATCTTAAAGCAATTGGCATTGATGTTACCATCGAAATAATGGAAATGAATGCCTTTATAAGTAATCTTTTTCAACGAGAATTAGATGCATGGATGGCTGGCTGGACAATTCCGATACCACTTGATATTCAACCTTACTGGCATTCTGATTTTAATAGAAGCCCTTTTAATTTTTCGAGTTTTAATAGTAAGGAAACGGATGCACTTTTAATTGATTTGGAAAAAGAAAAGAATATTGAGAATCAAAAAATCATCTACAAAAAGATTCAACAAATCCTTCACGAAAATGAACCTGTTACGTTTCTTTATTGGCTCGACGTAAAGACAGCTTATAATTCAAGAATAGAGAATATCAATATTAATCCATTAGGGGCAATACAACATTGTTGGGAGTGGAAAATTAAAAGTAACGGAAATTAACTTATGTTAAAAAGTGATAAATAGTTGGCGAACATCTTTTGACCGATATAAACTATTTTGTCTTGCGGAGTTTTTGAAACGTAGTTTAATATTTCCTCCGAACAGATTATAAACAATCTGCTGTTATTTTTAGAATTTTTCTTAATGAAACTTTTCACTGGTTCTATTTCATTCATTGTAAACGGCAGACATAAAACTGCGGACTTAATTTCGGATAATCCTTTCTGTGCAATTCCGTAAATCGTAAGTTCACCATGTTCAGCATCTGGTTTTATTGTCAGATTTTTGTATCCAATCTTGTTAAATAATGTTTTCGCTTTTTGCCCTATCTCATCTATTGAAAATTCTGTTAACTTACTACTTAGTTCAGAAATATCAGGCATTTGATTTTTACGTGATTTTGGAGGTTCTATACCAAGAATATGCAGCCAATCTTCATTAGTTATTAAACCATAAATTGTCTCATTGGGCAAAAATTCAATTAGATTTTTTGTTACTAATCCTTTTTTTGTAAGCGTAGATCTGATATTTAACTCGACAGAATTATTGCTGAAATAATTAATCACATTTACACTTTCAAAAGACTGATTGAGGTTATCATTATGGAGTGATTTATCCTCGTATTGCCATTGGTTGGTTGGATTCCACCATTGATCAAAATGAATTAAATATGATGCTTCTGGAATTTTTATTTTTACACTTGCGGCTGTAAGTCCTGCAAGCATTACACTAATTTTTGATTCATTCTTAAAGGCATTAGCTGAATTCTCAAGTTCTTTCAACGGCATACCGGACTGATAACGAACATAACGTATTTGATTATGTTTCAGAAGTTGTTCGATTTTTTGAATACCCTGTTTATCGTATTGTGAAAAAATAATACTCTTTTGACCTGATGCGATTATTGACTCGAGCTGGTCAAGTAAAAGTTCCGTTTTCGGGCTTGTTTCTTTATGAGTTGAAAAATTCCCTACTTGTTTTATTTGATGAATCAAAGTGAAAATATTCGATTGAATAATAAAGGGGTTTCCACCTTTAATTAAATCAATAATTCTCTTCCGTCCTTGAAGTAATGTGTTTTCATATTCTTGAGATTGTTCCAAATCAAGATCATGCCAAAAATCATTTCTTATAACGGATGGCAAGTCACTGCTTAAAATTGCTTTTGTTCGATATAACGAGCTATCAAGTTTTTCAAACGTCACTAAATGGTTTGCTAATTTTGGAATAAGTCTATCCTCAATTATTTGAGGCGGTAAGCTTGAAAGTATCCAACGATATCTAGATTCTGGAAAATTAAATAACTGCTCCGACTGAATATCGCCGTTCAATAAATATTGAGCTTCATCTAATATCAAACACTCAATATTTTTGTTAAAATGTTCATATGCAGAATCGGTTGACAATTCTACCAGGGTTTTATAATTCGTAATATAAATTACATTACCGCTGGTGGGATCTGCATTTTCAAATTCTTTACCGCTTCCAATTGTAATCATCTGAAGATTTGGGTTTGTTCGATAAATCTGATCTTC
This sequence comes from uncultured Ignavibacteriaceae bacterium, assembly GCA_964613805.1. GTDB lineage: Bacteria > Bacteroidota > Ignavibacteria > Ignavibacteriales > Ignavibacteriaceae > XYD12-FULL-36-8. The sequence continues at coordinate 197,940 of CAZTJF010000002.1, read as the reverse complement.
CCATCCGCTTGAATTATCAATTTTCTCACCTACTTTGTGGCTTCCAATATGTGAATTTGGACAAACAATTAGTGCATTTTTAATTACCCCCTGTTTTATTGCTGCATTTAAAGCCAGAATTGCCTGATCTTTTTTATCAATTCCCAATTCATCGCAAAGCAATGAATTAGCATTAGTAAGCAGAAGTTTAACTCCTTCCTTTTGATAAGTAAAGAGATGATTGAAATCTGATTCGACATTTTCCCATTTTATTGCTTTACGCTCTTTAATTACTTGAGGTTTTGCAGCCGGAGATTCCTTTTTAAACTTAACCTTAGGATTTTTCCTTTTTACAGTTTTAATCTGCGGAGGATTGAGTTCATTCAATATTCCAGGGTTACTAACTTTTAACTTAGTCGTACATTCTGAAAGAAGATTTTTAGAACTAACATCTATATTTTCTAATGGACGAAACTTTAGAGGTTTGGGTTTTGCTTGTTTAACTTGAAGATTCTTTAAATGATATAGAGGGATATTGGTTTTATCTAACTGCTTCGTTTTTATCCGATATTGCTTGGTTTTCTCATTTAGTTGTTCCACCTGATAAAATAATATTTTCTTTTCAGCGGATTTTTCTAATTGTGCTTTTAGTTCATCAAGAGTTATTACAGGAATATTTTTAAGCGATGGCTTCTTCTCAAGTTTGTTAAAAGAAAGAGCAAGATATTTTTTATTTGTTTTATTTTTAAGAACATTTAAGTCAAAAATTTTATTGGCAGGTAAAGGTGATGGAAGTTCTATTTTATAATCTGAGCATTCGGGTTTATTTAGTAAGCAATCATGTTTTGTTGGTTTATACTTTTTAATGTCTGGTTTATGTGCGCTCACATTAACTTTAACTTCACCAATTTTCTTTGAAAAACATTTAGGAATGCGATTTGTCGTAGTTTCTTGCTTATCCAGAATTGTCCGTATGAATAAATCCTTATTCTTATGAAGGATGGATAATTGGAAAAGAAGTCTTACTGTGTTCGAATCAAAGATAGTTATATTTTGATGATAGGGTTTGGTGAAGGAGAAAAAAACCTTGAATGTTTTTCTTTTGTTTACAACAACATTTTTTATTCCTTCTGAAACTTTGAATTTAGTTAGTGTGAATTTTTTTACTTGATAGAGCGATGGTAAATTAAATTCACCGAAGTGCTCCACGTTTTTTATATCTATTCGCGGTTTAGGAAACTTCTCTAAATAAACTTGTGGTTCTTTAAGCCATTTACCCCATTCAAATTGTTCTGGATTCCCAACTGTTGAAATTACTTCTGCAACAGACTTGCGTAATTTTTTGTACATCTATTCTATTCATTGGTTTTCTGAAGATGAACTTGTTCACATGCTAATTTAAGTCTGCTGAATGGCTCCAGGAAGTTTCTTTGTTCGGAGATCGAATTTAATAAATCTCTAATTTGCGGAAGTTCAGCTTCATATTTTGGTGAGGTTTGTATAAAAACCTTTTGTCCATTTGCTTTATGTGGTTTTAGTTCTTCAGCACCTTTCTGAGGAATAGGTTGTTGATTATCTTGTGCAAAAATGTGAATTAGTCTGATTCCCTGTTTATTGTTTGCACCCAAGAATAATGCATCTTTCACCAGAATCAGGTCGAGTTCTTCATTGAGTGCACTAATTAATGGTAAAGCAATCAGCTCAACTAAAACATGCTCCATTAAAACATCACCATAAAGGGTTTTTTGGAAATTCGTTGTTTTAATTGGAGCGGTTACTCTAAACTCCAATGGTTTAGTTTCACTATCGGTTACTAAAATTGCACCCATTACTCCGCTGGTTTCATCTAAAGTTAAACTTTCCAAAAAACCAATTTTTGCAAGATTCATTAAAAACTCCGTGAAAATTTTTTTGGGAACTGTAAATAATTGTAATTCTTAAGGTCGTTTTGTATCGCTCGAATTACTTTCTTTGTTTTTCGTAAAATTTTCTGCTTCTTTTCTTCATTTAAGTGAATATTTTACTTGTCGGAAATAACAATTTATATGCCGTTTGAATTGTTAAGGAAATTGAAGTTTATTGCATTTTTCAAGTATAATACAAATAATAGACATATAATTTTTGCCTAACACAAGTAAATGCCGCTTGATCAAATTGCATTTCGGTTGAGAAACAGAGGTGAATGTTGAAATTAAGTCTGCTATAACTAATAATTTTTTCATACCGAAAATTTTATGATTCAAAATTAAATTTGAGTTCTTTACGAAAATTTTAGAAATAATGGTATGCTTTTTGGCAACATATTCATAATTTAATTATCAGAATTTTATTTTTCTCCTGAATTTTGGTTTACTAGTAGAATTATTCATTCATTCTGGATACAGATTTTGCGAATCCTAACGAAAATATTTTTAATATCAATTTTTACTCTCGCTTTTATTAAGCCACAAGAAAAAAACACCCGACGGTATCATAATTTTTCTGGAACCGTACCAATTTCACTTGTTGGTGTTTTGACTGTGGGAGAAACTGATTACAAGGACTTTAAAATCGGACTTGGCGCTGCCGGTATGGTGGAATATTTTTTCCCATCATATTCTCCAACAATATACGGGTTTAGATTTTCGTTCGGAGGAAAAAATCTTAAAGGTCAAGATAATCTTAAAAGCCCCTCAGAATTTAAAACTGATCTGATTTTTTTGAGCGGTGGTCTCACAGCCGGTTATTCATTCAGTAATAAGGTATTCCCTTATGTTTATGGAGGGGTTTCAAATTTATGGCTCAGCCCTAAGGATAAGGATGGAAAACGCTTAGTGAATAATATGAATGGAGTTTATCCGCGTACAGCAATTGCTTATGATGCGGAAATTGGGACACGTATTATTTTACAAGATGTGTTGAGCATTTTTGTCAGTGCTGGATTTCATTTCCCGCAAACCGATAATCTTGATGATGTAACTAAAGGCAGTTTCAACGATTTTTATTACACGGGAAAAATAGGAATTTCCTTATCGCTGTTTAGCAAAAAAGATTTTGATGGAGATGGAATTCCAGATTCGGAAGATAATTGCCCATCGAACCCTGAAGATTATGATGGATTTGAAGATCATGATGGCTGTCCAGACTATGATAATGATAGAGATAGAATTCCAGATGTCAGGGATAAATGTCCTAACGAGAAAGAAGATTATGATGGTTTTGAAGATGATGATGGCTGTCCCGATTTAGATAATGACAACGATGGGATACCTGATAATTTAGATAAATGTCCGAATGAACCGGAAAACTATAATGGATTTCAAGATGATGACGGCTGCCCGGATATTTTGAGCAACTTGCAAAATTTAACTGATAGAGATAATGATGGAATTCCGGATGAAATTGATAAATGTCCCGACCAACCTGAAACTTTCAATGGATTTCAAGATGATGACGGCTGTCCTGATACTCTTGAAGCAGTTGATACAAGTTTAACAAAAACTATAATCCTTGAAGGAATTAATCTGTTTGAATTTCGAGGTGCTGATATCAAACCAACTGCTTATGAAGAGCTTGATAAAATCGCCGAATTCTTAATTGAAGATCCTTTTATCAAATGGTCAGTTGAAAGTTACACGGATAACAATGGCGATCCGGATTCGCTGAAGGCATTGGCACAGCAAAGAGCAATTTATGTTGTACGATACTTAATAGATAAGGGACTGCCGTCATTTATGTTTAAAATATTTAGCAAAGGCAGTGAAGCACCAATTGCCGACAACAAAACTATTGAGGGCAGATTAATGAATAATAGAATAGTTCTAAAGAGGTTGAATTAAATTTCTTTAGTTATCGGACTTTATAAATCGAATTTACTTTAATAAAGTCATCATCTTACTGATGACTTTTTTATTTGATCTCAAAGTGTAGATATAAATTCCACTTGTAAGGTTTGAGCCGTTGTAAATATATTCATGAAATCCTTTGCCTTGCTCTTCCTCAGTCAGCGTAATTATTTTTTCTCCAATCAGATTATAAACACTAAGATTAACAAAAATATTTTCTTCAAGTGTGTAAGAAATTTTTGTTTCAGGATTAAATGGATTTGGATAATTCTGATAAAGATTGAAACCGTCAGCAATTTGAAATTCACTATCAACTCCTACCACCGCATCTGCATTTACAACTTCACCAGCATTTACTGTAACAGTTTTTCTGTAAGATCCATTTAATGCTGTAATAACATATGTGCCCGGCTTTACATCGCCAATTGCATAATTTTCGTTGTATATATCATCACTTTGAATTGCGGCATCGTTGAAGTTGTACGTTAAAGCATACCCAAAAGTGGTATAAGGCGGGCGGGGTTTGGGATCGGGAGAAATATCAACTCGAGTGCTATTAGCTGCATTTGGAACCCTCCCATAAATTGCACCTGTACCAGTAATTGCGGCCCACAATTCCGGATTTCGTCGAGTTCGCGAAGATGATGGAGTTTGAGTTCCCTGTCGAATTTCAAAATGCAGATGTGGACCTGTTGAGTTTCCCGTATTACCTGAAATTGCAATTGGTTGATTCGTGAAAACCGAATCTCCAAAACTTTTGAGCGGTTTCGTTAAGTGGAAGTAATTCAGATAAATATCTTTATTGTTCCACCTGCTTTTGATTATGATGTAATTTCCCGCTCCACCTGGTTCATAACCTCCAACAGGATCATTGGGATTGTAGCCGACTGCATAAACCGTTCCCACAGATGCTGACCTAATTGTGTCGTAAGCAATAGAAATATCAATACCTGTATGTGCAAGAGAAGGATTTTGAAAGTTTGGTTCACCATAAAGATATGATCCGTTGGTTTGAATATTATCGGGGACAGGTCTTGTTAACCTAAACTGCTGGGCTATAAGTTGGGGGAAAATAATCAAAGGCAGCACAAATATTTTAACATATACCTTTATCATTGAATTATCATTGGCATTTAGTTTTTCCAAATAATATTTTTTCGCAATGAAGATAAAAAATTTATTACCAAAAATACTTCATAAAATACTTGGTAAACAAAAATCTCTTGGTTGGAAAATGAGTAATGAAATTTGTTTTGAGTTACTTTAGCAGCTAGAAAATCCGAAATAAGCTTAATTAGAATTGGCAGTAAGAACAAAATGTTTACTGGTAAAAGCAGAATTGAGAAGAGCAGTAAAATGTTTGCTGAATGCCATAAACCAAGTATCATCTTGTGAATTGGAAGGTAATGATGTGATGTTTTTGTATGTCTTGCTTTCTGGTTTAAATATTCCCTCAATGTTTCTTTTGAATTGGTGAACACCGAGGAATTTTTAGAGTTCACAACTCCTATTTTCAATTTATTTTTTACTGATTCTCTAATTAGCAAATCATCATCACCGCTTTGTGTTTCAATGGTATTAACAAAGCCGCCAATCTTTTCAAACGAAGATTTCTTAAACCCAAGATTCCTCGCTGCAGCAGAATATGGAAGCCCAAGTTTTGCAAGTACAAATGTTAAAACACTACTTCGCATATTTTCAAAGCATGAAATTTTGTTTATTATATTTTTCGTTTGAATGAAAGGTGATAAACCAAAAAGTAAATCAAATTCCCGCCTAAATTTTTGTGAATAAGTAAGAAGCCAATTTTTTTCGGGCATACAATCGGCATCAGTAATTAGAATGTATGGATATCTTGCTTTACTGATTGCAAATTCTAATGCACCTTTTTTTCCGGGATACTTTTTTTTCTCAGCTTTGATTATTTGATAGTTATTTTTGTCTTTTGACAGTTCACTTGCCTTCTGATATGAATTATCAGATGAACCATCATCAACTAAAATCACTTCATATTTATCAGTTGCAAAATTAAGAGTACTCAACGAAGAAAATAATTTCTCTAAGTTATTCGACTCATTCTTAAATGCGATAACTATGGAAATATTAAGTAAGTCTGCATTGCATGAAGAATCATCGAATTTGGGAAATAAAAAAATGAAAAGAATATTGGCTAAAAAAATTATGACACTGATTACGAATAGAATTATTAAAAGCGTCATGAAAAATTAGTGATAATTATTTTGGTAACTGAGTAGGTTCAATATGAACAAGCACATCTGTAATCTTTGGATTAAATATCATCAACTCATCTTTAACATTATGTCCAATTAAATGTCCGATATGAACCGGAATATCTCTATCAACCACAACATGAATATCAACAAAAAATTCCAGTCCCATTTTTCTTACAAAGCATTTATCAATTTCAATGACACCCTCAACTTTACTTGCAGCAGATTTTACATCAACTAAGATATGATTTGGTGGGGCAGTATCCATTATCTCAAAAAAAGCGGGTTTGAATAATCTGTATGCATTAAAGATTATTATTCCCGAAGCAAATAGTGCAGCATAATCATCAGCTTCTTCATAACCTTTTCCCCCGATTAGCGCGATTGAAATTCCAATAAAAGCCGCTAATGAAGTAATCGCATCGCTCCTATGATGCCATGCATCATTCTTAACAGCGGTGCTCTCAATATTTTTACCAACTTTAATTACAAAGCGGAATAACAATTCTTTAGTTATTACTACCGCCACTAACACTATTAAAGTGAATCCTGCAGGCGCATGATGCGGTGTGATAATTTCATGTATACTTTGAACAATGATTATTATTGCAGCAATAAATATTGCCGATGCAACTATCATTCCCGCAATTGGTTCGGCTTTTCCATGTCCGTAGGGATGATTCATATCTCTAGGTTTAGAGGCAATCTTCAAACCTGTTAGTACAATTATCGAGGTAAAAACATCTGAAGTAGATTCAATAGCATCGGCAACAAGCGCATAAGAGTTTCCTAAAATTCCCGCAGTACCTTTTATGATCGCCAGGAAGATGCTCGCTATTATACCTATTAGGGTTGATCTAATTCCTTTTTCAGCTGATTCTAACGGATTATTTATGTTCAAATCTAGATTTCTGTCTTTTGGTCTAGTAAATTATAAAAGAAATAACTAAAAGATGATTTTTTAAGAGGAAAAAATAGAAGTTAATTTTTATTAATGAGCGTAGAAAAAAGAAGGGCTTCGAGAAGCCCTTCATAATTAGAATGAATTAACTTTTCTTGCTATCGACATCCGTTTTGCAAGTCGATATTCCGAATGGCATATAAGCTGGACAAACACCCATGAATGCAGTTGCTAATGGCACTAAGCCAATTAAGCCCCACCAGCTCTGAAAGTACAATCCCAGAATAATTATAACCGCACCCAGGATAATTCTAACTTTTTTGTCCATATCTCCAACATTTTTTTTCATTTTGAACTCCTTTTTTTGAATATGATGAATTAAATACTTAAAAGATTCATACTATAATTCTCAGCCGTAGGAATTTCACTTAATAATTTTAGATATCTGCTTAAACTCATCAGTTCCGCTGATATTCAATAATTCGAAGAGAATCGCTTCTGTAGTTGTAACTATTACACCGGCATGACGCATTCTGCTTAGTGCGGTATTGTAATCGATTTCCCTCCTCGATGAGCATGCATCTGCTGCTAAACTAACTTGAAAACCATTTGCAATTAAGTCAAGCGATGTCTGCTGAACACAAACATGCGATTCAATTCCAGCAATAGCAACTTGTTTAATTTTTTTGTAATTAAGAATCTCAAATAAATTACCGGCACCATGAACGCTGAAACTCATCTTTTGGATAGGTACAATACCATGCAAAGCTTCTTTAATTCTGCTTTCAGTTTCCCCTAAGCCCTTTGGATATTGCTCGGTAACAAAAATAGGTGCTCCTAAAATTGAGAATCCCTCTATCAGCTTAAGAGTGTTTTGAATTACAGTTTCGGGATTTAACATCACGCGAAAAATTTTCTCTTGAATATCAATAATCAAAAGAGCGGTTTCTTCTTTTTTAAGAATGGTGGGGTGACGAATAGAAGTTGAGTTCATAATTACCTAAAATGTTTCTAGGGCAAAATTAATAAATTGGACCCATTCCATATTTGCCGCAAGAATACATCATTAGTATTGCGGCAAGATCAATTAAAGCTTTTTTCTGGTCTTCTTCGTAAATAACTAAATCATAAACATCTGCAACGAATTTCATATTATTTAAAATTTTCTTAAGCTCTCTGTAAGTTGGAGTTCCATGCCAATGAACGATTTCTTTTACGAGAATATTTTCATGTCTTCTTAAAAATTCGTTAAATGAAATTGTCTTATAAGAGTTTGGCGAATGAGGTCGGCAAATATTAATTAGGTCATTAAAGTATGTATCCCATTTCTCTGCAAGATTTTTGTTTCTATCGTGCATTACATGCTTTACTTCTTCTAAAGAGAAATTTGCTTTTGTTGTAACCTTAAACTTGGGGATTAAAGCGTATCCATCAAAACTAATTTCACCTGATTCATCATCAATAAATTTCCATCTTCGAGTTAACTGCGTTGGGGTGTAGGTGACAATCACTTTATCTAATCCGCTGTCAACAACAACAAATTTATTCTGTTGATAATTTATAATAGTAAACCAATGCTCCCAATTATCAACGCTAAGAATACAAGGAAATCCTTTTTTAAGATGCTCTCTTAAAACTTTTAATGCTTCCTTACGAGTTTCACGCCTGAAGTATTTCATTTTACAATTATAAATTTTTGCTGCTTTAGCTAAACCGATTTCGTCGGTACCGTACCACCAATTGCTTCCAGCTTTTTTTGCAATATCTTTTTCATTGATGAATTGTCCAAGCATTACAAGAGCATATTTTAATGCGAAAGGACCACACTGATATTTGTATGGTTGGGGATAAAAACTCATGATTTTAAATTTTAAAAGATTAAATTAGTGATGTAAAACTAATAAGATTAGTTGCTGTTTTTCACTTCATTTTCAAGGGTGTAAAGTTAATGAAAGCTAAATTAAAAGTTGCAGTGATTTTTAATGAACCTAACCCGGAACTTTATCGAAAACCCTCAAAAAAGCGCAAAAAACCTCAAAATTTCACGCCTTACTTTGAGGTTGATCAAACAACTCCAATGGAAGATTATAAGTATATCCAAGAAAAACTTGTTGAAGAAGGATTTGAAAGCTACACTTTAAATTTGTTTGATGATATAAATATTCTAATAAATGATGTTAAAAAAAATCAGCCTGATGTAATTTTTAATTTTGTTGAAATATACAACAATGACCCTAAGCTTGAAATGAACGTTGTTGGTTTGTTTGAGTTAATGGGAATTCCCTATACGGGATCTCCACCATTAGCCCTTGCAAATTGTCAGAATAAAATGATGGCAAAAAAGTTGTTGAATATAAATGGAATTAAAACTCCGCCCAGTTTTTTAGCTGCTGAACTTCCTGAAAGATTGAAGCACGATTTGAAATATCCGCTTATTGTTAAGCCTGCTTTTGAAGATGCAAGTGTTGGAATTGAAAACGAATCCATTGTTAAGAATAAGTCAGAGCTTTTGTCAAGAATGGAACTTGTTATTGAAAAATTTACTCAGCCTGTTTTGATAGAGGAATTTATCGAAGGGCGTGAACTTAATATCGCAGTTTTTCAGGATGAAGGAACAAGGGTATTACCAATTAGTGAAATTGATTTTGCGGAAATGCCGGATCATCTTCATAATATCGTAAGCTATCAGGCAAAATGGGATCCTCAGCACGAATCCTATCATAAAACAATTCCAGTTTGTCCTGCAAATCTCCCAAAAACAGTGGAAAAGAAAGCTAAAGAAATTGCAATCCAAGCATTCAATATTATGGGCTGCAGAGATTATGCAAGAGTTGATGTTCGGCTTTCAGCCGATGAGGAAATTTTTGTGCTTGAGGTGAATCCAAATCCGGATCTAACTGAAGGCGCTGGGTTTATGCGTTCTGCAGAAGCTGCGGGTATGACGTATTCTCAAGTATTGAAGAAGCTTGTTGATATGGCTTATGCACGCAAGGGAAAAGTTTCGGTGTGAGGAAAAAATGTTATTTCAAAGAATAAAAGGTCTTTAAAACTTCAATTACTTTAGGTAAATTATCACAAACAAGATCCGGTTTAACTAAAGCAGGAATAGGAGGTTTAGTCTTTCCTGTTAGAATTAAAATTGTTTTTCCTCCCATTTGTTGAACAGGAGTAATGTCCAACTCAATATCATCACCAAGCATTAAAAAAGTTGAATCTTTAGGATAACCAAGCATTTCAAGTGCAGATTGAAAATATAGAGTGGAAGGTTTTCCTATTAAAGTTGATGTTTTCCCGGTTGCATATTCAATTGCTGATATGTATGAACCGGCATCGAGAACAATTTTATTTTCTTCCGGCGACCAATAACGATTCATGTGCATTGCAACTATATCTGCGCCGTTTTTAACTTTGAGGAAAATTTCATTTAATGTCTCAATTGACCAGCCATCAGCCATGTCACCTATTATAACTGCTTGAGGATTTATATCATCAATATATTTTTCAAACTCTTTCTTTACATTATCAACGCAGTAAACTAAAACTCTTTCATACTTTTTTTCAACATATTTCAAGGCTGCATCTGCGGCCGTCATAATAGGTAAATCAGTATACAAATTATGCATTTCTAAGAAGTCCTTGACGTCCTTTGATGTTCTTAAGGTAGAATTACTAAGAATGAACGCCAGTAAATTATTTTTTTCTAAAAAATCAAAAAATTCTTTTGCAAAGGGCGCTGATTTTCCATAAAGATTTATCACTCCGTCAAAATCAATTAACAAAGGAATTGGGAGATTTTTGTTCATAAAGAAAAAGGGCGAATTAAATCGCCCTTAAAAAAGTTAAGCTTTTACTTTTGATAGTTGTGGGAATTTGGTTTGAAGAACTCCAAAGAGACCAAAGAGTGTTCCAACAAAAACCAAATCACCAATAATTGTGTGATGGCAGAATGGAATTGCCGCGACATAGCAGGAAATTAAACCCGAAATATTTTTTGCGTACAACGGGCTTTGAACCCACATCTGAAAATTTGTGATTACAAAAAATAAAATTGATGATAACAAAGATGCGACTACAACATTTTTAAATTTGATGTTTTTGCTTAGTACAATTCCAATTCCAACAATTAAAACGAAGCTGAGATAAACTGATAACATTCCATTGTGAAAGCCAATGACTAAATCAGTCAACAACATTGCAAGCAATGGAACAATGAATGCAAATTTTTTATCACTGAAATAAGCTCCACCGAATAATGCTAGTGCTCCTACTGCGGTAAAATTGGGTGGATGGGGAATTAATCTTGTAAATGCTGCGGTTAAAATCATAATGCTCAACAGCCAAAATTTTGATGTGAAGTTATTTGAGTTCATTTCAGTTCCTTTCTTTCAATTTCAAAAATAAAAATTTTATGATTTACAATTCTAACTATTTCAAAGATAAAAATTCTTTATGCTCTAATCAAAGTATTATTCAATTAAATATTACAAATCATTCAAACTTAACTTTATTCCGCCGTAAACCGAAAAACCTGGAGTAGCATAGCCATAAACTTCTTCATAATCTGAATTGAGAATATTTTCTAAACGTAAGTTTAATCTTAAAAATTCCATCAACTGGTAGTGTGCTGTAAAATTTAACAAAACATAAGGTTCAAGTTTAGTTCTTGATGATGTGAAGGTTATGTTATCGAAAACAAGATCATCTCTTGCACCGACATATATTGCTTCTATATTAGCATTCAAGTGTTTGGAGACATTGCAGTTTACAAAACCGCCCACTTTATGTTCTGGTCGCCGGATAAGTTTTCTATTTTCATCAGAAACTCCATCGCTTTCATCTTTTGCATTAGTAAATGTATAGTTTAGTTTGAATACAAACTCATCAACCAATTTTGCAGTGAGATAGGTTTCCATCCCATTGGTTTTTGCTTTCTTAACATTTATTGTTTTGAACTTTTGATCATAACCGAATAAATCAGTGAAATCATTTTGAAAGTATGTAACACCAGCAGAAATCCTGTCATTAGCAAAATATTGTTCGATTCCTGCATCAAAACCAATACTTTTTTCTGGCTTAAGATCTGGATTTCCAAAAGCCGGATCATATAAATTGAATAGAGATGGAGCTTTAAATCCAGTACCGATAGTTGCTTTTAACTTTGTTCCAGTTTCCCAAAAGATGTAGGATGGTGCGATTCTATATGTAAATGCCGTTCCAAACCTATCATGTATGTCTGATCTAAATCCAACAGTTCCGAAAATGCTTTGCCCAAATTTAAACTGATCTTGAAAATAGATTCCAAACGTCTTTGATTCCTTAGAAGGAAAAAGACTTGCTGAATTAAAAAAGGTGGAATAATATAAATACTCTGAGGTGGTTTGTTCTTTCTCAGTTTCCAACCCAAGAGTAAGGAGATGGTTTTCGATTAACTTAAAATTATTCTGCCAATCAAATTTTATTTTTCTTCCATCGTAAGCGCTGCGCGATGAAGCAGGGTTGAAATCTGAAACATCAAAACTGTATTTCCTAATATTTCTGATGATTGAAGCACCAATTTTATTATTCCATTTACCTTCGAAGAGATTTAATTTTCCTTCTCCTCGAAAGGAGTATTCTTCCTGATTAAAAATGTAAGTGGGATCATCCCCAAACTTTCCGCCTGCTTGGTCATAATCAGATTTTGATTTATTGTAGTTCATAAAAACATTTAATTCTGCAATTGAGCTAAAGTCATATCCTAAACGAAAAGATATATTATCCTTTTTGTAGCCATCCTTTTCAAAGTTACCATACTTATCTGATGCAGCAGAAAATCCTTCGCTCTCGGATCTGCCTAATGATACAGAGTAATTCAAATCTGCAACGCTGCCATTCATTCCCAAAGATGTTTTAAATGTTTTGTAAGAACCTCCCTCAGTTAGCAAAGAAAAATTAGGTTTCCCAGTTCCTTTTCGTGTAATAACATTTATCACTCCAGCAAGCGAGTTTGATCCATAAAGAGTTGATTGAGGTCCACGAAGTATTTCAATGGATTGAATATTATCGGTTGAAAGAAATGCAAAGTCATAAACATTTGAAGGATCACTATTTAAGTTGACCTCAATTCCATCGACCAATACTAGAGTGTAATCAGAGTTGCCGCCGCGAATGCTAATGTTCGATAAACTGCCGGCGCCACCTTGATTTGTAAAGCTGATTCCATATTCACTTTTTAATAAATCAAAAACAGTTGAGACATTACGATTAGCAATCTCCTCAGAATCAATCACAGTGACTGAATTTGCAAGTTCAAGAGTACTGGTTTGTGATTTTGTTGCTGAAACAACGACATCGGATAGTCTGTAAAGACCTTGAACTTCGGTCTTCTCAATAATTTTTTCTTGTGAGAGTATTAATTGAGAAAAAAGGAAAAGTGAAAAAAGCCAAGGTAAGACGAAATTTTTCATGAAGTTACTCCTATAAAATTAGACGTAAAGTAACTTCGCGTGAATTAAAGTTGAGATGAACGAGTGGAGATGGTGACCATCGTTAATCTTACCCTTTGCGCGAAGGTTGATTAATTAAAAAAGATTTATGGCAGGTCTCCTGGCTTTAACCAGTAGGCAATTTGCAATAGGCGATAGGCAATTGGTTTGCATACTGCTTATTGTCTATTTGCATACTGGATTTACAGTTGCGCGACAGCGCCGGAATTGATGTTTATGTCATTCTGAGCTTGCCTGCCTCCTCCAGGCAGGTCGAAGAATGACCTGTCACATTTCGACATGCTCAATGTGACAACTATATCGCACCGGACTTCCCTATATTTCCCATTATCCCGATTTTGGTCGGAACTGGGACACCACAAATCTGTTCAAAGAACTGATCAAAGATAAATGAGTAAATCAGAAATTCAAACAATTCAGAAAATAAATTTTTGATTGAAAATATTGAGTAAGTACAACAAAATTGATAAGTTACTTATAGAAATTTATCTAATTATCTAAATCCGACTTTTCTACCAATGAATAAATTCTTCTTCTGGTCATTATTTACTATCCAAAATAAAATTAATACACTGTTACATAAAGGAGAACGTTAATGGGTTGGTTTTTCAAATTTATTAATTCATCCATCGGCAAAAAGCTTACGATGGCACTCACAGGCAGCTTTCTGCTTATATTTTTAATAGTTCATCTAATCGGTAATATAACGTTGTTTTTTGGTGCCGAGGCATTTAATGGTTACGTAAAAACCCTTGACGTGGTTAAACCACTGATTAGAGTTATCGAATTAGTTTTGCTTACCGCTTTTCTCCTCCATATTTTTAACGGCTTACGGCTATGGATTGAAAATAAAAAAGCACGTGGAAAAAATTATAAGATTAATGGATCTCCGGAAAATACGGATCTTTTTTCTCGAACAATGTTTCTAACAGGTTCAATTGTTTTCATTTTTCTCGTGCTTCACCTGGGAACATTTTTCTGGAGATTTAACGTGCATGATCCTGATGGGCTAGCGAATTCACACGAATATTTCCAAATTGTTATTAATTTTTTCAGCTACTGGTGGTATTCGCTTCTATATGTTATTGCAGTTTTACTTTTGGGATTTCACCTCAATCATGGCTTTCAAAGTGCGTTTCAAACTTTTGGTTGGAATCATAAAAAGTATACTCCGCTCATTGAAAAAATTGGAACTATATACGCAATAATCATGGCGATTGGATTTGCTTCAATGCCCATTTACTTCTTCTTTTTTTACGGAGGCAACTAATGGTTAAGTTAGAATCAAAAATTCCGGCTGGAAATATTTCTGAAAAATGGACTAACCACAAGTTCAATATGAAACTTGTTAATCCATCTAACAAAAGAAAATTTGAAATCATTGTCGTTGGAACAGGATTAGCAGGCGCCTCTGCAGCGGCATCTTTGGGAGAATTGGGATATAAGGTTAAAGCATTTACTTTTCATGACAGCGCAAGAAGAGCTCATTCAATTTCTGCACAAGGCGGAATAAACGCTGCAAAGAATTATCAGAATGACGGCGACAGCGTTTACAGGTTATTTTATGATACAGTTAAAGGCGGAGACTTCCGAGCAAGAGAAGCAAACGTTCATCGCCTTGCAGAAGTAAGCGGTAACATAATTGATCAATGTGTTGCTCAAGGAGTTCCTTTTGCAAGAGAATACGGTGGACTTCTCGACAACAGATCGTTCGGTGGTGCACAGGTTTCAAGAACTTTTTACGCAAGAGGTCAAACTGGTCAGCAGCTTTTACTTGGAGCAGTTAGTGCATTAAACCGTCAGATTGATCTTGGCAGTGTTAAGCTCTACACCCGCCGAGAAATGCTTGATGTTGTTATTATTGATGGATTTGCAAAAGGAATTGTCTGCAGAAATCTTTTAACCGGTGAAATTGAAACATATTCTGCTCATGCTGTTGTTCTTGCTACCGGTGGATACTCAAATGTTTTCTTCCTGTCTACCAATGCGATGAACTGCAATGTGACGGCGATTTGGAGAGTTCACAAACGCGGGGCTTTGTTTGCTAATCCTTGTTTTACACAAATTCATCCAACATGTTTACCTCTTCACGGAGAATCACAATCAAAATTAACTTTAATGAGCGAATCGCTTAGAAATGACGGGCGAGTCTGGGTGTCGAAGAAAAAAAGTGATATGCGAAATCCTAACGATATTCCTGAAAATGAAAGAGATTATTATCTTGAAAGAAAATATCCATCATATGGAAATCTTGCACCACGAGATATTTCATCCCGTGCAGCAAAAGAGGTTTGCGATGAGGGCAGAGGTGCAAAAGGCAGTAATGCAGTTTATCTTGATTTCAAGGAATCAATTCAACGACTTGGACAGAAAGTGATTGAAGAACGCTACGGAAATCTTTTTGAAATTTACGAAACTATAATAGGTGAAAATCCTTATAAGTCTCCTATGATGATTTATCCTGCACCGCATTACACAATGGGCGGCTTGTGGGTTGATTATAATTTAATGAGTACAATTCCAGGATTGTTCGTTCTAGGTGAAGCGAATTTTTCTGATCATGGAGCAAATCGGCTTGGTGCTTCGGCTCTTATGCAGGGATTAGCCGATGGTTACTTCGTTATTCCGTATACAATGGGTGATTATCTGGCAACTTATAAACCCACTACGGTTAAAACAGATCATCCCGAATTCGCTAAAGTTTCAAATGAAGTAAAAGATCTCACAAACAAATTATTATCAACTAAAGGAAAGAGAACTGTTGATGATATTCATAAACAGTTGGGAAGAATAATGTGGAATAAAGTTGGAATGGGAAGAAATGAAAAAGGATTGAAAGAAGCAATGACTGAAATACGAGAATTGAAATCTGAATTTTGGAAGAATGTTACCATTCCCGGAAGCGGTGATGATGTTAATCAAACACTTGAACGTGCCGGCAGACTTGTTGATTATTTTGAACTCGGTGAACTCATGGCACTTGATGCTTTGGACAGAAATGAATCTTGCGGCGGTCATTTCAGAGAAGAATATCAGTACGAAGACGGCGAAGCAAAACGTAATGACGAAAAATATTCCTATGTAGCAGCGTGGGAATTTGTAGGCGAAAGCAAATGGAATCTTCACAAAGAACCTTTGGAATTTGAATACGTAAAACCAGCAATTAGGAGTTACAAATAATTGAAGCTGGCTAAACCAGATATATTTGAGGAAAAGTCTTTTCTTCAGATTATTAAACTCATTCAACAATCAAAGCAGAAAGCATTTGCCTCCGTAAATAAAGAGTTGATTGACCTATACTTGAACATCGGAAAATACATTAGCAAAAAAGTTGATTCTGATGGATGGGGAAAGGGAACAGTAGAAAAACTTTCGATATACATTCAAACTAAATTGAATGGAATGAATGGATTTTCTGCACAAAACTTATGGCGAATGAAACAATTTTATGAGATGTACAAACATTTTCCAAAACTCTCATCACTGCTGAGAGAATTGAGTTGGACTAACAATATCATCATTCTGTCAAAAACAAAATCTATTGAAGAGAAAGAATTTTACATAAAACTATCAATAAAGGAAAAATATTCAACACGTGAGCTCGAAAGACAGATCAATTCATCAGTATATGAGCGGTTTCTTTTATCTCGCAAGAAACTGTCAACACTGTTGACAGAATTAGATAACTCTTCATCAAGTAAAAAACTCTCACCACTGGTGAGAGAATTAGAAAAACAACGATTACAGCAAATAGATGAGGTTTTCAAAGATAAATATATTTTTGAGTTTCTTGATTTGCCGAAAGACTTTAATGAAAAAGATTTAAGAAAATCGCTTGTTAAAAATCTTAAAGAGTTCATTCTGGAATTAGGAAAAGGATTTACTTTTATCGGTGAAGAATATCGTTTGCAAGTTGGCAATAAAGATTTTTTTATTGATTTGCTTTTTTTTCATCGCGGTTTGCAATGTATGGTTGCGATAGACTTAAAGATTGATGATTTCAGTCCAGAGTATCTTGGCAAAATGAATTTTTATCTGGAAGTCCTGGACAAGAAACAAAAGTTGGTTCATGAAAACCCAAGCGTTGGTCTTCTACTGTGTAAAACAAAAGATGATGAAGTGGTCAATTATGCAATGAATAGGAATCTCTCACCCACAAAAGTTGCAGAATATGAAACACAGTTGATTAATAAAGAAATTCTAAAGAGAAAGCTGCATGAATTGGGAGAGTATTATCTACTTTCTGCAAAATTAAAAGTAAATAAAAATAAAATTTGATATAAATCGGAGTTACAAATAATGGAACAGAAAAAATTGAGTCTTACGCTTAACATCTGGCGACAAAAAAATACTAACAGTGTTGGAAGTTTTGTTGAGTACAAAGTTCAGGTTTCTCCAGATGCTTCCTTCCTTGAAATGCTTGATGAGATTAACAATACTCTTGAAGTAAAAAATGAAGAAGCAATACACTTTGAAAGCGATTGCCGGGAAGGTATTTGCGGCACATGCGGATTAGTTATAAATGGACGACCACACGGACCGCTGGCTAAAGTAGCTACTTGTCAGCTTCACATGAGAAACTTCAAAAATGGCGAAACAATTTGGGTGGAACCATTCCGCGCAAAGGCATTTCCAGTAATAAAAGATCTGATGGTGGATCGTTCGGGATTTGATAAAATTTTATACGCCGGTGGTTACGTTTCATTTAATACTGGCGGAGCACCCGACGGAAATGCAATTCCTATTTCAAAAGAAATTTCAAGTCTTGCAATGGATGCTGCTTCTTGTATAGGATGCGGGGCTTGCGTTGCAGCTTGTAAAAACGCTTCTGCTATGCTATTTGTTTCTGCTAAGGTTTCGCAGTTTGCTTTGCTGCCGCAAGGTCAGCCAGAACGTTACCGCAGAGTCGAAAGAATGGTAGCAGTGATGGATGAATTAGGTTTTGGAAGCTGTACTAACACTTATGCCTGCGAAGCTGAATGTCCCAAAGGAATTTCGGTTACAAACATCGCACGGATGAACAGAGATTTTGTAATGGCAAAGGTTAATTCCAAAGAAGTTGAAGTGTAAATTGAACTTGTTTTTGTGTACTTTAAATCCCGAGTTATATCGGGATTTTTTATTTATGTTAGCATAAAATTAATTTTTAACAAAAAGGTTATATGCGATGAAACATTACAAATACCTAAAAATTGCCGTCTTTATTGGGTGTATTGTTTTTATTTTTGGATGTAAATCTGAGTCTAAAGACAATGCACCAAATATTAAGTTTTCGTCTATTTATCAAGAAAGCTGGAATGAATCAGGCAAGAATATGTTCAAGATTTATTTGTCCATGAGGAAGATAGACAGCTTAAGTGCAGAGCTGAATCTAAAGTTCACAAGAAAGAATTCATTAGGTTTATAAGTTCAACACCTTTTTTTATAATATTAGAGAGTAAAAATGTTTGAAAAAGAAATAAAGTTTATAAGTGATTTCTGTCTCAACAAAATAAGTAAAGCTGGATCATTTCTAACCTTTGAAAAGCTGAATGGATTGGAAATTCATCCGGCAATTCTCAAATACATCTCAGCGGAGATAGATTTTCAAATTTATAAAGATCGCCAGATTCTTCTTCAAAACTCTGTATTTGATTATTCGGGCTCTGAGATATCAAAATACTTTAAAATGATTTCTCACGAAATAAAAAAATCAAAACTAATTAACGAGAATGAAATTAATGATTTAATATCTAAAGCTGTTGTTTTTAATTTAAATTACACCACTAAGCCGAATGAAACGCTGACCAATTTTATTTTCGAAAATACTTCAAGCAAAACACATGAAGATATAATTATGTTATTAGATTATCCTTATTATTATGGGTATCTAAAGCAAATTCTTTTGTCTTATCTTGACAAGAAACAACTCCTTAGCTTAGACAGAACAGATTTTGAATTTCTCTTAACTAAAATTGATTCGGAACTGTTTCCTTCTAAAGCAAATGAAATGGTTGACAATGCTTTAGCTGCATTGGCTGAATTCTATAATATTGGGGCAGTGCTTCGTTCACAAATTCCCCCTCAAGCAATTGAGTTTTATCTAAAAGAAAAAAACTTAAATGATCATCTTTCACGGCTTCAAAGTGTTTTATCTCAATCGCCGAAGGTGAAATATGAAATTGATGAAATAAAGAAAATAATCTATTCCACTCATGAAAAGCACGAACAAAAAACTCAGTCATCAGAAAAGCTTTTGAACGAAACTGAAGATCTAAAAAATAAAGTTAGCGAAAACGTAAATGTTTCAGATAACTTGAATCCCAAAATTAGTTCGGTTGTTGAAGATGATTTGATAACCAAACAACCAACGGAAAGCGAGACTGAGAACATAGAGTTAGATGATTTGCAAGCGGTAAATCCTGATGCAAAAAAGACACTTAATTTAACCGAGGAAATAAATATTGATGATAGCGTTGAAACATTTTCTCTTGATTCAGATGAATTTGAAGAAACTTTCGCCACAAACTCAATTCATGATTCATTAGCTGGTGAAAAAAGAGCAAATGATATTCTCTCTTTTCTTACAAACAAAGAAATAGAGAAAATAATAAGTTCAATTTTTAATGAAGATAAAGAAGATTTCGCGACAACTATCGAAATAATTTCAGAATGCAAATCTTATGAAAAAGCCACCGAGATTCTCAAATCACTGTACACGACGTATAATGTAAATCCTTACTCACGAGATGCGATTCTTCTAACTAATGCAGTAGCAAAATATTTTACTGTGGCATAACTATGTTCATTGATCAAGCAGAAATTGAAGTGAAAGCTGGTGATGGCGGTGATGGTGCTGTCACTTTTAGAAGAGAGAAATATGTTCCGAAAGGAGGTCCATCTGGTGGAAACGGTGGAAAGGGCGGCGATGTAATTATTCAGGCATTCAGCAATCTTAACACATTATTAGATTTTAAGTATAAAAGAAAATACCTTGCAGATGATGGTGCTATCGGCGGCAGTTCTTTAAAGGATGGGAAAAATGGAAAAGATATATTAATAAAAGTTCCCATTGGAACTATCGTTAAAGATTTGGTGAGTGGAAAAAACATTACCGACTTAGACGAAGACGGAAAAAAAATAATAGTTGCAAAAGGCGGAAGAGGTGGAAAAGGGAATAGTAACTTTGCAACACCCACAAATCAAGCCCCACGCTTTGCTGAAAATGGAAAGAAAGGCGAATCCAAAAAAATCATTCTTGAATTGAAATTAATTGCTGATGTCGGGATTGTTGGCTTTCCAAATGCCGGAAAATCTACTTTGATTTCGGTTATCTCATCAGCTAAACCAAAAATTGCTGATTATCCGTTTACAACTTTAGAACCGAATCTTGGAATTGTGTATTACAAGGATTATAAAAGTTTCACGGTAGCAGATATTCCCGGAATTATAGAAGGTGCACATGAAGGTAAAGGATTGGGATTAAAATTTTTACGCCACATCGAAAGAACAAAAATTCTTCTATTCTTAATCGAAATTACATCCGAGAATATCGAAAAAGATTTTAAGGTTGTGTTGAATGAGCTTAAGCAGTACAGTAAAAAGTTAGCAGAGCGAAAAAAAATTATAGCACTTTCAAAAACAGATTTAATTAGCAATAAGGATTTAGAAAAGCGAACTCACAAAAAATTTTCTAAAGAAGATATTCCCATTATTCCAATCTCAGCTGTTACCAATGAAGGAATTCCCAGACTGCTTGATAAACTGTGGGAATTGCTGAAAAATACACAGTAATATTTTCTAAAGGCAATTCGGTTATCTAAAAAAATATTATTTTTCGTCCCGGATTTTTCATATTAACTATATGAGGGAAAAATGTACAAACTGAATCATCTCAATTATTACCGGCTTCCATGGAATTTAACCGATAACTCAATCTCATGGCTTGAACCAACCGCAAAATGTAATCTTTCATGTGAAGGATGTTATCGCCAAAATGAAAGCAGCAGTCATAAGTCACTCGAAACTATCAAGGGGGAGTTAGATGTTTTTACCAGTTTAAGAAAATGTGATGGTGTTTCAATTGCCGGCGGTGATCCGTTAACTCATCCTCAAATTATCAATATCGTTAGAGAGGTAAAAAGTCGAGGATTAAAACCCATTCTGAATACTAACGGTTTAGCATTAACAAAAGAACTTCTGTTTGATTTAAAGAAAGCAGGAGTTTACGGATTTACTTTTCATATTGACAGCAAACAGGGTAGACCGGGTTGGAAAAATAAAAATGAAATCGAACTCAATGCGTTACGTTTAAAATATGTTGAAATGCTCGCAGAAGCAGGAAATATTTCTTGTGCTTTCAATTCAACAGTTTATGAAGACACAATAAAATACATTCCCGATTTGGTGAAATGGGCAGAGGATAATATTGACAAAGTTCAAGTGATGGTTTTTATAATCTATCGTGCTGTTAATAATGACAAGTATGATTTTTATTTGGGTCCAAAGAAGATTGATATGAGCCAGCTTGTTTATAATGAAGATGTCCCCGACAGAGCCGACATTCAAGCTAACGAAGTTTATGAACTGATAAAAAATAAATTTCCCGAATTTGACAGCTGTGCTTATCTAAATGGTTCAGAAAAACCAGATACGTTCAAGTGGCTTTTAACAGGAAGGTTAGGTCGCAGAGGAAAGATTTATGGTTACATGGGTAAGAAATCCATGGAGTTTATTCAAACTATGCATCATCTTTTATTCGACAGGTATTTAGCATACTCATCACCGTCACTTACATCCAAAGGTAAAAGCATGCTTCTTTTATCAGCTTTCGATAAAAGCTTAAGAAAAGCTTTTTTTAGATATTATAAAAACCCAATTAACCTTTTTAGAAAACTGCATTACCAATCTATAATGATCATTCAGCCGGTTGATTTTTTACAGGATGGCAGGCAAAATATGTGCGATGGCTGTCCCGATATAACAGTTTGGAATGGGCAATTAGTTTGGTCATGCAGAATGGAAGAGCAATTGAAATTTGGGCATAATCTGAAATCTTACCCTAAAGGATTTATGAATTAGCGTGCCATCAAAAAATATAATCTGTTAGTTTTATAGAATTGAGTGATTTCCACTATTCTTTGAAATCGAATTCATTGTTTCTATATTTGCACTCCGTTTTTACAAGGCGGGGTAGCTCAGTTGGTTAGAGCAGTGGAATCATAATCCACGTGTCGGGGGTTCGAATCCCTCCCCCGCTACAAATAAAAATTTAGGAGTGAAAAATGTATAATATATTAATGATTTTAGCTACTTTAATTGCAATTCTGTTGATAATTGTGGTTTTGCTTCAATCAAGTAAAGGCGGCGGTTTGGCAGGAACTTTTGGAGGCGGAAACGTGGGTTCAATGTTTGGAACACGCAGGACAGCAGACTTTTTAAGCAAGGCAAGCTGGTGGCTTGGTGGATCTTTGGGTGTTTTAGCGTTGGCAATCAACTTATTTTTTCTGCCGGGACAAACAACTGCCGAGCAAAGAGAAAGTATAATTCAACAGTCAGGCAGACAAACTATTCCGCAAACACCAACACTACCGCAGCAAAATCCTGCACCCCAGAAGTAAAAACCTTTACAGTTTGTGGGGGCTTTTTCAGAATCTCAAAATTGTCAGTCAGAGTGGCATTGCCATCGACGACTGACAATTTAAAGCATAATCACACTTTAACTAGCTCAGTGTGACAGTGAAAATCACTTTTAAGCCATCCTCTTTTTTAGTCATCCAAAGAACATAATAGTTTTATAATATCGTCCTCGATACTTTTATAATAATCACTTCCGCCTTTTTGAAACTCAAAGATTATGCTGACAATAATGTCTTCATTTTTTTTGGTTTTTAAATATCCTGCTAAAGAAGTTACTCCATTTAATGAACCGGTTTTTCCATGAAAATTATTTTCCGCATAACTTCCTCTCATACGATTTCTTAACGTACCATCCACTCCGGCTATTGCAAGTGAATTATAAAAGTCATTATAATTTTTAATATCAAAATACATAGCTTCGAGGAGACCAACTATTGCTCCGGGAGTAACTTGATCAAACCGTGATATTCCTGAGCCATCAACCAAAGTTGTGCCTGTGGAAAATATTCCGTTATCCTCGATAAAATCATGTATAGCTTGCGTGGAGTAAAAAGCATTTCCCTGGATTTTACTTGCTTCTGCTCCGATAGTCTTAAATAATCCTTCGGCTAAAAAATTATCGCTGTGTTTATTTATCAGCTTGGTCAGTTCAGAAAGACTTACTCCTGAATCTGTTAAAAGTAAAACTTTTTTAGGGGTTTCGCCAACCTTAGCTCCTTTTTCAACTTTGATTCCATAATCAATTAATTTCGATCTTAAAATTGCTGCCGCATTAAGCGGAGGATTATCAACAGCAACCACAGAGGTTCTGAGTCTTCTCCCTCTCCGCGTCTGAGTTATTTTACGGTTTCTATCAACTGTTAAAGCAGAAATTGGAGGGAGCTTAACGTTGGCAGTTTCATCTGCTATCCAATCATCACGTTTGTAAACATTATCGAAGTAAGTATCATCTCCAATAATATTTCCTGTAATTAAAGTTATTCCTTTCTTTTTTATTTCATCAACCATCCGTTCTAAATCATACAGAGAGAATGTTGAATTTCCATATCCCTTGATATAGAGATTTCCATTTATAGAGCCATCTGTAATGTTGAAATCATCGGAAAAAACTTTGGTTGATATTTTAAAGTCACCGCCCAAATTTGAAAGTGCAACAGCCGTTGTAAACAATTTTGTGTTGGAGGCAGGAATCATTGACATTGAGTGATTAAATTGAAATAATGTGTCTCGTAAAATTGGATTATAAGCTAACAACCCAACTTTTGTTGAAGAGGGAATATAGTCGAGTATATCTTGAATTTGTTGCTTAAGTTCATCCCTTGAAATGCAGAGAACATTGGAACTCAATATCAATAAAAATAAAATAGATTTAATCATCGCATTTGGATTAAGCAAATAGAATTATATTTTTACTTCGCTGTTAAACAAAGATTTTGTCAGCTAATCTCTATTATAAAAAAGTTTACATGATTGGCTTCAAAAATAGCAGATAACAGTTCAAAATTCATAATAAAAATTATAGAGTTATAAATGTCAAAACTAAAGAAACCGGTTAAAGCGTATGAAAATCCCGAATTTCTAAACTCATCTGATGCTCGAATTATTCGGATGCTGGCTGAGTTCATTGAACCGCAAAGTAAATTTCGTAAACATAAAATTATAGACACTATTGTATTCTTCGGATCGGCACGGCTTAAGTCGAGAAAAGAAGGTTTGACCGAGTATAATAAATTCAAAGTGATGAACCCAAAAATGCCGACATTTGCGGAGAATTTGCGTTTTGCTCAACGGCAATTAGAAATGTCAAAATATTATGAGGATGCAGTTGAATTATCTCGACGACTAACCGAATGGTCAATGTCTTTGGGAACACATTCCAATCGTTTCATCATATGCACTGGCGGCGGACCTGGCATTATGGAAGCCGCAAACAAAGGTGCAAAGTTAGCCGGTGGATTTTCGATTGGTTTGAATATCAGTATTCCTTTTGAACAATTTGTGAATAAATATGTGACAAGAGATTTGAGTTTCGAATTTCATTATTTCTTCATGCGTAAATTTTGGTTTGCTTATCTTGCTAAATGTTTAATTGTTTTTCCGGGTGGATTTGGGACCATGGATGAAATGTTTGAGATTTTAACGTTAATACAAACAGGTAAAATCAAAAAGAAAATGCTTCTGCTTGTTTTTGATGAACGCTATTGGAAAAAAGTAATTAATTTTGAAGCATTGGTGGATCATGGTGTAATTAACAAGGAAGATATTGATTATCTATTCTTTTGTGATAATGTTGATCAAGCATTTAACCTTATCAAAAAGCATTTTGAAAAGTATTACTTGAGAAAAGGGGATATTGAGAACGGCGAACCAAAATTAGAGCTAAAATGAAAAAGCCCCAATAAAGGGGCCATGCAAAATTATTCCATTGGTCCAAACCTATGGGCGCGTCTTTGAGCTTTTTGCTTTTCCATTCGTTTCTTAACAGAGGGTTTCTGAAAGGCAGTTCTTTTCTTGAATTCTTTAAGAACACCTGAACGTTCGTACTTTTTCTTGAATCTTCTTAGAGCTTTATCAATTGATTCGTTTTCGCCAACTGTAATTCCAACCAAACTAACTCACCTCGTTTCCCGGTTGTTTTGTAAATGATTCTAATAAATTTTTATTTCCGGATTTTTGAAATTCAACCGAAATCGAACTTCTGCCATCCGATAATATTTTTTTTGCAACTATTTTTCCAAAATCGTCCCAGCTTTGATGGTAAATAGATTGACCAACATCAAAAGTTTTGTCGGGAGAATACGTTACACATTCCTCGTTTTCTATCCCATCGAGCGAAACCTTTTTAGCTTTACCATCAGTTTTAAGATCAATAATAGTTTTATGTTTACATTTTTTACATTTAGCCCAGCGTTTATTTTCATCTTCGTTGGGAGAGGCATCCCCTGATATTTCCATTTTTGTAACAGCATTGCAAAAATTACAGAATGCTTCGATGTTTTTTAATCTTGCCATAAATCACCAATCTTAAATTTTGTATACTAATTTAAACAAGTAGCGGAGTATTATCAACTTTACCTTCGAGGTTTATGAGGAGTAATTACCAAAACGGGGCATTTTGCGTATCTTATCACTTTTTCTGCAACACTGCCAAGAAGTGTGTGAAGTAATCCCGTTCTTCCGTGGGTTGCAATAACTATTAAATCAATCTTATGATCCTTCGAATATTTAACAATTTCTTCGTAATCGTTTCCTTTTTTTAGCACCGGCTCAATTTCAAAATGTTCGCTTCTACCTTTTTTGATTTTCTTTACAGCATTCTCAAGAGATTTTTTACCTTCTTCTTCAAACGATTTAAGAATTTTTTCTTGAGATAAGTCAAGTGAACGAATTGCCAATATTGGAGGAGTTTTTTCAAGCACGTGAAGCAGATGAATTTGGGCATTATATTGAATTGCCAGTTCAATGGCATAATCTGCCGCACTTAGTGATGTGGTGCTTAAGTCAGTTGGAAGTAAAATATTTTTAATCTTGAACATTATTTTTTCCTAATTTAAAGAGAGCAGAATAAATTTTCAACTTCGGTTTTAGAAGCATTGGAGACAATTGCACAAATATTATTGCCCATCTTTTTCATTAAAGTTGTGGAGTTATCTTTTGTTGTAAAGTAACACTTTCCTTTATCGAGATACTCTATCATGTTTTCAGACAGCTTCATCGCATCATTCCTATTCAAACAGGATTCATCAACTTGAAATAGGTAGATGAGCTCTCCTTTATCGTTGGAATAAACATGATGTGCAAACTTTTCTCCACCGGCTTCTGACACAACGGCTCCTAAAATTTTCCAATTACTGCATTCGGGAATTTGAGTTGAATACTTCACGCCACTGGCATCAAAGAAATTTTTAACATTATCAGCATCATCAGTTATAATTTGCGGAGCTAACTTCCCAGCAAGAATGCTGTTGAAATTACTCGATGCCTGGATGAACATATTTTCAGAACCATATTGCTCTGAAGCGAGATCAGGAATTTTGTTATTTGTACTTTGATTTAAAACCAAGATAACAGCAATTATTATGATTGCAATTGCTCCGGAAATCGCAATTGCCGGTTGTGAAAAAATATTTTTTAGGAATTCTAATGGCTGAGGTAATGGATTCTCAACCGGTTTAATTTTTTTTGTGATTTTTTGTCTTAATTTTTCAGGAGCAGAATGGAATAGGCATTTTCTTTGTACTAACGATTTGGTAAAACGTAGAATTTCATATTCACTTTGTAATTCATGATTTGCTGCCATAAGTGATTGTAATTCAATTACTTTTGATTTATCGGCAAGTTCACCGTCAATCAGAGCAGTAAGCTGGTATTTTAATTCGTGGGTATCCAATTGCTATCTTAAAAAATTAAGTTTTAACGTATCCTTTATCACTAGCGTATTTGTAAAGTTTTGCAAAAAGCATTTTACGTGCTCTGTGCAGCCGGGATCTCACCGTTCCAACAGGGCAGTCAACAAAATCGGCAATTTCATCGTAGGTAAAACCTTCAATGTCGGACAAAATAATTACTGTTTTAAAATCATCTGGAAGTGATGCAATGGCTGATGAAATTTCATCATCAAGCAAATTGTCATAAATTTCTTTCTCAAGATGAGCGCTGTCTGTAGATGAAGGTTTTGCATTCTCATAAAAATTCTCAACATCCTCATAATCAACTTTATCCGGTTCCTTAGTTTTTTTCCTATAATTATTTATATAGGTATTTTTCATAATTCTGAACAACCACGCTTTGCAATTAGTTCCTTTTTCAAATTTATCAAAGAAGCGGAAAGCTTTTAGAAAAGTATCCTGAACAAGGTCATTTGCAGCATCACTATCACCAGTCATTCTGAGGGCAAAATTATAAAGAGCATCCATGTGAGGAATGGCTTCTCTCTCAAACTCTTTGTATAATTCGTTTTGAGACTCTAAAATGGCTAATAGTATAGGAAACATATTCTGTTAATATTAATCTTTCGGGTGGACTTGAATTTTTATGCCATGAATTATACCAAAATTATAGCTCTTATCAAAAATTCTAATCAACAAGAGCATTTAGTACCCCACCATATTGATCTTTAACTCCAATCATAAATCCATTGATAACGGCATAATGTGCTAAGCCATTTTTCTTTATGATGAAGTTTGCTTTTTTCCCCAACAATTTTTCGTTGGATATATTTTTTCTCTGGCTTTTCAGCTTTATGTTTATGGGTAAATCCGTGAAAGGGTTACCATTACTTTTTGAATTCAAAATAACGTTTGTATATCCGTCCTTGTAAAGTTTCGTGAAGTCGAGTTTTTTAATCTCACTCATCGAACTAAATTCTTTTGGGTAAGTTTTTCCATAATGAAGTTCGTATCCTTTAAAGTCGAAATCTTCTAAACCAAAAAAGACAGATAAATCTCCCAAATCTTCAACTGTGGATGAGTAGTAAAATTCTTTTATTTCATTACAACTAATCTCGTTTCGATTGATAGCAAGATCAATTAAAATTTCAGAGTTATCCTTTTTGTACTTTAAGTTTCTTAATATTAAATCAAAGATATATTGTTCATTCGGTGGAATTTGATCATACGTCTTGATTGATTCGTGCTTATAAGATTTTGAAGCGATGCTGTAAAAAGCTGTTATTAGTGTCATGAAATTTAGTTTACGAATGTATTGATTCTCGATATCTCCTTTCCATCCACCGCTTTCAATGAGGATTGTACTTGTTCCCCATTTTTGAAAGCTGTCTCCGAATGCACGAGGTTCGTAATCATCACTGTACTTTGAGATATGACCTGGAATGAAGTGGTTTAATGTTTTGTAAAGATCGCAGATCAGTTTCATAGAGTTCTCTCTAACGCTGTCAATTGATTTGTCATGATCAAGTGACGGAGCAAGAAATGATATCGCCGCAAAATTGTTCGATTTTCCCACCGAGTATCTCGTTGACTGATCATGCAGATTAAATCCGAAATCTGCCTTCAAATGCTCAAAAGTTTTTCTGAGTATTATACCTTCGGGAGTTTGCTGGCGATTAACATCTCGATTTATATCAATCTCAAAATTATTTCTGCGTTGGTAAACTTCTGCACCATCCGGATTAACCATCGGCATAAAGTAAATTGAAAGATTATCCAATATCATATTTTTGATGCTGTCTAATCCATCGCTTACTTGGAAAAAATTAAACACATCGAATAAAGCCATTGTTGCAGTTGCTTCATCTCCGTGCATTTGCGACCAGAGAAATACTTTCGATTTTCCTCTTCCAATAGACAGCAGAAATATATCTCTGCCAAGGACTGATTGTCCGGCTTTTTCAACCGATAAAATTCCGCGTCGTTTAACTTCATTAATCAGAGGCAGCATATCTGAATGCTTAAATCTTCGATGCATTAATTTGTTTTCGCGGTAAATCTCATAGTTTGAGTATAAATTCTGGGCAAGGTTTATGTTTTGTGCCATTGTCATTTCTAAACTGATAGTGATTATTAAAAATATTTTTTTGATCATTTCTTTTTCTAATTTTAGTTACAGCGAAATTTATTCACACTTAATCATTTAAGCAAAAAGGATTTTTTGATGGCAACCAAAACTTTACGCATCGGTTCTGCAATTCCCGAATTTGATCTTCTTTCGATTGACGGTCAAAAATTTTCATTAGGTTCATTCAATGATAAAAAAGCTCTGATAGTGATTTTTAGCTGCAACCATTGTCCTTATGTTCAAGCATATGAAAATCGAATAATGGAAATCCAAAACGATTACAAAGAAAAAGGTGTTGCAGTGATAGCTATCAATTCCAACGATGCGGTTCAGTATCCTGAAGATTCGTTTGAGGAAATGAAAAAGCGCGCTGCGTTAAAGAAGTTTAATTTTGTATACTTAAGAGATGAGGATCAAACTGCAGCAAAAAGTTTTGATGCTGCCCATACACCCGAAATATTTCTATTTAATGAAGAAAGAAGACTCGCTTATCATGGAAAGATTGATGATAATTGGCAGGAAGAACAAAAAGCTAAATCAAAATATTTGCGGAATGCTTTAGATGAATTATTAGCCGGAAAAGAAATATCAGTTCCGGAAACCTATTCTATCGGCTGTACGATAAAGTGGAAGAAATAAATCTCAGTACATCATTCCAATGTTTATTGTTAGGAAAATTCCGCCTAAATCCTTTTTATATTTTCCGTATAAACTTTCCACACCGTCATCAAAAAGTCTGATTACGTAGTAGCGTATATTCAATCCGATTAAACTTGAATTATCCAATCCAAAATTACCGCCAAACCCGATATAACCACCTAAAGCAAATTTGGATTCAGCTTTTCCAAAAGCATTGAAAAATTCCCTGTCGTATGGAGTTGTAACAACCATTGTTGGACCCACTGCTAAATTAAAATACGGACGAAGATTATCAGATAGAACGTTTTCAAATAATCTATACTGCATTCCAAAATTTAAAGGCAGAAGAAAGATTCTGTTTTTCTTTCCGTAAGTAATTGTTTGATAAGGATAATATGGTTCAACATATTCGATCTCTTGCTCGTCTTTTGCTTCAGATATTGAAAAATCTGTGAACACAGTGAGCTTTTGACTCAATTGCCTTCTGTAGAAAAGTCCCATTCCAATTCCACCCTCGCTAAACATTATATCTAAACCAAATGAATTATTGGGAAATACTTTTGAGTCTACTTCTTCAGCTAATTCTCCAATACCTTGAGCATTTAAGCTAAACATTGGAATTGCAATACACAGTGATAAAAATAATTTTTTCATAATTCACATATTTTTGATAGTAAAGTTAGTTATCCATAATTAAATATCAAGCTAAAATTGTATGAATGATTTGAGTTCTCTTGTTTATAAAATTTTAGAGAAAATTAAATAGCACAAAGCGAACGTTGTGTCGAATGATTAATGCCGATTCAAAATCTTTGTAAATCGGTTCAATCTGTGTCAGCTGCGTTCTAATGATTTAAAATATTTTTTCATTTCTCCTTTTTAGACGAATAAAAGTTTATTTTTATACATGATTTTAACAAAGAATTCTAAAACCTCAATAGATATTGATCTAGAAGTTGATCAAAAAATTAAAGCTAGTAAGCTTAACGAACTTCTTCTCATCGTCCCGACAAATCGTAAAATCCGCTACCTTAAGAAAGAATTAATCTCACTCTCTCCTGGAAAATCTACAGGCAAAATTAATTTAGAAACTATCAGAACTTATTCAACCAAATTACTTTTTGATAACTCAGATGCTTCAACCAAAATAATAAGCGATGCGGCAGCGTCGGTATTGATCAAGCAAAGTTTTCATGATGTTAAACTGAAATATTTTTCTTACTATAAAAAAGATGTTCCGACTGGGACTTTAGATAGGGTCAAAAATATAATTTCAGAGTATAAGAAACATGGAATCACTCCTCAGATTTTGCTTGAAGAGTCTAAGTCGCTCGAAGGATCTGAAAAATTAAAAGCAGAAGACATTGCCGCTGTTTATGAAATGTACCAGAACAAGTGCAATAACATAGGACTGAAAGAGAATGGAGATATTTATTCGGCTTTACTTGAGTTAGACCAAAATAATTTTGAGAAAAAATTCCGCACACTTTTTCCTGATGTTGACTTTGTAATTATAAATGGTTTCGACGAATTTACTTCTCCTGAAATTGAGATTATAAATCGTTCAAGCCACATAGACAATCTTGAACTGTTTGTTAGCTTTGATTACTATAATTACAACCATTCGATTTTTTCTCACCTCGATAAATGCTTTAACAAGTTTGTGAATAAAGGATTCAAAGAAATTGAAGATAAGTCTCAAGTCGTTTTCAATGAATTTCAAAACATAGTGAGAAGCAAACTTTTCAAATCAAAGGCAAGTGATAAAATCAAACGCTTTGAAAACGAGTTAATACGGCTGAAGACAGGTGACAGAGTTGAAGAGATTGAGTTGATTGCAAAGGAAATTAAAGAACTCATTCTCTATCATAAAGTGGAACCGGATAAAATTTGTTTGGCATTTAATCTCATACAAAATTATTCACCGATCATAAGAGATGTGTTTACAAATTTCGGAATCCCATTTAATCTTACCGATAGATATTCCCTCGGCACTTCGCCGATCGTAATTGCTCTTATAAATTTTTTAGAAATCCTTGAGAACGATTTTTACTACAAAAACATTTTCAGATCGTTAAGCTTAAACTATCTTAAAATTGCGCAAATAGATTTATCAAATCTTCTCAAAACATCGGTTAATCTCAAAGTAGTCTCCGGTTATAAAAATTGGGTTGATAAACTTAACGATGCCTTGAATCACCCCACAGTATTCGAAAATAACGAGCGGGGAATAAATGATCGTGATAGAGAAGTTTATACCAAAGCTTTGAGCGATATTAAAAAAATATTTGAACTGCTAAAGCCATTTGCGAAGCCATTAGCTATTTCAGAGTTCAAAGAAGCTTTTTATCATTTAATCTTCTCATTCCAAATTCCTTCGCTGCTTGTGAATAGTAAAGATGATTCAACCGAAAAAAACATTAAAGCTTTTGAAGAATTTTCGTCAACAATCAATGAACTTCTCGATTTATTCCAGCTTGAATATAAGGATGAAGAAAAATTCCCTATAAAATTTTACTTGAATAATATTCGAACAGCCGTTACATCTGCCCGCTACAATATTAAGGAGAAGCCGGGATACGGAGTTCAGATAACAACCATAAATGAAATACGCGGATTAAAATTCGATTATCTTTTTATTTCGGGCTTGTGTGATGGTGATTTCCCGACACGCTATACTCCCGAAATTTTCTTATCCGGTTCTTACGTTAAAAATGAAAAGAATCACCAAACAGAAGAACGTTATCATTTCTATCAATCTCTTTGTTCTTGGAATAAACGCTTGTATTTAACTCATCCGGTGAAAGAAGAGCGAAGGGAATTGGTAACATCAAATTTTCTTGATGAATTTTTATCGCTGTTTAGTGTGACTGAAAAATCAAGCTTGAATTATCAGAATAATCTCTACAGCAAAGAAGAATTGCTAAAGTATATCGGTAGTGTTGGAATTGAGAACATCGAAAAAGATGAAGCATTTAAAAATTTGAATATTGATTTTAAATCAATTAAGCATGCTGTAGAAATTGATAAGCTGAGAACTGAAAATCCTTTTGGTGAATCGGAGTACACAGGATTTGTTTCCAAAATGCTTTTACCGAATAGTAAAGAAAAGTTAGGAGCGCTTATAAACAAGGAGTATTCTATCTCGCAGCTTGAAACTTATGCGGCTTGTCCTTACAAATATTTTGCCGAGAGAATACTAAACCTCGAACCAATTGAAGAACCCACAGATGAAATTGAAGCATTGGAAATGGGAAGCTTGCTGCATTCAATTCTTTATGAGTTTTATACAGAACTGAAAAGGAAAAAGATTGTGCTGCACAACGCAAGCGACACGCAATTCCATGTAGCGGCAGATTTGATATTTAAAATTGCCGAAGCAAAAGTTGAAGCGGCGAATTTTAATGCCGCATTATCATTCTTTGAGATTGAAAAAATCCTTGGCATAAACGGAAAGCGAAAGAACTCAATTCTTTTCAAGTTTTTAGAAGAGGAAAGAAATAACGATGAAGCGTATGTCCCCGAATATTTTGAACTTAGCTTTGGAAGGATAAACCAAAGCAGTGGAGAGTTCAAAATCGGTGATACAAAATTTCGCGGGAAGATTGACAGAGTTGATGTTGACCACTCTGAAAAGAGATTTAGAGTTGTTGACTACAAGCTTGGCGGTAAAAAGCCATCCACAGAGGATTTGTATAAAGGGCTATCCCTTCAATTGCCGCTTTACATGTATGCCGCCAAGAAGTTAATCCAGGCACAGTTAAGGAAAGATTATGAACCCGTAGGATCGGAAATTTATTCATTGAAGTACAGCGAAGATAAATTTGGGCGCCAGCCAATTAAGCTCACCAGAAAAAAAACTACTGCGGAAGAAGATGTTGAGATGAATCAAGAACTAATAAAAATTTGTCTTGAAGCAGTTGATAAGTATGTCGCCGCAATTCAAGAAGGGAAGTTTCACTTGTCAATGCTTGAAGACAGGGAAACCAAAGTTTGCCAGTACTGTAACTTTAGAGCGATATGCAGGATACAGGAAATCGGATGAGATAAATAACTTGCTTTTGGCATCGCAATTTGCGAATTCAATGATGATTACATTCCTTTGAATTCATAGGATTGAATCTAAATTCACACTCTTATTGAGAGATTAAGTTGGCCTTCGAGACCAACTTCTACAATTTTACGAAGTGTAGAAAGGCGAACATCTTTAATATTGTTTTCAACTTTGGAGATAAATGCTTTATTCGTCCCACATTTATCTGCAAGCTGTTCTTGGGTTAAACCTTTTCCAAGGCGTGCATCAAGAATTAATGAACCGAGCTTAAATTCGCGGTAACCTTTTTCAAGTTTATCTCTTTTGGGAGTTCCCTTTTTGCCATAGTGCTTATCTTTGAACTCTTCAAGTGTTCTAATATTTTTTTTCCGCATAATACTCTTCCTTTATTTTCAATGCTTTCACAATTTCTTGTTTTGGTGTCTTTTGAGTTTTCTTTTGAAATGCGTTAGCAAGCACAATCAATTTGCCTTCATCAAAAAAGCAGAGTACACGAAAGATATTACTTGCTTGCTGAACTCTAATTTCATAAATACCTTCAGTTCCTCCTAAGTGTTTTAAGTATGTCTCTGGAATAAATTGGATTTCCTCAATAAGATTTAAAGTCCAGATGATCTTGTCTTTTACCTTCTGGTTTTGCTTAAGGAAGAAACTCTCAAAGTACTCCTTATAGAAAATCACTGAGCGGTATTTTTTTATTTCACTCACGCTTTAAATATATAATAAGTTGTCCGAACGGGCAACACAAATTTTAATGCATATTAAGGAAAAATTTGGATGTCAGCCAATTAAGCTGAGCAGAAAAAAAACTACCGCGGAAAAAGATGTTGAGCTGAATGAAGAATTAATAAAAATTTGTCTTGCGGCAGTTGATAAGTATGTCGCAGCAATTCAAGAAGGGAAGTTTCACTTATCACTGCTTGAAGATTGAGAAAGTAAAGTTTGCCAGTACTGCAACTTTAGATCAGTTTGCAGGATACAGGAAGCTAACTGAGATTACGCAGTGATTTAAGTTAGGGACATATATTTGCCTCAATTTTATAAAGAAAAACTAGTTCCTGCTGGTTGAACTTTTGTCTATGACATAAATCTTATTGTCCTCAACACGATACAAAAGCGGTGCAACAATAACTTTTGGATATCGCAATCGAAGCCGGTTTGTTTCGCTGAGTATGAAATCAATTTCATTGCCAATTTCAAACATTGGAGCGAAGTGTTGAAAATGTTCTTCGGCTTTTTCCTTTGTCCATCCAGCATTAGCTATCATTCCTTGAATGAATTGTTCCTTACGTGCAATCAAGTTTACCATACCGCATTGAGTATGACCCATCAAAGCAATTGCTCGTACTCCGCCCACAGCAATGGCATACGAAACCTTAAATTCGCTGTATCGTAAATTTGCACCGCCAGCTCGAATAATAAATGCAAAATTATCCGGTATATGAAGATGTTTTCGATTGTCCATACACATCCCAATTAGCAGTTGAGCAGTTGTGTAAGTTTCATATGGTCTATTTAGATTATGGTATTCTAGTAAAAGTCCTATCGGCGTTTCCTGAAATTGTTGAGGAATATTCTCTTCTGATTTTATTTCAATTAATCTGTTCACAATTGATTTCCTTTATTATACATCAAATTAAAGCATCACATTCGATATTTCCAAACATGATGCAGAGGCAAATGTTAATGAGCGTCCGCCTCTAAAAAAATAAAAGCGGTCAAAAGACCGCCTTTAATTTTTGAGTGATGAATTTGGATTGAAGGTTATTTGAGTAATACCATCTTCTTAAATGAAACATAATTAGAGCCGTCGTTTCCGTTTGCTTCAATCCGGTAATAATATACTCCGCTCGTAATGAATGTAGCATCTCTGCCAGAGGCAGATCCGCCTTCGGCAGAGAAATCAAAGTAATGTAATCCGGCAGCAAAATTTCGGTTTACCAATTCTTGAATTTCTTGCCCCAATGAATTATATAAAGTTATCCTTACATCGGCGGCAACAGGAACCGAAAACTGAATTGATGTGGTTGGATTAAATGGATTCGGATAATTCTGTGCTAAATTATAACTCTTCGGCGAAGCAATTTCAACTTCAATTTCAGGGGAATAATCATAAGTACCATCAAGGTCAACTTGTTTTAAGCGGTAAAAATATTTTCCAACAGCATTAATTGATTTATCTGGATAGCTGTAATTATTCTGAGAACTGCTTGTGCCATTGCCTTGAACAAAACCAATAACCTCCCAATTTTTAATTTGGGATGAGTTATTCAGTCTGCATTTTTCAATTTCAAAACCGTAGTTATTAGTTTCAGTTGCTGTCTGCCATTCTAGCTTTACGTAAGAAGTATGATACTCTGCGGTAAAGGAAGTCAACTCGACAGGAACTGGTGCGGTAATAGTGAAATTAACATTTGAAATATCAAAGAAAATATTACCGGCAGCTTCAACTTTAATTCTTGCCGTCGTAGTTGGAGAATTAGGAATTGTAACCACTTCAGATCCATCATTTGGAGTATTAGCAAGAAGTGTAACGGTAAACGTCTGTCCTCCATTTGTCGATAATAAGATATTGACGTTTGCACAATTAACTGGAGAAACATTAGTGTTGGCAACATTCCACGTAACTGTTTGGGTTGTAAGTCCTTCCCATGTAACTGCGGTATTTGGTGAAATAACGAGAAATGGTCCTGCAGCACTGTTCGCAAAGAATCCAACATTACTGTATCCAAACCCGCCGCCACCGACTTTGTTATCACGAGCGGTCAAACGGAAACTCAGGTTTCTAGTGTAAGTCGGAAGAATTTCTCCCATAGTCTGAGTGTTATTAATTATATCAGAAATTTTTGGTAAGATTCTAGTTGGATTAGTGGTTCCTTTAAAACTTCTGAAAATCGGTGCATTTCCGGAAGGAGAATTTGGAGCACCAGCAGCACCAAGGTCATATTCTTCCCAGCAGTAAGTTAACGGATCGTTATCAGGATCTGTAGCTGAACCTGTTAAGCTAAAAGGAGTGCTGATTGGGATAGTGAATCCACCTGATGGTATTGTAGAAATTGTTGGAGTATTATTCCCGGTTGCTGTTTGTGTTGCACAAGAATTGCCTGACCCTGATTGAGTGAATGCAACAATTTCAAGTAAACTTACTAAGTGAAAATAATCATCACTCGCATTTTGTATGTTCTGAGGACTGCAAATACCAGCGTAAGCCATAATTGTAGATCCGCTTCCGGGTTCATAAGCAGTTGCAGCATTACGATTCCCACCGCTGCAAGAACCAGTACTTCCGTTAAATGAATGATTTGCTCCATATTGATGTCCCATTTCATGAGCGACGTAATCAATGTAAAATGGATCACCTGTCGGGGATGGAAGTCCTGTCACACCGCCTGCCTTGTTGCTTGTACAAACACAACCTAAATAGGCAACGCCGCCCCCACCTGTGCTGAAAACGTGGCCAATATCATAATTAGCCGAACCAATAATGGAATTTAGGTTCGAAATATTTTGTCCCAGCATTGTTGAACCGTTGTTGTTTGTATATGGATCTGTTGATGCGTTTGTATAGATTAATGTATCATTGTTGGCAATCAGAACCATTCTAACCGCTACCTCTTTTTCATATACGCCATTAACACGATTCATTGCAGTAACTACGGCTGCTAAACCTGTGGCAACTGTACCGCCATGATAGGCAGTATATTCACCGGTAGTTGCTAAAGCCAAACGATATGTTCTTAAATTTATTGGAGCAGCTAATTCAATTCCATTTTTTACAAGCTGCTCGATTTCTTTTGCAGCAGGTAAATCAGTACCAAGCACACCTATTTCGCTAAAAAAGTTTGCCTCGCTTGGAATGTAATTTTTCTTATAATAACTGATGTAATAATCAGAAGTATTTTGACTGTAAGGATCAATATATATGGTTCCTTCATTTGTAAAAATAATTGCATGAAAACCTGCAGGGGTAAAATCAATTCTTCCTGAAGCTGATGGCTCATCAAGCCCATAAGCGATAAAAGTTCTAATGTTTGGGTATCTGCTGGCTAAACCGTCTTCCATTATTGGAGAATTTAAAATATAAAATTCTTTTAGTTCACCGTTTGGGTAAGGAAGTTTCAAAGCAATTTTCACATTTCTAGCTTCATTGGTAAATTCCCTTGGAGCTTGATCTAAAATTTGCAGCAGATTTGTTTTATTCATGAGTAATGTTCTGTATTCTTGCGGTACGATTACTCTATTACTCTGATTTGTTATCGAGCTTTCAGAAACATCAAACCAAATCGCTTTGTTTTGTTGTGCATTTGCGGCAAAATTTGAGAAAAGAAAAAGAGCGACTATCATCCATGCAATAGTTCGAAGATAGTCATCACATACCTTCTTTTTAGAAAAAGAAGAAACTGTTGGGAAGTTTTGCATAAATTTCCTGAGATTTAATTAATAATGAGTAAAATTTATGTAAATATACTTTTGATAAAAATCAGAATCAATTTTTCATAATACATTAAGATTCGAAAATGAGACATTCTAGCTTGCCAAGTATGCTTTAATATCACAAAAAGTTGAGTAGAAATCTCGGCAGATTCTTGACAAGCTAACTTTATTTATTTAAGTTTCACATGCCACTGGTTGAACCGTGGTAATTTTTTTTTAAATTATTGAATCATT
This sequence comes from uncultured Ignavibacteriaceae bacterium, assembly GCA_964613805.1. Taxonomy (GTDB): domain Bacteria; phylum Bacteroidota; class Ignavibacteria; order Ignavibacteriales; family Ignavibacteriaceae; genus XYD12-FULL-36-8. The sequence continues at coordinate 159,025 of CAZTJF010000002.1, read as the reverse complement.
CAAACAGATAAGAGATAATTATGACCGATAATAATTTTGTATACTTAACCAAAGAACGACTTATGGAGTTGGAAAGAGAACTTCAAGAGTTGAAATCAACTGGAAGAAAGTCAATTGCTGCAAAAATTGCCGAAGCACGATCTCATGGCGATCTTTCTGAAAATGCCGAATATGACGCTGCAAAAGAGGAACAAGGTTTGTTTGAACTGAAGATCAGTAAACTTGAAAAAGTTTTATCACGCGCAAGAATTATTGATACATCACAGTTTTCAAATGATCAGGTTCACATCTTATCTGTTGTTTCAATCAAAAATTTAAAGACCAAGAAAATTGTTGAGTACACTTTAGTTTCCCCAGAAGAAGCAGATTTTCAAGCAGGAAAAATTTCGGTTACATCTCCCGTCGGGCAAGGGCTGCTTGGCTTTAAGGTAGGTGATAAAGTTAAAGTAAAAGCGCCCGCCGGATTAATGGAGTTTGAAATTTTATCAATTAAGTAGATGTCTTTCCAGTGACGGATGAATCCTACATAAAACTCACCCTCGAACTAGCCAAAAAGGGAATAGGAAAAGTTAGCCCAAATCCTCTTGTGGGCTGTGTAGTTATTAAAGATGAAAGAATTATAGGCGCAGGTTATCACGAAAAATTTGGCGGTAATCATGCCGAAGTTAATGCGATAAACAGTGCCAGAGAAAATTTAGAGGGTGCAACACTTTATATTAATTTAGAACCATGCAGCCACTATGGAAAAACCCCTCCATGTGTTGATAAAATCATTGAGAAAAAATTCAAACGAGTTGTAATCGGCACTTTAGATATGAATCCGGTTATCAGCGGGACGGGAATCAAAAAACTGAAAGCAGCAGGCATTGAAGTTAAAGTTGGTTTGCTTGAAAAGGAATGTATTGACCTAAATAAATTTTTCTTTAAGTATATAACTAAAAAGCTTCCCTATGTAACGCTAAAAGCGGCACAAACTATTGACGGTAAAATTGCGGATGCAGCGGGCAATTCCAAATGGATTTCCTCTGCAGCTTCTCGTCGGCATGTGCATTCATTAAGGGCAAAATATGATGCTGTTCTTATCGGCAGCGGAACAGTTAAATCTGATGATCCGAGTTTAACAGTGAGGTTGACAGAAGGCAGGAATCCGAAAAGAATTATTCTTGATTCAAAATTAGAGCTTAGTCCAAATCACAAAATATTTTCGATAAACAGTGATAGAAACTTAATTGTTGTTACATCTAGAAAGAACATTGACAAAAAGAGAAGAATTAAAAAAATAAATTCCTTTGGAGCTAAAATTATCTTTGCAAAAGAGAACAGTAATGGAAAAATAAATTTGAGATCTGCACTGACTGAATTGTCGAAGATTCAAATTGCTTCCGTTTTAGTTGAAGGAGGTTGTGAAGTATATACTTCATTTTTAAAAGAGAATCTTTATGATAACATTATATTATTTATTGCGCCAAAAATTTTGGGTTCAGGTCTTCCCCTTGTAAATTCATTTGGAAAATCCACAATAAAGAATACTCTGAAAGTTAAATTCGTGAATATTGAAACATTAGATGATGATTTGTGCGTTGAGCTGTCTAAATAATTATAAACAACGATTAAATATTTTACAGTTAATGTTTCATTCTTCATTTTCCACAACAAATAGTAAGCGTATTATAATTTTCCACTAATCATTCATAACTAAATGCTATTTTTCTTAAGTTAATTTTGAAAAATATTTAATATCATTTAGGAGCAGAATATGTTTACCGGTCTCGTCGAAGAAAAAGGAGAGTTATTACAAAAAATAAAAACCGGCGATGGTTATCAGCTTGTAATATACGCATCTAAAATTATGGAAGACCTTCAAATTGGAAGCAGCGTTAGTGTCAATGGATGCTGTTTAACGGTTGTAAAAAGAACTGATAATACTTTTGCTGTTGATACAATTGAAGAAACTTTGAAGAAAACAAATCTTGGTGCCCTTGTACTGGGAAGCAAAATAAATTTAGAAAGACCTTTGAAAGCTGATGCGCGGCTTGGTGGACATTTTGTACTCGGTCATGTTGATACTAAAGGTGAAGTTTTAGCTATACAAGAATTATCAAACAGTCACTTTCTCACAATTGGTTATCCTGAAGAATTTAAAAAATATTTGATACATGTCGGTTCGGTATCTATTGATGGTGTGAGCATGACGGTTGCAAAACTAGAAGGAAATACTTTTTCTGTGGGCATAATTCCCTTTACTTGGCAGGAAACAATTTTTTCCCATAAAAAGATAGGTGATTCTGTTAATCTTGAATTTGATGTGCTTGGTAAGTATGTGGAACGTATAATGTCAACTAAAATTGATTCATAATTTGTACAAAGTTCAGCTTGTTTGATGAAAAAGATTGATGAAAAAATAATTCGTTTTATTAAAGATTATAACCTCATCAATAGAGGAGATAAGATTTTAGTTGCTCTAAGCGGGGGACCTGATTCAACTTTCCTTCTCAATTTTTTGTTGAGGTATAGACGAAAATATAAAATTGAAGTTGGAGCGATGCACGTTAATCACATGATACGAGGTCAAGCTGCTGATAACGATGAAATATTTTGCAGAGAATTATGTGTGCAATTAAAGATTAAATATCATTCCGTTAAAAGGAATGTACCGTCACTTGCGAAACGGCAGAAAGTTTCAGTGGAGGAAGCGGCGCGGAATTTACGCTACGAAGAGTTGGAGAAAGTTCGAAAAAAAATCGGGTATGATAAAATAGCAACTGCACATAATTGCAGCGATAATGCGGAGACTATTTTGTTAAATTTAATTAAAGGAACTGGACTTAAAGGATTAGCTGGGATTCCGATCGAAAGAGGAAACATCATTCGCCCAATTCTACCGATTGCCAAAAGTGATATTTTTGAATTTCTTAAGTCGAACAATGTCAAGTATCTGACCGATGAATCAAATCTTTCAAATATTTATGAGCGCAATTTAATCAGAAACGAAATTCTAACCCTAATTAGAAAATGTTTAAATCCTAAGATTGACCAGACACTGTTTAAATCTTCTTTAATTCTAAGGAATCAAGCAGCAGTCCTTAGCTCTGTTACAAAAATGTTCAGCGAACTTATTCTTATTAAGAAAAAAGATAAACTTGAAATTATAATTGATAAGATGTTTCCCATTGAAAAAAATATATGGAGTGATATAATAAAATATTCTGTTGATAGACACTTTAAAACTCAAATATCATTCAACGATTGCAATAAAATAATATCTTTAATTCCGAATCAAGCTGGTAAATCTGTAAATATCACAAATAATTTGCTTGCTGTTAGAGATCGGGACAGATTTTTGGTTTATCCTAAAAAAACAGAAAAAAAAGAAAACTATTTAGAAATCAAAGTTGGCGAATCACAGAAAATTGATCATAAAAAAATCTTCGTTGGTTTTGTTAAGAAGGATTCAGTTAAGTACTCTACCAATAGAAATATTGAATTTATTGATTACCACAAAGTCAGGAATAAATTTATTCTTAGACCATGGAAAGATGGCGATAGATTTTATCCTTTGGGATTAAGGGGCTCGAAAAAAGTGTCTGATTTTCTCAATGATCAAAAAGTATCTGTATTTGAAAAAAGGAAACAATTTGTTTTGGTAAATAAAAACAAAATTGTTTGGGTTATAGGTCATCGATTAGATGACAGATTTAAAGTAACTGATAAAACGCGAAAGGTTTTACAATTATGCCTGAAATAGTTAAGGATAAAATCATTGTTGGCAATGAAGTTTTTACCGAGTATTTAAGTGAGAAAACAATTCAAACACGAATCAAGGAATTAGCCGCAAAAATTTCAGCAGATTATGTAGGAAAAGTTCCTGTTTTTATCGGGGTTCTTAATGGTTCATTTATTTTCATGTCAGATCTTGTAAAAAATGTTGGCATCGAATGTGAAATTGATTTCTTCAAACTTTCAAGCTATGGAGATGAAAAAATCTCTTCCGGTAAGGTGAAATTAATTAAAGAACTTAACTGTGATGTGAACGGAAGAGACTTAATTATTGTTGAGGATATAGTTGATACAGGATTATCAATTAAGTTTATTGAGGAGTTAATTAACCAGCATCAACCGACAAGCATGAAGGTTGTAAGTCTTCTGGTGAAGCCCGATAGTCTTAGATATGAGGTAAAAATTGATTATATTGGTTTCGAAATTCCAAGCAAATTTGTGATAGGTTATGGGTTGGATTATGCTCAAAAATATCGCAATTTACGCTCAATTTACATGTTAAGTGAATGATTTTAATAAAATTCTGAGGAAAATGATTTAAAAAATGTCTGATAATAAAAGCAGTAAAAACAATCCATTTAAATCCGGTGGATCTAATAAAAGTGATGATAATTTCGACTGGTCCAAAGTAATAAAATTAGTTTTTGGATGGGGTGCAGTAATTGTAGCGGCAGTTATTGTTATGCAGATTTTCCGGACAAACAATGTCTCTTATACTGAAATTCCTTATCCACAGTACGAAAAACTCCTCGCAGAAGATAAAATCCTAAAAGCAACAATTACCAAATCGGATATAAATGACTATACATTCAAAGCTGAACTTCGCTCTCAAGAAAAAATAGAAATTAATAAAAAGGAAGTTTCAGTAAAGGAGATTTCTGTTTACTTACCGGAACCAATTATCAAGGATCAAGAAGCAATATGGAAGATGAAAGGAATAAATTATTCCTTCGATAAAGAATCGAATGAATGGCTGAATGTTATTCTCGGTTTTATTCCATGGGTTATAATTATTGCGGTTTGGCTTCTTATAATGAGGAGAATGCAAGGTTCATCCGGAGGAACAAGAGGAATTTTTTCATTCGGAAAAAGCAAGGCCAAATTGATAACGCAGTCTGGTCATAAGGTAACTTTTAAAGACGTTGCTGGCGCTGATGAAGCAAAACAAGAGCTTCAGGAAGTAATCGAGTTTTTAAAAGAACCCGGAAAATTTCAAAAATTAGGTGGAAAAATTCCAAGAGGAGTTCTTTTATTAGGACCTCCAGGTACCGGAAAAACACTTTTAGCACGAGCAGTTGCCGGTGAAGCAGGTGTTCCTTTTTTTTCAATCAGTGGAGCTGATTTTGTCGAAATGTTTGTTGGTGTAGGTGCAAGCCGTGTTCGAGATCTTTTTGAGCAGGGAAAGAAAAATGCCCCGTGTATTATTTTCATAGATGAAATTGATGCAGTTGGAAGACATCGCGGTGCCGGTTTAGGCGGCGGTCATGATGAACGAGAACAAACATTAAATCAACTTTTAGTTGAGATGGATGGATTTGAACAGAATAGCGGCGTTATAATAATTGCAGCAACTAATCGTCCGGATGTTTTAGATCCAGCTTTATTAAGACCTGGAAGATTTGATCGCCAGGTTGTTGTTGATAGACCCGATGTTAAAGGTCGTGAAGGAATTTTAAAGGTTCATACTCGAAATATTCCGCTTGACTCTGATGTTAAGGTTGAAGTTTTAGCCAAAGGAACACCTGGTCTCTCAGGTGCAGATCTTGCCAACTTAGTTAATGAAGCCGCGCTTTTAGCTGCAAGAAAGAACAAGAAAAAAGTTGAAATGATTGATTTTGAGGAAGCAAAAGATAAAGTTATGATGGGAATGGAAAGAAAGAGTTTGATCATTTCAGAGGAAGAAAAAAGAACCACAGCGTATCATGAGATTGGTCATGTTCTTGTGGCAAGAAAAATTCCCGAAGCCGATCCTGTTCACAAAGTCACGATAATTCCAAGGGGCAGAGCTTTAGGACTGACTACACAATTACCAATAGACGAAAAGCACACTTATTCGAAATCATACATCGAAGCTAATATAGCTGTTTTCTTTGGCGGCAGAGCCGCTGAAATGTTGATTTTCAATGAGTTTAATACTGGCGCAAGCAATGACATACAAAGAGCTACTGATATTGCTCGAAAAATGGTTTGTGATTGGGGCATGAGCGAAACATTAGGTCCGGTTAACTATGGTAAAAAAGAGGAAGAAATATTTTTAGGAAGAGAAATAGCTCAGCATAGAGATTACAGCGAGCAGACAGCTATTTTAATTGATGCAGAAGTAAATAAAATCGTACAAAAGGGAATTCAGAGAGCAGAAACGATCTTAAAAGAGAATATTGATATCTTACATAAACTTTCTGAAGCTCTACTTGAAAGAGAAATACTTGATGCTGAAGAAATTGATGCTATTATTCGGGGTGAAGAATTACCGCCGTTCAAAAAAAATGGCGGTGCTGAAAACGGAACCGAAGTGGAAGTTCCCGATCATGTTAAAAAATTGATTGAACAGAGGAAACCGAAGGAATCAATTTCAAAAAATGACGCAGGTTGATCACGGAACTATTCACTACAAAGATGAAATATTCCGAAAGTTAATTCATCTTTGTTCACTTTCTATTCCAATTGTTTACTATTTCATACCGAGGGGTACTGCCTTAGTAATTTTAGGAATAATGGCATTTATTGCATTATTTCTTGATCTTGGGCGTTACTTTTCACCTTCCATCGGCAAATTTTTTTATAAGTTTTTCGGTTTTCTGTTAAGAAAGCATGAACTTGATCATAAAAAACGCACCTTAAACGGAGCCACCTATGTTTTACTCTCAGCATTGATCTGCGTTCTAATTTTCCCCAAAGTAATTGTAGTAACAGCGTTCGCCGTTTTAATAATAAGCGATACTCTTGCAGCATTAATCGGGCGGCGTTTTGGAAAACACAAATTTCTTTTTAAGAGTCTTGAGGGAACTTTAGCTTTCTTTCTGAGTGGAATAGTCGTTGTTTTACTATCTCCCAAAATGGATTATTGTTTTTCTGAATACATGATAGGATTCATCGCTGTGGCATTTGGAGCTTTAGTGGAAAATGTGTCATTCGGTTTGGCGGATGATAATCTTGTTATCCCAATTTCAATTGGAATAGCAATGTGGATAATGTATGCACTATTTTTACCTGATCTCAACATCGTTTTACAAAACGTTCCGAGGTGATAATGAAAATTATTTATTTGTTTTCGCTTTTATTTTTGCTGATTATTTTACCGTCATGTGATGTTACAAATAAGCCGGCAAAAGGTTTAGAGGATGAAATTTATGTTGTTGCTGATTCGCTGGAATATGATGAATTGAGAGCAGCGCTTGAATCAACTTTTGAAAAGGTGATTTATACACCGCAGCCCGAAAAACTTTTCACACTAAAAAGAGTTTCACCAAATGAAATCGAAAAATATAAAACACGCAAAAACATAGTTATTGTTGCTCCAATGAATTCAAATTCAGTTGCATCACAATTCATTCAAGCTATTGTTGACACTGCCATCAGAGCAAAAATATTGTCCAATCAAATGTCACAAGTTACAAAGTACAATCTCTGGGCGAAGAGTCAATTGGTAGTTTTACTGACTGCGCCGGATATGCAGGAGCTTGAATTTAACATTTTAAAGAAAAGTGATAATCTTCTTTATGCATTCCAAAAAATTTCAGATGAGAGACTATCGGAAAGTTTGTATAATGCATCCTATGAGAAAAAGGAACTTGAAGGTAAACTGCTTAAAGAACACGGCTGGGTTATTTATGTGCAAGCTGATTTTAATTTGGCGTTGAATAAACCCGAGGATAATTTCGTGTGGTTACGAAGATCGCCCAACAGTGATATGGAAAGATGGATTTTTGTTCACTGGATTGAAAACGCAACTCCCGCTTATTTAAATTCTGATTCAATTCGAGCTGTAAGAAACAGAATAACGCAAAAATATTATCGAACTACTGATGAACAATCCTTCGTAGTAATTGGAGAAGAATATTTCACATCAAATGAGGTAAACTTTAAAGGACGTTACGCAATATTGACTCAGGGATTGTGGGAATTGAATATTAAAGGAATGGGCGGACCATTTATAAGTTATACTTTTTTTGATGAGAAAACTAAACGATTGTATATGATTGATGGTTCAATTTACGCACCAAAGTACTATAAGCGAAATTTAATTCAGCAGGTTGATGTAATTTTGCAATCCTTTATGACTGATGGTGAACTTTCAGCAGATAGGAAAAAAGATTTGTTAGGTTCTATAAAGGATTGAATAATTACTCGTCATTCAATTATTCTTAATAGTTCGGGAGATAACTTGTACTTAGGCAAATCACTTTTAATTTTATCTACATAAACTTTTGCTCTATCTTTTTTATCAAATTGCATTTCATAAATTGCTCGCCTAGCTAACATTGAACCAACTTTTTCCTCAATAAAATTCACATAATAATCTCGTCGTTTTGGAATCTGAATTTTGAAATTGGGTTCCCTAGCCGCAAAATATTCTTTTGATTTTACAACTCTGAATAAAAATAAATCCGGAACTAAATAATGATCCTGCGGTAAAGCAAATTCACCTTTTTGCATTTCATTATCTACCATCTCAGGTGCAAGGTAAATGTTATACTGATCAATGTTTGTTGCAACGAACTTTGTCATGATTTGTCTATACAGACTTTCAAGTAACTGGGCATTGAAGTTTTCACTTCTTTCAAATGGTTTTAAAGCTTCAAGAAACGCCTGTACCTCATACTTTAGACCGGAGAGAATACCAGGATGATTTTTCTCAAGCTGATTGAAATACCAAGATCTTCGAAGAAGTTCTTTATCTATTATCACTACATCCTTTCTAAACCCCTGGACATTTTGAAAATAGTAAGAAGCTGAAATGAAAAAATCCCATTGATAACTTAGAACAATAGATTTTTTATCTATGCTGTTCACAAGTGATTTTGTGTAATCCTCAAATATCATGGTGTTCGACTGGTCAACCTTTTTAAAGTTGAATGAGGAAAAAATTAAAATAAAAATGAGAGAGACTATTGCCAGAACAACAATATTCTGACTAGATTTTTTTAACAGGGAATATATTTTAATCGCTCCAAAGACAGAGAAGAATGATAAGGATATGTAAGCGAGTAAGAAATATGAGTCAATATCAACAATATCGTAGTTGATCGAATACAAAACAGTTGAAACAAAAACGATAATTAAAAAAATAAAAAGTTTTTTACTGTACGAATAGGTAAACAGCAGCCCAATTATGATGAGAATTAGTGCAATATTAAATTCCTCTGTGAGCGAAGTGAAGAAATATCCAAGCTGCTTTTTTGCCGCATCCATGGAAGAAAATAACCAAACCTGATACTGCTTTCCGGAAATGTGTCTTAGTATTCTTTCTAAATCAATCGGATTGCCCCAATTCAATGTTGGCTGCTGTGAAGCACGGACCGGGAGATACGAATAAATAATTACAAGTAAAGGAAGAAAAACACCGATCATTAAAAACATTTTTTTAATGCTGGATTTATTAAATCCAAACTTGCTGAAAAATAAATACGCAATTGCAGGCAGAATTAGCAATGTAGTCATGTGGTTGCTGAAGCCAAGTGCAAGAACAATTGCGAGAAGATACCAGTAATTCCAAATGCCATTTGTTTTTTCTTCATTTTGAAGATAAGCTTTTAGCAAAACAAAAATAATTACACAAATTAAAAGAAGATGAAGCGAATAAACTTCAACAGAAGTACTCTGAAACCAAAAAGTTTTACTGAAGGCAAGAATCAATCCGCCAAATGCAGAAGCAAATAACTTAATTGTATCGGGAATTTCATTATTCCTGGTCTTGCTTCCAACTTTGTCATCTCTCTCTCTTCGATTTTTCTTTTTCTGTTTCTTTAGCTCCACACTTTTTTTAGTGATGAATAAACTGAGATTGTCCAATGTGAGTTTAACAGACTGAGCAAAGAATCCTATCGCTGCAGCGCAATAGATAGCTGCAAGTAAGTTCATTTGATAAATCTTTGTGAACGGAAAAGGGATTAGTGAAAACAGATAACCCAGAACTGTATAAAGCGGATAACCGGTAGGATGAGCAATTCCCAGTGTCAGCTGAACTGTAGCAAGTTCACCAGAATCAATTTGAACTACTGTCGGTGCTAAGGTGAAAAGATAAATAAGAAAAACGAAAACACTTAAAACTAATGCTAAATATTTGTAAAGAGATTTCAATTTAATGTCACATATTTTTGGAAGAGTAATTTATTTGATTTCATAACTTCGTTCAAGTTGTTTTGAAAAGATTCAACATCATTAAAATTCATTTGTTGTGAAAGCATTGCTAATTTTTTCTTATCGCTTGGCATAATCGAAGTTGTGGCATTAAAAATAACCTGATTCATAAAATCCAGACGCTTAAGAAAAGAATAATTTTTCATCAGAATTTCAGAATCATCTTTGCTGATAACTTTTTCAGAAAACTTCGGGATTAATTTAATACCAACGCCTGCAATCTTAGAAAATTTATTTGCTGAGATTAAAGCTAAATACTGAACTATAAACTCGATATCAACCAAACCACCGGGACTTTTCTTTATATTAAGCATACTCATTTTACCTCCTAAATTCACTGGGTGGAGTTTCCGTCTCATTTCCTTCACATCATTTACAATCGTGGTCTTGTTTTCAAATTCTAATCTGGCGTTAAGTGAATTTAAGAAAATGCTGAATAAGTTTGTGACACCGTCTACCAAAGAAATTTTAGTAAATGCCTGTAGTTCCCAAATTCTTAAACGCTTTTGTATATATGCCTGATAATTTTTTATATCCCAAACGAGGATGCTGCTTTTTCCCTCGGGGCGTAACCTGCAGTCAACATCTGTTGGAGAAAGTGATTTTCTAATCTGCGCAAGAATTCCTTGGAACACCTTTTCAGCATTTGGAATTTGCTTCAAATCATCAACCACAAAAATCAAATCAATATCAGAACTGAATGTCATTTCCCCTGATCCAAAACTGCCTAATCCAGCAACGAAGTATTTTAACCCTGGATATTTGTTCTGTAATGATTGCCTGAATACACGCTTTATTTCATTCTGATAAAATGCGGAAAGAATCCTGGATACTTTTTCGTGATTTATTATTCCAAGTATAAATTGAACCGACAAAGTGAAAATTATTCTTTTCATCGAATATTGATCTAATGTTACAATTTCGATTTTTTCAAATACTTTCCTGTTCAGAAAAAGCTCGATTATTTCATCATCTTCTGCGAATAAATCGATGGAACGTTGTGCAAATTCACAGATGGTTAAAAATGATTTTAGTAATATTTTGTCAGTCAGCTCTCTGTACCAGATGAATGGAAACCTCGAACTTTTTACTATCCGAACGAAGTTTTGAACTGTCACATCAGGGTTAATTGCAGTTTTTAAGTAACTGATGATTCCTGGCTCGATGATTTGAAATACTGCTATCGTTCTTTCATCAAATTCCTTTTGACCGAGTAAACCTTTTCCTTCCCGGAGAAATGTAAAATCTTGGAATGCTTTTTTTCTATTATTAAAATTGATTTCAGATATATCAACTTTAGTTTTCACGGTAACTTCTTTGCCCATTATTGAATTGTAAATTTTCACAACCGATTGACGAAATTCTTTAATTCTTTCTTTAAAATCTCTGACATTGATAAATCCAAGATAGCTGCTGATTTTTTGAAGCACTTCATCATTGGTAGGAATGGTGTGTGTTTGTTTATCGTTCATAAGCTGAAGATAGTGCTCAATCTTTCTGAAAAATTGATAAGCATTTTTGAATACTTCAGCTTCTTCATTAGTAAGAAGTTTTTTATCGTTAAGAATCGAAATGCTTTTTAATGTATTTCCCGTTCGTAGCTCTGTCCATTTCCCTCCATTTAGTAATTGCAAAGCTTGCACTGAAAATTCAATATCACGAATTCCCCCGGGAAGTAACTTAATATTTTCACCACTCCCCAAATTTCGTTCGATGTTTAGCTTAAGCTTTATAATTTGTTCTGTTGGAGAAATTGTAAAGCTTGAAGGATAAATGAACGGTGCAAGATAATTTATAAATTGATTATACAGATTCAGATTTCCGCCAACAAAACCTGCTTTGATTAACATTTGTCTTTCCCAATCCTCACCTCTGCTTTCGTAGTAACTTAAATATTCATTAATGCTGCCGCATAATCGTGAATTTCTTCCATCGGGTCGTAATCGGAAATCAACTCTAAAAATAAATCCCGATGAAGTTATCGATGAAGCAGATTCAATAAATAGGTAAATGGCTTCAGTTAGCAATTCGTGATAAGATTTATTCCCAAATGTTCGATCTTCATCATAAAAGATTATCAAGTCAATATCAGAGCTGTAGTTCAGTTCGTTACCGCCAAGTTTTCCGAGTCCAATTATGCAGTAGCTGTTAGTCACATTTTTAATCTGATATTTTGATTTAATCTCTTCCAAGCATAGCTCAAACAATTTGGAAGCGATTAACTTTGCCACGATCGAAAGTTCTTCTGTAATAATGTCCAACTTAGCCAAACCGAGAATATCTCTTAGTCCAATTCTTAAAATTTCTTTTCGTTTAAGAGCACGGAAAAAATTTACTTTTGATGAGAAGGTTTTATATAAGTTAAGTGATGAATTAGCGTTATTTTCCAATTCTTCAAGATTTAATTTCGGCTCCAAATTTGAAGGATTCACTATCCAATAAAAATATTCTGGGTTACGGACGAGAATATCTGTTAAATAATTGCTGTGTACTGCAATTGCTACAATGATTTCAATATAGTGTGGATATTTAATGCAATCAGAAAGAAATGAATACTTATCAAACATCCCGGAAATTATTCGCAGTAGATTCGATTCTGATGTACGTGTAAAGTGATATTTAGCAGTTTCGGACTGAAGCAGTGTGATGAATTTATCAAATGTCTCGGATGGCAAGTATCCGGCAGAGATTTCCGCAAGTTTGTTAATTAATTCTTCAGAGAGATTATTTTGATGACTGTGCTTCAAAGTTTTTGATTTTAAAATTTAATACATTTATTTAACAGATCAAGTGAGCCTTAGATCCTTATCGCTAAAAATTAAGCATGTGATTTAAATCACGTCATACTAATATTGCATAAAAATTGTTGCACATGAACTTATAACGACTAAATTTGCTGTTAAAACAAAACAAAATTACTATGAATAAATCAATTAAAATATTTTTTCTTTTTATTTCAGTAACACTTTTATCGTCATGCTGTCACGACGTAACAAAAGAACAGCCAAATGTCTCAAATTCGGGGAACGTTATTAAGAATCCCACAAGTATTGCAATAAATAAATCTATTGTTACTGCAAGAGTTGAGCAAATTCTTAATAATGAAAAGGGAGATTTTGTAGTTAAAGCTTTAATAACTAAAGTTGAAGAAGACCCGTCATATCCAAACCTCGCAATGGAAGGGAAGACTTATAATCTCATTCCAAATTTTCAACTTGATGATGATAAGAAAATTATTCTCAATTCCGAAAACAATAAAAAGTTTGAATTGCTTGCCAAACAGAAGCCTGGTTACGAATTTAATGCGGTAATAACTTTTGAGAACCTAAACGGCTGGTTTATTCAAGAAGTAATTTTGAATTAAAACTTCGTTTTGTAGATCACAAATTTTTAATTATTTAAATATAAACTTTAAGGGAATGTAATATGAATTCTAAACTTTCTGTGTTGATGCTTACTGGCATCGTTACTATCAGTTTTCTATTCTTTGACGATATCCTCTTTCATAAGGATGAGGCGACGATGAAAGATTTTATTGAGTGGAAGATTGAAAAAAAGAAAAATAAAAAACCAACTTATGGAATGCCTGATAAAGCAATGCAGTGGTATTTCGAGCAAAGAAGCTATCCGCAAGGGTTTATACCTATCGGTTGGAGGGATGAAGCATTAAGACACATTGAGGAAAACAATATATTCCTAAATGGGAGTGAAGCTTTAAATTGGACTCAATTAGGTCCTGGAAACATTGGCGGCAGAATTAGATCAATCGTCGTTCATCCTACTGATCCTAATACAATTTATTTGGGTTCTGTAGGTGGCGGTGTATGGAAAACTACCAATGGCGGAACAAGCTGGTTTCCTCTAAAAGACAATATGGAAAACCTGGCAGTTTGCAGCATGGTTATGGATCCTACTAATCCAAATGTTATTTACGCTGGAACAGGTGAAGGATTTTTTAATCTTGATGCAATTCGAGGAGAAGGCATCTTTAAAACAACCGATGCTGGAGCAACATGGACACGCTTAAGTTCAACAAATAACTCGAACTTCTACTATGTAAATAAGCTTATGATAGATAATACTAACAACAGAATCTATGCTGCTACTCGTAAAGGACTCTATGCTTCCACTGATGGCGGCAGTTCTTTCTCTGGGCTATTAGTCGGAACAGGCGGTGCAGATGTTCATTGTATGGATGTTGAAATTGCCTATACTTCGCCAACCACCATATACGCTTCTTTTGGATTATTCAACGATGCATTTTTATACCGAAGTACAGATGGAGGAAGTAATTTTAGTCCGAACTTATCTCAAACTGGTCATGGCAGAATTGAGATTGCCACGTCTGCATCAAACCCATTAATTGCAATAATTTCATTTCTCGATCTCAGCACAAATGGAGTAAGTGTAATGGGAAGAACCAGTGATGGCGGAGGTAATTGGTTTACAATGACTGTTCCAGGTCCGTCATTTTCCGGTGCAAACAATTATGCTGGTGCTCAAGCTTGGTACGATAACATAATTTACATTGATCCAACAAATCCAAATGATTTATATGCGGGCGGAATAGACTTTTGGAAGTCCACAAATTCCGGAACAAATTGGACTCAAAAAACTAATTGGTATTCACAAGCCGGCGCACCGCCTTTTGTTCATGCTGATCATCATGCAATTACTTTTGCACCGTCAAACTCCAATCTTATGTTTCTTGGAACAGATGGTGGAATCTTCAAGTCAACTAATAAAGGTGAAAACTGGACTGCAATCAATAACAATCTATTCATAACTCAATTTTATTATGGTGCAGTCAATCCAACTGGTACTACTTATTACGGAGGAACACAAGATAACGGCACGCTTAAATCAACCGGTTCAACAAGCTGGAGTGAAATATTGGGAGGTGATGGTGGTGCAACGGAAGTAGATTTCAATAACACAAATAATATTTACATGGAGTATATTAATCTTGCGTTCTTCAAATCTACTAATGGTGGATCAACCTTTGTAAAGTCAATGAGTGGTATTCCAGTTGGTGCAGGATTTTGGGATGGAACAACTGATAGAACTTTATTCATCTCACCATTTTCAATGGATCCAAATAATTCTAACACAATTGTTGCCGGTACATATCGAGTTTGGCGAACAACAAACAGCGCTGCTAGCTGGTCTGCTCTAAGCGGCGACTTAACGGGTAGTGGAACCGGTTCAAGCGGAGCAACAATTTCAACTGTAATTGCGGCAAAAGGGAATTCAAATGTAATTTATGCGGGATGTTCCAACGGCAGAGTTCAAGTAACTACCGATGCTGGTGCAAACTGGAATTTGAGGAATTCCGGATTGCCAAATGCTTACTGTACTCGTATTGCAACTGATCCAAACAATCCAGCCACAGCATTTGCAACATTTTCTGGTTTTACGGCCGGCAGTAAAGTTTATAAAACCACTAATTCTGGAGTAAGCTGGACGAACATTTCTAGCAATCTTCCCAATATCCCAGTCAATTGTATTGTAGTTAACCCAAGCAATGTGAATAATCTTGTCGTCGGGACCGACTTGGGAGTTTTTACTACAAATAATGGCGGTACAAACTGGGTTCAAGAAAACAACGGCATGGCAAATGTTTCCGTAGCAGATTTAGACTACCGTTCTTCTGATAATAAAATATTTGCTGCAACTCATGGCAGAGGAATGTTTTCAACTACTTTTGTTACATCGGTTAGCAATTTTAGTTCACAGATTCCAGATAAATTTGAGCTAACTCAAAATTATCCGAATCCATTTAACCCATCAACTAAATTTAGATATGCCTTGCCCGAAGGAAGAAATGTAAAAGTCGTAGTTTATGATTTAAATGGAAGGCGTGTTGCTGAACTTATTAATAATTTCCAAAATGCCGGAACATATGAAGTAACATGGAATGGAAAGAACGATTCCGGAACTCAAGTTGCAAGTGGAACTTATGTTTATAGGATTGAAGCAGGAAACTATGTTCAAGTGAGAAAGATGGTTTTGATCAAGTAAAAAAGCCAAGTTTTTAATAGGCGGTCTTCGGACCGCTTTTTTATTTCCAACTCCTTGTCCTCCTTCCAAAATTTATTTATGTTTTAAGCGAGCAGATAACGGAAATTTGGAAATTGTGCTTACCAACCGACCCAATGAAAATACCAAACTAAAAATTTATGTGAGTGATGTACCGAAGGTGTAAACTTTTTTCAATAAACAGCAGCAAAACAACAGAAATTTACACTCACGTAAGTAAGAAATCACTTGGGAAAATACTTAATCCATTGGACCAAGCATTACAACAATTAAAATAATAACCTGTCCGCCGAATAGGCGGATAAACGCAACTTGTCCGCCTTTGGTGGATATTGCGTCTATCATACAAAAATTGGTATAATAGACGCAATAAATTTTATAATTATTTCGTAAATACAATAGTTAGGCGTCAGCACACATCATTTGAAATGGGTTTTGCGTCAGGCGGGTTGTTATTCATATCAGAAAATTCCTGTTGATTTTCCCACCTGAACGCAAAGCCCCGACCGTTACAAGCAACTATAATGACACGACATTGCATAACAATTATACTAACTTTTTTGGCTTTGACTTCCGTTAATGGACAGACAAAAAAAGTTTCGTGTGACTGCCCCAAAACGCAATATGCGGGGACAAAAGCCGACACGACTTTTCACCTTTCCAACGGCAAGACAATTGTTTTATGTGGCTATAAAAACCCAGACAGCAACCCGACAACATTTTCTGAGTTCTTACTTTCAGTTTGCGGACAGGACACAATCATTGACTTTTGGGGTGCAGTATTGACTTGCCGACTGAAAGTTAATAAAGACACATTGCTTGTTGACCAACTTCAAAACCTGCCGACAGGAAAGAATTTTAAATTTCAAGAAACAGTTTGGACAACTGAAAAAATATATTTCAGCGGACAAAAATTCGTTAGATAACTTGTGGTTAACACACAAATCAAAAAATATAGCCAAGACGAAATTCAATCTGTTTTAAAAACATACGAAACAGCAAAGTCAGGACTTGCCGACAGTAAAATGGAAATTGCAAACCAACTATTCATTGCGACAATTTCGGGCAACAAAAAAGCAAGACAATATTTTAAGGAATTTAAGACCAAATTTGGGACACTTGACGGAGCATTTGCAGAAGAATATATAGACTTGACAGCAATGTTGGAACTATGGGACAGAAAAGAATAGCTGCTTGTAACACGGGTTTTGCGTCAGGCGGGGTGACGTGCAAACTTGGAGCTTTGTGTCCCGCTAAGCGGGATTCAGTGCTGGCAGACAGTTTTGTGCTCCGAAACCCGTCCGAACGCAAAGCCCGAAAACGTTATGCGCGATTTATTATCTTGGTGAAAAGAATGAATTTTGCGCTACAGATATGATAGAAACTAAAAACAAATTTCACTATGATTAGGAATTAGTTACTCGCAGAATCTAAATTTAGGGGAGAATCTGGTATTGTTTCTGGTTGACGAATAAAGGCATGTGAAGGTAATTTGCCAGCGGTCATTAGACCGCTTTTTCATTTCAAATGTTCTTGATACCAAGTCTTTCTCAGTTCGTCAACTTCCTTTCTGTTCTTTCTGAGAAAGTGATCTCCATTCCGAGGTAAAACTAATTTATAGGATATGTTAATCTCATCAAATTTTTTCGCTAGCTCAATTGACTGATTTGGTGAAACAGTTTCATCTTCTGCACCATGAATTAAGAGCAATGGAATTTTAGGAAGCTCATTCACAAAATTTATTACTGAACGTTTTTTCAATTCTTGTTCAAGCTTTTCTTTTCCGATAAGATTTTCATAATAACTTTTTAGGTTAGGGCTGTTATTTGCGTACTCTTCAACATTTGAGATGGCACCAACCAGCACAGCACATTTGAAAGTAGGATTTCTTTGCAAAGTTAATAAAGCCATCATACCGCCACGGCTCCAGCCCTCAATTGCCCAGATCGATTTTTCAGCTTGTGAGATTTCATCTGCCAAAGGGATTAAATTCAAAATATCATTTACATCACTTCCGCCAACTTCATCGTAACCTTCACCCCCAGCGTTCCCTCTGTATTGAGAAGCAAAGACACAGTAACCCCAGCTTGCAAGCTGACCGAAAATTCCTCGTGCAGTGAAAGTATCAATGGCACCATTGTTTCCAATTCCGCCTCTGCACCAGATTATGCAAGGATATTTTTTTGTTGTGTCTTTCAGATATGCAATATAACCTTTAACTTTCAATCCTTCAGAAAGATAAGTGATTCTTTCTACTATTGAATTTTCATAAGCTTCTTTCCCCCAGCCGCTGATAATCATTTTAGAATGAGTTTCAGAAAGATGTATTCCGTGGCGTTCGATTATATTTGAATTCATTTTATAGAATATTGTTCAGTTTCGGGACTGTCCTTAAATCTCATTTTTTCGTAGTGCTTGGTGTCTTTGTGCCTTAGTGGCAAAAACACTTTTATTAAATAATATAAAAGTTAGCTACCAAGACACTTAGTCACAAAGTTCTACCAAGATTAATTTAGGTAGAAAAGGCTTTTATGCTAATTGAAAAATTAAATAAACGGAAATATTTTTTATTTTAACTCCGCCAATAAAAACAATTTTTAACATTATGACAAATCAAAAAAAGAAAACTCAACCTAAGCATTCAAAAAACGAAACGATTGATAAAAAGTATTATGCATTTGCCGGAATTGTAATTGCGGCTATTATAATATTATTTGTCTTTCCAGGAATACTAAACAAAGAAAGCAGTGATGAGGTTTATTATATGTTTCACAAGGAAGGTGAACTGACGTTTGCTGATTCATTAAATAACCAAAAGACAAAAATTGATATTGAAATAGCGGACACAGATTATGATCGCCAGCTTGGATTAATGAAACGTGTTTCTATGGAAGAGAAACAGGGAATGTTATTTATTTTTCCCGATGATGCAATGCAATCCTTTTGGATGAGAAACACACTCATTTCACTTGATATGATTTTTATAAATTCAAATAAACAAATAGTTACAATTCACAAAAACACAAAAGTGCTTTCAGATCAATCATATCCTTCAACTGCGCCGGCAAGGTATGTTTTAGAGGTCAACGCGGGATTTACTGATAAGCATAAGATAAATGTTGGAGATAAAATAAATTGGACTGTGACCTCCAAACTATGATACTTGAAGACTTTTAATCGAATTATAAATTCTGCTGAATGCATCTGATCTTTTCAAACCAATTAATTCTTCCACATCGATTTTTGATTTAGATTTTTTCAATAGGATATTTGCTTCTTCAGCAGTCACAAGTGCATCCGGTTGAAAAGTGAAGTCTTCTGAATCAATTAAAATCCCTTCTAACGCTAAAAGTTGAACAGCTAGAAATTCAGAATGATGATTCCACAAATCTTTATAAGGAAACAATTGACACCCGGCTGTGAGAAGAATCTTTTGAAGTTCTGTTACACTAACATTTCGTGGTTCAACATTATGGTTAACTGATAATGCTGCAGCAGCGCCGGCAGCTTGTCCAATCAGCATTACAACCGGCTGAAGTCGCGTGCAGCCATTAACTATGTGCGAAACAGAAATGCTTTTTTCAGCAGCGATTAATCCATCTACATTTTCTGGTATAAGTGAATAATATGGAATTTGGAAAGATGCATTTGTCGGAAGTTTTTCTTGCAATCTTTCGTGCGGCGGTTTAAAGAATGAACTATGATGGTGGTCTAAGAAATAATCTCCGACAGCGATGCTGTCCTTCATCAATGGCGGACGAAAAGAATTTTTCATTGGAATTACATCTTCTTCAACCATTAACCTAATACCTTTCATTCTTCTGCTCTCGCGAACGTATGGTATGAATGGAAGATGATCCTCGGTTGGAAATTCATCCACTTCCAAACCCCATTCGGGATGACCAAGTTTAGTTTGAATGTAGTGAATGTAGTTTAGAGTTTGCTCTTTCGCTTTTTGAAAATGATATTCACGAGAAGATGGATTTTCATAAATATCTCTCGTCGTCAAATAATCATTTGCCCTGAAAGGCCAATTGAGTAAGTATTTATCATTAGGCAGTGCAGCGTATGTAATAAAGCTTTCCCAAGTGTGCAACTTGTGATTTAGAAATGATTCATCTGGATTATCACAATCCTCTGCAGTAGAGCATTTAAACAAATCGGGTTTATATGAGGGAGATGCTTTTACTTGAGAAGCTTTTGCTTTGTAATTTTTTAAGATTGCACAGTAAGTCATGTCCTGAATTTCATCATCTGCAATTTTTGGTGCATGTGGTTCACCTGTATCACTTTTTGAATCTCTACCGAGCTGGTAAGGAACATTACTAAGAGCAAGCACATCTCCAAATTCAGTTGCTTCGATTGTCACTTTTGCTCTCACTTCAACTTTAGTTTCATCATTTCTTCTTACAACTGCTCCAACTATCTTATTCTTTTCTCTCAGTACTTTAATAAGTTTAGATTCAAACCAAATGGTCAAATTTTGTTCTGCATCTGCCATTTGATGAAGGAATTGTTTTCCGACTTTTGGTTCAAAACAGGTGAGACTAATCCATCCCGTAAATGTTTTTTCTGGACCGCCGTAATAATCTTCAATCTTTTTTCTTAGCTCACCAAAAATTCCTCCGCCAAGTGCATACTTATTACCATCAAAAGCTGATACACCTGCTGAAGTTATCATACCGCCAAGCCATGGAGTTTCCTCAACAATTAGTGTTTTTGCACCAAGACGCGCAGATTGAATTCCGGCAGCCGAACCGCTTGCTCCGCCGCCGATTATTAGTACATCAAAATTTAAGGCAGGCATATTAAGGTTGATTTAATTTGAAGAGGGATTAGTTATAAATTTCTCTCTCAACTAATTCTAAAATTATGTGAGCTATTGTTATGTGTCCTTCCTGAATTCTTTGAACATTTGTTGATGGAACTGTAATTGGAAGTGAAACAATATCCTTCATTTTGCCGCCAGTGCCACCAAGGAAACCAATTACATTCATTTGCTTTTGCTTCGCTTTTTCAACTGCTTTGATAATGTTTGGTGAGTTCCCGCTTGTAGAGATCGCAAGAAGCACATCTCCTTCGGTTCCTAAACCTTCAACACTTCTTGCAAAGACATTCTCAAATCCAATGTCATTACCGCCTGCAGTAAGATTTGATGTGTCGGTAGTAAGAGCAATTGCTGGAAGTGCAGGTCGTTTTATGTTATGACTCAATCTGATCATCAGTTCAGTAGCAATGTGTTGGCAATCAGCCGCACTTCCGCCGTTTCCGCAAAGCAAAAGTTTCTTTCCACCTTTGAATGTTTTAACTAATAAGTCAACAGCAGAAAGTATATCGTCCATGCATTGATTCTGTATGGCGATTTTAGTTTCAGAACTTTCTACTAATGAATCTATAATAAATTTTCTTTTATCCATTTTTAATTTTTTACTTATTATGGTTAAGTAGTAATTGAAAGTTTTTTATGAACCGCATCTGCAAATTCTTTAATCATTCCCCAGTTACCTTCGTTCTCAAAAAAGTTTCCCGTTACAATTATCTTGGCGCCGTTATCAACTTTTTCTCTTGCAATTTTTGATGATTTAATCCCACCACCAACAATGACCGGAACAGAACAGATTGACGATACTGCTTTCACCATTTCGTTAGGTACAGTTTGCTGTGCACCTGAACCCGCCTCAAGATAAATCAGTTTCATACCGATATATTCAGAAGCTAATGCTGTTGCTGCTGCAATTTCAGGTTTGTTTCTTGGCACCGGTGAACTGCCGCTCATGTATTGAGCTGTAGTAGCCGTGCCTGACTCAATTAAAATATATGCTGTTGAAATGGGTTCTAAATCTGCTCGCTTGACCAAAGGAGCAGCTAATACATGTTTCCCGATTAAATGCTCGGGATTTCTTCCACTTACTACAGATAAAAATAATATTGCATCGGCAAACGGAGTGACTTGGTTTATTGCCCCGGGGAAAATTATTGCAGGAAGTTTTGTTGATTGCTTAATTTTCTTTATAAAGCCATCAAAGTCACCATTAAGCATTAAGCTGCCGCCGATTAAAAATCCATCCACACCTGCGTCATTACATTTTTTGATAAACATTTCAAATTTATCGGAGTTCAACTTATCCGGATCTAATAAAATTAGATAGGCAGCTCCTTTTGTTTCAATTGTTTTTAACAGGTGATTATATATGTTCATACTTAACTACGATTTTCAGTAAAAATATAAAGATTTTATTTGCCACAAGGAAGTTTATTATAAAAATATTTTTTTAAAATGTCCCAAAGTCTAATTTTGAGTCTACTATTACTTGTGAAAGTTAAATAAATAATCTCAGAATAATAAAAGGGAAAAATCATGTTAATACAAAGAATTTTGTTGATGCCGTTTTTAGCAATATTAATCGTCTTTACCGCTTGTAAAGATGAAGTGAATGTCGTGCCTAATCAAATGAGTGAACAACAAGCCGTGCAAAAATCTTTATCTTCAGTACAGGGGAGTCTTGTTTCGGTTAATAATATTAAGATAAATAGTGATGATCTTTGGGAAGTTAAAATTTTAACATCCTCGGGTGCTTTAATTAAGTTTGAATATTTTCATAATACAAGTCAGATACGAGAAATCCACGGGTTAAGCGGCCCATTTGATTATGATCTTGATCCTGGCAACGATTTAATGCTTTACCAGGATATTCGAGTCGTTGCATTAAATGCAAAATTTGGAAACATTACATCATGGAAGCTTGAAAAAGATGAAAGCGATAATCGTTGGGAGTATAGATTTTTCCTCACTGTTAATGATGGAAATTGGGAAATAAGAATTCATGCGGAAACTGGACAAGTTTTAAGAATCAAACAGAATTAGTTTTTCATTAAAATTATTTTTAGCCGTCCTTGCGACGGCTTTTTATTTTAAGTAAAAAATTTCTTGGCAAAGTAAGTCAAAATGAAAATGATAAACACCAGCACAACTGCAGTTGGCCCACTGGAAACATCAAAAATAAATGCAAAGTAAAGTGAAACGGGAGGCACAATTGCTCCAACTAAAACCGAAATAAGGAATACTTGAGATATTTTTTTACCAATAAATATTCCGATCGATGAAGGAATAATTAAATATGCAAAGACAAATACATCCCCAACGAATCTAGTTGTTAAAGAAATCCCCATTCCGACAAATAAATAAAAAACCAGTAGCCAAAATCTGGAATTTATTCCATGTGCCATTGCGGTATCTGGATCGAACGTTACAGACTTCAATTGCTTTTGAAAGATTATGAAAACAAGAAATGTAATTATTGTTATAGCAAACAGTGTATAAAACTGCGTGGCACCAATAAATAAAATATCGCCTTTCAGTATTGATTCGATCTCACTCACCTCTGCAGCAGGACTTTTTTGAATAAAGATGATTCTCAGTGCAATAGCAATTACGAACATCGTTCCAAGAACTCCATCTTGCGTAAGAAACTTTTGGCGGTAAGTTTGAGAAAATATCAGAACACAAATAACAGCAAATGTTAAAGAGAAAAAAGCCGGTTCAAAGTTGTGGAAAAATGTATTATGCTCAATATCAATTTTGAAAATGCTTGTGAGAAAACCCTCTAAATTTATTAGGTGAAGAAATGAAAACGCCACTCCCGCAACGGACACTTGAGTTAAAGAAGCCCCTAAAAATACAACCCGTTGAGAAACTACAAAAATTCCTAAAAAGGCACATATCAAACCTGCAATGATGCTTCCCATGATTGCATATGGAAAAAGTTCAATTAATTGCTGAATGGTTTCCAATTATTCATACCTTTTCTTTGAGCTTATTAAATACTCGCCATTAATTTTTGAAACGTTGAAATCTGATGAATAAGTTTTTTTTAAATTATCTTCAGACAAAATGTCTTCAATGTTTCCTATTTGAAAATGATTTTTCTCAAGCATCATTAATCTTTTTACAATGTTTGCCACATCAGTCAGCAAATGACTTACAATTAAAACAGTCAGATTGCTTTCATCGTGCAATTTTGAAATCAGCTCGAGCAAAGAGTAATGAGAAGGTGTGTCCATTCCATTAGTAGGTTCATCTAAAATTAATATTTTTGGTTGTACCGCAAGTGCACGGGCAATTAAAGTCCTTTGTCTCTGCCCACCTGATAAACTATTATAACAGTGATTTTTCAATTCTTCTATTCCTACATGTGCTAAGCAAGCATTAACTAATTCCTCATCTTCTTTATGGGGTTTACTCAATTTTCCAATCAACGAATATCTACCCATCATAACAACATCATAAACGGAATAGGGAAGAAGAGGTTGCACTACATCCTTTTGTGGAACGTATCCAAATTGCACTTTATCTGAGGTTATTTCGCCTGATAGGGGTTTAAGATTTCCAAGTAAAGTTTTAAGAAGTGTGGTTTTTCCTGCTCCGTTAGGTCCAACAACACCTATAAAATCATTTTCATGAATTGAGAAGTTTATGTCTTCAATAATTGGCTTCTTCCCGTAGCCGATCGTTACATCTGAAAATTTGATTAGCTCAGAGTTCAATTTATTCAATCACTTATTTTTATTGCTTGATCAAAAGTAACTAAGGATTGCTTGAAAGAGAATTAACAATCGAGTCAATCATTTGAACATATGAATTGATGCCTGATTGACCATAAACTGCATTTGCAACTTTCACAACTTTTGCTCCCGTTGCTTTTGCAAGCTGATTAGGAGCATTATCGCTGTGATAATTTTCCATCAAAATTAGTTTAATATTTGACCTTTTGATTTCAGAAATCAGTTCAGCATTGTGAGAAGGTGTTGGAGGAATTCCCGGTTTTGGCTCAACATATCCAGCAATTTTTAAACCGAATCTGTCTCCAAAGTAAACCCAACTTTTATGGAATGTGATGATGGACTTTCCTTTTAAGCCGGACAATTTTGATTTCCACTCAACAATTTTAGTATCCAATTTAGAAATGTAATCATTCAAGTTCTTTTTAAAATATTGAGCATTTTCTGGTGATTCATCTGAAAGTGCCTCACAAATATTTTTTACCATAATCTTTGCATTCTCAGGATCGAGCCAGTAGTGAGGATTTCCGTAAGGATGAATATCACCTTGGCTCGCATCAATTTTTCCCGTTGGCACTTCTTTCTTTTCAATATCAGTTGAAAGATCAATTAACTTTAATTTGTTGTTTCTTGATCCGTCAATTAGCTGTTGAAGCCACATTTCCAAGCCCAAACCAATTTTGAAAACCAAATTTGCATTGCGAAGCTTTAGCATGTAGCTTGGAAGAATTTCGAGAAAGTGCGGATCTTGATCGCCTCGGCAAAGGTAGTCCACCTTAACTTTTTCCTTACCGATTTCTTTTACAAGATCATAAATAACGGTTGTGGTAGTTACGACTTTAACCTCTGCCAGAGCTAATGTGCTGAATAATATAATTAGTGCGGATAAATATGTTTTTTTCATTTTTGAATTCCTTAATAAATTTAAAATGAATGTGCTTTATGCGGACCAAGTGAAAATATCATTTGAAGCATTACTTTAGTTTCGCTGTCCCGGGAAATTCCATCGGCATACTTAAAAAAAAGATTCTGAACTTCAAACCGAAACGCTAAAGTTTCTTCGATAGGATAGTAACCAAACCAACCCGATATTCCTTGTGTTTTATTTTTATCATCGGTACTGAGAGAACTAAACGATGGTTCGTCACCAATAATACCATAAGTGAAATCGTACTTTACACCTACGCTGAGCTGCTTATTGAATAAATAATCAATAAAAATAAAGCCACCGAATGTATTTATCTTTTCAGATTTTTCAATCGGAATATTTATTCCAATATCACCTTGCCTAAAAACATCTCGGCTGTTTAGTAATCCTTCACCTTGAAACGTTAATGCAGTATAAGAATCGGGTTTATATTTAAGTTTGAAATCGAGTCCTGCATAAAAATATTTTAGTGATTTGTTTTCAAGTTCTGAAGCTGAATCCCCAAGAGTATTAAAATTCATTTTGGCATGAACACCATATGAACTGCTTAAACCAATTTCAAGATTTGTGTAATCATCTAGACCGAAAAAGCTGCTTAACCTACCAACGAATATCGGTGAATTGCCTCGTAAATCGAAGTAGCTTTCTGCATCTGAAGGACCAAGAACTCCGGTTTTCGCAATAGCATCTCCCTTGAAAATTCCTATGTCCAGATTACTGTAAAAACTTTCGGTAGGAAGAATAAAACTAAAATTTACACCGATGTCGCTAAAACCTTCTTCACCAAAAAATATTTGATGGAACAATGGTCTTTCAATTAAATGCCATGTGTGAGGATGAATCGTATTGAGTTTTCCAAATCCAAGGAGATATTTTCCCGCTTTGATTTGCATATCAAGGGGAAGTCCTCTAAGAATTTGCACGTACAGTTCTTCAACACCAAATCCGCCGTCTTCATAGGCAATGTTTGCCGTAGCTCGTGAATAAGGATTCAAATATCCATCAATAAATAATTCCATTGATGGGGTCTCGAAGTTTAACTTACCGTATTCGGGAGTTCCTTTAATGTTATGAGTAAAGCTATTAAAACTACCGATAAGACTAATATCGGGATTCACATTTGACTGTGAATGTATGTTCGCAATTAAAAATAAGATGAATAAAAAGAGCAAGATCTTTTTCATTTTTTCTCCTAAAATCGTTAAAATGTTTTATCATCATTCTTTCAGAGTCGTGAGTTATTGTTAAAGCACAATCTCTCTGAAAGCAAAGATGGAAATAAAAAATACTAGATGATTAAGAGAAAGCGGGAGGAGCTCTGGATGAATTTTTTACGAAGAAAAACTTTGAAGTGAATCTATCGCTTAAAACAAGTTTTAATTCCTCTCTTTCATTTAGAAAAGGAGAAAAATTATTTGAAGAATATTTAAGATCAAGAATTGTCCCGCCAAAATAGTGGAGTGTGCAGAACGAATAATTTCCACCAAGAAAGTGGCTGTTTACAGAATTTGCATTAGAAAAATTATCAATGCTCTGATCATTGAGCAGTGAATATGCATGAAAATGGATTGCGTTGGCAATTACGAAAGCTAAATAAGCATAAAGAAGAACTGAAGCTATTCGTCTTTTGAATTTAATAGAGTTTTTCATTGTGGGCAAATATATAATTCTAAGAAGCAGCTAGCAAGCGAAAAATGACGAATGATTTTTTCAAAATCACTTCTCATTTAGAAGTTGATTTTTACATTTTTCAAGACTATCCAACTGTTCTTTGCTAAGTTCAGGATACTTTAAGTTTAAGCTTTCAAGCTTCTTAACAATTATTTCAGAAACCAAAAGCCGCATGAACCATTTTTTATCTGCAGGAATAATGTACCATGGAGCATAATCTTCGCTTGTAGCCGAAATCGCTTCTTGATAACATTTTTGATAATCAATCCAATATTCTCTTTCCTTCAAGTCTGCTTCGGCAAATTTCCAATTTTTAGATTTATCATCAATTCTCTCTAAAAATCTTTTCTTTTGTTCGTCTTTTGAAACATGCAGGAAAAACTTCAGAATTATTGTTCCATTTTCGTGAAGATATTTTTCAAAATTATTTATTTGTTCAAAGCGGCGTTCCCAAATGTCTTCGGTATTAAGTTCTTCAGGAAGCTTTTGATATTTTATGAGATTATGAATCCTTACCACCAAAACTTCTTCATAATGAGATCGGTTAAATATTCCTATGCGCCCTCGTTCAGGCAATGCTTTACTAATTCGCCACAGGTAACCATGATCCAATTCTTCATCGGAAGGTCTCTTAAAACTAAAAACTTGTGTGCCTTGAGGATTTAATCCGCTCATAACGTGCTTAATTGTGGAGTTTTTACCAGCAGCATCCATTGCCTGGAAAATTAGAAGCAGTGAGTATTTATCACTTGCATATAAACGATCCTGTAGTTGAGTCATTAAAGCAATATTCTCTTCAAGTAATTTGATTGCATCAGATTTGTCTTTAAAATTTAAGGTGTCATCCGTTTGTATTTTAGAGAGGTTTATATTTTCTCCCGGTTTTGCTAAAAATTTTTCAATCTTCATATAGTTTTGCCTTCTTAATAAATGATTAATTTGCCTTATAAAAAGATATGAAATCAATGGTTAAATTGCATATTAAGATTGAGAATCTTTTGCAAGCTTACTTCATCAAATGATTAAAAAGATAGGAGAAATAGTGTCAACAAAAACAGCATATGTAAAGCATATTAAGGGCGTAACATTTATAGGAAAATCTGATTCAAATCATTGGGTAACAATGGATGGGCCAGAAAGTTTTGGAGGTGGTGACGCTGGACCACGACCGAAAGAACTTTTGCTGATTGCATTAGGCGGCTGCACTGGCAGCGATGTCGCAACAATTCTTCAGAAGAAAAAGGTACAGCTTGATAATTTTGAAATGAATATAACTGCTGATGTTGCAGATGAACATCCACAAGTTTTCACCAAAGCTAATATTGAATTTGTATTCCAGGGAAAGAATATTCAAGAAAAGGATGTTGAAAGAGCGATAGAGCTATCACAAACAAAATATTGCTCGGTAACTCACATGCTTAACAAAGCAGTTGAAATTACACATTCTTACAAAATTATTCCGAACGAATAAACTGGAATTTATAAACCCAGTTTCTCCTGACATGAAACTGGGCTTATCTTTAGTAGGTTTATTTCATTGCAACATTTTTAGGTGTAAATCTTTCTACTTGATTGCGAACTGGTTTTACGGTTATTAAGTAATCATAAATTGCGCTCAAATCGTTTTCAGTCATTCCAGCGTACATAGTCCAAGGCATTGGAGTATTGAAATCATGTTCAGACACAGCAACAACTTTTGCGCTATCGTTATCATATTGCTTAAAGCGTTTTATAAATATTTCTTTTGTCCACTGACCAATTCCCGTTTCATTTTCCGGTGAAATATTCATCGATCTCACAGTTCCAGATGGTATAGGAAACTCCTCTCCTCCACCAAACTCCATTCCTGGGATGGGATCACCTTTTTCAGATTTTGAATGACAATCTTTACAACCGGCAATAGTCGTTAAATATTTCCCAAATTCAACAGGATTGTTTTTATCAAAATTCATTGGGTTGTGCGAACGAATTGGCATTGTTTTCACAATTAGATTCAAAGGAAAATTAAGTTTTGTTTCAGGCACTTTATTTTCAATTGGCTTGAGATTTCGAACATATGACACTATTGAATATAAATCTTCTGTCGTGAGATTATTATAATTAGGATATGGCATAATCGGGAATAATGCTTGGTCATCTTTATTTACACCGCATGTTATCGCTCGAATTATTTCTCCATCTGTCCAGTTGCCTATAGCAGCAGGAGTTATGTTCTTCATAGAAATTCTACCAGGGAATCCAATTTTTTCATCCCATACATCACCTCCTCCGCCGAATGTACCAGAGATGATCGGTGCTGAATATTTAGTCCAATCTCTTTTTGAATGGCAATCCATACAAACAGCGATGTGATTAGCCAAATACTCACCTCGTGCGATTAATTGTGGATTCGATTCTACTTTTACGCTGGTTGGGGGATCAACTTTCGGAAAAGCAGAAATTAAATAAATATATCCCGCGATAAGAACAACCACTACTACTCCTAAAGTTATTCCCAAAATTCTAAAAACTCGTTTCATTAGTACCTCATAGTTTGTTTAATAATTGTTTGATTAAAATGCGTGCGAAAATAGTTTCTTAAAACATAAGATGCTTAAATTTTATTTAGAAGGTTTTATTTTCATTTAAATGGTATTTGAGTTATGATTTAAATAAATTGCAGCGAAAAATTTATTTTATTATTCAAATACACAAATAAAAAATGTGATTTAAATCACATTTGTGTATTTAGTTGTTTGAGCACAAGTAGTAAAAGCAAAGTATAATTGTGTTGAAAAATTAAAGTAAAATATTTTTTTTGATTTAATCTGTTTCGTTTTTTTAAATCATATGCTTAGTCAAATTTTCAGAATTTCATAGTTCAAAACAAAATCATAAGTTAATCAATGAGTTCAAATTACAAAGGAAGTCCATTTATCCTAAAAGAAACAAATTGGAAAAATGTTCGGGGAACTAAATTTACAACAGCAGTTTTGCCTTGGGGTGCAATTGAACCGCATAATTTTCATCTTCCTTATGGTACAGACATTTTTGAAAGTGAATATATCGCCGACTCCTCAGCTGAGTATGCTTGGGATAAAGGGGCTAAAGTTATCGTTTTACCAAGCATTCCATTCGGTGTAAACACTGGTCAAATTAATTACGACCTTGTTATTAACATGAATCCATCCACACAATTCCTCGTGCTTAAAGATATTGTTGATTCGCTATCTCGACAATCAATTAACAAATTAGTAATTCTTAATAGTCATGGCGGCAATGATTTCAAACCGATGATTAGAGAATTGCAGCTGCTTTACCCGAAAGTATTTGTTTGTTTAATTAATTGGTACACTGTGCCTGGAATTGATAGATATTTTGATGAACCCGGAGATCATGCCGGTGAAATGGAAACGAGTATGATGTTGAAAATTTCTCCAGAATTAGTTTTACTATTAAGTGAAGCTGGAGAGGGAGCAGAAAGGAAATTTAAAGTCAAAGGTTTGAGAGAAAAATTAGTTTGGGCTCCGCGTGATTGGGCAAAAGTCACTGCCGATACTGGCGTAGGAAATCCTAAACTTTCATCTGCAGAAAAGGGAGAAAGGTTTTTATTAGAGTTACAGAAAACAATCGGCGATTTTTTAGTTGAACTTGATGCGATTAAACTAAACGATTTATATGAAAAGTAACCGAATAAAAACCAACATTTGCTATAAAATCTCAGGATAAAAGTTATATGAATGAAATTAAGCGATGTAAATGGTCAACTTCTGATCCAATTTACATAAAGTATCACGATAAAGAATGGGGAGTTCCCGTTCACAATGACAGAAAGTTATTCGAGATGATTGTCCTTGATGGAGCGCAGGCAGGATTGAGTTGGCTTACAATTCTAAAGAAGAGGGAGAATTATAGAAAAGCATTCGATAATTTCGATCCCAAGAAAATTGCGATGTATGATAAAAGAAAAGTTGGTCAGCTATTAAAAAATGATGGAATTGTCCGAAACAAATTGAAAGTTGAATCTGCTGTGACCAACGCCAAAGCGTTCTTAAAAGTTAAGGAAGAATTCGGATCATTTGATAGATATATTTGGCAATTTGTGGGTGGGAAAACAATAATAAATTCTTGGAAAACGCTGAAAGAAATTCCAGCAACCTCTTTAGAATCTGATGCCATGAGTAAAGATTTAAAGGCAAGAGGATTCAAGTTTGTCGGCTCAACTATTTGTTATGCTTTTATGCAAGCTGCCGGGTTAGTGAACGATCACACCATTGATTGTTTTAGATATAAAGAATTAACTTAGTACCAAAGAATAAATTTTATAATTAAACGCAAATAACTATGATTAGTCAAGAACTTTTAGATATCCTATGCTGTCCCGAAACCAAAGCTGATTTGGTTTTAGATGGCGAAACATTGGTTTCAACCGATAAAAAAACACGAAGGCGATATAAAATAGAAAACGACATTCCTATTATGCTGATTGATGAATCAGAAATTCTTAGTGTGGAAGAATGGGAAAAGATTATGCGTAAGCATGGCAAGATTAAATAAATCCTTTATAACAATATCATCTTCATTTTTTTAATTTAAATTATTATATGGATCCCATCAACATAATAATCGGTTTGAATATCATCGCAACATTTGGAGCAAACTTAACAGGTGCAAAAAAAGGTTTGAAATCAACTGTTACACCGGTTAAGGAACGACCTAAAACATATTTGCAAAAACTTCCTTTAGTATTTGCCACACTAACTCTATTTGTCTTAATCCTTGGTGTTTTTCAAATTGGCACATTAAATTATTCCGAAAATCTGCAGCTTAACAACTATAGAATAGCCGGCTTAATTATCTATTTAATTTGTTCATGGATTCAAATATGGGCATACAAAAGCATGGGGGAAAGTTACTCGCAAGAAATCGTAATTTTCAAGGATCATAAGCTTGCTGAAAAAGGACCGTTTAAAATGATTCGACATCCTCAATACCTTTCCCAAATTTTAGTTGATATTGGTGGTGGATTTGCAACCTTAAGTTATATTTTAATTCCTATCGCAATTATTCAAATACCGATTTTGATAATGCGTGCTTCATTTGAGGAGAAGCTTCTTTCAAAACATTTCAGAGAAGAATTTGAGCAGTATAAAAAATCACGCGGCTTTATGCTTCCATTCATCAAATAATTGAGAGCTTTATGCTCAAATTTTCCATACATATTCCTCTTTATTTTTTTTTAGCGATAAGCACGTGCATTTCGGCTCAAACAGAGAATCAACTTGTTTTAATAAATGGAGACAAAACATTTTACCTGCCGACTTATATTCGTGAAGGTCAAGTTTATTTTTCGCTAATTCATTTTGCTAAAGCGTTATCGCTTAACCATTCTTTTGATTCAAAAAATGAGAAAGTCGAAATTCAATTTGATAATAACTCAATTCGTACAGCCATCAAAAACCCGTTTCTAATTTTAAAGAATAAGCAAACAGATAAAACCAAAATAATTCAACTGCCGACGACAACTTACTTTACGAACAATAATCTTTACTTACCTTTGAATCAAGTTTTACCGTACCTGAAAGAATCTTCAGGTTGGCAGATTAATTTAACCGAGGGAAATAAATTAATTGTGAGTACCAAGCGGATTCCCAAAGTGAAAGGAACTGATGTCACGAATGCTCAGTCAGGAATAATTGGATTTACACTGGATGAAAAAGCGAATGGCACATTGGTTAGAATTAAATCCAAGAAAAATATTGAAGCGTATAATAATTCTTATAAGGAAGGAATACTTACGATTGTTTTTCGAGATGTTAATCTTGATGAGAGCCAGTTTATTTTGGAGAATAAGAGCGGACTTATAAAAGAAATCAATGCGAAGAACATTGGTAGTGATTGTGAAATTAAATTAACTCTTAGAGATGAATTCACGACCAGTGAAGTATTAAATGCCGAAAAGGGAAATGATATTTTGATCACACTGCACAACAAGATTTTCGCGAACAATTTAGAGAAAACCACAAAATCCGAGCGCTGGAATTTTGATGTTGTGGTTATAGACGCCGGACACGGAGGGAAAGACCATGGTGCAATTGGAATTAATGGTGCAAAGGAAAAGGATATAAATCTTTCAATTGCACTCAAGCTTGGAAAGCTGATTGAAAAGGAAATAAAAGATGTTAATGTTGTTTACACAAGAAAAGATGATACTTTTGTCGAACTTTATAAACGCGGCAAAATTGCTAATGAAAATGATGGCAAGCTCTTCATATCAATCCACTGTAATTCAACAGCTAAAAAAAATTCAGATGCCAATGGCTTTGAAGTATATTTGCTTCGTCCCGGGAAAACGCAGGATGCAATCGAAATTGCTGAAAGAGAAAATGCAGTAATTCAATATGAAGAAGACCCGAAACGTTATCAAAAGCTGACGGATGAAAATTTCATTCTTGTGAGTATGGCTCATTCATCTTATTTGAAATACTCTGAAAAAATTGCCGAACTGCTCCATAACCAATTCAGTAACGAATTTGAAGTTCAATCACGTGGAGTTAAACAAGCCGGATTTTATGTCTTAGTCGGTGCTTCAATGCCAAGTGTTTTAATTGAAACCGGTTTTCTTTCCAACAAGAGAGAAGCGGATTATTTGAAAAGCACAAAAGGGCATGAGGAGATTGCCGCTGCAATTTTTCGAGCAGTCAAAGGATACAAATCTTACTACGAAAAGGTAATGGAAACAGAATTATAATTTTTTTTTCTTCTTCGTGATTCTCTGTATTTACTCTGTGATACTCCGTGTAAGAAAAATTAAAAATTACCCGAAGAAAACACGGAATACCACGAAGTAAGTCCATCCTTGAATCCTTTACAAATTTGAG
The DNA here is from genome assembly GCA_964613805.1 of uncultured Ignavibacteriaceae bacterium. Lineage (GTDB taxonomy): Bacteria > Bacteroidota > Ignavibacteria > Ignavibacteriales > Ignavibacteriaceae > XYD12-FULL-36-8. The sequence goes on along the minus strand of CAZTJF010000002.1, from coordinate 124,831 downwards.
TCATCATATTGTTAAAAAATAAAAAAGGAAAAAAAATGAAATATACTGTTGAAGGAACTGATGCAAATTTCGAGACCGAAGTATTAAAAGCTGATATGCCGGTATTAGTTGACTTTTGGGCACCATGGTGCGGTCCTTGCAGAATGGTTGCACCCGTGCTTGATGAAATTGCTAAGGATTACCAGGGCAAAATTAAAGTTGTTAAAGTTAATACCGATGAAAACCAAAATACTGCAGTTCATTACGGAATAAGAAGCATTCCAACAATCGGAATTTTTAAGGATGGAAAAGTAGTTGATGCGGTTATTGGTGCAGTCCCGAAAAAATATTTGGAAGATAAGATTAAACTGTTCGTAGCAGTGGTGAACTAAATCCGAACTATGGTTCTTACAAAAAAAGGCACTGAATTACTCAAGAGTAATCAGTGCCTTAAATTTTAATTCTTCATTCTTTACTGTTGAATTGCAACTCTATTAGAAATTTCATTCACATCATCCGGTTTAATTGGAAAATGCTGAGCCAATATTTTTTCAATTTCATCTATTCCAAACAATATGCCTTTGCAAAATTCTCCGCGGACAAATTTTTCTTGCATAATATTTTTTATATCAGCCCAGACTTTCTCGCCGGTTAATTTATTTATGTTATCGTCAGCGAGGATGTAGAATTGTCTCTTGGAAAGCAAAAGGAAAATTAAAACTCCGGTTCCTTCTTTTGTTTTATTGATTCCAAGTCTGACGTACTCCTTTTCAGCAATCTGCCGCAGTGGTTTCTTCAATTCAAAAAAAGATTTGTACTCACGAATGCTGACAGCGAGTTCCCCGGCTGTCTTTTTCTCTGCTTCTTTTATCTTGTTTGAGATTCTCAGCAGCTCATCGTCAGTAAGGTAATTGTATAGGATTTTTGGTTTCATCTAATTGTTGTAAAATTATCTTGCTTTAATTTAAAGATAATTTACGAAACTCTCACTTATTCCGTTGATCTTGCGGATTGTCTAATTGTAAGTTAGCGGTCATTGCGATTCCCCTGCCTACGGCAAGGAAATCGAGATGACCAAGGTCACTTCTTTTTAACAACAATATCACCACCGCTAGTTTTCAGGATGAGAGAGTTACCACCATTGTTAATATCGGCTTCAAATTTAGTTGATGAAATTTTTACTGCATTATTTCCTGTAAAATCCGATTTAATACTGCCGCCAAGCGTTGATAAATTTGCAGAAGCATTAAAATCCTTCGGGATTTTTATAGTAATATCTCCACCAGAAGTGCTTAGTTCAATTCCTTGATTCTGACCACTGTAATCAACCGAAATATTACCGCCTGAAGTTGAACCTTTAATCTTTGCGTCTGAACCGGTGAGAGATATATCGCCGCCTGATGTGCATATCTCAAGATTTCCGGAAAATTTATTCCCCTTAATATCGCCTCCGGAAGTTGTGAAATTTAATTCACCATAAGTATTGTTAAATACAATATCACCGCCTGATGTTGAAACCTCAACATTGCCATTTAGATCAGAGACATTTATATCGCCGCCCGATGTTTTCACATCTGCTCTGCCTTTCACACCTTGCAGCTTAATGTCGCCTCCAGATGTAACAACATCAACATTAAATTCCTTAGGAACCTGGATTTCAAATTTCAGCTTTACTCCTTTGATCATCATGAACAATGACCAATCATATTTTGCTTCGACCTCAATCTTATCAGTTGACTCATTAAAATTAAATTCAACTTTTTCTTTCGCTTTATCGTTTCCCAAAATTTTTACATGAACTTCGTTTTTATCCCAGGTTGAAATTGTAATATCTCCTGCAGACGCATCGAGCTTAAAGTCATTTCCCGGAGAAATAGGAAATGTTTTATCATGAATTACTTTTAATTTTTCATCAGTGTATTCTGAGTCGGCGCAGGAATAAGATGAAGATACAAATAACAGCGAGAAAAGTAGAATTGTTGACTCCATTTTTTTAAATAGATTGAAACGCATAAAAACCTCCAAGTTTGTTTAGAATTTAGACTACTGTTTGATTTCAAAGGTTACTTGTTTATACTTGAACAGGCAAATAAACTTAAATTGCACTTGTAGTATAATGAAAGTATTGCAAAAAAAAACCATTGGATATTTAATCATTAAATTCATGATTATCTTTCTAATTATGATTTACGGTTGTTGTTCTACATCTAAGGAATTTTCAAGTTACGAAATCGCTGAAACGCTCGCTGTGAAAAAGTTTGGAAGCAGCTTTGAAATGGTTAAGAATGAATTTAACACATTTATTCTCTGCTATAAAATTGATGAAAGGAAAAATCATCCCCATAAATCTTTAGAGTACTTTGTCTTTGATTTAAACCAGAAGGAAATCATTTACGAAGAAAAAATACTGGATGCTGAAATAAATTGGCTTGATAATTATAATCTTGAAATAAAAATAAATCCCGAGATAATATCAGATGATGAACCGGTTATTTTCATTTTAAATGTTCTTACTAAACAAAAAAGCAAATCAAATTTTTAAATTATAAAAAGGTTAACAAATGAATTGGAAAAATCTACTCGGACTTATTCTGATGTTCGGAATGGGTTACTCATTTTATTACTTGAGTGATCTATCAAAATCCGAATATCAATTCTCCAAGAAATCAACTACTATTTATGATAAAAAATATGAAGCACTGCTCCAGCATCAGAAAAGATTTAATCCTAATTCCCCGCAAGGAATTAGGATTACCGAGCAATTAAAAAAATTGAAGCGGCGTATTGATGGCTATGTTAAATCTGATCAACCGGATGAGTTTGTTAGAATTTTAAATGAAATGAGAATTCCTTACGGTGAAAATCATCCGGCCTATCCATCCAACTACAAACAAATTGAATTAGAGAAAGCGAAGCGTTTTTTAAATAAAACAACTTTAAATCTTCTGCCATGGATAGAAAGAGGACCTGGAAATGTAAGCGGCAGAGTTCGAGGTTTAATAGTTGATTCAGATAACCCAACAGGCAATACTTGGTTCATTGGAAGTGTTGGCGGTGGGATTTGGAAAACCACCAACGCTGGGAACACCTGGATAGACTTAGCCCCAGATTTACCTTCTCTTGCAGTATCATCATTAGCAATGGCACCCTCAAATCATAATATAATTTATGCCGGTACCGGTGAAAGTATGTTCAGCGTGGATGTTATCAACGGAAATGGAATTTATAAATCAACCAATAAAGGTCAAACTTGGTTTCATCTTTCCAGCACAATTAATAATTTGGATTTTAATAACATATCAAGAATAATAGTTGATCCAAACAATCCAAATATAGTTTTAGCTTCAACAACTTCGGGCAGATATCGGCTTGATTTCGCAAACAAATCTGGTATTTTCAAATCAACTGATGGCGGGAATACTTGGAGAGAAGTTTATAATGAACAAGTCAATGGCGGATTGGGCAGAGTAAAAAAAGTTTTACAGATAATTGAAACGCCTGGAAATTTTAACGTACTTTATGCTGGCGTTGATGAAAAGGGAATTCTGAAATCTATCGATGCAGGAGAAACGTGGTTCAAGTCAAGTAATGGAATTCAAGATACAAGCGGAAGATTTGAAATTGCTATTTCGCCCACCAATCCAAATAAAATTATTGCTGCAGCCGAAGGTTCTCCAAATTCAAATCTTTTTGTTTCAACTGATGCGGGCTTAAATTGGATTATGACAGTTGAAAATGGAACTCAAATCAATTGGCTTAGCGCGCAAGGTTGGTATGATAATACGATTACTGTTCATCCTACTGACGATAACATAGTTTTTGTTGGAGGTGTTTATCTTTATCAAATAAATCTTCTGTCAGGAAATTTAAGACAAACTGTTGAACTTGAAACTGGACCTGTTCATGTTGATCACCATAATTTGGTTATCATTCCAGGAACAGGTGGAGATTTTAGAATCTTAAATGCTAACGATGGAGGAATCGGATTGTCATCAAGCGGTTCAACTAATTGGAGTAAACCAACAAACGGATTAAACACAACTCAATTTTATGGTGTGGACAAAATGCCTGGAGGAAGCGCTTATGTTGGCGGTATGCAGGATAATGGAACCTGGCGTTCTCCCGAAAATGCAACAAAAAATTCAAATTGGTTTTATCAAATTGGCGGCGATGGCTATGAAACTTCATGGCATTTTGATGATCCAGATAAAATTATTGGTGGCTCTCAGTATAATGGACTAAGAAGATCTTTGGATGGTGGACAAACTTGGGTTTCCGCTACCAGCGGTTTATCAAATACTGGATCAGGGAATGCTCCTTTCATTACGAAGATTGCAAAGACAAATCAAGAACCCGATTTACTTTTTGCAGTTGGAAGAAGTGGTGTGTTTCGTTCCACAAACTTTGGGGCTGCTTGGACTTTATCCTCAATTCCATCAGGTGATTGGGGATCAATAAGCTCATTTCATGATGTTAAAATTTCTCGTGCAAACTCTAACATCGTTTGGGCAGGTGCAAGAATGGATGCTTCAGGCAAAATTCATGTTTCAACGAATAAGGGATCTACATTTGCCGCTACATCAGTTTATAGTACAGTCACAATGGGAGGAATTTCCGGTATCGCAACTCATCCTATTCATGATTCCATTGCCCACATTTTGTTTTCCTTTGCAAGAAAACCAAAAATATTACGGACCACCAATCTTGGTCAAAGTTGGGAAGACATAAGTGGTTTTGGAACCGGTACTATTAGCAATAATGGGTTTCCAGATGTTGCAATTTATGATTTATTGGTAATGCCTCATGAACCGAATACAATTTGGGTGGGAACTGAGATCGGTTTATTTGAATCAACCGATAACGGAGTTAGCTGGCATATGGCGAATAACGGTTTACCTGCTCTTCCTATTTGGGATATGACGCATGTTGAAGATGAAGTAATTCTTGGAACGCATGGAAGAGGAATTTGGTCGGTGAAAATTCCAGGACTTGGAAATGCCGGTAAATACAAACCGTTGTTAAAGAATCTTACTCAAGGTCCTGATGGCGCTGTTGCAATAAATGTTAGATTGAGATCACTTTATGATTCAAGTGTTGTATCCGTAAACGGAGCAAAATATTTGGTTATTGGAGCTAATTCAGTCGCTAATTTGGATACTTTAATTAAATATCCTGTTTTATCAGCACAGAATATTTCTGTTGCAGTGACATCCTACATATCAGGAGTAAGCTTTCAATCTGTTACAAAAAATATAAATGCAATTGTTTATTCGCCCGCACAAAATTCTTACACGAATGATTTCAATACCGCAACAACGAATTTCATCGGTACCGGTTATCAAATAAACATACAAACTGGATTTAGCAACGGTGCCATTCATTCGAATCATGCATATGGCAGCAATACTAATTATTCATACACTTTAACAGTACCAATAATTGTTGCTTCGTCAAATGCTTTCCTCTCCTACAAAGATGTTGCCATTGTTGAACCGGGTGAAGTTGGTGCAGTATTCGGGGATGAAGAATTCTGGGATTATGTAGTAGTTGAAGGAACAAAGGACGGAGTTAATTGGGTTCCTCTTGCGGATGGTTATGATGCACGTTATGATGCCTCTTGGCTTAACGCATTCAATTCATCTGCTTCTGGAAATTCAACCATGTTTCGCAGTCATGAAATTAATTTACTAAATACTTTTAATGCTGGAGAACAAATTCTAATTCGCTTTAGACTTTATGCTGATGGCTTTGTTACTGGCTGGGGCTGGGTAATTGATGACTTGGAAATTCAAGGAAGATTAGTTGGTATTGAAAATGAACATAATAATATTCCAACAGAGTTTTCTTTATCACAAAACTATCCTAATCCATTTAACCCAACGACAAAAATAAAATTTTCTATCCCATTAGCGTATAGTCCCCTTTTGGGAGGGGCGAGGGGTGGGTTAGTAACTCTAAAAGTTTATGATGCACTTGGCAGAGAAGAGACAACTCTTGTAAACGAAATTAAATCACCTGGAAATTATGAAGTGACTTTTGATGCAAACGGTTTGGCAACAGGAATCTATTATTACCGATTAAAAGCTGGAGATTTCACAGAAACGAAAAAGATGCTTTTACTTCGCTAATCGGATAGTAATTCAAAGCTGATCGCTTACTTCATAATTCGATGTTCGATATTTAATGAATGATGAAAAAGGAATATCGAATTATGAAGTTCTGTTGAGCTATTCTAAAACTTGGTGAATTCTTAATCTTCATCCTAATCTTTATATTAACCTTAATCTCTGCCCGCTGTCTTGCTGCACTTCCTCCTTTCACCACTTGATTATTATCATTATTTTTAGCTGCAATATTTAATGAATAAGGAAAATAATGGTTAATCTCTCGACTCATCGTATAGATGAACTAAAAAATAATTTCACCGGAAAGAAAATTGCTGTCATTGGCGATATGATGCTCGATTGTTACTTCTGGGGCGATGTTAAAAGAATTTCTCCTGAAGCACCTGTCCCTGTTGTAGAAATAGGTAATGAATTTTTCAGATTTGGCGGTGCCGCAAACGTTGCTTTAAATGTATTAAAACTTGGCGGAATTCCATTTCCAATCGGAGTTATCGGCAACGATAATGACGGAAAAATTTTTACATCACTCCTCAAAGAAAACCAAATGTACGCTGATGGAATTATTATTGATGATACAAGACCAACAACAGCAAAGACAAGAGTGATTGCACACAATCAGCATGTTGTTAGAATTGATAAGGAAAGCAAAGATTATGTAAATGAGGAAATGCGAAAGAAAATATTTTCATATCTCGAATCCCATCTTAAAAAATTAGATGGAATTATTCTTCAGGATTATAATAAAGGTGTTTTAACTCCAGAACTCATAGAGAAGATTGCTCATCTTGCAAATAAAAACGATGTTCTGATTACCGTTGATCCCAAATTCAACAACTTTTTTAATTATAAAAATGTTGATGTGTTCAAACCAAATCGTAAAGAGGCAGAAGAAGTTTTGGGAATGAAAATAAAAACAAGCTCTGATATTTCTTTTGCAGGTAAAACAATTCTTGAAAGATTAAGAGCTAAAAATGTTCTTTTGACACTTGGCGAGGAGGGAATAGCAATTTTTGAAGAACACAAACCGGAAAATCGAATGCCTACAAAAGCAATCAAAGTTGCAGATGTTTCCGGGGCAGGGGATACTGTAATATCAACCTTAACAATGGCTCTTGCTGCAAACGCAAACATTCTGGAAGCATGTTATCTCGCAAATTATGCGGCGGGCATTGTCTGCGGTGAAGTTGGAATTGTTCCTATTGAAATTGATCGTTTGTTTAATACTGTTAGTGAAGATCACAAATGAATGGAGTTAAATCTTTATCTGAAATAAAATCTTTACGAGAGAAATTCAAAGAGCAAAATAAGAAAGTTGTTTTTACTAACGGAGTGTTCGACCTTATCCATGCCGGTCATGTTGATTATCTCACTAAAGCAAAAGCTCTTGGTGATATTTTAATAGTTGGCATGAACACGGACGATTCAGTTAGAAGAATTAAAGGTGCTAAACGCCCAATTCTCAACCAGGATGAAAGAGCATTTATCATATCGAACTTAAAGTCGGTTGACTTTGTTACATTCTTTGATGAAGATACTCCCGCAAAAATTATTGATGAGCTAATTCCAGATATTTTAATTAAAGGTGCTGATTGGTCAATTGATAAAATTGTTGGTCGGGAAACTGTCGAAAAACATGGCGGTGTTGTAAAAACAATTGAATTTGTAAATAATCAATCAACATCGAAGATTATTGAAACAATAAGAAACAAATACTGCAGTTAGCTTGTTTCGATATTTTTTTAATCGAATAAAATCTATATCCTTAAGCAAACGTTTACCAAAAAATAATGTCTATTCGTTAGAATAAATTGTCAGACACTGAAGTAACTCCAACAGAACAAAAACCTAAAAGAAAACGAACTCTGCTTCAGAGAATCGTCAATGTCTTTTTATACATTGGTTTGGTGATTTTTGTGCTGTTCGTTTTATTTTTTGGCTTCAGTCAAACATCTACATTTCGAAATTGGCTGCGTGATTATGTTGTTGAACTTGCCAACGAAAATCTAAATGGAAAAATATCTATCGGAAAAATTGAGGGTACGATTTTTAGTTCTTTGATTTTGCGAAATACAATCGTTACAATGGAGAAAGATACGCTGCTTAATGCCGGAATGATTGAACTGCGAACGAGTCCATTAAAAATTTTTCTCAAAAAAATTTATGTCAGAAAAGTTGAGATAAAAGATACGCGAATTGCTTTTGTGAAGGACAGCTCTGGAGAGCTTAACATTACAAAATTGTTCCCTCCTTCTGAGGAAGAAGAGGATACAGCCAAAAGTTCATTCCCATTCAGAATTGAAGTTTCTGATTTCAAACTGACGAATGTGGATTTCTCTTTACAGAATTTTGACAAAGTTGGCAGCTCAGAGTTTTATCCTTCACTAAATATGGATGACTTTAGAGTAAATGATATATTCTTATCACTTAAAGCATTTGCAGATATTAAGAACAACACTTACGAAACTAAAATAGATTATCTTTCCTTTAGTCCTAATCTTACAGGATTTAATCTTAAATCAATTTCCGGTGAATTTGGTGTAAGTCCAAAAGAAATATTAGCCAATAATGTATTGATCAGTACAACAAATTCTGATATAAGTTTAAATGCTAAAGTTGATGGTTTGAATATTTTCGATTCGACCATGACGGAGAACTTAAAATATTCTGTTATGAATATTTCTTTGAAAAGCAGCAAATTTAATTTTGATGACATATCTTCATTTGTACCTAATCTCGATATTTTGAAAGGAGTTGCCGGGCTTCAGCTCAATGCATCGGGTAACTTAATTGAGATGAATGTGAATAAAATTGTAATTGATTATGAGAATACTCATCTCGAAACCAAAGCTGTTGTTCGAAATATTGATAATATAGACGAACTGACTATCTCAGCAGAATTCAAGGATTCCCATATCAATCAAGCGGATATTGATAAGCTGCTACCGAAATTTGGAATTCCAACCTTTGTAAATTTAGGCGTCGTGAAAATTGATACTCTAACATTTGATGGTCGTCCATTAAACTTCAAATCAAAACTATTACTTTCGACTAAAGAAGGAAAGATTTCATCAGATGTTAAAATGGATTTAGAAAAAACCATTGCTGAGTACGATATTACCCTTGTTGCAGAAAAATTCAATTTATCACCGATTGCCAATATTACGTCCAACTTAAATCTAAAAGGAAAATTTATCGGCAGAGGATTTTCTCCGAACGAGATGAATACGAACATTGTGCTTGTTGCTGACGGTTCAACTGTTGAAGGAATTAAGCTTGATTCTCTTTCCCTCACAGCTCAAGCACAAGATGGAATAATTGATTATTCACTTTTCACGGTTTCAGACAAAGCTAAATCTGAAATTATTGGCTCATTAAATTTCTTGCAAGAAAATTTAGGTTACAAAGCAATTGGCAGCGTTCAAAATCTTGATATTGGAAAGATTATGAATGATACTACAACACTAACTGATTTGAATTTCAAGTTTAAAACTGAAGGTGAAAATTTTGATATTGATAAGATGAATATGTATCTAACACTTGATCTTTCACCATCAACCATTAATGGAGTTCTTTTAGACAGCATAAGAACCATCACTGATATTTTTACCGATAATAATGATGAGAGAGTGATAAACTTTATTTCGGATATTGCCGATATTACTCTTAAAGGTCAGTTTTCACTTCCCGATGCAATTTCTGTTATAAGTAAAGAAACATCTCTGCTGACCAATGCATTCATGAAGAAGATTGCAGAAGTCATCCCTTCATCTAAATTGGACAAATACTTAGTTGAACCAGAACAAATAAAGAAAGTTAGTTCCGTCAGAAATCCTAAAATAGATGAAAGAGTTTCAATAGTTTATTTGGTTGATCTTAAGGACTTCGGAATTATTACTCCTTTTCTCAATGACAAAAAGTTGGAAATTGATGGTGACGTAACTGGAAATTTTACCTATGATGATGACAGCATTTTTGTGACTTTAAACTCCAGCTTAAATTATGTTAAGTATTGGGGAAGCACAGATGTATATTTTATCTCAAAAATGAATTTAGGTCTGGATTTTGCAAATAGCTTTGTGGTAAAATCAACCGAAGATATCGCGCTTGACTTCAAAGCTAAAACAAATCGCGTTTTTGCCGGTACTGATTTGAACAATGTTTTGATTGAGCTGAATATGAGAGATAATATTGCTGATATAAATATTGCATCTAAGCTTGAGAATTTTGCATCTGCTAAGATTAAGGGTTTTGCAGATTTAACAGGTGCAAGTGTTAATGTTGATTTAGACAACCTTGATGTTGTTTATAAAGGATTCGACATTAAGAACAAAGAAAATTTGAAATTTTCTTTCACTGAAAATAGAATTGATTTCAACAATTTTAAATTATTTCATTCAAATGGGGAAATTTCAGTTAATGGTTTTCTATCTGAGAATGAAAATCAAAAATTGAATTTGAAGATAAGCAGCTTACGTGGTAAAGATATTTTTCAAAGCTTTACTGCTGCAAGTGGATTAAGTCTATTAGACATAAACCTTAACCTCGATGCTGTTGTTAACGGTAATTATGCAAGTCCTATAATCACAATTGCGCTAAATGGTGATAGTCTAAAGTACAAAGAAAAAGTATTCGGTAATTTGATAAGTAATTTTAACTATGCGAATAAAAATTTCTCATCTGATATAAAATATTTCGATTCATACAGCGGATCTGCTGTACCGGCATTAACGTTACTTGGAAATATTCCTATCAATCTTTCCTTTGCTGATTCTGGAAAGAGAATTATAGATGATGAAGAGATTGATATTAGTCTTACATCAAATAATCTTGATCTTACCCCATTTGGAGAATTATTTCCCGGTATTAATAAATTTACAGGAAAGCTTAACAGCAATCTAAGAGTCATTGGTACAATTCAAGAACCATATCCTGACGGTTACCTTACGCTCGATGATGCATCATTTTTACTCAAATACAATAATCTTGAATATTACGCAGGTTTAAAGTTAAGCGTTAGTAAAGATTATTTATCAGTTGACAGTCTTTTACTTGCAAACTCGGCGGACACAAAATCCGGTGGAAAAATAACTGGTGGAGGAACAGCTGAACTTGAAAATCTAAATATGGTTTCCTCGCAATTTGTTTTTAATGGAAGTCTTAAGGTTTTAAGCGATGAATCGAAGTATGTTAGTCCAAATTTGTTTGGCGATTTGGTTATTTCAACTAACGGAAATTTTGAACTCATGTTTGATAAGAACGGTGCAAAGCTTAAAGCTCCAATCAATATTGATGTTGCTAATCTCACTTATTCACAAGCGCAAAGCTTTTACACAAGCACTTCGGAAAATTTTATTTACAAATTTGTTGAGGATACAGTCACTAAAAATTCCAAGGTAATGGATTTTGAGGCACTGCTGAATCTATCTAAGTTAAGAAATGAAGAAGAAGTTCAACAAGTAACAAAGCCAAGTAAGTTTGATTACAGCATAGATGTTAAAGTTGAAGATGAAGCGACTCTAACATTTATTCTCTCAAGAGAATTTAGTCAAAACTTAGTAGCAGTTTTACGCGGCAATTTTCAGTATGAAAGCATTGACGGCAAACCAGTGGCACAAGGTGAACTCCAGCTTCTTGAAGGTTCAACATTAGAATTCATAAAAACCTTAAATGCTGATGGTAAAATCAGGTTTGAAAGTGAGTTGAGCAATCCTTATTTAGATATAACTGCGACTTACAAAAGTTATTATTATCCTATTGAGACTTCTTCAAATGGAGAAGGAGATCAAGGCGGCAGTGATGAAGTTGAAGTTGCTGTTAAAATGAAAATTAAAGGTTCTCTCAAAGAATTGGATAAGAATCTTGCTCAGCAATCAGAAATACTTACAGTTTACATTGGGGCAGCAAATATTGAGAATAACGTTTCTGATCCAACAAAAGATGCGTCTGACGCTGTGATGTTCATGCTTCTTAATAAGTTTAATGATAATGTTACACAACAAGAAAGAAGCATGGTCTCATCTTATGCTGCAAGCTTCGCTGGTTCAATTGTTGGCGGATTTCTTAATCGTCAGCTTGGTGATTATGTAAAAAGTTTGGAGTTAAGACAATCCGGTACAGACACAAAATTTATTTTAGCTGGAAGGGCAGGCAAATTCCGTTACTCAATTGGTGGATCAACAGCAGTCTTTCAAGATCTTGGACTTGCAAATGTGAAGATCGAATATCCAATCACCAGAAGTTTTTTCATGCGAATTGAAAGAAAGGAAGCACTTAGCGAAGCAAAGTATATAAACGAAATGATCAATGAAATGGGTCTAAAATATAGGTTTGAGTTTTAATGAAAAAGAAAATCATATCGTTCTTTAAAAAAAATTCAGGTTCTTCATTTAAAACTAAGGAAGTAGCCAAGCGGATTAAGATCACTTCGGATGAAGAAATAACTTCACTTAAACATTTCTTGCATCAGCTTTATGAAGAGAATTTTTTGACTAGAAATGGCAAGAGATATAAATTGAATCAACATCCTTCCACAGGAAAAATTATAGGCGTATTGCAAATAAGTCCTGGCGGATTTGGATTTGTGATTCCAAAAGATAACAAACTTGGAGATATTTTCATTGCATCTCGAAATCTTTCAACAGCGTTCAGCGGAGACACTGTTCATGTTGCTCTTTTTGCAAAAAGCAAGGGTAAAAATATCGAAGGGCAAATTGTCGAGGTTATTTCACGAAAAAGAAAAAATATAGTTGGAACACTTAAACGATCCAATATTGCATTTTTTATAAAACCTGATGAACCCGAAATCCATCGCGATATTTATGTTGATAAAGAAAATTTAAAGGGTGCAAAGGTCGGCGATAAAGTTATTGTTGGAAATTTATTTTGGGACACATCTGTTCTAAATCCCGAAGGTGAAATAATTGAGGTTATTGGGAAATCCGGAACTAAAGATGCTGAAATATCCTCGATCGCTCACGAGTTCAATTTACCATTAAAATTTTCTCCTAAGACTTTAGAGGAAGCTGAAAACATAAACGATAAATTTTCACAAGAGGATTTGAATAATCGGATTGATTTCAGAAATAAAAATGTTTTTACAATAGATCCCGTTGATGCAAAGGATTTTGATGATGCCTTATCCATCGAAACTTTGGATAATGGAAATTATCAAATAGGAATTCATATCGCAGATGTTTCACATTATGTGTCAATCAACTCAAACCTTGACAAAGAAGCATTGCAGCGCGGTAATAGCGTTTATCTTGTCGGCGGAGTTATTCCAATGCTTCCCGAAAAATTATCTAACAACATTTGTTCTTTGGTTCCCAATAAAGATAGAATGACTTATTCGGTAATTGTTGAAATTACCAGCCGCGGAAAAGTTGAGAATTGTCAAATTAAAAAAACAGTTATTAACAGCAAGCGCAGATTTACTTATGATGAAGTGCAGGAGATAATCGAAAAAGGCAAAGGTGATTTTAAAAGGGAAGTAATGCTTCTTAATGAAATTGCAAAGACATTGAGAAAGAAAAGATTTCGTGAAGGCGGAATTGAATTTTCAACTCCGGAAATCAGATTTGATATAGATGAGCATAACAAGCCCATCGCAATTCATCGGAAAGACGCTAGGGAAAGCAATATGCTTGTTGAGGAATTTATGCTTCTTGCCAATAAAATTTGTGCAACTCATATTTCAACTTCAAAGAACAAATCTGACAAACCGTTTGTATACCGAATACATGATCTTCCGGATGCTCAAAAAATTATTGAGTTTTCAAAATTTGTAAAGTCGCTTGGTTTTTCTTTTGACCCGAGTTCATCTAAGAATACTAAGCAGTTTAACTCCCTTATGCTTCAAATTAAAGGAACTGAAGAAGAGGCATTGATTAATGAGTTAGCAATACGCTCAATGGCAAAAGCGGCTTATTCTACAAAAAATATTGGACATTATGGACTTGGGTTTAAGCACTACACGCATTTTACTTCACCTATTCGAAGATACTCCGATTTGATAGTGCACAGAATTCTTTTTCATAGTTTGGAAGGAGACAATAAGAGCATTTACACTCCTGCTAAATTGGAAGAAATCTCCAATCATATCTCAGTAACAGAAAGAAGTGCAATTGATGCCGAAAGATTTTCAATTAAAATGAAGCAGATTGAGTACCTCGAAAATCACATTGGTGAATCTTTCCATGCAATAATTTCAGGGGTGACTCACTTCGGTTTGTTTGTTAAAATACTTGATATATTGGCTGAAGGACTTATAAGGGTTCGAGATTTGGAGGGAGATTTTTACGTTTACGATGAGAAAAAATATTCTTTAATTGGGAGAAGAACAAAAAAACAATATCGGCTTGGCGACAAGGTATGGGTTAAACTCATCCGGGTTGATCAGGAGAAATCCGAATTAGATTTTATAATAACTGAACAATAAATGGATAAAGCGATGAAACTATTCACTGCAAAAACAGTTTTACTTTTATTTTTTCTGCCCTCAATAATTTTAGGGCAGTTTGGAAAGAATAAAGTTCAATACAAGGATTTTGATTGGTTTTACATTCAAACCGATCATTTTGATATTTATTTCAACCAGCATGGTGAAACACTCGCAGAGTTTACTTCAAAAGCGGCTGAGAATGCTCTGGCTTCAATTCAACAAAGCTTTAAATACAAAATAAATAATCGAATAACTTTTATAGTTTATAACTCCCAGAACGATTTTCAAGAAACAAATGTAATTGATCAATATTTAAGCGAAGGCATTGAGGGTTTCACTGAACTTTTTAAGAATCGTGTAGTAATTCAATTTATGGGTTCTTATAAAAAATTTCGACACCTCATTCATCATGAACTTGTTCATGCGGTAATGAATGATATGTTTTACGGCGGCTCTTTACAAAACATTATTTCCAATAATATTTCTATTAACATTCCAATTTGGTTCAGCGAAGGTATGGCGGAGTATCAAGCGTTGGGCTGGGATGTTGATACCGATATGTTCATACGTGATGCAGCAATTAATGAATACTTACCGGATATTCTACGGTTGGATGGATATTTTGCATACCGGGGCGGTCAGTCCGTTTTCTATTATATTGAAAGAAAGTATGGGAAGGAAAAAATTGGAGAACTTATTAGCAAAATAAGAAATACAGGAAATGTTGATGCGGGTTTTAAGGAAGCAATCGGACTCTCAATCGAAGAACTTAACGAGCGGTGGAGAAAAGAGATTAAAAAAATCTATTGGCCCGATGTAGCAAAAAGAAAGGATCCAGATGAGTTTGCAAAAAGACTTACCGATACAAAAAAGGAAGGCGGTTCTTACAACACAAGTCCAGCTATCTCCCCGCAAGGTGATAAGATTGCTTTTCTATCCAACAGGGATTATTATTTCGATGTTTATGTAATGAATGCAATTGATGGAAAAATAATTAAGAAACTTGTTGAGGGAAATAGAACTGCAGATTTTGAAGAGTTGAATATTTTAACACCGAGCTTGAGCTGGTCGCCGGATGGTAAGCAAATTGCGCTTGGTGCAAAAAGTGGTGGATATGATGTTGTTTATTTGATTGATGTTGAATCGGAGGATAGAGAAACTATTCCGCTTTACTTAGAAGGAGTTAAAAGTGTAACATGGTCTCCTGATGGAAATAAATTAGCTTTTGTTGGTCACACATCCAAGCAATCAGATATTTATCTCTACAATTTGCAAACTAAGCAGCTTGATAACTTGACTGATGATATTTTTAGCGACAGCGATCCTGCATGGTCTTCCGACTGCAGCAAAGTATTTTTCTCTTCAGACAGAACTGATATTATTTCTAAAGAATTTTTACCGGACAGTTTTAAGATTTATCGTCATAATTATAATCAGTTGGATATTTATGCTTTCAATCTTGATAACAAAAAAATCGAACGCATCACATCCCTTCCTTATAGTGATGAAATATCTCCAATTATCAGTCCTGATGGCAAAGAATTACTATTTGTGTCAGATTTGAATGGAATAAATAACATTTATACGATGAAACTTGATGGGATAAATTCTGAAGTTCATGGTGAAGAAAACTCTAATGATATTATGCCTATTACTAATTCACTAAACGGTTTATATCAATTATCTGCTTCTAAAGATGGTAAAAAACTCAGCTTTTCCTCTTTATACCAATCGTCCTTCAATATTTTCTTATTGAACAATCCGTTTGAACTGAAACTTGAAGAGTCAAAACTTGAACCGACTCTTTATATCTCGAGCTTAATGAATAACAATGTGGCGGATTTATTTATTAAATCGGATAGTTCATTTGCAGATCAAAAATCGTTAAGTGATTCTGTAGATATTTATATTGGTAATATTGTTGATACAAATAAAGTGTACGGCGATTCTGTTGAAATAGATTTTAGCAATTATGTTTTTGGAACGGATTTCAACTTACCAAAAGATACAAGTAAGATTGAAAATTCGAAATTCAATCTTGCCAATAACCTTGATAAGCAAGGCAACTACAAAGTGAATAAATATAAAATTACTTTCTCGCCGGATATAATTTATGCTAATGCTGGGTACAGTTCGCTTTATGGATTACAGGGAACAACCGTTATTTCATTTAGTGATGTTTTGGGAAATCATCGTTTGATTGGAGTTACCAGTCTTCAAATTGATTTGAAGAACAGTGATTACGGATTAGCATATTATTATTTACCTGAAAGAATTGACTACGGTATCGAAGCGTTTCATACTGCTAGATTTGTCTTACTTACAAGAGGGCTTAATTATGATCTTGTCAGATTCAGAAATTTTGGAGCAGTAGGTTCACTCAGCTATCCGCTCAACCGTTTTTACAGATTTGATGCAGGGTTGAGCTGGTTAAATATTTCCCAGGAAAATTTAGATAATCCTGCCGAAAAAACGGATAAGGTTTCTTATTTGATTCCATCTTTAGGATTTGTTCACGATAATGTTTTGTGGGGATATACTTCACCGATTGATGGTACTCGTTACCGTTTTGATATTTATGGCAACCCTGGATTATCCGATAAACGATTAAGCTTCTATTCAATTCTCGGAGATTACAGAAAATATTTTAGATTTTGGACTGACTACTCATTTGTGTTTCGATATTCGGGTGGATATTCTGGCGGTAATAATCCACAAAGATTTTTTATTGGCGGAATTGAAAACTGGATAAATCGTTCATTCGCAACGACAGATATTCCATTAGAATCTGCTTCTGATTTTGCATTTCTTACTGCAGCGTTACCTCTAAGAGGCTTTGACTATGCCGAAAAAATTGGAACAAGATATTCATTGGTAAATATGGAATTTAGATTTCCTTTGATTAGATATTTAGTAACAGGTGCTTTACCAATTCTTTTCAGAAATATCTTAGGTGTGGCTTTTATTGATGCGGGTGCTGCATGGACAGAAAACAAAGACCTAAAACTTTTCGAGCGCAACGCAAATAACAATGTTGTAACAAAAGATTTGCTGCTCGGAACGGGTGTGGGAGCAAGAGTCTATTTCCTTTATTTCCTCCTCAGATTTGACGTAGCTTGGGCTTACAATGTTGATGGATTTACAAAACCAAAATTTTATTTGTCGCTGGGTGCTGATTTTTAACTATTGATAAGATGGACCAGATTCAAAGTTTCCTTATCGAATGCAGAAAACTGGTTCAACTATTTAGTCTCTTTTGAATCTGATGGTTTGGGTTTTGAAGATTTACTTTCAAATTTTGCATTCTTATAATCGGTGTGATAAAAACCGCTTCCTTTAAAGATTGTACCTGCACCTGCACCGAGTAATCTTTTTACTTCACCTTTGCATTTGGGGCATGCTTTAATTGGTTCATCTTTCATCTTTTGAAACATTTCAAAATCGTGACCGCAAACTAAACACCTGTACTGATATGTTGGCATTTTTTCTTCCTAAAATTTTCGTGTAAAACTTAATGAAAAAAAGTAAATAATTCTATAAATTGTTCAAGTGAAAATTTTATTACTCAACAAATCCTTCAAAAAATATCCAAATGAATAGTTTAACCAGAATAAAAAATTTTTTTCTAATATTAATTCCTATCATCAACATTAGTTGTCTAAATTATATACAGGATGTAAATTTATATGCAGATGGCTCCGGAGTAATGAAAATAAGCTACTGGATGAAAGCTCTTGGAAATGAAAATTCTGTAATTGCTGAAAAAATTGGATTGTTTAATTCAGATTCACTACAAAGCGCTTTTCAGTCTCCTTACAATACCATTGATGATATCGAGGTTTATACAGATACAACAGACAATACACTGCATGCTATAATAGAAATAACATTTCCAAACATTGATTCACTAAACAACCATAAATCATTCAAAGAATATAAATTCTCACTTAAGGATGGAGCAGCCGGACAGAAAACGTTTTCCCAATTTATTCCGCCAATTGCTACAGGATTCGGTGTTAATAGAAGCGATTTTAAAATCCAGTATAAATATACTTTTGGCGGGGAGATAATTACTCACAACGCTCAGGACAATGAGGGACGGACATTGATTTGGAATTATACTTTGGATGATATTGGCAGCGGTAAAACTATTTTGGTTTCTTTCAAACCATTTAAACTGAAACAAACTCCTTATTGGATTTATATTCTCTCCGGTCTGGTCCTTTTAGTAGTGATTATTTTCCTCTTCAGAAAGAAAAAAGATTAGTTTTAAGTAAATTTTCCAACAATATTTAACAGTTCATTTTATTGACATACCAGGGTGAAATACATATATTTGTGACTCTTTTCTGTAAAAGTAAAAGCAAATCAGCTAAAAATGGTTACTGAAGACTTTAAAATTTTTTCAGGAAGTTCTAATTTGCCGCTTGCTGAAAAAATTGCAGCCAAGCTCAATAAACCATTAGGTTTAATTGAGTTAAAGCGATTCAGCGATGGAGAAATTTGGGTTAAGTACCTTGAAAATATTCGGGGTTCGGATATTTTCATAATTCAATCAACCAATCCGCCTGCTGAAAATCTGCTTGAGTTATTGATTATGGTTGATGCAGCAAAAAGAGCTTCGGCAAACAGAATAACAGCGGTTATTCCTTATTTTGGTTATTCGAGGCAAGATAGAAAAGATCAACCAAGAGTTTCTATAACTGCTAAACTCGTTGCCAATTTAATAACCATTGCTGGTGCAGATAGAGTAATAACGATGGATTTGCACGCCGCACAAATTCAAGGTTTTTTTGATATTCCCTTTGATCACTTATACGGCTCATCAATTTTTAGTGGTCTTTTCAATGATATCAAAGATAATTTAGTTGTTGTATCACCGGATGTCGGCGGGATCAAAATAGCAAGGTCTTATGCAAAACGTCTTAACGCAAGTTTAGTTGTTATTGATAAAAGAAGACCAAAACAAAATCTTGCAGAGGTCGTTCACATTATTGGAAGTGTACAAGATAAGGATGTTTTAATTGTGGATGACTTAATTGATACAGCAGGAACTTTTGTGAGTGCAATTGATGCCCTAAAGAAAGAAGGGGCAAAAAATATTTATGGAGCTGTTACTCATCCTTTGTTTTCCGGTCCAGCTTTAGAAAGAATTCGTAATTCGCAAATAACAAAGCTGTTAGTTTCAGATTCAATAAAGTTTAAGCATAGTGATAATTTAGAAAAGATTTCTGTAGTTTCGGCTGCTGAAATTTTAGCAGAAGCAATTATAAGAACTCATGATAATGAATCAATTAGTTCATTGTTTGATGTAGATAAAGGTTAATTTTTAATATTGGAGCAATAATGGAAAAACAATCTCTAAAAGTAAATATCAGAACTGAAATAAGTAAATCCGCAAGAAGTAAAATTCGCAGCAGTGGAAGGGTTCCAGGAATATTTTATTCCAGAGTGAATAAACCAATTCCAATTGAGGTTTCAGAAAAAGCGATCCGGCCATTTATATTTACATCTAAAACCCATCTAATTTCGCTTGATGTGGAGAATGATAAGCAATATGATTGTGTTGTAAAAGATGTGCAATTCGATCCGGTCACTGAATCAATTGTTCATTTCGATTTGCTTGGGTTAATAGAAGGCGAGATGTTTCAATTAGAAGTTCCGATACAGTACAAAGGAACTGCAATTGGAATTAAAGAAGGTGGAATTGTCCAACAAGTTTTACACAAGTTGGAAATTGAATGTTATCCAAATGATATTCCCCAATTTCTTACAATTGATATAACGAATTTAAAATTAGGCGAATCAATCCATCCATCTGAACTGTCATTTGAAAACGTTACAATACTAACCCCGCCCGAAACGGTAATTGTTGCAGTTGTACATCCGAAGGTTGAGAAAGAACCTGTTGCTGCTGAAGTTGCAGCTGAAGCACCTGCCGAACCCGAAGTTATAGGTAAGGGTAAAACTGACGAAGAAGAAGAAAAAGAATAATTTTTTTAGTGCGATTGATTTTGGGCATTGGTAATGAGGGTGAGCGGTATCGAAACAATAGACACAATGTTGGATTCATGTTTTTAGATTTCCTTGCAAATAAATACGCCATTTCGTTTAATCCCTCCCCAAATGATTTTTACCTGGCTGAACATAAAATTGGTGAAAATCATTTTAGTTTAATTAAGCCATCTAACTATGTAAATAACAGCGGCTTTTCTTCAGTGCAAGCTATTTCAAATTATAATGCAACCATTGATGATCTGCTTGTTATTCATGATGATGTTTATTTAACAAGCGGGGCTTTCCGGGTTAAGTTAACCGGTGGTGATGGCGGGCATAAGGGAGTCAGCTCGATAATCTATCATCTTGCTTCTGAAGATTTTTTACGATTAAGAATAGGAGTTGGAGGCAATGAATTTTCACAAGATAATATCGCTGATTATGTGCTTTCCGATTTCAGTAATGATGACCTAAAGTTGATGAAAGATGTGTTCGAAAATTGCTTAAAGTTAACCGAAGCATTCATCTGCGGCGGTAAAAAACAATTATTGGATGTAAACAGTAAATTAACTAAGCCAAATAACAATTCAGATATCAATTCATAAATGCAATATTGGAGAGAAATATGGACTTAAGTTTTCAGATTATTCCTTTATTCGGAATAATTGCGCTTATTTATACATTCTGGAAAACATCTTGGATTAAAAAACAGGATCCGGGCACAGAAAAAATGCAAAAAATTGCGCAGCATATTGCTGAAGGTGCAATGGCGTTTTTAAAAGCGGAGTACAAAGTTCTTGCTGTGTTTGTTTTATTTGTTGCATTGCTTCTTGCATATGGTGGTTCAACTGACGAAAATTCTTCTCCACTAGTTGGTCTTTCATTTGTAGTCGGTGCATTTTGTTCCGCACTTGCCGGTTTTATTGGTATGAGGGTAGCAACCAAAGCTAATGTACGAACTACAAATGCTGCACGGACAGGTCTTGACAAAGCATTGAAAATTGCTTTTACCGGTGGATCTGTTATGGGAATGGGTGTTGTTGGATTAGGTGTTATAGGTCTTGGTACTTTATTCCTAATATACAGTTCAATGTATGGAATGGATACTCAATCAGGAGTTGACAAAATCATTATTGTTATAACAGGATTTTCTTTTGGTGCTTCATCTATTGCATTATTTGCAAGAGTTGGAGGTGGAATTTATACCAAAGCTGCAGATGTGGGTGCTGACCTCGTAGGCAAAATTGAAGCAGGTATTCCGGAAGATCACCCGCTTAATCCCGCTACAATTGCAGATAATGTTGGCGATAACGTTGGTGACGTTGCTGGTATGGGAGCTGACTTATTTGAATCATATGTTGGATCAATTGTCGGTACGATGGTTCTTGGTGCATCATTTTTTATGATTCCAGCTTTTCAAGAGACAACAGCTGGCTTAGGAGCTGTTCTTCTGCCTTTAATGATTGCAGGCGTTGGTATTATAATGTCAATCATAGGTACTTTCTTCGTTCGAGTGAAAGAAGGCGGTGATCCCCAGAAGGCACTAAACCTCGGGAATATTGTTGCCGGTATATTGATGATGATTGCCTCATGGTTTATTATCAAATGGTTACTACCCGAATCTTGGTTATATAAAGATCCACTTTATGATTTTAGCGGGGAAGGAAATTATTATACCTCAACAAATATTTACTTTGCTACTGTGATTGGAATAGCTGCTGGTGCATTAATTGGAATGATTACAGAATATTATACAGGGAGCGGTAAAGCCCCGGTATTAAGCATTGTACGTCAGTCTTTAACTGGAGCAGCAACTAATATTATTTCTGGCTTAAGTGTTGGAATGAAGTCAACAGCTCTGCCAATTATTGTTCTTGCATCGGCAATAATATTATCTTTTTATTTTGGCGGTTTGTATGGAATTGCAATAGCAGCAGTTGGGATGCTTTCTATTTTAGGAATTCAATTAGCAGTAGATGCGTATGGTCCTATTTCAGATAATGCAGGCGGTATTGCAGAAATGTCCGAATTACCAAAAGAAGTGCGATCGAGAACTGACAAATTAGATGCAGTTGGAAATACAACCGCCGCAATAGGCAAAGGATTTGCAATTGGTTCAGCAGCACTTACTGCGTTAGCTTTGTTTGGAGCTTTTATGGTATCGGCACATCTCAAATCCATAGATATTTCAAAAGCGGTTGTGATGGCAGGTTTACTCATAGGTTCGATGATTCCCTTTTTATTTTCGTCTATGGCAATGCAGTCTGTCGGGCGTGCTGCAATGTCTATGATTGAAGAAGTCAGAAGACAGTTTAATACTATACCTGCACTTAAAGCAGCACTTGACATGATGAGAAAAAATCAAGGAAAAGAATTAAAAGATTGGAGTGCTGAGGATCAAAAGATTTTTCACGAGGCAGACGGTAAAGCCGAATACGGTAAGTGTGTTGAAATATCCACTAAATCTGCAATTAAGCAAATGGTTGTTCCAGGACTAATGGCTGTAATTGTACCTGTTGTAACTGGTTTCTTAGGTGGAAAAGAAATGCTCGGTGGTCTCATTGCCGGAGTTACCGTTACGGGTGTTCTTATGGCTATTTTCCAGGCAAATGCTGGAGGTGCATGGGATAACGCAAAAAAAATGTTTGAAGAAGGTATTGACATAAACGGTCAAAAATATTATAAGGGCTCAGATGCTCATAAAGCAGCTGTCGTCGGTGATACTGTCGGTGATCCATTTAAGGATACATCGGGACCATCATTGAACATACTTCTTAAATTAATGGCTGTCGTTTCGCTTGTAATTGCACCTTTAATTAAATAAATTTGAATAGAAATAATTTTATATGTTTAACCCTGCCTTCTCCATTAGAGAGGGCTATATTATCCGAAGGGAAATAGAATGAGACAACAAACCTACGAGAGTACCGTTTTAATTAACGCATCTCTTGATGATCCTCAAATTGAGGGTATAATATCTAAAATAAAAGAAACGATTACTGCTAACGGTGGTGAGATAAGGGAAATTGAAAATTGGGGAAGGAAACGTTTAGCTTACATGGTTAATAAAAGCAAAATTGGATATTATGCTATTTTTAGATTTGACGCCCCTACCACAATAATTTCCAGACTAGAAAGGTTTTACACTCTCGATGATCATATTCTTAGATTTATTAACATTAAGCTAGATGAAATTGCATTGGAACAAATCGAAAAAAATAAAGCTGTTCCAATCCAGCAAATTGACGCAATAGTTGAAGATATTGAACCGCCCATTAAATTGTCCGAACCAGAGGATGAATAACTAATTGATATCAATAAAATTTGTGATTAAGCATGGAGGAAAACAAAATGGCTGACTTGCGAATGCCAGAAATTAACTACGTAATAGTTGCCGGAAACCTAACAAAAGATCCCATTTTCAGGCAAACCACCAACAGCACACCTGTAGCAAATTTCACAATTGCATCAAACAGAAAATACAGGGATAGTTCAAACCAATGGCAGGAGGATGTCTGTTATGTGGGAGTTGTTGCCTGGAACAGATTGGCAGAAAGCTGCAGGGAAAGGTTAAGAAAAGGTTCAGCTGTTTTAGTTGATGGCGAGCTTCAAAGCCGCGCATGGAAAACTGATGACGGGCATAATAGAAGTATTGTAGAAATTAAAGCACGCAGAATTCAATTTTTAAACAAAAGGTTAAAAGCTGACGAAGATAATGGTCATATTGTTGAAGTTGACGAGCACGAAGTTTTTACTGATGAGGATACACCCAGCTTTAAAAATGATAGTTTCGATAAATTTTTATCTAACGAAGAATCTAATCTCATTAAATAATTAAACGGTAATTGAATGAAAAAAGAAATTAAAACAAAAAAAGTATGCAGGTTTACTCAGAATAATATCAAGTACATTGATTTTAAAGATATTAAACTTTTACAAAAATTCGTTTCTGAGCAAGGTAAGATAATTCCTAAGAGAATCACAGGAACATCCTCAAAATATCAGAGACAATTGGCCTTAGCAATAAAACGCGCAAGACATATGGCACTTTTACCATATGTTTCTGAAAGCGCAAGATAAATTATCCGGAGGACTGAATGAAAGTAATATTAAGAAAAGATTATGATTCTCTTGGGAAGATCGGAGATGTTGTTGAAGTTAAACCTGGTTTTGCCCACAATTTTTTGCTTCCAAGAAAAATTGCCTATGCTGCATTAAAAGGGAACTTAATTGCTCTTGAAGAAGAAAAGAAAGTACATGCTAAAAAAGAGCAGCAGGAATTTGTTAAATCTGAAAAGCTTGCCGGCGAATTGGAAAAAGTTTCTGTGACAATTCCAGTTCAAGTTGGTGAAGAAGATAAAATTTTTGGAACGGTGACAAATCAAATGATTGCCGATGCCTTAACTGAAAAAGGTTATGAAATTGATAAAAGAAAAATTGAAATTGAAGAACAGATCAAGTCTTTGGGCATTTACGGTGTTAGCATTAAACTTAATCCAAAAGTAAGTGCAAAGATTAAAGTATGGGTTGTTAGAGAGTAGAATCTTTATTAAAAATTTAAAGTACTCCAAAGTACCTTGTTTTACTCTGTGAATTAAGATATCTACTCTGTATTCTAAGATTTTGTATAATTGTAGTTATAATTGAGTTAAGAAGATTCTATCAGGTGTTAATTATCTCGCAAAAAAAATATGCTCTTAAAATTATACTTCATAAGAAAAATCAAAGCTATATTCTTTAAGTTTAAGTTACATATTTTAATCCAACCATTCGAAAATTTTCTTTTAAACCTTTCCTATTTATCAAAGTTATCCAATTGGATAAATGAAAATAAAAAACTCGTGTTTAATGATTTTTACAACCATCATGTTAATTATGACGACAGGTTTAAGCTACATGCTTATATTATTGAAAATTTTGTTAAAAATGATAATTTCGATTTTTTTGAATTTGGAGTTGCCGATGGGATATCATTTAGATGGTGGGTCGAGAAAATTAAAAATCCTAATTGCAGGTTTTTTGGTTTTGATGTTTTCACTGGCTTACCAGAAGATTTTGGGGTTATGAAGAAAAAAGATTATGATACTGATGGAAATACACCCAGAATATCTGATACAAGAGTACGATTTATTAGCGGATTATTTCAAAATTCTCTTCCTGACTTTTTTAATAACAACACTTTAGATAGAAAAAAAGTAATTCATTTAGATGCGGACTTGTACTCATCTACGCTTTTTGTATTGGCTTTTATTTATCCTAAATTAAAGCAAGAAGATATTATCATTTTTGATGAATTTGGGGTACCAACTCACGAGTTTAAAGCTTTCTTAGAATTTACGACGGCTTATAAAATAAAATTTGAAGTTTTGGGTGCGATCAATAATTATTTGCAATTAGCGATAATCATAAAATAAAACCTAATACTGATTAGCAGGAGGTCATATGAAAGTAACTCTTTTACTTTTCATGCTTTATTCCGTTCAGTTATTTTGCCAAGATTATTGGCGCCAGCTTCAAAGCGGTGTTTCATCCTTTCTCAGAGACATTTCATTTGTTTCAATTGATACAGGCTGGGTAGTGGGTCATGCTGGAACCATACTCAAAACTACTAATGGTGGAAATACGTGGATTCCCCAATCAGCGCCAACAAATGACTATCTATCTGTTTGTTTTATTGATTCGTATACAGGATGGATAGGTGGAACGAATGGAATTATACTAAGGACAACAAATGGTGGTGCTAATTGGATGTCCTCTCAGTTCAGTAATGATGATATTGCTTCAGTTTGGTTTTTAAATAAATCTGATGGTTTTGCTCTGAGTACGTATGTTACCAATCAGGTCCGCTATGTTTATTTGATTAAATCAACTGATGGAGGAATAAATTGGTATGTTCAAAACGGTTACAGTAATTATTCTTTGCTTGATTTATACTTTAGAGAAAAATATGGGTGGGCAGTTGGAACCAATGGCTTTATGTTAAGAACCACTAATGGAGGAACAAATTGGCAGTACAATTTTTTGCCTACATTACAATGGCTTTATGATGTTTTCTTCGTGAACAGTAACAAGGGATGGACTGTCGGTGGCAATGTTAACACTGCGGTAATTTTAAAAACAAATGATGGTGGCATTAATTGGACTTCACAATTAGAATCCTCATTGTATTCATGGTTACATGGCGTTTGTTTCACTAATGAAAATGAGGGTTGGGTTTGTGGGTACAATGGAGTTATTCTAAAGACAACAAATTCTGGGGTAACTTGGCAGAAACAATCATCTCCGGTCAATTATAGTTTACAGAAAGTCGTGTTCCCTACAACAAACGTTGGTTATATAGTTGGCGAATTGGGGACAATTCTCAAATACAATTATAATTCTAATAATATCGGTGTGATAAAACCAAATGGTGGTGAGAATATTGTAGCGGGAACAATCTATAATATTGAGTGGTCAAGTATTGGTATTATTGCTGTTAAAATTGAATATTCTACAAACAATGGAGTTAATTGGATTTCAATAGTTGATTCGACTTTGAGTACAGGCATTTATGAGTGGCAAGTTCCAAATGTATTATCTTCACAAGGGCTAGTAAGAATCAGCGATAAGGCCGATCTTAGCAACTATGATATTAGCAATAGTAATTTTAATATCGTCTCATCAAAAAATATTAGAGTTATTTATCCCAATGGTGGAGAAGTTCTACAAGGGGGGAACTCAATTGATATAATATGGACGAGTAACGAAATACTCAACGTTAAGTTAGAATACTCAATAAATAATGGGGCAAGTTACGAACTAATTGCTGAGAATTACTCAAGTAGCGGTCTTTATACATGGATTGTACCTAGTATCGCAACAACTCAAGGCAGAATTAGAATTAGCGATCAATCGTTACCTATAATTTTTGATGTTAGCGATACAACTTTTAGAATAAATAAAGTTGTTTCTATTTGGGAAGACATAAATCATCCCGAAGAATTTTTTATATTACAAAATTTTCCCAATCCTTTCAATCCCTCAACAAAAATCAACTTTTCTCTAGCCGAGGAAGCTTTTATTTCCTTAGATGTTTATGATATGCTTGGAAATCTTGTAGAAAATCTTATTTTGGAAAGTAAACCCTCAGGCAATTATTCGGTTGAATTTACTCCAGTTCGACTACCTTCCGGTGTTTATCTTTGTAGACTTACGACTCCAAAATTTCATCAAACAATAAAGATGTTGTTTTTGCAATAAAATCATTGTTATTTTTTTATAATCCTTTAAAATTAAAAAAGGAAAGCTTTGGCTTTCCTTTTTTGCTTTAAATTTGATGTTTACTTACCGAGCTCGAACTTTTTTAGAATTCACAAGTTTTGCGATATCTGAAGTACCGTTCTTTGCAATATTTTTAATAGCTTCAGTAGATAACTGAAGAGTTACAAATCTATTTAATTCTTGAACCCAGATACGTTTCTTTTGCAAGTTAGGCAAAAATCTTCGTTTAGTTCTATTATGCGCATGCGAAACATTATTGCCGTAAGCAGTTTTTTTCCCAGTTAATTGACATACTCTTGCCATTATTTCTCCAATAAATTTATATTCAAAATTGAGGTGTAAATATACCAATTAATTCCTGAAAAAGAAGAAATAATTCCAGTGCATTAATGTAAATTTTTAATTTTTTGTTGGATTTTAATTGAAATTAATCAATCTTTTTTGTAATTAATTGTAGAGCAATTATTATCATCATAGAATAAAACAAAGACCACTTTAACAAGAAGATAGGAGCTAAAAATGGAATATTATGAACTTCACCCTGAAAATCCGCAGCTCAGATATATAAATAAAGCCGTAAAAATTTTAAGCGAAGGTGGAGTTATAATTTATCCCACCGATACTGTTTATGGAATTGGCTGTGATATATTTAATAAAGAAGCTTTGGAAAGAATCTTTTCAATTAAGAATGATGGAATAACAAAATTGTTCAGTTTTGTGTGTTCTGATTTGAAAGATATTGCTAAGTATGCAAGGGTTTCTGATTATGCGTATCGGACAATGAAACGTCTTTTACCCGGTCCTTATACATTTATTTTACCTGCCGCTAAACAAGTTCCCAAAAAGCTTTGGAGCAAAAGGAAAACAGTAGGAATACGTATTCCTAAGCATACTGTGACACAAAAGCTTGTGGCAGAACTCGGAAATCCGATTATTAGTACAAGTGCCACGAATCGAAAAGGTAAGCTGATACTTGATCCTGCTGAGATAAAAAGTATTTTTCAATCGCAAGTGGACCTCATGCTTTCACAAGGAGCGTTGAACGGAAAACCATCAAGCATCGTGGATCTTAGCGGTGAAACGCCGGAAGTAGTTAGAGAAGGTGCAGGGGATATTAGTCTGTTTTTATCTTGATCACTTGGATTTTCTATGGACTTGAGTTGATGATGCTTGACACAATGGTGTCACAATGATCTCATTTATATTTACATTTTTAGGACGGGATGCACTGAAGATTACTGCTTCAGCAACATCTTTTGGAGACAATGGAGTAACACCTTCATAAACTTTATTTGCTCTATTCTCATCTCCAGAAAATCTGACTTTTGAGAACTCGGTAAGCACCATTCCAGGATCAACCGTTGTGACTTTGATATTTTTATCTAAAACGTCAACCCGGATTGATTGAGTTAAAGCTTTAACTGCAAATTTAGTCGCACAATACACGTTACCCATTGGATAAATTTCATGTCCCGCTGTTGATCCAATATTAATTACATGGCCTGACCTTCTTGAAATCATAAGTGGTAAAACTGTTCGTGTAATGTACAGAAGACCATTCACATTCGTATCAATCATTTCTTCCCAATGTACTGTGTTAGCTTCGTGAATTTTATTTAAGCCGCGTGAAAGTCCGGCATTATTAAGAAGAATATCAATTTGTTTCCATTGTTTGGGTAAGGAACTGATTACACTTTTAACATCGCGTAATTTTCTTACATCAAGCTGGGCAGTCAATATTTTTATATTATATTTTTTTAATAATGATTTTTTTAATTCGTTTAGTCTTTCAATTCTGCGGGCGCACAAAATTAAGTTGGCTCCTTTACTTGCAAATGCTTCGGCGCATGCTTTTCCAATTCCAGAGGAAGCTCCGGTAATAAAAACAACTTTGTTCTTTAGACTTGCCATTATGAATCCTTAAAATGAATAATTTATTGATAACTTTAAATTTTATCTTTCAAACCAGCTTGTTCTTTTTGTTTCGAAGTTTGGGGCAATAATTTCGGATGAATAAGCTTTTGACACAACTTCTTTCCATGAACTATCACCAGGTTTACGTCCCTTCCATTTAAGTATTGATGATACCGAATCATCACTT
The DNA here is from genome assembly GCA_964613805.1 of uncultured Ignavibacteriaceae bacterium. Classification (GTDB taxonomy): domain Bacteria; phylum Bacteroidota; class Ignavibacteria; order Ignavibacteriales; family Ignavibacteriaceae; genus XYD12-FULL-36-8. The sequence goes on along the minus strand of CAZTJF010000002.1, from coordinate 94,929 downwards.
TTTATAATCATTTCATTCTCGCCGAACTTTATTCTTGAAATTAAATTAAATCCTGCCGCACCTTTTCTATTGAAATTTTCTGCGATTAAATTAATTGAGTTCACTCCTTTATTTAAGAATGAAGTGACGTTAATAAATTTAATTCTCTTATAGTCAACTAAGAGAGAAAGACTTCGTCTTGCATAAACCTTATCTACAAATTGACCATTGATGAAAAGCTGAACATAGGTATCTCCTAATAGCTGTAAATAAGCTTGTTCTGGAAGTTCCTGCAGTTCGAAGGATGAAGAGAATTCAGCTTTGTTTAAATAAGTTGAATCATCCGACTTGACGTAAATCCATTTACTATCAAGTAACGGTCTAAATGAAACTAAATTTTGAGCAACAGCACTTGCTTTAACTTCCTGAAAATATGAAATGAGCCGGTTGAATTTATCTTCAATCATGTAGAGATTAGTTTCTTTGTAATATTTAAGCCATAATGTGCGGAAATTTTGCTTAAGCATGATTAACGATTTAAGATTTTCATCAATCAAAGTTGTTAATTCATTCAAGTGCTTAACTGGATTAGCTTTTAAATTCCTCTGAAGTGAAAACTGAGTATTTAGCTTTATCTTATACCATTCATTCAGTTGTAAAATGAACTGCAGAATTTCAAGATGATCTGAATTCTTTTTCACTTTAAATTTTAATAGTTCAATATCATTTTTTAATTGCGACAAAGTTAATTCATTCCAACTTAATCGTACAGCTTTGGAAACTTTTGGTTCCCACCAAACGGGTTCTTTGAAGTTCAGTAATGGATGCCGCCAAATTTCGTTCCACGTCATCTGATTGAGAGGATTGCTCAGTGTTTCATAAATGTTCAATAATCGTTTATCTTCAATTCCAAAAAAATCGTAAAAGTAATCTTGACTAAATTTGCCCAAATCACTTTGTGCATAATCCCACGAACATTGAGCAGACCAAGCATAATTGTAAAGAATTAGTTCTTTGATTGTTTCAGCACCGTAATCACCCCAATTTGAATTTATCATACCAATTGATTCATTTTCTAATCCGGATTTGACAATGTATTTAATGTTTGGCAAAGAGTTGATGTTTACAGGAAATGTTGAAGTAAAATTCCATGCTGTTGGTGAAACTAAATATTCAAAACCAGCATCTCGAATTTTTTTTGTAGAAGGATAGTATTCTTCGGCGCGGTACTGCCAGTCAACAATAATTATATCTTTAGGAAGCAGCGACAAAATTTCAGGGTAATCCAATAGTATGTCGCCATACATCATCACTTTTTTGTTGTGCTTTTTACAAATATCATAAACCTTTTTATAATGATTAGCATGTACGATTGCAATATTAGTTTGTTCTACTAATTTCTTACTCGCACCAAGTCCAACATCCCAGCTTTCATCTGCACCCATGTGAAAATATTCTGAAGGGAAGAGTTCAAAAACTTCTTTCAGTAAATCCTCAAGAAAAAAATATGTTGAATCATTTGATACATTTAGCGAGGCAGCTCCAGGAAATTCTGCATACCTTAGAAATTCTTCTTGAGAAAGAATGTTTTCATAATGTCCTAGTGTTTGAAAGATTGGAATTACTTCTACGAAATTTTTCTTAGCAAAAGTTATAATTTCTTTCACTTCACTTTTCGCTAAAGCTCCGCGATTTTTTCCAATTGTCGGATATTTTTCAAACTCGAGCATATCTTCCATATAAAGCATGTATGTATTCATCTTATATCTGCCGATATGAGAAATTATTTTCTTAAAGTTTTCGAGATTCGATACTTGTCCTCTGCTGATGTCATCAGAAACTCCACGAATTTTCATGTCTGGCCAATCAATTATCTCGATACAAGGAAGCGAACCATTGGCTTTTTCGAGCATTTGGATCAAACTCACTGCAGCATAATATATTCCTTTTGCAGTATGTGCCTTTAGTTCAATTTTCTTTTTTGAAATTCTAAGTAAATATCCTTCATCACCAAAATTTTGGATGATATGATTTTGCTCTTCATTTCCGATGTAACTTATTTGGATATCGCCATTATTTTTTATGACTGAGTTAATCTTTTGGAAACCTTTAAGCGTTTGTTGAATCAATTCAATAATGTAATCAGTACTGTCCTTTGGAGTCAGAACCGTAATATGCAAATCATCTTTTAGGCGAAAGTCACCCTCAAGTGATTTTATTAATTTGGGAGTGGGAACAATTTGGATTTCCATTGTTTGACCGCTTAGAATATGAGTGATTAATAAACAAAGAAAAAGTATTTGTAGATTCTTCATGATGCTTCCATCTTAGGAGAAATAGATTTTATTTTGATAATCAAGTTAAAAAATTTTTATAAAAGCTTAACAAATTTTTCCAAATCCGCTATTTGAAAACTCCAGGTACAATTACTGAACATTTAGGGCACCTTCCATCTTTAATCTGATTCACAATCACATCATGCCAATCTCTTTTAATTAAAGATGTATTGCAGTTATGACAAAAAGTAGTGTGTCCTTCAGAGTGAAAGATGTTACCTACATAAACGTATTTTATTCCCGATTCGATTGCAATTTTTCTTGCCCGCAGCAAAGTTGATTCTGGTGTGCGAGATCTGTTCAGCATTTTAAAATCTGGATGAAATGCGGTGAAATGCAGTGGAACTTCATCACCCAAATTTTTAAGTATCCACTCACATTCTTGTTTTATCTCATCATCTGAATCATTCTCACCCGGAATAAGCAGAGTGGTTATTTCAAACCAAATGTCGGTTCCCTTTTTTAACCAAACAAGAGTATCTAGAACGTGATTGAGATGCGAGAAGGTAAGCTTATGATAAAAAACCTCTGAGAAAGCTTTTAGATCAACATTAGCAGCATCAATATATTTATAAATATCTTTACGGGCTTGCTTATCAATGTACCCAGCAGTTACCATTACAGATTTAATTCCTTCTTCTCTTGCAATTTTTGAAATATCAATTACATATTCACCAAAAATTGTTGGATCATTGTATGTGAAGGCAAGTGAGGGTGTATTGTGTTTGATGGCTAATGCAACAACTTCTTCCGCTGATACTGAAAGTGAATTCTCATCATCAAGCTTTGCTTTGCTGATTGACCAATTTTGACAAAACTTGCAACCCAAGTTACAGCCTGCAGTTCCAAAACTTAGAATTGTTGAACCTGGAAGAAAATGATTGAGCGGTTTTTTTTCTATTGGATCAACTGCAAATCCAGTTGGTCTTCCGTAACCGATTGAATAAAGTTTTCCATCGAAGTTTTGTCTAATGTAACAAAACCCAACTTGCCCTTCGCCGATTGTGCAATAGCGGGGACAGAGCGTGCAAAGTATTTTCCCGTTTTCAGCTTGTTCCCACCAATCAGCAATTTTTAATTCATTCTTTTTCATTCGAATAGTTTTTTTACAACCTCAGTTTCTCCTTGAATCAGTTTGGCTTAGAAACCGGGTTTGTTCTTCAAACGGCTTATATTATTTCAATCCTCATCCAGTTACCACGACTTTTTTCTGAATATGGTGCACCGGCAATAAATATAACAAGATCTCCAGATTTTAAATGTCCGGATTCTTTAATATGTCGCTTCGCTTCATCAATCGCCATATGCTCTTTATCTATATTTTCATAAAACACGGAAGTTACTCCCCAAAATAAATTTAAGTTATTCATCGTTTCAAATTTATTTGTGAAAGAGATTATTTTCGCTTTAGGTCGAAACTTAGAAAGATTTCTTGCAGTTCTTCCCTCAATTGTAAATGCGATAATTGCATTAGCGTTTATTTGATCGCTTATGTTTTTAATTGCCCGACCTACTGAATCAAAAAGATTTTCTTCCATATTTTTAGGAATTTCAAGTATATATTCGTGATAGTTGCAGATTTTTTCCTCGGCATTTCTGATTATATCACTCATCATTTTTACTGCTTGTATCGGATATTTTCCAACAGAGGTTTCACCACTTAACATTGCCACATCAGTTCCATCCCAAACTGCGTTTGCAACATCGGATGCCTCTGCACGAGTTGGAATCGGATTGTGAATCATTGATTCAAGCATTTGAGTTGCCGTAATTACCAATTTACCAGCCGAATTACATTTTTTTATTATTTCTTTTTGAATGACCGGAACAGATTGGGGAGGCAGTTCCACACCTAAATCACCGCGTGCAATCATTATTCCATCCGATACTGCGAGAATATCATCAAAATTTTCTACAGCTTCCTTCTTTTCTATTTTTGCTATTATCGGTCTAACTACATTTTGGGATTTTAACCACTCTCTAAGTTTAACAATATCATTCGCACTTCTTACAAAAGATAGAGCAATAAAATCTACCCGGTGCTTGATCGCGAATAAAATATTTTTTTGATCTTTCACTGTAAATGATTCTGCGGATATTTTCATATCGGGCAAATTCATTCCTTTTTTCGATTTGAGGATTCCTCCTGCTTGCACAGAACAAATAATGGATGTTTTTTTCTTTTCTATTACTTTAAGTTTGATAAGTCCATCGTCAATTAAAACTATATTTCCTATCTCTGCATCTTGCGGCAGCGATTTATATGAAGTTGAGATAATCTTTTCATTGCCAATGATGTCTTCTATTGTTATTTCAACTTCAGCTCCGTCCAAAATTTCAATTTCGGGTTTCTCTAAATCTCCGATTCTTATTTTTGGTCCTTGAAGATCAATCAGAACAGCAAGTGGAGTTTGTTCATCCACACAAGCTTTATCTATTTCGTTATAAATTTTTTCAAAGAAAGAAAAATCACCGTGCGAAAAATTCAGTCTAATGCCATCCATACCGGATTCAATTAATTTTTTTAAGCAATCGGATGATTGTGTGCTCGGACCAACAGTGCAGAGTATTTTTGTTTTAGTGAATATTTCTACGAGTCTTTGATTCATTTTTTTTCTTAATTCTTTTTTTAGCTTGTTCATTTTCATTAGGTGGTTTTACAGCTTTAGACTTTGCATACAAGTCTTTTATTTTTTTCTCTACAAGTTCAAACACAGTTCCGGGCTCATAACCTTTAGGTGTTTTCTTTCCAGCTGCTGTTCCAGTTAAAAGTTCAATCCCTTCTTCAACACGGCTAATTGCATAAATATGAAACTGACCTTTCGCAACGGCATCAATAACATCTTCACGTAACATTAATTCTTGAATATTTTGTATCGGAATGATTACTCCCTGATTGCCGGTTAATCCTCTCGCTTTACAAACATCATAAAATCCTTCAATCTTTTCATTTACACCGCCGATTGGCTGTACATCGCCTTTTTGATTTAGCGAGCCGGTAACGGCAATATATTGTTTGATTGGTAACCCTGAGAGGGTTGAAAGCAACGCAAAAATTTCTGCGCATGAAGCACTGTCACCATCAACAGTACCATAAGATTGCTCAAATACAAGATTAGCATTAAAAGAGAGAGGAAGGTCCTGTCCAAATGTTTCTTTAAAATAACCAGATATGATAAGCACGCCTTTATTATAGTGACGACCACTCATTCCTGCTTCTCGTTCAACATTTATGATGCTTCCGCTTCCAAGTGAAACTGTTGCTGTGATTCTTGTTGGTCTTGCGAACGAGTAAAAATCAGCACCGTAAATTGCCAATCCGTTTATTTGTCCTACTCTCTCACCATCAACATCTAATAAAACCATTTTCTCTTCAATCATTTCGGTAATTTTAGTTTCGAGCATTCCATGTCTTTCTAAAGCAAGCGCATAAGCTTTTTGAACATGTGCAGCGCTAACAATATTAAAGCCGTCATCGAGTGCCCAAAAATTTGATTCGCGGGCTAAGTCTGCGATCTTTGAAAATCTTGTGGTCAATTTGCTTTTATTCCCGGCAAATCTTGCACTGATTTCAATCAATTCACTAAGCGCACTTTTGTCAAATTCGCAGAGATTTTCCTCCTTAATTAATTTTTTTATTACTCGTGCATATTCAATAATAACATGGTCAGATCTTTTTATCTCATAATCAAAATCTGCTTTTACTTTAAATATTTTTTTAAAATCATATTCGTGCTGTGCCAGGTACGAGTAAATGAGTTGACTGCCGACGAGAATCACTTTTGTATCTATCTCGATGGATTCCGGTTTTAAGCTTGTAGGAACTAACTGAAAGATATTTTGATTGTCCTGGATTTCCAATTTGCGGTAAGTTAGAATCCGTTTAAGGTTACGCCAAACACCGGGTTCCTCAAAAAGATGAGTCACATTTAAAACTAAATAACCGCCGTTAGCTCTTAACATTGAGCCGGTTTTGATTCTTGTGAAGTCAGTGTAATAACCGCCTTTTCCATCACTTGATTTTTCAATATTACCGAAAAGATTTATGTAGGTCGGAGAGGTTTCAATAATAACAGGGCAGCCAACGGTTTCGCTGTTGTCAAGTACGATATTCACCTCGTACTCTTTGAAGTAATCAATTATAAAACCTTCTGGGGTTGTTTGTCCTTCTGATTTTACTCCTTTGAACACCTGTATATTCTCTTGAATATTGTTTTCAACTTGATCCAGGAACTCAATTATCTTTGAATCGGAGTATTTTTCTTTCAGATTTCCGATAACTCCTTTTATTAAGTTCAAACTGAATTCTTTTTCAAGATTATCTAGTTGTTTTTGAAAATCCTGACTGAGTTTCAAGCCCTTCTTAAACACAACTTGAAGTGCTTCTTGTTTGCTGCCGTATTTTTTTAAAATCTCCTGTGCATTTTCCTTAGTTATTTTATTCTGCTGAATTAATTCTTCAAGCTGATAAACTGAAACCGGCTGGTTATCTATAATTGGAAATATTTCCGGTCTAACTCCTTCTCCGATCTTTATTTGACCAAGAGTAAAATTTTCTTTCTTTAGTTCTTCATTAAATTTGTTAAGTAAAGCTTGCTCTTTTTCATTATAATCAGTAATTAATTTCTGTTTTTTTGACACATAAGATTTACTTTCAAGTGCCTGCGGAATTTGTCGTTGCAGTAAACTTATTGCCGATGCTAAATCCTCTCTAAATGTTTTTGCTTTGCCTACTTTAAAAGTTAAGAGAATTGGTCTGTCAGTATCTTTAAAATTATTTACATAGGCATAGTCAAAAAGTTTTGCCTCATTCGAGCTGATTGATTCAAGCATCTGTTTTACTGTGGAGGTTTTGCCGGTTCCAGATAATCCAGCAATGTAGATATTGTACCCAGGACTTCGTAAATCCACTCCAAGCCGAATTGCTTTCAACGCCCGTTCTTGACCGAGAATTCCTTCAATCGGTTTTATTGATTCTGTTGAGTCGAAATCAAAAATGTTTGGATCACATTCCCATCTTAAGTCTTCGGGTTTAAGCTCATATTTTTTTTGTGATTTGACTTTAGGAAGTTGTTTTGTTGCCATATTGCCTTCATACTTTATTGGAGAAGCGGTCATCTGCTACTAAAAGCTTAGATTTTTCATGAAAAAGTAATTATTATTAGGATGAATATCAAAAGGGAATTTAGGTTGATTACTTTATGTTTTTCGGTAACGAGTAATTCCTTCTGTTTCCTTATTTTTCAATTCAGCATAATCATTATTTCTTAAGGACAAACTATGACACTTAATGAAGTCAGAGAATTATTTCCCCATTTAAAAAAAGGAAAAATCTATTTTAATCATGCAGCAACCGGACCATTCTCAAAAAATGTTCTGAGTATTGTTAACGATTATCTCATTCAACGAAGTGAAACAAATATTGACAATTTTCCCGAATTGATTAAAGTAATTGGTGAAACAAAAAATTATCTGTGCCAAATGCTTAATTGTAGTGCATACAGAATTGCTTTTGTTGATAACACCTCAAACGGATTGAACGTACTTGCTCAAGGAATGAAATGGAAAAAAGGAGACACTATTATTTTAAATGATATTGAATTTCCCGCAAATGTATATCCATTCTTGAACTTGGAAAAAGACGGAGTTAGAGTTGAATTTGTCAAATCAAGAAATGGAATGGTTACCGCAGAAGATATAATTAATGCTGTTAAACCAAGCACAAAATTGATTTCAATAAGCTTTGTGCAATTCCTTTCTGGTTATAGAGTTGAACTTGAAAAAATAGGAAATATTTGTAGAGAGAAGGGAATTGTTTTCAGTGTTGATGCGATTCAAGGTCTCGGAGCTTTCACGCTTGATGTTGAAAAAAATAAAATAGATTTTATTTCTTGCGGTACTGCGAAGTGGCTGCTTGGAATGCAGGGTCTGGCATTCATTTATGTTTCTGAAAAATTGCAGCAGATGCTTCAGCCCAAATATGTTGGCTGGTTGTCTGTCGAAGATGCATGGAATATTCTTGATTTCAACTTGAAGCTAAAAAGCGATGCAAATGCTTTTCAAGGCGGAACGATTAACTCACTCGGTGTTTTTGGGTTACTTCCTTCTCTAAAATTATTTGCAGATTTTGGATATAAAAATGTGGAAGAAAGAATTCTCGATAATTTAACCCATTTCACAAAAAGATTATTAGAAATTGGGATTCATCCTATTCTTGAGAATTGTGAGAAAGAAAATCTATCAGGTATAATTAGCTTTAAGCATGATAAGGCACTTCATATTCTCGATGAATTAAGTAAGAAAGAAATTTATTGTTCCGTGAGAGAAGGAATGGTTCGACTCTCTCCGCATTTTTACAATACTCTGGAGGAAATAGATAAAGTAGTGAATGAAATAAATTACATTCTCAGTGTTCCTTCATGAAATCTTCGTGTTTCTCTGTGAAAGTACTTATGTTCTTACACTGATTCACACAGAGTCGTCGCGAAGATACACGGAGAAGGTGAACTTCAAACATTTTCTAATTTTTCTATGAAATATTTTTTATTATTTTGAATTCAGTAAAACAAAAGGAAAAACTGATGCTGCGAATGAATTTTTTATCAAAACTAATTTTTTCAATAATATTTGTTCTTGGATTTGCTTCTCAATCTGCTGCACAAGATTACCTTAAAAAGTTGAGAGTAAGTCCCAAAGCTGAAGTGATGCAGGTGGTTGGATTAACTCAGATAAACATTTCTTACAGCCGACCAGGAGTTAGGGGAAGAAAAATCTGGGGTGGATTAGTGCCGTATGATAAGGTTTGGCGTGCCGGCGCTGATGAAGCAACTAAATTTACTTTCAGCACTGATGTTACGATTGAAGGTAAAAAATTAAGTGCTGGATCATACAGCTTTTTTGTTATTCCCAATAAGAAAGAATGGATAATAATCTTTAATAAAGTTGCTGACCAATGGGGTGCTTTTACATATAATGAAGCCGATGATTTTGTTCGAATTAAAGTTAAGCCCAAAACTGCAGAGTTTGAAGAGTGGCTGAAGTATGAGTTTACGAAAACTGGGGAGTACGTTGCTAATCTTTGTTTCCATTGGGAAAAACAAAAAATTGTTCTGAAGCTTGAAACAAAATAAAATTAGCGTTATTAAGTGAGACTCACTTTCACATTGCTATCTCAACGTCAGTAGTCTCGCTTAGATTTTAATAGTTGTTTTTCCAAATATTTCTTCCTATGTTTTTCACAGAAAAGTAGTTAATACCGAATCCAGCTTATTTTTTCTTCCTGCTAACTACTTATGTAACTAATAATTAAAGTAGGGAGAGTTATGTTCGGAACTAAAATTTCTCATTATCAAATCCTCGACAAACTTGGCGAAGGCGGAATGGGCGTAATCTACAAAGCCGAGGATGTTAAACTCAAAAGAATTGTAGCACTCAAAGTCCTTCCCGAATCATTCACCCAAGATGAAGAATCCAAACGAAGATTTATAAATGAAGCACAAGCTGCTTCTGCACTTCAACATAATAATATCTGCACGATTCATGAAATAGATGAAACAGAAGATGGACAATACTTCATTGCAATGGATTACTACGAGGGAGAAACTTTGAAGAGCAAGATAAGCAGAGAACAATTAGGCATAGATAAAATAGTAGCTATAATTACACAAGTAGCTGAAGGATTAAGTAAAGCACACGCAAAAGGTATTATTCACAGAGACATAAAACCGGCAAACATATTCATCACAAAAGAAGGTATAGTAAAAATACTGGATTTTGGATTAGCCAAGAAAATAGACCGCACGCAGTTTACAAGAAGGGATATGAAGTTCGGAACTACAGAGTACATGTCTCCAGAACAGATCAAGGGAGAGAAAGTAGATCATAGAACAGATACATGGTCGTTGGGTATTCTGCTTTATGAAATGCTCACGGGGCAGCATCCGTTTAAGGCAGATTACGAACAAGCAATAGTTTATTTAGTATTAAATCAAGATCCGGAAGATGTCAGAAGCTATCGGACAGATGTGCCGGGGAGATTGCTTACAGTTTTGGAGAAGTCAATTGCGAAAGAGAGAGAAAACCGATATGAAGATTTAACGTTTCTATTAGAAGATTTAAGAAAGGCCAATATTAAAAGTGATTTAGAATCTACGGAATTTGAGATTCCAGCACCGAGTCCATCGCAGTCAATAGCAGTATTACCGTTTGTTAATATGAGCACCGACCCTGAGCAAGAAAGCTTTTGTGATGGTCTGACTGAGGAGTTGATAAATGCGTTGTCAAAAATTAGTGACTTAAGAGTAGTAGCCCGTACATCCGCATTTGCCTTTAAAGGTGGTGGGATTGATGTTCGAAAGGCAGGCAGAAAACTTGATGTACAGACAGTCCTTGAGGGAAGTGTTAGAAAATCCGGAGACAAACTTCGAATAACTGCACAGCTAATTAACGTAATGGATGGCTATCATTTATGGTCGGATAGATATGACCGCGAGGTAAAAGACTTATTTGACTTACAAGAGGAAATTTCTTTATCAATTGTAGATGTATTAAAAGTAAAACTTCATGATGTTGAAAAAGAAAAGCTGCTCATACACTATACTGATAATATTGAAGCATATAATCTTTTTCAACAGGGTTATTACTTATTTAACCAGCTTGATCTAAAGCTGGTTGACAAATCCATCGAATACTTTAAAAGTGCAATTGAAAAAGATCCCAACTTTGCAACGGCTTATGCGGCGTTAGGGGGCTGCTATCTTCTAATTGCATACTTTGGAGCTAAAAGATGCCGTGAGATGAAACCTATAGCAAAGAAATACATTCAAAAGGCACTTGAAATTAATCCTAATGACGCCACTGCGTATCACGTCTTAGCTTTTTTTACAGCAGCATTTGAATTAAAACATTCCGAAGGACATTGGGCTTATAGACGCAGTCTCGAACTGAATCCAAATGATACAATGTTACTGCGGCACTATTCTATCAACCGTGTGTCGGTTGGACAATTTGAATACGCAAGGAAATTAGCAAACCGTGCTAAAATAATTGATCCGCTTTCTGATTACATTGAATTATGTAATGCTTTTCCAGATTTTTATACTGCAAAATATGACAAGGCACTTGAGAAGATTATAAGATTCTCTGAAATTAATCCTCCTTTTATTTGGGGTTTATGGTACTTATCGAGAACCTATTCCTTGATCGGGAAAAAAGCGGAAGCCGTGGAAGTGGTAAAAAAAATATTTTCTTATATGGGTGCAAATGAAATTGTTCATGCGATGGAGAAAGCTGGTATTGATAATGCTTTTCAGACTGCCGCAAATATTTTAGCCGGTATTTATCAGCAGCGCTACACCTCACCTTACGATATTGCGATATTATTCAGTCATGCTGGAAATCAAGAAAAAGTACTACAATGGTTAGATATAGCTTTTGAAGAAATGGACCCTAAGCTGCACTTTTTGAATGTAGAGCCCGAATGGAAAGATGTAAGGAATAATGAACGAATTGTTGAGTATATAAGAAAGATAGGATTAGTTGAATGAGTAATGAAGAACTAATTATAAAGCATGAAAGCATTATCGAGCTTGCCCAGATATTAAGTCAGCAGGGTGATTATGAAGAAATACTGAGATTAGTGGTTGAGAAGGCATCTCAGTTCATAACTTCTGATTCAACATTGATAATGATGATCAATCCTAAAACACGCGACACGATTAAAACAATTTATGCTGCAAAGAATTTAGAAGATGAAGAGAACCATTTTGTTCACATTAATATCAGCGGCTGGGTAATCTTAAACAATAGCTCATTGTTGAGTTCTGAGATAAAATCTGATAATCGCTTTAGGAAAAATCTATTTGATAAAGCAAATGTAAAATCAGCTCTATGTGTCCCTTTCAAAGCAGAAAATATTATCATAGGAACTTTACTGCTTCTGAGGAATGAGAGGGACAATTCATTTACCGATCAAGATCTCTCTTTACTTGAAAAATTTGCGGCGGTTGTTTCGCCCTTTTTACATTGCACACAAAACATAGCCCAATTTTTTGTTTCACTTCTGCCAAAGCAGGTTTTGCTATCTAAATATGCTGAGTTGGGATTGTTAGGAAAAAGTAAAAAGTTCATCGAATTATTGCAAGCAATAGATGCAGCATCACGTTGTGATGTAAGAATCTTGCTGGAAGGAGAAAGCGGAACCGGTAAAGAACTTGTTGCAAGAGCAGTCCATAAGTTAAGCTCGAGAAGTAAAAATAAATTTGTTGCTATTGACTGTGGTGCAATTCAGCCGAACTTAGTTGAGAGTGAGTTATTTGGGCATATTAAAGGCGCATTTACCGGTGCATCGGTTGATCGTAAAGGATTACTTGAAGAAGCTAACGGTGGAACTCTCTTCATGGATGAAATAAACAATCTCCCATTTGAAATGCAGTCCAAGTTACTAAGAGTTCTTCAGGATGAGGAAATTCGTCCAGTAGGCAGCAATCAGATTAAAAAAATAAACGTGCGAATAATTACTGCCTCAAGCGTTTCACTTTGGAAATTAGTAACTGAACAAAAGTTCAGAGAAGATTTATACTACCGGCTGAATGTGTATCCGATTTTAGTTCCGTCTCTCAGCGAAAGAGTTGAAGATATTCCAATGTTAGCAGAACATTTTCTTAGAAAATTTTCTTTAAAACAAGAAAAAGAAATTGAAGGATTCAGTGAAGAGGTTATGGATTTTATGAAGCAGCGTCATTGGGCTGGCAATATAAGAGAATTGGAAAACTTTATTGAAAGATTAGTAACACTTACTACTAAAAAACAAAAAGTAATTGACTATAAAGTTTTACCGGTTGAAGTACAAAAAGAATTGACGAAATCAAAAAGGAATGCTGACATCATACTTCCAGCAAAATCACTTGCTGAAAGTCTTGCCGATTATGAAGAAGAGCTGATTAGAAAAACATTGATCAGTTGCAAATGGAACCAATCAAAAGCTGCCAGCTTGCTTAACATATCTGAGCATGATATCAGGTATAAAATGAAAAAGCTGAGTATAAAAAGAGCTTAACCCCAACTTTTTCCCCAATAGAGCGTTACATAAGTGCGTACCGTCATTGCGAGTTCTCCAAATGGTTTTTGGGAGAACGAAGCAATCTCGTATTTAAGTTTAAATGCCTAGTGATAGATTGCTTCGCTCCATTTCATTTCGTTCGCAATGGGCTTAATAGTCATTTTGTGTTGCTCTCCCGCACGATGTTTATAGTATCGTCAACATTGGCGAGGTTTTTCAGTATAAATTTGAGTTCATCTCAACTAATCCTACCATCGTACAACCCATTAAAAAATAAATACTTACAACACTAGCATTTGTTGAATTGAAGGGCTGGCACTTTTTTAGCGTCAGCTCCCTGTTCTTGTTTAATTCACAAAATCATAAACTAAAAAGGAGGTTCTAATGAAAACGCTAAAATGCGTTCTCGCTCTGTTCGCTTTTGCTGGACTTTTGCTGGTTGGTTGTTCTGATGAAACACAATCACCTGTGAGTTCAACAGAACAAAGTTCTTTGCAAAAGGTCATCATCACTAATTTCACATTTACCGATTTTCCAATAGCACCACCGACTGGTGGGAGCATAACTCTTACACCTGGTGGAATTTGGCAAGTGAAAAAAATAGAAGTGTTGGAAAGATTCGTTTCATCGGATCCGATTATAAATGGGATAATGAAGCACTATTTGAGTCTTTCAATTGATGCTGTTACAGGTGAAGGTCCTTGTCATGGTTCATGGACAGTAACGCCTTTAGATCCAGCGGCTACTGGAGGAGGAGTCTGGGAAGGCACATATCAAGGATACCGATCAAAATCAAGTGTACCTGGAGAATGGACTTTACCTTTGAAAGTCGAAGGACATGGAAAAGGTGGCAGTATTCAAGGAATGCAGGTTTTTGCTAATGCAGTTCTTACAGTTAGAGCTGATGGTGGAACAACTTTGCCTACATCCTGGAGTGGGATTGGTGAGGGATTCTATAAATCGCACTGAATTTTGTTAAGCAAGTGGCAGTCATTCCTTTTGGCGGGATGACTGCCTAATATAAAATACTTTAACAATCAATATTAAATTTAGGAGGTCTTATGTTACTAAGAACAACAACTTGTTTTTCAGGGGAAAAATTATACATAAGGAAATTTTGGTTTATCATTATTTCCTTGGCTTTAGTTTCATTTCAAATCCTAGCTCAAAGTGGAGCCTGGCATAATATCAGTACATTACCCAAAGGGGGAGGTAGTGCGTGTGCCCTTAATGGGAAAATTTATGTTGTTGGGGGTAGTGTGCCTGGTAGTCTCACTGATGTAGCTTACAATATGGTTTTCGATCCACAAACTTTAATGTGGGAAGAAAAAGCACTTATGCCTACACCAAGGGGATTTCTTTTTACTGGTGTAGTTAATAACACAATTTATGCTATTGGCGGTGGTTATCCAACATCCACAAATAAAAATGAAGCTTACGATCCTGTCACTAATACTTGGACAGCTAAAGCAAATATGCCTAGTCCATGGATTGGTGTACGTGGTGCTGTCGCTAATGGTAAGATATATACTATAGGTGGTAATTATAATGCGCACAATTGTTTTGAATATAATCCAGTTACGAATACTTGGACAGAAAAAACACCGATACCGAGTGATGGAGGCGGAGCATTATCAGCAACTGAATATAATGGACTAATTTATACATTTGGCGGTTCAACATATTCACCCTGGGCAGCATTATCAACTGTATATGCTTATAACCCGCAAACGGATACATGGACGAAAAAAAGAGATATGCCCACTCCAAGATTTGCCCTCAAAACGTTTTTAGTCAATGGAAAAATCTATGCAATAGGCGGAAACCATATTCAAGGCACAGCGATGAATAAAGTAGAAGTTTATGATCCCGTTACAGACACATGGGTACAAGGGGAGAATATGCCAGTTAACCTCGGGTGGCTGACTGGTGCTGTAGTTAATAATAAAATTTATATAATCGGTGGATCACCGGACTTTGGTAATACAGGTAATTATATTGTATGGGAATATGATCCAACCATACCGGTAGAATTAATCTCCTTCACAGCAACAGCAAACGGAAAAGAAGTAACACTCGGCTGGTCAACAGCAACAGAGTTAAACAACCAAGGATTTGAGGTGCAGAGAAAATTTGGTTCTAATGATTTTGTAACAGTTGGCTCTGTTAAAGGAAATGGGACAACAACTACTCCTCACAATTACACTTACATTGACAAGCTGATTGATGTTGGAAAATATTTTTACCGTCTCAAGCAAATAGATTACGGCGGAAAGTATGAGTACTCACAAATTGTAGAAGTAAATTGGAGTCCATTCACCACATACAAGCTTGAGCAGAACTATCCAAATCCATTCAACCCAACAACTACAATTGGATTTGGAATACCAGAGCGGAGTCACGTGAGAATGTCTATTCTCAATATTCTAGGAGAGGAGATTAAAATATTGTTGAATGAAGAAATGGAAGCTGGATATCACTCATTAGAATTTGATGCAAGCGGATTGCCAAGCGGAATATATTTTTACAGAATACAGACAGGAAGTTTTGTTGAAACAAGAAAAATGATACTTCTCCGATAATTCTATTCTCAAGTGAGATTCACCTCAACCAGCATTCATCAAAGCGAGGTGAGTCTCACTTGTCTTTAGTTGATCGTTATTCTTTCTTTTATTAATCTCAAGTAAATTATCAGCATTATTATTCCTCCGGCGATTGCAAATGCTAATGATATTTCTCTCGATGGCAGCTTAATCAATCCCCAAATGTGATGAAGATTTGCAATCCAGCATATAACTAATATTGCGATGAAAGTAGTGGTTTCTATTTTCAAAGCATCTTCTAATTTTTGAAATATTACTGCCATGAATAGATAATAAATTGGAGCGTACGCAAACATCAACCGTTCTTTGTCCCCGCCAAATAGTGAAGCAAAGATTACGAATATTAAAAGTACAAGCCAGTGATGATTGTTTTTATTGAAAGCGAAAAATTCTTTATAACTAAAAAAGGGAATCAAAAATAATGGATTAAATGCGAGAAAGAATTGTTTTGCAATTGCTTCAAATGAAAAAATCTTTGTCCAATTTTCTGTAAATGCTTGTGTTAGTGATATTCCTTGTTCAACCGGTATTAAAACTCTTATTGTAATAAATACAGCAATAAGGGTAGCTGAAACGAATACGAATTTCAGCAACCCTTTTTTTTGATTATTTAAAAGAATGAATGCAAGTCCAACGGGAATGATTGCTATTGCATTTTCTCTTGCAAGAATTCCAACGACAGACAATATAAGTACTAATAAGTATTTTCTTTTTACAATAAAAATTAAGGAAAGCAGAAGCATTAGATTCGACAATACATCTGCAAATCTATAAGGTTCATATGCGAAACCGGGAATGAAATACCGGTTAAAAATAAATACCGCAGTTATGAAGAAAGCAATTCTTTCACTTATTCTGTTTTGTTGTAGAAAATAAAAAAGCGTGAGTATGAAGATTGTAGAAAACAAGGTGTTGAAAAGTGTGAATCCCAAGTCAACATCGTTGAAAAAAAATCCAACTAGCCAGGGAGCTAACAAACGATGAGCGAACGGTTTTCCGACAGAATAATCAATGAATGGAAATGCAATTGCCATCTTTCGGTAGGAGATAACGTCATGACTGGGATCGTAGTTTGATAAATCTGCCTGCCCCGTAAGAAAGATTTGCAGCAAACAAAGAAAAGTAAGTAGATAAAGGTATTTACGTTTCGTAAAGTGATTTTTAATCTTCGGAAGCGGTGAATTTATCACTTTACAATCTTCTGTATATTAGTTTCTAATTAGATGAAGCAGTTCCTCTGTCTTTTCTTCCATTAAGCGGATATTGCTTTTTGCTTCAACATTTAAACGAATAATGGGTTCTGTATTGGACATTCGGAGATTAAATCTCCAATTATCATACTCAACACTCAAGCCATCCAGCTTATCAATTTTCCCATCATAATATCTTTTTTCAATTTCCTTAATCTTTCCAACTGGATCTGCAATTTCAGAATTGATTTCTCCCGAACATGGATATGCTGCAATCATTTCTTCAACTAATTGTGAGAATGGTTTATTCTCTTCGGACATTAGCTGAAGTATTAAAACAAAAGGAATCATTCCGCTGTCCGAATATGCATTATCTCTGAAGTAATGATGAGCCGACATTTCACCACCATAAATCGAATTCGCTTCCCGCATTTTTTGCTTTATGAATGCGTGCCCGCTTTTACTTACAACTACTTCACCGCCATATTTTTTTACTATATCTAAAGTATTCCATGTAAGCCGCGGATCGTGAACAATTTTTCCGCCAGGATTTTTTTTAAGAATTGATTTTGCAAGAAGTCCAACGATGTAATAACCCTCAATAAAATTTCCTTTCTCATCGAAGAAAAAGCAGCGGTCATAATCTCCATCCCAAGCTACGCCTAAATCCGCCTTGTTTTGTAAAATTGCATTAATAGATGGTTTTCTATTTTGAACCAGCAAAGGATTAGGAACTCCATTAGGAAAATTTGAATCCGGCTCATTAAAAATTTTAATCATTTCAATCGGTAAATCTTTTTCCAAGGCATTTAAAGCTAAACCGGCACAGCCATTTCCGGCATTCACGACAACTTTGTAATTATTAATTTTCTTTGCATCGTAAAATCTTTTTAGATTATTTATAAAGCTGTTCATAATCTCTTGCTGTTTGACTGTACCTGGTTTAGCAGCTTTTGGTGCAAGCTGATTTTCAAGGATCATCTTTTCCATTTCCTTTAAACCCGAATCATAACCAACCGGGACAGATCCTTTCTTCACGAATTTCATTCCATTATATTCAGGAGGATTATGGCTTGCAGTAATCATTATTCCGCCGTCTGCATCAAGTGCTGGAGTTGCATAATAAACCATTTCGGTGCCGCACAAACCAATATCAATAACATCCACACCAGATTCGATCAATCCTTTAGCCAAAGCATCAGAAATCTCCTCAGATGATTTTCTTATATCGTGCCCAATAACAATTTTTTTAGCATTAATCAGTGCTGGATAGGTTTTTCCTATCTTATATGCGAGATCTGTATTTAGCTCAGAGGGTACTTTTCCTCTAATATCATATGCTTTAAAGGAGACTAATCTTTCCATGATTTCCTTTCTGTTTAAATATTATTGCTTTGCTTTTGATGATTTTTTGTTGAACCTTTGAGGTGTAAAAATTTTAGTGATGCAATTTATTACATACCATTGGTAAAAAAAATTGTAAGGCAAAATTTTTTCAATGGACTTTTTATAATCTATAAAGTATGTTTGGCTATAAATTTATCGAGGGAGCAGAATATCGAAACGTCATCTACTACAAATTGGCACTTTGCAAAATGCAACAACTCAAAATGTACTGGTATTTTTCTTGTAAACCCTGAAGAGTCTCCCGGCGATTTAGGATTTATATGTCCCATCTGCAGTGCAAAAACTATCACATCACATATTGTACAGTGTTCAAGCTGTAAAACAATATTAAATTTTGTGAGGGCAACACCCAGCGAAGAGAAGGTTGTGTTCAATGTTCCAAAATGTTCGCATTGCATAGGTACAATTGAAGATGAGTGGGAAATAGAACCGCTTTATCAACCAGATTCATATATCTAATTAAATTTTTTGATTCAGGTAAAAATTTATTTTGGATTATTACACCAAAATAAGTTGTGATACTGTCACATTTACCCTTTCATTATTCTATCAATTCTATCTCTCTTGAGACATTTTTTGCTTTCTTTGTTAATACAGCGACTATTTTAATTTTATAAATCCTTTAAGAAATATTTAGGTTATAAATGAAATACTATCTCAAATCTTTTTTACTGTCCTCCACATTTCTACTGATTTTTATTATTGCCGGATGTTCCCCAACTACTAATATTCAGAAACATTCGACATCAGATCTGACCTACGGTTCATGGTTGAATTTTGATACTGTGAAAGCCGGAAAATATGATACCGGAACAATGTGGACGTTTGACTTCCCACCGAAAGATCATTTTTCGCAAACATATAATTTCACGCCTAGTGATGAATGGTTTAATCATGTGCGACTTGCAGCGCTGAAGTTTGCAACATACTGCTCAGCGTCTTTTGTTTCAGGTGATGGACTTGTCATGACAAATAATCATTGTTCTCGAGAAAATATTCTAAAAGTTCAAAATGAAGGTGAAGAATTAAATGAAACTGGTTTCTGGGCTGAAACTCTTGAGGATGAAAGAAAGGTGCCCGGTTTATTTGTTGAGCAGCTTGTGTTATTAAAAGATGTTACTTATGAAGTTCAAAATGCAATTGATAAAGGTTTAACTGAAGAAGAAAAAGTAAAGAATGAAGCTGATATTATTTTTGAAATTCAAACAAGAGAAAGTGATTCGACAGGATTAAAAGTTAAAGTCACAAAGTTATTTCATGGTGGTAAGTATTCGCTTTACGGTTATAAAACTTATAAGGATGTGAGATTAGTATTCACCCCAGAGCATCAGATGGGATATTTTGGCGGTGATCCCGATAACTTCACATATCCTCGCTATAATCTAGAGTGTACTTTTTACCGCGTGTATGATGATGAGGGTAAACCCTTAAAGACGGATCATTACTTCAAATGGAGCCGTGATGGTGCAATGCTTGGAGAACCGGTTTTTGTTGTTGGAAATCCCGGAACTACAAATCGTTTACTCACGGTTTCTCAATTAGAATTTCTAAGAGACATTCAATATCCGAGAACTGTTGATATGCTTAAAAATCTTGAAAAGAGTTATTATGAAATGGTGGATAAATATCCTGATAAAAAAGAAAGATTCATGAATCGCGCTTTAGGATTTTCAAATAGCCGAAAAGCAATTGGTGGAATGGTTGATGGATTAAGAGATCCGATTTTAATGCAGAAGAAAGAGGATTTTGAGAAAAAGTTTAAACAATCTATTCAAGCAAATCCACAACTTAAAGCAAAGTATGGAAATTTGTGGGATAAGATATCCAAAGTCATCAGTGAATCCAGACTTATTTCTAATGAGCTTTATGCTCTATCCCTTAGTCCCTTGAGAACATCCGAATATTTTTACATTGCACAAGATATCGTTAATCTCGCAAAGCAGATGCAGCTTCCAACTGAGCAAAGAAAAAGCGAGTTTCAAGCGGAAGCATTAGACAGCACAATCGCATCAATTTTTCCGGATGATTTGAATGTTGATTTGAGCAGGGAATTACTGCTTATTCAAATAAACATGTCTTACAATTATTTAGGTGAGCATTACCCATTGCTCAAAAAGATTACAAACGGTAAACAGGGTCTCGATGCTCTTAATTATATGTTAAACAATTCTTCGGTTACAAGCGCGGAGAAAATTAAAGAACTTGCGAGTAAAGGAGCAGAAGCAATTTTAAATTCAGATGATCCTTTTATTTATTTTGTAGTTAACTCAAAAGCAAGGAGAGATGAGCTTTCACAAAAAATGGCACTGCTGAATAAGCAGGAAGAAGCTTATAACCAGGATTTAGGAAGAGCTCTGTTCGAAGTTTATGGAACATCAATACCTCCGGATGCGACATTTACATTAAGAATTTCTGATGGAGTTGTTAAAGGATATGATTATAATGCGACCGAAGCACCGGCATTCACAACATATTATGGAATGTATGATCGGTATTATTCTTTCGAGAAAAAATTTCCTTGGAACTTGCCTGAACGCTGGCAAAATCCACCCGCTGATTTCGACTTAGAAACACCGTTTAACTTCGTTACAACAAATGATATTATCGGTGGGAATTCCGGCAGCCCAATTATTAATAGAAACTCTGAGATTGTCGGTTTAGCATTTGACGGTAATGTCGAAAGTCTTCCCGGAAATTTTATTTATGATCCAGAAAAGAATAGATGTGTTGGTGTTCATTCATCGGGAATGATTGAAGCAATAAGAGATATGTATAAAGCAACTCGCTTAAGTGATGAATTGATGGATGGGAAGATGAGTTTAATTGAAGAACACTAAAAATTTTTTTTGGTGGGGTTTACGCTCAATAATAATTAATCGATCTTCGTCAAAAAAGAAATAGCAGTATATATTTAGATTTTTCCGTCGTACAAGTTTTCTAATGGAAAAATCATATCGTAATTATTCCAGTTCAAATTACCATCAATTATTTTAAATTGTTTAAATTTTTCTTCATCAAGATATTTACGAATTGATGGATGAAGTGAATGTTGAAGAAACGGCTTAAAATCTACTAATTTTTCTTTACCGTCACTAAAAAGAATTCTGATTGCACAATCTCCGATATAATTGGCACATTTAATTTCAATCAACGTGCTCATTGAATTACTATAATCTTTTATAATCTTCATTTGATTCGCTTATTAATTTTTTCAAATTTAACTTCTTTATGATAGACAAAGTAATCAATCCATTTAACAACAATTTTATCTGAATACTTTTTTAGAAAATCCTTAAAATCTTTTAGTTTAGTTCCAATCAGAGGTTTTTTCCCCTTAACCCGTTTAATTCTTATTTCAATTATCTTACCATTAACTAAGTAGAATTCAGCTTTACTCTCAAGTTCATTGTACTTAGCATGGACGTGAATGGGATCATGTTCATTCGAATAGAAAAAAATTAAAACTCCTAGATATTCAAAAACTTTTGGCATTTTATCTTTCCGAACAAAATTATCAAAACTATATTTAGAAAGCAATTCAGAGATGGTTATGCTACAAAAAAGCCGAACTTCTTGACAATGGAGTGAGAAGATTAAAAAATAAAATACTGCACTTGCACATACAGCGAAAAGTAAGAAGGAAGCGTATTAAAAAAAGTTAATCCGTATTCCGTTCCCAAGCTTACTTTAAAACCTTTATTTTCACGGTTTCTCAAATCAAATCCGGCAGCGATAGAGAAATTTGCTCCGTAATCCCATTCATCAGTTCCGCTGATAGTTCGATCGTTCAGAGCTATCAAACCTAAGCCCTCTTCTATAAAGAAATTTGGTTCGATGCTTTGCGATGTAATTCCTTTTAATCCAAATCCTTTTATGTAAGGATAATATTTTTTTGTAGTGTTTGGAAGAATCGAGTTAAAATCCGCAGAGTAAAGAAAACTAAGCCGAAATGATAAATCATCATAAAATCCAGGATCAACTTCTAAAAATAATGACGAAGAAAAGCTGCCTTTGCTGGCAGTGTTGCCGCTTATTACTCCACCGCCTAAATATCCACCAATGCTTATACTTTCTTGTGCCGACAGTTGCTTCGGTAAAAGCATTAATACAAATAGAACTATAATCGATTTAAAGCTTTTCATAAAATATAGTTTTAATCTCATCGGTTAAAATAGGTTGATAACAGAACAAATGAAATAAAGAAAATCATTTCTTCTAATGTTGTGGGAGGATGTCTCAAGTGTCTCAATTTGTCAGCCTGAGCAATGTCATGTTGAGCCTGTCGAAACATGTTGAAGACTAAGACAATGCTTCTTATTCACACTTCGACAGGCACAGTGTGACAGCTAAATTGCATTTGAGACAGTCTCTTATTTTTTCAATATAAATTCTTAGATTTGAACAACAAATTTTGGAGTTCACATGCCCTCAACAAATGAAATTCATCTTACCATTGATTTAGACGAGAACAAAGTTCCGACCCGCATCCAATGGGAAGCGCCTGATTCCGGCAAAACCGGAAAGAAGAATTGTTCCTCGATGATGCTTTCAATTTGGGATAACAAAGAAAAAGTAACCTTAGGAATTGATCTATGGACAAAAGATATGATGGTCGAAGATATGAACGTTCATGTTCATCAAACATTACTAAAAATGGCAGATACTTATTTACGTGCAACTAAAAATTCAGATACTGCAAAGTTAATAGAAGATTTCAGCGCTGAGTTTGCAAGCAAAGTTGGGATTGTTAAAAAATAAAACTGTGGGGACGTAGTGCACTATGCCCCTACCAGATCAATCAAACCATAGAGTTTTTAGAATCCGGCGGCGGCATTATTATCCAAAGAATAATGTAAATTAAAATTCCCGGAAATGCAGCACTGAGAATAGAAACTAAAACATATCCAACCCGAACTAATGTAATATCCCAGTTTAGCCATTCAGCAATTCCGGCACAAACACCGCCAATCATAGAATTTTTAGATCTTCTTAAAGCCATTTGTCTCTCTTTCTTTGTTTATCGCAACCTTCGAGGTTTTGTACCGGTTGTCCTTCCCAAACCTCGAAGGTTTTTAAATGCTTATCGGCAATTTACCTTGAACTTTTATTTCACCACTTATTGCTTTCAATACTGCTTGCTGAGATACTTTTGTATCACCATATGTGCATAAGTAAGCATTTACTTTTGGAAACAAAGATAATAAATAGGGATTCCCAAAGCTTACTAACGCATTTGGTTTTTTAAGTCTCAAAATCTTGTTTATAAATTCTTCATGCTTTTTTGAGATGCTCACACTTCCTTGATAAGCTTTAACTCTAATGAAAGATGAAAGAATTACTAAATCAACTTCCTCTACCGCTTTAATAATTTTGGTGTAATATTCATCATTAGTTTCCTGATGAATTAATGCGTGCATCGAGTTTGGAAATTGCTCTTGCAGAAGTGATTGAAAAAACATTTCTGATTCATTGCCTAATCCTTCAGTTATTGTAATCCAAAAAATATTTTGATGATTTGATTTGTTAAGAGGAATTATCTTCTTCTCATTCTTAACTAATGTGATTGATTTATCAGCGATAGTTTGTGCTAACTTAAGATGTTCTTTAGTGGTTAAACTTTTCGGTATATCATTCAATTTGATAAATCTGTTTTCATCAATCTTTAGCCACTGTTTTGCACTTAAAAGTTTTCGCAGACTATGATCAATCCTCGATTCGCTAATCTCTCCTCGTTTTATGGCTGAGTTTAATGCTTCAACAGCTATTTCTTCATCAGGGGGAAAAAGAATTAAATCATTTCCGGCATTAAATGCCATTACTGTTGCTTCCGTTGCCGAGAAATTTTTGCAAACCGAATCCATATTCATTGCATCTGTCATTATCAAACCGTCAAAACCTAATTTCTTAATCAAAATATTAGTTATGACTTTTTTTGAAAGAGTGGCAGTTATTTTCGGATTTCTTTCTATTGCGGGAACAGCTAAATGACCAACCATTATCGAATGAACTCCAGCTTTGATTGAAGCCGTAAATGGTACGAGTTCATTTTCTAAAAGATACTTTTTGTTTCCTTTGATTACTGGAATTTCTAAATGCGAATCTATGTGGGTGTTTCCGTGACCAGGAAAATGCTTGGCGGTTGATAAAATCCTTCCTGCAGTTGTCCCTTGAATGAAAGCTGAACAAAACTCCGAAGTTATTTTTTTATCCTCTGAAAAAGCACGAATGTTTATAATTGGGTTTTGAGGATTATTGTTTAAGTCAGCAACCGGCGCATAGTTTTGGTGAACTCCTATTGCTCGGGATTCTTCTGCTATTGCTTTCCCGAGTTTGAATGCTAAAGTCAAATCACCTGTTGCAGCGAGAGCCATTGCATAAGGAAATTCTAAACCATCCTTCAATCTCATTCCAAGTCCGCGCTCAAAATCCGCTGCAACGAGAAGAGGAATATCTGCTAATGCTTGCATTTTGTTTGTGAGCATAGCTTGATTAAGAATATCTCCAGAGAAGAAAATCAATCCACCGACTTTTAAATCCTTTACCAACCTTACAAGTCTTTTAAATTCTGGAGAATCTTCACTGAGGAAATTTCCAAGCACCCAAGGAAAAACAAGCTGTGCACATTTTTCATGCAGCGGCAATGTGCTAATTGTATCTTCAATCCAAGTTTTATCTTCCTTAGTTAAGTCGAAAACTGAAGGATATTTTATTTTTTTGTTGGACATTTTTTATTCTTTAACTGCTGCTTGATAAATTGCATCATGAATCAAGGGACGATACTTCGATAGCTTGTTGTTATTTCTTGTTGGATAAACTCTGTTGGTAAGTAAAACAACAAACAAATTTTTTGTTGGGTCAGTCCAAACTGATGTTCCTGTGTAACCTGTGTGACCATAAGAAGTAATATCAAAATACTGTCCGGAAGATGAACCCTCGGGGGATTTGGTATCCCATCCCAATCCTCTTGAACTTTGATCAGATTGTTTCTTAGTAAAAAGTCCAACCGTTTCTGGTTTGATATATTGCTTACCCTGGTAATTTCCTTTCTGCAAAATCATTTGAAGAAACTTTGCAAGATCAGGTGCTGTTGAAAAAAGTCCAGCATGACCAGCAATTCCGTTTAGCATATATGCTCGTTCGTCATGAACTTCGCCTTGCAGTTGACGCATTCTCCAAAAATCATCTAATTCTGTCGGCATGCAATTATCTTTTAACTCTGGCGGCGGGTTATACATCGTAGAATTCATTCCTATTGGTTTGAACAAGTTCTCTTCAAGATAATTATCCAGCGATTTCCCACTGACCTTTTCCATTACTTTCTGAAGTGTAATCATTCCAAGGTCACTGTAGACATATTTACTTCCAGGTTCTTGTTCGGGAGTTAAATTCATTATGGCATTCACTACTTCATCGGCGGTTGAATATATATCATAATACTTTTTAAACGGAGCTAACCCCGAATTGTGAAGCAGTAAATTTCGAATGGTAATATTTTCTTTACCGTTGTTGTTGAACTCTGGTAAATAGGTTATCACTTTTTCATCAAAATTTAGTTTCCCTTGATCAACCAGCATCATTGCGGCAGTAGTTGTTCCGACCACTTTTGAAACTGAAGCCAAATCAAAAATTGAATTGATTGAGACTTTTGGCGAGGCGGGATCATACGTGTAGTGTCCATAAGCTTTTTCATGAATAATTACCCCGTCTTTCGAAACCAGAAGAACAGCACCTGGGAATGCAGAGTCCCCGATTGCATTTTCAATTAAATTGTCAACTTGTAAAAAGTTAATAGATAATTTTTCTTCAAACTCATGCGAACGAGTTTGCTGTACTTCTCCGGTTGAACAAGAAAACGTGGCAGAAGAAATAATTATTAAAAGGCAGACTATTATTTGTTTCATTCTACTTCTCCGCCTCACTTTTTTTACCAAACTCGGAATCAATGGAAATGAATTTTGCTATGATAAAACTTGGAATCGTTGCAATACACACCCAAACAAAGAAATGCTGGTAACCAATTATTTCCTGAAGCCAGCCGCTGAACATTCCCGGAAGCATCATTCCTAAAGCCATAAAACCAGTTGCAATAGCGTAATGAGCTGTTTTGTGCTCGCCATCGGAAATGTAAATCAGATATAGCATGTATGCTGTAAATCCGAATCCGTATCCGAATTGCTCAATAGCAACACAAAGATTTATTAAAAAGAAATTAGTTGTTTGCGTATATGACAAATACACATAAACTAAGTCAGGTAAATTTATTGCGATAAGCATCCACCATAACCAATACTTCAATCCTTTTTTTGCAGCAACAAAACCACCAAGCAGTCCGCCAAGAGTTAAGGCAACAATTCCTACAGTTCCATATACAAAACCAACCTGTCCGGTAGATAAAGCCAATCCGCCAGCTTCTTGAGCATCGAGCAAAAATGGAGATGCCAGCTTAACTAATTGTGCTTCAGCAAATCTGTATAGCAGAATGAAACCAAGTACGACACCAATATTTTTTCTCTTGAAAAATAAAGCAAAAGTTCTAAAGAATTCTCCAAGAATATTTTCAGCTTTAACTGCCTTATCAGTAGCTGGATAGGGTAGAATAAATTTATGGTAGATGAAGAAAAGAATAAATAACCCGGCAAGCACAAAAAATGTAACCGTCCATGCCAATGGTATATCACCAGCGCGAACTTTAAACAAAGCAGATGTTTCGTATCGAAGTTTAGGATCAATTTGAATTACCACAACAGCCGGTTTGTTCCAGTTATTCGAATTGAAAATAAATCTTGAACCCTCAACAAGCGATATGCTGTTATCACCGGATTCTCTTCCAAATGTAACAACAATTTCCTGATCCCCTTTCAGTTTTTGAGAAAGATGAAGATAAACTGTGCCAAGGTTTCCAATATTGTCTGTTTTTTTTATTTCCTTAACTTCGGGACCGAAGTATTTTTTAATTAAGCCGGCAATCTTTGATGATACATTTTGTTCCCACCAGGATGGCTCTTCAACAGTTTTTACTTCATTCTGTGAATTCTTCTCAGTTGAATAAAAGCCGTTAATAGTGTTCCAGTTTTTTGCAAAAGCAATTAAAGAATCAGCTTCAGATTTTTTAATAGGTGTTGTACTTATGTTTAGTTCAGCAGGATGATTGACAATAAAAAGTTCTTTGTTGCTTTCAACAACTTCGAGTGAATTTGGATCAATTATAACCGCACTTTCAATATTTGTTTTAGTATTTACTGATAAATCAACCGCTGGCAGCCCGCTTGTGCTTTCAATGTAGCCGGCAAGAATTACGAGAAGCCCTTGTCCCGTTATCATAGCAAAACGATAGAAAGTGCTGCGTACACCAACGAACCATGCCTGATTGTGTTTTGAAAGCCCAAGCATATAAAAACCATCAGCGGCGATATCATGTGTGGCAGAACTGAATGCTAAAAGCCAAAAGAATGCAAGTGTGTATTGGAAAAATTTTGATACGGGAATTGTTAGTGCAACACCAGCTAAACCGGCTCCAATTACTAACTGCATTATAATAATCCAAAATCTCTTTGTTTTGAGGAGATCAACAACCGGACTCCAAAGCGGTTTTATTACCCAGGGCAGATAAAGCCAGCTTGTGTATAGTGCAATGTCGGTGTTCGATATTCCCATTCGCTTATACATAATTACAGAGACAGTCATAACTACGATATATGGAATTCCCTCTGCGAAATACAAAGAGGGAACCCAAGCCCAAGGGTTTCTGAAGGAAGGTTTTTTATCGAACATGTTTCTCTCCGGAAGATTGCGGAATAATTTTACGACAATATATTAATAATTTTCTTTGCCATCAGCACGGCTCCCATCGCAGGAGAATTTTCTGCATCCTTAACGACAACATTAGGCAGTCTCTCTCTAATTTTTTTTCTTAAGCTATCCGAGTAAATATTTTTATGAGTGATAATACTGCCAATGAATGCTGTGAGTAATACTTTTTCATTCAATTTCGTTTTCATCGTGGAAATATGCAGCAGAAGTTCATTCGTTTCATCCTCAATAATTTTTAAAGCTATTTCATCATCTTTCTCTGCCGCTTCAATTACAAGCGGTGCGACGGATGCGATGTCAAAATTATTTTTATAGATTTCTGTAATTAGAATTTCAGGCGAATCAATCTTAAATTTTTCTTTAACTAAAACTGAAATTAGAGTTTTTTTATCTCGTCTGTCAAACTCCTTAGAAACAGCGACTAATCCTTTTTTCCCAAGCATGTAACCGCCGCCTTCATCACCTAAATATCTTCCAAAACCTCCGACACGATGAATATTTCCTTGTGCATCTTTACCAAACATGATTGAACCTGTTCCGGCAATAAGTATGCTTCCGGACTTTCCTGAAAATGCGCCTTCCAATGCAATTCGTGCATCACTCTCAACTCTGAATAAATTTAATTTTATTTGTTTCTCCCCAAGAAAATTTACGAAACCCTGCTCAAACCGTTCGGCATCGCTTCTTCTGCCGGCTCCAGTCGTACCCAGCAATACTATATCAATATCCTCAATGTGGATTTTGAGTTTCTCTCCGCATGAGTTAATAAGATTGAAAAGAGTGGATGAAACCGGTTCGATTCCTTGAACAAGAAAGTTTGATGGTCCGCCGTAGCATTCATGAACAACAGTTCCATCTAATTTTGCAAGCAGGCAATGTGTTTTTGTTCCGCCTCCGTCAATACCTATTATGTAGCTCATTAGGCAAGTATATTATTTGTGGTGAATTGATAACAAAAATTAGAAAAAAAAGGATGAAGTTGAAAATTCTTTTTCAGTTTACTTTTTTTGAATTCTCTTTTCGCATAAAAATTTCTAATTTCACTATCATTTTACGGAAACAAAATGGATTCGCTCGAAAAATACTTCGAACCTTTTAGAAAAAACATAATCGGCATTGATCAAACCTTTAATTCGCCTTACGGTGAAAAAAAAATAATTTATGCTGATTGGATTGCAAGCGGGAGATTGTACAAACCAATCGAGAAGGCAATCAGTGAAGTATTTGGGCCATTTGTCGGAAACACACATTCTGAAGCGAGCATTACTGGCACTTCAATGACAGTAGCTTATCAACATTCTCATGACATTATCAAACAGCATGTCAATGCTAAACATGATGATGTTATTATAACCGCAGGTTCAGGGATGACTGGGATGGTAAATAAATTTCAAAGGATTTTAGGGTTGAAGGTTGCGGAACAATTAAGAGAGTTTGTCAAGTTACCTGAAAATTTAAGACCAGTGGTTTTTGTAACTCACATGGAGCATCACTCAAATCATACATCATGGCTGGAAACAATTGCAGATGTTGTTGTTATTGAACCCGACACGGAAGGGTTAGTGGATCTTGACGACCTTGTTAAACAGTTGAAAAAATATGAGAACCGAGAATTAAAAATTGGCGCTTTCACTTCTTGTTCGAATGTTACAAAAATTCATACACCTTACTACGAAATGGCTAAGATGATGCATGAGCATGGAGGATTTTGCTTTGTTGATTTTGCATGTTCAGCTCCTTATGAAAAAATTGATATGAATCCTCTCGATCCGATGAAAAAAATTGATGCAGTATTTTTCTCTCCACATAAATTTTTAGGCGGTCCAGGTTCATCTGGAGTTTTAATCTTCGATTCAAAACTTTATAAAAATCGTGTTCCTGATGATCCTGGCGGCGGTACAGTTGATTGGACGAATCCTTGGGGTGAACATAGATTTGTTTCCAGTATCGAAGCGCGCGAGGATGGAGGAACTCCTGCGTTTCTTCAATCAATAAGGGCCTCATTAGCAATAAAGCTTAAAGAAGAAATGGGTGTCGAATATATTTTGAATCGCGAAAAACAGCTAATGATAATTGCATTTAATGGAATGAAAAATATATCCGGTCTTCACATTCTTGCTGATAATGTGGCGGATAGACTCGGAGCAATATCATTTTATGTTGATAAAATTCATTATAATCTAATCGTGAAAATTCTGAATGATCGTTTTGGCGTTCAAGTTAGGGGGGGGTGTTCTTGTGCAGGAACTTATGGTCATTACTTGCTTCATGTTACTCCTCAAATGTCAAAACATATCACCGAAAAAATTAATCATGGCGATCTTTCTGAGAAACCGGGCTGGGTTAGAATGTCGCTTCATCCAACAATGACTGATGATGAGGTATACTTAATTGTTGATGCCATTAAACAAATAGTTAAAAATATCCAAAGCTGGAAAGAAGACTATATTTATGATTTACATAAAAATGAGTACTACCATAAAAATGGATATGAAAAGGAAAGCATATACAAAATGTTTGATCTTAATGCTGCAAGTAAGTTTTAGATAAGACTCAGGTAAAGGAAAATCCCATATTTTATTTGCCTCTTAAGCAATTTGTAACAAATCTAAATAGTTGCTTCTCGGAAATGAAAATCAGGATTCCCTTGGTTCTAACTTATGAGAGTATAATTTCAAAAGACTGTTCGATTATAGAGAAATCATTCCTATTTTACGGCATATTCTTTGAAATTGCTTTTGAATTCTAATTTAAATTAAGTCTCAGGTAATAACTCTAAATAAAATAGTATCCGAACGTTTCAGAAGAATTAAATATTTTTATACATAATTTGATCCTGATCGAAATTTATGAACCTAATGGAAAATTTTCTGTTCAAAAAAAACAGCAACGATTTGAAAGTCAAAAAAGTTCATCTTATTTGCTTCATTATTATTCTTTTCTCGCTCTTTTACATGCCTTCCATGACTGCTCAATCAAGTGCAGATTGTTTAGCTTGCCATGAAGATAATACGCTTACTACCGAAAGAAAGGGAAAAGCAGTATCACTTTATGTAAATGTAAAAGTACTCCAAAATTCACCGCACAGAAAACTTACGTGTGTTTCATGTCACGTTGGTTTTAATGCAGAGGATCTTCCTCATAAAGAAAATATTCAACCAATTAATTGCCTTTCATGCCATAAGGATGCAAGAGTGAAACATCAATTTCACCCGCAAATGAAAAATGCAAATGGAATAAATGGATCGGAAGGAACTTCGTGTAAAACTTGTCACGGAACTCATGATATAGTATCTCCAAAAGTTCAAACATCAAAATGGGCTGCAGTCAATTTGGTTCAATCTTGTGGTCAATGCCATAAAGAAGTAAAAGAAACATTTGTAACATCAAAACATTTTCAAGGTTATTCTGAAAGAGTTTTAGGCTCGCCAAATTGTCTTTCATGTCATCGTAATGCTTTAGTTACTAAAAAAACATTGACCGATACTCTCCAAAGAAAAAATTCTCAGGAAAAATTGTGTCTTTCTTGTCACTTAGATAACGAAGAAATTAGATCAAAGACAGCTCCATCTGCAAAATTCATTAAAGCTTACGAGCATAGTGTGCATGCTACTGCAATACTCAATGGTAATCCTAAAGCAGCAACATGTATAGATTGTCACACTGCACATGGAGTTATTCCCGGGAATGACCGGAATTCTACAATAAATAAGTTTAACATTCCAAATACCTGTTCAAAATGTCATGAGCAAATTGCTGCGGAATATGCTGAAAGCATTCACGGAGTAAATGCATTAAAGGGAAGAAAAGAAGCACCTGTTTGTACAGACTGTCATGGTGAGCATAATATTTTAAAACATAACGATCCTAATTCTCCAGTATCTTTTAAAAATTTATCCAGAGAGGTGTGTTCACCGTGTCATAGTTCTGTTAAGCTCGAAGCAAAATATGGGATTAACACTGATCGCTACAAAACCTATTCTGACAGTTACCATGGTCTGGCAATAAGAGGTGGTTCGCTTGAAGTTGCTAACTGTGCAAGTTGTCATGGGGCACATAATATTAAACCATCAAGTGACCCAACATCAACAGTAAGCAAAGCAAACCTTGTAAAAACTTGCGGCAGTTGTCATCCCGGAGCAAATAATAATTTTACAGTTGGAAAAATTCACGTTTCACTCAGAGAAAAAGATGAGCCAATTCTATACTGGATAGCGACAATGTACATCAGCTTAATCGTTATGGTAATTGGCGGAATGTTTGTTCATAATGCGATAGATTTTGGTAAGAAAGCTAGAATAAAAAAACTTAAACAGAGAGGGCACATCGAATCAGAAGAACATGGACACTCTCTTTATTTAAGAATGACTTTGAGTGAAAGAATTCAACATGCAACTTTAGCAATTAGTTTTATTCTATTAGTAATTACCGGTTTTATGCTGCGGTATCCTGATGCTTGGTGGATGAGACATATTCGCGATTTGAGCGAACATGTATTTACTTTAAGAAGTCTGATACACAGGATTGCCGCTGTTGTTATGGTTACAGTTAGTTTATATCACATCTATTACATAAGCTTTACTACAAGAGGCAGACAGTTGATCAAAGATTTGCTTCCTAAATACCAGGATATTCTTGATGCAGTTGGCGTGATGAAATTTAATCTTGGAATTTCGAAGGTGAAACCTTTGCTTGATAGATTCAGTTATGTTGAAAAAGCTGAGTATTGGGCATTGATTTGGGGAACTATTGTAATGACTGTAACAGGATTTATTTTATGGTTTGATAATACTTTTATTGGACTATTGACAAAGCTTGGATGGGATATTGCGAGGACGATACACTATTACGAAGCATGGCTGGCGTTCTTGTCAATTGTTGTTTGGCATTTCTACTTCATCATTTTTAATCCGGATGTTTATCCAATGAACACTGCTTGGCTTACTGGTCATCTAACAGAAGAAGAAATGTCTCATGAACATCCCAAAGAATTAGAGAGAATAAAATCCTCCTTGATTCAAGATGAACAGCAAGAATCTGAGGAAAGCTGATTTGAATAAAACAATACTGTCCTACTTGGTATTTTCAATATTATTGCTTACAGGAAAACTCCATCCTCAAGAGAATAGCGATTGCTTGATGTGCCATGAGGATAAAGCATTGAAAGGCACTAGGCAAGGGAAATCTTTTTCTGTTTACGTAAATGAAAAAATCCTTTCCTCTTCAGTTCATGCCGATGTAAACTGTATTCAATGTCATGTTGATTTAGAGGGTTCGGATTTTCCTCATGCAGAGGAAGTTAAAAGAGCCAAATGTAATGGCTGTCACGAAGACATACAGAAATTGTATGATGGCAGCTTACATTCACGAGCATTTAATCGCGGTGACAGACTTGCGCCTATCTGCCAAAATTGTCATGGTTCTCACGATATCATTCCGATAAAAAATATCAAATCGAAAGTTGCCCCGATAAATGTTCCCTATCTGTGCGGGCAATGCCATAAAGAAGGGTCTCCCGTTCAGCTTCAAAGAAATATTTCTCAAACTCATATTCTTGAAAATTATTCTGAAAGTATTCATGGCGAAGGTTTGATGAAGAAAGGGTTGGTTGTTACAGCAACTTGTACATCATGTCATACCGCTCATGAAATTTTACCTCATACAGATTCTCGATCATCAATTGCGCGTAAAAACATTGCCAACACTTGTGCTAAATGTCATGCTGAAATTGAGCTGGTTCATAGAAAAGTTATTAAGGGTGCATTATGGGAAAAAGAAGCTAGTGTATTGCCTGCATGTGTTGATTGCCATCAGCCGCATAAAGCAAGGCGTGTTTTTTATGATCAGGGAATGGCGGATGCAGATTGTTTGGTCTGTCACGAGAAAAAAGAACTTAAATCATCAAAGAGTGGTCATTCACTTTTTGTGAATTATTCCGAGATAAAAAATTCGCGCCATGCGAATATTGCCTGCAGCCAGTGTCATACCGGAGTTAAACCATCTCATACAAGACCATGCGATGAACTGACCTCATTAGTTGACTGTGCTTCATGTCATACTGCAGTTCAGGAAGAATATCAAAAAAGCGTTCATGGAATTCTTGCATCTAAAAATGATTCCAATGCTCCAACTTGTAAGGAATGCCATTCGAATCATAATATTTTAGGAAAGAAGGATCCTAAGTCTCCTACTTTTGCGCTCAACATTCCCATACTTTGCGGAAACTGTCATAGAGAAGGTGAAAAAGCAGCTGTAAGATATAAGGGAACAGAGAAGCAGATTATTAAAAATTATACTGAAAGTATTCATGGTAAAGGATTACTTAAAAGCGGTTTAACAGTCACTGCTACTTGTACTGATTGTCATACTGCGCATAGGGAACTTCCCCATAGCGATCCGTTATCAAGTATAAACACAGCAAATATTCCGGCAACATGCGGTAATTGCCATCATGGAATTCAAGAAAAATTTGAGAAAAGTATTCATTCAACATTAGTTTCAAAATCAGATAAGAAACTTCCAACTTGCGATAACTGTCACAGTGCCCATAAAATTATTAGGGCGGATTCGGAAGGTTTTAAACACATTATTATGACACAATGCGGTAATTGTCATGAAGAGATTGCTAAAACTTATTTTGATACTTATCATGGAAAAGTATCACAATTAGGATACACGAAAACAGCTAAGTGTTACGATTGCCATGGTGCCCATGATATTTTGCCAGTCGAAAACCCAATGTCGCATCTTAACAGAAAAAATGTAGTTGAGACTTGTAAGAAATGTCATCCAAATGCTAACAGACAATTTGCAGGTTACTTTACACACGCCACACATCATGACCCGCACAAATATCCATGGTTATTCTGGACTTTCTGGGGCATGACTGGATTGCTTGTTGGAACATTTGTTCTTGCAGGTTTGCATACTTTATTATGGCTTCCGCGCTCACTGCAATGGCGACGAGAACTTAAACGACGGCATCAAGAAAAAAGTGAAAACGATAATATCGAAAATGAAGAAGATGGAAAGAACAGTGATGAATAATTCCAAATTAGCCGATACAGAGTTGCAAGTTGTAAGATTTACAAGACTAAACCGTACTTTGCATATTTTCATGATTATTAGTTTTATTAGTCTGGCACTAACCGGAATGTCATTAAAATTTTCTTATACCGGATGGGCTGTTTTTTTGTCGCATCTCTTCGGAGGTTTTGAATCAGCAGGTTACATCCACAGGTTTGCTGCTGTTGTGATGGTGGGAGTTTTTATTATTCATCTTGTTGATATAATAAGAATGCGTAAGAAGGAATCGTTATCCTGGAAAGAATTAATCTTCGGCGATCACTCCTTATTATTCAACAAAAAAGATTTAAGGGATTTTATTCATTCGCTTAAGTGGTTTATTGGGAAAGGTGAAAGACCTGAGTATGGAAGATGGACTTACTGGGAAAAATTCGATTACTTCGCTGTATTTTGGGGAATTTTTGTTATTGGTTCTACAGGTCTCACACTTTGGTTCCCCGAGTTCTTTACTCAATTTATGCCGGGCTGGGTTATAAACGTAGCAACCATTATCCACAGCGATGAAGCACTGCTCGCCACAGGTTTTATTTTTACAATTCATTTTTTTAATACACACTTACGACCGGAAAAATTTCCTATGGATATTGTCATTTTCACAGGTCGTATTCCACTTGAAGAATTTAAATTAGACAGACCAAAAGAATACAAAGAATTGGTTGAGAGCGGTCAGCTTGAAAAATATTTAGCCGAACCTTATCCGGAGATCGTTATTAAAACCATTCGGGTTTTTGCATGGACTGCGCTGGCAATTGGTTTCAGCATTATAATCTGGATAATTTATGCTATGCTTTTTGCATACCGCTAATAGTTAACTTTTGCTAAAAGATTTATTTTTCCTAATTTCAAACCAATGAAAAACAAACTTCCTTCATCAGTTTATAATCCTATGTCTTTAGCCGGAGCAGCAATTTCGGCTATTAGTTTTGGTTTGATTGTTTTTCTCTTTTTACTCGAGCTGCTTGGTACCAAGCAAAAACCTTATATGGGGATTATTGCTTTTGTGATTCTGCCATCGTTTTTAATTGGCGGACTTGTTTTAGTAGTTTTGGGAATCTATAGGGAACACAGCAGAAAAAAACACGGCAAGCTAAGAGAAAAAAATTTTCCGACGATTGATCTTAATAATCCTAAACATAGAGCAGCATTTACATTTTTCTCAGTCGGTACAATTCTGCTTCTCCTCTTTAGTGCATTTGGCAGTTATAAAGCATATGAGTTTACAGACTCAGACGAATTTTGTGGTGAGGTTTGTCATAAGGTAATGGAACCGGAATACACGGCTTATCAGTTCTCGCCACATGCAAGAGTTGGATGTGTACAATGTCATATTGGATCAGGAGCGGAATGGTATGTGCGCTCAAAATTTTCCGGAGCTTATCAAGTTTATTCTGTTCTTTTTAATAAATATTCAAAGCCAATACCAACCCCGATTGAAAATTTAAGACCGGCACAAGAAACCTGCGAACAATGCCATTGGCCAAAACATTTTTTCAGGGAGAAACAATTAGCAAACACCTATTACCTATCCGATGAGAAAAATACCGAATGGAATATTGATCTTCTAATAAAAATTGGCGGTGGAAATGCTGAAGCTGGACCCACTTCTGGAATTCATTGGCACATGAATATTGCTCACGAGGTAAAATATGTTGCATCAGATTCTATGCGAATGATTATACCATGGGTACGATCTAAAAGTGCTGATGGTAAAGTGACTATATATAGAAACACAGAACTGAATATTTCAGATGCGCAAATAGAAAAACTTGAGAAGAGACGAATGGATTGTATTGATTGCCATAATCGTCCTTCTCACATTTATCACCCGCCTGCACGATCTATAAATCATATTATAAAGTTAGGATGGATTGACAAAAATTTGCCTTACGTCAAAAGTCTTTCTGTTCATGTATTAGATAATGATTATACAAATAAGCAAGTTGCTTTAGACAGCATCAAATCATTAATCTTAGATTTTTACAGTGCTAATTATCCTAACGTATTTATTGAAAAAAGAGCAAGCATAAATAGAACGATAGAAGAAGTTCAAAAAATTTATTCAAGAAATTATTTCCCTTCGATGGGAGTCAGCTGGAAAAAATTTCCAGAACACATTGGGCACTTATACGCTCCGGGCTGTTTCAGGTGTCATGATGGTAAGCATGTGGATGAAGAGGGTAAAGTTCTTTCGAGAGATTGTAATGTTTGTCACACAATTTTAGCTCAACAGTTCGAAAAAGATAAGTTGAGATTATCTCTTGGCGGAATTGAGTATCAGCATCCGGTGGATGTTGGGGATGCCTGGCAAGAAATAAATTGCAGTGATTGTCATTCAAAAATTGAAAAACTGGATCAATATGAATAGTTTATCTTCATCACAGAAACCAAATAGTAGGCGTGATTTCCTTAAGTACCTCTTAACAGGTGGAATATTAGGTTTTGCATCAGTAGTGATTTATCCACTCATTGCTTACCTAAAACCTCCTAAACAAAGAGAAGTAGAAGTATCGAGCGTTAAAATTGGCAAGTTAAGTGAAATTGAAAAGAACTCGGGGAGAATCATTAGATTTGGAAACAAACCAGTAATATTAGTGAGAACTGCTGCCGGCGATCTCAAAGCTTTTTCTGCGACCTGCACACATTTAGATTGTACCGTTCAATATAAGAACGATCAGGGTATTCTTTGGTGTGCATGCCATAACGGTAAATATGATCTTAATGGAAGAAATATTTCCGGTCCTCCGCCACGACCATTAGATTCTTTTCGGGTAGTTATTCAGGGTGAAGAAGTTCTAATTTCTAAAAATGCATAAAAAACATTATGACTATTTTCAAAAATATTTACCATTGGATTGACGAGAGAGTTAAACTTGAGGATCTAGTAAAGTTTCTTGGGAAGAAATATGTACCTGTTCATCGTAATTCCGTTTGGTATTACTTCGGTGGAGTAAGCTTATTCTTTTTCATCATCCAGGTAGTTACCGGTATACTCTTATTGTTTTATTATAAAGGAAGTGCTGATTTAGCATTTGAGAGTATTCAATTTATAATGTCTAAAGTTCAATTTGGCTGGCTTATTCGTTCAATTCATGCATGGTCAGCGAATCTTTTTATTTTGGCAGCGTTCATTCACATGTTTAGTGTTTACTTTGAAAAATCTTATCGCAAACCGCGGGAGATGACTTGGGTATCGGGAATGCTAATGTTTTTTCTCGCCTTAGGATTTGGTTTCAGTGGTTATTTGCTTCCTTGGAATGAACTTGCTTTCTTCGCAACTAAAGTTGGAACTGATATTGCGGGAGCTGTGCCTTTAATTGGTGAACCGCTCAAAATCTTCCTAAGAGGCGGTGAAGAAGTTACAGGTGCAACTTTATCTAGATTATTTGGATTCCATGTTGCATTGTTACCAGGTATTTTTACAGTTCTGCTTGCTCTGCATCTTTTATTAGTTCAACGGCAAGGAATGAGCGAACCATTAGAGTTAGAAGGAAAAAAG
Organism: uncultured Ignavibacteriaceae bacterium; assembly: GCA_964613805.1. Classification (GTDB taxonomy): domain Bacteria; phylum Bacteroidota; class Ignavibacteria; order Ignavibacteriales; family Ignavibacteriaceae; genus XYD12-FULL-36-8. Next base: position 55,963 of record CAZTJF010000002.1, on the reverse strand, counting down.
GAATCAGAAAAGAAGACGATGCCTTTCTTTCCAAATTTTATGTTACGTGATTTACTTTTATGGCTTTTAATCTTAAATGTTCTTGCAATCCTTGCAGTATTTTTCCCTTCCGAATTAGGACGAAAAGCTGATCTTTTTGCACCTGCACCAGCCGGTATTAAACCGGAATGGTACTTCCTCTTTATGTTTCAGACTCTAAAATATATTCCAGGACATTTGTTGATTTTTGAAGGAGAAGTTGTCGGGATTTTGATTTTTATGGTAGCTGGTATCCTCTGGTTATTAGTTCCTTTTTGGGATACTAAAAGTTCAAAAGGTCAAAAGAACCGATTGATTAATTATCTCGGTTTATTTGCCGTCATCTTTATTATTGTTCTCACGATTCTTGGGTGGATTGCATGAAAATATTTTTATCGCTTTTTCTACTTGTTATTTTCTATGGAATTTACTCAAGCACGCTTGGAGCAGAAGATCAGTGCTTTGTTTGTCATGAATCAATTGGCGGAACAGAAGTCGAACTCTATAAAAAAGATATTCACTTTAAAAAAGGAATATCTTGCAGCGGTTGTCATGGCGGAAATAATTTGTCAGACGATATGGACATTGCAATGAGTAAAAGCAATGGATTCAAAGGTGTTATGAAAGGAGATGATATTTCACTTGCTTGCGTAAAATGTCATGCTGATAGTGAAACGATGAAAAAATATGGTTCTAAACTTCCTACAAATCAACATGAGCAATTGCAAAAAAGCGTTCATGGTAAATTATCTACTTCAGGAAACGAAAGAATTGTTCAATGCACAACGTGTCATAAAGCTCATGGAATCGTTTCTGTTAATAATCCAACATCACCGGTATTTCCATTAAATGTTCCTAAAACATGTTCTCAATGCCACAGCAATGCTGTTTATATGAGATCTTATAATCCATCCTTGCCTATTGATCAATATGAAAAATATATGACAAGTTTTCACGGTATCTTAAATCGCAAAGGCGATTCTAAAACTGCAGAATGCGCAAGCTGTCATGGAAGCCATGGGATATTAGGTGTGAAGGATGTCAATTCAAAAGTATATCCAATAAACTTACCTTCAACATGCTCACATTGCCATAGTAATGCTGAGTATATGAAAGCATATAAAATTCCAACTGATCAATTTGAAAAATTTTCTAAAAGCGTACATGGTGTCGCTCTTCTTCAAAAACATGATGTTGGTGCGCCCGCTTGCAATAGTTGTCATGGAAACCATGCTGCTACTCCCCCCGGTGTTGAATCAATTTCAAAAGTGTGCGGCACATGTCATGCATTGAATGAGGAGTTGTTTTCCACAAGCCCTCACAAGAAAGCATTTGATGAACAAAATTTGCCGGAATGCGAGACTTGTCATGGAAACCATGATATCATAACTGCATCTGATAAATTGCTGGGGGTTACTTCCGGAGCTGTTTGCAGCAAGTGCCACACGAATGAAAAAAATCAAAAAGGATTTAACTCCGCAAAGTATATGCGTGTTTTAATAGATAGTTTAACGTCTCAAGAAGTCCATGCAAAGAATTTAGTTGACCACGCTGAGCAAAAAGGAATGGAAATTGCCGAAGCAAAATTTAAATTAAGGGAAATACATCAAGCCAAATTGGAAGCGAGAACGATGGTTCACTCTTTTAATGTTGAAAAATATAAGGAAGTGGTTGATAAAGGATTTTCTGTTTCAACTTTTGTAAGCACCGAAGCACAATCAGCAGTTGACGAATTTTATTTTAGACGTTATGGGTTAGTCGTTTCGATTTTGTTTATTTCGTTGCTGGCGTTATCATTGTTTCTTTATATCAGACGTATCGAAGCGAAAAAGGAAAATTAGCTTATCACTTTAGAATTTCTTTTAACTTACTGTAACCGCTTCGGCTAAGCGGAAGCGTTTTCTTATCCTCCAAAACCACCTGATAGGATTCTTTCTCCAGCAATTCGATTTTTTTTATTTCTTTTACACCAACAATATATGAACGGTGAATACGAATAAAATCTTTTGGATTGAGATGTTCTTCAAAATATTTCATCGTTTTTTGCTTTAGGAATTTCTTTTGAGTAGTGTGAATCATCACATAATCATCATGTGCTTCAATCCATCTAATGTTTTCGAGAGGAATAATTGAAATATTCTGCCCATCTTTAACAACCACTCGTTCAAGAAAATCATTCTTTTGGTCGTTTAACTTTACTAAATCTTTTAATTTATTTTCTTGGAGGGACTTATTCTCCAAATAAAGAAATGCCTTTTGCAGTGCTTCGTCAAATCTTTCCTGCGAGAATGGTTTAAGGAGATAATCAACAGCATTCACCTCAAAAGCTTTAAGCGCATATTGATCGTATGCCGTTGTAAATATAATGACGGGAGGATCTTCAAGCAGCTCAAGCATTTCAAAGCCGTTGATCTTTGGCATTTGAATATCAAGAAAAATTAAATCGGGTTTAGTCCCATTAATTTTTTTTATAGCATCAAATCCATTTGAACATTCAGCGATGAGATTAATGTTTGAGTGATGGCTAATGAACTTTTTGATTAATTCGCGGGCAAGAGTTTCATCATCAATGATGATTGAGGTTATTTTGTTTTTCATATTCCGATAAAAAATAAATTCACTTCTCTAACGGAATATATAAATTTACTTTAAATATATCTTCGGTTTTTTCAACATTCATTAGATTGTTTAAGCCGTAAATAAGCTTAAGCCGATCATTAATATTTTTTAATCCTATGCCGCTTCCGTTTTTATTTGTAAAACTCGAATCAAAATTGTTTTCAAGGACAATATTCAGAAAATCATTTTGAATGAAGCTTTTGAATTTTAGTGTTACTTTTTCCAATGATTCGTAAACAGCGTGTTTAATTGCATTTTCAAATAATGGCTGTAGAATCATATTAGGTACATGTTTATCTTTACTTTCCGGTGAGACATCTTCTACAAAATCGAACTTATCCTCAAATCTTATCTTTTCAATTTCAAGATACAGTTTAATGTTAGCTAATTCTTCACTCAGTTTGTTTTTCTGTCGGTCATTGTTGACTAAAGTATAGCGAAGAAACTCTGCCAGCTTTAATATCATACCTCTCGCTTTAGTTGGATCGATTGTCGTAAGTGCGCTCATCGAATTCAGACTATTGAAAATGAAGTGAGGATTGATTTGAAATTTCAGACTTCTTAATTCTGCCTGAGTAACTAAGTTTTTAAGCTCATTTTCACGCAGAGTCTTTTCGTGAAAGTTTGTGTAGTAGATAATCAGGTTGTAGAATGCAATGATTAGAAAGTAAAAAAGAATTCCGACTAATAATCTCCAGCCAATATTATTAAAGAAGAAATCAGTATAGTTAAGCGATGAGTCAATCAAATAATCGGCGATGACATATCCAGCTAATAGCCAGATTACAACAGAGATAATTCCTCCGATTGCGTGGCTGATTATTATTTTTGCTATCGAGTGGGACTCAAAAGAGATGTAGCGTGCCGAATACCAATAGCTCAAGCCGAATCCGGCTAAAAGAAAATTAAATACCAATCCATCAGTAATTGTAATTGCCCAGTTAATTTTTTCAGCGAAGTAAAGTACTTGAACATAAGCTATAGTGATAACCAGCCACACAAAAATGTAGCTGAAAAAATTTTTTGAGTTCTTTAGTATGGGATTTGAAAGCATATCGCATCAATCCTAAAAGAAAGATTTTATTTCTCCTCCACCAAACATTGCGATCCCTTTGATGATTAGTGTTCTCGATTGATCAACTACGAAATTTGGTTCCCTTCGAATTTTATTTGAAAAGCCGCCAAACAAAGGAGTTACGTTCAATAAAACATTCCAATCTCTCGGAACAATTATGGTTGATCCGCCGAAGATCGCAGTGATATTCAACACATTATTTCCCTCAGCAAGCTTGCATGCTGTTAAGTCTATTTCCGATCCGCCAAAAATTGCGGTAATATTTCCTCCCTTAAAGTTGTTTGAGGTTATGACTTTTGTCCCACCACCAAATATAGCAACATCATCAAGGTAATCATTGTTGATTTGATCTGATGCTCTGCCAAAGTTAGCTCGAAATTTTCCACTGCTGCTTCTGAAAATGACAAATACACCTAATGCGATGATTACTATTCCCAGGATTAATTTTCCATCAATATCAATATCTGGGAATACTCTTGGGAAAAGTAAAATTCCTCCAATTGTTGTGAACATAATTCCTAATGCCTTGTTTTCTGAATTAATAAGTATCACAACCCCAATGACAAAAAGAATAAATGGCCAATGAAAAATAATATGGCTTATTTCGAAAGGAAGAATATGGAAGGAACGAAGCATGAATAATCCTCCAATTATAATTAAGACTGCTCCAACCAATATTTTTGCAGATGATGTTTGTGTGTTTGGTTTCATTTTGTGTTCTCCTTACAATAATTTAATTCTACCGAAACTTAAGAATTACTTAGACATCAAGTAAGTAAAAATCGGTAAACGAACGGAAATTTTCGGTAAACAGTTGACTGATAAGGGCTATTTAGGAATCTGTTGATAGAAAAACAATGTTCTACAATGTGGTGATTTCCTAATAAGTTACAAGGTTTCCTGGCTATAATGAAAGTAATGTTAATTAGTAATCGCTTTTCCAACCCCATATTTTAGATTAGAAGTTGGTTTCTTACTTTGGCACAGTGATTGAAATTCATTACGTAAAGATTATTATTAATTAAAAAGTACAGGAAACATTATGAAAAAATCTTTACGGAATAAACAAAAATCATACTGCGAAGTTTTGTCGGGTCTTTACAGTGAAGCAGAGCTAGCTAAAATGCCTAAAAGAGTACTAACTCAAATTGCTGAGAAAGCTTATCTATCAGAGAAGATTGATCTTTTACCTGATGATCAATCTGAATATGATGATAGTGAAGTTGATGCTCTAGCGATAAGAGCTAACGTTCAGTCAAAATTTCATCAACTGGGACATTTTTAAATTACTTATTTTAGCCAAGTCATTTTCCTTTTATCTATAAAAGACTCGATCTTTTATCTAAAGAATAATTTTCTATTAAGCGATATAGTTCTTTGTCCTAGTGGATGTTTATCACTTAATTTCAAAATCCTCAGATTAGGTTCTCACCCAGCAAACGATAACGTTTAGTATTATTACTCATCTATTCTCTATCAATTTTTCCCTAAATTTATTTTGTACAGCTTAAAATAATTCTGTACATTTATGCACAAAAATTAAATTAAATGTTATGAAAACCATAAACTTTACGGATTTCAGAAATAATGCTTCGTTGCTTTTAACTTCAGTTGAAAAAGGTGAAATAGTAATTGTCATGAGGCATGGAAAGCCAATCGCAAAAATTTCTCCACCAAATTTGAATTCTGAGGATAGACCAGCATGGAAAAAGAAAGCATTACGACTTATTGTAAATGGAACCAGCTTATCATCGGCAATCTTGGCTGAAAGAGAATCTTCATAAATGCTATCTTTTTTTGATTCTTCTGCTTATGCAAAAAGATTCATCGAGGAAACTGGCAGTGACATGGTTGAGAAAATCTGTATTGAATCGGAAGCTATCGCTTTGAGTGCCATTTGTTTTCCGGAAATTATTTCCGGATTAAATCGGAGATTAAGAGAAAAAGGAATAAGCAAGAAAAATTATTTTGAAGTTAAAGACCGATTAATTGAAGAAATTGAAAGCATTCAGATAATAAATGTTGTGCCCGAAGTTATTTCAAAAGCAGTTACCTTATTAGAAAAAAACAATTTGAGAACATTGGATGCGATTCATATAGCTTCGGCGATTTTGTGGAAGTCCGATGTTTTTGTTTCAGCTGATAAAAGACAGACCTTAGCAGCTAAGAAGTCTGGGTTGAAAGTCAAGTTCGTTGAATAAATAGTTACGAAATTTTATAGGTTATTAGTTTGCATAGAGAAAAAGTGCTTGTTACGTCGGCTCTCCCGTACGCTAATGGACCAATCCATCTTGGTCATCTCAGCGGGGCATATCTTCCTGCAGACATTTACGTCAGATACAAAAGACTAAATGGTGACGATGTAGTCTATATTTGCGGTTCAGATGAACACGGTGTTCCGATCACAATAAGTGCTGATAAAGAAAAAGTTTCCCCTCAAGTTATTATTGATCGGTTCCACGAAGCAAATAATAAAGCATTTGAAAGATTCGGGATGAGTTTCGATAACTACTCTCGGACAAGTTTACCGATCCACCATGAAACTGCCAAAGAATTCTTCCTCGAATTTTACAACCGGGGATTGTTAATCGAAAAGAGATCCTTTCAATTTTTTGATGATAAAGCCAAGATGTTTTTGCCAGACAGATACGTCGAAGGGACATGTCCCAAATGCGGAAATGAAGAAGCTCGAAGTGATGAATGTGAAAATTGTGGTTCACTTTATGAACCATCAGAACTAAAAAATCCTAAAAGCAAGATCTCTGGCAGCTCGCCGACACTAAAAGAAACTACTCACTACTATTTCCCATTGGGAAAATATCAACCAGCATTGGAAAAGTATGTAGGTGAAATGAACGAAAAGTTTGGCTGGAAGGAAAATGTTCTTCAATATTGTCGCGGCTGGTTTAAAGATGGATTGAAGGATCGTGCAATCACTCGCGATTTGGATTGGGGAATTAAAGTTCCTGTTGAAAATGCAGCGGGAAAAGTTATTTATGTTTGGTTTGAAGCAGTACTCGGATATATCTCATCCGCAAAAGAATTGTCTCAGCAAAGAAATCAACCCGAACTTTGGAAAAAATTTTGGCAGGATTCCAAAACAAAGTATATCGCATTCATAGGAAAAGATAATGTGGTGTTTCATACAATCATTTTCCCGGCAATCTTGATGGCTTGGAATGATGGCAATAAAGAAAAATATTGTCTTCCTCAAAATGTACCAGCTAATGAGTTTTTAAATTTTGAAGGAAAAAAATTCTCCAAAAGCAGAAATTGGGGAATTGATGTGAAAGATTTTCTTGATCAATTTTCGGCTGATCCATTGCGATATACTCTTGCTGCAAATTTACCCGAAAACCGTGATACGGATTTTTACTGGAAGGAATTTCAGTTAAGAAACAATTCCGAACTCGCTGACATTTTCGGAAACTTGATAAATCGAACATTTACATTTGCTCATAAACACTTCCAAGGACAAGTTCCTTCCCGTACTAAAATGGAAATGATTGATAATGAAATGATTGAGCTGACAAAATCTTATCCACAAAAAGCTGCTAATCTTTTTGAACATTTTAAGGTTAAAGATGGCGTTCTTGAAATTATGAATCTGGCACGAGCAGGTAATAAATATTTCAATGATTCTGAACCATGGAAAACTGTCAAATCAGATAAGGAAAAATGCGGCACGACAATCAACATTTGTTTAAATGTGATTTACACACTTGCAGAATTATTTTATCCGATAGTTCCATTCTCAGCAGAAAAATTATTCAAAATGTTGAATGCTAATCCGACTAATTGGAAAGATTGTGGAAATGAAAATTTGAAAGCAGGACACAAACTAAATACTCCCGAAATTATTTTTCCAAAGATTGAGGATGAATTGATTGAAAAGCAAATTGAAAAACTCAAGGGATCAAATATGAATGAAGTTACAACTCAGGATGATCTTATTTCAATAGATGATTTTAGGAGGGTTCAACTTAAAGTTGCTGAAGTTATCACAGTAGAGCGAGTTGAGAAAAGTGAGAAGCTTTTAAAACTGAAAATAGCGTTGGAAAATGAAGAGCGACAATTAATTGCCGGTATCGCAAAAAGTTACGCACCGGAAGATTTAGTTGGGAAAAAAGTTTTAGTTGTTGCAAATCTTAAACCTGCAAAACTTATGGGTTTGGAGTCAAAAGGTATGATTTTGGCTCTTGAAATAGAACCGGGAAAGCACGAAGTTCTAATGGTAAATCCAATAGTTCCAAGGGGAACGCGAGCCAAATAAATTTAAATCACAAATTGGTTAAAAGATGAAATCTATTATTACGTTTATTTCGTTTTGTTCAATAATGACTTTTGCTCAAAGTCCATTAGAAAAATTTACTGATCAATTAAAACATCAGATTGAGAATTCTTCTCCAAATTCTAAAATTCTTATTTGGGTAATGTTTAAGGATAAAGGTCCAAATTCCGAGCAGTATTTTTCATTTCCCGAAAGTGTAGTTAGCGAAAAATCAGTACAGCGTCGCTCTAAAGTTTTATCTTCTAATAAGCTGATTAGCATCACAGATTTACCTGTTTATCCAAACTACATTGAACAACTACAGTCAAAAGGAATTGAACTCAAACATAAGTCAAAATGGTTTAATGGTATTAGCGGTTACGCTTCATTATCAACTATAATTTCAATATCATCGCTCCCATTTGTTCGAGAATTAGATTTGGTTGAAAAATATTCTAAGAGTAAAAAAAACATTGAGACTGAAGAATTTGTTGATGCAAGCCATTTTAGGTTGCAGACAGAAGCAACCCACACATATAATTACGGATCATCTTTTACTCAAATGAATCAAGTTAACATTCCAGCAGTTCATGATTTAGGTTACAAAGGACAGGGTGTCACAATTTGTGTGATGGATGCTGGGTTTAGCAATCTTACTCATGAAGCATTTAGTTCAATGAATATAATTGCTAAATGGGATTTTGTGGGTAATGATCCTGATGTTGGAGGTCATTCTCATGGCACAAACACCCTCTCAACTATTGGTGGATTTAAGCAGGGTCAACTGGTTAGTCCAGCATTCGCTTCAAATTATATTCTTGCAAGAACTGAAGATGACCCGGGAAGTGAGACTCCTATTGAAGAAGATAATTGGATCGCAGCTTTAGAATGGGCAGATAGCATAGGAGTTGATGTGACTTCAACTTCACTCGGATATTTAACTTTTGATCCACCCTATCAAAGCTATACATGGCAAAATATGGATGGGAATACTGCGAGAATTACAATTGCTGCAGATTTAGCGGTTGGTTTGGGTATTGCAGTTGTTAACTCTGCTGGTAATAGTGGTTATCACCCTACTCAAAATACATTGAATGCTCCTGCAGATGGAGATAGTGTGTTTACAATTGGTGCTGTTGGTTCAAATGGAATACGATCAAGCTTCAGCAGTGTAGGTAATACTTTTGATGGCAGAGTAAAGCCTGATTTTATGGCGATGGGTTCAGGGGTTTATGCCGCTTCCTCGGTCGGGGGCTCAAGTTACACGAATGTTAACGGTACATCATTCAGCTGCCCCATTGCTGCTGGTGTAGTAGCAGTTCTGCTTTCCTTTAATCCAAGTTTAACTCCAATGCAAATAAGAGAAATCTTAAGGAATACTTCTTCAAATTCTCTCAACCCTGACAGAGAGTATGGTTGGGGAATTATTGATGCTTTAGCCGCAATAAATTATGCTTTACCAGTTGAGTTGATTAGTTTTAATGCAAGTTTATCGGGGAGTAATGTTAATTTAAGTTGGATAACTGCAACTGAATTAAACAGTTACGGTTTTTCGATTGAGAGAGCAAGAGAAAATTCGTCTTTCCTTCAAATTGGATTTGTGAATGCTTCCGGTAATAGTGCTTCAATAAAAACGTACAAATTTGTTGATGAACTTCTCACTTCTGGTAAATATTATTACAGACTAAAACAAATTGATATGGATGGTAAATTCGAATACAGCCCTGAAGTAGAAATTACAATTAACAATCCGGGTCAGTTTTCAGTTTCACAAAATTATCCGAATCCTTTCAACCCATCAACTAAGGTTAAGTATTCTATTCCTTTTGATTCACACATTAAAATGAATTTATTTGATGTACTTGGGAATAAAGTCGGAGAAATTTTTGAAGGAGACATTGAAGCTGGCTATCACGAAATAACAATCTCTGCAAGTGCATTTTCTAAACCATTATCAAGCGGAGTTTACTTTTTAAAATTAGAAACACAGGGTTTTCAAAAATCAATTAAATTAACTTTAGCGAAATAACGAAGGGCGTTCTTTCTTATTTAAGCCGCAGAAACTCAACTTATCTTGATTTTCAGGCACTCATTCACTAAAATTGTCCGCTAAAAATTCTATAACTTATTAAGGGAGATGTTTTAAATGCTTAATCGTTCAATTATTTATTTCTCATTCATAATTTCATTTTTATTTATTTCTTGTTCACCAAAGCATTCAGAAATTGTATTAGCTGAGTTTGGCGATGCCAAGGTTAAAATGGGTGAATTCGAAGATGCTTATTCAAAGAATTCAGGTAGTCTGGAACAAGCAAAAGCAGACAGCTTAACTAAGCTAAAAAACTTTCTCGATTTGTATGTGAATTTTAAAATGAAATTAAGAGATGCTTCGGTAAGAGGTTATGAAAAAGATTCTGATCTGATGAATGAGCTCAATGATTATAAAAAGAAAGTCGGAGTCACCTACATTCTCGAAAAACAAATTGTTGATCCTGGAGTTCAAGAACTGTACAATAAACGGAAATGGGAATTACGTGTTAGCCATATCATGATTCGGCCCGATACTACTGGTGAAGAAGCTGCGCATCTAAAAACTGAAACTATACTCGATAGTGTGAAAAAGGGAATCAGCTTCGAGGATTTAGCTCAAAGAAACTCTCAAGATTATTTTTCCGCACCTTTAGGCGGGGATATTTTTTACATCACGGCAGGTCTTCTTCCAGTTGAGTTTGAAGATGCATGCTACAAGACCGCAGCAGGACAAGTTTATCCTTCAGTAGTCAAAACAAGATATGGTTATCATCTCATTAAAGTAACTGAAAAAAGAGAACGAGTTCCAAAGATCCAGGCAAGTCATATTCTTGTTGATTTTAATAATGCTGATGGTGAAATGGATACAGTTGCTGCAAAAGCAACAATTGATTCTGTTAAAATGCTGCTAAACGCAGGCGGCGACTTTGCTGATTTAGCAATGAAGTATTCGGAAGATCCGGGTTCAAAGGAAAAGGGTGGTGACTTAGGATTTTTTGAACGGAGAATGATGGTTAAAGAATTTGATGAAGCTGCATTCAATCTTAAAGTTGGTGAAGTTTCAGATGTTGTAAAATCAAATTTTGGTTATCATATTATTAAGGTTACTGATAAAGCTCCGCTTCCGTCACTTGATGAAGAACGTGAAAATCTTAAGAAAATTTTTAGGCAAACCAGATATCAAGATCATTATGATAATCTTGTTGACAGTTTGCGGATTAAATACTCTTACAAATTAAATGGTCAAACCTATTCTTTATTTGTTGAGAAGAGTGATTCAGTTAGAGTTGGAGAAGAAAATTCTAAATTAGAAGATGTAAAAGATTTATCGCTTTATACTTTTGCTAATCATAAAATTACAACTGCTGATTTCTGGCAAAAGCTTAATGCTGTTTCAGATTTTGCAAATAGAATTGTTGACGCTGATTTACTTACTAATGCAATTAAAAAAATAAGCGGCGATGATCTTCTTGAAGAAGAAGCAATGAATCTTGAAAAAACCAATGCATCTTTTGCATCGCTGATGGAAGATTATAAGAACGGTATTTTTATTTTCAAAATTCAAGAAGATGAAATTTGGAACAACATCTCTGTAGATAGTGTGAAGCTTTATGACTTTTATCAGAACACAAAATCGAAATATGTTTGGCCGGACAGAGTAAGTTTTAGTGAAATCTTTACGCGTAAAGATTCGTTAGCTCAAGTTTATCTAAATCAGTTAAATTCGGGTGCCAACTTTGATACTCTGGCGTCTAAATACACAGAGAGACCCAGTTTCAAGGAAAAAGCAGGTAAGTTTGATTTAGTTGATGCTAAGTCCACTCAGCTTTCAATTGAAGCAGATAAATTGAAAAATCCCGGCGACCGCTCTTCAATTATCGGCAATGCGGGAGGATTTTCTATCATTCGACTAAATTCCAAAGAGTCTTCAAGAATTAAATCTTTTGATGAAGCAAAAGCTGAAGTCTCCGGTGCATTTCAGGAATATGAAAGTAAACGACTTGAGAGAGAATATCTTGAGGGTCTTAAGAATAGGTACAAACCTGTCATTTATTATGATAAGCTTGAGCAAGCTTTTAAGAATTAGCTTTTTAAGTTCACTTACTGCAATAATTTTTTTAGCATGTAATCAAACACCCGAGAAAAAAGAATATGTTGCACGAGTAAATGATTCTTATTTGACCGAGGAAGAAATAATTGAAGCCGATTCTTTATTTAAGAATAGCTTTTCCAGAAATGAATTAGTTAAAAGGTGGGTAGATAATGAACTGTTGTATCAAGAAGCCGTACGGCTGGATATTACTGACGAGGAAGAGTACAGACGGATTATTAATGACTCACGCAAGGAGTTAGCAGTTTCATTGCTTGTTAATAAGTATTTGAATGAAAATTTGATAAAACCCGGCGACCGTGAGATTGAGGAGTTTTATGATAAGCATAAAGATAAATTCAAGGCAAGTGAAGATATTTACGTTTACAATACAGCATCATTCAGTAGTGAGAATGCCGCAATAAAATTCCGGGTAAAAGCTGTTGAAACAAATTGGGAAAAGACAATTGAATCTGTTTTAGATGACAAGACACTTATTACCCATTCAAACGCTAGAGCAGCTTCAATAAACGAAATATATCCTATTCAGCTTATTAACCTAATAAAAGAACTCAATCCCGGAGAATTAAGTATAGTTTTAGAAGAAAATCTTTCTAAATATTCTTTAATTCAGCTAATGCAAATTATCCGTAAGCATGCAGTTCCGCCTTTAGAAATAATCAAGGATAAAGTTGAAGCGAGGTATGTTTCCGAAATAAGGGAAAAGATGTTGAGTGAATATCTCAAACAATTGCATTCCAATAATAAAATTGAAATCAAAGAAAAATAAAATCATGAAGAAAATAATTGCCCTTTCAATTCTGTTAAGTATCAGCTCATTTTCTCAAGAAGTGCTGGATAAAATTGTAGCTGTGGTTGATAATGAGTTTATTCTTAAAAGTGAACTTGAATTTCAAACCAACATGGTTGCCGCACAACGAAAGATTGATCCGAATTCATCTGATCTTAAGCGGCAGGTACTTGATGCTATCATAGAAGAAAAATTGATTTATGCACAGGCAAATTTTGATTCGATAATGGTTACTGATGAAGAAGTTACAAGCAGAATAGATTATCAGCTTAAAGTTTTTCAGCAGCAATATGGGTCTATCGAAAGAATTGAACAAATGTATGGCATGAGCATCGAAAAGATTAAGCGTGAACTGAGAGATGAAGTTCAAAAAAGCTTAATGATTCAAAAACTTCAGGAAAAGAATTTTGCATCAATTGAAGCAAGTAGAAGGGAAGTCGAAACATTCTTTAGCACCTATAAAGATAGCTTAGGAGTAATTCCCGAGAAGCTTAAAATTTTTCACATTTACAAAAATCCAAAAGCATCAAACACAATCAAAGAGAAATACAAACAATTTGCAAAGGCGATTTTGGATTCAATAAAAGACGGAGCAGATTTTGCTGAGATGGCTAAAAAATATTCGGAAGATCCGGGAAGTGCTGTTCAGGGAGGCGATCTTGGATTTGTAAAACGAGGATTATTTTATCCTGAGTTTGAAGCAGCAGTATTTTCTTTACAAACAAATCAAATTTCGGACATTGTAGAATCTCCCGTTGGTTTTCATATTATTCAATTGCTTGAGAGAAGGGGAGAATCAATTAAGTCTCGTCACATTCTCATTAAAATTAAAATGGATGAGCAAGCCGATTTAAATACAATTTCATTTTTAACTGATGTTCGTGACAGCGTTATCAGAAAGTTTGGAATCTTTAGCGACTATGCAAAAAAATACAGCGAAGATAATGATACTGCTCCATTTGGGGGAGATTTGGGAACCTTTTTTATTAATCAGTTGGATAAACAATTGCTTGATGCCGTATCTAAAATGAAAGAAGGAGAAATAAGTTTTCCAAGAAGAATTGAATATTCTGAAGGTAATTATGGTTATCACATTGTCTATCTTGAGAAGCGAATTCCGCAGCACCTGGCGAATCTCGATCTTGATTACCAGGAGATGAAAAAACTTGCTGACGATAATAAGAAACAAAAAAAGTATCGAGAGTGGATTGAAAATCTAAAAGAAAAAATTTATTGGGAAGTTCGTATATAACCTTTGCAAATTTGTCAAACTAATTTTAGGAAACCATTTTGAGTAATCCTGTTAAAAACGTAGATGATGTTCAATTAGCCGAACGGCTGAGCGAAAGTGTTAAGAAAATTAAAAACGAAATTGCAAAAGTTATTGTTGGGCAAGATGAGATTATTGATCAGCTTTTAATTTCGCTTTTAGCAAGAGGACATTGCCTGCTTGTAGGTGTTCCCGGGTTAGCAAAAACTCTTCTCATAAAAACTTTAGCCGAAGTGATTGATTTAAAATTTAATAGAATTCAATTCACTCCTGATTTAATGCCAAGTGATATAACCGGAACCGAAATAATTGAAGAAGATCAGGTAACGAAGAGAAGAAACTTTAAGTTTGTTCCGGGACCAATTTTCGCAAATGTAATTCTTGCCGACGAAATAAACAGGACTCCTCCCAAAACTCAAGCTGCTTTACTTGAAGCTATGCAAGAGCATAAGGTTACAACTGCTGGACAAACACATACTTTATCCGAACCGTTTTTCGTTCTTGCCACACAAAACCCAATTGAGCAGGAAGGGACATATCCGTTGCCGGAAGCACAGCTCGATCGTTTTATGTTTAATCTTTGGCTTGATTATCCTTCCTTCGATGAGGAAGTAAAAATTGTACAAACCACTACAAGCAGCTACGCACCAAAACTTAGCAAAGTAATTTCTGCTGAAGAGATAATTGAATTTCAAGATTTAGTTAGAAAAGTTCCGATTGCAGATAATGTGATTGAGTTTGCAGTTAAAGTTGCAAATAAAACACGACCATCAAGTGATGGAACTAATTCGATTGGTCAATGGATAAGTTGGGGAGCTGGACCACGTGCCTCGCAGTACATGGTTCTCTCTGCAAAAACCCGCGCTGTTTTAAGTGGAAGGTTTACTCCAAACATTGATGACATAAAAGCATCAATGATTCCGGTGCTTCGTCACAGAATCATCACCAATTTCAATGCTGAAGCCGAAGGAATTTCTTCGTTGGAGGTTATAAAAAATTTGATGAAGGAGATAGCTTAATTATACATAATGCCTGTTACAAACCAATTCATAACAGACATGACATCTTACAATCTCGCAATCTTATAATTTTTAAAAGCGTAGTAGGTTTCTTTTGCGGCAGTTTTAATTACTGTTGCAGTTGGAACGGCTAATAACATTCCTAAAACTCCGAATAACTGTCCGCCCGCGATGATGAGCAAAATGATTACTATTGGATGCATCTCTACACTCTTGGAAAAAACATACGGCTGGACAAATCCATTATCAATTGCATAGATTATCATTATAACTAACATTAAAGGCGGGATATGCGACATGTCTCCATACTGAATTATTGAGATAATTGCAGCAGGAATTCCACCGATAACCGGACCAAAATAAGGAACTAAATGTCCTAAGCCTGCAATCACACCAAGTATGAGAGCGTTATCAATTCCGATAAAATAAAAACCTAAACCGCAGCAAAGCCCGACGAATGTTGCATCAAAAATCCATGCGCGAACGAATCTTCCCATGCTGAACGAAACTTTTTTAATTATCCAGTAAGACATTTCGAAATATTTGTTGGGCATCACATTCAAAATTCCTCTAAAAATTTTGCGGCTGTCCTTCAAAAGGAAAAATGTTATGAATGGTACGATTACAAGAATTGCAACTATGGAAACAATGCTGCTGAGAAGTGTGGAAATTTCATTGAAGGAATTTACAATGTAGGAAGAAATTGCTCCCTCAACATTTTTTGCAAGCGTTCCAACTTTGAAGAAGGGGAGATACTCATGAATTTCTTTTTCGATTAGAACAATCTGATTGTGAAGTGAAAAATCTTTTAAGAGTTCTATGAGTTGATTTATCTGGCTTGAAAGTCTGGGTATGATATACGAAAAAATTAAATAGATTATAAATCCAATAAAAATAAAAATAGAAATTGTGGAGGTTAATCTTGTTAAGCCCTTATCTTCAACTAATTTTACGAATGGTTCAAAAATGATTGAGAGCAGGATTGAAAGAACGAGGACAATGAAAATGTCGGAAAGCACGTATGATAAATAGGCAAGCACAAATAGCGTAGATATCCAAACAATATATTTTTTTGCTTTAGACAGTGTTTGATCAGACATAATTAAACTCTTATTTTATTAACTTACTGCCTCTATTCGCTTTATTCCGGGTACCTGCCTCATTAATGAGCGCTCGATGCCGGCGCGAAGAGTCATAACTGACATAGGACAAATTTCACACGCACCTTTTAGCTTTACAGTTACAATGCCATCCCCAGAAACATCAACCAATTCTACATCACCATCATCAGCTTGTAAAAATGGCCTTATTGATTCTAATGCTTTGAGTATTTCTTCTTTCAAAATTAATTTTCCCATTCTTCAATCAATTTTCATCTAATATTATTTCGATATCGGGTGAACTGTTTTTATTTAGATTCACCTGAGCAGCTAAATTTCTTGCAATATCCATAATTATTTTTGCGTGCTCATCATCTGGCATATCAAATACAATAGGAACACCATTATCCCCGCCAATCCTTATTTGAGGATTAAGCGGAATTCCTCCGAGAAACGGAACACCTAATTCCTCAGCAAGCTTGGAACCACCGCCTAAACCAAAAATATCATAACGAGTTTTTGTATCCGGTGCAATGAAGTAACTCATGTTCTCTACAATGCCTGCAACAGGAACATTAACTCGAGTAAACATTTTCAATGCTTTTCTTGCGTCAATCAAAGATACTTCTTGCGGTGTTGTAACAATTACAGCAGATGTAAGTGGAATAGTTTGAACAAGTGTCAGTTGAATATCTCCTGTTCCAGGTGGAAGATCAAAAATTAAGTAATCTAGGTTTCCCCATTCTACATCAGACATAAATTGCTTAACCGCACCGCTTGCCATTGGTCCGCGCCAAATAATTGGAGATTTGTCATCAACGAGCAATCCAATAGACATAACTTTTATTCCATAGCTTTCGAGAGGAACCATTTTCATCGTGTTTGCATCCTGATAAATTCTCGGTTTTCCGCTGATTCCCAGCATCAAAGGAATGCTTGGGCCATAAATATCAGCATCAACAAGTCCAACTTCGGCGCCATCTTTTGCAAGTGCAACAGCCAAATTGACTGCAACAGTGCTTTTGCCCACGCCGCCTTTCCCACTCGCAATTGCGATTGTATTTTTAACTCCGGGTAATATAGAATCTTTCTTTGGTTCGATAGTAGTTCCTGCACGACCTTCTATTTTCAGTTCTACATGGTTTATTTCCGAATATTCTTTTTTAAGAATAGTTTCAAATTTTGATTTGAGTTGAGGAGTAATTGTATTCTCCGGAATTGGTAACGACAAATGAACGGAAAGAGTATGATCCTTTACACTAAGATTTTTAATTGTGTTAAGAATTAAAACATCTTTATTAAAATCAGCTTCATCAATTTTTTTTAATGTGTTAAGTAAATCGCTTTTTGTAATGTCTGTCATAGATTTTCTTTTATTGAACATATTAAACTTAATAAAATTATTTGGTAAAATTTTGAAAACCGAATAAAGTAATTTTTTTTTATTCTTACTTGTCTTAGCTTAAAAATGTTGAACTCTCATGGAGTTCTTATTTGAGGTATGACGAATTATTCCTACAAAGATTTAACTCCTAACGGAGTTAATAAAACAAACCGCAGCTTCAAACACTTTCCACCAACAATCTTAGTTTGAAAATAAATTAATTGGTTAGAGATATTCTGTAATATTTACTTTACTGAGATTGTTCTTTTTGACACTAACCAAACAAGAGAATTTTATTTTGTGAACCTTAGTAACATCACAAATCCATCGAACAATAACTTTCTCCCCTTATTTAATCACTTGATTATTATCAGAAGTAAACGAACCCTATTCAGAATAGTTCTAATGTTGTCACACTCATTCAAATTTTATTTTTGATTGCTTTTGTATGAGTTTTTACAGCATGATTCATCAGCCACTCTTGCGAATCCACTTTTTTATCTTCTTCATTAGGTTTTAAGAGTTCGTAAGTCAAGTCTGGTTTTAGAATTCTAGATTTTAAGTTATCCTTTAAGGCAGAACGCAAAACGTTTTTATAAAGTTCATTCTTAAAAGCCGCATCAGTTACTGGAAAAGCTATTTCAACACGCCTATCAAGATTTCTTTGCATAATATCGGCGCTGCTTAAATACATTTCTTCTTGACCGTTGTTGTAGAAATAAAGTACCCGGCTGTGCTCAAGAAATCTTCCCACTATGCTTCGAACTCTAATATTTTCACTTAATCCGGGAACGCCCGGAACTAAGCAGCAAATTCCACGGATAATTAAATCAATTTCGACTCCGTTTTGAGACGCTTCGTATAATGCTGAAATCAAAATCGGATCAACAAGAGAATTCATTTTGAACATGAGCTTACCCGTTCCACCAGATTTAACATTTTCAATTTCTTGCAGAGTAAGAGCAAGAATTTTTTGTCTCATGTTTATCGGTGCCACAATCAGTTTTCTAAACTCAGTTTGTTTTGAATAGCCCGTTAAGTAGTTAAAAATTTCTGTAACATCCGAACTTATTTCCTCATCGCATGTAAAAAGTCCGATGTCCGTATAAATTTTTGCTGTTACTTGATTATAATTTCCTGTTGAAAGATGAACGTACTTATGAACTCCGTCGGATTCTTTTCTGACGACGAGAGTCATTTTTGCATGAGTTTTCAATCCCACTAAACCATACACAACATGCACACCTACTTTTTCCAATTCTCTTGCCCAAAAGATATTATTCTCCTCATCAAATCTTGCTTTGAGTTCTACCAAAACCGCAACTTGCTTTCCGCGTTCAGCAGCTTCTATTAAATACTTTAGTATTGGAGAATTCGCCCCAACACGATAAAGTGTTTGCTTTATTGCTAATACATCAGGGTCATTCGACGCCTGTTTAATAAAATCTATAACTGGAGAAAAGGAATCGTATGGATGATGAAGCAGAATATCCTTTTGCTTTATCAAAGAAAAAATATCTGTATCCTCTTCAAAAGTTTTTGGGATAACAGGATAAAATGGTTTTGATTTCAACTGATGTAATGGAAGATCATATAGCTGCATTACATCACTAAGTGCTAAAGGTCCATCTATAACGTGAATATCATCCCATGTAACCTCAAGATTTTCCATAAGTGTATCGAGCATAAAATCCGGCATCATATGCGCAACTTCTAATCTTACTACTGTTCCAAATCTTCGCTGCCGAATATGCTCCTCAATAACACGAAGCAAATCATCTGCTTCATCTTCTTGAAGTTCAATATCTGTATCGCGTGTAATTCTAAAACGATGTGCTTCAATTACTTCCATTCCAGGGAAAAGTAAGCTGAGATTATCTTTTAAAAAGTCGCCTATCCAAACAAATTTTGCCGAAAATTTTCCATTCATTTGAATTTTTTTATTTGGCTCAAAAATTTTATCAACAGGTAAAAACCTTGGCAAGGTATTAGGAATTTTTAATCTCGCAAAATGATTTTCACCATTTGGTCTTTTAATAAGAATCGCAAAGTTAAGACTAAGATTAGAAATGTAAGGAAAAGGTCTGCCGGGATCGAAAGCAAGGGGCGTTAGAATTGGGAAAATTTCTTTCTTAAAATAATTTGTCAGCAGTTCTTTCTCTCCCTCTGAAAGCTGAGAGTATTCGAGTATATGTAATCCATTCTCATCCAACTGTGGTACTATAATATTTTTCCACAATTCCATTGATTGCTCAAGCATCGGTTTTATTTTCTGTTCGATTTTTCTCAGCTGTTCAATTGGGGTCAAACCATCAATTGTTGGCTCAAGAACATTAGCTGCAACTTGTTCCTTCAACCCGGATATTCTTATCATGTAAAATTCATCGAGGTTAGAATGAAATATTGAAAGGAATTTGATTTTCTCAAGCAGCGGCAGTTCTGGGTTTAATGCCTCCTCAAGTACACGCCTGTTAAATTCAATCCAGCTTAGGTCTCTGTTGATGAAGTTCTTAGGATCGTTATATTTTTTAAGTAGCTCTTTGCCTGTCATACGAATGAATATCTTTTATTTTGAGTCAAATATAATACAAATACTTTCTATTTACTGTGAATAAAATTTTGTGTTGAATTGTTTAATTGCTTTGAGAAAAAACCTCCGAAGTTTAGCTGCGTATTTAGGTGTCCAAAACTGCGGAAGTTTTGTCATTCTTTAATTTCAGCTCCTTTTTTCTCTATATGTTTGAAGTAAATTCTCAGTAAATATTTACTTTTATGAGTTTTCAAGAATCATTCCATATTAAATTTTACTGAATTAGACTGATAGACGAGTTTGTGCTCATAGTCTACTGCTTAAGGAAAAAGCAGATAAAAATTGTGGAGGATATTGTAAAATGAAAATATTTATTAAACCTCTACAAAGTTAGGTTAATAAAATCAAATTAAATAAATTTCAGGAAATCGAAGATGTCCAACTATTGTAAAAATGAACCGGATAAATTTGGTCCTTGCAGAGGATCAACACAAGAAATTAGAATATCAAAAAAAACTAAGCAATAAAACCTTCACTGTATTATATTTACCTCCAAATTCTAAAAATTAATATCAATTTATTTCTGAAAAACTAAGAATCGAATGACATTAGATTATCTTCTTGTTGGTATAACTCTGCTGATTTTGTTGAGTATCAGTTTTGCAAAGTTATTCGATAATCTTGGTTTACCAACTTTAGTTCTGTTCATAACTTTAGGAATGCTTGCCGGTTCCGAGGGAATTGGCGGTATTGATTTTACTGATGCGCGTCTTGCACAATCAATTGGGATAATTGCGCTGATTTTCATTTTATTTTCCGGTGGACTTGATACCAGCATAGAGAGCATTAAGCCAATTAAATTTGGAGCAATTAGTCTTGCCACAATCGGCGTATTTTTATCGGCAGTTATCTTTGGCATTGCAGCCGCTTATCTATTAAAAATAGAACTTATTTACGGTCTTCTTCTTGGCTCTATCATATCATCCACTGATGCTGCTGCTGTGTTCAATGTACTTAGATCAAAAAATGTCAGCATAAAACAAAATCTAAAATCACTGCTTGAACTTGAATCTGGCAGCAATGATCCAATGGCAATATTTTTAACTATCGGTATTATAGAATTAATCACAATACCGGATTCAGATTATTTGAACATTTTAATGCTTTTCGTCCAGCAATTTGGTATTGGGGCACTCACCGGATTAACATTGGGCCGAGTGATTGTGCTTCTACTAAATAAAATCAGATTTAGTTATGAGGGTATTTACCCTGTCTTGTTTCTTGCATTTGGAGGTTTAGTTTATGGAGCAACAAATATCATTGGAGGCAGCGGATTTCTTGCAGTGTATCTTGCCGGCATTTCAATTGGCAACAAAGATTTTGTACACAAAAAAAGTCTGCTTCGCTTTTTTGATGGCTTGGCATGGCTCAGTCAGATCGGTATGTTTTTAACGCTCGGATTGTTAGTATTTCCATCTCAACTTCTGGCAATTTCCGGAATTGGTTTTTTACTATCAGTTATCTTAATGTTTTTTGCTCGCCCAGCGGCTGTTTACATCAGTCTTTTGTTTTCCAAAATCTCTTTTAAAGAAAAAACATTTGTTTCATGGGTTGGGTTGCGCGGCGCTGTCCCAATTATCTTAGCAACTTTTCCGATGTTAGCTAATATAAAATATGCTGATCTGATTTTCAGCATTGTATTTTTTATTGTGCTAACCTCAGCATTACTTCAAGGTTGGAGTTTAACTTCAGTAGCTAAATTTTTAAAGCTTGATTTGCCTTTATTGAAGAAAGTAAAATCTCCAATTGAGTTCGAAGCATCTAAAGATGGCGAAACGGATCTTTACGATTTTTACATTACAGAAAATTCCACTCTTGTAGGCAAATCAATTGTAGAAATTGGAATGCCTAAGGATAGTTTAATTGTCTTAATAAATAGGAGTGAAGAATACGTCGTGCCCACTGGCAGTACAATTATAGAAAGCGGGGATATACTTCTTGTTTTAACCAGTAAAAAGATTGTTGATGAAGTAAGGAGTTTACTAATCTAATCAAATAAATTTGTTCAATAACCCGGCATGAAGAAGAAATATTAAGATTAAATTATCGTTTCCAAAAAGCAGGAGAAAACAGGATAAGCACTGTAAAAAGCTCCAATCTTCCAACTAACATGAAGAAGCTTAAAATCCATTTTGCAAGTGCTGGCAAATCGGCAAAATTTGAGATCGGACCGACTGCTCCCATCCCCGGACCAACATTACCAATGCAGGTTGCAACTGCACCAGCGGCTGTAAAAAAATCCAAACCAATTAATGATAGTAAAATTGCTCCCAATACAAACAGCATTATGTAAAGAATAAAAAATGCTTGAACATTTGAAATAATTTCTGGAGTTACTGCTTTGTCATTAAATCTTAAAGGGATTATTGCCCTTGGATGGACGAGTCGTTTCAGTTCTACAATTGCATTTTTTAATAAAACATAATGCCGTGCAAACTTAATTCCACCGCCGGTTGAACCAGCACAGCCGCCTATAAATAATAAAGCAAAAAATACTATTCGTGAAAATGGAGCCCAGTTTTCATAATCCGCTGAAACATAACCTGTGGTTGTTGTAAGCGATACAACGTGAAAAAGTGTTTGTCTAAAAGCTTCTTCAAGTTTATAGGTATGATATGGGAAATGAACAAGTAGTAGAAAAAGCGTAATTACAACAACGAACAAAATATAAAATTTGAACTCTGTGTTTCTTTTAAAAGGTTCAAATTTAAAGTGCAAGGCAAAATAGTGAAGAGTGAAATTCATTCCTGCAAAAAACATAAAAATTATAAAAACATATTGCACAAATGGCGAATTGAAATAAGCAGTGCTGGCATTCTTTGTTGAAAAACCTCCCGTAGCCATTGTTGTAAATGAATGATTTATTGCATCGAAGAGATTTAATCCGCCTAAAAGTAAAAGAATAACTTCTGTAGCGGTTAGAATAGCATAAATTCCCCAGAGTCGTTTAGCTGTTTCTTTTACTCGTGGATGAAATTTATCTTTGGTAATTCCAGGTACTTCAGCCGAGAAAAGCTGCATCCCGCCAATTCCTAATAGAGGAAGAATAGCGAGAGATAAAACGATAATTCCCATTCCGCCTAACCATTGAGTTAAGCTTCGCCAGAAAAGTAAACCAGCGGGCAATGCTTCAATATCTTTAAGAATTGTCGCTCCTGTCGTTGTAAAGCCCGACATAGTTTCGAAAAAAGCATCAGTAATGTTTGGAATTGAGCCATGAATGATGAAAGGGATTGAGCCGAAAATTGACATTGCTAACCAACCGAGAGAGACTATCACGTAACCTTCACGCTTACCTAATTGTTGACGATCTGCATCCTTAGTCAACAATAAGAACATGGAACCAACTAAAATTGTTATCGCTGCGGATATGAGAAGTGAAATTATATCATTGTGACCATAATAAATTGAAAATGGTATTCCGGTTGTCATAAGTGAGCCGGTCATTAAAAGCAGGAATCCGATAATATTTATTATAACTTTATAATTCATAACTTAAATCATACAAGGTGATTAATAAGTTAAATTCATTTTTTTCGAAGGAATAAAAAAACAAGAATGGGTGGTTAGATGATGTTTCCAATGATGAGAAGATTTAAAGAAAAATTTATTTATCATTGAAAGAATTTTTCCATTTTCTTAATTGCACCGGGAAGAGAGAAAACAACTACTTTATCATTATTATGGATTTGAGTATCACCAATGGCAATAAAACTTTCTTCACCACGAATAATTCCTCCAATGATTGCTTCTTTTGGGAAGCTGCAGTCTTTAATTTTTTGCTTTGTGATTAGTGCACCTGGTTTGGCTGTATATTCAAAAACTTCGGCATCAATTCCTTCAAGTGTAGCGAGGGTAACTATTTCACCTTTATGAATAAAACGAGAGATATTATAAGCGGCAATAAGTTTTTTGTTTATCAGCGAGTCTAAACCGATTGTTTGAGTTAGAGGAATATAATCCACTCTATCAACAAGCGTAATAGTTTTCGTAACGCCAAGATGTTTTGCCATCAGACTTGAAATGATGTTTGTTTCGGCGTCTTCAGTTACTGCAATAAATGCATCCATATCAATTATACCTTCTTGAGCTAGCAGATCAATGTCTCTGCCGTCACCACGCAAAACCAGAGTATTTTTTAGTTCGTCAGCCAGGTCTATACTTTTCTGTTCATTTGCTTCAATCAGTTTTACACTCATAGAACCTTCGAGTAATTCAGCAACTCTTTTGCCAATTTTTCCACCGCCCAATATCATAATATTTTCAAATTTGATGTTTTCTTTTCCGGCAAGTTTAAGTGCTGTTTCAAAACCATCGGGATTAGTGATTACAAAAACCTGATCATTGACTAAGAACTTATCGTTTCCCGAAGGAATAATCGTTCGCTGATTCCGGTGAATGGCAACTACTCTAAAATCTGCGCTTGTGTATTCTTTTGCAACTTCACTAATCGTCTTTTGAATTACGGGGGCTTTTTTATCAAGCTTCAAACCAAGTATAGAAAGTTTTCCCTTTTCAAATTCCAGAACATCTGTAGCTGCAGTTCTTTGAATCAAGCTAACAATTTCCTGCGCTGCCATTTCTTCGGGGTAGATTAAATAATCGATTCCCAGCTGCTTAAAGTTTATCCCCGATTCCTGAGAAACGTATTCAGCATTGCCTACTCTTGCAATACATTTTTTTGCGCCGAGTTTTTTCCCAAGTATAGCTGTAGCGATGTTGACCTCCTCTGATGCGGTAACCGCCACTAAAAGATCAGCTTTTTCAATTTTAGCATCTTTTAAAGTTTGAATGCTGGTTGAAGAACCGTTGATTGCGAGAATATCAGTTAAAGATTCTGCGTATGCGAGTTTTTCTGAATCCTTATCAATTGCAACTATGTCATTTCCTTCTTTTGAAAGCTGTTTCGCAAGATGAAAACCAACATCTCCCACTCCGGCAATAACTATTAGCATATTTTTATTTGAATAATATTTTCGTCTGCATAATTAAAAATTAAATCAAACCTCTGATACAACATTTTTATAAATCTTCTGAAACTCTTTTGGTTTTCTTTCTTTCCAAGCTCCCTTATGATAAGCGTATCCCGCAACTAAAGGCATTGCAATAGTTGCTTCGGAGTAAACCATTTGCTCATAAGTCATAGAAACTTTTCCCCATGAGCTTGCTTCTTTTAATGTAGAACCGGATAAAGCACCATCTCTTTCATCCGCAACTGTAATCTGGATTGCATATTTGTGCATTGGGGCATCTTCGGTTAAAATATCTGCTGCAACAACAATATCTTGAGTAAAGTTTTTAGGAACTCCGCCGCCAATCATGAATATTCCGGTTTCTTTACACTCGAGTTTTATTTTTGTCAGCTCAAGAAAATCCTTTGCAGAATCAATTGAGACATGTTTCTCCGGATTTTCAGTTTGATGAATAACAAATCCAAAGCCAGCTGAACAATCTGAAAATGCAGGGACAAAAATCGGAACATTCTTTTTATAGCACGCATAAATTACAGAGTCATCAACTTTTGGCCCGCCATTTTTTTCAAGATACTTTCCAAACTCCCACAATAATTCTCTAGATGAATAAGGACGAGGTTCGAGGTTGTTGAAAATTTTTGCAGTAGTTTCATCGCAAATTCTTAATTCATCTTCATCAATATATGTGTCGTAGATTCTGTCAATGTGAAGGTCTCGCAGTTCATTATCATCACTGAAAGGAGTTCCTTTGTAATGTTTGAATCCCAGTGCCTCGAAGAAATCTTGGTCAACCATAATCGCACCAGTGGAAACAATGGCGTCGACCATGTTATTCATCACCAAATCATAAACAACTTTCTTTAGTCCCGCACTGAATAAGCTGCCGGCTAATGTTAGAATAATTCCACATTCCTTCTCTTTTAACATCATCTCATAAATTTTTGCAGCGCGATTCAAATCTCTTGCAGAAAAAGCCATGTCTGCCATTGCATCAACTAATTGTACAACATTATGCTTTTTTATGTCTATATGTTTAATAACTTCTTTTAAATAATCTTTTTTTGTTGCCATTTTTTTACTCCTGTTTATTGATCCAAGTTAGAAAAATATTTTTGCAAATTTCAGAATCCCTTGTTTCCACGGTACTCTGTGTGAAATACCAGTTTGATCTTTAAACTCATCAACATGATCAAGATACCATTTATAATTGCGAAGCAGAGCATCTTGATTTGAAAATTTGGGTTTGAATCCTAAAATCTTTTCAGCTTTCTCGATTGAAACAAATGAATCCTTTGAAGCGGTTTCATAAACCCATTTGTAAAGCGGAGAGAGCTTTAGCGCTTCTAAAAATCTTAAAGTATAAATGATCGGCTTCTCAGGCAAACCCAGGATTTTTTTACCAAATCCTGCTTCATCTAATACAGATTGGTAATCTTCCCGCATTGTTTTGAACTCTTTTGCACCAATGTTGAAGGTATCATTTACTATTTTCGGATCAAGCGTTGCACATAAATAAATTGATTCACACAGATCTTCAACATCTAAAAGCTGGTAACGATTTTTTCCATTTCCAATCATTGGAAAACCTTTACCATCTCGCGCCCAGTCAAACAGAAGATCAAAAACTCCTAACCTTTCCGGACCGATAAATGATTTTGGGCGAAGGATCGGAACACACATTCCTTCATTCCGGAACTTTAGGCATTCTTCTTCAGCTAGAATTTTGGCTTTGCCATATGGACCAACACCATCAAGTTTATCATCTTCATACAACGGGTGATGATCAGGAATTCCATACACAGCCGTAGATGAAATGTGAATAAATCGTTTTATTTTATGTTCCTTTGAGGCATTAAGTAAAATTCTTGTACCATCAACATCTGTAGAAAAAATTTCTTCCGGCTTATAAAGAGGAAGTGCTGCGGCTGTATGTATAACAACATCAATTCCCTGGATTACTTCGTTGACTTTGTTCATGTCCCGAATATCACCTACAACATGCTTTATTTTATTTTTCATGTCGGGATAAGTAAATTCCACCAGGTCAAGAGAAACAATCTCCTGCTGTTTTGAGTACAAATAACGAATTAAATTTATACCGAGAAAACCCGAACCACCGGTAACTAAAAACTTCATACTAAATTACATAGCTATATTTATGAATAAATAACGCATAAAAATTACTAATTTTAACCTCGGCTTCAAAGATAATCCTTGGCGTGAAAGTTGGCAAAAATATTGTTACATAAGTTTATAAAAGTTAAATCGTTTGAGTGAATCAACATTAATGAAAAAGTTATTTTCAAAGGATGAGAACTCCGTTTTATCGTTTACAGCATCTTTCATATTCCATCTGCTTCTTTTTGTTATTGCTTACTTCTTTACAAATTTACATTTGAACAAAGTCAATCCTAATGCTGGATATGTGCAAGTCTTTACAACAAAAGTTAATGTCGATCCCATAAATTTTGAGAAAAGTATCAGTGCCGAGAAGGAAAAATCTACTGAGAGTAAAAAACCAGAAAATCTTCCAAAGAATGAGCCGATTCAGAATCAACCGCCCTCTGTTTCTTTAAATTTTCTCGATCAAAATGCAGACACAACTTCCCTACAACAGATTTACAGCGAAACGACCTTGAATGTTACATTGAAATATCCAAATGGCTGGACCTTTTTAGACCAGAATGTGGGTAAAAAATTGGATGGAGTTACTTTTTGGGTAGCTAATGCCAATTTTAATCCACCGCCGTATGTTCATCTTGAAGTTTGCAATAAAAGCTCGTTTAATCAAAACCGATATAAGCATAATCTAATCTTAAGAGATGCCGTAATGTATTTTAACGATCCTGAAAATTTAGCAAGCTATTTTTCGCAAACATTTTATTTTAGAACCGAATCTGATGAGGATTTCGCACTTAAATTAACCATAAAAGGAGAGGATGCGTTTAAATCTTTTACTCCCACGTTCTATGGAATGTTAAAGTCATTCAGGTTTGGCAAAACACCTTTTTAATCTTTTTAGGATTTCATAGACAAGTTGATGAACCAAACGGTTCAACAATCATCTAATTGCTTTGTAAATATTGTTTTTTTAGATTATTCTGAATTTAATTGTACTTTTTAGAAGCTCAATTTCTTGACTTTCAAACCGATTAGTAATATTTTTCCACCCTTTAATTGAAATTAAATCGAGAGAAATTAGTGAAAACGCAAAAAGTAACAAGATTCATAAAATCAAGCGATGCTGATAAGAAGTGGTTTCTTGTTGATGCTCAAGATCAAGTGCTTGGCAGATTAGCAACAAAGGTTGCCAGAATTATTAGAGGTAAAAATAAAGCAATCTTTACTCCTAATAGCGATACCGGCGATTTTGTTGTTGTTGTTAATGCAGACAAAGTTAAGCTCACCGGTAAAAGAGCAACTCTTAAAACTTATAGCCATCACTCCGGTTATCCTGGCGGTTTAAAGACGAAATCGCTGAGAGAAGTTATGGCTAATAAACCTGAATTTGTAGTTCAGAACGCAGTTCAGGGAATGCTTCCTAAAAATCGTTTAGGTAAACAACTAATTAAAAAATTAAAAGTGTACTCGGGTAGTGTACATCCACATGCAGCACAAAAACCCGAATCAGTAAATTTATAATGGAGAATTGATGGCTGATAATATTTTTGTTGGTAGAAGAAAAACTTCGGTAGCAAGAGTGATCTTGAAGGAAGGTTCAGGTAAAGTTACTGTTAATGGAAAGGATTTTGAGGCAGCGATTCCTCAATATCTTAATCGAGCCGATGTATTAAGTCCATTTAAAGTTACTTCTACTGAAGGGGTTTATGATGCTTCAATTAAGGTAGATGGCGGTGGAATTACCGGTCAAGCTCAAGCGATAAGATTAGGCATTTCGCGGGCATTGATTGAGATTAATCCAGAGTTCAAAACGATTTTGAGAAAAGAGGGATTCTTAACAAGAGATCCAAGAATGGTTGAGCGAAAAAAATATGGTCAACCAAAAGCAAGAAAAAGATTTCAGTTTTCTAAGCGATAATTTTAAATTAACAACTAATAACAAAACATACTTTCTGATTTACCGCCTGTGTCCCATAGGGAATTGAGGTAAAGGTGAGGAAAGTAGAAGAAAAACAGGAGTAATAAATGCGAAAGATAGATATCACCCAGCTAATAGAAGCTGGAGCACATTTCGGTCACTTGACCCGCCGCTGGAATCCTAAAATGAAGCCGTTTATCTTCATGGAGAAGAATGGGATTCATATAATTGATTTAAAGAAAACACAGTTTTGTCTTGTCGAATCTGCTGATAAATTAGCACAGCTTGTTTCCGAAGGTAAACGGGTTTTATTTGTAGGTACAAAAAAACAAGCAAAAGGAATCATTGAAAGCGAAGCACGGAGATCAGATTCAAACTGGGTTTGTGAACGCTGGCTCGGCGGAATGTTAACCAATTTTTCAACGGTTAGAAAAAGTATCAAGCGTTTGAACAATATAGAAAAGCAAGAGAATGATGGTACTTTTGATCAGATTACCAAAAAAGAAAGAATCACGCGGCTAAGAGAAAAAGATAAGTTGAAAAAAGTTCTCGAAGGAATTGAGTCAATGAATAAAATTCCAGGAGCGCTTGTAATAGTTGATATTAAAAAAGAAGCTATTGCTGTTAATGAGGCAAAAAGATTATCAATTCCAATATTTGCAATTGTGGATACGAATTGTGATCCTGATATTGTAGATCACATCATTCCTGCCAATGATGATGCAGTTAAAACTATTGAGCTAATCATCAAAACTTTAGCAGATGCAATAATTGAAGGGAACCTTAAAGCAAAAGAAATGAAAGCTGAAGACTCAGCTGTTACTGAACGTGTTAAAAAAGAACAAGAAAAAGATAAAGAAGAAACTACTGCTTAACAACTGACTAAGGAATTTAATTTTATGGAAATAACTGCTGCAAAAGTAAATGAACTAAGGCAAAAAACCGGTGCTGGCATGATGGACTGCAAGAAAGCATTGGTTGAAGCTGGTGGAGATTTTGAAAAAGCAATTGAACTGCTTCGTAAAAAGGGTGCTGCTGTTGCGACAAAACGTGCTGAGAAATCTGCAAATGAGGGAATAGTTGTAACTAAAATTTCTGATGATAAAAAATCAGGTGTTATGGTTGAAGTTAATTGTGAAACTGATTTTGTTGCCAGAAGTGAAGACTTTATATCATTTGCAAATTCTGTTCTTGATGCAGTTTTTGTTAATAAAATAATGAACCTCGATGAACTGTTAAAAAGTGAATCAAAGATATCTGAAAAAATGTCCGAGATTATGGGAAAAGTTGGTGAGAAAATTGAAATTTCCAGAGTAACTACTGAAAATACGAATAATGGTTTTGTTATAGATTATATTCATCCCGGGTCAAAACTCGGTGTGTTAGTAATGTTTGATAATCTAGAAAATCACTATGAAGATTTTGCAATCGTGGCAAAAGATCTGGCAATGCAAGTTGCTGCAATGAAACCTCTTTGCGTAAACCGGGACGAAGTTCCTAAAGACATAATTGAAAAAGAGATTGATATTTACAAGGAATTAGCTCGTAAAGAAGGTAAGCCCGAAAACATTCTTGATAAGATTGCACAGGGAAAATTGACTAAGTATTACCAGGAAAATTGTTTGTCCGAACAAATTTATATTAAGGATAATACCAAAACGGTTACCGATCTTATTAAGGAATTTAATGCTAAGCATCATACGAATGTAAAACTTTCCCGCTTTAAAAGATTTCATTTAAGTGATGAAAAAAAGTAAGATTCAAAGGTCTTAATAACTTTAAGACCTTTTTTTATATTATTTTTACAAGTAAGATTAAACATGAAAAAAGTAAAATTTAAAAGGGTGCTCCTAAAACTAAGTGGCGAATCCTTGATGGGTAAAAAGGGATTTGGTATTGATCATCATGTCGTGGATTTTTTTGCTAAAGAAGTAAAAAAAGTACATGACATTGGTGTCCAGCTTGGTATTGTAATTGGCGGCGGAAATATCTATCGGGGCTTGAGTGCTACAGCTCAAGGAATTGACAGAGTTGCAGGTGATCAGATGGGAATGCTTTCTACTTTAATAAATTCTATTGCACTGCAAAATGCAATTGAAAAGCAGGGAATTTATACACGGTTGATGAGCGCAATTAAAATGGAAGAGATTGCAGAAACATTTATCCGCAGAAGAGCCATAAGACATTTAGAAAAAAACAGAGTTGTTATTTTAGGTGCCGGGACAGGCCATCCTTACTTTAGTACTGATACCGCGGCTTCACTTCGTGCTGTTGAAATTCAAGCCGATGTAATTGTTAAAGGCACTCGCGTTGATGGAGTTTTTGATTCTGATCCCGAAAAAAATAAAAAAGCTTTTAAGTTTGAAAAAATTACTTACCTTGATATTCTAAAGAAGAATTTGCGTGTGATGGATTTAACAGCCGTAAGTTTATGTCAGGAAAATAATTTACCAATCATTGTGTTTAACATGGATATTCCTGGTAATTTACTTCGTTTAGTTAAAGGCGAGAAAATTGGTACGTTTATTCATCATCCTTCTTAATATTTCATAAC
Source organism: uncultured Ignavibacteriaceae bacterium (assembly GCA_964613805.1). Lineage (GTDB taxonomy): Bacteria > Bacteroidota > Ignavibacteria > Ignavibacteriales > Ignavibacteriaceae > XYD12-FULL-36-8. The sequence continues at coordinate 24,121 of CAZTJF010000002.1, read as the reverse complement.
AAAACAGAGGTTTATATGGAAAAAGTAATGAAAGATGCTAAAGCGAGAATGGATAAGTCAATCGAAGCTCTTAGAATGGAGTTAGCAAAAATCCGATCTGGCAAAGCAACCACAGCATTGCTTGACGGTATTAAGGTTGATTATTATGGAACAATGACACCAATAAATCAGGTGGGAAATTTAACTGTATTGGATGTCCATACTCTATCATTTACCCCTTGGGATAAATCCATGGTGATGCCGGTTGATAAAGCAATTTTGGAGGCAAACATTGGTCTTAATCCTATAAGTGATGGTACGAATCTTAAAATTCCTATACCTTTGCTGACTGAAGAAAGAAGAAAAGAACTTGTAAAGCTTGTGAAAAAATTTGGAGAAGAAACAAAAGTTGCAGTGAGAAATATTCGTCGTGATGCCAATGATCACTTGAAGAGGGAAAACAAGGAGAAAAAAATTTCACAGGATGAACTAAAGGATGCTGAAGAAAGGGTTCAAAAATTAACTGATCAGCATATTCAAATTGTTGATGATATTCTCAAACACAAAGAAAAAGAAATTATGGAAGTGTGATCTTAACACTCCTTTCGGCTCTTTAAGATCAACCCCATTGTTTTGATGGGGTTTTTATTTGCTTAGTGAAGTGGAGTCATTTAAGGAGAGTTTTAGTTATTATCAGAAACTTTTCAAAATTTTCACTAAATTTAATTTGATATTATTGAACAAGTAATGAACATATTTTGAACAATGTGAACCAAAAATTAAGTAAGATCGATTTATCTCGTCTTTTCAAGCTCGTTAGCAAAAACTCTCTAAGAAATGCAGTTTATTTTAGCGGCGGTATAGTTCTCTTTCTTGCCGGAACGATTGTATATGGAGTTATTTTAAATTTAAGAGAAGATTCGCTTCTGGAGTCATTGAGAGCAAACGGATATGAAAGATTTGAAAATCCAAATATTATTATTGAAAGAAAGTCCTTTACGCTCAAACTGTATGAAGATTCTGTTTTGATTAAGACATATCGAGCAAGTTTTGGTAAAAATCTTTCATCAGCAAAAACCAAAGCTAACGACAATGCTACACCGGTCGGTGAATATGCAATTTGCGATATTGATTCTAATGACCAGTATCATAAATTTTTAAAACTAAATTATCCAAATGTCAGTGACGCCGCAGAAGCACTACGCAAAGGATGGATTACACAAAAAGAATTCAATCAGTTAAAATTTGAGTTTTACTACGAGGGCTGCCCCAAAGCAAACACAGTTCTTGGAGGTAATTTAGGCATTCATGGCATTGGAAAGTTTGATTACATATTAAAAAATCTGCCATTTGTTTATAATTGGACTAACGGTTCAATTGCAGTAAGCAATGAAGCGATAGATGAAATATTTTCGGTTATTCAGAAAGGAACCAAAGTTGTTATCAAGTAAAAAAATATTTTTGAAAAACCATTTAATGAATTCCAATAAAAAACCAAATGGAAATTCATTTTCCTTCCCCGGCAAACGTATTCTTTGGTCGGTATGCTTAATCGTCATTCTAATCTTTATCTTTCCCTCATGCGGTGAAAAAAAAGAAGACGAGCAAAAGCCGGTTTTTTCTTTTACGGATTCAGCAATGGTAAGAAGTGAAACCAAAAAGGTGCTTGGTGATGATGTTAAGTTTATAGCTGTCGGCAATTTTGATGAAGATTCTCTGCTAGAAGTTGCTGCAGGAATAGAATTTGCAGAAAATAATAATTGGGGAATCAAATTTTTTCTGTTAGAGTTAGAGAATAATAAGCTAGTTAATAAATATGAAACAGCACTTCTTGATGGATCATTTAAGGAATCTTTTGTTAAAAAAATAAAATTCCCAAAGTTCAACCATGAATTACTTTATTATAACTCACAAGATTATTTTTGGGGCAGTGGTGGCGGAGAAGTATTTGCTTACATTATAAACTTTGCCAGCAGGGAAACTTATTATGCTCATTTATTTTCTGAATCAAGAAGACGGGTTGAATTATTCCTGTCAAAAAATATTACCGAACCAGATTTGAAAAAATTCTTTGTTTCAGCTTTCAAAAAAGATTATCCCGAATTAAATCTTGCATCGGAAGATATTAGTTTAGAATATTAAGGGGTTCGAGGATTTTTATGATTAATTCTTCATTGCTTTAATGCTAACAAAGAAAATAATATTTGTTCTCATTCTACTTTGTAACTTAACACTCATTCGAGCACAAAAGTACGAGCTTAAATCCATAGTCTTTGAAGGGAATAACGAATTTTCCTCATCCCGATTAAAAGAAGTAATCCTATCGAAAGAATCCCCCATATGGTTTTGGAAATTTCTCAATTCATTTTCTCCCTTAGGCAGCGAAGCAATAATGTTTGATTCTTCAAAAATTCCATTTGATCTTGCTGCATTAAAAGAATACTATAGAAATAATGGATTCTTCAAAACACAATTAAATTATAGATATGAGGTGGATACTGCCAATTTCGAGGTTGAGTTAGTTTACTCACTGATTGAGGGGCAGCGCTCAAGATTCAGAGGTATCTATTTGTATGGGTTGGAAGACATTCCCGCTCTCACTTACTCAAATATTTTACAAGAATTTACTGCAAATGTACCCGATTGGTATAGTCAGGAGATGTTAGAAAGAGACATAAGTACTTCGATTGATATTTTGTTGAACAACGGTTATATGAATGCGATGTTCGACAGTACAATAATTTTCAGAGATACATCATCTTATACTGCAGACCTTAACGTTTATTTTACTACTGGAAATCGCTTTATTATTGATTCAGTTATCATAGAAAAAAAAGGTGAAGGTGCAAACCTCGTTGAAGAGGATTTGCTAAGAAAAATTACCGGAATTAGAAGCGGGGTTTATTATAATCAGGATGAAATAAAAAGTAGCCAGATAAGGTTATATCGAACGGGCTTATTCAACTCTGTAATTATTGCAGCAAATCAGAACGATGGCACTGAAGATCGAGTTAATTTGCGGCTTGATGGAAATATCGGTTACATTCATGAACTATCTCCAGAAATAATTGTGAATAACCAACAAAGTGCTTTCAATATCGGTTTGGGTGCAAATTTTATTAAGAAAAATTTTTTCGGTGAAGCAAGAAAATTCACTGTCAGCAGTTCTTTTGGTATTCAAGATATTTTTAATGTGGATTTTAAAAATTTAATCAACCGGTTTTCTTTTAGAGATACAACTTTGCTTGGGTATGTTGATGCAAGACTAAAGATTGAACAACCATTTCTTTTTGGCAAACCGATTTTTGGAACATGGGAAAACTACGCTACAATAAAAAAGCAGAAGGATTATAATATTACATTCTACGGTTCCAAAATCACATTTGAATTTGAGCTTCCTAAGTACACTTTTGTAAATTATCTCAGCACGTATTATAACATCGAGCAGACGAAAGAGGTATATCGTACAAATAACGATAGCTTATCATCCAAACTCGTATCAACAATTGGTATTGATTTAGGAAAAAGTACAACGGATGATTTCCTATTTCCCACAAGAGGAAGCAATTTTTCTCTGCAGATTGAAGAGGCAAACGGAATTCCTTATTTAGCCACTAGAATTTTTGGATGGAATTACCAACAGACGGTTTTTTACAAACTTTTATTTACTGCTTCAACTTACCAGGCACTCGACTTCAAGCGAAATAATATTTTTGCTCTGAAATTTAAGACTGGGTACGTACGTCCTTATGTTGGCGATTACTTCGGTCTACCGATAAATCGAACATTCTATGTCGGTGGAAGTAACTCCGTAAGAGGTTGGAGGTCAAACGAGTTAGTTCCGGAAAATGCTCCTCAGGTCACAGGGCTGCTCGTCAGAGGTGTAAATGTTAAAGGCGGCACTTTCCTTCTGGAAGGAACTTTGGAATATCGCTACAGATTTTTTCAAAGCTTAGGAATGGTGGGTTTTTTCGATTACGGAAATACATGGATTGAGCCAAATGAGTTCAATTTTAAAGACCTGGCACTTGCGGTTGGAATTGGTTTTAGATACTACACTCAAATTGCACCATTCAGATTAGATTTTGGATTTAAGTTGTACGATCCTAACGACAGGACATACATTTTCGGGAAACATTTGTGGGATAACTTCGAATTTCATTTTGGTATTGGCGAAGCATTCTAAAGATTTATTTGTTTTTGTGTTTTTTACAAATAAGCATTAATTGAGTCCGTCGCTTTCACAGAAACTATTGCTCGAAAATTCACTTTATTCACTCATTCCTTTTTTGGTTTACTTCTCAAAAAATTGTAATTTCAAACCCCTTTTAATGAGAAATTATGATAGTTAGTATGACCGGCTTCGGTAAAGGAAGTGCCGGAAATAAAAATCTTAGCGTTGAAGTCGAAATAAAAAGCGTTAACAGTCGTTATCTCGATATTTCCTTACGAATTCCCTCTTCTTTGGCGAACAAGGATTTTGAAATCAAGGAATTCATTAAATCAAAAGTGAAGCGTGGAAAAATTTTTGCTTCAGTTCAGATCAAACGAAATGGATTGGAAGAAGAAAATCTTACCTTAGATAGTGAGAAGTTAAAATCATATTTACAGCTGCTCAAGTCTGTAAAAAAAGCAGCAAAGATTTCAGAAAAAATCAAGCTTGAGCACATTCTGTTAAACAGAGAATTGTTGATTTCAAATAATTTTTTGGTATCAGATGTTGAATTCAATTTAGTGAAAGAATCTCTGGATCATGCTCTTCGTGAAATGGTTAGTATGAAGAGAAAAGAGGGGAAAGAATTAGAAAAAGATCTCCAAAAAAGAATTGAAAATATCGAATCCAAGCTTACAGAAATTGAAAAAGAAGCAGAGCTTGGGGTTCGAGAGTACTTTAATAAATTCAAAGAAAAAATAAAATCATTAATTGAAAATATTGCTCAATATAATGAACGGCTCGAGCTTGAGTTAGCTATCATCGCAGAAAAAGCTGAGATTACAGAGGAATGTGTAAGGTTGAGAAGTCACCTTAAATTTTTTCTTGGCAGCTTAGAAAAAGATGATGAACCAGGCAGAAAATTGAACTTTCTTTGTCAGGAAATGAACCGTGAAGCAAATACGATTTCTTCAAAGACGGTTTCAACTTCTATAACTCATAGCACTGTTTTTATACGTGAAGAGATTGAAAAGATTAGAGAACAAATTCAAAACATCGAGTGATTTTTGGAGAAGAAAAAAGGGAAAATTTTTGCGATTTCTGCTCCCAGTGGAACGGGGAAAACTTCAATTGTAAAGCGATTACTAGATGAAGTTCCGGGTCTTGTTTATTCGGTTTCTGCAACGACAAGAGCAAGACGGAACAACGAAAAAAATGGCACTGATTATTTTTTTATCACTGAACAAGAATTCCTTGATAAAATTAAAAAGAATGAATTTGTTGAATGGGAGAAAGTTTACGATTACTATTACGGCACCTTTAAATATTTTATTGATGGAAATATAGAGTACGGAAAAAGTATTATCGCAGAAGTTGATGTAAAGGGTGCATTATCTCTTAAAAATATTTATTCCGAAGCAATTTTGATATTCATAGCTCCCCCAAGTTTAGAGGAGCTGATTGATCGTTTAAGGAAAAGAAAAACAGAAACCGATTCAGACCTTGTTAAAAGGATTGAGCGGGCAAAAATGGAATTGAGTCAGAAAGATAAATTTGATTATCTGATTATCAACAATGATTTGGAATTGGCGATATCAGAATCCAAAAGTTTAATTTTAACAATACTAAATAAGGAGTAATATTAAATGCAAATAAATCCGATTGATCTAAGAAGTTTAGATGCACATGCAAGCAATGTTTATGAAGCAATAATTGTAGCTTCGAAAAGAGCACGCCTGATAAATACGGAAAATAAAATAGAGTTTAACGCTCTTTTAAGTACGATTCCGGTAACACAAAGTGAAGATGAAAATGAAGACTTAGATAATCCTGCACAGTTAAAAATGTCACTCGATTTCGAAAAAAAGTTAAAACCACATCAGCAAGCACTAAAAGAATTACTTGAGGGGAAAATCGAGTTCCATTTTAAAAATGTTTAGCAATCGATTTTTTTTAATCAAACTGTAATTTTATTTTTTTAAGTGTTAAAAATTATATGCGCAATGATATTCTCTCCGGAAAAAAAATTATTCTTGGAGTTACGGGGGGCATTGCTGCATACAAATCTTGTTATATTGTTCGTGAGTTAATAAAAAGAAAAGCTGAAGTTAGAGTTGTTATGACTCCTTCAGCAGTCGAATTTGTTGCACCATTAACTTTTTCAACACTCACCAATTATAAAGTTCAAGTCAACACTTTCCCATTATCTCAAAAAGAAGGCACTGATGTTTCCACCTGGCATGTTGATTATGCTTTGTGGGCTGATTTGATGGTTATTGCACCTGCTACAGTAAACACAATTGCTAAGATTGCTCATGGATTTGCAGATAATGCATTGACCACACTTGCGTCCGCTTTAAGATCACCGCTTTTAATTGTGCCTGCAGCAGATGTAGATATGTACAAAAACAAATTCACTCAAGAAAATTTAAATAAACTTGAATCTAATGGAGCATATATCGTAAAAGCTGAGTCCGGTGAACTTGCAAGCGGTCTATCCGGTTACGGCAGAATGGCTGATGTTCAAAAAATAATTGATGCTGCCGAAATTGTTTTATCTGGGATCAAAAAAGATTTAGATGGAAAGAGAATTCTTATTACAGCAGGACCAACTTTTGAAGATATTGATCCCGTACGATTTATAGGCAATCGTTCATCAGGTAAAATGGGTTTTGCAATTGCCAAAGCGGCATTTCTTAGGGGTGCGGATGTTACACTAATCTCGGGACCAACATCCGAAATAGCGTATGCTGAAATTATAACTTTAAAAGTAAGGTCTGCAGCGGAAATGAAAAAAAATGTTGAAAAGGAATTGAAGGGAAATGATGTAATTATTATGGCGGCGGCTGTTGCAGATTTTAAACCCGTTGTTACGAGAACCAAAAAAATTAAAAAAGAAAATAATTTTTCCGAAATAAAACTTACTCAAACGGATGATATTTTAGCTTCCATTAAAAAAGATGGTAAGACATTAATTGGATTCGCATTAGAAACTGATGATGAGAAAAGCAATGCTGTTAAAAAGTTGAAAGCAAAAAATTTAGATATGATTGTTCTTAATTCGATAAAAGATAAAATGAGCGGCTTTGAATATGATACAAACAAAATAACTGTGATTCATAAAACAGGCAGGCAGAAATCATATCCTCTATTGTCTAAGTTTCAAGCTGCAAATAAAATTCTCTCAGAAATAATTAATGTCTAATACTGTTCGTTCTGAAATAATAAAAGCATTGCAGGAACAAAAAGAAATTTTTGGAGATGAGTTATTCACCACCGATTTATTTAAAACTGAGATTATAACCGAAAAAATTACCAGCAAAAAAGTGAAGATTGAGCCGCAATTATTTGAAGACACAAAAGAAAAATGGGAAACAAGTCAAAACCTTGAAGATCTCAACAGATTAATTTGTAATTGCACCAATTGCGATCTGCATAAAGGAAGAAACAAATTTGTTTTTGGAGTTGGTAACCCTAAAGCAGATGTTCTTTTAATCGGTGAAGGGCCAGGAGCGGAAGAGGATAAGCAAGGTGAACCGTTTGTCGGCAGAGCAGGTCAGCTGCTGAATGATATTTTGAAGGCGATCAAGTTCAACCGTGAGGAAGTTTACATTGCCAATGTTGTAAAATGCAGACCACCGGGAAATAGAACTCCTCTTCCGGAGGAGATGCAATCCTGTATGCCTTATCTGTTGAAGCAAATTGATTTGATAAAACCAAAATTGATTTTATGCCTTGGCTTAGTTGCCGCTGGTGCACTGCTTCAAAAGAAAGATTCTCTTGGTAAAATGCGAGGTAAAGTTTTTGAGTTTAATAATGTTAAAGTTATGGTAACCTATCATCCCGCAGCGCTATTGAGAAATCCAAATTTCAAAAGAGATTGCTGGGAAGATGTGAAAGCATTTAGAAAATTGTATGATGATGTAGAATAGGCCTCACCTAAACTTTCTCCAACAGAGAGGACTATTTATAATTATTGGGACATGGCTTGCCATGTCCTTTTTGTTTAATTTCATCTTTATCTAATTAAGTATATTTTTGAAATGAAGAAACTTTGTAGTAAGCTTGAAAACACACAACTTAAATGCACAACAGAGTACAAGAAGTTTTTTTATACAAACGAGATTAGTCCACCCGAAAATTTTGTTATACATCGAATTAACTAAAATCATGTATCTTATTTAACCAGGAGGTATTTAATGCGAAAGAAATTTGAAATCGTAGATAGAACGATTGTTCTTAGCAATACGGAAGAAAGTGAAATAGACTTTTACATCAATCCTGATGAAATCGAAAAGCAAAGTATATTAAAAAATCTTGATTTTGATGAACATACACTTTCTTCTGCGCTTGATGCTGATGAGATTTCTCGTATTGAATTTGAACAGGATTATACTTTTATCATTTGGAAAAAACCCGACAACTATTCATTTGAAACCCAGCTTTTATTTAAGGTATCTTCGATTGGCTTTATTCTGTCTTCAAAAAAGTTAATTGTTATTTTGACTGATGATTATGAGCTTAATAACAGAAGAGAGTTTAGTAAAATAAATTCTTTACGAGATTACTTCTTGAAAATATTATTTTACATAGTGAGGCATTATAACGACCATATTAAGGCAATAAATATGATGTCAAAAGAACTTCAAAATAAAATCACAGTGTCGCTTGAAAATAAATATTTAGTTCAGATGTTTAATCTAAGTGAAAGTCTTGTTTATTATATCAATGCTATAAATGCAAATAATACTGTTCTGATTAAACTTAAAAACAATGCTCAAAAAATTGGTTTTACGGAAGAAGAAATCGAAATGCTGGACGATTTATTAATTGAGAGTAATCAGAGTTATAAGCAGGCGGAAATTTACTCTACAGTTCTTTCTGGATTAATGGATGCTAGAGGAAATTTAATTAACAACAACATGAATATCCTCTTAAAAAAGCTTACAATTATAAATGTTATATTTCTTCCTCTCAATTTAATTGCAAGTATAGGCGGTATGTCCGAATTTAGTATGATGACCAAAGGAGTTCCTTGGCAGATATCGTACAGTTTATTTGGATTAGCGATGGTTTTGATTGGTGGATTTACAGCTTGGATTTTATCTAGAATTAGTACCGAGCGCAGCAAAAAAAATCGAATGAAAAAGGATTTTTTAACTTTGCGTAAACTTTTTTCGGGACGAGCAACAACTGTAAATTGATTATTAAGAAAAACATAACCATTTTAGCTTAGAAGAATTTATTAAGCAATGGCAAAAACTAAAAAAACAAATAGTGCAACAGCCCAAATTATTCCTGCAGATGTGAAGCCGCCTGCTGCACCTGAGATAGAAGCATCAATTCTCGGTGCAATGATGATTGAGAAGGAAGCTGTACCAAAAGCAATTGAGCTTTTAACTCCACAAAGTTTCTACTTAAAAGAGCATCGTTTGATTTTTGAAACGATGCAGTCACTTTTTGAATCCGGGGAACCGATTGATACGGTTACTGTTTATGAAGAATTAAAAAAGCGTAATCAAGTTGAAGAAATTGGCGGTGCAGTTTATTTAAGCAAATTGTCGCAGAATATTTCTTCAGCAGCGAATGTTCAATATCATGCAAAGATTGTTTTGGAGAAAGAAATTTTACGCGGGTTAATTTCCAGTGCTCACGAAATTGCAAACACTGCCTATTCTGGAAATGAGGATGCATTTGATTTACTTGATGAGGCAGAAAGAAAAATATTTGAAATAACAGAATCGCATCTAAAAAAATCCTATGTTGGAATGGATAAAGCGGTGCGGGAAGCATTTGAGTATATCGAAGCACTTCATTCTAAATCAAGCAGAAAGTTTTCAGTTCCAACAGGATTTTATGAATTGGATGATTTGCTTGGCGGATTTCAAAAATCTGATTTAGTAATTATTGCTGCTAGACCCTCCATGGGCAAAACTGCTTTTGCACTCTCGCTTGCGCGTAATGCTGCTATTGATCATAAAATTCCTGTTGGTTTATTCAGTTTGGAAATGTCAACAATGCAGCTTGTTATTCGGTTATTATGTGCTGAAGGACGATTAAATGCACATCAAGTAAGAACCGGAAAACTGCCAGATGCAGAAGGATATAAGCTGAGTAAAAATGCGCACAAACTTATTGAAGCACCAATCTATATAGATGACACTCCCGCTCAGTCTGTACTTGAAATAAGAGCAAAAGCCAGACGGCTAAAAGCTGAAAGAGATATTGGGATGATTGTAATTGATTATCTTCAGCTAATGCAAGGACCTGCAAATGCTGAAAGTCGTGAAAGAGAAATTTCCCATATATCGCGCTCTTTAAAATCCTTAGCTAAGGAATTGAATATTCCTGTGCTTGCATTGTCTCAGTTAAATAGAGTTGTCGAGACAACTTCAGATAAAAGACCGATGTTGTCTCATCTCCGCGAATCCGGATCAATTGAACAAGATGCTGATGTGGTTTTATTTTTATACAGACCCGAAGTTTACGGTTTTGATAGCTGGCCCGGAACTCAAGAGACATGTAAGGGTGCTGCTGAAGTAATAATCGGTAAACAAAGAAATGGACCAACTGGTGATGTTAAATTGGCGTTCATAAAAGAGTATGCAAGGTTTGAAAATCTTGCTCATGCACGACAGATAGCTGAATACTCAGGTGTTGAAGCGGAAGAAGATATTATCTAGAGTGAAACGTGAAAGGTCAAACGTGAAATGAAATTATTTAAAATTTTTCTATTGTTCATCAGTTTTTCAATTTTGATTTTTCCCCAGGTTTATACTGAAAGGGATGTGGAAATTTGTAATTCTAAATTTGAATTGGCTGTAGAGAAAAATCTAGCTGATAAGCCAATCAGTGAAGTAATTTCTGAAGTCGGCAGAAGTTTCTTAAATACTGAGTATGAAGCATTTACTCTCGAACAAGAAGGTAAAGAGCAGCTTGTTATTCATCTTACCGGATTAGATTGCACAACATTTCTTGAAAACACATTAACGCTTTCCCGCTGTATAAAAAAACAAAAAATTTCTTTTGAAGATTACAAAAATGACCTGACATTTATCCGCTACCGGCATAGTAAAATTGATGGTTATCCATCCCGCTTGCATTATTTCTCTGATTGGATTTATAATAACACGAAGAAAGGTATTGTTAAAGATATTACAAAAGAAATTGGAGGTAAACCGATTAAGTTTAATGTTTTCTTCATGTCCAAAAATCCTGATAAGTATAAACACTTAACTGAGACACCTGCTTTTATTCCCATCATTGCAAAGCAGGAAAGGGCAATTAATAAAAGAGAATACTATTTCATTCCGAAAGAAAAAGTCGAAAAGCTCGAAAGTAAAATTCAAAATGGAGATTTGATTGCAATAACGACCAACATCAAAGGTTTAGACATTGGTCATGTTGGAATTGCAGTGAAGGAGAATGATGGGCGAATTCATTTCTTACATGCACCATTGACTGGAGCAAAAGTTCAAATTTCCGAAAAGCCGCTTCCGGAATACCTTGCGGCAATTAAAAAGCATACGGGGATAATAGTTCTCAGACCGATTTGAGCCTCTTACCATTAAATCAAAATATGCTAATGGCTCACAACCATTTTGGAATTTCATATAACATTGTCGGTATTCTACTGCTTTTAAGAGTTTATGAAATCACAACTAAATCAATTAAAAATAAATATTTTGATTAAACTTTAATTACCTTCATCTGAGTAATGACCCAAAAATGTATCATATTCAGAATAATTTGTCTCGAATTGAACGACGGCTGCAAGTTTTTTATAGTGGCGAAAGAATTGATGAAGAATTGATTGACAATTAACGACAAAGTAATTGCTTTATTTACAACTAAATAAATTTAATTTACAAACTAACAAAAGGAGTCGCACATGAATCGCATTTCTACAATTTTCTTCAATTATTCTATTCGGATTATATTCTTTTTTCTCACCATCTTTCTTTCGAGCAATCACCTTTTTGCTCAGATCATACCTCAATCTACCGTTAATCAATTTAACCCCAATGGTTCTTCAAACTTCAAACAAATACAAAAAGCAATGGATGATTATTGGGCGTCAAAAAATGTTAAGAATGGATTTGTGACAGAGAATGCTAGAACTTCTAAAGTCCCTAATTGGAAAATATATAAACGATGGGAATATTATTGGGAACAAAGAGTAGATCAGACCACCGGGGAATTTCCATCAACTAATTCAGTGATTGAATATCAAAAATACTTGAATAACCAAAACAGCTTGAAGAAAACCACATATAACGAAAATTGGATAAACCTTGGAACAAATTCTACACCCGGTGGTTACGCTGGGCTTGGAAGAATTAATTGCATCGCTTTTCATCCCTCAGATAACAACACTTTCTGGGTTGGCAGTCCCTCCGGCGGTTTGTGGAAAACAATAAATGGCGGAACGAGTTGGACAAATCTAAATGATAATCAGCTTGTTATTGGCGTTAGTGACATTGCTGTAGATTATAACAACCCAAATATTATTTACATTGCAACAGGTGATAGAGATGGGGGAAGTATATGGTCACTTGGTGGGCAATATAACGATAATAATAGTACGGGAGTATATAAAACTACAAATGGTGGTTCTACATGGACTGCTACAGGTCTTACTTATACTGTAGATCAACAAAAATTGGTATACAGATTGTTGATTCATCCAACCAATAGTTCTATTCTGTTCGCAGCTACTTCTGATGGAATTTATAAAACTACGAATGGGGGAACAAGCTGGACTTCAAAAACTGGTAATGTATGGTGCGATATGGAATTTAAACCTGGTGACCCTACTATTATGTATGCATCAAGTATGCCCTATGGTTCAACATATGTAAATAGGTCTACTGATAGCGGAGAAAACTGGTCATTATTTTCAGTGGCTGCTAGTGGAAGACGTGGAGAGTTAACTGTTTCACCCGCTAACCCATCCATTGTTTATTTACTTTCTGCAAATAGCGCTGGAGGAGTATACGGAGTCTATCGATCAACAAATAGCGGTGCAAGTTTTTCTGTAGTTAATGCTGGTTCTCCAGCGGGAATGCTTGGCTATTATACTGATGGTTCTGGTGGTAATGGTGGACAAGGATCGTATGACTGGTGTATTGCTGTGGACCCCACAAACGCGAATACGGTATATATTGGCGGTGTTACAAAATGGAAATCTACAGACGGCGGTGTAAATTTCACTGCGCTTACTAATTGGACAAGTCATCCGTTCTACAATATCTCAGGTGTACCGGTTGTACATGCTGACCATCATGCATTAAATTTTCAAAATGGTTCCACTCTTTTTAACGGCAACGATGGCGGTATTTATAAAACCACAAATGGAGGAACTAGTTGGACTGATTTATCAAATGGATTGGTAATCAGCCAGATTTATAGAATTGGTGTTTCGCAAACAAGTGCTACAACAGTTTTAACTGGTTTACAGGATAACGGATCAAAATTATTTAGCAGTGGTATTTGGTCTGATGTTAAAGGCGGTGATGGCATGGAATGTATCGTGGATTATTCAACGACTCAATATATGTATGCTACTTATGTGAATGGACAAATTTCCAGAAGTACAAACTCTGGTGCTTCGTTTCCAACAGATATTTCAGCAAATATTCCGGGGGGGCAACCAACTGGAGCTTGGGTAACTCCTTACATAATGCATCCAACAAATAGTGCAATACTTTATGCTGGTTATGATAAAGTTTGGAAAACAACTAGTAGAGGTGATGTCGGTTCTTGGACTGCTGTTTCTCAAGTGTTAAGTGCTAGCCAGAAACTTAGGTCTCTTGCAATTGCTCCCTCAAATTCAAATGTACTTTACGCTGCTGATCAAACAAGTATGTGGAAAACAACTGATGGCGGTTCTACTAATTGGACTTCTGTCACTCTGCCCTCACTTTCCGGAAATGCGATAACTTATATTGCAGTTAAAAATAGTGATCCCCAAACACTGTGGTTTACAGTTGGTGGTTTTACTAACGGTACAAAGGTTTTCGAATCAACTAATGGCGGTGCATCATGGACAAATATTTCTGCCGGGCTTCCTAATCTACCCGTGATGACGATTGTGCAGTATAAAATGGCTACAGACCGACATGTATTATTCGTAGGAACTGATAGGGGAGTTTTTGTGAAAGATGGTGCTAACAACTGGGTAGCATTCAATAATGGATTGCCAAGTGTTGTTGTTACAGAATTAGAAATATTGTATACTGGTGGAACTGACAAGCTGCGAGCTGGTACTTATGGACGTGGGCTGTGGGAAACTGATATAGATGGAGCACTTCCTATCGAGTTGTTTTCATTTACTGGCGTATTTAAAAATAATCTAATTCAATTGAATTGGACAACTGAAACGGAAACCCAAAACTATGGCTTTGAAATTGAACGAAAGAGTAAAGACGATCAAGCAAGCGAATGGAAAAAAATTGGTTTTGTTCCGGGAAGCGGCAACTCAAATTCTCCGAAGCATTACAGTTTCCGGGATAAGAGCATAACTTATGGAACTTATCTTTATAGGTTAAAGCAAATTGATGATAATGGTCATTATTCATTGAGCCGTGCAGTTGAAGTTTCAACTGGTTCAATTCCAACTGAGTATGCATTACGGCAGAACTTCCCGAATCCGTTTAACCCCTTGACAACTATACTATACCAAGTTAAAGAGGAAGGATTAGTTCAGCTAAAGGTATTTAATCTTTTGGGGCAAGAGATTACTACGCTTGTAAATGAAGTAAAACCAGCGGGTTATTACACATATAGTTTAGATGCAAGCAATTTGTCAAGCGGAGTTTATATTTATTCGATGCAAATAAATAATTTTGTTCAGAACCGAAAGATGACACTTCTCAAATAAATTATTTTTTCAGGTGAGATTCACCCTAAAGGTGAGTCTCACTTAGTTTTAATAGACAATAATTTTTTACTCCCACACACCTGTTCGAACACTCTCATAAAATTACCGCCGAGAATTTTTTCAACATCTTGCTGAGAATAACCTCGTTCTAATAGTCGTAATGTGAGTGCTGGAAATTTAGAAACATCTTCTAATCCAATTGGTGTGTTTTCTATGCCGTCAAAGTCGGAACCGATTGCTACATAATCAATGCCGACAAGATTTTTAATGTAATCAATATGTTTGACAACACTATCAATGTTAGCACTTCCGCTGTTCACTAAAAATGGGGGATAGAAGACTACTCCGATCACTCCGCCTGTATTTGCAATATCTATTATCTGACTGTCATATAAATTTCTATAATGATTTCTTAATGCTCTAGCACCCGAATGAGTTGCTATAATCGGATTAGTTGTAACTTGAAGAATATCCTGGATGGTTTTTATTCCTGTATGAGAAATATCAATCATGACGCCAAGGGAGTCCATCGTACGAATGACGGATTTTCCAAACTCCGATAATCCAACAGTTGTTGATCTTGCATCTTGTGCAGAAACCGCCCAGCTTGTGCTGTTGTTCCATGTGATAGTCATATAACGCATACCTTGATTGTACAGATTTACCAGATTATCCAAACTGTTTTCTATTGCATGACCACCTTCGACTCCAATTACTGCGGCGATCTTTCCTGTAGTGTTAAGAGCAATTGCTTCCTGGGGATTTCTTGCCAGACCGATAGTATTTTGATTAACAGAAATTTCATTGTTAAGAATATTTATCATCACTTGAGATTGATCATAATAAAGACTATCTGGAAATTGTGTTGGGCTTACCCAATCTGAAAAGAATTGAATATCAACACCGCCTTTTTGTAACCTTGGAATATCGGTGTGGTGAGTTGTATGTAATGTTCCTAAGTGATAAGAGGGTTCTCCAAGCATTACTTCTAAAATATCGTTGTGAAGGTCAATTAATGTCGCATTATGGTGAACAGTTATTAACCTTGTGTCAAAATGTTCGCCGCCGCTTACTGTTGTGCTTATTGTTCGTGGTAGATAACCCAATTTTGAAATTGAAATCTCAGTTTGAATTGTAAACGATTTGTTAAGTCTATTTGTTTGAGTTCTTCCGTTGCTTCGAAATCCTGAAAGTCCGGTTCCATTTCCACCATCAAGTAAAATCATTTTATTAGTGATTGATTCATTTTCAGTTTTAATGGTGTAAAAATAAACTCCTGCACTTCCTTTAGCGTTCCATAGTATTGAATAACTGCCGGCAGTTAAGTATTCTTGATGTGAATCAATCAATTGCCCCAGAACATTGTGAATCAGAATTTGAACTTGACCCGACTTAGGTAATAAAAATTCAATGGTTGTTGATGGATTAAAAGGGTTGGGAAAGTTTTGAGCAATTAAAAAATTAGATGGTGATAAATATTCATTGTATAATCCAGTTACAAAAGTATAATTCCAATTTCCAGATGAATTTGTGAACGTGGAATCACTGGAACCTGAGTTTAAGTTTTTAACAAGTACTTTAGCGTTAATAATTCCAATTTGTGTAACTGAATCAGTTACTGTACCAGAAATTGATTGAGCAATACCAAACGAGCAGCTAAAAACAAATAAAACGAGAATGATTTTTTTCATATTTATTTCATTTATAATTACAAGTTAACGAAAACGGAGAATTTCCTCTAAAGATTCATCAATTGTTTTAAGTTTGTAACCTAATGATGCTAATTTATCAACATTCATCGAAACATCAGCAACATGAGGCAGATCAGGCAAATCATACATTGAAGTTTTTTTAAGCAATGATTTATCGAGTTCAGTCAAGTTACAAACCATTAGAGCAAAATCATATCTTGATAATCGCTCCAATCCCCCGAAGTTAATTGTTTCACCTTTTACGGCTGAATTACAAAGATGGTTTATTATCCTTACAGCTTCGAGTACCGATAAAGGACTTCTATACTGATCAAAAAAAACGTTTACTCTTTCTCCGGTTTTTAGTCTATCGTACATTTGATGGAAAAAACATGTTGTTCCATTAAGTCCAAATCCAAACATCAATGCCGTTCTTAAAATAATATAATTATCAAAAGTTGATTTAATTTTTTCTTCGCCCATCAATTTTGTTTCGGCATAAAGAGAAATAGGAATAAGCTTCGCATCTTCTTTTAGATATGAATCGCGGTAACCTGCATAAACCAAGTCGGTGGATGTGTAAATTAATTTTGAATTATACTTTTCGCAATATTGGGCGACTCTCTCCGTGGCTTTAACATTTGTATCATAAACTATTTTCGGGGAAAGTTCGGCAGCTTTCTGTGGCGTTGATATTGATGCAGTATGAATGACAACATCAGGTTTAAAGGTTTTGAAAATGCTTAATAACTTTTCATCATCACATATATCAACTCGTGTTGAATTAAAATTAGCGCAATTTCTCGGTTCATGAAAAAATAACGTATGAACCTCATGGTATTTTGAAAGTTCTAGGTTAATATACTGTCCAAGAAATCCGCTGCCGCCAGTTATTAAAATTTTCATGGGAGACAAATCTTTCCGAGCATTGTTTTTCTGCTTGCACCTGTAACTCGAGGAATATTGGTCTCATTTCCGGAAATAGTTTCATTTGCCAGAACTGCAAAACATATCGCTTCTTTTGCATCAGATGATATTCCCAAAGTTTCAATGTTCGCAACCCTCACCGATTTTCCAAAATAATCTTTCAGATCTTTAACAAGCTGCAAATTTCTTGCACCACCTCCACTAAGAAATAATTCATCAATCTTTGTTTCATTCATTATGAACTTCTCATAATTCCGATAAGTACAGTAAGCTGTAAATCTTGTTACAGTTCTGATCATGTCTTCGTGCGGAATTATTTTATACTTTTTGATAAGCGAAGTAAGAAATTTGTGTCCGTAATATTCTCGTCCCGTAGATTTAGGTGGCTTGCGCTCAATGAAATTATCATTCATTTTTAGAAACTTGAAAACTTCGGAATTGAAAGTACCTCGCTTTGCTATCCTTCCATCTTTATCATAATCTCTATCAAAAAATCGCTTGGATAAATAATCAATCAGCATATTGCCTGGTCCGGTATCAAAAGCCATCACATCATCAACTTTGCCGATTTTTTTTAGCACTGTAATATTTGATATTCCGCCAATGTTTAACAATGCTCTATTTTTTTTATTTGAGTTGAAGATAATGTAATCAAAGTAAGGAATGAGAGGAGCACCTTCCCCACCAAGAGCAATATCTCCAACTCTAAAATCACCGACAGTTAGTATGCCGGTAAGTTTTGCAATTACGCTTGGATCGCCGATTTGTAAAGTGCTGCTTGTATCATAGCCGAATAATTTTTCTTTATGAGGAAGGTGGTGAATTGTTTGTCCATGTGAACCAATTAAATCTACTTTGTTTAAAGGGAAGTTAAATCTTTTGCAAAGTGATTTGATTGCAGAAAAATATACTCTTGCAATTAGAACATTAAGCTTGCAGATGTCGGTTACATTTCCACTATTCGTTTCGGCATTTTTAAGAATTAGTTCTCTCATCCCTTTTGGAAAAGGATAAGTTAGAAACCCAAGCTGCTTAATGTTTGTTTTGGTTCCATTTCCTTGAATCTTAATAAGCACGACATCCACACCATCTATTGACGTACCTGACATAAGTCCAATGACATATTTAATATTCTTTTGGGATAAACTTAAAAGAGATTTAGCATTCATTTAGTTCCACAAAATATTTTAATAGATGTTATTCTATTGTATATTTGAACAGTTCAAAATTAAAACATAAGATGGACAAAAAAATGCCATTTAGAATATTTTTCCTCATTGTGATATTTTCATGCGTTCAATTTTCTCAAACCAAATATGAGAATATAAATTACCAAATCAATCAAGGAAATTTTTCCGAAGCACAGAACCTTATTGTAAATAAGTTATTTGATAGCAATATATCTGAGCTTGAAAAATATGAGTTAAAATTTCAAATTGAATTGATGGACAGAATCAGAAAAGATTTTAGAAAAACACGTGATGATGTTGTGACAGCTTTGAAAAAATATTATCCGAATTTAACCGATGATATGCTGGTAAAATGGGAAAATGAAAATTCACTTGAAATGAAAGTAATTGATGGAGAAAAACGATACTTCAATAATGCTGTTCCAAATTTGTTTAGAATAAACCAAGAAGCAAAAAAACATAAGGAAAAGATTGAAGGAAATAAATTAGATGATCTCGATGTATTCTTAGAAAATTACATTCCGAAGATCGTAGAATCTGCAAATGAAACAGGTCAGCGATTAGTTGCACCTGTTAAAATGAAAATAAAATATTCTCTTACTGTAAAGCCGAATGTTGTTCCCGATGGCGAAATTATTCGATGCTGGCTTCCATATCCAAGAGAATCAAATAACCGACAGACAGGTATACAATTAAAAAGTGTTAGTAAAAATGAATATGTAATTGCAGATAACAAAAATCTTCAAAGAACAATTTACCTTGAGGATGAAGCGAAAAAAGATCAATCAACAAGGTTTGAAATTGAGCTAACCTATACCAGCAAAGCTGAATTTGTGAATCTGTTTGAGGATTCAAAAGAAATATCATTTAATAAAAATCCGGAAATATTTTCAGAATATACTCGTGAGCAATTTCCGCATATCGTTTTCTCTGATCGAATAAAAAATCTATCAGCACAAATAATTGGGGATGAAAAAAATCCTTTACAAAAACTTAAAAAGATATTTACGTGGGTGGATGAAAATACTCCTTGGGCAAGTGCAAGAGAGTATTCTACTATCCCCAATATTCCGGAATACAGCTTAGAGCATAAGCATGGCGATTGTGGAATTCAGGCTTTGGTTTTTATGACTCTTTGCAGATATAATGGAATTCCCGCAAAATGGCAAAGCGGCTGGATGCTTCATCCTCCCGAAGTAAATTTACATGATTGGTGCGAAATTTATGTTGATGGATATGGCTGGATTCCGGCGGATCAAAGTTTTGGAATAAAAAATTATTTAGATGAATCGCAAAAATATTTTTACCTTGGTGGAATTGATGCTTTCAGATTAATTGTGAATGATGATTATTCAAAACCTCTATTTCCCGCTAAAATTTATCCGCGCAGCGAAACTGTTGATTTTCAGAGAGGTGAAGTCGAGTGGAGAGGCGGCAATTTATACTTTGATAAGTGGAATTATTCAATGGAAGTGGAATATTTGGAGTAGCAAAATTCTTAGGTATGGATTACTCTATTTCCCAAATTATGTTTAGGTATAACAAGCAATTATCTTTATTTTTAACACCTCGTTTGATAACTTTACAAACTCTTTTCGGTGATGAATGAAAGAAAAATTATTTATAATATTCCTATTCTTATCCTGTTATCTCTTTTCGCAGGATAAAAAATATTTCGATGCACCATTCGGCGGCGGCGGCGGTTACACACCTGGATGGATTTTTTTGAATCTTGATGAACTTAATAAACACCTAGTAACTTTTGGTTCGGGTGAATTAAGCAAAAGTGGATTTTATACTTCGGGCGGTGCTGGATTTATTTATATTGGATTTATTCCTAACCTTAGAATTGGAGGGATGGGATTTGGAGGAAGCACATCTGAATCAGCTTTGTTAAATGGTTATGAAAGAGAAGCAATTTACCAGATTAGCGGTAGCGGATTAACAGTTGAATATACTCTTCCATTTATCAAAAACATTGCTGTTTCTGTCGGTACAGTTATAGGTGGAGGAAGCATTCAAATTGAATTGTACAGAAACGCTGGAAATTTTGATTGGCAGAACCTTTGGTCAGAAAGTTCAACCAAAAATATCAGCAGAAAACTCAGTAATAGTTTTTTCTTATTGTCGCCAAATATAAATTTAGATATACCGTTTTATAGATTTGCTTCGTTTAGATTGGGTGCCGGGTATCAGCTTGCATTCGGTAAAACTTGGAAAATCGAAAATGATAAACAGTTATCAAATGTACCATCTAAACTAAATGGCAATGGATTTTTTATTCAAACCGGAATTTTCGTTGGATTTTTTTCTTACTAAAACAAAGAAAACATGAAGAACATTTTAGTTACGGGCGGAGCAGGATTTATAGGAAGTAATTTTATTAACTATATTCTTGAATCAAGAGATGACTGCAGCATCATAAACCTTGATAAGCTTACTTATGCCGGAAACTTAGAAAATCTTATTCTATCAGAGAAAAAGAAAAACTATCAGTTTATTAAAGGTGATATTACAAACGCTGAACTAGTCCATTACATTTTTGAAAAGTTTAAAATTAAATATGTAATTCACTTTGCAGCAGAATCTCATGTTGATAGAAGTATTTTGGGATCAGAAATATTTTATCGCACTAATGTAATGGGGACAAATGTTCTGCTTGAAGTTTCACGAAAATTTGAAGTAGAAAAATTCCTGCAAGTTTCAACTGATGAAGTTTATGGCAGTCTCGGAGGTGACGGACTTTTTACAGAGAAGACACCGCTCTCACCTAACAGTCCCTACTCCTCAAGCAAAGCTGCCGCAGATATGATGGTTATGTCGTTTCATCATACCTATGGAATGCCCGTTCTGATTACAAGATGCTCTAATAATTATGGTCCATATCAATTTCCTGAAAAGCTGATTCCTCTAATGATAATAAACTCGATCAACAACAAAAAGCTGCCTGTGTATGGTGATGGTCTATACGTGAGAGATTGGATTTATGTCATAGATCATAACAAGGCAGTTGAGTTGGTATTAGAAAAAGGAAAAGTTGGAGAAGTTTATAACATTGGTGCCAGCAACGAAATGCTGAACATCAAAATTATTAAGTTGATACTTAGTCATCTCAAAAAAGGTGAGGAACTTATTGAATATGTTAAGGATCGTCCCGGACACGATAGAAGATATGCGATAGATTCCTCTAAAATCCAATCGGAATTGGGGTGGAAGCCCTCATTCACTTTTGAAAATGCAATAGCTGACACGATTGATTGGTATTTAAAAAATGAAAATTGGTGGGAAAGAATTATTTCCGGCGAGTATAAGAAATATTACGAAATGCAATATTTAACAAGATAAAATTTAATTAAATGATTAAAACAAAAATATTTTTATCATTCTTGCTTTTGAGTTTATCAGCTTATTCCCAAACAGAAAAAAGCTCACTATCAGATGTTTTGTCAAACGCCTCATTAATCAGTGTAACTATTGGGGGTAATTTTCCTCTTACGGGGAGTTATCCTGCTTCAGTAGTTGAAAGGGTTGATCAATTTGTAACGCGAATTTACAATCAAGCTTATACATTGGCACTCGGGAATGCACCATCGCAGGAGCAAGTAAAAAACGTACAAAATGAATTTGAAAAATATTCACTCAGAAGTATTTTATTGAAAAGAAAAAATACCGAGCTTCAAAAAATTGATTTAATAAACTTCAGAAAGACAGGTAATTTTGATTTCAACCCTTATCTCAAGAACGATGACGTTTTAATTTTTCCTGCTACTGATATTGAAAGAAATTTTTTCGTTGTGTCGGGTGCTGTAAAAAGTGAAGGAAAATTTCATTTTTTTGATGGTGATAAACTTTCTGATGCGGTGTTCCTTGCTGATGGAGTTAATCCGGCTTATGAAAATGTTCATCAAGTTGAAATTAGTAGACTTAGTTATGATGGTGAGGCAATGCAATCTTTGATTGTGGATATTAATGATGATATCGAGTTAAAAAGAGGAGATAGGATTAGAGTTTTAGCGAATGAAACTCAAAGAAAAGACTTTAGAGTTTATGCACTTGGTGAATTTAATCAGCCGGGGTTTATACCCATAAAAAAGGAACGCACAAATTTAAAAGAAGTGATTGACAAAGCTGGTGGTTTTACAAAAAATGCTGATTTGGGAAATGCCCAAGTATTAAGAGGTGTGAATGTTTTTAAATCCATAGCTTTCTCCGAAGAGATTGAGCAGCTTTTAATGATGCGAATGTCAACTCTTATTAGTGACGACTCAATTTATTTTCGTATTGATGAAAAATTAAGATTTTTACGCGGCAATGCTAATGTTGATTTCACCCGGTTGGAAGATATTACGGATACGCTTTTTATTCTTAAAGATGGTGATATTATTTATGCTCCATCCAAAATTGACTTGGTTTATATTTATGGACAAGTCAATGAACCAGCTTATGTAAAATTTGAAAAAGGTAAAAACTATAATTTTTATTTAAATAAAGCCGGTGGTTTAGGTGAAACTGCTTCAGGTGATGTTTATATTATTAAAGGTAAAACGAGAACTTGGATTTCAGCTGAAGAACTTGATCAAAAAAACATAGAGATTGAACCGGGTGATTATATCTGGGCTTCAAAAGAACCCGTTAGAACATTTTGGGATCATGTAGAACAGGCAAGCCGCATAGCTTCAATATTAGGTGGTATAGCAACCGTAATCTTATTATTTATTCAAGCAGGGAAATAGTTCCCTTTATTATATTAAATTCATTTGTTATTGTTTTACTACCATTAACATCGAAAAAAAAGTTAATTAAATTTTAGTGAAACTCTTGACATTATAAGTGAGACACAGTAAATTTGAAACCCTTCTTTATAGAAGATTTTAATTTTGTTCTTTGAAAGAGTGAGTGCATTTAACCAGTCAGTTAAATGGTTTCAATCAAGCGTCTAAACGCCAAGATTACAAAAAATTAAACTCTACTACGGAGAGTTTGATCCTGGCTCAGGACGAACGCTGGCGGCGTGCTTAACACATGCAAGTCTACGAGAAAAAGGTAGCAATATCTTTAGTAAAGTGGCGCACGGGTGAGTAACACGTAAGCAATCTACCCTTGGATCTGGAATAACTTCGAGAAATCGAGGCTAATACCGGATGATGCAGCGGCACCGCATGGTGATGTTGTTAAAGTTTCGATGTCTAAGGATGAGCTTGCGCCTGATTAGCTAGTTGGTGAGGTAATGGCCCACCAAGGCTACGATCAGTAGCTGGTCTGAGAGGATGATCAGCCACACTGGAACTGAGACACGGTC
>CAZTJF010000001.1:0-309526 GCA_964613805.1 uncultured Ignavibacteriaceae bacterium | reverse complement strand
AGAACCCAGACTGTTGCTGCACTTGCAAGAAGAGCAAATATGTCAACAACTGTCTTACCTAAGTCAAAGGTAGTTTCTTTAATTGGCTTATATGGTTCTTTGGTAACAATAAGAACAGAGCCGTCGTACACATCGGGATTTGATGATAGAAATCCAAAATTAACTCTCCTCGATTCACCATTTGCCTTACGGTAGATAACATAATTAGCACTATCTGTAACTCCCCCGGCATTATCCACGTAATCTTTAACACCTAATCCATCAATGAATCTATAGAGACCGGGATTATTTACTTCCCCATCAACCACAACAGTGTTAGGTTTTTTAGGTATAAATATTCTGTCGCCATTTTTCAAGGAGACATTTTCATCTTCATCCTTATCGTAATAAAGTGCTTCAAGATCCACGACTAATTTTCTGCTCTCTCTCTCGAATTGTGTTCCAAATAAAAACGCTTCTGATGTAGGTCCGCCGGCTTTTGCAATTAAATCGTAAAGATTTTCATTTTTAGTTTCAAGTATATATGTCCCTGGTTTATTAACTTCTCCGGAAAGATAAATAACCCTTTGCTCCTGGAAATTTGGATTCTTACGGACAATCACAATATCCCTGTGCTGAAGAATAAAGTTTTCACTGTTAAATTTTGATGTATCAATTATTCTAACATCGCCTGATGTAACTTTTTCGAAAGTCATCGCCATGGGTATGACAAACGATTCGCTTATCTTTTCGCCTTCATAACCGCTTGGTCTAACTCGATTAACGTAAACCTCGCTTCTCAATGATTTTTCTGTAAATCCGCCTGCTTGAAGTATCAAATCCATGGCAGTCATATTTGAGCTAAGCGGGTATTCACCAGGTTTTCTAATTTCACCTTCAATTCTAACGACTTTGTCTAATATCTTCTCAACATCGGCTTTATAAATATAAATTTTATCTCCGGGTTCCAGATCAATATTAACAGATTTTTCTCGAAGCAGCTGTTCAAGGTTAAAAGGAATAATTCGAGTTGTAAGGCCGTCAGGATTTATTCTTATAACATCACCGCGAAGAGTAAATGCCCTACCTCTAAAAATAGGGTCTTGAAGTCCGCCGGCTCTAAACACCATGTCGTATAAAGTTAAGCTGTCGGCAAAAGGAAGTGTGACAGGTTTCTTCACATAACCTAAAATTGATACAGTCTTTTTATCAACAAGTTCATAAATCGAATAGATTTTTACCGAGTCACGCGGCTGAAGCTCAATATTATTTAATGGATCTCCATCCAGTGCTTTGGCTAAATCAACAGAGATATATTGATATGTTTCATCCGGTCTTGTTCTAAAAATATCAGCTTTATTCAGATATGCTTCAGGAAGAACTCCTTCGGCTTCGTACACAAGATCAGATAATCTCTTAACTTTTGAAACTTGATAAGTGCCGGGACGAAGAACCGCTCCTTCAATAGCAACATAATTAATTAATTTTTTAGAGATTGGATAAACTGAAACGGTATCGCCATCGGCTAATACAAAATCGGCGGAGAGGTTTTGTAAAAGATCAGTAAGATCAACATCAAGAATTTCTTTTTCAAACTCGAATTTTCTTCTTTGTTCAAATGGTTTGATTCTGGATACTTGCACTCTACCAGTATAGGCAGATGATTTTAAGCCGCCCGAAAATTCAATTAACTTTTTCAAATTTTCACCTTCACGCAGCTCATAAACAGCAGGGCGAAGAACTTCGCCATTAATCGAAGCTGTTTTTCCTCGCGGCTGAACAAAAACCATGTCATTATTTTGAAGCCGAACATCACCAATCAATTGACCTTTAAGCAGGTAATCATAAAGATCAACTTTAGTAATCACTTTATTATTTCTGATAACTCTAATTTCACGTAAACTGCCTGAGGTCAAAGGTCCGCCAACACTGTACAAAGCGTTAAACACACTTGCAAAGCTGCTGATTGTGTAACCTCCCGGCTGCGCCACTTCACCCATCACAAAAATTTTAATTGGTTTAAGCTTAGTCAAAGAAATATCAAGAAAAACAGTGGGTGGATTCGCAGTTAAACCCTCATAAAACCGCGAGAGGTATAGAGTCATTTTATTTTTTAGTTCGGAATACGGAACTCCCGATACAAACATTTGTCCTGCGGTAGGAATAAAAACCGTCCCTTGGTTATCTACATTAAGTTCATACTGCAATTCAACTGCTCCCCACAAGTATAAACGTAAAACATCTCCTGGTCCGATTAAATAACCGGGGTCAATTGGTCCGACTGCTGCAGGTTCAAAAGCAGATGGTATTTTTTCGAAAAGACTGTACCCAAAGTAATCCAAATCTGATTTTTCTTTAGATGGTTTTGTAGGTTTTTGTCTTTCAGCTTTGGGAAATATTTTAATTGGAACCGACTCCTCATCCTTAAGAGTATCCACAACATTAGGTTCAAATTTGGGCGGCGTTGATAACACTTCTCTATCTCCAAGAAGGTACATTTGTAAAAATTGATCATAGTTAAGCCCGTACTGCTTAGCCAGCTTACGTGCATCTTCTTCGGTCATATTCTTCTCTTGCAGAGCTTTTTGGATATCCGTTTGGGTTTTTATTCCCTCCTTATCCAGTCTACTTTTAATTTGTTCCGGAGTCTGAGCGTAAAACTGAACGAAAAAAACGCTGAAGAGCAATAATAATAAAGATATTTTCTTGATCATTTTAATAATGCTTTTGTTTCTAAAAATTTATTAAATGAATGTATGTATACTCATTTTGTAGGACTTCTCTCAAACTTGTATTTCCTTTACTATTCCATTTTCTAATTTATATTTCTTATGTGACTTTTCACAGTAAGCAAAACCATTTTCATCAAATTCCAACTTCTTGCCGCCCTCGCTAAACCATCCTTTGATTCGTGCAGGATTACCTACAACCACCGCAAAATCAGGAACATCTTTAGTCACAACAGAACCAGCTCCCACAAACGCAAAACGACCAATCGTTACTCCACAAACAATTGTGGAGTTCGCTCCAAGCGAAGCACCTTCTTTAACTAAAGTTTTTATATAAAATTGTGCACCAACTTGTGGATATTTTGATCTTGGATCTTTGATATTAGTAAAAACCATTGAAGGACCGCAAAACACATAATCTTCCAAAGTTACACCTTCGTAAACGGAAACATTATTTTGAATTTTAACAAAGTTGCCTATTGATACATTGTTTCCGACATTTACATTTTGTCCAAGCACACATTTTTTACCAATTTTTGCTCCGGACTGAACATGGCTGAAATGCCAAATTTTAGTGCCGTCACCTATTTCAACATTATCATCAACAACAGCATAATGATCAACATAATATTTTTTTTCACTCATAAATTAACCTTCGCATTCCCAGATAATTTCAAATAAAAACTACTTAGAATTATTTGTCCTGTGGTTAAAAATCAAAATAAACACAGCTTCGCCATGTTGGTCACATATTTTTAGAACAAATGACATTTGATATAAAAAATCTTAATGAAAATTAAGAAAAAGAATATAAACTTACTTGCTTTTCAGTTGATCGGATTAGCAAATGGCGTACCTTGTTCACCTACCCAATCCAAAGCAAAATACAGCATCGAATACAGATTTAATTAAAAACATTGCCTTTTTTTATTGGATTGCAAGAACATTAAATATTTTTCCCAAGATTATTTTTTGAAATTTACAATAAACTTCCTGTAAGAATTACAATAGCGAAGC
Source organism: uncultured Ignavibacteriaceae bacterium (assembly GCA_964613805.1). Lineage (GTDB taxonomy): Bacteria > Bacteroidota > Ignavibacteria > Ignavibacteriales > Ignavibacteriaceae > XYD12-FULL-36-8. Next base: position 305,801 of record CAZTJF010000001.1, on the reverse strand, counting down.
CAAAATAAATTATTATACCTACCACATCTACTAAAGTTGCAACGAAGGGAGCAGAGGAAGTTGCGGGGTCACCACCGAATTTTCTAATAATGAAAGGGAGCATAGAACCGGACAACGTTCCCCACATGACAACGCCGACTAATGAACCTAAAACTGTTAAACCAATTAAAAACCAGTGTGAACCATAGATGTCAGAAAAAGTGCTCCAAAGAACAATTCTAAGAAACCCAACACTACCCAAAATACAACCAAGTAAAAATCCGGAAATGATTTCCCGTTTCAGTACCCTCCACCAATCTTTCAGGGTTATTTCACCAAGAGACATTGCACGAATTACCAGAGTTGCCGCTTGAGAACCAGAATTTCCACCGCTTGAAATAATTAACGGCACGAACAATGCAAGAACCACTGCTTTACTTATTTCATCCTCAAAAAATCCCATAGCTGAAGCAGTCAACATCTCCCCGATAAATAAAAATACTAACCATTTCCCTCTTTTCTTTACCATTTCGAAAACTGTTGTATCAATGTAAGGGTTCTCAAGTGCTTCAGTACCACCAAGTTTTTGAATATCCTCGGTAGCTTCTTCTTCAGCAACATCTAAAACATCATCAATCGTTACGATACCGATGAGAAAACCCTGAGCGTCAACAACAGGAAGAGCAACCCGATCATATTTCTTAAATATCTCAACCGCTTTTTCCTGATCATCGTGAACATTAAGCTCTACAAAATTTTCATCCATAAGATCTTGAACTTTGTTTTCAAGCGGTGCCAAAAGTACTTCACGAATTTTTACATCATCTATCAGCTTTCCTTTATCATCTATCACATAGATAATATTTAGTGTTTCGCTGTCTTTACCATGTTTTCGTATATGCTCAAGTGTTTGTTGAATGTCCCAATCAGGTTTGACAGCGATGTAATCAGGAGTCATCAACCTTCCAACGCTGTTTTCTGGATAACCAAGAAGGGAAATTGCAATTTTTCTTTCTTCAGGCGAGAGCATCATTATCATCTGTTTTGCTGCTGTGCTCGGCAGTTCTTCAAGCAATGCTGTTCTGTCATCTGCAGACATTTCATTAAGGATTGATGCAACCTCTTCTTTTCCCATAGCTTTAATTAGATTCATCTGCATATCAAACTCTAGATACTCAAATGTATCTGCTGCTAATTCGCGGGGGAGTAAACGAAAAATAATTACCTGTTCATTTTCGGCAGGAAGGTTAGTGATAAGATCTGCAATATCTGCTGGGGTCCAATCGTTTAATATTTCTTTCAAAGTGCTAAGATTTCTCTCATCTATCAAAGCCCTAATTTCCGGCTGAAGCAATTGACTTAGCATTTGAGACTCCTCTATTTAACTTACAAATTAAAGTAAAACCGATTTCATTGAATTAACAAGTGAGGGTAATTTTGCGTGCAAAAACAAATTTTGACTCCATACATCTAATCACAAGAATCTGAACGGACAAAATATTTTATTTCTGATTCATCTCCGGATTAAATTTTATAGGAATAGTAAGCATTACTCTTACTGGTTTTCCCTTCTGCAACCCGGGTTTAAACTTAGCAAAGTAAACGGCATTTTTTGCAATATCATCACATCCAAAACCAATCCCTTGAATAATTTGTGCATCAGTTACTTCGCCGTATTCATCAATGAATGCTTTAATCTTAACAGTTCCTACAACTTCATTATTCTTTGCCTCTGAGGGATAAATTAATTTTTTATAAATTGCCTCCATTCCTCCTACGGGTTCAGGCATCACTTCTGCCGTTGAAAAAAAAGCGGGATCATTTTCTAATTTTTCGTCTTCAATTTCCGGCGGCAAAAGTAATTCATTCGAAACTTTTTTGGGTTTGACGACTTTGGGTTTAATTACAGCATTCTCAGTTTTTTCATCTACTGCGTTATTCTCTATCTGAGTACTCGGACTTACAATGGATTCCTCAACAATTGGCTGAACAACAAGTTTGCCGGATTCAAAGTAAATATCCGTTAGATAATTCCCGTTCTCATCAAATAAACTGGTTGGTCCATCTCTCCTTCCATCCTCAATTACATAAACTTCTTTGAGTTTTCCAGCTTCTGAATATAGTTTAACAAGTCCTTCCACTCTTCCATTTACATAGTTTCTTTCTTCCTTAATATTGCCATTCTCGGAATAGAATTTTGCTTCACCTTCTCTAATACTATCCTTAAAATTAATTTCAGATTCGACATTACCATTTGGATAGAACGATTTAATAACACCATCTTGTGGTAAAACAATTATGTAAAAAATCAAAACAAAAAATATTACACGCATTCTGAAGATATTAGTAAAATTGATGAGCAAAATAAAATTTATTCTTGAAAGATTAGGGGTAATAACAAAGCAATTAGAAAAATAATTATTGCTGTTCCAAAGAACATATATCCGACTTCTGTATCATATTGAAGAAGATTAGTTGCTCCGAGAATGTAAGTCCAATCATGATAGACTTTATTACCTCCAAGCAGTGGCAATGCTTGTGCTCTTGCATCAGCAGCGTAGACACTTATGTTAATAATGTTTTGTCCCAGCCAAAGTAATCCCACTTGAGTCCCGGTTCGATAACTGCTTCGCCAAAAATACCAAGTGATTAGTGAGGGTAAAATGATTTGCATCAATGTTCCACCCAGAGTATAAATAAATTTTCCGAAAATCATAAAGAAGAAATGCCCTGCTTCATGAATAACAAGATCAGCGTTATCAATCCATGTATATGTGCCACGGTTTATTATCAGCCAAATCATAATTGGAAGCATAACTGCGGTAGGAATCCAGCGTTTTGTATGATAAGCCCAGCCCAGATTTTTAGCATCAGATTTAAATTCGTTCATCAAAAATATTGCTTTTAAGAAACTTGATTCATATTTTCAATAGTAAATTTAAGATTAAGGACGTCTTCTTCAAACTCTGTACTTAATTTTTATAATATAATTCACAAACCACCATTAATTAAAGGAGTGCTATGTTATGATCAAAATTCCGCAATTGCTCTCAGTATTTTTTTCTGTGCTCTTGCTTTCGACATTAATTACATCGCAGGTATTTGCACAGCAGCTCCGAACACCGCGTCCAAGCCCAAATGCAACTATAACTCAAACAGTAGGAGTCACAGATGTAACAATTGACTACAGCAGTCCAGCAGTAAAGGAAAGAAAGATTTGGGGAGAATTGGTGCCTTACGATAAAGTTTGGAGAACCGGTGCTAATGAAGTTACTTCAATAACTTTCTCAGATGCAGTAAAAATAAATGGAAATATTTTAGCTGCCGGAACATACGGAATCCATACTATTCCACGAGAAAAAGAATGGGATATAATTTTCAGCGGTGATACAAAAGTGAATGACCCATCAAACTTTGATGAGAAAAAGGAAGTGCTGAGAATAAAAGTAAAACCGATTGAAAATCCATTTACAGAAAGAATGACATTTACATTCTCAGACATTGCTGACAATTCGACAACTGTAAATCTAATCTGGGAAAAAATTAAAATATCTTTTAAGGTTGAAGTAGAAACCCAAGACTTGACTCTTGAAAAAGCAAGAAAGATGATTGATTGGAGCACTCCATTTCAGGCGGCACAGTATTGTTTGAATAACAATATCAATCTTGATGAGGCACTTAATTGGATAGAAGCATCAACTCTGTTAAATGAAAATTATTGGAATTTGAGAATCAAAGCTCGCTTGTTCGAAAAAGTCGGGAGAAATAAAGAAGCAATATCCATAATGGAACAAGCAATTGGATTAGGAAATAAAATGAAGGATAAACCATTTGATTTTGACCAGATGCAAAAAATGTTATCTGACTGGAAGAAGTGATTTCCCCATTTAATTAAACGTATCGAATTTGGCTGGATAAATTCCGGCCATTTTTTTATTGGTTATGTTGTTAAGTTAAAAAGACAGGTAATTTATATGAAAAAAATTAGACGAGTTCTATAATATCATTTGATTCTAAAGCTACTTTTTCTTTGATTCCATTCAGGCGGGTTGGTTTTTTATTAAAGATTACTGAAAAAGTTGAACCCTGATTTTTCTCGCTTTCAACCAATATATCAGCATTATTAATCTCACAATATTTTTTAACTAATGCTAAACCCAACCCATTACCCTCAAACTCTCTCTTATAACCAACATCTTCTTGTGAGAATGGAGAGAATAAATTTGCAATATATTCTTTTGATATTCCAATCCCTGTATCCTTTATGATAACCTGAAGCTTATCTTCTCCCCAATCTTCCAATATAACTTCAACACTGCCTTTAAGAGTATATTTAATGGCATTACCAACTAAGTTCTGAAAAATTTGCATTACTGAATAATGATCCGCAACAATAATGCCTCGCTTTGCTTTATTGTGAAATGAAATTTTTAAATCTTTGTCATTTTCCAAGGTTTTTAATTCTTCTACTAAAGTTTTCAGTTCCCTCTCTAAATCGAGATCAATATTATCAGGCTTATAGCTCCCAGTTTGAACTGCCGAAATATTTAGGATTAAGTCTATAGTTCTCTGAAGTCTCTTCCCAGCGCTCGAAACAGAATCTAAAATAGATTTTGTTTCCTCATCTGTATCATCCAATTCATCTTGAATTATACTCATTGCAGTTAAGATTACATTTAATGGTGTTCTTATTTCATGAGACATTTGGGCTAAGAACGCACTTTTTAAGCGATCAGATTCTTCTGCTTTTTCTTTAGCAAAGATTAATTCTTTTTCAACACGCTTTCGTTCCGTAATATCAATAACCTGCTCGATGATGTGCGAAGGTTTCCCTAATTTATCTTTTACAACCACAGCTTCAACAATCACATATATTATTTCGCCGTCTTTTCTAACTAATCTCTTTTCATAATAAACATTCTGTTCAATACCCTCAATCAATTTATCATGAAGCTGAACATCAATCACAACATCTTCCGGATGTGTTAAATCTTTAATCTGCATTCCAATAATTTCATTTTCATCATAGCCAAGAGCAGTATGAAAAGCAGTGTTCACCTTCAAAATTTTCCCGAAGATTGCACTAATAACCATACCGATAGGAGCTAACTCAAATAGAAGTCTAAATTGTTCCTCACTTTGCTTTAGTGAATGTTCAGCTTGTCTTCTCTGATTAATTTCATAGTTTAACTCACCTATCTTATCACGAAAATGAAATTTTAATTCTTTATTTAATTTTTCTATTTGTGTATTTGCTCTAAGTAAATCCTCAGATAATGAATTTATTGATAAAGCAATGTTACTAAACTCATTTTTGCTCTTGTTTGGAATTCGTTTATTCAAGTCACCGGAGGATATTTCGAGTGCAGAGTCTGCCAATTTCCGAAGTGGAAGCATGATAATGAAGCTTCCTCCGTAAAGAACTAAAAAACTAATAATGAAAATTAAGAGACTTATGAATCCAATGTGATTTTCAGCTTTTTGAATTCTTAAATTCAAATCGCCTCTATAGAATTCACAGAATAAACTGAGTGTTTGGGAATTAGTCCCATTAAAAGTTTTTCGTGTTTGGTGAATATCGTCCATGGTATTGCTTTTACCATGATCAATTAATTCATCAGAATTTCTATTAATTGAATTAGAAGGATCAAATTCTATTATTATCGAATCTTTAGCATTAGCAATTGCCAAATAATTAATATCTGCCGCATGAATGATGCTTTCAATACTTGATTTGAAGCTCTCATCACTTTCTTTTATTATATTGTTTTCAGTCAAGTGAATGATCTGATCCATGATAAAATGCTCTTTGTTCTCTTGAACATTTGTCAATTCAGTTTCATATCTAGTAGAGAAATAATCATATATTTCAAAAGAGAGTACTGCTAATAAAATTGTTGAAACTAACAAAAATTTTATATGGAGTATGTTGTTTTTCTTTTGTGATATTATTTTTTTAGCAACCATTATGAATTTATCTGATTGATTATTTCTACCGTTATCATGAACCTAATGATTAATAGACAAATCTGAAAAAAATCAGCTGCCATTTCGATCCCGACTCCGTAGAAAACTGTGAGGGTTCGATCGGGAGAGAAATCTTGAATTAAGAACAGATTTCTCGGCGGCTTTGCTCCTTTTTCATAATTTTTCAGAGGTATCTAATACTCATTATTAGAATAACTATCTTGATAACGCCAAGTTATTGTTCGCGTTCCCAAGATGAAAAATCAAATTATATGCCGTTAAAGGCGACTTGGATAGCATGAAAAAGCTGTTTTTTAGAGTTTTTAACAATGGTAATGATGATTTGAGTGGAAAAATTATCTTGAAACGAGGAATTTTGCTATGATAACCGCCATTGTTCAAAGGAAAGCCAAGCTAAAAATGCAAGTTTATTTGTAAGATTTATTCGGAATATTTTCTGATGTAAGTATCTATATCAAATTTATTTTTAGCACCATTGCGATTCATATATCTAATCTTTCCATAAACAGGTCTTTCAAACCATGGACGGTCATGCACACCGCCAACTGACCATGCGCACCCAGCATAACCGTTAGGATCTCGTCCATCTAATTCATATTTGTCATTCAAATAAATTGCAATTTTTAATGCTTCTTCAGGTGAACTTGACCATTCAAGAATCTTCTTTGCCCAATACATTCTCATGTAACCGTGAAGCTTTCCTGTTGAAAGTAATTCTCTCTGAGCAGCATTCCACAAATCTTCATGAGTTTTAGCTTGCTCAAATTCTTCATGTGAGTAAACAAATTCTCTTTCGTCTTTACGATGTTCATTCAAAGATGTTTTTGCCCATTCAGGAAAACCTTCAAAGGAATCATATTTGGGATTGAAGTAACAAAAGTTGTCAGATAGCTCACGGCGAATAATTAATTCTTCAAGAAAAGATTTTTCTGATTCTTTGCTACCATTGAATCTTTGAGTCTCTAAGGCAACTCGCTGTGCAGAAATTTGTCCAAAATGCAAATAAGGGGAAAGGTTTGATTGGCCATCTTTTGTCGGGTCATTTCTTAATTGATGATAATTTTTAAATTTGTCCTTCAAAAAATTATTTAAGCATTCATGAGCAGCGGTTTCACCAGGTTTTATCCAGTCAACTTCATTAACCGAAAAATCAATTTTTAGTGATTTATTAATTTTCTCCCAATCTATTTTATCGGAAGACAGTTCGCTTTTCTTCAATTTTGTAAGAGGAGGAAATTCATCCATAAATTCAATCAAAGATTTGTTGATCTTCGGGCGAATTGTAAACGCAGCAAACTCCAGCTTATCCGAAACACTAAGACACGGAACGATGTTGTGTGCATCAACTTCATAAAATGGAATTTGAATTTTCTTTGCCACATCTCGCCTCCAAATTCTTTTTATTCTCAATGGGTCAAAATCAGAAACAAGCACTGAAGCATTGGTCTTTTTAATGAACTTTGGGATTTCTTCTTCTGGTTTTCCGTTTAACAAGAAGAATGGAATATTGTAACGTGAAAGTTCTCCTTGTAATTCTTCTAATCCCTTTAGCATGAAGCCGTACTGCCGAATAGTTGCCTCTAGAAAATTGGGCAATAGGTTGAAAACAACAGCTAATGGTAATTTTTTTTCTAATGCGAGCTGCTGTGCATAAAGTAATGCCCAATTATCATGAACACGCTGGTCGCGGCTCATCCAATAGATAATTGGACCTTTACACTCCGCACCTTTTTGCAGTAGTCTTATTCTTTTTTCATTAACCATAAAGAAATGAAATACCTTCTTACAGCGTGGAATAATCGCCGAAAATGAGGAGAAGATAACTCAGTATTTTACACTGCAGCCATAAGGCGTTGAACTTTGGACACTAACTTCTTTTCCTTCTAATAATTCATCTAAAGCTGAGGTTATATAATTCATAGCTGTTTCAATGTCGTCAATATCAGTAGTAGGTTTATCATCTATTGCGCCAGCATAGACTAATTTACCCTCCTTATTTATAATATACATGTGTGGAGTAGTTTTTGCTCCATACATTTTGCCCACCTTCCCATTTTCGTCAACTAAATAGGCGGCATAGTTTGCTTTATTTTTTGCAGTTCGTTTATTTATTTCCTCATTAGAAAAATTTCCTTGTTTAGATTTTGCCGAAGAACAAATTGCTAACCAAATCACTTCCTTCTTGGTGTACTTTTCTTGAAGCATTTGCATATTGTTCGAGTTATAATGCTTTTTAACAAACGGACACTCAAAGTTTATCCACTCAAGTACAACAATTTTATCTTTGAAATCACTTAATGAATATTCCTTGTCATAGGAATCTTTTAGTGTAAAATCGGGCGCGTACCCATTTAGTTTTGCAGTTTGAGCAAATAGCAGCCCGCTTGTTAAAATTAACAGCACTAAAGCGCTTTTTCGTAACATTGAATCCTCCATGATTTTTATTGTCAGCTAATTATTTGTTTCTCTTACAATTGGAATTTTAATTTCATAAGCCGCTTTCTCTTCTTCATTGTCATGAATCAAAATTCCATGAACTTCTTTAGGAATTTTTGTTCTGAATGACTCTGGTTCTAATATCAATTCAAAATGATCATCAGCCCAATTTATTTTTTGCTGAATCGAGTTAAGAAAATACCCATTTTCATAAGGTAAGAAATAAACCGATTTGACAGTTCTATTTATGCTTGATAAATCGTTTATCTTAAGATATATGGTATCTTCTTTTAGAATAGCTGATGCTTTAAAGTTTGAGTCTTTAATTGGTAAATGTTGTTCGTTTTGATTGAAAAAGCTCACAATCTCACTCGCAGCAATATAATCTTTTTTCAAATTAATTATAAACAATAATGTAGTATCAAAAGGTACGCATACGTCTTTACAAATAAGTGACTTGAGTTTAACAGAGAAAGTATGCTCATTAAATATAATTTTAGGTGGAGGGTTAATTTCAATTATAAATAGAACTTGGTCATCATATCCAAAGCTTACAAGACCATCGAATTCAAAAGCTTTGGGTACAGGAAACTTTATTTCAGAAGCAGCATAACCTTCGGGCAAAGATATCTCAATGGTAGTTGGAATACCGGTATCACCAGAGTTTCTCCAGTATAAATGCCAACCAGGTTCGAGATTAACCAAAAGACCTAGTTTGATTTTAGTGACTTCATCTTTTTTATAAGAATCAATTATCAACCTTGCATTCGCAAAATTTTGGGACTGAGCAAAATTATTAAAAACAAATAATAGTAATGCGAAAATTGAGTAAGCAATATTTTGTGGCACGATTAGTTTTCCGGCATTAAGTTTTGTATAATTTGATATCAGAAGTTTAACAAACCTTAATAACCAAAAGTTCATTTAATATAATCAAGGTTTATCTCTATCCCAATTGGGCAATGATCTGAACCCATCACATCTTGAAGTATAAAAGCGTTTTTGACTTTATTTTTGAATTTTTCAGAAACAAAGAAATAGTCTATTCTCCAGCCAACGTTTCGCTCTCTTGCGCGAGTAACTAAATCCCACCAAGTATATTGGGCTGGTTCTTCATTGAACATACGAAAAGTATCAACATAACCATGAGAGACAAATTTATCCATCCAATCACGTTCAATTTTCAAAAAACCGGATACTTTTTCGTTCTCTTTCGGGCGGGCAATATCAATTTCTTTATGAGCAGTATTTACATCACCGCAAATAACAAGGTTCTTTCCTTTTTTAACAAGCTTGTTTGAATAATCAAGAAACGCTTCGTAAAAATCCATTTTATATTTTAATCGTTCTTCAGATGCTTTACCGTTTGGATAGTAAATATTCATCAGAGAAAATTCCTTGAATTCGGCGATTATTATTCTGCCCTCATCATCAAATTTTGGAATTCCAAATCCGTGTTCAACTTTTAATGGTTCTTGCTTTGCGTATATAGCAACGCCGCTATATCCTTTTTTCACTATTGATGAAGAGAAATAAGACTTGTATCCGTTTACATTTAGCAATTCATTAGGTAATTGTTCGGGTGAAGCTTTAGTTTCCTGCAGACAAATAATATCCGGATTCTCTTTTATCATCCAGTCAATAAACCCTTTTTTATGAACTGCGCGAATTCCGTTCACATTCCAGGAGAGAATTTTCAAAATGTTTAATTTCTTACTCGGCAATGATCCTCCAAACTTGTGTTACAAAAAAAGTAATTGTAATCCCCATTAAAATGGGAAGCAAAGTAGAGATAACAGTCCACTTCACACTTTTTGTTTCTTTATAAATTGTATAAATAGTTGTTGAGCAAGGATTATGCAGTAAACTAAAAAGCATTAAATTAATTCCGGTAAGCATAGTCCATCCTCCTGCATGTAGTATTGAAGCCGTATCTGCAACTGAATCAAGTTCAAACATAACGCCGCTACTACTTCCTATTCCTGCCAGACCTAGATTTGCGACAGTTAACATTAGCACAGTAGGGATAACAATTTCATTTGCCGGAATTGCAATGATATACGCAAGTAGAATTACACCATTCAATCCTATAATAAAAGCAAATGGATTACTCCAAGTGATGAAGTGATTTGCGAGCGATATTTCATTTAGAGTAATATTAGCCACCAACCATATTAACATTCCGGCAGGAATTGCAAAAATAATAGCACGCCATAAAACAAATATTGTTCTGTCAATCAGTGAAGTGTAGAGTGTCCGTAAAATCCTCGGCGGTCTGTACGGCGGAAGTTCAAGACTAAATGCCGATGCTTCACCTCTTAAAACAGTTTTTGATAAACCCCACGATATAATTAAACTAAAAGCAATTCCAAGCACTGCGATAAAAACTACAGCCGCAGCAGAAACTAATCCTGCCAAATAAGCCGGCGCCATTCCGCCAATAAAAATGGTTGAGATAAGAATTTGTGTCGGCCATCTTCCATTACATAAAGAAAAATTATTTGTAATAATTGCAATTATTCTCTCACGAGGAGAATCAATTACTCTTGTTGCTACAACACCTGCGGCATTGCATCCAAATCCCATAGCCATTGTAAGAGCTTGTTTTCCATGAGCACCGACCTTTTTGTATAAAGGATCCATATTAAATGCTACACGCGGCAGATAACCAAAATCTTCAAGCAATGTATAAACTGGAAAAAATATTGCCATCGGAGGAAGCATTACACTAATTACCCACGCCATTGCAAGATATGCACCGTCAATTAAAACACCGTTTAACCACCATGGTGTACCAATAGAATCCGCCAAATTTTTTAGCGCAGGATGAAATGTATCAACCAGAAGATTAGCCAATAATCCTGATGGAATATTTGCCCCTTCAATTGTAATCCAGAAAATTATTCCAAGAATTAAAAACATTATTGGAAAACCGAGATATTTACTTGTAAGAATTTTATCTAAAGTACGATCAAAACTAAAAGCGGGTTTTTTATCTGGATGGACGACAGCTTTCCGAGCAATGGCAGTAGCATTTTCATAAATTGATTCCATCAGTGTATCATGCAAATTTTCGCCAACTTCCCAGCGTAAGTTGTTGGCAGTTGCGAGTATGGATTCTCTATTTGTGTTGTTGTTATTCATAAAATATTGGCAATGTCATCAAGCATTTTTTTCATTCAGTGTTTCTTCTTTCCTCAAATTGCCAAGATCGCCGGAACGAATGGCATCAATAATACTCTGATCACCTTCAAGTAATCTTAATGCAACCCACCTTGCATTTGGCACATCTGGAAATTCTAATTTAATTTCCTTGCTCAATCTATCCACTGCAGTATTTAATTCAATCGAATTGCTTTTTATTCTATGCGGTTTGCAGATATAATTTCCGGCTGCAACATCAAAAATCACTTTAAGTAGTTCATTCATTCCTTCACCCTGTCTTGCGGCAGCAGGTATTACCGGCACACCAAGCTCTCTTGCTAAAACTCTTTCGTCAATTTGGAATCCATTGCGCTTTGCTTCATCTATAAGATTAAGGCACACAACAGCACGATCAGTAATTTCAAGTATTTGGAGAACAAGATTTAAATTTCTCTCAACGCGAGTAGCATCAACAACAATGACCGTTACATCCGGCTGTCCAAAAAGAATAAAATCTCTTGCAACTTCCTCATCGGTGCTTGTTGAAAGCAGTGAATAAGTTCCGGGTAAATCAACTAATTTAAATTTTTTTTCACTGTACTCGAATCCGCCTTCTGCGCGTGTTACAGTTTTACCTGGCCAGTTGCCTGTATGCTGTCTTAATCCTGTTAAATAATTAAAAACGGTGCTTTTGCCTGTATTGGGATTCCCAGCTAGAGCAACCACAAAATCAAAGTTGCTCATATTTATTCCCAGCTTTTTAAGATTACCGAGATTGTGAACCGGACAACTTGCACAGTTATTTGAATCTACATTACTCATATTTAATTATCTTTTTCATTAACAAGAAAAATTCTCTCTGCTTGCAGCTTCCTTAGTGCAACAACAGAACCCCGTACTTTATATGCCACCGGATCACGAGATATACTTTCAAGCTGAGCTTCTATCTCAGTTCCTGGCGCAATTCCAAGGTCCATTAATCTTCTTCTTTGCTGCCCTCGAAGTGCCTTTGCAATTCCAAGGACAATTCCTTTTTCACCGATTTTAAGAGATGATAGAGTTCTGAATTTTCCTTCAATTTGTTTTTCAAGCTGAATGATTCCGACAGTTATATTCTTCGCAATGATTGGGGATAAAACACATTCCTCACCATTAGCCACAAATTTTAATCTTCTATCGGAGACTTCAAGCATTCTAATTTGCATTCCAGGATAAAGTCCCTGCGCAAGTATTTGGCTATAAATTGCGGGCGGTTCATCCTCAACATGAGTGATGTTAGCAAATTCACCTGGCAGTAATTCATTCAGCAGTTTACCTTTTCTATCTGGTAAATCTCCTTTAGCAGAAGGAATAGGGTCTCCGTGAGGATCATAAACAGGATTACCAATTTGTGCGGCAAGTTTGTCGGTTTGTTCCTGGTTGTAAGCATGCTCCATCTTTTCAGCAATCCCATGCCAATCCAATTCAGAAGTGCTTGTCTCATCGGCAAGATATCGCTCCCACAACCTATGAACGCGAATAACTCTTAAAGCATACGACCGCCCTTGCGATGTAAGTTGAAGTGCTTCACCAGTTGATGTGAGAAGTCCCATGGTTTCTAATATTGAAACCAACTTTGCAGCACGGTCGCTTGTAATTGAAAGATTACCGGCAATACTGTGAATTGTACACAAAATATTTGTGTACTCGCAATCATATAGGTGCTTTAATGCATCTTCAATTTGAACGCGCTCAGTATCGTGCGTCCATCTTTTAATTCTTGCAACAAGCCCAACCTTTGGCCAAAAAGTGAAACTTAAAATCGCAACTACCAAAAGACCAAGTAATAGTGCATTCAAAGGATTAATCATATTCGATAAAAATTATTTTATTAATTCAACAAAAATATTTGCAGCAATTGTTTGACTTAGATTTACTTGCTTTCCATCTATTTTGACCAGCAATGAATTGTCAAACTCCAACGCTTCGCAAACCAATATTTCTTTATTTAATTTTATTCCAATTTTTGACAAGTAACTTAAAAACTTACTATCAAAATCATTTACTCTTACTACAATTCCTTTTTGTTCTTGCTTCAAATTAGTAAGTGCAATATTTTTCTTTTGCTTCGGAATGATTCCTTTCTTCGAAGGTATCGGATCGCCGTGCGGATCAAAAGCAGGAAAGTTTAACATTTCCTCCATTTTATCTATTAGCTCATCTGAGCCAGAATGCTCTAAGTGATGAGCTTCCTCATGAACTTTATCCCAAGGTAAACCGACTACTTGGTGAAGAAAAACCTCCCATATTCTATGTCGCCTTACCATATTTTGAGCAAATTCTTTTCCTCTTGCTGTAAGCTCAATTTCTCGGTATGGTTCATATTTAATATGACCTTCCCGCTTGAGCTTTTTAAGCATATCGGTTACTGCCGCATTAGAAATCTGCAATTTTTCTGCAATTAAATTTGCTTTGATCTGACCATTTGAATCTTCATTCTTATAGATTTCGCTCAAATAGTCTTCTTTTGAAATGTTTTTCATATTTAAGTTAATTGTTAAACTAAAGTTAAGTGAACTTAAACTTTATTTCAAGGGGAATTAATTTTTTATATGAAATATTTCTTTAATTGTGATTTGAATACCAGAAAGGTTTAATTCAGAAAGAGAGAGGAGAAAACTTATCAACAATTTTAACCATGTTCTCCCAGCCCAACATCTATTCAAAATGCTGAATCGGTTTTCTCTACTCTAAAAAAATTACATGAGGTTTAAAAAAGACCTTTTCTTCTTGATCCGCCAATACCAAGAATACCAAGCAAGCCGCGAGCAACTTCTCGCGCAACAGTTCTGCCGATTTGCCGAGTAACTGTACTGCCAAGAACCTTTTCCACTGTGCTTTTTTCTTTTCCTCTCCTACCAGTTGATTCTTGTCGTTCTGCTACTTCGGCTTCCTTTTCTTGAGTCACCAGTTGAATTTTTTTGTTCAAAATTTCATAAGCACTTTCACGATCAATCACTTCATTGTACTTTTTGACTAACATAGATTTTGATAGTTGTTCATCTATTTCACCAGAAGTTAATATATCCATCCTCGATTTGGGTGCACATAAAAGTGTTGCCGCAAGTGGTGTTGGCGTTCCTTTTTCGCTAAGAACTGTAATTGCCGCCTCGCCAATTCCTAATGATGTTAGTAAGTCTTCAGTTTTATAAAATTCAGAGATGGGATAATTCTGAGAAATAAGTTTTATCTGTTGTCTATCTTTTGCCGTAAATGCTCTGAGTGCATGCTGAACTTTTAAACCAAGCTGGGCTAACACTGAATCAGGAATATCAGTTGGATTTTGTGTGCAGAAGAATATTCCCACTCCTTTCGAACGAATTAATTTTATTATCGTTTCAATTTGTTCAAGCAAAGCTTTTGAAGCTTCCTGGAAGATGAGATGTGCCTCATCAATAAAAATTACAAGTTTAGGACGATCTAAATCTCCTTCTTCCGGGAATGTTTGATATATCTCAGCAAGCAAGCAAAGCATGAATGTTGAGAACAACTTTGGTTTATTCTGAATATCAGTCAAGCGGAAGATGGAAATCATTCCTCTTCCTTCCTGATCATTTTTTTGAAGATCATCAACTTCAAAAGATTTTTCACCAAAAAATAAATCTGCCCCTTGCTGTTCAAGTTCAATTACTTTTCTTAGAATTGTACCCATCGAAGTTGTAGAAATTTTACCGTATGCAGCTTCAAACTCACTTTTGCCTTTATCGGACAAATATTGAAGAGTGCTCTTTAAATCTTTTAAGTCAAGCAGAGCCATTTGTTTATCATCGCAGTATTTGAAGAGAACAGCAAGCAAACCGGCCTGAACATCGTTTAGCTCCAAAATTTTTGAGAGTAAAATCGGACCAAATTCAGAAACAGTTGCTCGAAGCCGAACACCTTTTTCCTGAGAAATAGTAAAAAACTCGATTGGAAAACCAGAAGGAGTGTAAGGTACTCCGATTTTTGTATGACGTTCTTCAATTTTAGGATTTGATGTTCCTGGTTTTGCAAGTCCGCTTAAATCTCCTTTTATATCCATCATCATTACGGGAATGCTGTTGGATGATAAACCTTCAGCAATTACTTGCAGTGTTTTTGTTTTACCGGTTCCTGTAGCACCAGCAATAAGACCATGTCTGTTCAACGTTTTAAGAGGAACTTTGATGTTATTTCCCGATAAACATTCGCCGTTAAGAATTGCTCCGCCGAGAAGAATTGAATCTCCTTTAAATGTGTATCCCTCTTGAATTGTAGAAATAAATTTTTCTTTTAAGTCCATGTTAGTTCTCAATTAATTTAATAGTAAGCTTATTTTCGTTTGATTAAAGTTAAAGAAAATAAAGTGAATGGAAAAGATGAGGAAGTATAGTTCTTTTTATGAATGTGGTACCCAACTTTTATGGAAAGGAATCCCCAATCGCTAAAGAGTCATAAGTGGCAAATAGCTAACTCAGTTCTTAACAAATCCTTTAAGATAATCATCAAGTTCTTTAACCGATGAAAATTGTTTAATATCATGGTAATTACCAAGCGGATTTTCTTTCTCACGACTTATACCCTGCCCACCAACAATTATCTGCTGTTTAGGAAAGTTTTTCTTGATGTGATCAATTACTTCAAGCAGACGCATAACATTCATATAAAAATTAAATGACAGCCCCACAATGTCAGGTTTCTTAATTTCAATAAACTTTACGATTTCTCTTGTAGGTGTGCATGCACCAAGGAAATAAGTATCCCAACCGTTAAGTTCAAAAACATCAGCAGCCATTCGTGCGCCTATTTCATGAAACTCTTTATCAACACAGCTAATTAAAGCCGTTTTTCCAACTTTATGATTTGATTTAATTTTAGCAGCATATTTGTTCATCAAGCTTTTAGTTATTTCCGTTCCGATGTGTTCATCTGCAATGGATAGCTGACCTTGTTCCCACATTTTACCAACGTGGTACAATGATCTTTGTAACAAATCCACATAAATATCTTGAATTTCTACCTTTTCCGATAAAAGCTTCTCAACTATGCCGATACACTTTTCCTTATCTCCCTGAAGAAGACCGTTAGTGTAATCAAGAAAGTAAACTTCATTTATCATTATTTTTCCTCAATTGATGTCTGTTAGAAGAACAACAAGAAAATGCAAAAAGTTTCTATTTTTCAGAACTTAAATGAAATTATATCCCAACCATTCCGGCAACTTGACGTGCAACTTTTTGATTATAGTCGAAAGCTAAACTTTTATGATTTACCAAGTCCACAATTGTACCGATAAGACAAAGACCACCCGTAAAAACATAAAGCAACCCCATTCCTATTTGATCGAGTACAAATCTTTGAACACCGGCAACACCGATAAAACCTATCAAGGTTAAAAGTAAAATCGTCTGTGGATCTTTTCTCCGGGAATTATAAATCATTGCAAACTGCTGCTGCTTATTTTCATCTGCATCTTTTATCAGCATTTGAACCAGATTCAATTCGTCAGGTTCGAGGTTAGGCATAAGAGTTAAAAGATTAGCCATTGTTTGTTACTCCTAATTGTTGTGAAAAAAGGTTTATATAATTGCGATATGAGTTCTTGAGTAAGAAAATTATTCTTTGAGATAAGATAATAAACGCGAAAATTCCTAAAGGATGGGCAGAGAATGATTCTACAATTTCCAGTCTAAAAAGATACGAAATGGATTCACCTAATCCACAGCCAGGGCAAAAGGAAAATCCCAAATTCTTAATTGGACAAAGTGTAAGGTGATGATTGCTAATCGGATTATTAATGGCAAGAAATAGAAGCCCGGCAATCCAAATTACCGCTTCCAAATTAATGCAGCGAAGATATCCAATTATTTTTTGTCTCATTTAATTAGAAACTTAATTAAAATGAGGACAATCTACAATATTATTTATATGAGTGGAGAACTTTCATATAATTTGCCCGCTCAAACTGTGATGGATTAGCAACGTTCTTGTAACTCATGCTGCCTCTCATCTGTTCTACTGATTCATATTCATTTACTTCCATCCAGTAAACCATTTGGTTTAGAATTTCTTTAATGTGAGGAATTCCAAACTTAAGTAAACATGCAAGTACCTGGGTTACTTTTGCTCCTGCCATTATCATCTTGATTACATCGGTTTCATTATAAATACCGCTTGTAGCAGCAAGATCGGTATTTACTTTACCATAAAGCATACCTATCCATCTTAAAGGAAGACGTGAATCTACCGGAGTACTTAACAAAACACTGGGTTCAATTTCTAAAGTTTCGAGGTTAATGTCGGGTTGATAAAATCTATTGAACAGAACCAAACCATCTGCCCCAACATTTGTAAACTGTTCAGCCATCCATGGTACCGAACTGAAAAATGGATGCATTTTAACTGCAATTGGAATATTTACATTCATCTTCACGCCTTTGATAATGTTTAAATACTCCTGTTCGATTTCGAATCCTGGTTTTTTAGAATCGCCTGCCAAAAAATAAATATTTAGCTCAAGAGCATCTGCACCGGCTAACTCAATCTTTTTTGCATAATCAATCCAGCCGCCAACGGATTTACCATTAAGACTTGCAATAATCGGAATATCAACAGCTTCCTTTGCTTTTCGGATGTGTTCAAGATATTTTTCGGGACCCACACTAAACTCAAATGGTTCTGGAAAATAGTCCAACGCTTCAGCAGAACTTTCCTGATTTGCAGTTGTGTGATGATAAAGCTCGAGCGATTCTTGTTCTATTTCTTCTTCGAAAAGGGAATATAAAACCACCGCAGAAGCACCGGCATCTTCCATTGCTTTGATATTTCCAATTTCGTGAGATAGCGGTCCTGCTGAAGGAACAATCGGATTCTTCAGTTCTAAACCAAGATAATTTGTTGTGAGATTCATTTCTAACCCTTCATTTATTTTTAATTAAGGAGCTGTCCTTCCTCCACAGATGAGAATTACGCTTGTCCGTATTCCAATCAATATTATTCGCAAGGAAATCTGCATTAAGCGCATCAGCAATATCTGAATTAAAGAACAGCGTCCTTATAAATTTTTAAGTTTGATTTCTCAGTTAAATATTATTTACTCTTTTGCTTCTTCTTTACCATTAGTGCTTGCCATTTTTTCGTACTGCTTCCAGCGATCAACAACATCCTTTTGTGCTTTTATTAATAAATCAGCAGCCATATCGGGATGTGTTTTTGTAAGCATCTTATATCTTGTTTCCATGTAAACATAATCTTTCAAAGGTATCTTCAGCCCTTTGGAGTCAAGTAAAAATGGATTTTTACCGCCAACAGCTAAATCCGGATTATATCTATACAACGGCCAATAACCTGAATCCACAGCCGCTTTTTGATTTTGCATTCCTGTTTCCATGTTGATACCATGCGCGATGCAATGACTGTAAGCAATTATAAGCGATGGTCCATCGTAAGCTTCGGCTTCAAGAAATGCTCTGAGGGTATGGGTATCATTTGAACCCATTGCAACTTTAGCAACGTAAACATTACCGTATGACATTGCCATCAATCCCAAATCTTTTTTAGCCAGCGGCTTTCCAGCGGCAGCAAATTTTGCCACAGCTCCGCGTGGAGTTGATTTAGATGCTTGTCCGCCTGTGTTTGAGTAAACTTCCGTATCAAGAACTAATACGTTAACATTCTTGCCTGAAGCAAGCACATGATCTAATCCACCATAGCCAATATCGTACGCCCAGCCATCACCGCCCATTATCCAGACAGATTTTTTAACAAGATAATCTGCAAGACTTAGTAAATGTTTCGCTGCATCCTGCTTTGTTTTATCAAGATTAGAATTCGGTTTTTCGGAAAGTATTTTTTTAAGAACTTCAACTCTCTGTCGTTGCTCATAAATATCTGCCTCATCTTTTTGAGGAGAATTTATCAATTCATTTACAAGCTGATCACCAATTTCACCGGATAGTGTTAAGAGTAATTCCTTAGCTTGAGCATTATGTTTATCAATTGCCAATCTGAAACCGAAACCAAATTCTGCATTATCTTCAAACAGTGAGTTTGACCATGCAGGACCTCGTCCATCCTGATTTACAGCCCATGGTGTTGTCGGTAAGTTACCTCCATAAATTGATGAACAGCCGGTTGCATTAGCAACAATGGTTCGGTCGCCGAATAACTGACTAACTAACTTTACATAAGGAGTTTCGCCGCAGCCGGAACACGCACCGGAAAATTCAAACAATGGCTGCAAGAATTGTGAATCTTTTACTTTGGTTAAATTTATTTTGGTTCGATCAAGTTCAGGTATTGTTAAAAAGAAATCCCAATTTGCTCTTTCCTGTTCACGCAAAGGCAATTGCTCTTTCATGTTTATAGCTTTGAATTTTGTTTCTTTCTTGTTTTTGGCAGGACAAACATCAACACAAAGTCCGCATCCAGTACAATCTTCCACCGCTACTTGCAGCGAATAGATCATTCCCTCACCATAATCTTTGGACCTAAATTTTGTATGCTTGAAATCAGTCGGTGCATTTGCCAAATATTTTTCTTCGTAAACTTTAGCGCGAATAGTTGCATGAGGACAGACCATAACACATTTATTACATTGAATACAAACCTCTTCATCCCAAACAGGAACTTCAAGAGCAATATTTCGTTTTTCCCATTGTGATGTTCCCGAAGGATATGTTCCATCAATAGGCATTTTACTTACGGGGACTAAATCGCCTTCGCCGGCAATAATTCTAGCTGTTACTTCGTGAACAAATTTAGGAGCATTTCCAGCTACAGCCGGCTGCAACTGAATTTTACTAGTAACCTGCGACGGTACTGGAACTTCAAATAATCCTTCGAGAGTTCTATCAACAGCGTTAAAGTTCATTTGAACAATTTTATCGCCCTTTGCTCCATAAGTTTTCTTTATCGAATCCTTAATTAAGGAAATTGCTTCTTCCTTTGGAAATATGTTTGAGATAGCAAAGAAGCAAGTCTGCATAATTGTATTGATTCTCACACCCATGCCTGTTGCATCTGCAACTTTGTAAGCATCAATTATGTAAAGCTTCATTTTCTTATTGATTAAATCATGCTGAACTTTTTCGGGTAGTGAATCCCAAACTTCTTCCTTCGGAACTTTGGTGTTCAAAAGGAAAGTTGCTCCTTCGCTCGCATCACGAAGCATATCCATTTTTTCGAGAAATACCTGCTGATGACATGCGATAAAGTTTGCCTTATTTATCAGATATGTTGATTTAATTTCTTTGGGTCCAAATCTTAGGTGAGAGGTTGTTGTTGAACCAGATTTTTTAGAATCATAAACAAAGTATCCTTGAGCGAAATAATCTGTTCCTTCACCAATAATTTTAATTGAGTTCTTATTGGCTCCAACAGTTCCATCAGCACCCAGACCATAAAACTTACCTTTAAAAGTCTCCTTTGATTCGACAGAAAATGACATGTCGTACTCTAAACTTGAGTTTGTTACATCTTCGACAATGCCTAATGTAAAATGATTTTTCGGTTTATCTTTTTTTGCTTCATCAAACAATGCTTTTACCATTGCCGGAGTGAATTCTTTCGATGATAGCCCATATCTTCCACCAATAATTCTTGGATATGAAAATCCCAACTCACCATTCATATATTTTTCTGAAATAGCATTAATAACATCCTGATATAACGGCTCACCTGCGGATCCAGGTTCTTTAGTTCTATCCAAAACTGCGATTGTTTTTACTGATTTAGGAAGCGTTTTAATAAAATGTTCAATTGAAAATGGGCGGTATAATCTTACTTTCAGCACTCCCACTTTCTCTCCCTTTGAAGTGAGATACTCAACAGTATCCTGAGCTGCTTCAGCACCCGAGCCCATCATAACAATAACTCTTTCTGCATCCGGCGCACCGACATAATCGAATAAATGATATTGACGCCCGACTAATTTTGCGAACTTATCCATTTGCTTTTGTACAATGTCAGGACATTTTATGTAAAATGGGTTTACAGTTTCCCTTCCCTGAAAATAAACATCAGGATTTTGTGCTGTACCTCGAATAAAAGGTTTATCAGGCGATAAAGCTCTATTACGATGAGCGATAACTAAATCCTCATCAATCATTGCTTTCATATCTTCAACTGTTAACTGTTCGATTTTCATAACCTCATGCGAAGTTCTGAATCCATCAAAGAAATGAATGAATGGAAGTCGTGCTTCTAATGCTGATGCTTGAGCAATCAATGCAAAGTCCATAACTTCCTGAACGGAATTTGAAGCGAACAAACCAAAACCTGTTGAGCGTGTTGCCATAACGTCGCTGTGATCACCAAAAATTGATAATGCTTGTGCGGCAATTGATCTCGCAGAAACATGAAATACCGTTGATGTAAGTTCGCCTGCAATTTTGAACATGTTCGGAATCATCAACAGCAAACCTTGAGAGGCAGTGAAAGTTGTTGCTAACGCTCCGGATTGTAAAGCACCATGAATACTTCCGGATGCACCGCCTTCACTTTGTAATTCACTTACGGACGGAACTATACCCCAAAGATTTTTCTTTCCTTTAGAAGCCCACTCATCGCACCATTCTCCCATATTTGATGAAGGTGTAATCGGATAAATTGCAATCACTTCGTTTGTATGATATGCAACATACGCGGCTGCTTCGTTTCCGTCAATTGTTACTTTGTTTCTTTTCATTTTATTTCCATTTATTCATTAAAAAATTTTGTTTGCACTTTTTAGATTTGTCACCCTTAAAACCCAAATATTATACCAAGTAAGAAGGGCTTAAAACGTCTTGAATTCCTTTGAAATTTGTTAAAAAAGATATTTTTTTTTGTTGTTGATTATTGGTTTTCTCACTTCTAAGAAAGGATTTTAACAATAAGAGGAATTCAAATTTTGTTGTTAAATAGTTAGTGGAAGTAAAGTAATTATAATGTTGGCAACTCGAAGAGATTTTCTTTGCCGAATTGGGAGAGGAGTTGTTTGGGTAAGCATGAATGAGACATATAATAAAAAAATTTTATGGAGTAGAATAATATTTGTAATTCAGTTAAACTTTACATCAAACTTCCTTTTCTCAATTCTGATTTCTCTTTTCTCAGAAACACCCTCATCATCAATTGCTAAAGTTCCATCTAATTTTAAAAAGTCAAATCCACCGGGAATGTAAATTTGAAAATCTCTCGTAAAAATAAATCGTTCCCTGTGCAGTTTACTCTCAAATTTTTCTTGGTAACTAATCTTGTAACCTTTTTTATTGAGTTCATCTAATTCTTTCACGAATGAATCGTACTGCTTTTCCTTTTTCTTTTTTTTCTGCTCATCCTTATGGTCCGCAAATAAGTCCTTGGACATAAACACTATACTAAAAGTAACTTTAGGGAAATTTTTAATCACTTTTAGAATATTGTGACTCGCTAGGTAATTGGGAAGATATGGATCTTCAACCCTTACATTTGTTGTGCTTCTAAGAAAAGGAGAAATTATTTTAACTAAATTATATATTTCGCCTTTTTTAAGAGGAATAATTGTTGGAAGGTGCTTTAATTTGTGTTTTGGCAGCGGATTGATGAAGGTTTGTGAACTGTGGATTTCAAGTTCAAGATATTTTTCACTCAAAAATTCAACTTCATTTTCCAAAAGTAGTGGTTGTAAAAAAATTTTGTCCCTAGTTTCTCTTGCTAATTTAATTTCACCATCTAAACCATTAACGTATTCGCATTTAACGAAATATTTTTTCTCCTGAATCCAATTAGTTATAATTTTTTTAATTTCTGCTTTTTGCCTTTCAGACTCAATCTCTTCAATCTTGTCTATTATCAAATTAAAATGGTTAGTTTTATGATCTGAGACAAAATAATTCTGTTCTACATATTCCATTAAGTCAATAGCATCATTTTTGCGGAAGGTGGGCAATCGTTCTTTGAAATAATTGATTACCTCTTTTGAAACTACTAATTGCTGATTCATTAGTTTTTATTTGCTCTTAATAGGTCTTTAGTCAGATTATAACTATCATCAAAAAAACCATCAGGCCAGGGTTCTTTAAAGAAACCATTATCTTCCAATTCCATTTCTTTAATTGATGTAATTCCTGTTTCTTTGTCTTTATCAAAGTAATAAACAGCAACCATTTCCTTTTTTAATATACCTTGTGCAATAAGTACTTGAATTTTTCTTACAATATGCTCACTATGCGTTTCGATTATATAATCGCTGTGTGATTTGACTATGGGATCGCTGTGATATTCTTTTCTATGACCGCTGTTGTCTTCTATTAGAAATTTCCTTCGTTCTCTAACGATATACTCAATAATTTTTGTTTGAAGAGATGGATGTAAGTGTAACTCTGGTTGTTCTACGAAATTGAGTCTAGAACCCTGCAGTTCAAAATCATATTCGCGGTAATTGTTATAGCGATTAAAATACTCATTTAAAATTATTGGCAATATTTGAATTAACCCACTACTTGCTTCCGCTAGATTAAAACAAGAGCCGTTTATATCTGTAATAAAAAGTCCTCCTATTCCGTTATCTTTTATTATCTGAATACTCACTCCTAAATCGAATTCGGCCAATTTTTCGCTTAAATAATCATCAAGACTCTGATCTGCTTTATTGCCAGGATAAAATTTATTGTAGTTCTCATAATACTCATCTATTCTGTTCGGAATTCCGTAATATTCACTCGCATCAAAATGATTATCTACTAGGAGATATTTGCTCTTGGGCTTTTCTCTTATTGGACCAACTCTGAAAGGGTTAAAAAATTTTTCTGCTAGTCTAGGAATTAAAAAAAGATAATTTTGAATATAATAATCAAGGATTTTCATATCCTGATCTGTAAAATCCAGCTTATTAGCGAGCGAATTATAGTAAGTAAATCTTAAATCTTCCAACGGTGTAGCAAAAGGTAGAATATCTAAATATTCGTGAAATTTTTTCCACTTAGAATTTTTTGTTTTGGGAAATTCTCGTTTTATAAACAAAGCATTTCCTGGATATCCTGCATAACCATTTCCCGTTCCTTCAAATACACTATGGAATGCTTTTTCTCCCTCACTTAGTTTGACCCAAGATATTTTCTCAACTAATTTTTCATCGTAATTCTCATTTTTTTGAGACGGAAATATCTTCAAGGTAAAAGCTCTATCAAATTCTTTATCAGTAATTGTTAATGATTTGAAGTCATGACCTTCTATTCCGTTTGCTAATAATGAAATCAATTTATAATTAATATTTTTATTTCGTCCATGACCATCTATGTTCTCCAATTCTAGTATTTCATCATATTCAAAAGTTATCTCTTTAGATAAATCATTTTTACAAACAATTTCTTTGAAATTTAGGAGATCGGTATCATTATCAATTTGATAGTTTGTTGCTCCTGCTTTCAGAGGAAATAGACTTTTGCCTAAAAATCTAATTGCTTTCATAAATGAACTTTTTCCAGAACCATTCTTTCCAAAAAGCAATGTTATGGGTCTAATTTCAATAGGGTCTTCCATGACTAGAGAACGGAAATTCTCTATCCTAATTTTTCTATGATGTTTATAACTCGACACCCAACCTACTCCTAATGAAGTTTGGCTCATATAAATCCTTTAACTAATTCAAGATGATCTCCCCAGCTAATCTTTCAAGCTGGTAGCGTTTGTTAATTTCAAAGGTTTTAGCATTGTGGGTTACAAAATTAAACAGTTCATACTTACTTTTCTGCCAGTCAAAACCTTTCATAAAATTGTTGCCCTTCCAATTTCCCAAAATATAATTTAATCTTGTAATCGTATTGTTTATATTTTTAACGCTTGGCACATCATCACTTTGCTTCATGGCTAAAATAAGTCTTTCTCTGCTTTTTTGCGAATAATTCTTCTGCTCATTTAGAAATTGAGCCAACGACTGACTTGATTCAGAGTAATGATATTTCTTTGCATTATAAATATTTATTGGGGCAGTTGCCCCATTTCTGCAAACATTTCTTAAGATAAAATGATTGAATGATAATGCAGAAAATCCGGTTTCGGAATTGATAACATCAAAACCAAACCCGCAGGAATCACCTACAACAGGTTCAGCTTCATATTTTTTAGCTGTGTAAAATCTCGTCATAAAATCATTTCTCGAAATTGATTTGATATTCAAATCTTTTATCAATTCATAAACTTCTAAATCTTTGAATTCTGTGTACAGATTGCTGGTGATAGTTAGCGCCTCATCATTTTCAACTTTAATATTCACCTCATATGATTTAATTTGAGTTAAAAGTTCATTCAACATTTTAATCAGTAAATCCTCAGATAATTTTTCAACTATATCCTCAGGCAAGTTATGCCATCTAAGCAGTTTATGCAGAAAGGATGTTCGCAGCTTAAATGTGTTTGGCTGCTTTTGTTTTATTCTAAGAAGAAGAAATGAATCATCAAGAATCAGTTCCATTTCTCTTGGTGAGGCGGAGTAATAAGTGTGAGGGGTTGATTTTAGGAAATCAATTACTTCCTCTGCTTGTCTATTCTTAAATATTTTTCCTTCTGCTGTTTTCATAACTCTGTTTTCCTTTCAGCAGAAACATAACGAATAATTTAACGCAATGGATTTCCGCAACGTTGCGGCAATTTAACTCGGCTTTTTAGCTTTAACTAACCCCCGTTTTTCAAGTAATTTTCTTGTTTGTTCAAGTTCCTTAGCTAGCAGCTTTTCATCGGGCAAGACTAACTTGTATTCTGAGGCAAGGACTTTGTTCGGCAAGCCTTCAAGTGAGTATTTTGCAATTGCATTATCCTTTTCTGCACAGAGTATTAATCCAACCGGAGGATTTTCATCTTTATTCGTCCAATTGTCCTTTGCATAGTTAAGATACATGTGCATTTGCCCGGCATCAGCGTGAGTAAACTTTCCAACTTTCAAATCAATTATAACGAGGCATTTTAATTTTCTGTGAAAGAACAGTAAATCAATTCTATACCATTCATTTCCAATGCGTAAACGCTTTTGTCTTCCGATAAATGCAAATTCACCACCCAGTTCAAGTAAAAATTTTTCTAGATGAAGAATCAATGCCTCTTCAAGCTCATATTCAGAGTACTCATCCTTTAATCCAAGAAACTCAAGGATAAATGGATCTTTAATTTCCTCTTCCGGAGTGATGATGTCTTCACTTTTTACTTCACTTCCCTTCTTAAGCATAGCAACCTTATTTTTAGAAAGCAAGGTTCGTTCATAAAACTGGGTTGAGATTTGTCTATCAAGCTGCCTAACCGACCAGCCGTTTCTGAGCGCTTCAGCTTCATAGAATTTACGTGCCTCCTCATTATTAACTGATAAAAGCCGCACATAGTGAGACCATGGCAGAGGAAATAATTCAGCTAAATTATTTATTAAAGATTGTACAGACACTGTCTGGACAATTTCACTTGAAAATTTGTTAGACAATGTTTGACGAATCTCTAAGTGTTGGGGAGATTTCGCAGACAGCATCTGCGAGATTGAATTTTCATGAGATTTGCCAGACACTGTCTGGCAAATCTCTGCTTTCGGATAAACTTCATAAAATTGTTTCATCAATTGAATGTTTTGTCTTGAAAATCCGCGTCCAAATTTTTTCTGAAGGTCTTTAGAAAGATTCTCCAAAAGTTTTTCACCATAATATTCAACCCTTTCCATTCCCTGATATTCATATTCAACAATTCTTCTACCAATCTCCCAATAAGTTGCCGTTAATATGACATTCACTGCCCTCGCAGAAGTTTTCCTTGCTGCCTCAAGAACTGAAGTAATA
This sequence comes from uncultured Ignavibacteriaceae bacterium, assembly GCA_964613805.1. Classification (GTDB taxonomy): domain Bacteria; phylum Bacteroidota; class Ignavibacteria; order Ignavibacteriales; family Ignavibacteriaceae; genus XYD12-FULL-36-8. Next base: position 278,484 of record CAZTJF010000001.1, on the reverse strand, counting down.
TCTTTTATTAGCAATGAATAGTTACTGGTTGCTATTTTCTTCTTGTGCATTAAACACCTCTAATCATTATTTTGATTATGCAAATATGGCAATCATCCCCACTATTTTAAATTCCCACTTTAAAATAACATGGATATTTTAAAGCATTACTAACTTTTATTCGATTTTTATCTTTTTTGAAGGTATCTGAATTCCGTAAAACTTTGCTCCCCTAATGCCGCTTGAGCTAACCTCAAAATAACTTGATAGATTGCTGTCACCTAAAACAGATTTGATTTTTCCATTCAGCTTAGAAACATTCCCTCGGAAAGTTGCGATTGGTATTCCTGCTTTGCTCTTCAGCATTTTTCTTAGTTCATCGCGAGCTAAATCCATCACTGGAAAACTTTCCTCATGATATTGATAAATCTTTTCAGCAAACTGTAATGAGGTTTCAAGTGATGAAATTTTTTCTGGAGATTTTTCCTCAATCACCAATTCTAAAAAATAACGGTAATAGCAAAACTCTATTGGCGAAAAAGGAATTTGCGGCTCGCCAATGAACACTTCTCCCTTATCAATATCCATTCTAACAATTGGGAGAAATTCATCTTTAAGATTTTCAACTTCCTCTTTCAGCCGAACAATTTTGGGGAGTGCAGTATCAATTTTTACAGGTATGTTTTCACTTTTGCCAAACTTTGGGTCTCTAACTTTAATAAGATTCAAAGGATTGGTTTCTGAAAAATCTCCCGATTCGGCAAGCAGTATCCAGCAGACTTGCATTGCGGGAGTTCCAGATGAAATTGCTGCGGTGTATTTCAGCGCCTCACCTTTGGGCAATTTATCAGTAAAATTTTTCAGAGCGATATAAATTTCGTTGTGGTCGGTGGGATCACTCAAAGCGATTTCATGCAAGCTGACTTTCTTAGCAAGCTTCCTTTTTGAAATCTCTTTCTTCAAGTATTGAGCAATGGCGAGGAAATCAACCTCTTTACTTTTCGGCTGGTTCCATAAAAGAATTACCTCATCAAACTTTTGATTTGCAAGCGCTGTCAGAATAGCTCCATCATTTTGCTTGATGAGGTTACCAGCATCATTACTCCCCACGAAAGAAAGAAAAATATTTTTTATTTGTTTCATTCGACCATTCATTCATTCAATAGTGTAATAATCCACAGCTCAAAAATAGCCAACTCACAGTATAACTTTACGACTCAATTCCCCTTCTTGCCAGCACACCTTTTTCGTAGTAATGTTTTACTTCTTTCATCTCGGTTACGAGGTCGGCTTTATCTATGATTTCTTGCGGGCAGTATCTGCCTGTTAAAATTAACTCTACATTATCTGGTTTTGCAGCAATGAATGAGATGGCTTCTTCTGTGCTGATAAGTCCAAAATAAATTGATACGAAAATTTCATCCAGAACTATAAAATCGAATTCACCGCATAGCATTTTAGTCTTAACTTCGTTCAGAGCATTTTTAATTTTCGATTTTTCTTCTTCGGACGGAGGAACTTTTTTGTAAACAAAGTCATCCTTGCCAACTTGAACAATCGTGATAAAATCTTTCAGCTTCTCCAAACTTTTAACTTCATTGTATGGAAATTCTTTCATGAACATCACGAAGTATGTTCTCAATCCAAAGCCAGCAGAGCGAACAACTTGTCCGATTGCAGCCGTAGTTTTTCCTTTACCATTGCCGGTGTATACCTGAATAAATCCTTTTTCTAATTTTTGTTTCATAAGTAAATAGATAGAACACGTTTCGAACGAATTAAACTGATTTTAACCGATTTAAATTTGTTCATATCCGTTGAATCAGTTAAATCCGTGTGCCATTAAAATTAGCTATTATTGTCTTTTCTGCTTGCTGAATATGGCGCTGATCATGCAGAACTAAAATTTTAACTGCATCGCCAAGATTATATTTTATTTTTTCATTTATCGGCGAGGGCATCTTCAAATTTTTCAAATCTAAATTCCTCATTTTACTGACAACTCCCACTATCTGACCATACTGTGAAAGATATTTCTGTAATACATCCGGCTCAACTTGACTGTAAGATGGATTAAATGTTTTGGTTGTTTTTGATTTCATCTTTGTTTTAGGATTAACAAAATATAAAACGAATTTTCCCCAGAAGGAGTGCTTGAATGGGTGAATGGATGAATGATTGAATGTTTTAATCTTATCTGCATCTTGAGAATTGCTAACAACTTCATTGAAATATTTGAGATAACCTACATTTGTAAATAGAAGATGTTGAAAACATTCGGCTGCACTCCACGAGTTTGGGTTGGTCTTTCTATTTAAGTCATCGCTTGAAAGCTTAAAAAACTTCTGTTCAACTATTTTTTTATTTTGCTCTGCAATTGCAAGTGACTGTTCAATCAGATCATTTACTGTCATATTTTTCCTTCGTGTTTCTTTGTGTTTCCTTAGTGAATCTTCGTGTAACAAAAAATATTTCACGAAGTTGCACAGAGAAAATACGGAGTTTCACGAAGAATCAGTAAATCCGTTTTAAGCGGATAAAATGAAGGTCTGCCCAATTTTATTCAATCCAACCTTGATATTATAATTCGTGCAAGATTTATCCAGCCAACTTAATGGTTCATCAATAGGTTCAGTTCCCTGTTTAAATGTTGCACAATGGATAGGCACGAAATATTTCGCCTTTAGGTGTTCGCTTGCCATTATTAAAGCTTCTTCGGGATTGCAGTGATTTTTTCTCCAAGGAACGTAAGCTCCGATAGGCATAATAGCAATATCAATGTTTCCGCCATCTACCTTTTGAAATAGTTCTGTGAAAGCAGTATCGCCGCCAAATAAAATTCGTTTACCATTCTTTTCAAGAACAAATGCGTTATAACTTCTGCCATCTTCTATATAACCTTTGGAGCGATCTTTTTCCCAAGGATAACGCCAGCCAAAATGTTTTACTTCATAAGCTTTGAAATTAATTCCGAGGAAATCTAATTCACTGCCCCAATCCATTTCTTGCAGCGATTTCCATTTCAAATCGGTAATTACATCCATTGTATTATATGCAGTAATACAGTCAATTTCATTTGGGAATTTTTCTGTGATAGTTAACAACGTGTGATAATCCATATGATCCATATGGGCATGGGAAAGCAAAATCAAATCTGGTTTAGGAATTTCTTCCATTTCAAGAGCTGGTGCAGAATATCTTTGCGGACCGAATGTCATTCCAAGAAAGTATAAACCAATTCTTTCGTAAAGAACAGGATCAGTAAGAATTTTGACTCCGAAAAAATTCATCAGAACGGTTGAATGACCAATCCATGCCATAGTAATTTCATCATCTTTCCATATATCGGGTGTTGGTTTCAGCACCCTTGAATAAGCCGATGATGCTTTGGCGGATGAATCTCGTAAAAACATTGGCGGAATTACCAGCGATGCAATGGATACTGATAAAATTCGCTTAATAAATTTTCTTCGGTTTATATTTTTCATATTTGCTAAACAATACTTGTACAAAAATAATTCAATAAAAAGCCCCACCCAAGTGTTTAGTGCATTGTCACTCTGAGCGAGTCGAAGAGTGACAGAGAATACCAAATGTCAGATTTAGATCTGCCTGTAGCAGCCAGTTAAGCTCAATCTGACAAAAATAATATCAAGAGAAAAATTATTTGTTAAGTATATTTTGCTATGAAATTCAAAATCATTATCAACTATCCAAGCAATAAAAATGGGAACACATTACAAGGGAACCAAACAACAAATCAATTGCCTGAATTCATTCATTAAATTAGTGCGAGCTTATGAGTCATTAAGTTCACGCTTGTATATGCTTTTTGAAATAGAAGGACTGACCGAAAGTCAGTTTTATGCTCTCGATGTGCTTTACCACTTAGGGCAAATGAACCAAAAGGAACTCGGTAAAAAAATTTTTCGCAGTGAGGGCAACATTACTATGGTGGTTAATAATCTGCTTAAGCAAAAATTAATTAAGAAAAAACAGAACGAAGATGACAAACGCATTTACCTCATTCAACTCACAAGTGACGGTAAAAGTTTATATGAAAAGGTTTTCCCAATTTTTTTGAAAACAATAATGGCTGAGTTTGAAGGAATTAAGGAGAAGAAACATATAGAGTTTCAAAAAATCTGCAAGAGAATCGGGCTGAAGCCCTACAAATAATTACCAGTCAACAAAATCCAAATAACAAATAACGTTAAAATTTCAAATATCAAGGTTAGAATATTGATAATTGAATTTTGAGATTTATTTGTCTTTTGTGATTTGAATTTTGGAATTCACAATTTCAATCTATTTTCAATTATGTGCCAACTTCAACTGTTCCACAATTTGCGGAAGAACTTTTCCAGATTCACCAAATAAAGATACATCTGCAATTGATGACGCTTCGGTTTCTTCAATGTTAACTTCAACAAGAAAAGCCCCATGACTTTTTGCAACTTGTACAAGTGAAGCAGCAGGATAAACAACAGCAGAAGTTCCAACAATAAAAAAAATATCGCAACTAATAGCCGCTTTTTCTGAAAGATTGAATTGAACCGGCGGAAGAAATTCTCCGAACCAAACAATATCGGGACGAATTAACCCGCCGCAAGAACATTTAGGAATGCCTTCTTTGAATTCTAATTCGTCATCATAACGTTTCTTACACTTTACACAAAAATTCTTCTCAATATTTCCATGCAGTTCATAAATTATTTTACTTCCTGCTCTGCGATGAAGGTTATCAACATTTTGAGTGATTACAATTGCTTTCTCAAAATATTTTTCAAATTCAACTATGGCAAGATGCCCTGCATTGGGTTTAGATTGATGAACAATTGATTTTCTATAATTGTACCATTCCCACACAAGCTGAGGATTTCGTATGAAGGCATTAAAGCTGGCAAGCTCTTCGGGGCGAAATTTATTCCAAATTCCATTCTTCCCACGGAATGTCGGGATTCCGCTCTCGGCTGAAATTCCTGCACCAGAAAAAAATACGACAGTCTTGGCAGATTTTAGTTTGTCAATTAGTATTGATGGAATTTCCAACAACCATTTCCCCCATTGTGAAATTATTCGTTCTTTATTTCTTCAAGAAGTTTTTTTGCCTCGACCGAACGATCATCATCATCTTCATCCTTCTTAGGACTTTCAATAACTTTTTTCAACATTTCTCTTGCCTTCTGATATTCATCTTCACGAATATAAGATTTAGCCAAGTCAAGATAGAACATTCTAAAATTTGGATACAGATTGATAGCTTTGTTAAACTGGGTTATTGCAATTTCGTTATCAGCCCAGCCAAGACCTAAAACAGCTCGGGCGGGTGCCCATTTTTCGCTAATCTTTGCATGAGTTCGACCTAAAATATAATGAGCCAAGGCAATTGTATATTTATCTCCGCTATTTAATTTAATAGCCAACTCACAATCTTCCTTAACTGAATTTACAACTCCGGCAACAGAAAAAACACCTTTAAACAATGCAATTCTTCCATTCGCAATTGCTCTTCTAACCAATGTAGTTGATTTATCCGGCGAAAGCTTGACAGCTCTATCAGCGTAATCAAAAGCTTTTTGATAAACAACAAGCTGTGCATCTTTTTGATCACTTGATTTGTCAGGCATATGTGCACCAATATTTACATAAGCACGACTTACTCTCCAAAGAACTTCCCAGTTATTTGGATGAAGTTTATCTGCCTTAAGATAGGTGTCTAATGCTCTCTGATTATTAAATTCTTCAATGTATTGATCACCTTCTTCAATGAGCTTTTCAACCATTTGAGCTTGAACAGAAAAATTACAGAGGAGAAAGAAAGCCAGAAAAAACATGCTGCAGAACTTTTTTGATGCATTCATTTTGTTTCCTTATTTAATCGAATAAAGATTCGTTAAGTTTTTTTTCAGTTGCGGGATTGATACCATGTTTATATAAATCAGTTTCCGCAAGATTCAAGAATCTTGTCCACTTGCTTTCGGATTTCAATTCTGTGGCAATTGCATTTTTATATGCATTAACCTTAGCGCTAAGTTCATCAGCATGATAAAGGGCGATGGCTTCCACTGTTTTGGGAACTACAGGTGAAGCATGCTCCAATTTTCCTTGATGACTTAAAATCAAATGAATCAAGCAGTTTTTCAGATCTTCGGGAAAATCTTTTATCTCTTTCATTTTTTCCTCAACAAGCATTGCAGCTATCACAATGTGTCCAATCAATTTCCCTTTATCGGTATACTCAAATCCTGTTTCAAAACTAAGCTCTTCAATTTTACCAAAGTCATGCAGCATTGCTCCACAAATCAGCAAATCACGATTTAGTTCCGAATGAAAGTCGCACATCAAATCACATATTTTAATTATCTCGAGAGTATGCTCAAGCAAACCGCCAATGTAAGAATGATGCCAAGATTTTCCTGCCGGTGCCGAGGAATATTTTAAAAAATTGTCCTCGGTGAAAATATTTTTTACTAAAGTTCGCAGCTTAGGATTAGAGATTTTATCAACACGATCGAAAAACTCTTTTTTCATTTCGTCAAAATCGCGTTGTGATTTAGCCAGAAAATCCATTGCCGAAACATCATCAGAAAATTTTGCCGGTTTAATTGATTTTACTTTGATTTGTGGCGAACCCTGATAATCATCAATTGTGCCTTTAACTTTTACAATATCACCAGATTTAACTTTGGAATAAATCTCCTCAAATCCGTCGAACATGTTTGAATTTACAGCTTGGGACCTATCAGCAAGTTCAAGAGCTAAATATTGCTTATTTGTTTTAGACATCCGCAGTTCACATTTTCTTACGATTAGAAAATGATCTACCGCATCGCCTTTGTTTAATGTGATAATATCTGTTTGTGAAAGCATAATTACTTATTCGACTTTATTAAATGCACTCTGAAAATATTATTTGTCTCTAACTATTTCAAAAACACTTTCCTTGGGTAAGTGAGCAATAACCGAACGATTTAAAAGATCAATGGAAACTACAATTGACTTACCTGCCTCTGCTTCTTGAACCACGCCAATTACGCCTTGAAAAGGACCTTCCTTAATTTTAACTTTTGCTCCTGGAACCAATCCTTCCTTTATATGGAATTCAGCAGTAGTTTGAAGCATCTTTTTTAAGTTATCAATTTGCCAATTTGGAATTCGAGATGGTCGTCCGTGCTCACTTAAACATCTTACAATTGACGGCTGTTCCAATGATAGTATTCTTTCCTTCTCATCAGATCGAATAAAAATGTATCCTCTCAGCAATGGCTCGGTAATTTTTTTCTTTCTATCTGACCACTGACTGATTTTAACTATTGTCGGAAGATAATATTCAACACCAACAGCTTCAAGCTGTTTTGCTGCTTTGAATTCTGTCCTTGGCTTTGTATAAAGAGCAAACCAGAACTTATTTTGTACACTTTCTTTTTTCTGTACATGTTCTGGCATGATTGATATGTGCAAATCAGAATTAATTATTTTTTAACCGCCATTCTTCCAATCGAGTAATAGGTAAACTTCATATCTTTCATTTTCTCAACATCATAAAGATTTCTTCCATCAAAAATAACCGGATGTTTCAGAAGTGAAGTGATTCTTTCAAAATCCGGATTTCTAAACTCGTTCCATTCAGTTATAATTAAAAGTGCATCTGCATTTTTTAATGCTTCGTAGGGATGTTTTGCATAATGAATCTTATTTCCAAGAAACATCTGCGTGGTTTCCTTCGCAACGGGATCATATGCTGAAACAGATGCTCCTTCTGCAAGTAATTTTTTTGTAATAGCTATTGCCGGGGCTTCTCTAACATCGTCTGTATTAGGTTTGAAAGCCAAACCCCACATACCAAATTTCTTCCCAGAAATTTTACCTTTATAATGCTTTTTAATTTTTTCGACAAAAAGATCAATCTGTTTTTTATTTATATCATGCACAGCTTTAAGAATTTTAAAGTCGTACTTGATTTCGTTCGCTGTATTTATTAAAGCAGCAACATCTTTAGGAAAACATGAGCCGCCGTAACCAACGCCCGGAAATAAAAATCTTTTGCCAATTCTAGAATCAGAACCAAGTGATATTCTAACTTTATCCACATCCGCACCTGTTAACTCACATAAATTTGCAATCTCATTCATAAAAGAAATTTTCATAGCAAGAAATGAATTGGCTGCATACTTTGTCATCTCCGCAGATCTTTCATCCATAAAGTAAATTGGATTTCCAGAACGCACAAAAGGATCATAAAGTTGATCCATAATTTTTCTGGTTTTCTCATTTCGAGTTCCAACCACAACTCGTTCCGGCTTCATAAAATCTTCTACGGCTAATCCTTCTCTTAAAAATTCGGGATTTGACGCCACATCAAAATTAAATTTTGGAGCATGTTTTTTTATTACAGCTCGGACTCTATCGCTTGTGCCTACCGGAACTGTGCTTTTATCAACAATGACTTTAAAACTAAGATTAGGTTCTTTCTTAAATAATTTTCCAAGATCGTCAGCAACTTTAAGCACGTAGCTTAAGTCTGCACTTCCATCTTCGTCCTGAGGTGTTGGGAGACAAAGCATAATAACAGTAGATTTTCTGACTGCATCATAAAGATCATCGGTGAATTGTAATCTTCCTTCTTTTAGATTTCTGCCGAATAAACTCTCCAATCCTGGTTCGAAGATTGGAATTATTCCTTTCTTAAGTTTTTTTAATTTTTCTTTATCAACATCTACACAAATAACATCATTGCCTGTTTCGGCAAAACAAGTTCCGGTTACTAATCCTACATATCCGGTTCCTACTACTGCAAGTCTCAAATTGACCTCCTGTTTATAGTTTTTATATTAAAATTAATTCCAATTGTGAATACTTAGAAAATTTTCGAGATGTAATCTAAGATTAATAAGAATAAAAATGATCTACCGAATAGAACTTACTATCTCCTCAACCTTTTTTTGAAGCACTTTTAATGAAATTGGTTTGGGTAAAATTAACTTTACACCGATGTCATCATACGATTTCAATAAATCATCTGATATACTTTCTGCAAGAACTATCGTTGATATTTTGGAATTTTTTTGTGCCTTCAAAATGTTATCCATCATTTGCAATCCTGTCATCAAAGGAAGATCATGATTCAAAATAATTATAGTCGGCAAATTATTTGTAATAATATTCAGCGCATCATAACCATTCGCAGCGGTCATCACATTGAACTCGGGATAATTATTTTTGATCAGCTCCTCAAAACCAACTCTTGCAGATTCATCATTCTCCACAACAAGAATTGTATTTTTAGACACAGGAATAGTAAAATGAAATTCCGTTCCGTCTGCTTGATTTGAATAGAACCAAATATGTCCGCCATGCTTTTCTACAATTTCTTTCGAAAGAAGTAAGCCCAGCCCAGTCCCCTTTTCGCCCTTAGTTCCTTCAGAAAAAAATATTTGATCAATTTTAAATAATCTGGTTTTATTTTTCTCTGAAATCCCGACGCCCTCATCCTTCACAATTATTTCAATAAAATCTTCGTTAAATTCCTGTGCGTTGATGATAATTTTACTACCAGGTTTTGAGAACTTGACCGCATTGCTTATTAGACTTGTCATCAATAATAGAAACAATCTTTCATCTGCGCTGATATGAAACGATTCACCAACGTTTACTTTTATTTTCAAATCTTTGCCAACAGTTTGAGAAGTAAAAGATGAAACAGAGTAATGAATTAAACGACCAAGATTAGTCCTTTGCGGTTCAAGCTTAATCCGATGTGTTTGCAGTTTAATTAATTCACTTAATTGGGTTACAAAATTCAAAAGATTTTTTGATGACGAAAGTATAAAATTCAAATACTCTAACTTTTCTTTCTCCGGAATTTGGGAATCATTACTTAAAACTTCTGCAAAACCAATTATGCTGGTGAATGGCGAACGAAGATCATGAGAAATTCGTGATACAAATTTATCTTTGGCTTCATTTAATTTTTGTAAATCGCTTATTGCTTCAAATAGGCGGTTTTCGCTCTCTTTAAATTCAGTTATATCCGAAACAATTCCATAAAGATTTTTTACTTCCCCTTGTTCATCCCGTTCAGCATAAATTTTTTCGTATACCGAAATGATAGTATTATCTTTTCTCTCAAGCCGATAGGAGAGATTAATTTCGTGTGATGCTGAATCTATTAAAAACTCATTTAGTGCTTCTCGAAGACGGGAAATATCCTCATTGAAAGCAATTGCCAACCTTTTTTCATTGAACGATTTAATTTCTTCTGAATTGTATCCAATTACGGAGCCAATATTCTCCGAACAAAAATTAATTTGTTCAGTCAGAGATGAAAACCAAACAAAATCTTTTTGTAAAAAGGAAAAAACTCGTGTGATTTGATTTTCCTGTGCAGATTTGGCAGATGTTTCTTCGCTGCCATCTAAAATATTTTGAGAATTAGAATTTTTTCTCTTTGTTTCGGAGGACATTTCTGTTAAGAATTACTTTCGCTCAGTTGAAATTGAGATTTTATAATAAATTCTTTAAGAAATATAACAAAATCAAAAGTATGTTAAAACTTAGCACGTTCCCAAATGAAACGTTTCTTGAACAATTGGTGTTGTGTCTTCTTAGAACAACATTTAAGTGAAAATGAAAAAAATACAAATATCTATAATCGCATTTGTTACAATATTATCAGTCAACACGGTTTTTGCGCAACGAGTTTCTGGCGAAATTTATGGCAGAGTGATTGATGCTGTTTCAAAGCAGCCGTTAGTTGGTGCAAATGTTATTCTGCTTGGCACAAATACAGGCGCAGCAACAAATTTCAATGGTGAATTTAAGATTAATGATGTTTCACCAAACACATATCAAGTCAGAGCATCGCTGATAGGTTATAATTCAGTTACAAAAACTGATATTGCGGTAAGCACGGCTCGACCTGTTCAATTAGATTTTGAATTAACCGAGCAAGCGATTGAACTTGAAAATGTTACCGTTACTGCGGATTATTTTTCACGCATTCCGACTGAAGTAACTAGCTTGAAAAATTTTAGCTACGAAGAAATCCGACGCTCACCAGGAGGTTTTGAAGACGTTATACGTGCTTTATCAATATTGCCAGGTGTAGCACAAGCTGAAGCAGGGCGTAATGATTTAGTTGTTCGAGGCGGCGCTCCTTCAGAAAATCTTTACATTGTTGATGGTACTGAAGTACCAAACATAAATCACTTCGGAACACAAGGTGCATCCGGCGGTGCATTAAGCTACATTAACTTAGATTATGTGAAAGAAACTTCGTTTTCAACTGGAGGATTTTCTACAAAGTATGGCGATAAATTATCTTCAGTTTTAAGTATTGACTTACGAAACGGGAGAAAAGATCGTGTCGGCGGTAAAGCAACAATTTCTGCAAGTCAATTTGGTCTTAATTTAGAAGGACCTCTTTCACAAAATAGTGATTTCATATTCTCCGCTCGAAGAAGTTATCTCGATCTTATTTTCAAAGCCGCTGGTTTTGGCTTCGTGCCAGAATATTATGATGTTCTTTCAAAGTTTAATTATAGAATTGATAATCAAAACTCTCTGAGCTTTCTTTATATCGGTGCGTTTGATAATGTAAGATACTTCAACGAAACTGCCGATCAGAGATATGAAAATTCAAGAATTTTGGGAAGTGATCAATTACAATACTTCACAGGATTATCTTGGCGAAATATTTTTAACGGCGGCTTTTTCGATTTAACTCTTGGCAGAAACTTTACAGATTTTGATACTGCTCAAAGAGATTCATTGCTTAATCCAATTTTTCAGAATATATCCCTCGAAGCAGAGAACAGTTTAAAGGGTGATTTGGTTTATAAGCTTTCTGCAAAGTCAGAATTGAATGTGGGCTTTAATCTGAAAACTATAAAATTTAAAAGTGATATTCTTCTGCCGACATTTAGAACATCTTTCGGCGATTCACTTCCTTACACTTCATTGAATGCAAAAAGTAATTTCACTAAATCGGCTTTGTATGGTGTTTATCATCAACATCTCTTTGAAAGAATTGATGCAAACTTCGGAGTGAGATTAGATTACTTCGATGCAATTAAAGAGAAATTATATTTCAGTCCAAGGTTTTCTGCTTCTTATATGCTCAACGAACTTGCTAACATCAATCTAAGTACAGGCATTTATTATCAAGCACCCTCTTATATTTGGCTTATAGCTGATGCTACGAATAAAAATCTCAAAAGTATCCGTTCAGAACATTACATACTTGGATTTGATCATCGCCTGCAGGAAGATATGCTGTTGAAAGTTGAAGGATTTGTAAAGAGATACTCGAATTATCCTACAAGCTTAATTCGTCCTTATCTTGTGCTTGCAAACAGCGGTGCTGGTTATGGCGGCTCAGATAATAATTTCTCTGGTTTTGGTTTAGAACCTTTGGTTAGTGATAGCAAGGGATTGTCGCGTGGAGTGGAATTGTCTGTTCAAAAGAAATTATCCGAAATTCCTTATTACGGAATCTTAAGTTTGACATATGGCAAATCAACATTTACTTCACTTGATGGAATTGAAAAATTAGGCAGTTATGATCAAACATGGATTTTTAATTTAAGCGGTGGTTATAAGTTTAATGAGAAATGGGAAGCAAGCTTAAAATTTAGATACGCCACTGGAATGCCTTTCACTCCTTTCAATCCTGATGGAAGCCAAGACATTGCATTATTCAACTCAGACAGGTTGAAATCAAGTCACAGCTTAGACATAAGAGTAGATAGAAGATGGTTCTTCGACAAGTGGACTTTGATTACTTACCTCGATATCCAAAACATTTATAACAGAAAAAATTCAACCTCGATCAGATGGGACAGGAGAACTCAAAGCGTTGACGCTGAGGCATCAATCGGAATTTTACCTTCGATTGGGGTGAGTTTGGAGTTTTAATTTCTCGAAATTGCCTGAAAGCAATTTCCGACATACTGTTGGGAACGACCATCACCTGACCGCCTTTGGTGGTGGTCGTTCCGCTGTACTTGGATATATTCAATATCAATCTAAATACTGAATCACTTCCTTTTCTGCTCGTTGAATATCTTCAGCAAAGTCTAACTCAATGCACTTGAATCCGCCAATGTCAACCGCATAAATTTTTTCGCCGCAGTCAATTGCTTCTTGAAATGCTGCTTCGTAAAAAATGTCTACTCGCTTTTCTTGTACAATCATTCGATCAAGTATTTCGAACAGCCTTCTGTTGAATTCAGCACTGAACTTTTCAATTCCGATTGATTCACCAACTGCATGTTTCAAATCAACCGTCTTGCTAATCTCTGCAATAGATTTGTCTTTATTCAATCGAACTTTTATTTCTTCTTCATTAAGCTGATGATAAGTCCTTAAAGCTAAGCAGTTTGGATAAGCTGAGCTTAAAAGTTTTTCAAGTATTCTTTTATCGAACAAAATATCACTGTCGAGTAAAAGCATTTTATTACCAAGCACCAAATCTTTCGTAAGCCACAAAGAGTATATGTTATTTGTTGAATCATAAACATCGTTGTATATGTACGATACATTTAATTGTGGATAGTTTAGTGCAATAAAATCTCTTATTTGCTCTTGAAAATAACCAGTAACAATTACAATGTCGTTCAGATTATAAGCAAGTAAGTTGTTCAGAGTTCTTTCCAAAATTGTTTTGGCGCCAAGTTTTATCAAACATTTAGGAGTGTTGTCTGTCAGCGGCCGGAGCCGTTTAGATATGCCAGCAGCTAAGATTAATGTTTTCATTATTTCAGCTTGAGAGATTTATCAACCCGATATTGAAATGAATAAAGGATAACTGCAAGAATATTTCCGACAATTAAAATTCCAAGTAAATAAATATCTATCCGATTTAGAACAGAAGTGATTATCAGAAATGTCCATTGAGTTGTTGGACCGAGGAAAGTCCACAACCTAATCAGCAAGCGGTTTTTTCTAGAATATTCTTCGGCAGAAATGTTATGATTGATGGTTTCATGATTCGACTTTGGATTTGTTACTTTTTGCTGAACTTTTGAGTATCCCAAATAAATCCAAATAACTGCTTTATCAAAATACTTTCCCCTCACACTTTTTAAACGTTCAAATTCTTCTTCGAAGTATGTTATGCCGTCATCTAAAACACTTACTCTTTTAAGGACATAATCTAAATATCGTGTGCGGAAAAAATCTAATAACCCTGATTGTAGAGCATTGCTAAAACCGGCTCCAGCAGTAATTATCCACCACAATAACGAATTAGGTGAGCTGTTCGCAAAACCAAAGGCAATTCCAAAATAAACTGCAAAACTAACTACATAATCCGCAATGCCATCAAGTATTCTTCCAGTGATAGTACCATTCTTTTTTAAGCGTGCAAGCTGCCCATCACTGCAATCAAAAACATTGTACAATAAAATTAGAGCTGCTCCAATTATATATTCCCGATGTGTCCCTAGTGAATAGAAAAATCCACCGATGACTCCGAAGATCATCGAGATTACTGTCAGCTGATTTGGAGTTATGTTAGTATTGAATATTCCCTTAACAAAAAGGAATGCGATCGGGCGGTAAAAATAGAGATCAAAAAATTCCTCAACCTCAATTTTTTTTAGTGAGGATTTATACTCTTGAAGCCAGTTCATCAGTTGCTGTGGTTCTCAACAAATTCTTTTATAGCTTGGATAACTACGCGGTTTTGTTCTTGTGTGCCTAACGTTATTCGCAAATGTGAGTTGAGAAGTTCTTCATTCATAAACTTAATAATCAAACCCTTCGAGTTCATATACTCTTTCAAATCTTTATAAATCTCTTTTGGAATTTTTACTAAGATAAAATTTGCATCAGACTTAAAAACTTTGAATCCTTTCAATTTTCCGAGTTCTGAATGATAAAGCTGCTTATCATTTTTCATTTTGTCCGAAATGCTTTTATAATAATCTGGAGAATCCAAAGCAACAATAGCAATTTCTTCTGATAATCGGTTAAAACCCAAATATCTGTTTGTCAATTGAGAAAGCTTTTGAATATTTTCTCCGATTAATGCAAAACCAATTCTCATTCCTGCTAAAGCATAATATTTAGAAAAAGTTCTTACGATGATAAGATTGGGATTATCTTTTAACAATACTTCAATGTGATCATTGAAACCTTCAAATGCATAAGCTTGATCAAAAATAACAACTGATTTTCTAAGTTCAACTAAAAGTTTTTTTAAGTCGGTAAGGGAAATTGAATTTCCAGTTGGATTATTCGGTGAGCTGATCAGAACAGCTTTGGGTTTTTCTTTTTTATAAATATCAACCAGCTTTGCAAGGTTATAGTGAAAGCTATCTTCTCCTTCATCTAATGGATATTCAACATTCTTACCACCGGCTTCGCTTGCAAGCTCTTTGTAATACCACCACGAATAAGATGGTATCAGTAATTTTTCATCTTTATTAAGATAACAGAGGATAGCCTGCTTTAAAAGATCTTCCGCTCCATAACCAAGCAGCACTCTATTTTCGGGAAGATTAACTTCCTTTGCCAATCTCTCCGATAAAATACTCTTCACACCAGATGAAAAAGATTTTGTATAACAGCTTAACTTCGAATAATCAGCATTCTTTAATACTTGAAAACAAAGAGGGGCAGGACCGTAATTGTTTTCATTTCTATCCAAATAAACTTTGTGTTCCATTATGCCTCAAATTTCAATTTTTACATTCTAAAACTATCAAATAAAAAAATAATAGTCATACTATTCCAGGTGAAAATCAACTTGACCCAAACATTTGTATAGAGGTGTAAGCAAGAAATACTCCTATCAAAACTAATCCAAACCCTAGTATTCGGATAATCCAGCTAATAACCCCTATCTTCAACTTGTTTCGGAACTTCACTATAATGCGAGAATATAAGTTTAACCAGACAAAACTTCCTACAGATAAACTTGCCGCATAAATTAGACTTAAAACTATTGGATTAAGTTCATCGGGGTTACTGTGGTTGTTAAATCTTTCAACTATGCCATTGTTGGGTTTTTCTTCCACCTTATTTTGGTTATTCATTTTTTGAATTGTATCGAGATTTTCCCTAACGATTAAATCCAAACCGCCGGTATTTAGGTTTAAAGAACTTGCCAGCGAAAAAATTACAAATGTTGATGAGAGCCATCCAAGAAAAAGAGAAGGATTTGTTATGTTTATTAAAATTCCGGTCGTGAATCCGCCTTTATTAGCAATTCTATCTCTAACTATTTCTTTAAGATTTACGTTTGTAAGATCGAACTTTGTTCTCATCACTTTAATGCCGACAATTATAAGAATAACTGAACCGACAATAAGAATGTAAGGAACAAAAGGTTTGTAAACTTCGTAAAGAGAAACTATTCCAAATACTATAATTAAAACATAAAAAAATTCAATTACAGAGGAACCTAATGCAACCCGAATACAATATCGAAGTTTTCCCAAAAGGGCATTTGTTGTAATTAAAATATTTATTGGACCAGCAACCGGTATAGATAAAACAAAACCGGCTACAAATCCCATAATTAAAATCGTTAAGGCACTTTCCACAAGTTTATTCTTTTGTAAAGATTATTTTTGAGGCGTTAAATTACAAAAACTTTTACAACATTAGTAAAAATTGGGTGGTGCATGCACTTATTGCAGGAAAAGTTTATTTCTTTTATAAAAAAGATCAAGAAAAATAAAATAATTGATATTGTTATCTACTACTAACGAATTATCAACATTTTTTTTGTTTGAATTTTGCCGTCGGCTACGAGCTGATAGAAGTATACGCCTGATGGGATTGACGCAGCATCAAAATCTATTTCATATTTCCCAATCTGTTTTTCTTCTTCAATTAATGTCTTTACATGTTGACCTAAGCTATTAAAAACTCTCAGAGCAACAAACTGCTTACTGCCTAATTCAAAATGTATAGTTGTACTTGGATTAAATGGATTGGGATAATTTTGATAAAGATAAAATCCTTTATCATTAATATCACCCTCGTTAATAATTGATGTGTGACCTTCTCCAGAAATCTGAATAAACTTTGAAAAATTAAAGCTGTATTCTTGATTGTACAAATAAGTAAATACAAATCGTAATGTATCAACGAAATAATCCTTTATACTATAATCACAAATTGGACAAAGGTCTACATCAAAGAATGAGACTTTAACAGAATCATGTGGTGCGATTATAATTCTAAGAGTATCGTTCCAATAACGAGGATACGATTGAAAGAGATAGAACCAAAAATTGGTTTGTGGTAAACTAAACCAGCCACGATAACCAAAAAAACCACCTATAGAAATTATGGAATCTACCCTTAGCGGAAAATCAGAATTATTCAATATAAAAACTGAACCTGTATCAATTACATCAGTAATAAAAATGCTGTCGCCTGAGAATGTAATCTCCTCTGGAAAAGGAAAAACTGCTCCGTATCTGATACCCTCTATTTTTACTCCATCTATAAATCCTAAGGGCTCCATTTCGTATTTCCTTCCAAATTTCTTGTAAATTTTGTTCTTTGAAGGAAAAACAACCATGGTATCACCATTAGATAAATTTATTGCGAAAATACTAATGTAATACACTGTATCATTTGGAAGGAAGGTTGTCTCTATTCTAACGCTATCCAATTTTTCGCAATAAAGAACACACAAATTAAAAAGCGAATCATGAACAACCGTGTCTGCTCTGATCAGCATCCCCGGAATCCAATTAAAATTGAAGACAAGAGAGTCTGTATTTTTAGAGGATAGAATGTAATAAATACTATCTCCATCAATCCGTTCATAGCTGAATCTGTGAAAATTAGGGTCTACTGTATAGTCTGAAATTTTTCTTTTGAAATACTCCTTACCATCTATTACTTCGGTTTCAATTGTCAGTCTCAATTGCCCTGGTGACTCAGTAAACCAATACTGAACAGCATTACCAACTTTTAAGAGTTGTGTCTGTGGAAGAAAATTTTGCAACAAAAGGAAGGATAAAAAAAATATTAAAGCTAATCTTTTCATGACTACCTCTTTATTTATTTTTAGTAAAAGTAATCAGCAATTAGTAGAATGTCAATAATGTTCTATTTTTAAATTACAAAAACTTTTGCAACATCAATAAGCAGAGAGGGATTGTTAATCAGGGCAGTAGTGAAAAGTTTACCAAGAGTTCTTTTTTCATATGGCACTTTGTTGAAAGAATGGGCAATGTTGTTAAACTTTTCATCAGTAAAATTATAAATGCCGTTTTTTATGTTGTTGTAGATTTCATGTTTCTTTCCAATTCTGACATGCCATTCTTTACCATAGGTATAAATATGATCCGGTTTACTCATTTTTATTGACTCGCCCGCTATTCTTCCTGCAATACTGCCGCCAATCATTCCGCTTGTAATACCGCCGCCGCTTAATGGATTAACTTGATGTGCTGCATCTCCAGCAAGCATAATTCCTGGCGCACTTATTTTCTTTAATGTTGGTGAACAGGGAACTCCGCCTGCTATTTTCGTAAGTACAGAAGCATTTGGGTAACGCTTTTCCATGAATGAATTGAGAAAAGTTGATGCAGACTTTTTCTTACCAATTAAGCCGCTTACGCCTAATCCTATGTTAGCAATGTTTTCTCCTTTAGGAAAAATCCAGAAGTAACCATTTGGCGCAAAATCTTTTCCGAAATAAAAATAACACGTATCAGAATTTACACTAAGATTAGAAGCAGTAATTTGAACACAGCATTCCATATCTCTAAAATCGCAATGAGTTTCTAGTCCAGCCCATCTGCCTACTCTTGATTCAATGCCGTCAGCCGCAATTACTATTTTTGCAAGAACTTCTTTTTGTTCACCATTAAATTCATATTGAACGCCCGAAACTTTATCATCATCAAATAGTAATCCATTTACATAAGCACGAGTTAAAATTTCCGCACCTGCATTCGAGGCAGTCTTCGCTAATTCATAATCAAAGATTCTTCTTTCTAAGATATACCCGGTTTCTTGAAATTCGACAACAGTTTCAGTCCCATCAGGAGCGTTGAGAGAAAATTTATTAATCTTTGCTGCAATCCATTTCTCATTTGAATCAATAAATTCCTCGATGCTTTTTTTATTCACCGCTTCACCGCATCGAACTGGATAGCCAACATCGCGGTCTTTCTCGAGCATCAAAACCGAAACACCTTGCTCTGCAGCAAACCGCGCCGCCATTGAGCCTGCGGGTCCTGCACCAACTACTATTATGTCGTATTCTTTGTTCATCTTATCATTTTATTGGAAACATACTTTGTGTGTTCATCTTGACAAAAACAAATATGCTATAGGCAGTAAGCAATAGGCAATTATTTTTTGTCAGCATTTTTCAAATATTTTTCAGGATATTCTATCATGTGATTTAATAGTCTACCAATTTCTTCTGATTTCTTGATTAGCACTTCATAAATATTCTTTTCTAAATATTTACAACCTAGTACAAAATCTAACCAAGATTGAGTTTCAGAGTTTTCCATATCTGCATCCGAAATCTTTGCAATAAAGTGTGCTTCATACTGTCTTTTTCTATATCCTTCAGCAATCGAAGCACAAACGGAACGTGAAGACCTTCTAATTTGATCAGTCAAAGAATATTTTTCTTCTTTTGGAAAGCATTTTGATAATTCAAAAATTTCCATCGCCAATTCAAAAGCTTTTTTACAAACTGTTAAATCTCTAAAGGAAATATTCATTTATGAATCTTTGTTTTAATTTTTGCCTACTGCCTATTGCTTACTGCCTAATTTTTGTCAAACAATACACCATTCTTATTAAAAACAATAACCTCAATCGGGCAGCTCCAAATACACTTTGCACAATTAGTACATCGTTCATCAATGATATTGATTTCCGCTTCTTTCAGCTCAATTGCATCTTCGGGACAAACACCAACACAGCATCCACAAAAATCACATTTGTTAGGAAGGATTTCAATCATCAATATCCCAGTTTTAGCTTGACGGTAGTTCATTCAGTAATTTCCATTAGATACAGAGCATCTCTAAATTGAAAAAGTTAAATGATTAATTTTTAGACGTAAAAAGTTAAATTATTTTGTCAGATAAAAAAAGTGAAATGCTAGTTGAATTGCAGTTCTATGTTTTCAGCTTCAATAGGTGAGTTTAATTCGATTGGCGATGAATTATCTGTTTGTTCGAATATCTGCTCAGATGGTCTAATGACAATTTTATAGTCTTTTAAAACTTCTTCAGTGGTTGAGAATACATATATTTTCGCAGAATCTTTAAAATTGAGAAGGCGAATTAAATAGTGATTGCTCTCATCAATAAAAGTTTTTGCTTTAACTGACGGTTTTTCTTTAGGTGAAGCTGCTGCTAATACTGTTACATCACTATTTTTTTCTTTAATTACTTCTTTAACAGGAAAGAGAAAAAAAATTTTAGTTGGAATGTAAATTGGAATCCGTTCGGCTAATTTCTGCTTTATATCCTCGCTAAGCTCTTCCTCAAAACTAGCTTTAAGCGAGTGATAAAACTTTATTTCATCATCAAATTCATTAAAATTTTTCAAATACTCGACCTTATCGATTGGTAGATTTTCCGGAAAAAATACAAAGTCGAATATTTCTCTTTCAGTTATTTTCATCTGATTTCCAAAATAATTTGAAACTCTGAGAAATATTCTCAACCTTTAGATAGTTGAAATTATTAAGAATTCGGAAAATCATTCTTTCTCCTCCATAATTTTGTCACGGATAGAAGTTTTCATCACTTTTAATAAATATTCCAACATATTGTGATATTTATTCTGATAATCTTGTTTTTCCAATCCATTAAAATGCTGCTTCAAGTAATCATATAATCCATGGTTAATGCCGCCATCTTTAAGATCTTCTGCCATGTCCTTGAGTGCATTTATGAAACTTTCACTCTCAATATTATCCAGTTTACCATTTGCACAGTAAGTATATTTCAATTTATCCAAAGCATAACGTAAACCAGAATTAACAATTTCATTAACTTCAAATTTAGATGAGAAATTAAAATCACTATTTGATGAATTTAAGCTAAGTCCATGCAAGTTTCTTAATCTGATCACTAAAGAGTTAAGTGGAATTGCGAGGAAGAAATCTGTCCACTTTTCCAAATAAATAAAAACATTAGTCAAGCACTTTTTGTGGTCTTGGAATAAACTGGTTGGTAATTTTTCAAATGAGTCTTCGTCTATTACCTTACCGTCTATTTCATGACATGATGACTGAACAATATATCTTTTGCCGAAGTAACTGACTTTCTTACAACTTTCTTTTTTAATCAAGTAAATAACAGAATCTAAAATCTTGGCAAAAAAAGGATCATGTTCTTTAAGCAAGTGAACAATATATTGATCAACTCTTCTAGCAATCACTTTGTTAAGAAAATAAATTGCGTCTTCATCCGATTGAATCGGCGGTTTCCAGATGTTAAATTCTTTTACGATTGGTAAGTTATGATCATTTGTATCTGTAAAGAAAAGCGGAGCGATGGATGAGATTGCTGCTTCACTAAAAGTTAAGTTGTTTTCTGTGAATATCTTATTGACTTTATTACAATTTAAGCGAAGATATGCTAACGCAGCTTTATAAGAATTTTCGACAAGAAGATTTATTGAGCTCTGGCTGTCAAGCTTTGAAAACAAATCTAATATGGAAGTATCTTTTCCCATTTGCATATGCAAGATAAAACTTTATAAGCGAAAATTGAAGGGTATACAACTCTCTTTTTAAGTTGAAATCTCAAGTTGAGTTCTACTATAAAGTGTGATGACTGAGCGATGCAAATTCCTTCTACTCAAAATTATTGTATCGCTGTTTTGTTAAATTGTTTAACTTGTCCGTTTCCGGCGGATGGCTAAATTGTTGAAATGCGAAAAGTTCACTCAATAATTTTTTCCCTGTTTGAAGACCGAAGTCTCTGGACTACGGACAAGGCCGCGCAGCGTCAGTGGGTTAAAGGTGTTAAACTCCACTACGCAGCTGATCTTTCCTCTTGTTTAACTTTTTTATTTCACCTATTTTAGCTCAAGTTAAAAACCAGAAATACAGTATGCCTGAAATAAGCCGTTTTTATGGAATTGTAATTAGAATGTTTTATGATGAACATAATCCTCCGCATTTTCATACTCAATACGGTGAGTTTAATGCTGTCATCAAAATACATGATTATGCTTTGATGGAAGGTTATCTTCCACCCAAAGCATTAGGTTTGGTAACGGAATGGGCAAATATTCATAGAGATGAACTTTTAAAAAATTGGGAATTGTCGAGGATAAACAGCGAATTGTTAAAAATTGAACCGCTAAAATAGGAGGGTCAAATGGATTATGAAATAGTTGAATTTAAACTGTTAGATGAATATAAAATGCACTTAAGATTTAAAAATGGAAAAGTTGGTGTTATTGACTTTATCGAATATCTTAATAAAGGTGGAGTTTTTACCAAATTTTCGGATATTAATTTCTTTAGACGAGTATTCATTAACAATGAATTTGGCGTGCTAACCTGGCCAGGTGGAATAGATATCGCTCCCGAAACTATCTATTCAAAAGCCACTGGCGAACCGCTGCCTGAATGGGCTGAAACAACAACTCAATATTAACCTTTAAATAATCTTTAATTATTTTTACACAGCCGTTTTAACTAATCAAGTCAGGCGCTCTGCCACTTGAAGACCCGCTTCACTAAGTTACGGCGAACAATTTGCCTACTGCCTACTGCCTATTGCCTACTGACTCCTACTCCTTCCCCTAATTCCTTCCAATTTCGCCCTTTTTTCCGCACCTTACAAAAAAAATTAAAAAAGTTTTCCGAGAGCTAAGTTTTTTCTTCTATCAATTTGTTGAGTGTTAAACAAACTAATTAACCAATTTCAAAAACTAATTTTTAAGAGGGTGTTATGAAAACTGTTTTTACTTCAATTTTGTTTTTAATTTTCGTTATTGCTGTGAGTGGGCAAGTGGCCTACTGGCATTTAGATGAAGCTTCTGGTAATGATGTCTATGATGCAAGCATATATCAAAACCATGGAATAGCTGACCCTACAGCGGAGATCGTACCGGGAATCATAGGGAACGGTAGACTTGTACCAAAATTCACATCTAAGTATGGTGTAACAGTTCCTAATTCAACATCATTAAATATAAACGGAATTAATTCATTTACATTGGAAGCATTTGTAAAATTGGATGGATACGAACAGAATGGATTAGCAATTATTCAGAAAGTGGGTAACTATGGGCTTGGCTTGGGATCGTATGGAAGCACTGGGAAACTACAGCTATTTATTTGGCCTAATGAAACAGCTGGATTTGTGCTACAACATGATACACAAGTACCTTTAAACCAATGGATACATGTTGCCGGCACGTGGGATGGAGCAACCGCTAAACTTTATATCAATTATCAAATGGTGGAATCTCAAAGTTATTCTACACCTATTGGTGGAAGTACGAACCCACTTTGGTTAGCTGCAACTGGCCTAGATATTCAACCAACACATAATACCATAATTGATGAAATTAGAATTACTGCAACAGAACTTGATCCAAATGAATTCTTGCAATTTCTCAATAGTAATGTTTTAGCCTACTGGCATTTAGATGAAGCTTCTGGTAATGATGTCTATGATGCAAGCATATATCAAAACCATGGAATAGCTGACCCTACAGCGGAGATCGTACCGGGAATCATAGGGAACGGTAGACTTGTACCAAAATTCACATCTAAGTATGGTGTAACAGTTCCTAATTCAACATCATTAAATATAAACGGAATTAATTCATTTACATTGGAAGCATTTGTAAAATTGGATGGATACGAACAGAATGGATTAGCAATTATTCAGAAAGTGGGTAACTATGGGCTTGGCTTGGGATCGTATGGAAGCACTGGGAAACTACAGCTATTTATTTGGCCTAATGAAACAGCTGGATTTGTGCTACAACATGATACACAAGTACCTTTAAACCAATGGATACATGTTGCCGGCACGTGGGATGGAGCAACCGCTAAACTTTATATCAATTATCAAATGGTGGAATCTCAAAGTTATTCTACACCTATTGGTGGAAGTACGAACCCACTTTGGTTAGCTGCAACTGGCTTAGATATCCAGCCAACATATAATACAACAATCGATGAAATTAGAATATCAGCAACTGCACTTGATCCTTCAGTGTTTCTGACTAATATGAGCGACATAGATGTTAATAAAAAAATGGATTATTTTTTATCACAAAACTTCCCTAATCCTTTTAATCCAAACACAAAAATCAGGGTTACTATTCCAAAATCAAACTTAATTACATTGAAGGTGTTTGATTTGCTCGGAAATGAAATATCAACTCTAATAAATGAAGAACGACAGGCAGGGAGTTTTGAGGTAGAATTTGATGCCTCTAATTTAGCGAGCGGAATTTATCTGTATCGCTTACAATCTGGAAATAATATTACAGTTCGCAAAATGGTTTACCTCAAATAATCTCAAGCAAATTATTTGGTTCAAGAAGAGCCGCACCTTGCGGCTCTTTTTTTTCACTCCAACTCCTCCCTTTTCACCCACTTTCCATTTTTCCAGTAAAGTATTTTGCTTTTGTATGATTCTATCCATTCCTTTGTATCGGTATAAGGTGGATTTAACTTCCCTTTGGCTACTAAGCTGTCGCGTATTACTCTGTATCTGTTATCAACTATAACATCAAAATCCTTTAAATTATAGTCAAGTTTTATCCAAAGGTGACACATTGTTTCTTCATCATTTGTAGTGGTTGCAAACATGTACTTTTTTTCTGAAAACTTATCGTCAAGGGTACCCCTTTCTACTGCTGGAATCCGCATTTGCAGATAGTTATCATAATCGGTTTTAGGCAGCCTTATGTAGTTTTTTAGTTCCGCAGTCGGAAAATTTCTTATTAGATATTCTTTGGTTGAAAAACGCACTCTTGTTAAAGTATCAATTTCGTAACTAAAAATTACAATTTCCTCAAAACCATTGTCAACACCAACAGCAAGAATATCTTCTTTACCATCATTATCTATGTCTTTAATTATCGCATCAACAACAAAACCAGAGCACCACATTGTTCCGGGCAATCGTGCGCCAGTTTCTAGATCAATTCTGTAAATTGCAGAACTGAACGAATTTGCATTAGTGCAAATTAAAAACAAGGATTTTCTTCCGGCATTGGTAAAGGTATCAATTATCACGGAATGATAATTAGGATCATGCCTGTCTCTCTCAGATTCAACTTCATCAGTGAAAGATTTAATCCATTGTGTATTTCCTTTATAATCAAAACAAAATGATTTTTGACTAATAATTTTATTTCCGAAAACTAAGCCGCCTGAAAATAAAACCTCGTTTTTTCCGTCGCTGTCCACATCAAATATTCTGCTATTTATGTCTAAAATTCTTTTATTGGTGCTTGCATTCTTAAATAAACCCGCCGCCTTTTTGGTCCAGAGTATTTTTCCATTTTTGTTTTTAACATAAAGGACACCTCCATCGGTTGTAAGTAATGTCGGGTTATCATCCCAATCCATAACAAACAAATACCCAAACAGCACTGCAAGTAAAACTGTAACGACTGCACTTACCCAATTCTTCTTTACAAACTTACCCGTGCGGACTATCAGCTTTTGCTTTTTTATCTCAACCAAATCTCTGCGGAGTAATATTTCTTCTAAAGTGCTCACACCAACTATCCTAAAGTTTCGCTTTGGGTATAGTTTGAAAAGTTCATCAAGTTTGTAAAGTGCAAAAGTTTCATCTTCTTTAGGTACTGCGAGAGTTTGGCAATTTGAATAAAATGCAATCTCAACTTTTTTCTCAACTATCTCCTTAGAAACTTTTTGAACCTTCCCACTTTCTGAAATTCCTCCGGTAAATGCCGTACCAATTATTGGTTTTAGAACTGTTAGAGAGTTGTAATGTTTCAACAGTTCTTCAACAAAGCCAATTATTAGTGCGGCACCTAATGACTCTCCTCTGTATATTCCAAGATTTCCATCAAAACTTATTATCACTTCATGATATTCTGCTATTTTTTTTACATACTTTTTGCAATAGTCTTTGGCTTTCAACCAGCATGTATGTATTTGTTCCGCAAACTGCTTGTCCTTTTCGACTTCGCTTGGAACGACAATAAATTTATCTCTGTCTTTTGCTCTGGTAATTTTTATGGTTAATGAATCAATCGCACCTAAAGCTAATTGCTCATCTCCTCGCTCATTATCCTCTATCACCGGGAACAAGACTTTTCTTTCCAGATATTGAGCTTTCTCATTCCCGTTCAAAATATCAAACAGCGTTTCTGAATTTTTCTGGATTTTTTCATTTGAGGAAATCAATTGATCTTTGAACTCGGTCGGAACTATGAGGTTAATAAGTTTTTCATTTGTGGAAAGAATATTTTGCGAAAAGTTCGGTTCCACTCCGAAGGAAGAATAACTTTTTAGATGATCTAAATATTTTGGAAGGAATTCGAGAAGATATGATTCGGCTAAACTGAAGGGTTTTTGTTCAATTAACAGCGCGAAGAACTCACTTATTCGTTTTGCCCTTAACCTTCTTGAGCTTGCGTTCTCAAGAAAGCTTAATAATTCAGTTCTTGCTTTTTCAATTGAGAGGATGTTCACAAAATTGTCCCAACAGTATTAATTATTTGTTCAATCGCTTTTTCCAATAAAGCGGTTTGCGGTGGTGGTGCATGAAAGCTATGACTTCTATTCGCTCTTCTCTAATTCTATAGATCACAGAGAAAGGGAATCTTTTTAGAATAAATCTGCAAAGATTTTTGTCATAGCTGAACCATGAAGCCGGTTCATCTTCTATTAGGTTAAAGGACCTATTTATTTCGTCTAAAAGCTGAGTTCCCAATCCTTCTACTTTTGAATCGTAAAAATTTTTCGATTCTATAATTTCATCTAAAGCTAATGGATGGAGAAATATTTTGTACAAAATCTACTCAGATAATTCTTTTTTTGGCTTGATTCCAGGAGATTAGATTTGCTTTTCCTTCATCAATTTCTTTAATTCTTCTTTTAATTTCATTTCGCCAATGCTTATCTGACTGTTGATCAATTTTGGGGTCCAAACTTAAAATAATTTTTTCGGCAATTAATGCACGCTCCCTTTCGTTTAATGACAGGGCACTGTTTAAAACATCACTAAATGAATTCATTTATAACCTCTGCTAATATTCTATCTCAATAATAATTATACTTTGTGATGGAATCAATATTACTTTACGAAACTAACTTTAACTTATGCTCCCTCTGCTTCCTTAATCATCTTCTTCTCCTTTTCCAACTCCATATTTTCTTTCATGATTCGCAAACTTTCCTGTTCACTATCAGCAAGTTCAATCCGCTCATGGTTGGCTGCAATTCTTTCTTCTATCTTTGCAATTTTAAAGTTTTTCATGGTATCCAAAGCAAATTTGTAAAACAGTTTCTCATCTTCAAAAACTGGATTTAGTTCGTCCCATGTTTTGCTGATAGAATATTTATCAAAAGTAATTTCTAAAAGATATGCTTGCTGCTCTTCGTTTTTTACTTTTGCGATCAAGCTGCTTGCACTTAGTTCTTCTTCATTCTGATAGGCATCATAAACTACGTTTACAAGTTCTTGATGAAATTGGTAATTAAAATCATCGGGCGAAAAGTTCGTAAATATCAGTTCAATAACTTCCCTATTGCTTTCGTAAAGCAGCTTTAATAACTCTTTCTCGAGTGTATAGTTTGTTCCCGATTTGCTGTCTAATGTTGCAAATTGAAAGCCGGTTTTTTCTTTATTTGGTCGTCCATCTTTTACAATTGGTCTTGATGATTCTTGTCTAACCTTACTCTTTATAATTTTTTCTAATTCGGTTTCCAAAAGTTTCTCGCGGAGATTAAATTTTTTTGCAATGGACTTTAAGAGCAAATTTCTTTTCAACTCATCATCTATCAAAGCAAGCATTTTTACAAGTTCACGAATCGCTTCGGCAGTTTTTTTATGATCTTCAAAAAATCCATTAGAATCAAAATATGCTGTTTGATATTCTAAAAAGTTTTGTGCCTTACGAATAAGTTCATCAAAATCGTCTTTGCCATAATTATTTATGTATGAGTCCGGGTCTTCGCCGGAAGGAAGAGCTGCAATTTTTACTTCAATATCTCGCTTCAGTAAAAGTTCGATGCTTCTCATTGAAGCTTTTATGCCTGCTGTGTCAGCATCAAACAATAGCACAACATTTTTTGTATATCGCGATAAAAGCTGAACTTGATCTTCTGTCAATGCAGTTCCTGAAACTGCAACAACATTTTTTATTCCATTTTGGTACAATGAAATTAAATCCAAGTACCCTTCAACAAGAATGGCCTTGTCAAGTTTTCTTATTTCGTCCTTAGAAAAGGACAAGCCGTAAAGAACCCGTCCCTTAACATAAATTGAGGACTCAGGTGAATTTAGATATTTAGCAGATCCTTCTCTGTTCTCAAGAATTCTTCCTGCAAATGCAATAACTCTTCCGCTTGCAGAAAAAATCGGGAAAATAATTCTATCGGAAAATTTATCGAACAAACGACCATCGTTCTGCTGCCCAATTAAGCCCAGTTGAATGGCTTTTTCAAGGTCTATTTTTTGTGATTTTGCAAACTCTACAAAATTTTCCCAGCCATTTACTGAGTAACCAAGACCAAATGATCGCATGGTTTGAGGTTTTATTTTCCTCTTTTGAAAATACTCTCTGGCTATTTCACCTTCGGGAGAGTTAAGTAAATTATCAGAAAAATATCTTGCGGCTTGAACATTAATTTCGTATAAAATTTCCTGTTCGCTTTCTTTTCCGGTTGTATCTTCTTCGTATTCAAGGTTTATCCCAACCTTGACAGCAACTTCCTGAACTGCTTCGATGAAAGAAATTTTCTCATAGTCCATCAAAAACTTAAACACATTTCCGCCCGAATGACATCCAAAACAATGGAATATTTGCTTATCCTCGCTAACCGTAAAGGATGGTGTTTTTTCGCTGTGAAATGGACACAGTCCAATGAAGTTCTTTCCACGTTTCCTTAGTTGAACGAACTCAGATACAATCTCTACAATATCTGCTGAAGATCTTATTTCTTCTATTTTATTTTCTGGAATTCGCATGAGTTGTAATTAGTTGAAAAATTTTATGAAAGATTTGATCTTTCAATTAAAAATAATGATTTTTTATCAACAATATCATGTCTTGCTTCTCAATAGAACAACGATTGATGCTAATGACGTTTTTTATGCTCATCTGTACCAAAAATGTTAGAATCATTCAAGAGAGCGATTACAAGTATTATTTTAGATTTTCCAAATTAGATAGAATTTCTGCTATTTATATAATTGGGACAGATGTTCCCATTTCTAAAAATAAGTAATAATTTATCCAAAAGATTATTTTATATTAATCACACTAAAAAAAGAGAGTTTTTACAATGAATAAGTCAATTTACTTATTATTGGTTTTAGGAATTGTATTTGTTATTGCAATATATCTTGTTAGCTCAGAAGTATTTCGAATTTTTCCCAGCACTGATCTCGTCAATCTTTCTAAACGCGAATTAAAAATATCGGGAATAGATGCAATCAAAAAAGGTGATGAACCAATCTCAGCTATTTTACTTTATAATTACAGCGTGATTGGAAGGGGACATAATACAATTCTGTCAGATACAAATGCAGTTGGTCATGCAATAGTTAATGCAATAAATAATGCGGTTAAAAGTATTGGCTGGGAACAGTTTAACAGCTTAGATAAAAATTCATTAATTTTAATGACAACTACCGAACCGTGCCAATTGTGTAAAGCAGTAATCCAAGAATATGGAATCCCAAAAGTCGAATTTATGAACAAGCTGCCTTTAGATTATTGGCTGAAAACTTACTGGAATGACTTTAGATTTGAATTTGGAAAAAGAAAAATTAGTCCAAGCGATTTACAGGATTCGCTTTATCTATTAAAATCAGAGAATAAGATAAATCACCCACGGTAATTTTTAACTCTGCTCGAATTGGAACTAATTCCAGCTTTTTTGTGATTGTATTGTAAAGCCAAAGATTAATAAATGACCGAGAACATCATTCATTTCAAAAAATACTGCAACAGCTTAACAAAATATAGCCGATACAAAACCCGTGAAGTTTTAATTGGGGATATTCCTCTCGGAGGGAATAACCCTATTCGTATTCAATCAATGACCACAACAAATACGATGGACACAATAGCAACCGTTGAGCAAACAATCAGAATGGTTGATGCCGGATGTGAGTACGTGAGAATAACTGCTCCAAGTAAATCTGAAGCTGAAAATCTGGCAAATATTAAAAAAGAATTGAGAGCGAGAGGTTATAACGTTCCTCTGATAGCTGATATTCATTTCACACCTAATGCCGCAGAAATTTCGGCAAGAATTGTTGAGAAAGTTCGAATTAATCCTGGAAATTATGTTGATAAGAAGAAGTTCGAATCAATTGATTATTCAGATGATTCCTATAATGCTGAGATTGATAGAATCAGAGAACGATTTTCTCCTCTTGTAAAGATTTGCAAAGAATACGGAACCGCGATGCGAATTGGAACTAATCACGGTTCTCTCTCGGATAGAATTATGAGCAGGTATGGTGATACACCACTCGGAATGGTTGAATCCGCTTTAGAGTTTGTAAGAATTTGTGAAGAATTAAATTATCACAACATTGTTCTTTCAATGAAAGCAAGTAATCCGCAAGTCATGGTTCAAGCATATCGGTTATTGATAATCAAAATGCAGGAAGAAGGGATGAATTATCCTCTGCATCTTGGAGTTACAGAAGCAGGTGGTGGTGAGGACGGCAGAATCAAATCTGCACTCGGAATCGGAACTCTGCTTGAGGATGGAATTGGAGATACAATAAGAGTTTCTTTAACAGAAGATCCCGAGTACGAAGTACCCGTTGCCATCTCTTTAGCTGACCGATACAAAAACCGACTCGCGCATAAAGAAATTGAAAAAGTCACCATCATTTCATTTGATCCTTTGAACTATTCAAGAAGGAAAACTTTTGAAGTTATGGGAATTGGCGGCACAAATGTTCCAAGAGTGTTTGCTGACTTTTCCCAGAGAGAAATTAAGTACCACAAAGATTTAGAAGATATTGGATATTTCTATGATCCAGTTACTGATAAATGGAATATGACAGACATGGCTTCAGATTTTATTTATTTAGGAAAACAAAATCCACAATTTGATATTCCAATGGGAATGAAATCTGTTTACGATTATTCGCATTGGCTGACACTTGATGATAAAGAAAAATCATTTCCGCTAATGCAGGTGGAAGACTTTAAATCAGGCAATCAAAAATCTAACATTTTAAATTTTGTGGAACTTGATATAGCTTCTTTAAATTCTGAAATAATTGCTGGACTAAAGTATGATGAGAAAACTGTGATGGTTTTGATTACATCAAACAAACATGGAATGGCAGAACAAAGAAGAACTTTTATGAAGCTAATTGAAAATGATGTTAGAAATCCTGTAATCATTAAACGATCTTACCAAAATTTGACTCTTGACGAAATGAGATTATTCTCATCAACAGATTTGGGCGGATTATTAATTGATGGTTTTGGTGATGGTGTTTGGCTTCACGCAAATGATTTTGGGGAAAACACCAGGTCAAATGATATTTATGTTAAAAATCTAATCCGTAAAAAAGAATCGAATGAATCACTTATCAATAGAACTTTGTTCGGAATCCTTCAAGCAGCAAGAGTAAGAATTTCAAAAACCGAATATATTGCCTGCCCATCATGCGGAAGAACCTTGTTTGATCTGCAAGAGACAACTGAAATGATTAGAAAAAGAACCGAGCACCTTAAAGGTGTAAAAATTGCGATAATGGGCTGCATTGTTAATGGTCCCGGTGAAATGGCTGATGCTGATTACGGTTATGTAGGCTCTGGAACCGATAGAATCACACTTTACCGCGGAAAAGATATTGTGCACAGAAACATTCCCACAGAAAATGCGGTAGATTCGCTTATCGAAATCATCAAAGATGACAATAATTGGGTTGAACCTAATTAGTTGGGAAAAACTCATTTTTTGTGTATAAATAAATTGAAAATTATACCATAAAAGTTTATATTTGTTAAAATTAAATACGATGACAACAGCTCACAAAAAAAAGTTTCTTAGATCGTTACCTGCAAACAATGTAACACCCAAAATAAAAAGGATTTTCAAAAGTGCACTTCAAGTTTAGAAGTGCATTTTTTTTGTATGACTTGCAATGAAGTAATAAAATATTTGGAAAACTGGACTCCTAAAGAAGTAGCCTGGAAAAATGATAACGTCGGTGTTCAAGTTGGTAATACCAATAAAAAGATTACTAACATATTACTAAGCTTAGAACTTACTGCGGATGTTCTTAGTGAGGCAATAAATAAAAACTGTAATTTGATAATCACACATCACCCCTTAATCTTTCACCCGATTTACAAACTTGAATTGAACAATGACTCAACTGCGAAATTGATCGAAAAGCTTATAAAAAAAGATATTACACTTTTTTCCGCTCATACAAATTTAGATTTTACCAAACATGGGGTAAGCTTTCAGCTCGCAAAGAAATTAGAACTAACAAACATTACATTTCTTAAAAATCAAAAATCAAATCAATACAAGCTGTCAGTGTTTACTCCTGCAACCCATGTGGAAAAAGTTGCCGCTGCATTATTTAATGCCGGCGGCGGAATTATTGGAGAATATTCAAACTGCAGCTTTCGATCTGAAGGTGAAGGAACATTTAAGGGTTCCCATCTTTCAAATCCTGCTCTCGGCAAAAAAGGCAGATATGAACGGGTTGAGGAAATCAAGATAGAAATGTTGGTAGATTCATGGAAAATAAAAAATGTTTTAGATGCAATGCTCGCTTCTCATCCTTATGAAGAACCTGCATATGATATTTATCCGCTAGAGAACATCAATGTAAATTATGGCGCAGGAGCAGTTGGTACACTAACAAAAGAGTTGTCGTCTTCAGCTATGCTTGCATTAGTTTCAAAAAAAATAAAAATAAAAAGTTTGAAATATGCTGTTGGAACCGGAAGAAAAATTAAAAAAGTTGCGGTTTGCGGCGGTTCCGGCAGTGATCTGATTAGTGAAGCAATCAGCAATGGAGCTGATGCGTTTGTAACCGCAGATATCAAATATCACGCATATCATTCTGCCAAAGGGAAGATTTTGCTGATTGATGCGGGACATTACGAAACTGAAATACCTGTCGTGGATGAATTACAAAAAAAACTTTCCAGGTTTGTAAAAGGAAATAGTAACATTAAAGTTTTAAAATTTAACGGGAATACAAACCCGATCAATATTTATAATTAAATGAGGAGTAATACAAATTGATTAATAGATTAAAAATTCTTTATGAACTGCAATTGTTAGATGATCAGCTTGATGAACTTGAAGAACTTCGGGGCGATCTTCCGCATACAGTTGAAGATCTCGAAATGAAAATCAAATCACTTAAAGAAGAAGTCGAAGCCAAAGAATTAAAAAGAAAAGAATCGTTAGAAAAACGTGAGGAGAACGAAGAGGAAATTGAAAAGCTAAAAGCGAATCAAAAGAAATTTAAAGCTCAACTATACCAGGTGAGAAATAATAAAGAGTATGATGCTCTCACAAAAGAAATAGATAACTCTGAAATGCTAATTAATAAAATGGAAGCCGAGAATAATGCATTGGCAGATGCAAGCAAAGGGCTGACCACGGATATAGAAAACAATACTCCCCAGCTTGAAGAGCTTAACGCAGAATTGAAAATAAAAGAAGCTGAGCTGAAAGAAATTATTAAGGCAAATGAAAAAGAAGAGGCAAAGCTTAAAGAGAAAAGAAAAAGTATTGTTGATGAAACAAAAAAGCCTGATTACGCTGCATACATGAGAATCCGGAAAGCTAAAAAAGGTAAGGCAGTTGCGACTATAAGACGTGCGGCTTGTTCGGGTTGTCATAATATTGTTCCATCACAAAGACAATTGGAAATTAGAAGAAATAATAAGGTGTTCTTCTGCGAATATTGCGGCAGAATTCTCGTTTCATCTGAAGTTGCAGGATTGACTGATTAGAATTCTTAATTTTAAGTTTGGCTACTAAATAGCAGCAACAGTTCAACTCACTTAGGTTATCCCAAATTACGGAAAAGCGATCTAAGTCATTTTCCGTCTACTGAATTAACACAAGTAATTTCTTATATTTGCCTCAGTTAGAAAAAATTATTTAATAATAAAAAGATTTTTAGAATAAAAGCAGCTCAAACCGGGCAATTGCTCCCCGAATTATCGGGGGGAGGAAAGTCCGAACTTCATAGAACAGAGTGCCGGGTAACGCCCGGGGTTCCGACTAAAGTCGGAATACGGATAGTGCCACAGAAAATATACCGTCACGACATTAAGTCGGGATAAGGTTGAAAAGGCAGGGTAAGAGCCTACCGCAGCAATGGTAACATTGTTGGTCCTTCGGGATTCTGTACCAATGGTACTGAACACGGTAAACCCCACTCGAAGCAAGGTCAAGTAGGAAAATCTTTCCCGACTTTTGTCGGGATCAAAGTTGTTCGCTTTGAATGATTTTCGGGTGGACCGCTAGAATTTCGGAGTAATCCGAAAACCAGACAAATAATTGCCGCTTCCGATTCATCGGGAGAACAGAATTCGGCTTACAGGTTTGGGCTTACTTTTGTTCTTTGAATTTGCAAACAGAAATACCGATGACTAAAAAAATTTGGAAAATAAAACCTCAACCGGATGAATTCACGCTTAAATCTCTTGCTGAATCACTTAACATTTCTGAAACAATTGCACAACTTTTAGTTCTTAGAAACATAACTAATTACCAGCAAGCCAAATCTTTTTTTCGACCCACATTAGATACTATTCATGATCCATTTTTAATGAATGGAATGGAAGTCGCCACTACAAGAGTAATTAAAGCCATCACAGAAAATGAATCAATTTGTATTTATGGCGATTATGATGTTGATGGTACTTGTGCAACAGCATTGATGTTTATGTTCTTAAAAGAACTTGGAGCTAATGTTGATTTTTATATTCCAAAACGACTTACCGAAGGTTATGGTGTTTCAAAATATGGTGTTGAATTTGTCAAGAGCAAAGGAACTTCACTTCTGATTTCTGTTGATTGCGGAATAACAGCTATCGAAGAAACACAGCTCGCAAATGAACTTGGTATGGATGTAATAATCTGCGATCATCATCAGCCAAAAGAAGAAATACCAAATGCTCACGCAATTCTTGATCCCCTAAAACCAAATTGTAATTATCCATTTAAATATTTATCGGGTGCAGGAATTGCTTTCAAACTTGCTCAGGGAGTTGCCGAAAGAATTGGCAAGCGTGAATTACCTCTTAAATATCTTGATTTAGTTGCTCTCGCCGCTTCTGCAGATATTGTTTCTCTTACAGATGAAAATCGAGTTCTTGTTAAAGAAGGATTGAGCCAGGTAAATCATTCCCCGAGAGCAGGAATAAGCGCATTAATAAAAAACAGTCATCTGGAGCATGGTGATTTAACATCGGGACAAATTGTTTTTACAATTGCCCCGCGAATTAATGCTGTTGGTCGTTTGGGCGATGCTGAGCGAGCAGTTAAACTTCTAATAACAGAAAATATTACAGAAGCTCTTGAACTTGCAGCAGTGCTGGAATCTGAAAATTATGAAAGAAGAAAAATTGATGAGGATACTTTTTTTCAGGCACTCGATCTTGTCGAAGGTTCACTCGACCTTGATAAAAATCTCGCCATAATTCTTCATGAAGAATCTTGGCATCCGGGAGTGATTGGAATTGTTGCATCGCGGCTTGTTGAAAAATATTATCGCCCAACAATTATGTTAACCACTGTAGACGGAGTTGCAAAAGGTTCTGCACGAAGCACAGGCAATTTTAATATTTATGAGGCATTAAAAAAGTGTGAAGAACTATTAATTCATTTCGGAGGTCATAAGGCGGCCGCTGGTTTAGCTGTTGAAGTTGATAAGATTGACGATTTCAGGTTGAAGTTTAATCAAATTGTAAAGGAAACTCTTGGCGAAGAGGAATTTCTTCCTGAGGTTCACATTGATGCAAAATTGAAATTTTCCGATCTAACACCAAAGTTTTTCAGAATTATTGATCAGTTCGCTCCCTTCGGTCCTGGAAATATGAGACCGGTTTTTCTTGCAGATAATTTACATGTTGAAGGAAAACCAAGATTTGTGGGAAATAATCATCTAATAATTAATCTCAGGCAGAAAGGTTCTGATAGAATTCTTGACTGCATCGGTTTCAATATGGGCGAAATGTGTGAAACACTTTCAAAAAATCACGCTTCAATCGAAGCCGTGTTCAGTATTGATAAATACACTAAAGACGGGAAAACATTTCCTCAATTAAAATTAAAAGATTTACATATAAATGAAAATAATCAGGAGAGCAACTAATGTCCGGGCATTCAAAATGGGCGACCACTAGAAGAAAAAAAGCAGTCATAGATGCTAAGCGCGGTAAGATGTTTACCAAGCTTATCAAAGAAATTACCATTGCTGCCAGAGAGGGTGGTGGAGACATAAATGGTAATCCGCGTTTACGGCTCGCAGTTGACAACGCTAAATCTGCAAATATGCCGGCAGATAATATTGACCGCGCTATTAAAAAAGCAACCGGCGGATTGGAAGGCATAACTTATCACGAATTAAATTATGAGGGGTATGGTCCCGCAGGCGTTGCTGTTATTGTTGAAGTCGCAACTGATAACAAAAATAGAACAGTTGCAGAAGTACGGCATCTCTTCAGTAAATACGGGGGAGCTATGGGTGAAACCGGTTCTGTAGCATGGATGTTTAATAGAAAAGGTGTGATCATAATGCCGAAGCAAAATAAAAGTGAAGATGAAATTATGGAATTGGTGCTTGATGCCGGTGCGGATGACTTTCAATCTGAAGATCAATATTATGAAGTACAAACTTCTTTAGAGAATTTTGAAACTGTTAGAAAAACATTGCTTGATAAAAAATTAACAGTTGAAAATGCTTCTCTCCAATGGATTGCAAAAAATAGTGTTCCTGTTGGTGGTGAAGAAACTGAAAAAGTGATTAAGCTGATCGAATCACTTGAAGATAATGATGATGTTCAAAATGTTTAC
The DNA here is from genome assembly GCA_964613805.1 of uncultured Ignavibacteriaceae bacterium. Classification (GTDB taxonomy): domain Bacteria; phylum Bacteroidota; class Ignavibacteria; order Ignavibacteriales; family Ignavibacteriaceae; genus XYD12-FULL-36-8. Next base: position 241,280 of record CAZTJF010000001.1, on the reverse strand, counting down.
TCGAATGGTGACTTTGATTTAAATTCCTTAAAATAATTTTTTGACACTAAGTACTGAATTAGTTTCGTAGAATAATTACTTAAAATATTGTCATGGCTAAACCCAATTTCACACGTTATGCAAAAACCCAAGACTTAAGTCTGGGGTTAATAACAGCTCTTGACAGTATGGACTTTAGTCCAAAAGAAAAAAGCAAACAATAGCATGATAATCCTCGGCATTGATCCTGGAACAAATATTACTGGTTATGGAATCATCAGACAGAATTATTCCGCAAACCGAAGAATTGCTAGTGGCAGCATTAAGCTGTCACCAAAATTAAATCTTCCTCAAAAACTTGAGATCATCTACAACGAACTTGATAGTTTGATTAAAAATTATAAACCAGATGAATTCGCCATAGAGACTGCATTTTATGGCAAGAACGCTCAATCAGCTATGAAGATTGGTTACGCGAGAGGAGTATCAATTTTAGCTGCGACACACAATAAGATTCCGACTTCTGAGTACTCACCAAGAGAAATTAAAAAGTCTGTTGTGGGAAAAGGTGCTGCCTCAAAGCAACAAGTTTATTTCATGGTGAAAAATCTGCTTGATATGAAAAAAGAAAAAATGAAGTTTGACGAAACAGATGCTCTTGCGGTAGCTTTGTGTCATGCTTTTAGATTAAGAAAACCGGGAAGCAATAAAAAAAGCTGGAAGTCATTTATTGAAGCGAATCCAGAGCGAGTGATGAGTTAGTAAATTTTATGGTCATTTCTTGTCATTGGTTGTCATTTATTGATAAACTGTTTAATTGTTAAAATGTTCATGGATATTAATTTTAGATTGTTATGATCGGTTTTTTAACAGGGAAAATAATTTCATCTAAGCCAACAAAAGTAGTGTTGGATATTAATGGTGTAGGATACGTCATTGGCATATCTATTAATACTTTTGAAAAGATAAGCGGAAAAGAAAGCGCCTCCTTATTCATTCACACAAGTGTAAAGGAAGATTCTATTTCTCTTTATGGTTTTCACTCAGAAGCAGAAAAAGAGATGTTTGAACTTTTAATTTCCATCAGCGGAATCGGACCTAAAATTGCCTTAAGCTTACTTTCAGGTATTCAGACCGATGATTTGAAAAATGCAATTCAATCTGCTGACATTTCCAGGATTATTGCAGTACCTGGAATCGGAAGAAAAACAGCTGAGCGATTAGTTTTAGAACTCAGGACTAAAGTTGATCAAGTAAAAGAAGAAGGTATGATCGCAATTCCGATCAGCATAAAAAGTGAAGCTGTTTCTGCTTTATCAACTTTGGGCTACAATTCTAAGATTGCGGATAATGTGGTGAGAAATATTCTTCAAACTCAGCCATCACTCTCATTGGAAGAACTAATTAAGAAAGCATTGAGTGAGTTGAATAGGTAAATCTTAAGCTACCACAACCCCCAACTCCCAAACTCCATCAATTTTCCCCAACAACCTATCTCCCACTTCCACTTTACCAACTCCAGCTGGTGTTCCGGTAAAAACTAAATCGCCTTCTTCCAATGTCATCAAAAAGGAAATGTACTCAACTATCTCCGCTGGTTTGAAAAGCATTTTGTGTAGTTTTTCTTTTTGTCTTATCTGACTGTTAACCGACAAAGAAATTTCTTCATCAAGACTAAGTTTGTAATCTGACTTAAGAATAAAATCGGAAACAACTGCAGAAGTATCAAAGCATTTTGCAATAGTCCATGGATGACCTTTTTTCTTTAAATCATTCTGAATATCACGAAGCGTCATATCTAACCCAACCCCATAACCAACGATAGCATCTTCTGCCTGATTTATGTTTGCATTCTTGATTGTTTTTCCAATAAGCAAAACCAATTCAATTTCATGATGCATATCTTTTGAGAATGTTGGATAAATAATTTTTTCCCCCGAGTAAACAAGTGCTGATGCTGGTTTTAAAAATACCACCGGTTTTTCGGGAATTTCATTTCCTAATTCTTTTGCATGCTCAGCGTAATTTCTTCCAACACAAACAATTTTACCAACGGTGAATTGCTGTGTGGAGTTTTTTAATCTTACTGTTTTCATGATTTGACTTCCTAAATTTCAAAAAGAGAAGTCAATAGAATCACATAGTGACAGGAGCTGATTCAGCCAAGGGCTGACAGGACCGCAGATTAGACAGATCAGCGCAGATTAAAAAATCAGTGCAAATCAGCTTAATCAGAGAAATCTGAGTTCTATTGGCTTTGTGTTTATGTTTTCTGTTTTTTCTTAGTTGCTGCCGGAAATAAGATGTTATTTAAAATTAACCTGTAACCTGGAGAATTTTTATACAACGCTAAATCAGTCGGCGGATCGCCAACGGCATGCTGATAATCTTCGGGATCGTGCCCGCCGTAAAAAGTAAAAGTTCCTCTTCCAAAATTCCCGTGAATATATTTTACCTGATCAGTTCCTTGTCTTTCCGCCAAATTAATAATTGAAGGTTTAATCAATTCTCTTCTGAACATCGTTGTCTGTCCCATAAATCCTTTAATCACATTGGCGTGGTCCTGAGTTAGCATAGTCGGAACGGGATCATACTTAGCTGAGAAATCAAATAAAGTGAAATAATCATTCTCGAAGTTGCCTATCTCAAGTGGCTGGATGTCAATGTCACTGTACTCATAAACGTAAGGATTGTTTTCAAGTTTAAAGTTGTGAAAAGCCAGAGTGTTTGAAAAATCAAGCTTATCTTGAGCTTTAGGGTCAGCAGCATCTCCATCATACATCTCAGCACAGATGTCAACATTCATAGCTGCTAAAGAAATATCATAAGAATCAGTAGCAGAACACATTGCAAACAAAAATCCGCCTTCAGCAATATAATTTTTAATTGTTAAGCTCACAGCTTTCATCATCTCAGAGACTTTTTTAAAACCATTTTTCTTTGCATTGTTTTCGTACTGAATCTGCTGATCAATATACCATTGTGCATTGGCAAAGCTTGCATAAAATTTTCCGTACTGTCCCGTGAAATCCTCATGATGAAGATGCAGCCAATCGTATTTTTCTAAATCCCCGCGTAGTATTTCATCATTCCAAATCTTATCATAATGCACCTTTGCATATTCAAGAGACAGAGTAACAGCATCATCCCATGGCTGAAATCCTGGTGGAACATAAACTGCTATCTTGGGAGCTTTCTCCAAACGGACAACATCCATATTGTTATCTTCGCTTTGAACCAACGAGTAAATCTCAGCAGCTTGTGATGAGGTGATAGTTTCAAAAGCGACACCTTCAACTCTGCACTCAACAGCAATATTATCTGAATAGTCAATTATGAATGATCCACCACGATAATTTAACAGCCAATCTGCTTTTGATCCTTTAGTTAAAGCATTAAAAGTAATTCCATAAGCTTTGAGATGATCGGTTTGCTTCAAATCCATAAAGATTAGGATTTTGGATTGGGGGAAAGAATAATTAAGAGGAAGAAGAAGAATAAATACCAGAAGAATAACTTTATTAAATGATCTCATTCAAATTTCATAAGTAGTCAAGCTCTAAATTAGTTTGAGATGTCACACTGAGCCTGTCGAAGTGTGACTGAAACAGAAATCAGTCTTCGACAAGCTCAGACTGACATGGGAGGTTATAAAACCTAAAAGAATTACGCAGATTTTCTATCACTCTCAAGAAATATTGGTTCTTTACCATTCTCAACAACATCTTTTGTAATGATACATTTCTCAACATTTTCTCTGTTGGGAAGATGATACATAATATCAAGCATAAAATCTTCAACAATTGATCTCAATGCGCGGGCACCGGTTTTTCTTTCCATCGCTTTTTCAACTATAGAATCAAGAGCGGCATCTTCAAAATCCAGATCAATGTTTTCCATAAGAAATAATTTTTTATACTGCTTCAGAATTGCATTTTTAGGTTCAGTTAAAATGTTTTTAAGCGCCTCACGCGAAAGTGAATGCAGCGGAGCCATTATAGGAAGCCGTCCTACAAGTTCTGGAATCAAACCAAAACGTAATAAATCTTCTGGCAGAATATTATTTAATAGAAATTCCTCGGTAATATTATCGCGGGAAGTATCGGCAGCAAAACCCATTTTATTTTTATTGATTCGTGACGCAATAATTTTATCAATTCCATCGAAAGCACCGCCGACGATGAACAAAATATTTTTTGTGTTCACATTTATCAGATTTTGTTCCGGATGTTTTCTGCCGCCTTTTGGCGGAACTCCCGCAACTGTTCCTTCCAATATTTTTAGTAATGCCTGCTGAACTCCTTCACCGGAAACGTCACGTGTAATTGATGTGCTTTCACTTTTTCTGGCAATCTTATCAATTTCATCAATGTAAACAATTCCCTTTTGTGCGCGTTCTAAATTGTAATCAGCTGCTTGAAGTAAGTGAACCAGAACAGTTTCAACATCATCGCCAACATACCCAGCTTCGGTTAAAGTTGTTGCATCAGCAATTGCAAAAGGAACCTCCAAAATTCTCGCAAGAGTTTGAGCAAGCAGTGTTTTTCCAACACCGGTTGGGCCAATTAACAAAATATTGCTCTTTTCAATCTCAACATCATCTAATTCAAAAAAGGTTGATTTAGAATTAATCCGTTTGTAATGATTGTAAACTGCAACCGCCAATATCTTTTTAGCTCTGTCTTGTCCAATTACATATTCATCAAGAGTTTTCTTCAAAGATTTGGGAGTATGATGCTTAAAACTTTTTGCTTTTGAATTACTGTATGCAGCAAGATTATTTTTAAGAATATCAACACTGCTGCCAATACAAATATCACAAATATAAACATCGGGTCCGGCTATCATGCTGCCGACTTCACTTCCGTCTCTTCCACAGAAGGAACATTTAACAATTTTTTGATTAATTCTTTTCGCCATTTACTAACTCAATTTATTCCTTAATTCAATTATTGCATTTCTCGAATCATCCAGGTACAGCGAGTGCGGAAATTTTGCCAGTAATGATTCGTAAATTTCAATCGCTTTGGGATAATTCTTTTTGCCATATTGATAAATTTTCCCCCGCAAATATAGTGCTTTGTCAGCATAAATATTCTTCTCAGCTTCTTCAGTCATTTTTTCCAGCAACCCAATAGATTTATCAAGACTATCCATTGCTAATTCAACTTCTGCTTGTCTAATCTTACAAATATGACTCAGTATAAATGAGTTGGGATTGGATGCTATCTTTCCATATTCCTCAGACGCTTGCGGAAATTTTTTTTGTTCGGTAAAGAATTCTGCATTCCCAAATTTCAAAAGGTTAGACGAATCAGAAGACGCTGTGTTCAAAAGGAGAGAAAGCTCGATTGCATCATTTGCGGTATTATCTTTAAGGTTTGTTATTACAGTACTTAGCCAAGATTTTGCTGCCTCAAAATTTCCTTCAAATAAATTTATTCGCGCAGTCTGGTAATTGGCATAATTACGGTTTTCTTCAGAAGTTCTGCCGTTGGCGATAACTTTTCCAAAATTTTCTTTAGCTTTCTGCAAATCGCCCTTCATCATAAACAATCTGCCAAGCTGTACAGATGATTCACCTGCAAACTGTGATAATGAAGCATCTCTTAAGATCCTCTCGAAATATTTCTGTGCTTCATCAAGATCATTCAGTTTAGTGAAATAGATTTTCCCGATTCTAAAAAAAGATTCAAAAGCGACCTCGGAATTTGGATAAAGATTTGTCAGCTCTAAGTAATTATTGATTACATTTTTCGCTTTTATTGGATCAACAGAAACTGCTTCAGTTATTGGTTTCCAATTTGGATTAACTGAAACAATTTCCTTTTCTAGAATTGCTTCTGATGTTTTTGCAAAACCAAGTTTTGATTGTGAAGCATATGTTGAACCAGGATACTTCTTAATAATATCTTCATAAACTTTTACAGCTAATTGATACTCGCCTTCATTAAAAACAATCTGAGCAAAATTGTAAAGCTCTAAACCTTTATTCTGCTGTTTCTCATCAATCTTAAGATATATCGAATAAGCTTTTTGAAAAGATTTTGCTTCAACATAAAGCCGTGCAAGTAAATAATCAAAGCTGATATTATCTTTTCGTTTCCAATTCTCAAAGACTTCGATGGTCTGTTCTAATGCTCCAGTTTTATTGGAATAATTCAAGATACGGTTTTCAATAGCAGTTACTTGAGTTGGTTGTATTTCTAAAAGAGAACAATATTCCTCTGCGGCTTCTTTGTATTGCATGGTTAGAGAATAAATATTTGCAAGATCGTAGGAATACAATTCCAGATTTTGTGAAACTGATTTTCCCCTTTTCAAATAATCAATCGCTTTTTCAAAAGCCCGCCGCTGAATAGCATGATTAGCAATTATTCTATAACTCATCTGATTTTCCGGCTGAGTTTTTATTCCTTCCTCCCACGCATCATATGCTTTTCTTTCATCTCCCATCAAGTAAAAAGTTGTTCCAAGCATTCCGTAAAGATTGATATCCTTTGGGTTACTTTTTATTTTTTCTTGAATAAGCTTGATCGAACTTTCATATTTTTTTGATTGGGTATAAACACGATTTAGGGATTCAAACACCTGGTAGTTTTGCGGCTGTATAGAATAAATTTCCTCGAACAACATTATCGCTTTATCATAATCGCCTGCTTGCTCAAAACTTTGAGCAAGCATTATTTTATTATTGATATCAACCTGTGAAATTAGGGATTGATTAAATATTAAGAATGTAATTGTTGCTATGATGGCTTTTTTCATGGCTCAAAGATAGCAATTTGAGATGTGCTATCAAGGGAAAGAATAACCCACGAAAAACTTTTCATGATGGGTTATCGTCATCACGAGGGGTTGACTAAAAAGTAATTATTCAAATTAAAAATCTGTGTAAATCAGTTAAAATCTGCGTCATCAGCGTTCTATTTTGTCGCTAAATTTTACTTTTGGGACAGCCCCGAAGTGATCAAACTTGATCTAAAACCTTAGATTGCTTCGTTCGTTCCTCCCTCGCAATGGCTTTCTGCTACGTTATCAGACACAAGCAATCGGTCTATTTTAATAAAACAAATGAAATTGAATTAATGCTGAGTTATTCACCACTGATGGTTTCTCAGATTGAATTCTATATTGCGGACGAATTTCAACAAAACTGTAAGGAAAAAATTCAAATCCAATAATAAATCTGTTAAGATCATCGTCATCAGTTTTAGTATCGGGATCAAATCTATCAAAACGAACTACCGCATTAAGTCCTTTAAAAATTGAATAAGAAGCTTCCATCATTGCAAAGGATGATTTAGTATCGTTCGCTCGGTAATCGCCTGCTAGATCAAACTCAGCCATTAGGGTAAAATTCTCAAACCCGATTCCGAAATATCCACCGTACATATTAACTTGAGGAAAAATTTGCCTAAATAGCGGTGGACCTGAAGACTGCCTATCTCTGTACATGCCGAAAGAACCGCCGATGAATAAATCAACTTCATCACTTAATTGAGGAGAGATTTTTAAGTTAGCTGTAAATGAAGGATCTTTAACAAACAATGCAGAACTTGAATTTCCAACACTTGCAGTTAGGAATGCCTTTTCAAGAATATTCACACCAACTTCAACTCCTGATTCGACATAAGAGGGATTGTAAATCAAACCCTGTTTTATGCCGCTGGTAAATAGCAATCCGAAATCTCCGCCCCTTGTGTAAGCGGTGTGATCATCAATACGAATTCCAAAATTGGGAGAAAAAGTTCCACCTTTTACATAAAGCACCTCGGGAATCAAATGTGCAATACCATAACCTTCCCAAATATTTTGAATAAAATCATATCGGGCTACAGCAGAGATATCATCCGATAAATCCACATTAGTATAAAGCGAACCATTCATTCTCTGGAAATCGGTTTTCTTTGTTGAATCTGTTGTTTGCAGTAGATATTGACCCCGAACATCAAATCCAAATTGAATGTTCTCGCTGATTTTATTGCTCATTTCAAAATCGCTTCGCGGGGAAACCGTCGCCATCATATTTTTACTGTAAGACCATCCTCCCCGGTTGCGAATTATTCCCCCAGTCGGATTTACATGACAATCAATGCATGAACTGTTTTCTTTCAATGCAAAACGTGGAAGCGACAATGCTTCGCCAACATTAACTGATAAAAACAAAACAAGATAAAGGATAGAATTATTTCTCATATAAACTCCTACTTTAGCTTTTTAAATGAATAAATGGTTGAATGTTTTGGTTATTGTTCTTTGAATCTTTTCAATGGAACCATGATAACAATCATTCCAATAGTATAAGCGGGGACATAAAAGTGCCAAAAATTATTTTTTAGCTTAGTGGATGAGATTGTCAAGTTTAAAATTACATTGCTAAAGAAAGTCATCTTAGTTAGTTTTGAACCTCATTAAATACATTACGATGAAAAATATTCTGATTTTAGGTTCTACCGGTTCAATTGGTGTAAATACTCTAAATGTAATAAGACAGTTTCCCGACAGATTTAGTGTTACCGCTCTGACTGTAAATACCCGTATTGATTTGCTTGAACCGCAAATTTATGAGTTCAAACCGTCGGTTGTTGTAGTAAAAGATGAAAAGCTTGCTAACGAATTACGAAAAAAATTAACCGTTAAGTGTGAAGTTCTTTCGGGAATCGATGGATTAATTTCTGTTGCTGCCAAACTCGACTATGACATTTTGCTTGGTGCAATGGTTGGGTTTGCTGGATTATCTCCAACTTTAGAGGCAATAAAAAGAGGAAAAAGGATTGCATTAGCTAATAAAGAAACTTTAGTTGTTGGCGGTGAATTAGTCACAGAACTTTGCAAAAAGTTTAATGTAGAATTAATTCCTGTTGACTCGGAACATAGTGCAATTTATCAATGTCTTGTCGGTGAAGATGTCCGGTCCGTTAATAAAATAATTTTAACTGCATCTGGCGGGCCATTTCTGCATCTTAATAAGCAAGAACTCGAAAATGTGACAGTTAAAGATGCATTAAATCACCCAACTTGGAAAATGGGAAATAAGATTACAATTGATTCTGCATCAATGATGAACAAGGGATTGGAAGTAATCGAGGCACATTGGTTGTTTAATCTCCCTAAAGAAAAAATTGAAGTGGTGATCCATCCGCAGTCAATAATTCATTCAATGGTAGAATTTATTGATGGTTCGATTAAGGCACAAATGGGATTACCTGATATGAAACTGCCCATTCAATATGCACTTGGGTATCCGGAGAGATTAGAATCAAGTAATCAGAAAACAAATTTGCCTAAAATTAACACTTTGAGTTTTTTTGAACCTGATATGAAAAAATTTGAATGCCTTAAATTAGCTTACGAAGTGCTGGAAACAGGCGGCACAGCACCATGCGTTCTGAATGCGGCTAATGAAGTCGCTGTTGACAGATTTTTAAAGGGAGATATTGGATTCACACAAATTCCTTCTTTAATAAATAAAACACTCGATAAAATAGAAAATCATAAATCACCCGATATTGAAACTATTTTTGAATGTGATAAGCTTGCACGAGAAGCTGCAGCTCAATTATAATTATTCGGAGTAAATTTCTTAATGGATTACATCATTTATTTTGCGATAACAATCGCAATCTTGGTTTTTGTACATGAGTTTGGACATTTTGCAGCGGCAAAACTTAGCGGTATGCGTGCTGACGTTTTTGCCATCGGATTTGGAAAAAGATTGTTCGGCTGGAATAAATTATCAGGTTTCAGTTTTGGTGAACTTCCAAAAGACTTTGATGGACAAGGAAATACAGATTACAGATTATGTCTTTTACCATTAGGCGGTTATGTAAAAATCGCCGGAATGGTTGATGAAAGTTATGATACTGAAGCACTTAATCAGCCGCCAAAACCTTACGAGTTTCGCTCTAAATCTCTTCCAAAAAAAGTTTTTGTTATCACTGCCGGCGTTTTGATGAATCTTATCCTTGCTTGGTTAATCTTTTGGGGAGCAAATTTTTTCCAGGAAAAAGAATATTGGAAAACTACGACTGTCAGCGAAGTACTTCCAGGTAGTCTTTCTGATTCTTTAGGATTCAAATCAAATGATAAAATAATTTCGATAAATAAACATATTGTTTCCAACTGGCAGGAAGTAACAAATGCCATTTATATCAGCACGATTGGCGAGGATGTCACATTTGAAATTAACCGAAATAATAATTTGGTTGAGGTTGATATCCCTCGAAGTAAAATCCCGGAACAACCCGATAAAATTTTACTTATACCAGAAGGGTTAAGTTTAGCAAGTATAGATAGTGTTTTACCAAATTCCCCGGCAAGTAAAGCCGGAATAGAGCGCGGCGATGTTTTCCTTAAATTAAATGATAATCCCATTCGATTGAGACAGCAGGCAATTGAGCTAATTTCTTCAAATCCCGAAAAAACACTTTCTCTCACTGTAATTCGTGGGCAAGACACAGTCAATTTAAGTGTCACTCCAAGTGCTGAAGGTACTATCGGAGTTTTTATAATGCAGAGTTATACTGGACCTGTGGAATTAAAAACTCACGGCTTCTTTGAATCTTTTTATCTTGCTGCTGTTGAGATTAATAGAATGACCGAACTTACCTTTCGAATGATTGGAAAAGTAATTAGCGGCAACATTGAATTCGGCAAGGCATTCGGCGGACCAATTAAGATTGCTCAGTTTGCAGCAAAGTCTGCCGACTCGGGAATTTTAAGTTTCCTTTATTTTCTTGCATTGCTAAGTTTGAGTTTAGCTATCATCAACATAATGCCATTCCCTGTCCTGGATGGCGGACATTTGGTGATAATTCTGATTGAATCAATCTTTAAAAGAGAAATACCTGTCAAAGTTAAAGTGGCAATTCAAAATGTTGGATTTGTTTTACTTCTTCTCCTAATGGCATTTATTCTTTACAATGATATTTTGAATATTTAATATAACTAAGTGTTGTTCATCCAATTAGGCGATCGACAAGGTCGCCTTTTTATTAGGATTTTTCTATGAGTAAAAAAATAATTATTACCGGTGCAACAGGATTAATTGGAATTGAGCTTTGTAATGCGCTTATCAACCGTGGAGATGAAGTTACTGTCTTCACACGCAGCATTGAATCAGCTAAAAAGATTTTAGGAAATAAACTTTCATATGTAAGATGGGATTATAAAAATCCTATCCAGTGGCAAGATTCCCTCATGGATCAAGATGCAGTTATCCACTTAGCTGGCGCTAATTTGTTTGGCAAAAGATGGACAGATGGATATAAAAAAATCATAATCGAAAGTAGAGAGCTTTCTACAAGAAATCTGGTTTCTGGTTTAAGAAATTCTCAAAGTAAAGCAAAAGTATTTATTAGTTCTTCAGGCATCGGTTATTACGGGTCAAGAGGTGATGAAATCCTGACTGAAAAATCAATATTAGGTGAAGATTTTCTTGCTCATGTCTGTGATATTTGGGAACGGGAAACTGAGAAAGCTAATGAAATTGGAATCAGAACATCAATGCTTAGACAGGGAATCGTCCTTAGCAACAAAGGCGGTGCATTGGCAAAGTTTTTACAAACATTCAATCTTTTTATCTGTGGAGCTTTGGGAAATGGCAAACAATGGTTCCCGTGGATTCACATTGACGATCTTGTGAACATATATTTATTCATTCTCGATAATGCTGAAATATCAGAATCAGTTAACGTTGTTAGTCCAGAAAATGTAAGAATGAATGAGTTTGCAAAAACTTTAGGCAGAGTTTTGAATCGGCCATCAATCTTTAAAGTACCAGAATTTGCTCTGCGAGTTTTTCTTGGTGAAGCAGCATCGGCAATTATATCCAGTCAGCGAGCTGTTCCCAAAAAACTTATAAATCATGGCTTCAAATTCAAGTTTGAAAGTTTAGATGATGCTTTGAAGGATTTGCTTAAGTAGACAAACCCAGTTCCTTTGATTATTAAGTCATGCGTTAGGAACTGGATTCGTCTTATTAACCTTGCAGAAGCTGACTTACCTAAAATTATTACTTATATAGTTGTCGATTACAAATTTGAATTCAATCGGGATTGACCTTAGTAAAATGGTTCAGAAAAAAATCTCGACCTTCTCACCTTATCCAACCAGTAAAAGTAAGATTCACCGAATTGAATAGTGTGATAAGGTTGAATCCTTTTTTGCGTTGAAAGTTACTAAGGTCTTAATTGTGCGGGGTGAAGGGATATATTATTTCTTCTTTAAAACAAAAAGGGCTTGATGTAAGTCAAGCCCTTCGATAGAAGTATTATATGGGTTTCTAGTATCTGTAATAATCCTGTTTGAAAGGACCTTTGACCGGCACACCAATATACTTTGCTTGCTCTTCTGTCAACTCATCTAATTCAACTCCAAGTTTCTGCAAGTGAAGCTTGGCAACTTTTTCATCGAGATGCTTCGGAAGAACATAAACTTTGTTTTCGTACTTACCAGGATTTGACCAAAGCTCAACCTGTGCAAGAGTCTGATTAGTAAATGAATTTGACATCACAAATGAAGGATGACCGGTTGCACAACCAAGATTAACTAATCTGCCTTCTGCTAGGACAATAAGTTCTTTTCCATCAATTGTATATTTATCAACCTGCGGCTTAATTGTGTCTTTAGTGTGACCAAAATTTTTATTAAGCCAAACTATATCAATTTCATTATCGAAATGACCGATGTTACAAACTACAGCTTTATCTTTCATCAACTTAAAATGCTTTTCGTTTATGACATTTAGATTACCTGTTGCTGTGACAATTATATCCGCTTCGGGAATTGCATCAATCATTTTCTTCACTTCATAACCGCTCATTGCTGCTTGAAGTGCACAGATAGGATCAATCTCAGTTACAATAACTCTAACATTTGAATTGCTTAAAGATTCTGCTGAACCTTTGCCTACATCACCAAATCCAGCTACAATAGCAACTTTTCCAGCCATCATCAAGTCAGTTGCTCTGCGAAGTGCATCTACCAATGATTCGCGGCATCCATATTTATTATCAAACTTAGATTTTGTTACTGAGTCATTAACATTAATTGCAGGAACAGGCAGTGTTCCATTTTTCATTCTATCATACAAGCGATGAACTCCGGTAGTTGTCTCCTCGCTTATTCCACGGATTCCGGAAACTAATTCGGGATATTTATCGAGCACAAGATTTGTGAGATCGCCACCGTCATCAAGAATCATGTTCAAAGGTTTTTTATCCTCACCAAAATATAATGTTTGTTCGATGCACCAATCATATTCTTCAAGAGTTTCACCTTTCCATGCAAATACTGGAACGCCGGCGGCAGCAATCGCTGCAGCAGCATGATCCTGCGTTGAAAAAATATTGCATGATGACCATTGAACATCGGCACCAAGTTCTTTTAATGTTTCAATCAAGACTGCGGTTTGTATAGTCATGTGAAGGCAGCCGGCAATTCGTGCACCTTTAAGTGGTTTGCTTGAACCAAATTCTTTTCTGATTGCCATCAATCCCGGCATTTCAGCTTCAGCTAATTTGATTTCTTTTCTCCCCCATTCAGCTAAGGAAATATCTTTCACTTTATAATTTAACTTCTTGACTTTAGTTTTTTCTAATACTTGCGTCATTTTTTACTCACCTTTTTTTATTCTAAAATATTTTATGCGTACTTCCTAAACAATGGAACTAGGTCTAAATGTTCCCAACTAAATTCTTTTTCTTTACGCCCAAAATGACCATAAGCAGCAGTGTTGCTGTAAATTGGTCTTAACAAGTTCAATCTGGTAATTATTCCTTTCGGAGTTAGATCAACTTCCCTCTTAATCATTTTGGAAATTTCTATATCAGGAATTACTCCAGTTCCGTAAGTATTTACATAAACTGAAACAGGTTCAGCCACACCGATTGCGTATGCCACTTGAACAAGGCATTCAGCAGCCAATTTTGCTGCAACAACATTTTTAGCTATATGCCTTGCCGCATAAGAAGCGCTTCTATCAACCTTGGAAGGATCTTTACCCGAAAAAGCGCCGCCGCCATGAGGCGCCCATCCGCCGTAAGTATCAACAATAATTTTTCTTCCGGTTAAACCGCTGTCTCCGTGTGGTCCGCCAATTTCAAATCTTCCTGTTGGATTAACAAAGTACCTGGTTTTATTATCAAGAAATTTTTTGGGAATGACTTCCTTAATTACGTTTTCAATTACATCTTCTTTTATAGTTTTTTGCTTAGCATCAGCATCATGTTGGGTTGAAACCACAACTGTATCAACGCGTATTGGTTTGTTTTTGCCATCATATTCAATTGTAACCTGAGATTTTGAATCGGGTCGGAGATAAGGCATCAATCCGTTATCTTTTTTTCTGATATCAGCCAATTTTTTAACCAGCTTATGAGCATACATAATTGGCATTGGCATAAGTTCTGGAGTTTGGTCGCAAGCATAACCGAACATTAATCCTTGATCGCCGGCACCGCCTTTATCAACTCCCATCGAAATGTCAGGAGACTGCGAGTGAATTGCATTAAGAACTGAGCATGAATCAGCATCAAATTTATAATCAGCACTTGTATAACCAATTTTTCTTACTGTTTCTCTAACAACTTCAGGCACATCAATGTAAGCTGTTGTTGTGATTTCACCACCAACAAGAACCAAACCGGTTGTAACGAAAGTTTCGCATGCTACTCTTGCTTTGGGATCTTTTTCAAAAATTGCGTCGAGAACACTGTCGGAAATTGCATCACATATTTTATCGGGATGACCTTCGGAAACGGATTCAGATGTGAAGAGAAAGGACATAATTTGTTTCTACCTTTTTTATTTAATAAATACTAATAAAAATCTATTTCGGTTGAATCGCCAATATTTAGCCGTTTGAATGCACCTTTAACAATAGTATTATTACCAATAATGGAATTGTTCAGCATTGCTTTGCTAACTTGCGAACTTGCCCCAACAATTGAGTTCTTTATCACACTTTCCTTAATTATGCATCCTTTATCAATTGTTGTATAAGGACCGATTACCGAGTTTTCAATCTTAGCATCTCCAGCAATAAAAACCGGAAGATTAATGACAACATTATCGAATTTTTTGGTCACACTTTTTTGATCCAGCAAAAATCTGTTTGTAGATAAAAGTGTTTCCGGTTTTCCGCAGTCATACCAACCATTTACATCAAATGTTTTAATTTTTTCACCATCATCAAGCATCATTTGAAGAGCATCGGTCAATTGAAGTTCACCTTTTGTTCTAATATCTTTTTTGACAAGGTTATTCAAACTTTTAACCAATGCATCTGCTTTTGAGATGTAGTAAAGTCCAACCAATGCTAAATTCGAAACAAGAGTCGTTGGTTTTTCAATCAGCTTTTTGATGTAACCATTTTCTAATACAGCAACACCAAAACGGCTCGGATCGTCAACTTTTTTAACTCCCAAAGCAGATTGTTTATTCTTAAAAACATCTTTCAAATAGACATCAAAAACCGTGTCGCCAAGAATTATAAAAATTTCTTTGTCATCAAACGTCGGTATGGCAGTGTAAATTGCATGACCAAGCCCTTCCATTTTTTCTTGTACAATGAAATCAGCTTGTACAGAAGGATATTCATTCACAACATACTCTTTTATTTGATCGCCCAAATGACCAATAACAAATGTTGCCTTGTAAACTTTTTCTTCCAAAAGTTTATCAAGAATGTGACCTAACATTGGTTTACCCCCAACGTTAAGTAAAACTTTCGGTGTTGTGTATGTGTGCGGCTTGAGCCGTGTGCCTATTCCAGCGACAGGAATAACTGCGCGCATATTAAAATTTTGTTGATTTTTGAATTAAAGCGAACAAAATTACCGAATACACTTTTGATTAACAAATGAAATACCTTTGTACACGTTCAATATTTTTAATCGTATTTTTGCGGTGACCTTAACGGCAACACTGAAAATTATTGGTTGAAATTCTATCATAATATTTTGCACAAAAAAGATTAAAATGAAACTAAAATTATTACTGTTTTTTGTTCTATTTGCTCAACTCGTCATCCATGCTGATAAAGCTAAAATTCTTTGGATTGACGCAACTGCAAACTTTGAACGTTTTAGTTATGAAGATTCAATCACATTTTATTTAGATAAAGCAAAACAACTTGGATTTACCGATGTTGTTATTGATATAAAACCAATCACAGGTGAAGTGCTTTATAAAAGTCAGATAGCACCAACCATGAAGAAGTGGAAAGGATTTTATAGAAGCGGGGAACTTGATTACTTAAATTTCTTTATTATAGAATCTCACAAACGGAACTTAAAAATCCAGGTCTCACTGAATGTTTTTGTGGGAGGTCACAATTTTTTTGATCGGGGAATTGTATATGATGAAGATGCTGATTGGCAATCTATTAATTATACAGATTCCGGTTTCGTTCCAATCACAAACCTAAAACATAAATACTCGGCAATGCTTAATCCTGCAATTGCTGAGGTGCAAGATTATGAACTCTCGATCATAGCTGAAGTAGTGAAATTATTTCCAAAGTTAAATGGAATTATTTTGGATAGGGTAAGATTTGATGGTATCGAAGCAGATTTTAGTTTGGAATCAAAAAGTTTATTTGAAAAGTTTTTAGAAAACAAAATTGAAAATTTTCCAGAGGATATTTACAAATGGGAAAAAGGTGACAATAAAATCTCTGTTAGAAAACACGGGAAATATTACAATCAATGGCTTGAATGGCGTGCCTCAATTATTTATGAATTCTTCAAAAAAGCTCGTAAGCTGGTGAAAGAAATAAATCCAGAAATTTCTTTTGGTGATTATGCTGGTGCTTGGTATCCTGTTTATTATGAAGTTGGAGTGAATTGGGCAAGTAAAAATTATGATCCTCATCTTGATTATGATTGGGCAACAGATACATATAAAAATTTCGGTTATGCAGAACTTCTCGACTTATTCGTTTCCGGTAATTACTTTTTTGAAGTGACTAAAGAAGAGGTTCTTGACCTGAATGCTGATATTAATAAACGATCGGAAGCTGGAATGGGACAGGAAAAAGAATATTGGTATTCAGTTGAGGGCTCGGCAGAAATTGCTAATGAAGTTGTCATGAATGCTGTACCAATTATTGGAGGTTTGTATGTTGAACAGTATAAAGATCATCCCGAACAATTTAAGAAAGCAATGAAAATGTGTCTTGCAAAAACAAATGGAGTGATGATATTCGATATTGTTCACATCATCAATTATGATTGGTGGAATGTTCTAGAAGAAGCACTTCAATAAAGTCCATTCATTCAATCTTTCAAAGCTTCTTTTAAAACTTCTTCAATATATTTTGTGTTTGGAAAGAATGAATGAAATTTCTTCAGCACTTCATCTACAACTGAATCTGGACAGGAAGCTCCGCTGGTAAGAAGAATTCCAACTTTATCTGTCTGAGGGATAAAATCGTTAGTTATCTTTTCAATTTTTCTGTGAATATCGAAATGATAGATTTTGAATCGCGATTCTATTTTCTCAGCAGATGAAATGAAATATGTTGGTAATTGTTCTTCACAAAGCTCTACAATGTGACTCGTGTTAGAGCTGTTGTAACCTCCGACAACAATTGCAAAATCAGCATGACTTTGAAGTAAACCGTATGTTGCTTCTTGATTATCATAAGTTGCGTAGCAAAGTGTATCTCTGGTATCGGCAAAATGCGAACCCAAATTATCTTCTCCATATTTTTTTATCATCGCCTCCTTAAGCAGCTCTGCAATTTCTTCGGTTTCTGTTGCAAGCATTGTTGTCTGATTTACAACTCCAATTTTTTCCAAATCCTTAACGGGATCAAATCCTTCCGAATACTTTCCATCGAAGAATGAATAGAAATCCTGTTTGGTTTTCTCACCCAAGATAAATTCTGTAAGAAATTTTGCTTCATCCAGGTTCTTTACAATCAGTGATTGGCTATGAGTCTTGCTATGCGAAAAAGTAGCTCTTGTTTCTTCATGATAATGTTTGCCATGAATAATGATTGTAAAATCTTCTTTGCCAAGCTGTGATGAGCGATTCCAAACTTTTTCAACAAACGGACATGTTGTATTGTACTCATAGGCAGCTATACCAATTTCTTCAAGTTTCTTTTGAACTTCTAAAGTGGTGCCGAAAGCCGGGATAATAACAATATCATCTTTACTTAGTTCCGACCAATCAATTAGATTTTTGCCCGAAGTATCCATCAAAAATTTCACTCCCCTATTTTGCAAATCCGCATTTACCTTCGGATTGTGAATCATCTCGCTTAAAAGAAAAATTCTTTTATCGGGATTATGCTCAATTGTCTTGTAGGAAATCTCAATAGCATTCTCAACGCCATAACAAAAACCAAAATGACGTGGAATAAAAAATCTAATCGACCCAAAATCCAATTCAAGTGGAGTTAAATCCTTTTTTCGTGGATCTTTAAGGTTTCGATACTGTTTGATCTTAGAGATGATAGAACTTCTATAAAAATCAGGAATATCAAACTTTTTCATTAAATCAAATTCTTTTCAATTAATTTTATATGGAAATTTAAGAAATAAAATTACTCTTTGCATAACAAACTAAATTTCTTAAATGTGCCGCAATGTAAAAACAAAAGTTCAACATTAAGTTGGTTAATAAAAAAAATCTTTCTATAATAACCATGAAACAATGCTGAACTATAACATTTTTAAGTCAATATTGTTATATCATTTATTTGGAGAAGGTTTGAAAAACATTATTTGCATTATCATTTATTCCTGGCTGCAGATGTTGTGCTGCGTATTTGCACAACCAACCTGGCAATCTTTACCTAATGCTCCAAGTGGTCCAAGACACGATGACGGATATTTTATAAATGAAAACCTTGGGTGGGTTGTTAATGGAAATGGACAAATTTGGAAAACTTCAGATGGAGGTAATTCTTGGATTAAGCAATTTGACAAAAGTACAATCTATTTTAGATCAGTTGGGTTCTTAGATTCGCTTCACGGGGTTGCTGGCAATCTGGGAACAGATGAATTTGGAGGACAGACTGACACAAACTTGATTTACAGAACAACAAATGGCGGTGTTTCTTGGAACCCTATAAATAATTTCGTTGGAACGAAACCAAGAGGTGTTTGTGGACTAAGTGTAATCAACGATTCTGCAATTTACGGTGTTGGCAGAGTTCGTGGTCCTGTTTACTTCCTTAAAAGCACAGATAAGGGATTATCGTGGTCAACGAAAAACATGCAGCAATATGCAGTTGATTTAATGGACATACATTTTACTTCTGTTGATACTGGATTTATAGTTGGCGGAAATGGATCTCCAAATCAAAATTCAAATGGAATAATTTTATACACAACTGATGGCGGCATTTCTTGGACGAATGTCTTCACTTCATCACAATTGGGCGAATGGTGCTGGAAGATAGATTTCCCAAGTGAAAATGTAGGATATGTTTCCTTACAGCGAAATTCCGGTTCACCCACTAACTTTATTAAAACGATTGATGGAGGACAAACTTGGTTCGAAAAACGTTTTACTAATGTTAATTACTATGTGCAGGGGATGGGATTTGCAAATGATACGCTTGGTTGGGCGGGCGGCAATAGTACGTACACAACTTATGAAACGACTGATGGCGGCGAAACATGGCATAATGCGGGTTTTGGATATAGGGTGAATAGATTTCGTATGCTCAACGATTCTGTTGGTTATGCGATGGGTAGTACTGTTTACAAATTTGACAGAAAAGCTCCGACCTCAATTGATTATGATTTTCTGACTCCGCAACACAGTTACGAATTAAAGCAGAACTATCCTAATCCATTTAATCCATCAACAACCATTGAGTTTTCAGTCCCGATTGGGACAGAGGTTAATTCGCTTGTACTGATTAAACTTTACGATATCCTGGGCAATGAAGTAAAAACTATCTTCGATGAAGTAAAGGAACCCGGCAGTTATAAAGTAAATTTTAACGCTGGCGATCTGCCAAGCGGAGTTTACTTTTACAAAATGATTACTGAAAACTTTTCGGCAATTAAAAAATTAATGCTGGTGAGATAGAATAATCACAATTCAATTTTTGAAACACATCTCAAAAATATTATCAGCAATCTTCTCCGGTTCACCTTCATTTCTATTTGTCAGAATAATTACACAGAAATTTTTTGAAGGAACGCGATAAATTACATTTCGAAATCCCTGCGTGCTTCCAGTATGATAGACAATTACTTCACCCTTATACAATTTTAAATGCCAGCCACAACCGTAATCAACCTCTTCGCCATTGTTTAATCGGACTCTTGTCGTTGCCTGATTTCGGAAATCATCTGATAAAATTTTACTTGTATAAAGTGATTGTTCCCACTTAAATAAATCCTCAACATTCGAGTATATGCCACCGTCTCCTAAAACTGCACTTGTAATGCTTTGATCTTTTTTTATCCATCCCGAATCAGTTCTTTCATAACCAAATGCTCTATGCTCAATAACTGATTTTCCTTCCTCGTGTGCAACTGTGTTGTTCATTCCCAGAGGTTTGAAAATATTTTCATCAAGGAATTGAGCAAAAGACTTCCCGCTGATTTTTTCAATTATCATAGCGAGCAAAGCATATCCTGTATTACTGTATTTGAATTGCGTTCCGGGTTCAAAGTAAGTTGAATCAACTCCATACATCATTCTTAACACATCTGCATCCTTAACTTGAAATGTTGCTGTATCTTGAATCAAATCCTCATAATCTATCAAACCGGAAGTATGATTTAATAAATTCTTTATAGTTATTTTATTACCGTAATCCGGAAAATCCTCAAAAACATCAGTAAGCTTTGTGTTTGTGGTAAAAAATCCTTTCTGAACCAAAATTAGAATTGCGGCAGCTGTAAATTGCTTGGTAACAGATGCTAAACGAAAGTTCGTTTTCGGTTCAACTTCGATTTTATCTTCAAGGTTTGCAAAACCGTATGATCTTTCAAAAACGATTTGTCCACTAATAGAAATAAGAACTGAAGCGCCGGAGCATTGATTCTGATTGTAGTCAGAAAAAAGTAAGTCTATTTCCTCGGTTTGTGGTTTGGAATTCATAATTAAAATAATTGATAATATAATAATTAGAGTTGGTTTCATATTTCTTTTTTATCCTTAACAAAATATAATTAGAAAATACTATGCAATATATCAATCACTGCATCATTTTAATTGGCAGCTGAAACGAATGTCCCAAATCAAATAATTCTTTTACTATCCAGCATGAGAATTTATTAAAAATCGTTCCATGAACTTTTTTGACTTTTGTTGGGTTTATATTGATGGATGCTAAGTTCAATAAAACATAAAAAGGGAAGAACGACGATAACACAAAGACACTAATTGTATAGACCTTCCCGATTAGATAAGTCCGGCAATGCTCCCTGTCGGGCTTTCTTTTTATTTATGCTATTCAAAGCTGTCTCAATATCCTTAGAATATGTATACCTGCTTTCGTATATTTGCTCTCGAATTTTGTGCAAGAATTATGAACTTATTAGAAAAACTTAGAAGAATTAAAGACAGATTTGACCAGGTGAATGAAGAATTGTCAGACCCGGCAAATCAAAATAACCGAGAGAAGATCATTAATCTTAGCAGAGAAAGAATAAATCTTACCGAAATTGTAACAGCTTATGAAAACTACAAGCAGCTAATCTCAAATATCGAGGGGAATAAAGAGATAATTGATTCATCATCTGATAAAGAATTGACTGACTTTGCAAATGCTGAACTAAAAGAATTGCTGTTAAGAAAAGACTCAATGGAAGAAGAAATAAAAATTCTTTTAATTCCAAAGGATCCCAACGACGATAAAAATGTTATAATGGAGATCAGAGCAGGAACTGGCGGTGAAGAAGCCGCACTTTTTGCAGGTGATTTGTTCAGAATGTATTCCCGTTATGCAGAAGTTAGAGGTTGGAAGATGGAATTAATTGATATAAGCGAAACAGGTCTGGGCGGAATCAAGGAAGTGGTTTTATCAGTAATTGGGGAAAGAGTTTTCAGTGATCTTAAATTTGAAAGCGGCGTCCACAGAGTACAGCGTGTACCGGAAACTGAAGGCAGCGGCAGAGTCCATACATCAGCAGCCACAGTTGCAGTTTTACCTGAAGTCGAAGACGTCCAAATTGAAATAAATCCGAGCGAACTTAAAATTGATGTATTTCGTTCCGGAGGTGCTGGCGGGCAAAATGTAAACAAAGTTGAAACCGCAATTAGAATAACTCATCTTCCAACAGGTGTAGTTGTTCAATGTCAGGATGAAAGATCACAGTTAAAAAATCGCCAGAAGGCGATGAAAGTTTTACGCGCAAGACTTTACGATATAAAAGCCAAGCAGCAGAGTGATGAAATGTCTGCAAAAAGAAAAAATATGGTTGGCAGCGGTGACAGAAGTGATAAAATTAGAACATATAACTTTCCCCAAAATAGAGTAACAGATCATAGAATCGGTTTAACCCTCTATAACCTTTCAAATATAATAGAAGGAGATTTGAGCGAACTAATCGAACAGCTAAAATTAGCTGACAGAACTGAAAAACTTCAAGCCAGCGCTGAGATCGATAAATAATTTTTGTTTTCTATACTCTACCGTAAATCCTTTTTAATAGATTCCCCAAAAAAATTAATAGGAATCCAAGCAAGGCGATTGCGACATCCATTGCATCAATGACCTTCAACTGCTTTCCATGAATGATGCTCTGTGCATTTTTGAGCAATTCCAATAAAAGTAACATTGACAAAAAAGCAAATAACCCTTGCTTGAGTGAGTTCAGCAAAGATTGCCTAATTGAACTGATATTGTGAAGTAGATTAGAGCTATCTAATATTTTTTTTGTGATTGTTTTTTGTTTCATACCACCCTCCATTTTTATTAACAAATATAATTAAAATGAAAGGATGTGGATATGATTTGGATCACATGCAATGTTAAGAAATTATGAAGAATTAAGATGAAGTGAAAATTAAAGCAGTTTTATGTTGATCATGCTTACATCATCTTCAAATTGCCCACGAGTAAATGATTCGAATTCAAGCTTAACTTTATTAAAGTCATCTTCGTGTGAATTAGTTTCTTTTAATATTTGAGGAAATTTACTCGATCCAAATGGTTGCCCTGACGGGCTTCGTGATTCCATAATGCCGTCGGTAAGCATGAAAACCGAATCCCCATTCTTTAAAGTTTTAGTAACATCTTCGAAACTTCCGTCCTCCTTAAAACCCAGCAATGATCCATTAGTAGATAAACTTTCGATTTTATTTGAACTGCCTTCTTTGAATATTAAAGGAAGATCACCGGCACCGGAGTATTTGAGTGAATGATTTGTTTTATTCAGAATTACTATTGACAGGGTCGTGAATACTTCAGATACCTTTGAATCCTGGTAAACCGATTTATTAACTTGCTGAAGAATTTTACTCGGGACAAAGTCTTCAGTATTTTGAAGAACCATTCTTACCGAACTTCTAACATAACCCGCATAGGCAAAAGTAAAATACCATGCACCCCATTTTTTCCCCATTACATCGCCAAGAATAATTGCAAGGTTATCTTCATTTAACTGAAAATAGTCAATGAAGTCCCCGCCGGGAATTCCCTGAAACGGTTGATGCCATTGCTTAATTATAAAATTTCCAAATTCAGGGCTTTTATCGGGAACAACTTTCACTCTCAAATTATCAACGGCTGAGTTTAATTCGGATACAATTTTTTCTCTCTCTTTACCTAAACTATTCAGTATAGCAGAAACTTTTGCAACTACTAGTTTAGTGCCGGATGTTTTAAGAACGTAATCAGTAATATCCAAATCATAACCATCTAACATATCTTTTTCATTGCTTTTTGATGTAAGGAAAATGAATGGTATTGTTCTAAGCTGGTGATCTTCGAGTAGTTTTTTCCGGAAAGTAAAACCATCAACATCTGGCATCATTACATCAGAAATAATGACGTCTGGTCGTGAAGCTTTTGCAATCATTAACCCTTCTTCGACAGAATGAGCTACCTCACAATATAAGTTTTCTTTTTTAAAAGAATGCGAAAATAACCGTGTAAGTGAGGGATCATCATCAACCAATAATATTTTGGGAATCTGCTTCGAAAATGATTCGGCTAAGTTTTTTTTTGTACCGTGAACTTTATATATGTCAGCTCTTCTCAATAAAGTACTTATTCTTAACAGAAGATCGGGAATTTCAAAAGGTTTAGTAATGAGTTCATCGCCGCCAACTTCAAGAGCTTTCGATTTATCTTCATAACTATTTCGAGCGGTGACAAAAATAAATGGAAGCACTTTATAATTTTCTTCGGCACGCACAGTTTTGCAAAATGTAAATCCGTCTGTTCCTTCCATATTAACATCACAAAGTACCAAATCTATGTGTGTTTGGTTTAGATGCTCTTGTCCCTCAACAGCATTCTTTGCTTCGAAAACATCATAATTGTTTTTTAGTAAGTGATGCTTAATAAGTTTAAGAATGGTAATATCATCATCAATGACAAGTATTTTTTTCTTTTCATTTAACATTGAATGCCAATATTTTTGCACAAGGAGCGGTTATCATCTGAAAACAGCTTAAAAATAATTTTCACAAAATCAATCAAAGCTTTTTATTGCTTCTTCAATAGTTTTAAAGGATTCAAACACCCTCTTCATTCTGGTAAGTTCGAGCATCGAATTAACCGAAGGATGGAAACCGACCAATCGCAAATCGCCACCAACTGACGTTGCTTTTTTTAGATTATTAACAAGTGCACCTATTATGCTTGAATCAATAAATTCACAATTTGAAAGATTTACTATGACTTTATTTCTTTCTGTACTAATTATCCTCTGCAATAATTTATTAAACGCAAATGCTATATCCATGGTAGCTCGATACAGATTTACATTA
This sequence comes from uncultured Ignavibacteriaceae bacterium, assembly GCA_964613805.1. Lineage (GTDB taxonomy): Bacteria > Bacteroidota > Ignavibacteria > Ignavibacteriales > Ignavibacteriaceae > XYD12-FULL-36-8. The sequence continues at coordinate 216,380 of CAZTJF010000001.1, read as the reverse complement.
ATTATATCTAAGTCAAAATATTCGTAATGTTCAAGATCACCATCCATAATTGATGAATTATAAGCGCTGTGATCTACCAGTTTACTTTTGGAGAATATATCGCTATTGTCGTGCGGTTTCCCTGGTTTATCGACATTAGTGCTGTCAGAAATTGGGGAGACAAACTTTTCTTCTCTGATATTTTTGTTAGAATTATTTTTGGATTCAGTTGATTCGTTCAACAATAATTTAAGTTCAGCAATTTTTTGTGCTTGGTTTTCAATTGTTCTGAGATACTGATCCTCTGAACATAAATTTTCATCTAAATTATTTTGAACATTAGAAAGCTTTTGCTTTAACTCAACAATTTGATTATCCCGGCTTTTTAGCTCCTCTTCTAAATTATTCTTTACTGAGGCGAGAGCCACAGACAATTCGGAATTAGATAAACTTGTTTTTTTAATTTGTTCTTTTTGATCTTCGATCAGTTTATCTTTTTCATTACCAACAGTCTTGCGTTTTATTTCTTCTGATTTTAATTTTTCTAATTCTTCATTAAGTCTAAATACTAAATTGCTCTTTTTTTCTTTTTCATAATTCTGGAGTTTGAGGTCATTAATCTGTCCACGCAAATCAGCATTTTCATTTTCTAATTCTCTGAGGGAATCGGTTTTGGCAGTCAGGTCTAACTTAATTGAATTAAATTCTTCTATTAATTTATATGATTCTGATAATTCATTCTTCAGTTGTGTAATAAATTCATCAAGCTCGTTTATTCTATTATTTTTTTCATTTAAGGAATTACTTATCTCCTTAATATTTACGTGTAATTCTGCATTTTCTTTTTCTTTAATTTCGATCAGTTTGAGTTTTTCATTATCTTGCTCAGAGATCGAGATTAATTTACTGTTAGCTTTCGAAAGATGAAATTCAAGATCAGCAATATTCTTCTCGAACTCCTTCTCTCTGTTAAAATGGACTTCGGTCGATTTTTTTAAACCAACAATTTCATTCTTCAGCTCGGTGATTATTTCATTTTGCCGATTAATTTCCGTCTCTTTCCCCAATAATTTTTCAGAATTCTCCAGCAATTCATGATTTAATCTACTTAGACTTTCTTCTTTCTGCTCCAGTTCTCTTTTAGAATTTTTTAATAGATCCTCATATTCCGCAATCCTATTAGCTTGGTTAGGGACATATTCGTATCCATTCTTTTCACTTTCCTTCTGATCATCAAGTTTTTTTTGTAATTCTTCTATACTTATTGATTGACGTTGAATCACTATATCTTTAGTCTCTAAATCTTTTTGTGCTCTCTCCAAATCTGCTTTAACTTTGTCTGTAGTCTCAATCTGTAATGATATTATATCATTCTTGTTCAGCAAATTTTTATGAAGTTCTGTTAGGTGCGTTTCCTTGCCCGACAATTCCGAAGTAAGCTCTTCTATTCTCCTTTCAGAATTCAACAATTCGGTATTTTGTTTATTTATCTTTACTGATTGAGTCTCAATCGTTATATCTTTAGTTTCTAAGTCTTTATTTGCTCTCTCTAAATCAGCTTTAACTCTGTTTGTATTCTCAATCTGTAATGATATTATATCATCCTTTTTTAATACAACTTTATTAAGTTCTATTAGTTGTGTTTCCTTTTTGGATAATTCCAAATTAAGCGCTTCAATTTTCCTTTCAGAATTTTCCAATTTAGTTTTTTGTTCCTTTATCACTTGCTCATTATCAGTCGCTTTGCGCGTAAGAATTAACAGGGTATTATTTAGATCTGAAAGAACATTTTTAGTCTGCTCAAGATCTATTTCAAGCTTTGCAATTGTTGATTGCTTGTCTTTTACTTCTGCCTCAATTCTCTTTATAATGCTTTCATCCTTAGATACTTGTTCATTTAAAAATTCAATCTTCTTCAAATAACCGGTTTCAATTTCAGTTAACCTGGTATTTTCTTCTTCCAACTCAATTATTCGATAACTCTGACGTCCTAAAATTTCAGTTTTCTCTTTATCTAAACTTATAAATTCAGCCTCCTGCTCTTTCAGTTTTTCAATTTCAACCAGCAGTTTCGTATTGTCTTCCTCATAAGCAGTCTTAAGAGATTCTAGTTTATTTTTTTCTTCTTCTAGCAACAATAAGTTTTGATTAAACTTTTTGAGGATTGTATTGATCTCAAACTTGATTTTATTAAGGTCAATTTTATTATAAACTGATACTTTAGAATCTACTACGGAGGAGATATTATTGTTAGAGTCTTGCAGTGATTGTTCATCATAAGTTGTCTTTGGTTCTATTGGAAATTCAGCTAATGGTTTATCAAGTAAGCCCGGTAATTCCTTTATAATATTTTGGATACTGCTTGAAGTTGTCGAATTGAGAGCTGGCGGATTTTTAACGTTGTCTAAAAATGAATTGTCCCGAGAAAATAGTATTTCAATATTTTCCTTTGATAATTTTACAAGACATGAATCCTTTAACGCAATTGCAACTGAATCTCTATTTGTTTGCAGAAAATACTCCTCGTGACCAAAAAACTTATTTTTAGATAGACATGAGTGAGTTTTGCCAAATCCTTGCTCTTTTATCAGATTAATTTCGCCTTCAGTAACCAGGTAGATTGAGTCTGCCGAATCACCTTGCCGATAAAGTATTTCACCTGTTTTCAAACTAACGATATCTAATTTCAAATCACCAAAGTCTAGTTCGGAGAAGTTTGAACTTTTAAACAAATCATTTTCTTTGATTTGATGATAAACTGGCATCATATCAATTTCATCGTTTTTTGTTTTCATAATTTTTAGCCCCAAAGTCATTCACAGATGTTCGTGAACAAATTGCCAAATATTTTTATTCCAATTTTATTCAGAAACATCGGTTCTAACTCTATCTAATATCGCTATCAGTAATTTGCAAAATAATTGCTGACCAGATGTCATTTAAAACTCCTGATAGCTGCTTCCAATGTAGAAAAGTATTCGAATAATCGGAGCATTCTTGTAAGTTCCATCATTGAATGAACTGCAGGATGAAATCCGACTAACCTCAAATCACCACCCAATGACGTTGCTTTTTTTAAATTTTTTACAAGCGCCCCAAGTATGCTTGAATCAATAAATTCACAGTCTAATAAGTTCACAATGATTTTATTTTTCTCTCGACTAATGATTCCATCTAAGAATTCATTAAATATAGTTACTACCTCCATCGTAGCTCTTGAAAGATTTACATTTATTATTTGTATATCGGCTTCCTGGAAATGTTCAAAGGTTCCATCCGTTAAAGATGCATCAACCGGGGCTATATTTATTAATTTACATTTGGAGAAAATCTCATCACTTTCATTTGACCGAGATTGTTCTACGGAATTTGTTTTGGGGAGTTCAGCCGTTAAAATCTTTTCTTCTTTGACCGTTATTGGGCTGTCACTTTTTTCTTTAATCACATTTGTCGGTAATTCAAGTTCAGCAATTTTTTGTGCCTGCCGATCTATTGTTTGAGCTTGCTGATTTTCGAGGAAAACTTTTTCATCTAATGTTTGCTGAATCAACTTCAACTTTTCTTTTAACTCAACAATTTCATCGTCCTTTATTTTCAGCTTTTCAGAACAACTATTTTTTACTGAAACGATAGCTTTTAATGCTCCGGAATTGACTAATCCTATATTCTCAATATTTTCTTTTTGCTCTTTAATTATTTTATCTTTTTCAAAGATGCTGCGTTTGTACTTTTCAAGTTCTGTTTTCAAGTTGTTTAATTCATTGTCATATGACGGCTTGCTAACGGCATTTTTGTGTGCTTCAACTTGAAGTTTTAGAGACTTAATCTGATCCGATAACAAACTATTCTCTTTTATTATTTCATTATATTCATCTGTATTTGCTATATGCTTTATTTTAGGTGAATTAAATTCTTCTTTTAACTTATTAACTTCTGACAGTTCATTTTTTAATTGGGTGATTTTATTATTAAGAACGTTTATGTTGTCATTGTTCTCTTTTAAAATATTATTTAATTCAGCAATGTTTTGCTGAAGATTTAAATTTTCTTTTCCTTTTAATTCAACCAGCTTCTTCTGCTCATTAAATTGTTGGGAATACAAAATTAACCTGCCGACGGTTGTGGACAGCTGGAATTTGAGATCGGCAATCTTACTCTTCAAATCATTTTCTGTTAGATCAATATTTTCAGCCGTCTTTTCAATGCCGAGCATTTTCCCATTTGATTTGTTACTGGTTTTATTTAGCTCCGATTTAACTTTATTAGGATTAATTGCATCATAAGCTGGTAAATGAGAATTCGATTCATTAGATATTTTGTTGTTAATAGCGTTTGGTGGTTTTTCATCAACAGTTGTCTTTGTATCAATCGGTAATCCAACTGATGAATTTTCAATCAAGCCGGGTAGTTCTGTAAAAACATTTTCAAATTGATTGATACTTGCTGAGTCGAGATTGAAGAATGAATTTTTAATATTATTTAAGAATGATTTATCGCGAGAAATAAGTGTTTCAATATTTTCTTTTGATAGTTCTACAATGCATGAATCCTTAAGTGCAATTGCAATGGAATTCCTATCAGTTTTTAGGAAATATTCAATATGACCAAGAAAATTGTTCTTAAATAAGTTTGTGTGAGTCTTGCCAAAACTCTGTTTATGTATCAGGTTAATTTCACCATCAACGATCAGAAAAATTGAATTTGCTCTATCTCCCTGTCGGAAAAGTGTTTCCCCTGTTTTCAGGTTAATGATATTTAAGTTTAAATTATCGACGCCCAAATCAAATGTATTCAAACCTTTGAATAATTCATTTTCCTTAATTTCATTGTTGATAGATAAAATATCAACGGGGCATTGTTTTGTATCCATTGGCTTAAAATCTTAAATCTATCTTTGGGATTCGTAAACAAACTCAGGCATAATTAATTCTTTTGAGGGAGTTTTTCCAAATGCTCCATTGATTGAGTTTGTTCTTAGTTACCAGTACAGGGGGAGGTACATGCTTAAACATTTTCCTCTTTTATAATATCTGAGTCATTTAATTCTGAGTTAGACACATCATTTAATAGTTTAATCTGATCAATTTTCTGTAATTGATTTTCTATTATTCCAGCTTGTTGATTATCATCAAGGTTTTTATGCTCTAAAGAATTCTGTATTTCATGAATAAGATTCATCAGTTCATTAATCTGAATATTTTTCTTCAGAATTTCATCTTCATAATTCCCCTTTTTTGAAACAAGTGTTTTTACCTGTGCGGATTTCATTAACCTTAGCGCTTCATACCGTTCTTCCAGCTGCTTAATAATTTTATCTTTTTCCGAAATGACTTTAACGTGTTTTTCTGTCTCTAATCTTAAATGATTAAGCTCGTTATTAATTTTTAATAAATCATCAATCTTATTTTCATTTTCTCCAATCTGAATTTTAAGATTTTTAACTTTTTCGGACAGCTCTCTATTTTCATTCTTTAAATCATTATTTGCACTGTTTATCGAAGCATTCTCAGATTTAAGCGTATTAAATTCATTCTTAATCTCAATTGCCTCTGATAATTCAATTTTCAGCTTTGCAACAAGGTCATCCAGATTCTGTATCGTTTTATTTTTTGCTTTTAAAGTGTTCTTAAATTCTTTAATATCCTGTTTAAGGTCTGAATTTTCTTTCATTTTAATCTCCAACTGCTGGCTTTTATGTTGAAGATCCTTAGTTAATGTGCTTAATTCAATTATTGTTTTGTCTTGTTCGCGTATCTCAGATTCTTTCTTTCTAATATTCTCAGAAAGTTCACTTATTTCTCGCGCAAAATTATTTATAGTCTCCATTTTTTGGGATAATTCTACCCTTAATTGGGCAATCAGATTATCAAGATCATTTATTCTTTCAACTTTCTTATCTAAGGTGGTTTTTAATTCCTCAAAGTCTTTTCTAATGCCTGAATTTTCCTTTACTTTCGATTCCAACTGGATATTTTGGTCCTGTAGATCCCTAACTAGTGTATTTAACTCAACGATTAGTTTGTCCTCTTCATGTATTTCAGATTCTTTACTTCTAACATTTTCGGACAGTTCACTTATTTCTCTACCAAAATTATTTATGGTTTCGATTTTCTGGGATAATTCAATTCTCAGCTGTGCAGTAAGATCATCAAGCTCATTTGCTCTTTTATTTTTCTTTTCTAACTCAGTCTTAATTTCTTCAAGGTCCTTTTTTATACTTTTATTTTCTTTTACTTTAATTTCAAGCTGATTGCTTTTGCTTTGAAGTTCCTTGGATACTGAGTTTAATTCGGCAATTGTTTTATTTTGCTCATAAATTTCGGATTCTTTCTGTCTTAAATTTTCAGAAAGCTCATTGATTTCCTGTGTAAAATTATTTATGGTTTCAATTTGCTCAGATAGCTCTTTATTGTAATTTTTTAGCAGCACTTCGTATTGAGAAATTTTAGCAGACTGATTAAAAATATATTCATTTTTATTTTTCTCAGTTTCAATGTGATTATCAATCTTTGTTTGCAATTCTCCAATTTTTGTTGAAAGATTAACAATCATTTCTTCTTTGTTGTGTAAAACTATTTGTAGTTTTTCAATCTCTGCCTTAGATTTTTTAAAATTATCTGTTTGCAGAGCATTAAGCTGATTTTTCTTAAGATTTTCATTCTTAAGTATTTCCATTTCGTTTTCTAAGTCGGCAATTTGTTGACTCTGGCTTACCAATATTTCATTCTTATCCTCATATAACTTGCAAATTCTGCTTTCCCTCTCTCTAAGTTCTTCGAGTTCATTTTGAAGTTTTTGATAACTGCTCTCATATTCTAAAACTTCACCTCGCATTTTCTTTTTCTCTTCCTCTAATAGAGACAGATTACTATTTATATTATTTATGATTGTAGTTATTCCGGTTTCAATTTTATTAGATGATTGCATATTATATTCTGGGATAAATTGTTTATGATCTGTAGATTTAGTTTTATATTCTTTGTTATTATTTGAATTTAATTCCGCTGGAACTTGGGAGATTAATTTTTCTTTACTTTCATTCAGATTGTTAATAATATCTCCAAGCTTATTAATACTTGTTGAACCAAGATCAAGCGCTGAATTTTTAATGTTAGCTAAAATAGAATTGTGCCGGGAAAGTAATAATTCTATGTTTTCCTTAGATAACTCCACAATGCGTGAATCCTTAAGAGCAATGGCAATTGATTTCCTCTCGGATTTTTCAAAATAATCCTCATGACCCAAAAAATTATTCTTAGAAAAATGAGTGTGCGTGTTTCCGAAGCTTTGTTTTTTGATCAGATCAATTTTTCCATCCACGACCAAAAAAAATGAATCTGCACAATCTCCTAACTGAAAAAGTATTTTACCTTTTCTTAAATGAACAATACTGGGTTTTAAATCTTCAAAATCCACTTCCAAAATATTTGAATCCTTGAACAAGTCATTGTCTTTAATTTCCTTGTAGATGGATAATTTATCAGAAATTTTTTGTTTTGCTGCCATTTGCTCAGACTCCCAAGTATTTCATAATTATTGTAAACCGCTATTAGTTATAACTGCTAATAGCTTGCTCTTTAGTGGGAAATATATCAAACACCCTGTGCATTCTTGTTAGCTCAAACAAAGCTTGTACACTTGGATGAATTCCAACAATTCTCAAATCGCCTCCAACAGTTGTAACCTTCTTAAGTGAAACAACTAATGCACCAAGAAATGTCGAATCAATAAATTCACAGTATGATAGATCAACAATTATCTTTCTATACCCAGCTGCAATATTTTTTTGAAGTGTATACTTAAATTCTTCAGCTTCTTTTTGGGTTGCACGTGTTAAATCAACAACTTGAATTAACACATCTTCATGTACTTCTTGTAAATAATCCATTTTATGCCTTTTATCAGATTTAAGAGTTAAGCAAATACTTTATGTTCAATATTATATCTATCCATCAATCTATAGATTGTTGCTCTTCCGAGGTGAAGTTTCTTTGCGGCTTCAACAATATTTCCTTTAGTAACTTTCAGTGCATGCCTGATTGCCTCTTCCTTTAGTTTTTCAAAAGGAATAATTGTATCATCATTAAAAATGTTGCCTGTAAAATCTGATGCAATAACTGAATCAGAAGTCTTTAAGTGAGTTGGAAGATCATCAACATCTATAACATCCTTATCGGCAATTATCATACATCTTTCAATTGTATTTTCCATTTCACGTATATTCCCCGGCCAGGGATAATCGTAAATAAGTTTAAGAGCTTTCTTTGAAAAACCTTTTATTTCTTTTCCAAGCTTCTTGCTTAGTGTTTCAATGAAGTGCTGCGCTAAGACAAGTATATCTCCTTTTCTATGACGGAGCGGAGGAATATAAATTGGGAATGAGTTTAAACGATAAAATAAGTCTTCCCTAAATTCTTTTTTATCTACGGCTTCTTTCAGATCACGGTTAGTTGCTGATATTATTCTCACGTCGGATTTAATTAGTTCTGTACCACCAACCCGATCGAATGATTTCTCTTGGATAACTCGGAGTAATTTTGCCTGAAGCAGCATTTCTAATTCTCCAACCTCATCAAGAAAGATTGTGCCGCCATTAGCCACTTCAAATTTGCCAAGTTTTCTTTGATGCGCTCCTGTGAATGATCCTTTTTCATGACCGAATAATTCGCTTTCAAGAAGTTCTCGCGGAATTGACGCGCAGTTTACAACAATGAACGGAGCATTTTTTCGGCTTCCATTATAGTGTATTGCACGTGCAATTAACTCTTTTCCTGTTCCACTTTCACCATAAATCAAAACTGTTATATCATTATTCAACACTTTAGTAACGAGCTTAAATACATCCTGCATGCGGCTGTCAGCAGAGATAATATTTGAAAAACTGTATTCCTTTTTTATATTTTCTCTAAGGTTTTCAATTTCTTTCGTAAGCTCGTAACCCTTGATAGCATTTTTTAGTGCGGGTTCTAATTTTTGAAGATCAATGGGTTTGGGAAAGTAATCATAGGCACCAAATTTTAACGACTCTAACGCCACTTCGATTTTGCCTTGAGCTGAAAGCATTATGACAGGTAAGTTTTCGTCAACCTGCTTAATTCTTCTCAGAACTTCCATGCCGTCCATTCCAGGAAGCATGATATCAAGCAAAACTAAATCCGGCTTTTGATAAATTCTTTTCAGAACTTCTTCACCGCTTGCGAACACTTCTATATCATATCCCCATTTATCTTTTAACCAATATGATAAAAGTTTAGAGATTGCTTGCTCGTCATCGACGATAAAAACTAATTTATTCACTATGTTACCTTTTAATTAGTCAGTTAAATTTCGTGGCAATTTGATGATAACGGCAGTGCCTTTATCAACTTCACTTTGGATATCCATGTATCCATCATGTAAATCCACGATCTTCTTAGCAAAATCCAAGCCAATGCCTGTCTCAGATTTAGCTTTACTGATAATATTAAAAGATTTCGAAGAGTTTAATAGCTTTTGAGAGTCATTTTGAGATATGCCTTTGCCTGTGTCGGTAAAGATAATTTCAATTTCTTGAGGAAAAAATTGTCCAAGAATTTTTATCTTTCCGCCCGTTGGAGTTTGTTTTAATGAGTTTTTTACCAGCGAATCAAAAACATCTGAAATTCTTTCTTTATCGGCATTTATATAAAATTTTCCTGCAGGAAATTCAAATTCTAAACTAACATTTTTGCTCTTGGCCAAAGCTTTATTTGAAAGAATTACATTTTGAAGCAATTCTGTACAATCAACTTCATTTTTGATTAGGAACGCTTTGCCTGATTCAAGATTAGTTGACTCAAGAGCTTCATTAATCATTTTTGCAAGCCGCTTTGCTTCATTCAATATTTCCAATTGAAATTCATTTTTCATATTCTCGGATAATTGATCATCAGAACAAATGGCTTCAGAGAACCCAATTATCGTAGAGAGAGGGGTTCGCATTTCGTGCGAGAATTGAGATATAAATTCATTTTTTAACCTGTTTAATTCTTCCAGTATTACTTTTTGTTTATTTGAACGCTTCTTTTCAACAGTCAGCAATCTATTCATTTCAATCAGATTACCCTTTAGGGCGGTAATTTTTTCCTGAAGAGCTAATTCTTTGCTAATATTTTTACAAACACCAATCAGTCCAACGACGGAGTTTTGTGAAACAATTGGACTCATGATTACATGGTGTTTAATTTCTTCCGCAGATTTTGAAAGGAAAAACAACGTGAAACTGATTTGCTTTTTAGAGGAAAGCATCTGTCGTATTAAATTAACGAGTGCATGTTTATTTCTATCTGCTACAATTTCGGTAATATGTTTTTTGCGAATTTCATTCTGCAGATAACCTAAACTAATTGCTCCTTTGTAACTAACATTTTCAAAACAACCGCTTGGGTCAAGAACGAAAATAAAATCCTCAACTGTATCAAGCAGAAGATTTAATTTATCTTCGAATGATGCAATGAGTTTCTTCGAGTCTCTCAGGTGAATATCGCTGTGTATAGATTTAGTCAATGGCATGTTAGAAAAATGACACTCGATCAGATTGTATTTATAATTTTTAAGTGGTTAAAAATAGAAATGTTTTGTGTGGATTTCAAAAATGATATTTGTTTTCACTAAGCAGCTACAAATAGCAATGAAAAATTAATTCCTCTCCTTTTCCCCTGCAGCGCTTCAAAATAGTGCGGATTGGGTTTTCGTGATCTTTTGAGTAACCTTCTTGTCCGATTTTGTTAGGTTCATCAGCACACGGTTGTCACGAACCATTTCGTGACATCATCTCCATCGGTCATGAATTGGTTCATGACCGCCTTGAATCCCCAATACTTAATTTCAATTCTTAATCTTCTCCCCCTGCAGTGTCTCAAAATACTTACGGATTAAATATTCGTAATCTTTGGAGTAACCTTCGCGCCCGGCTTTGTTTAGTTCATCTCTAATTAAATCTTTTCCCTGTTCAGAGGATAAGTTTAGCTCTGCCGGAGATTTACGGTTTTTATTTTCTCCGGTGAATGATTCTCTTTCCTTCTCATAGTCTCTTTCATTTATGGAACGCTGGGCATCAAGCAAGCGCGATAAAATTCTTTCCTGTTTCTGTACAAGCTCATCATTAAGCCGTTCAGTTTGCATATCCGAAACAACTTCCTGCATCTGCTTCAAAATGTTTTCAAGGTTTGCGGGCATTTTCTTGGACTGCCCGGTCTGTTTTGCTTCATTCTGCAATTGCTCAAGCGACTTTTGTATCATCTGCTGCTGCTGTGCAAGCCGCTGCAGTTCCGCCTGCTGCTGAGGCGATAATTTACCTTGCATTCCCTGCTGAAGCATTTGAGTTAGGTTATTCAAGCTCATCTGCATCCCGCTCATCTTTTGCAATTGCTGCATAAGCGACATCATTCCGCTTTGTCCACCGCCCTGCATCATTGATTCCATCGAACCCTTCATCATAGTTGCCGCTTCATTAAGAGATTTCATCGCCTCGCCTTGATTATTCATCGCCATGTTTCCATTCCGGTTTTGCATCGCCTGGATTGACTCTTGCATTTTTCTCTTTGCATCACCCATTGCCTTGCCCATTTCCGGAGTGATTACAAAAGTCTTTTGTGAAAGTTCTGACATCTGGCTTAAAATATTATCCAAACTCCACGAAAGGTTATTCTGCTGCTGTGCATTCTCATTAAACTTTGATGAATTGGGATTGAGATTTTGTGATTCCTTTTTCAACTCTTCCTGCTTCTTGGAAAGCGTGAGAAGGTTATCAAGTATCTTCATCATATCAGTAAAAGTTTGCATCTGGTTCATTTGCATCATTGCCTGCTGAAGATCTTTCATCATCTGGTTCATCTGCTTCATATTCTTTGCCATCTGCGACTGATTCTTCTGAGCCATCTGCTTTTGATTCTGCATCAAGTTCTTCATCGCCTCTTCGGAAAGCTCCTGGTTATCCTGCTTTTCCATTTCTTCCGTTGCTTTATCCATCTGTTCATTCGGCATATCTTCAAGAGATTTCATTTTATCCGCAAGCTCTTTCATTTCCTTTTCAAGCTTTTCCATCTCTTTGCCGGCTTGATTCTGCTTATCTCCAAGCTCTTTCTTTTCCTGCTGTTTTGATAAATCACTTTCGCCGGTTTGTTTCTCAAGCTGTTCAAGCTGCTCTGAAAGCTGTTCGGTTCGTTTTAGCATCTCATCAATTTTCTGCTCAACTTGAATTCGTTTTAGCAGATTTATCGTTCGCTCAATACTTTTCTGGAATATCTCTTCATCAATTTTCATGTTCTGCATATCCTGCTGAGCTTGCTGACGGTTAAGTTCATTAAGCCGGTTTCGCAATTGCTCCATTGCCTTTTTCATTTCATCGCTGGTTAATTCCTTAAAAAGCTCCTGCAGTTCCATGTATTTTTCCAGAGTTTCCTTCGAGAGCAAATTATTCTGCTGAAGCTCATTCTGCATTTTGCCAAGCTGTTTGCTCACCTCATCAACTTTGTTTTGAAGCTCTTCAAACTTGTTGAGTGCGTTTTCAATTTTTTCTTTCTCCTCCCATGTTAACTCTTTCTTATCCTGCTTCATTTCCTGGTTCAACTTTTCCAAATTCTCTTTTAGCTCTTCCGCTTCCTTCAGGGTTTTGATCAACTCTTCCTGTGCATTTTGCTGAGTGTCTTCTGCTTTGGCAAGAATTTCATCCAATGATGGAACTCTTATTTTAAATTCTGGTGACTTTGCAGATTTCGGTCCGCTCACATTATCGTTGTCATATATTTCGAGATAATAAGTCACGACATCATCAACACCGAGCGACATTCTCGACAAATTCCAAACGTAAGGAACATCAAGCTCCTTTTCATTTTTGATGATTGGAATTTCAAGCGAAGTAAACTGCTCCTGTGGCTGTTCATATCTTGATGCAGATAATCTGTAATGAAGAAGCAGCTTAGTGAATCCGTAATCATCTAAAACTTTTACAAGGAGAGGAAGACGGTTATCATTTGCCAATGCCACATCACGATTTGGTGCAATCATTTCAATTTGCGGATAAGCATCAGATAAACTTTTTATTTTGTAAGTAATTGGCGAGAGGTTTTGATTTCCTTTTTCATCAAAAAGAATAATCTGATAGCTGTTGTCCTTTCTTACTCTAAAATTTATGCTTGCTTTAGCATTAGCAGTTTTCATTTCAAGAGAAGTTGTATCCTCAAATATCAGCTTTGCTTTTGACAACTCTTTTGAAGAAATCACTTCGAGATTTACGCCGCTGCCAATCAATGCAGTGATGTTTCCATTATCCTTCTGCTGAACTGAGGGAATTTTCGAGTAGCTTGGTGAAACTATTGTTACATCCAAACTTTTAATTATTGGTCTGTCAATTACACTGATCTTAAATTCATCGCTCGAAATATTTTCAGCAGCGGCATAATAGCTGAATGAATTTCTCACAGAGCGTCTTTCAAAAACATAATTGCCGAGTGAATCTGCTGTTAATTTTTGTGACTTAAATTCTATCTCATCAATATCTTTCAGCGCAAGTTTAACCTCTTTTGGTTTCTCACCTATGACACGAACCTTGATTGTTACGTCCTGTCCTTTCGTGATTTCTGTATTTCCCGGTGATACTTCGAACACAAATTTGGGCGGTGGAACAAATTCCTCGTTGAAGTTTATCAGTCTGTACGAAGCTGCTTTCAATCCTGGAATAGTGAAGTAAAGCAAAAGAACAAATACGGAAGTTGCTCCAAAGTAAAGGAGAAACTTTTTAACCCTTTCAAAGCTAATCGCTGATTCAAATGAGATATTCTTAACTTTATCATATACTTTGATGAATGCAGCTCCAATCAGATTAGACGAATAAAGCTGTTTATCTTGAAGAGAATTTAACTGCATCGCATTAAGCAATTCATCTTTTACTTCGGGGAATTTCTCTCCAACTTTTTTGGCCACTTGGTTATAATCCGTAGAACCAATAATCTTAAAAAGTTTTAGAAGCGGTATGATAAAAAGAATAACTAGCGACGTTAAAGCAATTAGAGCAAAAATGATAAACAAAACAGTGCGCACAGGTGAGTTTGTGTTTGCAAATGCTTCAATAAGTGAAAAGACAAAAAATATTGATAGGATAAGCAGAAGTGCAATTTGCAATCCATACGCCGCAAGAACCTTGAACTCTTTTCTTCTGAAAAGTTCAAGCTTATTTAAAATTTCTTTATATGCTGATTCTATTCCCATAAACTCTAATTTGATAATGCCCAGAGGACGATGTTAGTTCCAAACTTAAGAGCTTCTTCACGCTTATCTTGAGGATTGTTGTGAACTTCCGGATCAGCCCAGCCATCACTTGGGTTTGATTCGTATGTGTAGTACACAGCTAATTTTTTATCAATAAAAATTCCGAATCCTTGAGGAGGTTTTTCATCGTGCTTATGCGTTTTAGGCGGACCTGATGGAAAATCATACATGATGTTATAAATACCATGACTGAAAGGAAGCTCGAGAAAATCTTTCTCCGGAAAAACTTTTTTCATTTCTCTCCGAACTGCTTTATCCAAACTGTAGTCATCATCAATGTAAAGAAAGCCACCGTTCTCCAAATATTTTCTAAGCCGCACTGCTTCATCTTTTGAGAATACAACGTTGCCGTGACCCGTAATAAACAAAAACGGATACGAAAAAATCTCATCGGATGAAACATCAACAAACTTATATTCAGCTTTTGTCTTCACGTTGGTATTTTGACTGATAAATCTCATCAAGTTTACATCTGCTGAAGGGTCGTTGTACCAATCACCGCCGCCATTGTACTTTAAGCGAGCAATTTGAAATGCTGGTTCAGTTTGTCCAAGTGAAAGGCAAGAAAACAACAAAACCAGCATCGTTGATATTTTTATCTTAATCATCATGTTTTAATATATTTACACCTAAAGTGAATAGCAATTTAGAAAATTGGAACGAATTATTTGGAGTAATTCAAATGTCAAAATTTTGGCTAATAAAATCTGAACCATCAGAGTTTTCGATTTATGATTTTGAGAAATCTAAAAACAAAACTACTTGCTGGGATGGTGTGCGAAATTATCAGGCAAGAAATTTCATCCGAGATGAAATGAAAATTGGCGACAAGGTTTTGTTATATCATAGCAATACCGAACCAAATGCTTTAGTTGGAGTTTGCGAAGTTGTGAAAGAAGCTTATCCAGATCACACTCAATTTGATCCGAAACATAAGCATTATGACCCAAAAGCCGATAAGAAAAATCCAACCTGGTTTATGGTTGATATTAAGCTTGTGAAGAAATTTAAGAAGCCGGTAACACTTGAGGAGATTAAGGCAAATCCAAAACTTGCAAGAATGAGATTAGTTCAAAGAGGAAATAGATTATCTGTTATGCCTGTTACAAAAGATGAGTTCGATGAAATAATAAGAATGGAAAGCCCCCTAAATCCACCGAAGGGGGACTTTTTAATTCCCATAAAGTAACACCATCGGAATCCTAACGATACAAACTGTCCTTAACACAAAACTTTTAAAGGAACGGTACACCGTTTCTCTCCGTGAAACTCCGTATTTTCTTCTGGCTATCAGCGTACATACTCCGTGTAAAAATACTTTCACAAAGAACCACGAAGAATATCACAAGAGGAACACGAAGCAAATTCTGTATTTTTTAATTGTGGAGCTGATCGGGATCGAACCGACGACCTGTTCGTTGCGAACGAACCGCTCTCCCAACTGAGCTACAGCCCCAAATTTATTCACTAATCTTCATCTGCACGATTGATTATTGACGGAGGCAGTGACTTAGTTGCTTTCGCCCCAAGCTCTTTAATTTTTTCTGCGCGACTTACAAGATTACCACGTCCATCAACTAATTTATTCATAGCCTTATCATAGTTTTCTTTTGCACTAACAAGTCCTTTTCCCACTAAAATTAAATCATCTACAAAAGCAGTGAACTTATCCAGCAATTCTCCGCTTTGGCGTGCAATTTCAATTGCGTTTTTATTTTGCTTCTCCTGACGCCATATGCTTGCAATAGTTTTTAATGTCGCAAGTAAAGTCGATGGACTAACGATAACAATATTCAGTTCAAAGGCATCATTGAAAAGCGATGTATCAGTTTGAACGGCAAGTGCAAAGGCAGGTTCGATTGGCATAAACATTAACACAAAATCCAAACCTTCAAGCTGATATAGATTTTGATAATTTTTACCGCCAAGATTTTTTATGTGTGCACGGATTGAATTTATGTGTTCTCGTAAAGCCAGTTGTTTTTCATGTTCAATCTCTGATGAGACAAATCTTTCATACCCAACAAGCGAAACTTTAGAATCAATAACTATGCTTTTGTTCTCCGGCAGCTTAATGATAATATCCGGCTGAAATCTTCTCCCCGATTCAGCGGTAATACTTTCCTGAACAACATATTCTCGTCCTTTTACTAAACCGGATTTTTCTAGGATACTTTCGAGAATAAACTCACCCCAATTACCTTGAGTCTTTGTTTGACCTTTTAATGCTTCCGTAAGGCTTTTTGCTTCTTTTGTTATCTCCTGATTCATATCCTTTAGCATCTGAAGTTGCTGCCTCAGTGATGCGTGTCTGTCAATATTTTCTTTGTTGCTTTCTTCGACTTTCTTTTCAAAGTCTTTAATTTTTTCCTTTAATGGATCAAGAATCTGTGAAAGATTAGTCTTGTTGGTTTCTGTAAATGCTTTTCCCTTTTCCTCAAATATTTTATTAGCTAGATTTTCAAACTCCTTAGTGAATTTTTCTTGAAGCTTTTCAATTTCGTTTCTTTGTTCGGTAAGTTTTTGTTGAAGGGTAGAATTTTCAGATTGAAGTGAGCTAAGCTTTGAGGTTAGCTGAATTATTTTTTCCCTTTCATCTTTGAGTTCAATCGATTGACTCTCTTTGTCCTTTTCCAAAAGACTACTTCGCTCAAGCAGCTTACTGCTCTCATTGCTGAGGGATTTTAATCTTGACGAGGTTATGAACCAGGCAATTACGAAACCAACTAGTAATCCGATAATTGTTAATAGTATTTCCATAGGTTTCTCTAAATAGTTTAATAAATAGAACACTGATTTAACAGATTAAGCAGATTTGCTCAGATCTGAGTTAATCTGCCTAATCAGCGTAATCTGAGTTCTATTATTTATTCCAAACTCCCCACGAATTTCTCAACTTCCTCAAGTATTTCGCAAGACTTTACAAGTTCTTTCATCTTGTTATGATCCGGGAAGAGCGGGCGATCAACATCGAGGAAATCAACATGCTTACGGATAACTTCTTTCGCCTTTGCAACTCCACCACCAGTTTTATGCTCACGAAAATCGAGAGCTTGAGCAGCAGCCATAAACTCAATTCCCAAAATTCCGTACGCATTGTCAAGAATTTGAGCATTCTTAATCGCAGTATTCATTCCCATAGAAACAAAATCCTCTTGATCTGCAGCAGCAGGTATGGATTGAATCGAAGCCGGCATTGACAAAATCCTCTGCTCAACAATCATCATATCGGCGGTGTACTGACTAAGCATCAATCCAGAGAACATACCTGCGCCTTTTGTGAGGAATGCCGGTAAGCCAACGCTTAAAGCAGGATTGTTTAATCTGTTCATTCTTCTTTCAGAAAGAACGCTAACCATTGTGACTGATGCGCCCACCATATCCATTGGTAATGAAACAGGGCTGCCTTGAAAATTTGCACCTGTTAATGTCAGCTTATCTTCGGGAATAAAAATTGGATTATCGCCAACACCATTCAGCTCAATTTCGATTTGCTGTTTCGCAAATGCAACTGCATCATGAGCAGTTCCAATTACTTGGGGAGTTGAACGCATTGAGTAAGCATCCTGAACTTTCTGTTTTATCTTTCCTGTTAGAAGATCACTTCCATCAATGCATTTTTTAATTGCGATGGAACTTCTGACGGCACCTGCAAATCCTCGCAGCTTATGAAGACGAACATCATAAGGTTTCATATTTGCTTGAAGCGCTTCAAGCGACATAGCTGCGGCAATTTCTGCTTGTTTCAACCAGCGATTGATATCATACAAATGCAAAGCGCTCATAGCTGTAATAAAATTGGAACCATTTATTGTTGCGAGCCCGTCGCGTGCTCGCAGACCGGGTATTGTTATTCCAGCTTTTTCAAAAGCAATTTTTCCCGACAATCTTTCACCATTATAGAAAGCTTCGCCTTCACCCATGAGTGTTAAAGCTAACTGAGCCATCGGTGCTAAATCTCCGCAAGCACCAACAGATCCTTTTTCACAAACAACTGGAATTACATCTTTGTTGAGCATTTCTATCAAGGTTAAAGTAATTTCCGGCCTGCATCCCGAATTGCCGTGTGCATGAACATTTATTCTCCCAGCAATTGCTCCGCGAACATATTCGGTTGGCATTGGGTCGCCAATTCCAGCGGCATGATTGTAAATCAAATATTTCTGAAAATCTTTTACTTGTTCATCATTAAGTACAACTTCTGAAAATTCACCGATGCCTGTGTTTGTTCCATACATTAATTCCTTAGCCGCTAATTTCTGCTCGAGCATAGCTCGGCAAACTTTAATTCTCTCTAATGCATCTTTGCTTAATTCTACTTTTTCTTTGTGACGTGCTATTTGAACCAGTTTTTCAATAGTGAGATTTGATCCATCAAGAATGATCGACATTTGTGTTCTCCAAAAAAGAATGAAAATTGTGAGTTGAAATTTAAGAATTAACGAGGAGAAAAGTCTGGTCGCTGGATGCTGGAAGCAGGATTACAGATACCGGATTCCTAATGCCGGTTAAAAGAAGTTCATTTCATGCTGTGAATAAGATTGGAAATCTTCTCGGCATTCTCAAGATTAGTTTTATAAGTTATTTGTACTGTGTTATCGTGATATTTTATAGATAATACTTCGGCCAATGAATGAATTTTTGCAACAAGCTTTGATTCGTTAAGATCAAGTTCTATCGTTTCCTGAACAAAACTTTGCTCAATAATCTCAAGCAGTTTTTTTTCTAAGGAAGAGATATTTATTCCTCTTTCAGCAGAAATTACGACTGAGTCCTCATATCTGTTCCTTACATAATCAATCTTGTTTTTATCTTTAACTATATCAACCTTGTTGAAGATTTTTAGTTGAGCTTTATCCTTACAGCCCAGCTCTGTCAAAGTATCTTCAACAACTTCAACGTGATCGGCAAAATAATGATGCGCTAAATCAACTACATGAAGAATTATATCCGCATTTCTGACTTCATCTAATGTGCTCTTGAAAGAAGCAATCAAATGCGGCGGTAGCTTACGAATAAATCCGACTGTATCACTCAATAATAGTTTTTGTTTGTTGAGATTATAAACTCTTGTTGTTGAATCCAGGGTTGCAAAAAGCTTATCTTCAGCAAAAACTTCTGACTTAGTTAGCAAATTGAACAAAGTAGATTTACCGGCATTCGTATATCCGACCAAGGATATTCTAATCAAATCTGCTCTGCCGCTGCTTTGAATTTCTCTCTCAGATTCTATCTTTTGCAATTTTTCTTTTAGATGGCTTATTCGATTTCTAATCATTCGCCGATCAGTTTCAATTTGTGTTTCGCCAGGACCTTTTGTACCAATGCCGCCATACTGTTTTGATAAGTGCGTCCATGCTCGGGTTAATCTTGGCAACAGATATTGAAGCTGGGCAAGCTCGACTTGTGTTTTTGCTTCTTTAGTTTTAGCGCGTGAGGCAAAAATATCAAGAATCAGTCCGCTTCTATCTAAAATTTTTCTGTTGATAAGCCGTTCAAGATTTCTTACCTGCACAGCCGAAAGATCATCATCAAATATCACGAGATCAATGTCATTTATTTCAACTAGTGATGCAAGTTCTTCAGCTTTCCCTTTACCAATATAAAATGCGGGATCGGGAGAATATTTGTCTTGAATAATTTTAATTACTGTTTCAGCTCCGGCAGTTATTGCCAATTCCTCAAGCTCATCGAGATGCTCTTCCACCATTTCGCGTTTGATTTCTTTAGTATTTACCGCAACTAAAATTGCTCGTTCAATATTTTTATTTTGGATTTCTATCATTATTTAATTTTAAAAACTAATAATTTAATCTTGTTGAACTCCTAATGGCGTTCTTTTATTACGGGTTAACGAATTATTTTCTACAAACATTAAACTCCTACGGAGCTTTCTCATGTTGGAGGCGAATTTTCAATTCCATGGGAATTGTATATTTGTAATAATCAACTTCATACTAAAGTAGGAATCCCATAGGGATTCAACTATTGCTCACCTCAACCAAATCTTTTTTAGCACTGCGGGCAACCAGCATTTCAACAAATGCAAGGAGTAATGCAATAATCAAAAAGTGTTTCCAAAGTTCAGAACCAAATCTTGCATTTAAGATTGTATCATTTATATTCTCATCTTTACTCATCCAGAAAAACTTACCCCTGAATTCTATTTTCTTCAAGTAATTTTCAATGGCAGTTTTATCAAGATATTTAACTTTTGACTCAAGCGGATCTGCATTTACCGAAACTTCATCTATCACTTTTGAACCTGAGGTTATTCTATAATTGCCTGTTAAATATGACTTACCATACTTTATAAATAGATTTTCTTCGTTCTGGTTTAGAGAAAGAACATCTTGTGTATTGTCCGGTCTAACTATTTTTAACTGCGAAACACTTCGCCCACGAACATCAATGTCAATCGGATTTCCAGCAAGAATGTTTATTTCATTTTTATCTTTGGAAGCAAGGTAAAGAATAGATTTATTTATGAGCGGCACAAAAATACTTTTAAGAGGAAAATTCCCCCAGCTTAAAACTGGAGATGAATTAAATAGAAATACTTTCCCATTTTTAATTTTATATTCACCTAAGAAAGATGAGCCATCTTGCATTGTAATTATGTTTCGTCCCTTGCCTTGCGTGGTTAATTTAAAGTATGAGTAGATGTCTGGAGACTCAATCTTTGTCTTTTCTTTATTTACGAAAATATCTTGAAAGATTGGATGATTCAGATCTTCATTTTCAAATAAAAAAACATTTTGTGGATTTCCAGCTTTCCCAACTATTGATATTGGAGGAGGCAAGTCAATCTCATTTAGTAATTTTTGATAATCTGCTAAACTAGTTTTTGAACCTGGGGCAATAAATAAGCGCCCTCCTTCTGATACATAATTTTTAAGTTTATCAAAAGCACTAAGATTTTGAGAACCGATTATGGTCACCACTTCATATCTCTTTAAATCATACGCGGATAGCTCACTAAGATTTTTCTTTGTTATAATGAATGTGCTTCTATTTTCAAGAGCAGTTAATGCAAGTTCAACAAAACGAGAATCACTTTGCTCATCTGTAAAAATGATTATTGGAATATTTTCGGGCACAAATATGCTGGCATATCTTCTATTATCTTGAATAATTTCATCATCTTCCAATTCGGCAAAGACGTTAATAAATCCGGTGGTTTTTACTACAGCATCAATATCTAATTGTTTTGATTCACTTGCAGCGAGATTTGTGCTGACTTGTGCAGCTCTTTCATTATTGACGAACAAAGAAACGATAATGTTATTAACAGATTGGTTGGAATAATTAGTAACCATTACACTGATATTGACAGGTTTATCTTTCTCGAATATTTGAGTATTGACCCTGATATCATCAATACCAAGATTTATAATTTCTTTACCCGAATAATTCACAGCATATATTCTCACACGTTCATCCAATATTTGACTAAAGTCGCTTAACATTTTTTCATCGGCCAATCTTCCGGCTTGAAAGTCTGAGAAAATATAAATTTCTTTATTAAAATTTTTTGATTGAGACAGAATTTGCACTGCTTTGACTAACGCAGCATGCAGTATTCCAGATTGATAAGACGGTTCAATCGCATCAATTGATTTTTGTAATTCAACAATACTTTTGGAAACATTAACATCACTTTTATCGGATTGTGAAACCAAAATCAAAGCGGCTTCATCACCTTCCTGAAAATTTTTCAACAAATTTTTGGCTGTCAGCTTTGCTTGGTTTAATAATGATCCTTGATTATCAATCACACTCATGCTGAACGTATCATCAATTATCAATACTGCCGTTGTTTTTGCTGCTGAGGTTGTTCCGCCAACCGCAAGTCCCTTTAATGTTGGTCGTGCAAATGCAAATACTAAAAGTAAAATGATTAGGACTCGAAGTGCTAGCAGAATCCATTGCTTCAATTTCACTTTTCGGATCTTATTCTTCTGAAGCTCCTTTAAAAAGGCGAGTGTGCTGAACTCTATCTTCTTCAGCTTTCTCAAATTGAAAAGGTGAATGAGAATTGGAATAGAAGCGGCGATAAGTCCAAATAAAACAGCGGGATTAAGAAATGTCATCAGTTACCTTACAAAAAGTGAGGTTCACCTTAACGGTGAGCCTCACTTGATTTATAAACACTTTTAACTTCATATTAAAAATAATTTTTCAAATCATAAATACTTACTTTTTCAGGCAGTGAATATAACCGAATTTTATCAAACCAAGCTCTGCCTTTGCCATATAAAACGCATTTAACAATAACGTATAAATCTTTTTCAACAACATTAGCAGGAAGAAATGTTTTTATCCAGGCATTATATTCTGTCCAATCGGAAGTTCCTTTTGCGCAATCAGAAGAACCTTTTATGATAAGTGAATCTTTATCATGAAGCTCTATTTCCAATCTCACTGAATCACAGTCTTCGGTTCTAACAAATCCAAGCAACGTAAATTTTCTATCTGTTTTGATGTTTGAGACTTTTTGAGATAAATAAATTGGCGGCTGATTATCGGAATTACTTAGCAGAATAAAACTTACTGCGCTGTCATACTTCGTAAAACTATCATAACCAAAATCTGAAAAAGGCAGTTTGGTGTTAACTGACCAGTCATTTTTCACATCAATTATATTTTCAAAGGAATGATTTTTCAGAAGATTATTTACCTTTTCAATATCATCGGGCTTTACAACTTCCTCTTCAAGACTTTTCTTTTGAAAAACTGCAAAAAGCAAAATTGTTGTAAGTACAATAGCAACGAGAACAACTGAAATGATATAGATGTTTTTTTTCATGTGGGGTTATCTACGTAAGGTGAGGTTCATCTTAAAGATGAACCTCACCTGAAAGACTTACTTTTGCAAAGCTGCAATCAAATTCAATGCACTGCCCGCTCTGAACCACTTAATCTGCGATTCATTCATGGTATGATTGAGCAAAATTTCTTCTTGTGTTCCATCAGAATGCTTCAAAATCATTTTGACAGGTTTTTCGGGAGATATCTCCGATACTTTCAATGTTACTCTATCATCCTCTCTTATTTTTTCATAATCGGATGGATTAGCAAACGTAAGCGGCAGCATTCCCTGCTTCTTCAAATTTGTTTCGTGGATTCTCGCAAAGCTTTTTACTATGATTGCTTTACCGCCAAGAAATCTTGGTTCCATTGCGGCATGTTCCCGGCTCGAACCCTCACCATAATTCTCATCGCCAACGACAACCCAGCCAATTCCTCTCGCCTTGTAATCTCTTGCAACTTCGGGCACAGATTTTAATTCACCGGTGAAAACGTTTTTAACTTTTCCAGTTTCGTTGTTAAATGCATTCAAAGCTCCAATAAACATGTTATTAGAAATATTATCGAGATGACCACGGTACTTCAGCCAAGGTCCAGCCATTGAAATGTGATCGGTGGTACATTTGCCTTTTGTTTTGAGCAGCACGGGCAAATCAACAAAGTCTTTTCCATCCCATGGTTCAAATGGTTTTAGTAGTTGAAGACGGTCGCTGTCGAGTCTAACTTTAACCTCAACACTCGCTCCGTCCTCAGCAGGTGGAATAAATCCATTTTCACCTTTATCAAATCCATTTGGAGGAAGTTCTTCGCCAACAGGCGGACTAAGTTTTAACTTTTCTCCCTTCGCATTTACAAGCTCATCAGTTAAGGGATTAAAAGATAATCTTCCGGCAATTGCAAGTGCTGTTGTAATTTCAGGACTTGCAACAAAGGCAAGAGTTTCCGGATTTCCATCATTTCGTTTTGCAAAATTTCTATTAAATGAAGTTATGATTGTGTTTCGCTCACCGGTTTTAATATCCATTCGTTTCCACATACCGATGCAAGGTCCGCATGCATTAGCTAAAATCAATCCACCAAATTCTTCAAGAGTTTTTAACTGTCCATCCCTTTCGATAGTTGCCCGCACTTGTTCTGAACCAGGAGTAATTGTGAATTGAGATTTTGCTTTCAATCCTTTTGCAAGCGCCTGTTTAGCAATGTTAGCCGAGCGATCGATATCCTCATAACTGGAATTTGTACAGCTTCCAATCAATGCAACTTTAATTGTATCGGGATAATCATTTTTCTTCACTGCTTCTTTTAATTCAGATATGGGCCATGCTTTATCTGGAGTGAATGGTCCGTTGAGATGAGGTTCCAGTTTGCTCAAATCAATTTCTATTACTTGATCAAAATATTTTTCTGGACTTGAAAGCGCTTCTTTATCTGCAGTTAGTTCTTCAGCAAGACCTTCAGACAAAGCAGCAACATCTACTCTGCCAGTAATTCTCAGATACGCTGCCATCTTTTCATCAAAAGGAAAAACTGATGTAGTGGCACCGATTTCAGCACCCATATTGCAAATTGTTCCTTTGCCTGTGCATGAAATTGTTCCGGCTCCATCACCAAAATATTCTACGATTGCTCCAGTTCCGCCTTTCACAGTTAAAATTCCAGCAAGTTTTAGAATTACATCTTTTGGAGAAGTCCAGCCAGACATTTTTCCTTTTAATTTAACTCCAATAATTTTTGGCCATTTCAATTCCCATGGCATTCCCGACATAACATCAACAGCATCTGCACCGCCAACTCCTATTGCTATCATTCCAAGCCCGCCGGCATTGGGAGTGTGAGAGTCAGTTCCAATCATCATTCCACCTGGAAAAGCATAATTCTCCAAAACAACTTGATGAATTATTCCCGCACCGGGTTTCCAAAATCCAACTCCAAATTTTCGAGAGATGCTCTCAAGAAAATCGTACACTTCTTTGTTCTCTTCATTTGCGCGAAGGAGATCATCCTTTGCACCAACTTGTGCTTGAATCAAATGATCGCAATGAACTGTCGAGGGAACTGCTGTGGTTTTTCTTCCAGCAGACATGAACTGAAGTAAAGCCATTTGAGCTGTTGCATCCTGCATCGCAACTCTATCGGGGGCTAACTCAGCATAATCTTTACCGCGTTTGTATTCGTTTGAAATATTCTCCCACAAATGAATGTATAGAATTTTTTCCGTGTAAGTTAGCGGACGATCCAAAACCTTTCTTACATGCTGTAATTTCTTCCGGTAGGTTGAGTAGTAATTTTTGATAAGATCAAAATTGGGCGTCATATTTTTACCTTAGTTTTCCTGTTATGAAATAAATTGTGTAATCTTTACAATGCCTTAAATTAATAAAAAGCAGTAAAAGATGCCTATAAGTTATTCATTTTGATTGCATTGAAATGGCAATTGTTTTGATTGTGTGGTTGCGTTATGATATGACTCTTTGCGTGTAATTTTTTTCTGCAAATATGTAAATGGGAATTGAATAGATGAATAATGCAACCATTCTTGTAGTTGATGATGAAATTGAATATTTGAAGCTTCTTAAAAGTATTTTGGAGGACGAGGGCTACAAAAATGTTCTAACATTAGATAATCCGCACAAAGTTTTACGAACCCTTCAAGAAAATAAAGTTGATTTAATTCTTTTAGATGTTTACATGCCTGCTCTAAATGGATTAGATGTTCTTGAGAACATTTCACTGCAAAATCCGCAAATTCCTGTAATTATGGTTACTGCCGTTGATGAATTAGAAATTGCATTAAAAGCAGTAAAGCTTGGTGCATATGAATTCATAATAAAACCAATTGACACTGACAGACTTTTCTTAACAATTTCCCGCGCATTAGAAAAACGCATTTTAAATCTTGAGTTGAATTCGTTACGCAAGCCGCTTATCAAATCCCGTGAAAGCAAAAAATGTTTTGAGGATATACTCACCAATTCTCCGATGATGCAGCGGGTATTTGAACTCGTAGAAATTTATGCGCCCACAAATGAAACCGTACTTATCACCGGTGAAACAGGAACAGGTAAGGATTTAATCGCAAAAAAAATTCACGAGCTATCGCCAAAAAACGATAAACCTTATGTTGTTGTTAATCTCGCTTCAATTACGCCAAACTTATTCGAGAGTGAATTATTTGGACATGAGAAAGGATCATTTACGGGTGCAACAGGAGAAAAAATCGGATACTTTGAGGCGGCAAACAGCGGAACAATATTTTTAGATGAGATTGGTGAACTTCCCAAAGAACTTCAGGGAAAACTGCTGCGAACTATTCAGTACAGCGAGATCTACAGAATTGGAAGTCCAAAGCCAATAAAACTTGATATTAGAATTATTACCGCTACAAATAAAGATTTGCTAGAAGCCGTTAATAAAAAAGAATTTCGTGCAGATCTTTATTATAGGTTAAACAGAGGATTTATACATCTTCCCCCGCTTCGCACACGAGGTGACGATATCATTCTACTCACGGATCATTTTCTAAAAATAGGACAAGGAATTTATAAGAAAAATATTCCGGGTATTTCTGTTGAGGTTCTTAACTCTCTTAAGAAATATAAATTTCCGGGCAACATTAGAGAGCTTGAGAACATAATCCTTCATGCCGTCGCCCAAAATAAAAATGGTGAGGCAATAAGTGAGATAGATTTACCGGGAAATGGATTAAATAAATCAAACGGAAGCATTGACACTAATGGATTACTTACAATTGAAGAAGCCGCTCAGAATCATGTTTTACAGATAATGAGGTATACAAACGGCAATGTTCAAAAGTCGGCAATAATTTTAGGAATAAGCGAAAGAACATTACAGCGGAGACTGAAAAGGTTAAAAGAAGAAACTCGTTAAACGACAACTGTGTCGTCCTATTTGTCGTTTTCATTTAGCTCGTTTAAAAAATCCCGTAAATTCGATTTTATATCTAATAAAAAATTAAGCATACATCTTGCATAATATACTTTTGAAAAAATCACTTCTAGTATAAAGTAATTTTTTCTTGTAAGGTTGTGTAATAATAATTAGGTGATGAAAAGATGAATACGGGACATATGATGCTTGCTGTTGGTGCTATGCTGCTTCTTTCTGTTTTGATATTGAATGTGAATAACAATATTCTCGGAACTAATAATACTCTGTATAATACCAAATTTGGAATTTTAGCTGTGTCACTGGGAACTTCTGTAATTGAAGAGGCAAGCGGAAAGTCTTTTGATGTTGCCACAGATGGAAATTCGATTAACGATGTGAATCTTTTAACACCAAGTAGTGGTTTAGGACCTGCTGTGGGAGAACAATATCCAAATTTTAATGATTTCGATGACTATAATGGTTTTAGTAAAACCTTTACAAATTTTCCTTCGGCTGAATTTAAGGTTGCATGTTCTGTA
The DNA here is from genome assembly GCA_964613805.1 of uncultured Ignavibacteriaceae bacterium. GTDB lineage: Bacteria > Bacteroidota > Ignavibacteria > Ignavibacteriales > Ignavibacteriaceae > XYD12-FULL-36-8. The sequence goes on along the minus strand of CAZTJF010000001.1, from coordinate 188,877 downwards.
AAATACGTTTTGGAATCTAATCCTTCAATTACTACCACCAACAAAACCTGGCATAAACGGATTGATGTTTTTGTTACAAGTCCGTCAATGGTTGATCAAAATAACAATCTAGATACTATTAAACTTTCATCTGTTTGTAGTTATTGGTATTTCAGGTAAAAATGTTCATGTCATTTTAATACAATAAATCTGAATTCAGAAAAAAAGTACTCGCTGCAGGTAACAAATTCAATTTAATGAGTCAATTTTGTTGACACATCCTAAGACAGTCTCATTTTAAATTTAGTTTTAACTCGAAATGAATAACTAAAATCTCATTTAAGTCTGCACACCATTTGAATAGTTAATGCGATGAAAATACAAAAAGTCATGGTGCAAAAAATTACAGGCAATAAGTAAAAAATTACAATTAAAAATGATGTTGAATTTCATTGAAAATATAAAGGATGTTAAATAATGAATAGCGGTCATTCAATGATGGCAGTTGGAGCGATGCTTTTACTTTCCGTAACAATACTTGGATTAAATGGAAAATTTCTTAATACAAGTAATGTACTTTATAACACTAAGTTTGGTGTACTTGCTGTATCATTAGGAACATCTATCATCGAGGAAGCTAACGGAAAGGCATTCGATCTTGCAGTTTCCGGTGATGCAATAACACAACTCAGCCAACTTACAGCACCGTCTGGGTTGGGTCCAGCATCAGGAGAAGTTTATCCTGATTATAATGATTTTGACGACTTTAATGGGTTAGCAAAGACAGTAACAAATATGCCTTCAGCAGTTTTCACAATTCGCTGTAAGGTCTACTATGTTTCTGAAGCAAATCCATCAATTATTTCGACAGTTAGGACATGGCATAAGAGAATTGATGTAAATGTAACCAGTCCATCCATGCGTAATGCAAATAATATACAAGATACCGTTAAGTTGTCCTCAGTTTACAGTTATTGGTATTTCAGATAGGAGACGTAATAAATGGGTTTTAGCGATATACTTGATCTTGCCGGGTCTATTTTAATAGGCGGTTTAATTATGCTCATTCTCTTCAGAATGAATGATGCGGCAGTTGAAAATGTTTACAATAATGGCGGTGAATTAAGCTTACAGCAAAATCTTGCCATTACTGCTAAAGTGCTAGAAGATGATTTTAGAAAGATAGGATATTGTGCTGATTGGAAAAAAATCCCCGACCCTTCCAAATCAATTTTATTAGCTGATTCAAATAGAATAAGATTTTTGACGGATGTAGACAAAGGATCTGGACCAGATGGAATTGTAGATACCATATTATATGCGGTAGGACCCACTTCAGAACTTTCGCAAACCCCTAACCCGCGTGATAGATTTTTATATCGCATTGTAAACGGCGAAACACCAAGAGGAATAAACCTGGGCGTTACACAATTCAAGATTATATATTTTGATGCGCTAGGGGATACAATTGACTTCCCGATTGCAGTTCCAAGCCAAGTTTACACACTTGAAATAAATTTAACTGTAGAAAATACTGCTGGATATAACGAGAAATATTCATCTGCATTTTGGCGGCAGATACGATTAGTTGCAAGAAATTTAAAGAATAGATAAGGAGTAAATGAGATGGCAGGTAAAGCAGCATTATTTTTAGTCGTCGGTTTTAGCTTAATATTTTTAACGATTGGAAAAAACTTCGGCGGCTTATCCACTCGGGCTGTTGATAACCTTACAGATTATTATACTGAATCTGTTGCTCATGATATTGCAGTTTCCGGAGCGAACATGGCTGCAAATAGGATATTTTTTGACCCTACATGGACAGCCGGCTATAACGACATAAACTATCAAAACGGCACTTTTAATGTTAATGTAACCGTTCTCGATGCATTTAAGAACATTCGAAAAATCACTTCGACAGGTACTTTCAATGGAAAAACCGAAACTGTAACTGTAACGCTGCAGCCAAGTAAGTTTTCCAAGTTCGCTTATTACTCACTCAGCGAAGGAGGGACTATATGGTGGACGACATCCGATACTGTTTGGGGACCTTTTCATACTCAAGATTACTTGCGTGTAAATGGAAGACCAACATTTTGGGGAAAAGCAACAACTAAACGTAACATAGTTAAATATAACAGCAGCGCTAAGCCAAATTTTTATGGCGGTTTCGAGAAAGGTGTGGATTTACCATTACCTCTCGATGGGTTAACACCAATGGAAACTGCTGCTGATGCGGGCGGTTATAAATTTACAAGTAAGGATACTGTTTACTTAACATTCGCAGTTGACAGCTTAAAAATTAAATATGCATGGAACGGAGCCACAACGACTGTTCTTGCCAGCAGTTTTGCTCCTAATGGAGTAATCTTTGCTAAAAATTCTGTATTAAGATTAAAGGGTACTGTAAAAGGACAGTACTCGGTCGTAGCATCAGGTACCAGCGGTAAAGGAAAAATATTTTTGGATGATGACATTGTTTACAATAGTGACCCAAGAGTTGATCCTACATCTGAAGATATGCTCGGAATCATAGCTAAAAATCAGATATTGGTAACAGAGAATGCGGCGAATAACAGCAGTATAAATATTCATGGTTCTATTTACAGCGAATCTTCAGGATTTGGAGCAGAGAATTATAGTACTAGACCTGTGAGCGGAGATATAAATCTTCTTGGCGGAATAATCCAGAATACAAGACAAGCCGTAGGAACTTTCAGCGGATCAACAATCACTGCGGGATTTTCAAAACGCTATCGTTATGATGATCGTTTGATGTTCAGCTCTCCGCCTTCATATCCAGGAACAGGATCTTTCGAAATTGTTTCATGGCTGGAGTAAAATGATTTCAACTCAATCTCATGTTGAACCATAAATACAAACGTTGAAATTGCTGATGAATGAAATAATTACCGAGAAATACTATGATTCTAAAAATCAGAAGTGTGTTTATAACTCGTGTTCTAACGGATTAAAGGTATGATAATTGTAACAATTAAATCACAACAATCAATCAATATTTTATAAATGGTCCCTTAAATGAATGACAAACGCACAGACACGAATGATAATTTAAGACAAATAAGAAGAGAGCAGCTTATCGAACATTGCCTTCAAGTTGGCATGCCGGTAGTTGGTGATGAAGATGAAGAAACATTAGAGATGTATATAGAATTAGCACATGATGATGATTTTGATGATGTAGAGCTAAGTGATGATGATTATGAAGATAAAAAAACTAATGTGACTTCTGATGCAAAGAAATCAAGTGTATTAGGAAAATTTGTTTCTCTCTTTATGTAAAGTTTCAGGTTAGGGACCGCCAAATTAAAGCCGCTAACTAAGCGGCTTTTTTATATCATGTCAAGCAAATCATTTCTTATCAACAGCAAAACCGCAGATTGTGGAATGATAAGAAGTTTTTCTTTTTCAAATTCAATTTCAAATGCTTCTTTTCTTAAAAAGATTGCCAGGTCACCTTCTTTTGCCTGAAGCGGAATGTACTTTACTTTTTCTTTAGCTTCCTTCCACGGTTCCTCATCCATGTTGGAAGCAGTGGGATAACCCGGTCCGACTTTTATTATGTATCCGCTTTGAATTTTTTCTTTTTCAGAAACACCTGGAGGAAGATACAAACCGCTTGCGGTTTTAGTGCTGTCTTCTTCAGGTCGAATTAACACACGATCGCCAACAACTATGAATCTTTCCAGGTTTTTTATTTTGATTGTCATAAGTTTCTACTAATATATTTTGCGAGCTGATTAAATATATAAAACATCTGAATTACATTGATAGTCATTTCGATCCCGATACCCCTGAACAGGAAAAATTAATCGGGAGAAAAATCCTTACTACAAATTAATTTTCCCTCCATGGAAAACAAGGATTGTCTTCCGAAATATCAGAATCTTTAAAATGAATTTCCATAATAACAAACAATTTATACTAATTGATTCGCCCTCTCGTGGTTTTAATAAAATAATTTAACGCTTGTGGAAAAAATTTCAATCCACCTAATCCAATTTGCCTCCCAACTTTGTTAAATAATACATTTTGAATGAACAGAGAGATCCTTAATCTTCGATTAAATTTCCTGTGCCACTCAATTTCATACATATTATATAATTCAGCATCAGTAATATTCTTCTTCTTTTTTTCATTAAACAAATTTGATAATAACTTTGCTGAATCCATTGCCATGCTGATGCCGTCACCGGCAAGTGGAGCAATAACTTGTGCGGCATCGCCAATCATAAAAATTCCGTTTTCAACTTTATTCCTGCTGCCAAAACAAATATTTCCCGCCCCATAAACTCGATTTAACAAAAAAGCATCTTCGATTCGTGAACTGAAAAGTGATTTGAATTTTTCATTTCTCTCGGCTAAATGTTTCATGCTTTGAATTGGCGTTCTTGACTGGCTGCGGCGGTCTTCTAAAAAACAAAAGGTTACTTCGTCATTACTAACAGAGTTAACTCCGCAATAGATTCCATCAACAGAATAAATCTGAATTTGATGATCGCTGACATTTCTTAAAAACTTTTTGTTAATATGATATTTTATTCCATCAAGATTGGATTTATGGGTCGCAAATTTTCTATTAAGCTTTGCATCGAGATGATTTCGCTTACCGTAAGCGGCAATGACGTACTTTGATTCAATTTCTTGGACAGGATAAACTGCGGATTTCAATCTCTGCTTGTACATGCGATCTACTTTAACAATTTCAGAAACCTCACACGGTTGATAAATGATTACTTGTCTCTCCTTAGCAAAAGTTAGGAGAAAATTATCAAAAATGGATCTCTTCATCCCATACGCTTGAAAATCCAAATTCGTTGAGATTTCATTTTTATCATCGTACATCGCAAAAGAATTTATTGCATTTGGTTTGAGCAACAAAAAATTGTTGAATAGATTTAACTGCTTCAAATTCTCAGTAACTTCATGGGATAAAAATTCACCGCAAAGAATATCACGCGGAAAAGATCTTTTTTCGATAAGACAAACATCAAACCCAAATTGGGCAAGCAAAATTGCGGCAGTTGAACCGGAGGGACCAGCACCTATGATTGCAATCTCATGCTTCATTGACAATACTTTTATCTGAGTTCAAGATTAAAACCGAATGGTCACAACCCAACGAAATGCCCACTTCCCTATGATCTCGTGGCTTGAGAAATGAGATTCTTTCAACAAGCCAATTAATTCTGATTTAGTAAATCCCTTCCTCACAGAAATTGGAGCATCATTTTTTACAAACTCACTTTTTGAGAATAGCATCGTAAGAATCTTTATTCCAAGAAATGCGAAAAGTGAACGTCGTAAATCATTGATTACAATTCCTTGCTTTGCAGTGACAAAGAATATGCTCAAAATATTTTTTAAGCTTGCGGAATCAAAGTGATGAAGAAATAACGAGGAATGAATTATATCAATTGATTTATTTTTGAAGGGAAGGTTGAAAGCATCCGCACAAACAATTATTGGCTTAAAATTGTTGTTCTTTTTGATAAAGTTACAGACCCTCTTATTCTTATCCAAAGAAATAATGCTGATTGACCTGTGTTTCTTTTTCAAATCATCCAAAACATCCGACGAACCGGAACCCACATCGAGAAGAAATATTTTCTTGTTTTCTAATTCAGAAATTATTTTTGAAACACCCAGTTTCGAACTTGTATTTCCGCCGAGGAAATAATTTATTACTCGAAGCTCACGCAATGCCAGATCTATTCTTTCATCTTGGATTGAGAAATCGTCCATCAACTCCGGCTGAGAACATTTTTTAAGAAACATTATATTCCCTTTAGTAAAACAATTTCCATTGTTAAACCCGGACCAAAAGCAACTGCACAGCAATACTCATCCGGTTTAATAACATGTGAATCAATAATTTCCTTAAGAACAAAAAGTATTGAGGCAGAAGACATATTTCCAAAATTTCTCAAAACCTTTCGAGATGGCTGCATTTGTTCTTCCGTTAAGTTCAATCCCTTTTGAAGTGAATCCAAAATGGCTCGACCACCAGGATGCAAAGCCCAATGCTTTATTTTTTCCTTCCTAATATTGTTTTCTTGTAAAATATATTCCAAAGCCGGAATTGCCGATTCAAGAATTATCCTTGGAAGTTCGGGAGACAGAGTCATTTCAAAACCAAAATTACCAATTTTCCATCCCATAAAAGTGGACGAGTTATCAAACAAATATGATGCGGTGTTAAATATTTTTAGTTTTGGTTTTGTTGTGTTAGACTTGTCGCTTGAAAATAATGCGGCGGCACAGCCATCGGCAAAAATCATATTCGCTAGAATATTATCTCGAGTCGGTTCAGTTTGCAGATGCAGACTACACAACTCAACTGAAATAACTAACGTATTAGTATTTTTACCAGCAGATGAATTCATTGCTTCAAAAACCGAATTAACCCCAATCAACGAAGCAGCACATCCCATAAAACCAATGTTAGTTCTTTTTACGTTGTGCGAAATTTGAAATTCTTGAATGAGGTGATAATCAAGCCCCGGAGCAAAGAATCCTGTGCATGAAATTGTGATTAAGCGATCGATACTCTTTGGATCAAAATCATTTTTTTGAAATAAATCACCAACAGCATTCACTGCAAGTTTTTTGGCCGAGCTTTCGTACTCATTCATTCTCTTTTGGGTATCGGGACTAAAGTATTCTCCATTAATCGAATAAAATTTGTTTTCTGCATTTGGGTTAGCATCGGGCATCACTATATATTGTGATTCTATTCCGGAATGAACTGAGGCAGCATCTATCATTCTTGAAACGGCTGGTCTTGCACCCATTCTCTTTTTAAGTTCATCGGCAGCAGTTATTTGAGACACTTTATAAGGTGGTGAAGCCGTTGAAATATCTATGAGCATTTGTTATCCTTTTTTAGGTAAATGAAACGTATGTCATATTTGTACATCAGATATATAATTAAAAACAAACAATTATTGTGTTATAGTTTCACTTAACGTCATATTCTTTTAACTTTACAATAAAAGTAAGCAACTATTTTATTTAAGATGAATAATTTCTGGGACGAAAGATACTCAAATAAAAATTACGTATACGGAACAGAGCCAAATCAATTCTTCAAAGAACAGATTGATAAACTTAAGCCGGGCAGAATCCTTTTACTTGGTGAGGGTGAAGGCAGAAATGCCATTTATGCTGCCAAACTCGGCTGGCAGGTTGATGCTATTGATTCAAGTTCGGTGGCTAAGGGCAAGGCGTTAAATTTGGCGGAGCAAAACAAGGTTTCAATTCATTATCATGTAACTGACATTCATTCATACAATTTTCCTTCAAGTACATACGATACCCTGGCAATTATTTTTCTTCACATTAACGAAAGTGAAACTGAAACTAAAATCTTGTACCAGAAATTAAACGACACTTTGAAAAAAAGCGGTATAGTAATTTTAGAATTATTTTCTAAAAACCAACTTGGGAAAAAATCCGGTGGACCGAAAGATTTATCACTGCTTTGCTCTGTTGAACAAATCCAAAAATATTTTCCGAATCTTAAACATAAAATTCTGCGAGAAGAAAATATTATGCTTTCTGAAGGCGAATTCCATCAAGGCGAAGCATCAGTAATTAGGTATGTTGGAGTAAAATGAAAAAAGTATTATTCGTAACATACTATTGGCCGCCCTCGGGGAAAGCATCGCTTTATTGGCCATTTGATATGATAAAATACCTTCCTGAAAACCATTGGCATCCAGCAGTTCTAACCGCAAAAGAGGATACATTCTCTCAAAAGGACGAGAGTTTACTAAGTGAGGTTGATCCTAATCTAATAGTACTGAAAACTAATTCTCCAGAGCCATTCAATTTCTACAAAAAATTCCTTGGAAAAAGTAAAGACGAAATACTCGTGGCATCGGAAACAATTTCACAAACCCAAAAAGGAATAAAACATAAGTTAGCTATCTGGATTAGAATGAATTTATTTGTGCCTGATGCAAGGGTTGGCTGGTATATTCCTTCCGTAACAGACGGCAGAAAATTTCTCACCGGAAATTACTTTGATGTAATAGTTTCAATTGGTCCACCGCATACATCCCATTTAATTGCAAAAAGATTGAGTAAAATGTTTGGCATTCCTCATATTCCTGTTTTTATTGATCCGTGGACTGACATTATTTATTATAAAAATTTTAAAAGGAGTAAAATCACTTTAACAATTGATAACTACTTTGAAAAAAGTGTGCTGCTGCATGCTTATAAAGTTGTCTTTGTAACCGAAACTATGCTAAATGGCTATATTAAAAAATTTGACTGGCTAAAAAATAAATCGCAAGTGCTGTATTGGGGATATGACGAAAATAGTTTTAAAAATGTAATGTCTGAGAAAAAACCTGATGAGGAAATTCTACTTCATGCCGGAAATATTTTTGATTACCAAAATCCGAAGGCGCTTTGGAAATTAATTAAATCCTTGATTGACAATGGCAGAAAATTAAAAATTAAATTTATCGGAACCGTTGGACCAGAAATTAAGAAAAACATCATCGAGAACGGATTAAGTCAATTTACTGAATATGCCGGGTTCTTAAACTATTCTGATATGTTAGCTGAACTTAGCAGGGCAAGCTGTTTGATGGTTTGTGCTTCTGAACCAAGACACGTTCCGGGAAAATTGTTTGAGTGTTTGCGCACGGGCAAACCAATAATTGCTTTTGGTGATGATAACAAAGAAGTTAAAAATATTTTATCACAAGCAAATGCTGGAATGCTTTTTAGCTATTCGCAGGATGGACATGAATTTTTTGAAAATGTAAACAAGTTTAATACCGACATTTCATTTGTTAAAAAATTTGACCGAAGAAATATTGCTAAAGAATTAGCTGAAATTATGCAAAAGATTTAACCGACAATTCTCTTCATAATTAATAATCATGAAGAGTTAGAGGGAAAATAATATATTCTCTAAAAGTGTGCGGGAATTGAACATGGTTAAGGAGTTTGATTTATGTTATAAGAGATTTTATCTTTTCAAAAATAGATGGCAGGAACTTTAGCTTTATAACATTCAGCTTTATTTGGCGAGTTGAATGATCCTTCATCTCCTGAAAGATTTCATCACCAAATTGACGCAATCCTTGATCTGCTACTGTAAGTGCGAAGCCAAATTGGTTGCTGATTGTAGCAAAAATCCAACCTAAAAGGTAATCTCTCTTTTCAAAACTTTCCTTGAAGCAATTTATGTACTTCACCTCAGCCCATCCAGGGCTTATCTTCAGAGAATTCTGGATTAATTTCTTAATAATATCATTTTGGGTTATCTTCTTCAATAATTCCAATGAGATTCTCTGCGTTCCTCTAATTTCAATATCACTCATCCAAAAGTTTTTATCACTCATAAATTCCATAAGACGATACAATTTATCTTCACCATGATATGAATCAAGAATTCCTGGTTCAAACTCTGCAGCTAAGACTTTATCCATAATTTTCTCTGGAAGGCTTGCAAATAATCTTAAATCAGTGCCTTGAGAATCAGTTTTAAACCAATCCACATAATCAATTTTTGCATCACTCAAAACAGAATTAAGCGCGCGTGAATTCAGCTTAACTTTTTTTTCCACTTTAAATTTTTCGGAAAAAACCCAATCCTTTAGTGCCTCTTCATCTGGTTCAAGCAAACTTGAACAGTACGGACTTTTAGTTAGATAAAAATCGGTTTCGCTCTGGTCAGTATCAGTAACTATGCAATTATAAATCAACAACCTTTTAAACCTGCCAACTTCTTCTCTTACAAAATTGAATTTTCGTTCATCGGCATCAAATGCAATACAGATTGAATATTTGCTAATGTTTTTCCAAGGTTTGTGCAACTGACCTGATGCCCCAATATCAATAAGAACCGGGGGCTTATCAACAAGCTCTTTTAATGAAAGGATTTTATTTATCAGCAGCTTGCTCATCTAATCGCATTTTTCAAGCAAAAAAACATTTAGTATCTGAAAAACATTTGGAAAATATTTTAGTAAAAAATCCTTGAGGGGATTTCTTGATCCCAATGCTTTTACTTTTAATATCTTCAACCCTCCAACATCATTAACCAACTCATAAAAATCTTTTATTGATAGCTGATGGATATGACCAGTGCTGTACCACTTATAACCAAAAAGCATCGGTTTTGGCATTCGCCCTTTAAACAACAGATCTAAACGGTTTTTGTAGTGAGCAAAATTAGGAAAAGAAACAATTTGATATTTCGAGATACGTTTCATTTCGCTTAGCAAAACTTCGGGGTACATCACCATTTGAATTGTAACATTGCAGATAGAATAATCAAAAAAGTTGTCAGCAAACGGAAGTTTCTCATCAATTTTGCCTTGAATAACTTTCAATCCTTTTTTATTACAAGCTTCTACGCCGCTTGATGATAATTCGATACCCTCGCCTATTACATTTTTTTCTTTAATTAATTTTTCAAGCAATGAACCATTGCCGCAGCCGAGATCAATTACCCGTGAGTTTGGTTTGATCAATTCACAAACAAGTTTATATTCTTCCCTTTCCTCGGTAAAAGTTTGGTTGTAGTCGTAATTTCTGTTATCGTTGAAAAGCGGAGAGTTAATGTTAGTCTGACTCATTAAATATTTATCTTTAACTTCAAACTAATAATAAATCATAATAAAAAGAAAACCCCAAATACCTTGGGTATTTAGGGTTTGTAATAAATTTTTAGGGAATGTCAGACAAATCCTTGTTTATAGCTTTTTTCAGTTAATCTTTCTCGTCATACCTATTAATGATTGTCCATTTTTATAGCCGGTGTAATAAATTCTATATTCAGACCCAAATTTTCTCCAATAAGGATAAGCAATTTCCGTTGTCCAATTACCAGAAGTATTCTGAAGTCTAAATATCGGGTTAGTCGCTTCTTTTGTCCAGTTTATTAAATCAGAAGAAATTGCAGAACCAAACCCCGTAGCTGCAGTATTCACATAAACCATTTTAAACAAACTGCCGTCTTTTATTACCGTGGCATAAACTACTCCTGTCCCCTCCCAAGTTTGAGTTGGAATCAAAATAGGATTCATATTGCTGCGAGTCCAATTGAGTCCATTTGTGGATGTCGCTATACCAATTTTGCCGCTTCCCGAATAAAACATGTAATAAGTGTTCTCCACTTTAATGATATCAGTCACTCCAATTTGATATTCCCATCCGTTTGTTCCAAATAAAACCGGTGTGGGATATTTTATCCAATTTATTCCATCAGTGGAAGTTGCCAAACCAATATGCCCCGGTCCTGAGTTCGATTGAACCCCAGTATAATACATTTTGAAAATATTTCCCTCTTTTAAAACAACTCCTGGACTTACAGCATGTGAATCCCAAATTCCATCATCACCGGGATACAGAACTGGTAAATTCGAACCACGAGTCCAATTGATTGCATCTGGTGATGTTGCATAGCTGACATAACCGACTCCGCTATTTGATAAACTAGTAAACCACATCTTATAAATCTGTCCATCAAAGATAATTTTAGGATGCCTGACACCGCCAAATTCATAAATCGAATTATTGCCAGTTAGTATTGGGTTATTAAAATAATCTACCCAAGTTGGGGTATTTGTTCCCCAATTAACAATTATATAAATACTGCCAACTCCGGCGCCTGTTGATACCAGGGTTAAATTTACTTGAGTTGTAAAATTCTCTTGCACTAAAACATCAGTTTCACCAGCGTATAAAACAACACTACTATCATTCTTTGCCTCAACTCTTAAATGCCAAAATCCTACTGGTACTGATTGAAATGTTATATCTGCAGAAGTGCTGGATAATAAGTTTAGTGTGCCGCTCAAAGTATCATAACCCTGTCTTGTTAGAAATGCTGTTAGTGTGGTTACGCTGGAAGGTGCATTTTCCCGATCAATTTTTAGGAGAACTTTCCCAGAACTGCCATCGGTAATTGGAGGGTTAACTGGAGTTTCTCTCGAACATCCCATGAGAGAAAGAATCAAAATAACTGCTAGGTTTATAAATACTTTACTCATAAGAGCCCCCTTATTTTAAGTTATTATAAAATTACTTGTTGAACGTATTAAATAAGTCAGACAAATGCAACAGATTATTTAATTTCCGAAAAACGCAGCAGTTAGAGATTTCTTTCGCTAACCTATATGAAAAAATTGAGAAAGTTTATTAAAAATATTAGGTTGAATACATCTGAAATATCTTTCAATTTCTTTTTTTACAAATTCATTTTCCCTTACCTCAATCTTTTCAACTTTTATTGGATTCGGGGATAATTCAACATCATAAACATTTGTTTTTTTTGTATGTGTGCTTTGTTTGCCCATACCAATATTCTGAACAAGCGATCTTCCAGGATATAAAGTGTACTTGTTTTTTAGAAATGCAGAAGCGTGCCATCTAATTGCCCAAGAATCATTTTCTCCTTCTAACTGCTTTTTGAGCATTTTCATGTTTTTCATTGCACCGTTCAAATCGAATTCATTTTCAAGTCGTCTTTCATAAATTTCATTTATAAGTTTTTTAGCATTTCGCTCGAACAAATCCCAACCTCTTTTCCAGGTTGCCCAACCCCAGCAATCCGCTCCTTTTAGGAAAAAAGTTTCAGGTAAAAGTATTTTTAACGGATAAATGTAACCATGAATACTTATAACTTCCTCAACGTTTTCATATATTTCCAGTCCCTTGTTCATATATTCAAGAAAATATGGTGAAAGAATGAGGTCATCTTCTATAACAACGACTTTGCCATAGGTTTCAATCACTTCAGAAACACCAGAGATAATGGACCCGGCTAATCCCAAATTTTTATTTCTAAAATTGATTTCTATTTTCTTAAATCCGGAAATATGCTTTATGTATTCGCGAACTTTTTTAACCCGCTCACTATCTTTTTCGGATTTTGCCGAATCAGAAAAAATAAAAAGTGTACAGTCTTTAGCAGTTTCATTACTTTGCAGAGATTGGATTACTTTTTGAGTATGCTCTAATCTTTTATAAACAAATAATGCAATGGGAGCTGGTTTCTGCATATTATTTTTTTGTAAAGTCTATAATTAAAGATGTGTAGTTTGGTTTGCCATCTTTATTTCTGCTGTCATTTAGAAACGATCTGTCTATAAATCCGTTATTGTCATTAGAATAATTAGTGTGAAATTTTCCATCTTTATCCCAATACTCAACTAGTTTTGATTTGAAACCATATTTTTCAAAAAAATTAGTCAGAGATTTATAATCAAATAGATTTCTATGGTCATGTGCCCCATCCCCAATACCACCGGGTTTTACTCGTTCGATATAATTTTTATCCGGATGAAACCCATCCGGCACAGCAATGCGAATGTTTACTTCATCAGTGGTATATTTGGAAAAATTTTTTAACATCTTAACTAAATCATCGTTGCTGAGATGCTCTAATACGTGCTCTGCTAAAATCTTATGAATTTTTTTTTCGCTGAAATATTTTAGAAAATCTTTCTCCTCGGTTACATCGAGAGTATCAATATCCGTAGCAAACCAGCGTTTAAATTTTGACTTACCTGCACCAACATTAAGCAGAATTTCTGAATGTGTTCTCAGATAATATAACCAGCTTAAATATTTCCACAGTCGAATCAGAGGCAGAAGAATTTGATAAATAATTCTTTTAAACTTTCTATACATTTAAATTAAATTCCCAAACAATTGTCTTTCCTATAAAAAACCGATGTGCATTTTCTTAAGAACAAAGTTGCTGCAATTCCCCAAAAATCAATTTGCTTAAAAGACTGCTGCCTTAAAAAGATAATTGCATCCTTATATTCCAAACGCTCGGAATCATCAAGAATCATAACACCATCTTCCTTCAAAGCAGACAAGGAGTTTACTACGCAGTTGCTTCTGTCTTCCCCATCAATAATAATTATATCAAACTTCATTTTTGAATTTGCAGCAAAACGAGAATATTCCCCATTTTCAACAAGCTTTTTATAAAGTAACTGAACATTGCCCGGGACTTTAATTTTAAGTTTTTCATACCACGCTAAACTGTGTTCAACGGTAACTACTGTGTTAACTTTTCCAGCATAAAATAATGTCGAATTGCCAGAACCAAACTCGAAAATGACCATTTCATTTTTTAATCTTGGATCCAAAAAATCAATGAAAGGATAAGTCAACCATGGAATCGGATTATTATCTTTATCAACTGGTGATTTAGACTTAAATGAATTTATCCAACCAACATCGACCAAGTATTGACTATGCTTCAATGAAAGCAATGCACGAAGCAATGCGGGTTCTTTGGATAATTCTAATAAAGTTTTAATTTTTTCTTTTAGCGGTGCTGCCATCTCAAGATGATAAAAATTTACTATAAGTATATTGAAGATTGCAAAATTATTTTTTTGCTTTTTTAATAATGCTATCTCTTAAAATAAAAACAAAAAGAAGTAATAATGTTAAAGAGGATAGGATTAGTGAAACATATTTGCTTATTAAAAAACTTTTCGGAGCATATATGAATTCAACCTTATGTGTTCCATTTGGAACGACTATTCCCATAAATCCATGATTGGTTTGATAAATCTCGGTTTCTTTTTCATCTATAAATGCACTCCAGCCGGTAGGAATTTTAAATAATTTATAATCAGCAAAACCACTGATGAATGTGCTTGCAAAGAACAAATAATTATTCCCAGAGGCATTCACATCTAGAAGCAACTGCTCGTCAGAATATTTGAGAATTTTGGCATATACTGTTGAGTCAAGTTTATCCACCGCAAGATTCTTTTTAACATAAGCAATTTCTTTGGGATCAAAGGAGTTTGCTTTTATTGATTTTAGAACTTCAAGATTATCTTTCATTTCAACTCTATCCACAAAATAAGCACGTGGCAATGAGGTTTCATTTTTACTTACATTCGTCTTTTCAGCATTAAAAATTGGAGTCAAACCAGCCATTTGAACTTGTTGATCGAATACGACATATTTAACCCCAAGCATTTTCCATAAGGTTGGACTCGTAGGACCGACAACATCCATTAAATCTTGATATGTCCTCGGTTTAATTCCCGAATAACCATGCATATCTTCAAGTAAAAAGTATGCATTGAAATTTGAGTTCTGATTAAATGATCCGAGCGAGCCATCCTGCTTCAAGTTTAATATTCTGAATGGTTCCTTATCGTTTTGACTCTTGATTGCATTAACATAATCCGGAGTTTGAAATTGATTTTTAATTTCAGGATTATCGTGATACTTGGCACCTCGTGCATCTATTCTCCAAAGATCAATTACAGTTAGAATTATTATTACGAGAACAAAAGTATCGGCACTAAATCTTTTATTCATGTATAAAATGCCTGACCAGAAAATAATACTTAACATTCCAAAAGCCATAAGAAAATCATTGGTGAACATTCCAGCCATATAATCTGCCAATACTTGAAATTGTTGAGCATATTGCGGTCTGCTTGTTTGAATAGTGGCAGCATAATCATTTACCCTTGTAACGAACCAACCAGACAAAGCTTTGTTCGCAAGTAAGGATAACACAAATATTCCGGTAAATATGTAAGCAGAATATTTAAGAATAGAAATTGCTTTTTTTTCTGGATTTTCCCTCAAAGAAATAATTTTCATTAAACCATATCCGGCAAGAATTGGAAATGACATTTGTACTATAACCAGCATCATTGAAGGCACTCTGAATTTATCGAAATATGGGAAGTAGTAGAACATCAAATCAAAAAGCAGAGAAAGATTTTTACCAAAAGAAATGAAGAGAGCAATTCCGGATAAAATGGTCAGAAACTGAACGAATGGCTCTTTCCAGCAGGTTACAATTGCAAACAGTGCTAAAAAGAAAACCAACACACCCATATACATTGCAACATCTACAAAGGGCATTTGTCCAAAATAGGTGTTGACCTCAACATTCTGGTTTTGAGTTAAGGGTCCATTGTATGTTGAGTTACCAAATCCGTAAAATGATGGAATAATAAATGTCAATACTTCTTCAGGTGAGAACGACCAGTTTGTATGATATTCATAATATTCAGATGCAGATTGCTCAGCTTTGCCTGTGGTTGTTTCCACAATACTTTTTCCGCCTCTTGTAGAGAATGGGGTGTATTCATAAATCTGCGTTAAATTATCTGCGGAAATCAGAATGGCAATTACTGAAGCCGCAGCAAAAATGCATGCTGATTTAATTAACCTTCCGCTTCTTTCTTTTTCCTTTTTAATTAGCGATCTCACAAAAAAGAATATGTAATATAACGCAACTGCAAAAAGTGTGTAGAAGATTATTTGTACGTGAAATCCTTGAATGAACAACTGAAGAATAATTATCAACAGCAGAGCATAAATGATTTTGATCTTTTCCTCGAACTTTAAAAGAATTAGGAATATTAGCGGATACATACATAAAGAAGTCAATTTGGTAACATGACCGATGTAGAGAAAGACGATTATCCCCGTACTGAACGACGTCGCAACTGCTACAAATAAGCTGATTAAAGTATTTTTAGAGATATGCCGCATTAAAAGAAATGACGAAACAGCCAAAAAAATTAAATAAAAACTCCACATTGCATAATCAACTGAGAACAGACTGCTGAAAGCAGAGCGAATAAAAGTGTACCCCATATAAATTAAATTGAACCATGTTTTTTCAGTTCCTAATGCGTAAGCTGGCATTCCGCAAAAAATGTGAGGATTCCAGAGTGAAAACGTTTCCCTGTCTTTCGCGATATATGGTTTTGCACTTTCAGTGGCTAGAATATCCCCTGATTGAAAGGTCTTCCCTCCAAAATACATCGGGTTAAGAAATATCAAGAACAAAACGAGAACAACAAGTACAATAGTAAGAACATGATACTTTTGAGGAATCAATTCATTAATATTGAACTTTGAGAGGAAAGTCTGTTTAACTGTTTTTTGAGTTTTGGTTTCTTTTTTAATTTTTGCCATTTGAATTCACTTAAAAAGTTAAATTTATTTACGAGCTATAAAATTTACTCCGCTGCCAATTTTATTTTTAAAATTGAAATCTAAAATCATCATTATGAAAGTAAAAAGAAAAGTAATTAAATAGTAAATCGGAAGCAGTATAAAAAATATTTTTGAAATGTTTAGAAGAATCATCGGGTATTTTATTGATAATCGCCATGCTTTATCACCCCAAAATCCGTAAGTATATTGGCATTTGTATGTTTTAAATCCTAACGGATGCAGTTTATACTCCAACTCTTCTTTTGAATAGCCAACTCTTGCATGCTCACCAATAAAGCTCTCATCCTTATCAGAATGAACATCGCTGCCGCCAAAAACGGATGGAGTGTTAATCAGTAAAAAACCGTTGGGTTTTAATGCATGGTAAAAATTCTGAAACACTCTTAAGTCTTCAGCGATATGCTCCATAACATCAACACAAAGAATTAAATCGAATTTTTTTTCATGATTTATCTGAAGCAAATCCTCTGTTTTAAACTTTACATTCTGAACTTTTAACTGAGAAAAGAAAACTTCTGCATCATTTATCCATTCTTCTTTAACATCAACCGACAAAATATTTGCCGGCAATAGTTTTTTAGACATGAAGTAAGTGTACTGACCGAAACCTGTTCCCGCATCGTAAACATCAATTGTCGTATCACCAAAAATTTTTCTCAGTTTCATCAATTCCCGTCTCACGTACCATGACCTTAGAAAAAATAAATCCAGTAGCTTATAAAAAATCACTCTAAAAAAGGGAATCTTTTTAATAAGAGAAGCAAAAACATTTTTTACCGGATCGTAATGCATTAATACAATGAGTTTAGTGTTAGATTTTAACGCAAGATAATAAAATTGAAGTTTAGCGTGGAAAGGATTTATTAATATTGATTACCCTTTATCTTTTACAACATATTCGTTTTCAGTCTTTGAATTATTAACAATCATTTCTCCTAGAAGTCCAACGGAAAAAAACTGAACACCAACAATAATCAAAAGAATACCTAAGAAAAGCATTGGACGATTGCTAAGATATTTATCTTGAATTAACCACAAATATGCTAGATATCCATTCACAACCAGACCAACAAGGAATGAAAGCATCCCTAAAAAACCAAAGAAGTGCATTGGTCTGCGTATATAACGCGTTGTAAACATTACGGTTAGAAGGTCAATAAATCCTTTGTAGAAGCGTGAACTGCCGAATTTTGTTGCACCATATTTCCTGCGTTGATGCTGAACAATAACTTCGGATATTTTATAACCCTGCCACTTGGCTAAAACAGGGATGTAGCGATGAAGCTCCCCATAAATTCTTAAATTTGCAGTGACTTCCTTTCTGTAACTTTTTAATCCACAGTTAAAATCATGTATTTTAATTCCGCTGAAAATTCCAGTTACTAGATTAAAGAACTTTGAAGAAACTTTTTTTATAAACGGATCATATCTTTTTTTCTTCCAACCTGAAACTACATCAAATCCTTCCTCCAATTTCTTAAGCAAATTGCTGATCTCATTTGGGTCATCTTGAAGATCGGCATCCATTGTAACGACAACATCTCCCGTTGTTTCCTTAAATCCCACTTGCAAAGCGGCGGACTTCCCATAGTTCTTCTGAAAACTTATGTACCTAAATCTTTTATCCTGTTTGCAAATCTCTTTAATTAAATTCAACGAATTATCTTTGCTGCCATCATCAATAAAAATTATTTCGTATGCAATATCAATCTGTTTGAGCGCTTTTTTAATTTCATTAACAAGCGGATTTAGTGATTCCTCCTCATTGTAAAGAGGAATAACGACAGATAGCTTTTTGAAAGAACTTTTTTCTCTAGGAACAGCTTCCTTATTGAACTTATTGTAATATCTCCTACGATTGTAATAGGGTTTACGATAGTATGGCTTGTTCGCAGTCGGTTTATCAGTGGATTTGGGCTGGTTTTCTATTTCTCGGCTCTCATTTGATGAGAGGTTCTCATTACTGCTTGAATTTTCTTCCAATTAAATATCCATTCTCTAAAATTTGATTGAAAATTAACTGAATATAGTCTTAAAAACAATTTCTTCGGTTTCAAAAATTTTCTGCTTTTATCGATATTTTTCAAATTATTCGGAACTTTAATCTTGACTATTTTGTATAGATTGCATAGGTTTGAATTGAAACTTTAATACGTCTATCAATAACTAAATTCTGATTAAAAATGAGCGTTACAGAAACCTCAAAAATTGAAGAACTAGCAAACAAAGAATATAAATACGGCTTCGTTACTGATATTGAAACTGAAAGTCTTCCGAAGGGATTAAACGAGGAAATAATATCGAAACTTTCTGCGATTAAAGGTGAACCTCCCTTCATGCTTGAGTGGAGATTGAAAGCATATCATCATTGGTTAACTATGACTGAACCACATTGGCCAAACGTGAAATACTCTCCGATAGATTATCAAAATTTAAGCTACTATTCGGCTCCGAAGAAGAAACCTCAACTCAGTAGTCTTGATGAAGTTGATCCTGAATTAGTAAGAACTTTTGAAAAGCTCGGAATATCTCTTGAAGAACAAAAAAGATTATCAGGTGTAGCTGTTGATGCCGTTTTTGACAGTGTATCAGTCGCTACAACATTTAAAGAAAAGTTGTCTGAGTTAGGAATTATTTTCTGTTCGATGTCCGAGGCAATTCGGAATCATCCAGATTTAATTCAAAAATATCTCGGAAGTGTAGTTCCATCAACAGATAATTTTTTTGCCGCTCTAAATTCGGCTGTTTTCAGCGACGGATCTTTCGTCTACATCCCAAAAGGCGTTCGCTGTCCAATGGAACTTTCCACTTACTTTAGAATTAACGCTGCAAACACAGGACAGTTTGAAAGAACTTTGATAATCGCTGATGAAGGAGCTTATGTCAGCTATCTTGAGGGATGTACTGCACCAATGCGTGATGAAAATCAACTTCATGCTGCAGTTGTTGAACTGATAGCGCTGAATAATGCTGAAATCAAATATTCAACAATTCAAAATTGGTATGCGGGAGATAAAGAAGGTAAGGGCGGCATTTACAACTTTGTAACTAAGCGTGGTGCTTGCCGTGGTGTAAATTCAAAAATTTCATGGACTCAAGTAGAAACCGGATCGGCAATTACATGGAAATATCCAAGCTGCATTTTGCAAGGTGATAATTCAATCGGCGAATTTTATTCTGTTGCTTTAACAAATCACTATCAGCAGGCGGATACCGGAACAAAGATGATTCATCTTGGCAAAAACACACGAAGTACAATTATTTCAAAAGGAATTTCTGCTGGATACAGCAACAATAGTTATCGCGGATTAGTTAAGATTGTAAAAAAAGCCGAAAATGCACGCAATTTTTCTCAATGCGATTCTCTGTTGCTTGGAGATAAATGCGGTGCACATACTTTTCCGTATTTAGAAATAAATAATCCTTCAGCACAAATTGAACACGAAGCAACAACTTCAAAAATTGGAGAGGATCAAATTTTTTATCTCAACTCAAGGGGAATAGCAACTGAGGATGCAATAAATCTTATAGTAAATGGATACTGCAAAGAAGTATTCAAAGAATTGCCAATGGAGTTTGCAGTTGAGGCAACAAAGTTGTTGAGTGTTAGTCTTGAAGGAAGTGTGGGGTAGAAGTGAACTTTGCAATGTCATGTTGAGCTTGTCGAAACATGACGAAAATTAAAATTCAAACGAAGTCGCACTTCGACAGGCTCAGTGTGACATAAGAATATAAAGGGAACTAAATGTTATTAGAAATAAAAAATCTTCATGTAAATGTTGAAGGTAAAGAAATCTTAAAAGGAATTGACTTAAAGGTTAATACTGGAGAAGTTCATGCAATCATGGGTCCAAACGGCTCAGGTAAAAGCACACTCGCTCAAGTACTAGCTGGAAGAGAGGAATATGAAGTAACCCAAGGTGAAATAATTTACAACGGGAAAAATCTTCTGGATTTATCCCCGGAGGATAGGGCAAGAGAAGGAATATTCCTTGCGTTTCAGTACCCGGTTGAAATTCCAGGAGTTAGTAATACTAATTTGTTAAAGACTGCTTTGAATGAAATTAGAAAGTACCGCGGTGAACAAGAATTGGATGCAATGGAATTTCTTACATTATTAAAATCCAAAATGAAATTAGTTGAGTTGGATCAAAAGCTTGTCAGCCGTTCTGTGAATGAGGGATTTTCCGGCGGTGAGAAGAAAAAGAATGAGATATTTCAAATGGCTGTGCTCGATCCTAAGTTAGCTTTACTTGATGAAACCGATTCCGGTCTCGACATTGATGCATTGAGAATAGTTGCAAATGGAGTCAATAAATTAAAATCAAATGATAATGCCGTAGTTGTAGTGACACATTATCAGCGTCTGCTAAATTACATTGTTCCGGATTTTGTTCATGTTTTGTACAAAGGAAAGATTGTTTTATCAGGCGATAAGAATCTCGCTTTAGAGTTAGAAAAAAAAGGTTATGATTGGATAAAAGCCCCGTCCGATGTAGTTGAAGTGACCCCATAAAAATATGGGGACTAAAGTCCAAGTAACTTTTGTAATGCTTAAACCCCAGACTTAAGTCTGGGGTTGAAAAACCAGACATCACTTTTAGGCTTTAGCCACAAGTGATCAAAAAATTTATGAACTAAAAAACGATAATTCATGGAAAATACTTTAAACATTAAAAAACTTTATATATCGCAGTTTACTGATTTTGAAAACAGCTTGAATGGCGGGAAAGCAAAACCTGTTCATGAATTGAGAAAATCTGCCATTTCAAATTTCACTGAACTTCAGTTTCCAACAACGAAAGATGAGGAGTGGAGGTACACAAACATTTCCCCTTTGTTTAAGCATACTTTTAAGCCTGCTCAAAAGTCAGTGGAAGATTTTGATGTAAAGATTAATCAATTCCTCTTCGATAAGATGGAACACAGTCTTATCGTTTTTGTTAACGGGATGTATTCTAAAACGCACTCTAAGCTCAAGGATTTACCTAAAGGTGTGATCGTAAAAAGCTTGGCTGAGTCAATAAAGGAAGATAATCCAATTGTTAAAAAGCATCTCGGGCAGTATGCTGATTTTAAAAATCACATTTTTACTTCACTAAGCACCGCATTTCTTCACGATGGCGCTTTTATTTATGTTCCTGATGGTAAGGTTATCGAAGATCCAATTCACATTCTTTTCTTATCCATCGCAAATGATAACAAGGTTTTGATTCAACCAAGAAATTTGTTTGTGGCAGGTAAAAATTCTCAATCAACCATAATCGAACATTATGCTTGCTTGAATGAGGATATTTATTTTACAAATTCCGTTACGGAAATTGTGACTGAAGAAAATGCTTTTTTAGATCACATAAAGCTGCAAGAGGAAAGCCGCAAAGCTTTTCATATTGGAAGAATGGATGTTCATCAAGAAAGAAATAGTAATTTCGTCTCTCATCTGATTTCATTTGGAGCAGAAATTTCCCGAAACGATTTCACAAGCCGATTTAATGGTGAGGGCGGAGAGTCAATGCTCAATGGATTATACCTCGTTGAAGAAAATCAATTATTTGATGCACACACGTTAATTGATCATGCTAAACCGCATTGTAACAGTCATGAGCATTATAAAGGAATCCTAATGGACAGCTCTCGAGGCGTATTTAATGGGAAAGTGATAGTCAGAAAAGATGCACAAAAAACAAATGCTTTCCAGGAAAATAATAACATCATCTTGTCTAACGATGCACTAGTAAACACCAAACCGCAGCTTGAAATTTTTGCAGATGATGTGAAGTGTTCGCACGGGGCAACTATCGGACAACTCGACAATGATGCAATGTTTTATCTTAAATCTAGAGGACTCGGAGTTGATGCAGCTAGGGCTATGCTAATTCATGCTTTTGCAAGCGATGTTGTGCGATACATTAAAGTTGATGCAGTTCGAAATTATATCGAAGGAATTCTGAAAAAGAAATTTCACGAGGATCAATAAAGAAAGACTCATAAATGAAAAACGAAAGTTCTGTTTTAGAAAAGAAAGAACTTTACGATGTAAATAAAATCCGTGAAGATTTTCCAATTCTTAAAAAAAGAATACATGGACAACCTCTAGTTTATCTTGACAATGCTGCAACAACCCAAAAACCTTATCATGTTATCAATAAGATGAATAGCTACTACAAAGGTATGAATGCTAACATTCATAGAGGAGTGCATGCATTAAGTCAAGAAGCGACGGAAGCTTTTGAGAATTCTAGAATAATTGTTAAGAAATTTATCAACGCACTTGGCAAGAATGAAATAATTTTTACTCGCGGTACAACAGAATCAATCAATTTGGTTGCATCAACTTACGGACGCTCGAACATTAAAGCTGAAGATGAAATAATAATTTCCCACATGGAACATCATTCCAATATTGTCCCATGGCAGCTGCTCTGTAAGGAAAAAAATGCAAAACTTCGAGTAATTCCGGTAAATGATTCCGGCGAATTGATGTTTGAAGAATTTGAAAAGATGATAAACAGCAAAACAAAATTTGTTTCAATTGTTTATGCATCCAATTCGCTGGGAACTGTAAACCCTGTTAAGAAAATAATTGATCTTGCTCACTTACATAATGTTCCCGTTATGCTTGATGCTGCTCAAGCTGTAAATCATTTGCCAATTGATGTTCAAGAACTTGATTGTGATTTTCTTGCTTTCAGCGGCCATAAAATTTATGGACCAACGGGAATAGGAATTCTTTACGGCAAAGTAAACCACCTTGATGCAATGCCTCCGTATATGGGCGGCGGTGATATGATTTCTAAAGTGACATTTGAGGAAACTACTTATAACGAACTGCCGCATAAGTTTGAAGCAGGAACGCCCAACATCTCTGGTGCTATAGGACTTGGTGCTGCTATTGAATATGTAAACAAAATTGGTCTCGAAAGTGTTGCTCAGCATGAAAACGAGCTTCTGCTCTATGCCACTGAAGCAGTTTCCGATTTGAAAGGAATAAAGATAATAGGTACAGCTAAAGAAAAGATAGGAGTTTTATCTTTTCACTTTGAAAATGTTCATCCGCATGATGTAGGAACATTCCTCGATTTTGAAGGAGTTGCCATTAGAACTGGACATCATTGTACACAGCCCTTGATGGAGAGATTTGATATTCCAGCAACTTCGCGCGCCTCTTTTGCAATGTACAATACAAAAGGAGAAGTTGATACTCTTGTCAGTGGATTAAAAAAGATTTTAGAAGTATTCAGCTAAGTCTGAAAGAAAATTAAATGGAACAGGAATTAAAAGAGCTTTATCAGCAGGTAATATTAGATCACAATAAAGCACCTAGGAATTTTCGTAAGATCGAAAATCCTTCCGGATTTGCAGAAGGATACAACCCGCTTTGCGGCGACAAAATCAATATCTATGTGAATTTTGATAATGAGAAAATTAGTGACATTTCGTTTCAAGGATCGGGTTGTGCTATTTCTAAAGCATCTGCATCATTAATGACATCAATGTTAAAAGGTAAAACTCGAAAAGAAGCTGAAGAGATTTTTAATCGTTTTCACGATCTGGTTACTGATAAGCTGGGTGATAATCCTGATATTGAAGATCTTGGAAAACTTGCAGTTTTTACGGGTGTCAGAGATTTTCCGGCACGTGTTAAATGTGTTTCACTTGCTTGGCATACGATGATGAATGCACTGCATAATAAGGATGAAAAGGTTTCAACGGAATGAAAATTTAATTGTTAAATTGATTAATTACCAAATTGTTGCTTAGACAATTTAACTATGCAACAATTTAGCATTTACTAAAAATTGTTCGAATAGTATATAATCAATTTAATACATAAAATAATGCTGAAATGGAAAAAGTAAATAAACAAGAACTCGAAGAGAAAATAATTCAAGCAATAAAAACTTGTTATGATCCGGAAATACCGGTCGACATTTTTGAGCTGGGATTGATTTATGAGATTAGAATAGATAATGATGCAAACGTAACTGTTAAAATGACTTTGACATCGCCTATGTGTCCTGTTGCCGGAACTTTGCCTCCTGAGGTTCAAGGAAAAATTGCTTTGGTACCAGGCGTAAAATCCGCAAAGGTTGATATTGTATGGAATCCACCTTGGGATAAGGAAATGATGTCTGAAGTTGCTAAAGTAGAATTGGGATTTTTATAAAAAAAGCCCCTCTACAACTCTCCCCAAAGGGGAGAGTGAATGACAAGATAAATTAAAAAAATAATCGGAGAATAAATGTTCAATACAATTTCACGTTCACCAATGTATGATCAAGAAGCTGTACGACCAATGCGAGAAGAATTAGTTGCAGTTGGTTTTACTGAATTACTTACAGCCAAAGATGTAGAGGAAGCAATATTAGTAAACGATGATAAAACTGTTTTAGTCATGATTAACTCTGTTTGCGGATGTGCGGCTGGAAGTGCTCGACCAGGTGTATCACTTGCACTTCAGCATAATACAATACCAGATAAACTTTACACTGTTTTTGCCGGACAAGAAAGAGATGCAGTTGATCGTGTGAGACAATTAATTACCAATTATCCACCGTCATCACCAAGTGTTGCAATGTTTAAGAATGGTAAGCTGATTTATTTTATGCCGAGATTGGAAATAGAAGGTTATGGACCCGACCATATTGCAAGTGAACTGAAAGCTGCTTTTGACGAACTTTGTTCTAATCAAGGACCATCGGTTAGTCCAGAACATTTTGCAAATGTAATGCATGCAAAGTCATGCGGCTCAAAAATACCGTTATACAAAGGATAAAATAGTCATGCTTCGACAAGCTCAGCATGACATTCGCTTGTCACTCTGAGCACGCCTGCCTTGGCTTGAATGCCAAGTCAAGACAGGTCGAAGAGTGACACGAATTTATGATAATATAATGAAATTTAATACACAAGAAGAATACGGTTTACGACTTTTACTTAGGGTTGGAAAGAACAATTCACCAAATGGATTAACAATTCCCGATCTTAGTGAACAGGAAGGACTTTCCGAAGCAAATGTTGGAAAGATTTTGCGTGTGCTGCGGCTTGCTGGCTTTGTTGAAAGCTCACGCGGGCAAACTGGCGGCTACAAATTATCAAAACTAGCTAATGAAATTTTAATTGGCGATGTTTTAACTTCCCTCGGCGGCAAACTTTACGAATCAAGCTTTTGCGATCTGCACGCGGGAGTTGAAAACATCTGCACTAACTCAATTGACTGCTCAATCCGATCGCTATGGAAAACAATTCAAACCATGCTTGATGGAGTGCTGAATAAAATTACGCTTCAAGATTTACTTGGAAAGGAATATGAAGTGGAGCTTCTTGTGACAAATCTGACCGACGAACAGGAAAATAAAAGAAATTAATAACAGCTCCCGCAGTAAATCAACCATCCCCTTCCAATTTCTTCGCCACCGATCACTTACTTATTGTACCACCAAAACTGATTGCCAGCCGAAATTCATCAGAATAATCCAATTAAAATTTTTAGTTGGTTTAAAGTAAGAATTTTTTATAGTTTTAATAAGGAAGAATCCGAATAAATAATGAATTATTCAAAAACTTATCTCATCAATCGACCTATCTTTTAATAGCTATAATTACAAATTTTTAAGAGGCAGCTATGTTACAAAATATCTCAAGACGAAAGTTTTTAACCAGCGGCTCTAAAGGTTTGATTGCCGCTGCATTCATTCCTTCGTTTCTGCGCGGTAATCTAAATCTAGCTTTGACTGATTCAGATGGAACCAATCTGAATCTATCCGATTACTATGATCGTTTTGGAGTAACGGAGAAAATGCTTCAAGATGTTTTTACGGAAGCTTTATCTCGCGGTGGTGATTATTGCGATATTTATTTCGAACACAAAATTGCAAATTATATTGGGCTTGAAGATAAAGAAGTTAACCGTGCATACTCCGATGTTTCATTTGGAGTTGGGATAAGAGTTTTAAAAGGAGATCAGACTGGATATTCTTTTACCGAAGAAATCACTCCCAACTCAATGAAGTTAGCAGCGCAAACTGCAGCAAACATTGCCAATGGAAGTAAAATTGTTAGTCCGATAGAGTTTAAATTGAGAAGTTCACACGACTATTATCCAATCAAAACTTCATGGGAAAACGTTTCCATTAATCAGAAAATTCCTTATCTGCAAAAAATAAATGATAAAGTTTTTGCGGAAGACCCACGTGTGATAAAGGCAAATATCTGGTTTGTGAATGAGACTTCCTATGTTCTTTTAGTAACTTCAGAAGGTGTTGTGACTTACGATTATAGACCAATGGGTCAAATCTCTGTATCAGTTAATGCTGAACAAAACGGAAAGCGTGAACAAAATTATTTTGATCTATCCGGACGAAGAGGTATAGAATTTTTCACACCCGAAAACATTGAGCGACTTGCAAAAGAACCGGTAAGAAGAACCGTCGCTTTATTTGATGCAGTGAAACCCGAAGCGGGAGAAATGGAAGTTGTTCTTGCAGCTGGAAGTTCCGGCATTTTATTGCACGAAGCCATTGGTCACGGAATGGAAGCAGATTTTAACAGAAAAGACATCTCTATCTTTTCTGATAAAATAAACAAACCAGTTGCTGAAAAATTTGTTTCAATAGTTGACGATGCTACAAATCCAAATATCAGAGGATCATTAAACATTGATGACGAAGGTAATGCAACTGAAAAAACATTCTTAGTTGAAAACGGTATCCTGAGAAGTTACTTGCATGACAGGATAAGCTCAAAGCATTATGATGTTAATCCAACCGGAAGCGGCAGACGAGAATCTTTCCGCCATGTAGTTCAACCTCGAATGCGAAACACCTACATGCTGCCAGGTCCTCACAAAAAAGATGAAATTATCTCCAGCGTTAAAAAAGGAATCCTTGCAGAAACATTCACTAATGGTCAAGTGTTTATTGGAGCAGGTGATTTTACATTCTACGTTAAATCAGGTTACTTAATTGAAGATGGCAAGCTTACAAAGCCAATCAAAGATATAAACATAATCGGAAATGGTCCACAAGTTCTTAGGGACATTGTTATGGTGGCTGATGATTTTGAAATGGCGGAAGGTGGCTGGACTTGTGGCAAAAATGGTCAGGGTGTTCCGGTTTCAATGGGGTTGCCGACTGTTAAGGTTTCCAAAATTACAGTTGGCGGCGTTAATTCTTAATTAAATATTTTGATTAACCAATCGTTGTGTTCAGCATAACGGTTAAAACATAAGGGTAAAAAAATGAATAATAAAGAAAGAATAGAACTTGCCAAATGGGCAGTTGATTATAGCTTGAAGTCCGGTGCTGATGAGTCGAGCATCGCTATATCTAACAGCAGAGATATTGAAATTCAATACAGGGATAAAAAGCTTGAAAAACTTCAAGAGTCAGTTCAGAACTCACTTAATTTACAGATTTATGCTAACCATAAATATTCCTCTCATTCAACAAGTGATTTGAGAAAGGATGAGTTAAAGAAATTTATTGAAGAAGCTGTCTCCGCAACTAAATACTTATCGGAAGATCAATTCAGAAGTTTACCTGATGCAAAATTATATCCTACAAAACTGGATTTGGATCTTAAAATTAAAGATGCCGCGTATGATAAAGTTGAATCCGATGAGAGAGTGAAAATAGCTTCTGAAATAGAAAAAGAAGCCATGGCAGTTAGCAATAAAATCATATCAACAACTTCGGGCTACTACGATACTTATTATGACAATGTTCGTATACACAGCAATGGATTTGAAGGCGAATCAAGCGGAACAGTGTTTTCTGCCGGCGCTCAAGTAACAGTAAATGATGAAAGCGGCGGTCGCCCTGAAGATTGGTTTTACGCTTCAACACATTTTAAGGATGAAATTCCTTCAACGGAAATTTTGGGCAAAGAAGCCGCAAAAAGAGCACTAAGAAAAATTGGGCAGAAGAAAATTGAATCCGGTAAGTACACTATGCTTGTTGAAAACCGTACAAGTGCACGGCTGCTCTCAGTTTTCAGTGGTGCACTAACAGCTCGATCCATACAGCAGAAAAGCTCTTTCCTCGATGGCATGCTTGATAAAAAAATTGCTTCCGAAAAGCTTACTGTAATTGATAATCCCTTTCTAGAAAAAGGTATGGGTTCGCGATTGTTTGATGGAGAAGGAATAGCTGCTAAGAAACGCGTGATTGTTGATAAAGGTATTTTGAAATGTTATTTGATAGACAATTACTATGGCAAAAAACTTGGCTGGGAACCAAACGGCGGATCAGTTTCAAATGTTGTGCTTGAGTACGGCAAAAAATCTTTTGATGAATTACTAAAGACAATTGATAAAGGAATTGTTATTACTGGATTCATCGGAGGAAATTCTAATTCAACCACCGGTGATTTTTCTTTTGGTATTGTCGGGTTATACGTTGAGAAAGGCCAGATTGTTAAACCGGTAAATGAAATGAATATTTCCGGCAATGCAAAAGAAGTCTGGAATCAACTGCTCGAAGTTGGAAATGATCCATATGCTTATTCATCATGGCGAATGCCATCACTACTTTTTGATGGAATACAATTTAGCGGGATTTAGCTGCGAATAATCTGATCAGCCTAGTTTTTTGATTTTAATCGTTAAGATTAAGGTTGAGAAGTTGATTATTTGTTTGCTTCTCCACCTATTTTTTAATTCAGCTAAAACTATGATTGTTAAAGAAAATTAAGTGGTTTACTTAAATCTTGAAAGTTTTTTAATTTCTTAAGTCCAATCACTCTCTGCCCATTGCTTTGCATTTTACCAGCATTTTCCCACACAATCTTACCACTACCATCATAAATTGTGTCATAATTTCCGTCTTTCAATATTTTAATAACTATCAATCGGTCTGGTTCACTTCTTAAAGAAATTTTATCTCTCTGCGTAGCTTTAATTTGTACAAGCTTTCCTTGCCTGTCCCTGGCGTCATGTGCTTTAAATGAGGGCGGTAGTAATTCTAGATCAAATTCCTCAGCGACTAAGACCTCACCTAAACTACCAATTAAATGCCCATCTGGTGTGAAAGGTCTCTCATACATCTCTTCTAGTTGTTTAACAGTTTTATAAATATCTTTAATTAAATCAGAAACTTTTATTCTTGATTTCATATGAATTCTGACTGATAAAGTGTTTTCTTCACCGTCACCTTTTCCAGCATTTTCATATTGACTTCCACTCCAATTCCAGGTTTTGTAGGAACATCCATCGTTCCATCTTCGTTAACAACAAATTCCGGTTCAACAATATCTTCTTTGTAATATCGCTTGCTTGCAGAAATATCCCCAGGTAATGTAAAGTTTGGCAGTGAGGCAAGCGCAACATTTCCTGCTCGCCCAATTCCTGACTCAAGCATTCCGCCGCACCAGACAGGAATATTTTTAGATGCACAATAATCATGAATTAACTTTGACTCTGTGAATCCGCCTACCCTACCGGGTTTGATGTTAATTACTCGGCAGCTATCCAATTCAATTGCTGCGCGAGTATCATCAAGTGAATGAATGCTTTCATCCAAACAAATTGGTGTCTTTAATTCTTTCTGAAGTTTTGAATGATCATAAATATCCTCGTAACCAAGTGGCTGCTCAATCAATAACAAATTGTAATCATCCATTTGCTTAAACAAATCTATATGCTTTAATTCGTAAGCGGAGTTTGCATCAATCTGAAAAAGAATATTCGGGAATTCTTTTCTCACAGCTTTAACGAACTGAATATCATTCCCGGGAGCAATTTTTATTTTTATTCTCTTATATCCGTCAGACAAATATCCATCAATTTTTTTAATAAGCTCCTCAACTGAATTTTGAATCCCAATGCTAACACCAACATCAATTTTATCTTTTATTCCGCCAAGCATTTTTGAAAGCGAAATGTTTTTTGACTTGGCAAACAAGTCCCATAGTGCTGCTTCAAGTCCAGCTTTTGCCATCATATGCCCGCGAACCTTTTCATAGGAAGCAATTGCTTCATAAATACTTGAAATATTTTTACCAAGAATTGATGGAATAAGAAAGTCCGATAGAATATGCCAAGCAGTAGTTACTGTTTCGTATGAGTAAAATGGAGTTCCTTCTGCAACACTTTCTCCCCAGCCGGTTAATCCCTCTCCATCAACACAAACAATAATATGTTCTTCATCGTACTCAGTTCCCATCGAGGTTGTGAATGGTGAAACCAATTCCATTTTGACGTGGCGGAGTTCAATTTTTTCTATTTTCATTATAATTCCAGTAAAAATAAAATGTCACATTGAGCTTGTCGAAATGTGATATTAAAGCTGATCAAGTCATCATCCTTCGGCATGCTCAGGATGACAAACGGATTAATTAACAACTCGAAGTATTGGGAAATTCTCTTTTACTTTTAAAAGATGTTCAAACTGCTTATAAGTAACTAATCCCAGCATGGATTTGGGTTCAAGTGCTATTACTATCGTATTATTTTTTAACTGCCTTGTTGTAATAAAAATATAGTCGTCTTCACAAACATTATTCGTAACATCGTGTACATCAACAATCGGGTTTATAATAGTATCTCTCTCAAAGTCAATCGAATCAATTCTACTTATATAATATTGCTCAATCCTGTCTTCATCAGATTTTTTATAATCTGAATAAATCAGCCCGTGTCTTTCGGCCCAGTTTTTAATTTCAGTCAAGCTTTTAGGGATTAAATATCCTTTTGGTCTTTCAACATCATATATTGATTTAACAATCGGGCGGAAATCATTTACTGTAACGATTGTGTCATTTTTTGAATAATAGGAAAGCAAAGGAAGTTCTAATTTACTTCCATCAGCAAAATGATCTAATTGGATAGCGATTTTATTCGATACTTCGCCTGTAATTAATTTGTGTCGTTCCGACTCAACAAGATTCTTTATTTCATCTTTGTGGTTATAACTAAACTCAAGTAAACCGAGCATCCCTGTCATTTGACCTTTAGCTCTATGTTCAATATTGTCAACAAAATTATCTTTACCGTTTAATCCTTCCTGAATAAATGAAAAAGTATTTTGTATTCCCAGACTTTGTCGTCCGTCATTAATATCGAATGTGCTAAACCTGATATAATCTACTTCTGGTGGACCTCCGGGCAAATAATGATATGCAGAAAATCCGTTTTCGATAAAATGACTGAAGATGTAAGGCAAATAAATTTTATAAGATAATATTCTTAAGGCATTTGAGATATTAATGTTGGTGGTAGCTCCAACAGTTTCATCAAAGTTCTTTCGATATCCGTATTTTTCCCATTCACTCCCGTATGGTGAATATTCGTGAACATCCATTGTAACTTCAAAAAGATATTTGTCGAATAGTTTATGAAGTGCAATTGTTTCAGGTTCTGTAAGAATCAAATGATTACGATTGAGATCCATTTTATTTCCATTTCTTCTTTGATTTTTTTCAGAACCATCGGGATTCATTTGGGGAATTAGAGTAAAATCTATCTTATCAAATAAATATTTGTTCTCTGGCTTAAGTAATTCTCTTGCCAGGAGCAAAGCCCCTTCTTTGCCGGATTGTTCATTGCCATGCTGCTGTGCAAAGATGAGAACCTTAATCTTAGATTCATCGTTTCCAAATTCAGAAGCAGAGAATTTCATCACATAAAGATTTCTATCTTCAACAGTTTTACCAAGAACTTCAACATTAAGTAGTTCCGCTGATTGATCAAGCTGATGAATGTAGTCTGTCAATTCATCATAAGATGTAAGTTTTGTGTAATTGTTTTTCTTGAGCGGAGTTTGTTGAGAAAAAGAGACTGTAATGGAAAGGAGTGTAATAATAGTTAATAATTTCATTCTTTAACCTTTAATTGATAGTCTAACAATCAGTTAAATTACTGAGGTTAAAAGTCGCTTCATAATGAGAGCGAGATTTAGCACTTATATTTCTTGCTCTCTGGTGAAATTCGCAGTTTCTTTTTGAGGCGCTTTTTTAATTGCCCATATCATTGAGACTAAATTAATAACCACTAAAGCTCCGAAAGCTAAACCGAGGACTTCAAAAACATTCATAAAATTCTCATAATGTAAATAATGTATTTTGTTTTTAGTTCAAAATTTTGATTTGATTTCATTGTAAACTATTGAATCTATCCACGAGTAAAAATCCTTAACTTCTTTATTAACGATTCCCTCTTTACGCCATTTATACAAATGCGTTTTGGCAGTAGTAAGAACTTGTTGTTCTATTGGAATTAACTTTTGCCGCACGCCGGTGTTTTCTTTATTCATCACAGCAGCAAGATTAAAATAATTTTCGCGTGCATCATTCTGTAAAGGGAATACTTTATCCTTTAGCTTTAAAGCAAGATTACATAACGGAGCATTACCAGTTTCATCGGCTTGAAGAATCTTCGGTACCGTTCCATCATCAAGAAGCCAAACCGGAATGACAATGGAAGAAAGCGGAAAACCGAGTATAGTCCACATTGTAGTTAACGACGCTCTTTCATCTTTTTTAACGCCTTGAACAACTATCGCTGCAGATGTTGAATATCTTGGAATATAATCTCTGAAGAAAACATAATTTTTATCTTGTTGAGATTCCGGGAGTGATTTTGTTAAATCAGTTTTTGTGAAAGAGTGAGTTAAACATCGAGGCACATCATTTATCAGAAATTCAAATGAAATCTTGCCATTCTTAATTTGATTCTCAAAAAGACTGCTTGCAGTAGCATATCTTATGTAACCATAACCCTTGTTATCCTCACCTGCAAAAGAATAATTAGTTCTGATCAAATATCCATTAGGAGCAACTCCAGGATCATTAACATCAAATTTTTTGAACGTAAAATTATCAGTTTCATAATAAGCAGCTCCGCCTTTTGCATCAATCACTCCAAAATTTGCTTCAACTCCAAGCGGTTTAGGAAGCTCTCTTAGCATCTTCTCAAAGTCCTCAAGAGAAGCACATGTTTCAAGAGCAAGCTTCATTACAATACCTTCACGATCAGAAAGTTTTGTCGTGTCATTTTTCTTTAAGTTGTAGGAGGCGGAATTCATTATCCCAAATCCAGCTTCATTAAATCCGCACCAGACCTCCTTATTCTCCTTGTCAGATGAATTAACCAAACCAATAAAACGATATTTGCCATCAGAGAAATAAACCAATTTATTCTGAAGAGCATCGGCATCGCGATTTTTAAGAAGCAACGGTCTGCCATCATTTGTTGCTTTGCCCGAAATAACAGCAGTTGTGCACGGAAAGATTAATGCTGGTGAACAAAGGACAAGCAGTAATATGATAAATAATTTTTTCATTTAACTAAAAGCTAAGATCAAGTGAAATACGATGAACACTGGGCAAAATATCATAAACAGAATATGCATAATCAAATCTAATTAATGTTGATGAAAAAGGCACCGAACCGCCTGCACCAAAAGTAAAATCCTCATCAGAATAGTTGTATTTATAACCGCCTCTTAAATAAAGGCGATCAAAAAATGAAATCTCAGTTCCAAAGTTTAATCGCTCACTATTATCATTAGGATGAACAGCATCAATTCCTCCGAGAACTTTTACAAACTCGCCCTCGTAAACATCAAATCCAATTCCCACTTGAAAGTTAAGCGGCAGCGGGTAATCGCTTGTTTGTAATCTTGCCGGTGTTAATCTGCTTATCGGATAATTTTGATTGCGCAGATGAGTAATATTCAAATCCGGACCATCCAAACGCATATCGCTTCCAAAGTTACTCATGCTCATTGCAATAGTTAAGTTTTGAAAATCGAGCTGGTATTGTGTACCAAGATCAAAAGCGAAACCATTTGCCGATTCGTTCCAGATTTTTTGCGAAACATACTTAACAGTCACACCAAAGCTGAATCTATCTGTAAGGTACCTTGAAAAAGATAGCCCCAGAGCTAAATCCTGCGCATCGTAAAATCTTCCAGTGCCATTGGGTTTTTCTTCGGTAGTAACTTCAATTCCATCGGTTCCAAATGAAATCATACTTAAAGCAAACACACCATAACCTTCAACGTTATATGCAATTGCCGCAGCATTAAAATCAAAAAGATCAAACCAATTCATGTAGGAAAAATGGGCCTGTACAGAACCAACTTTTACAAGACCTGCTGGATTCCAAAAAACGGAAGATGCATCTTGAATATTTCCAACAACAGCACCAGCCATTCCTGATGCTTTTGCTCCAACCGGAATTTGTAAAAAATTCGCTCCGGATGTTCCGAGGTTTGGATTTTGCGCAAGTAAATGTGAAGTAATAAAAATCAAAAGGAATAAAATCTTTTTCATTTCAAGTCCTCTTAACGAAACATTGAAAAATCGTATTGATATAATTTTTGATGTTGTCATTTTATCACCGCAAACCTTTCGATGAACTCAGCATCTTTGGCTTTAACAACATAAATGTACATTCCTGGAGCAATTTCTCTTCCGCCTTCGGTACGCAAATCCCAAACCTCTGTGCCGTTTGTGCTGTTGTGGTTAAGAGTTTTCACAAGATCAGCATCAACAGTGAAAATGTAAATCGTACACTCCTGCGGAAGATTAATAAACTGTATCTGACGTAAAGGCTCTCTTCTCAATTCTCCAAACTCCGGTTCAAACAAAGATGAAGCAACATAGGGATTGGGAACCACTTTAACCTTGTTTATGTCTTGTTTAATTATTTCTTTGCTTATAATCGGAGCGTTAAGCTTAAACTGATACTGATCTTTAATATTTGGCTGAACAGGAATTATCGTTTTAATTGAAAAAATATTCCCTGGTGATGGCGGATTGTTTGACGGGAACTTTACTTGTCCTTTTATGCCATTAAATATGAACGTACTTAGGTTCGTCAAATTACTAAAGGACAATTCGACTGTATCTCTTTTAACTAACAGGGAAATTATTCCTTCGTTGTTTGCATTGAACCCTTTATTTGTAACTGAAATAATATACATCCCGCTTACAATTTGAGCTTCATCATCAACAGTAAAATCAATTTCAAAATTATCTGCCCCTCCTATTCTCGAAACACTTTCTATAATATCAGGCGGCTTCAATTCCAGGATAACACCATCTGTTGTGGACTGAATTTGGTTTAAGCTGAATGGCCGATTTGAAAGAACTGTATCTGAATTATTTCTAACTACATTGATTGAATAATTAATTGTCAATCTATCATTTTTTGATGGAAGTGAATCTAAAGGTGCATTGGGATTGAGATCGTATAACCTGAATTCAATTCCGGGAATAACCGTTCCATTTGCCGAGTATCTTATTCCAGGATAAACTCGCGGCTGATATGTGTTATCTTCTTTAAGAACATCCCCGGTTGTCAGATCAACTATATCAAACCATCTATTTTTTGTACCGATAATGGTATCTGTCTTAAAAATAATTCCATAGTGATGCGGTTTGGTTTTTGATGAATCAGTAATTTTTGTCTCTATCTGTGTTCTTAGCTTTCCTTTATCTGTGCGTGTTGTGAAATTGAAAAACACTTCATAAATACCGTTAGCTAAACTCTCATTATCTATTGGTTTGGGGGTGAGAATATAATTAGAATTCCCCGCTAAAGGTGATACTTCTCCGGATGTTACTGGAGTTCTACCCAGCGCATTCGAAGTTGGAATTGCTGAATTTAGATTAATCGCTTCGGGATTTGAACCTTTCGGGCTTTCTAAGCTTTCAAGATCTTCACCGCCTCTATCATAAGCAGTTACCGAGTACCAATATTCTATTCCATTAGTAACTTTACTATCAGTGTAACTATACTGCAAACCTCTATCCAGACCGAAATCATTTATCTTATCATAGTCAGCCAAAAGCTGCCATGTAATCCCTTTATCCAAACTTTTATAAACCTTATAACCCTCAAAATCATACTCGCCGGAAAAAGAATCCTTGGAATACTCAGCTGCATCATTCCAGTAAAGCGTAACCTGCTGATTACCGGCAAAACTATAAAGTGTGGGCGTAACCGGCGGTTTACTTAATTCAAAATTAAATTGGAGAACCTTATATGCTTGATCTAAGCTGTATAATAATTCTTCCTTAGTTTCACCAGCAACTATTGCAGTAATGAATACTAAAGTATCACCGCTATTAATTGTATATGGTCCTGAGGCAATGTTAGCAACAAGATCAAGCCCTGCTGCAGGTATTGTTGATGGGTCATCAAAGTTCAAAGTTGTGCTGCTGCCAAGATGAAAATAATCTGGTCTAAATAAGGAATTATATAATGAAGGACTGCTTGACATAATTCCATACTGAACGGAATCTATATCTCTGTCATCTAGATATAAATTATAATGCATATCAGTTAATCCAAGCTGAATACCATTAACCATCGGTGTTTGCAACAATGCGACACCCATCATTCCAACTTTTCCATTTGGCCATTCAGAAGAATAATTATCGGAATCGTAGAAGTAAACAAAATTCTTATTTTTAATAAAATCAATTTTGTCATCGTTGTACTCGGGAACACCCCCACTTACATTTCCAATATCAATATCAGTATACAGAGAAAAGTATAAACTGTCATAATTATTACTGCTTTTATTTATAATTAAGTACTTAAAGAAGAGGATATCTTTAGCAAACTTTACTCCGTATGCATATCCGGCTTGTTCTATCTGAATTCCTAAAACATTTACAGTGTTGTTAGAATCATTATAAGCACAGTAGCTATCTTGATCCGACAAAATTTTGGGATTACCATTTGCATCTTTTACAGGCCAGCCATTAACAGGATGCCATGTTTGAGGTTTATCACTGAATGCTATTTGAGAAAGATCTGGATTTTGAAAACCTCCAACTGCCTCCCATTCCTGATTTTGAATATACCTACCCTGAATCACATTGCCGGGAATTCCAACCATTGGATTTATTCTATAGATATAATGCTTACCGCTGTTTATGGGAAATTCGCCCGATGGACCCTGGGTAATTCTTACTGGATAAAGCTTTCCCCTGTTCTCAAAAAACAAACCGATGCTGCTTGCATTATGAGTTCCGCCTGCTCTATCAGGAATTGAAGAAACTTTTTCAAGATCAACTATTTCATTTCCATCTCTACCGATTTGGGGAAATAGAGCTGTTGAGAATAAGATAGAAACCAATAAAAATTTTTTAATCATGTTATTCCTCAAAGCAATTAATTAAACCTGAAAGTAAAACCAAGGCGAACTGATCTTGGAGGACCAAAGTTTGAAGGATCGCGCATGTATGCAAGAGAGTAATCTCCTTCAAATGTAAAATCAGGTTCACCCGTATCCCTGTAAACGTATAAAATATTTCTATGATCAGTAAGATTGAGAATCTCAGCAAAAATTCTCAAACGAGTTTTGTTGATCAAATAAAACTCTTTTCCTATCATCAAATCAAGATTGTATGTACTTGGCTGGCGTAAGGAATTCCGCTCCACAAAACCAACATCTCTTCCTCCAGGAGTGTAAGGCGCACCGGAACTGTACCTAAAAATTAAACTGAAATCCATATCCTCAAATATTGGAGAATCGAAAACCAATGGTCCTTCATTTTCAGGAATTGTAAATGAAGCACTTGCATTTAGTAAATGAGTCCGGTCAAAATCAAGATAGTACAATAATGTTGATTCTTGGGTACCAGGGTACTGTTCATCTTCTGATGAAGCGCTGCCTTTTGCAACAGAGTAAGTGTATGTGAACCCTCCCGATAAGTATTTATCAGGTCTCATATCAAGCGAAAACTCTAAACCTTTCACATTTGCATAATCCTCATTCACACGGAGTGTGTATCCTGTAAAGCGTCCTTCTACATAAGGAAATAGGTACCTCGTTCCTATCAGTCCGGTAATATCTTTGTAGTAAGCTCTTACATTAAAAGCAACTCGATCAGAAAACTGATGAGCCAATCCCACTTCATATGAAATAGTTCTTTCAGCATCCAAGTTCGGCTGACCGAACAAAGGTTCGCGGACATTTATGTCATATTGCCTGTTTTCAAATAAATATTGAAACTCGGGATTTTGGAAAAAGTGCCCGTATGCAAAATGTAATTTGGTTCGATCGGAAATTGGGTGAGCAATTCCTATTCTAGGAGAAAACTGGAGTCGAGATTTTACCTTAACGATTGAATTAGGATCCAGCGGATTATCTCTGAATTCAGCATTAGCATTTACGTAGTCAAATCTTAAACCAAGATTTATTATAAGATATGGTAACTCAATTTTATCTTGAATGTAAGAAGCCATCTCAAAGGGTTCGGTTTTATAATTATCTATGTATGGAAATGTTCTTTTCGGATCGTAAATGCTGTAAAGTTTCAACCAATGTTTTTTGTACTGAACACCAAACTTCACTTCATTAAGCGCACCAATTTGCCAAACCGCATCGACTTTAAAATCCGTTGTAGCGGTGCGGCTATCGGTTAACTGAGGGGGATCAGCTTTTTTCCAAAATTCCTGTGGGTTGCCATACTCGTCAAACCATTCCCATTGATTCGAAGAAAGATACTGAGATGTATCCTTATCAAGCCCCGAATAATACCCCTGGTTGAAGTATGAAAATCGAACATCATAAAAGAAATTATTTTCCGGCGAATGCGTCATAGTAAATGAGCTTTGCCAGCTGTCTGCTCTTCGCCGCAAATATTGATCGGGAATATACTTGAAAGCATGACTGTAGCTTTGTCTTTTTCCTATACTGCCACGATTGCCGAGTGAAATTTTAACGGATGGAATTAAGGTAGTAGTAATTTTTGAGAAAAATGTTCGATCATTGCTATACCCAAATGGTAGATAACTTCCTCTCTTGTCCATTTCTGCTGATAAGAAGAAAGTTAATTGAGGAATAATTAATGGTCCCGATATACTTCCATTTACTCTGTTTTCACGGAGACTACTGTATTTATCAACTCCAAATTCACTTGTTCTGCCTTCAAGCTTAACTGAAAAATTATCTGATCCGTCACGAGTTACAATATTCACAATTCCGCTTAACGCATTACCATATTCAGCATTGAATGTACCGCTGAGCAGGCTCATTTCTTGAATAGCATCATTATTTATTTGAGTTGCGAGACCACCGAGCAATGGATCTGCAACATACATTCCATCCACAAGGTAGGCAACTTCATTTGATCTTCCACCGCGTATGTGAAGATTGTCCCTTCCTGTAACTACTACGCCAGCTTGTAAGGAAAGTAATTCAGTAAAGGTTGAAACTGGCAAAGCTTCAATTTCTTCTCTGCTTATTACCGATATGCTGCTGGTAATATCTTTCTGTATGAGCGGGTTCTTTGCTGTTACGACAACTTCTTGTACTTCTATACTTTGAGGTTTAAGTTCAGCAGAAAGTTTTGTTGTTTGGTCAACCATTATATTTACATCAGTATATAAAATGGATTCATAACCAATGAAGCTGATTTTAATTCGATATTTACCTGGAGGAATATTTAGGAGAACATATTCGCCTTTTGAGTTGGTTGCGGCTCCAAAATCGGTACCTTCCAAAATGATGTTGGCTCCAATTAAAGGTTCACCGGTTTGCGAATCTTTAATTATACCGGAAAGTTTTCCCGTTGTGCCTGCAAATAACATTGAAGGAATAAATAACAGCAGTAAAAGTTTTTTCATTGTTAGCTCCCAATTATTATCTGGTTTTGGGAAACCATAATCTTTTCAGTTTCCTTTAAAATTTTGTTCGCCCTTACTCTCTTTTTTACCGCACAGGCAGTCGCAATAGCATTTATTAAAACAGATATAGCTGCAAATGAATTAGTGTACAGCATGTTATCACTTTTTACAATCAAACTTGCTTTTGAATGAAACGTAATAGGAGAAGCATTCTTATTGGTTATTGCTATAACATCAATTTCTCTCTCATCTGCAAACTGAGCTGCCTCTACAGTTTCTTTTGAATAAGGCGGGAAAGAAAAAGTTATGAGCAAATCATTCCGATTAAAAAATAATATTTGCTCATGGAACAGTGTGTGAGTGTGCTTTAAAGCAGAAGCATCAATTCCAACTTGTGCTAACTGGTAAGCAAGAATTTCGGAAAGCAAATAAGATATTCCCAGCCCTGCGGTAAAAACTCTATCAGCGGAGTTAATTCTGTTTATAACCTCATTAAAAATTTTTCTATCAATAAGACTAAGGGTATTGTTGATGTTTGTGATGTCAACATTCGCAACTTCGGTAAGAATATCTTCCTTCATTTGATGTTTTTCGAACAAAGGGAAAATCTCTTTATTGTTTAATTGATTTTTAAGGGAACTGGCTATTTCCGCTCTCAACTCGTTGAAACCGGTAAAACCAATTCCCTGTGCAAATCTTACGATTGAAGCGACACTAACTTCAACAACTTTTGAAAGATCATGAATGCTCATGAATGGAATTTCATCGAGATTATTGATAAGGTAGTCTCCTACTCTCTGTTGATTTTTGGGGAGAGTTTTATACTTCTCCTCAATCCTCTTTTTTATTTCCTTATATCTTGCCATTTAAGTTAAGTGTTAATGCTCTGTCACTTCATCAAAATCATTTTTTTTGTCTGGACAAAATTTCCAGCGGTTATTGTAAAGTAATAAACTCCGCTGGTTAAATCTGCTCCTTCAAATTTCAAATTGTAAGTTCCGGCATGCAGTTCTTTATTTAATGGGAAAGCAACTTCTTGCCCTAAAGAATTGAATACCTTAAGCGAAACAAATTCTTGCTGAGGAATTGAAAATCTGATTGATGTTTCCGGATTGAAAGGATTTGGATAATTTTGTTCAAGAACATACCCATAAGGAATAGAGTTACTCAAAGTTTCAACCGAAGTTAGTAAACTGTATTTTTGTTGAGCCAAGTTCATATTTTCAACCATCGCCGCCTCATCATTTCCAACAGCAATTCCTAACCAGAAAGTTGTCGAATCACCAACCGGAATATTGACTGCGTTTTGAGAAATGAAGTTCACTGAACCATCTCCGCCCGAATCAAACAATGTATCAATAGTACCGGATGTAATCCAGTTCCACAGATCAGAATCAACTGTGTCGTAACCTGCATACCAGTCAATCATGGTTACCGTATTAATTGGTGAGGAAAGGATTTTGTAACCAGTATAATTATCTTCACCAAATCTAAAAATTGATAATATTTTATTCGAAGCGAGCCACTTCATGGACTCTAAACCATAGCTTCCATTAACTTGTGGAATAATTTCCATTCCAATCACAGCGTTCATAGCATTAACATCGTTATTTAGTACTGTAAATTTTACAACAAGGAATCCGCTGTTTGCCCATCCATAAATATTTGCTTTGCTCTTAACATGAGGGGGCCGGGGAGGATCATTATAAGAATTGTCGGCTGCTCCATAGACCTCAAAATCACTTAATTGTGGGTTTTGAATAGTTACAGCGGGTTCAACATTAATTGCATCCTGGTTATAACCAAACACAGCATTAGCGCTAGTTCCAACAAGAATGGATGAACGATCTATTTGTCTTACACCTGTCGTTGAGTCTTTAAATACTCTTACACGCCCAGCTCCCGATAAAGTTACACCTATTTTACCCGTAGAAAAACTTTGGGGAAATGATTCAACCATCAGAGTTAAACCGAAAACAATTATTAGAAGAAGATTTTTCATAATGACTCCTATTTATTAATTATTAAAAAGTAATTAGTTAATTCCATCCAAATAAGTTTGGCGGTACAAGTAAAGCAAACCCCAGTAGAAATAATATTATCATCAACGGCAGAACCCATTTAGCCCATTTTTCCCATGGAACTTTTGCCATAGATAATGCGCCCATAGTTACAGCAGAAGTTGGAATAATAATATTTGTGTATTCTCCCAACTGAAAAGCAAGTATAGCGGTCTGGCGCGAAACTCCCGCAAGATCAGCAAGAGGAGCCATAATGGGCATAGTAAGCGCGGCTTGCCCGCTGCCAGAATGAACAAAGAAATTTATTATTGCCTGCACAACAAACATTTTTTGGGATGCAAATATCGGCGATGATGATTGAATGTATGGAGATAGATTATACAACACAGTATCAATAATTTGCCCATCTCTTGATATGACTAATGTCGCTCTTGCCAAAGCAACTATAAGTGCAGTACCCACAAGATCTTTAGCACCATCAACAAAACCTTTTGTAAACTCATCAACTTTCAATCCGCCAATTATACCAACCAATATGCCCATAATAAAAAACACTGCGGCAATTTCTTCGATGTACCAACCCAGTTCTATTACACCAATTACAATCATTATTAATGACAAAGCAAAAGCTGAAAGAACTAATTTATGTCTCGCAGAAAAATGAAAATTACTATTATAAACAGCTTCGAAGTGTTCGTTTTTTCTTCTCTCATTATCCTGGTCATAAACTGGGCTTATTTCGGGCTTTTTTTTAACTTTTTTAGCATAATAATTTAAGAAAACTATAGTAACAAAAGTTGAAATCAACCAGCATATTACCCGATAACCAATTCCAGAAAATAATGGAACTTCAGCAATGCCCTGTGCAATGCCAACATTAAAAGGATTTAAATATGCACTTGCAAAACCAACGTGAGCACCAATAAGCGGAATTGCTACTCCCATTATTGAATCATAACCGAGTGCAAGACAAATAGGAACTATTATTAATACAAATGGAATTATCTCTTCGTTCATTCCAAAAGTCGCACCGCCAAGGGAAAACATAAATATTAAAATTGGAATGAACATTGTTTTTAAAAATGCTGATGAGTGGTGGGCTTTAGCCAATTTATTTATCAGAGAGTTAATCGCATCCGTTTTAGCAAGAATATTAAATGAACCACCGACAATTAGAATAAATCCTATTATCAATCCGGCTTCAACAAATCCTTTTAACGGTGAGATGAATAGAGCTAAAAATCCTTGTGGTTTGCTTTCGGTATATTCAAAAGAATTCTGGACAACAACTTCTCGACCATTTAACAGCGTGCGTTCGTATTGCCCGCCGGGAATTATCCAAGTCATTGCCGCAATCAATACTAACAAAGAAAAAATCAGTAAATAAGTGTTGGGAACTTTGAACTTAAATTTTTTCTCTTTGTTCATTCAATTACTCTTTTGGTATTTAGATCAAACTTATCTCTGTTTATCAGAACATGCAGTTTCATATCGCTAATTCCCAGATTACCTCTTTTATCTTCTCTAATATTTTTTGAATTTGTTGGATCGTAAACTAAAACTTGGTTATTGCCAATCACTTCAAAAGTATCATTAGGATAAACAATAATAGCAGTTGATTCATCTATTGCGACCCCCATCAAATTAGGATGCTCAATTACTGTTGAGATAGTTCTATTATGTCTTTTCCGTTTAAGAAAATGCTGATCAATAACTACAGTTTTTAGAAATCCGAATCCTTGTTTGGTTTCAACATTTCCCTTCTCGATAGTTATAAAATTTCTTGTAGAGTCTTTATTTATCAACTCATTGCCAGTTATCATGACCTC
Organism: uncultured Ignavibacteriaceae bacterium; assembly: GCA_964613805.1. Taxonomy (GTDB): domain Bacteria; phylum Bacteroidota; class Ignavibacteria; order Ignavibacteriales; family Ignavibacteriaceae; genus XYD12-FULL-36-8. Next base: position 144,445 of record CAZTJF010000001.1, on the reverse strand, counting down.
GCTCATAACGGCAGCACCAGCGCTTGTTCCTCCAATAACACCGCCAGTGGTATAAATCTCAAATACTTTGCTCAACAATTTTGTACCAAGCATATCTCTTGTAAGATCACTTTGATCCCCACCTAAAAAGAAAACCGCATTTGCCCAATCCAACTTCTTAAGGTTAACCTCATCATCGGCAGTTTCTTTCGTAAAGATTAGATAATCAGAAACGGCACCAAGTTGAGCGAACTCTTGTTTTTGTTCTTCGCTACTTTCGACAGGATCTGAGCCTGCATTAGGAATAATAATTATTTTTGCATCTGATCCACCAGCAAGTTCCACATATTTTTTAATTATCTCTGTTGTTTGAACACCGCCCACTATTACCAATTTTCCTTTCGTTTGTGAAAAAATGCATTGACTAAATAGTATTGCGGAGATTAATATTCCGAATAAAAATTTCTTTATCATTTTAACTTTCCCTCACAAGTTCAAAAGCTATTTCGGCAGACTTAACTAAATCCTCAATAAAAATAAACTCATCATTGGCATGAGGATTTTGTGCACCAATTCCGAGATTAACCGATTGAATTCCTCTAGCATTTAGTGAATTTGCATCGCTTCCGCCAAGCGAAATTTTGGGAGTTGGTTTCAAACCGACAGCTTTAAGCGCATGGACTGTTTCGTTAAACACATTTGAATGCTCTGGAATTGTGTACGGCATGAAGTCCCAAAAAGATTTTAATTCCATTTTTGCTTTTGCATGTTTAACTTCGCCGCTAAAAGTATCAACAAGCAAGTTAAAATAACTTTCTGCTTTTTTTAGATCGAATGATCTAACCTCACCTTCAAGTTCTGCTAGCTCTGGAATTACATTTACTGCCGAGCCACTTTTTAGTATTCCGATATTCATAGTTGTTTCTTTATCAATTCTCCCAAGTGGCAGCTTGCTGATCGCCTTAGCAGCAATTTGCATGGCATTGATTCCTTTTTCCGGCGCTATACCAGAGTGAGAGGCTTTGCCAATAATCTTCATATTAAAACCCAGAGCACCACATGCTGAATAAATAAAATTGCCAGGTCGGTAGCCAGAATCAAAAATAAATCCTTTCTTTATGTCTCCATTGACTCCAAGATATTGTGAGCCGTAAAGCGTAGTTTCTTCACACGTTGTAAACGCAACTGTAAAATCTTTTACGGGAGTTTTCTCCTTAGCAATTCTTTCCAAAGTAAAAAGCAAAATTGAAACACCAGCACGGTTATCAACACCAAGAACAGTATCCCCGGAAGATTCTATTCTATCTTCTTTGATAATTGGTTTAACATCAACTGTCGGACGCGCAGTATCCATATGTGAAAGAAGTACAAAGTCTCCTCCGCTGCCAACTTTGCATATAAGATTTCCGGTACTGCTGCCGGTTTTTTCCTTTGCATTATCTTCAATAACATAATAGCCAAACTTCTCTAAAAATGATTTTATAAAATCAGCAAGGGGTTTTTCATTACCTGAGAGTGCATTGATTTTGGCGAGTTGAAGAAATAAATCTACTAAACGATTAACGTTGTCTTGTAACATAATTTACATGCTAAAATAATTGTGAAATATCTGTTACAGAAATACGAAAAAAACTTTATTGTGTCAAGTAAAAAGTGATTCGGAATGAATTTTTTATAAGACTCTTCAATCACAGCAGCATTATCTACTCAAGCTCCATCTCTTCGATTTTCTTTATATAACCCTCTTTTTTTAGATTGTCGTAAGATTTAAAAAGTGTAATTGTCACAGAAATTGATTCGCTGTACCCTGTTGATTCTATTTTAACTCCGCCTATTCCTTTCTCCAACCTAACACGAGAAGCAAGTTTATCGTTTGCAATTAGATCATTATCTATTTTCGCTTTCTTTCCTGGAATATTTGATAATGCCCAAAATATTCCTTTCTTCGCGTTCAGTATGGCAGGTTCAAGATCATCATTAACTTTAGTTTGGGCATTATTTGAAGTGATTAACAAAATTGCTGTAACGAGAGTTAAAAAAAGTCTGGACATTTTTCTCCTTGTAAAATAAATTATTAAAATTTTTTATTGAAAATTAACAAGTTTAACTTTGAAGGCAAGTAAAAAAGACTTGTTCACAACTAAATCATGAAAACAATCATTACATTATTTTTAATTTCTTTAACATTACAATTCTGTTTTTCACAAAACGTTAGTAATGTTGAGTTCATCAAAATCGCTGACAGATTAAACTTTCCTGAAGGTCCGGCATGGGACGGACAGGGAAATCTTTTTGTTTCAAGCTGCTATGGCGGATACATTACCAAAATATCAGGAGAAGAAATTACAAAATTTGTCGATTCAGCTTCTAACCCTAACCTTAAGCAAACAAACGGATTAGTAATTTATAAAGATGGAAGCATCTTTGCATGCGATTACGGGCTTGGGGCAATCTTGAGAATAAATTCTGATGGCATATCTGAAATATTCATTAGTGGTTATGAAGGTAATAGATTTAACCGCCCTAATGATTTAGCATTTGATGATAAAGGAAATCTTTATTTCACAGACCCAAAGTCTTACGGTAAAGATAAATTGGATGGCCGAATATTTAAGTCAAGCATTGAGTCTAAAGAACTCATCCTTCTTGAAGATAGTTTGGCGTTTCCAAATGGAATTGCTTTTTCACCTGATGGAAACAAATTATTTGTTTGTGAATCCGCAAAAAACAGAATATTGAAATTTGATGTTAACGACGGGGATTCCTTATCAAACAAAGCTGTATTTGCCGAGTTACCTGGCGGTGATCCTGATGGAATAGCTTTCGACATTGAAGGCAATTTATATGTTGCACACTTTGGTGGAGGAGCAATTTATGTATTTTCTCCAAATGGAATCATCAAAGAAAAAATAATTACTCCAGGGAAAAAGCCGAGCAATGTTGAATTTGGCGGTGATGATATGAGAACATTATTTATAACAGAAGATGAAACAAATTCTGTTTACTCAATAAAAGTAAATATTCCGGGAACGCCGCTTTTTTCATCTCCGCTGAGAGTTAATACCGATTATTAACCTTCATCTTGACCCCGATATTCAGTATTTTTCTTCTCAATTTTAAACCACATTGAAATAAATCAATGACACTGAAACTTGATAAATTAAAAAACTTTCATGGACGTAAAGGTTCTTTGCTGCTGATTATCATGGATGGAGTTGGGATTGGTAAAAAGTATGACGGCAATGCCGTTTATAAAGCAAACACTCCGGTTCTCGATAAACTTTTTAAATCAAAACTTTACATACAGCTAAAAGCACATGGACCAGCCGTTGGCTTGCCATCAGAAGATGATATGGGAAACAGCGAGGTCGGTCACAATGCAATTGGTGCTGGCAGAGTATTCGCGCAAGGAGCAAAACTTGTAAACAGATCTCTTGAGTCTGGTGAGATATTCAAATCTGACATTTGGAAAAATGTTGTTGAACGCGGCAAACAAAATGGCACCGTTCATTTCATTGGTTTGCTTTCTGATGGAAATGTTCATTCACATATTGATCAGCTATTCGCCTTGATAAATCAATGCCAGCAAGAAGGCGTTGCCAAAGTTAGATTGCATGTATTGCTTGATGGTCGTGACGTTCCAGGCAAATCGGCATTGAAATATTTAAAAATGACTGAGGGTTTATTGGCTAAAATTAATTCCGATTCGAGATTTGATTTTCGAATTGCATCCGGCGGCGGAAGAATGAAGGTAACAATGGATAGATACAATGCTGATTGGAACATCGTAAAAAAAGGTTGGGATGCTCATGTTCTTGGAATCGGAAGGAAATTTAAATCGGCAATTGAAGCAGTTGAAACATTCTATTCAGAAGATGAAAAAATAATTGATCAATATTTAGATTCGTTTGTAATAATTGATAATGAAGATAAACCCGTTGGAACAATTCAAGATGGCGACAGCGTAGTTTTTTTTAATTTCAGAGGTGATCGTGCTATTGAACTATCAAGAGCATTTGAGGAAAAAGATTTTAAGTTTTTTGATCGCGTTAGAATCCCGAATGTTTATTATGCTGGTATGATGCAGTATGACGGTGATTTGCTCACTCCTAAAAACTATTTGGTTTTTCCTCCTGCAATTGATAGAACGATCAGCGAATATTTATGTAATGAGAAAGTTACATCTTTCGCAATTTCAGAAACACAAAAATACGGACACGTAACTTACTTCTGGAATGGAAACAGGTCTGGATACATAGATCAATCTCTCGAAACTTACATTGAAATTCCTTCGGATAGAATTGAGTTTGATAAAGCCCCCAAAATGAAAGCGCATGACATAACCGATAAAACAATTGAACTTTTAAAAACTGGCAGGTTCAGACTTGGAAGAATAAACTTTCCGAATGGCGATATGGTAGGTCACACAGGTAATTTTGAAGCCGCTGTAATAGCCGTTGAATCAGTTGACGAATGTATTGGTAAATTGCTTGAAGTTATTGAAAAAGTAAATGGAATAGCAATCATCACTGCAGATCACGGCAACTCCGATGAAATGTGGACTGAAAAAGATGGAGTTAGAACACCCAAAACTGCGCACACACTGAATCCCGTTCCATTTATTATTTATGACCCACAATACGACGGTGAATATTATATGGCTGATGTTAAAAATCCCGGCTTAAGCAATATGGCGGCTACAATTCTTAATCTTCTTGGTTACGAAAAGGTGGAAGATTATGATGACAGCTTGATACGGTTTATAAGATAACAGAAAAAACAATACATATTTTACTTTGTGCGACTTTGATAGGTAATTACATTGCTCGCTCAAATCCGTTTATCATTCCTATTAACCGCTTATAATAAAATTTCAACCCCTCAGCGAAACAAACCATATTTTTAGGCGTAACAAATATATTTGAATGTTCTACCAGAATTCAAATTACAAATATGCAAGACATTATTAGTAAGATTAAAAATAATATAATCTCATCCAGGAATCTGGATTCCAAAAAAGAAAAATGGAGTGACAAAAAGCTTTATTGGGTTACTCAGCTATCTGGTTGGTTATTCTTTACAATAATAAATTTAATAATTATCGCTGCATTTGGAAGATTTAACTGGCAAAACGTGGTTGTGTTTATAGTAATTTTTATTGCTGGTTTAATATTAACTCACTATTTCCGGCATTATATAAAAAAAAATCATTGGATAAATCTTCCCATAAAAAAATTATTGCCACGTGTTTTATTAGCAAGCTTCATTATTGGGAGTATCATCTATGCTGCAGCATTCGGATCAGATTATGCACTCGGTCAATTCAAATCTGACGAGTTTAGAATTGCATCACCGCTCGCAGGAATAATTAATCTTAGCGGTGTGATAGCTATTTGGTCACTTATATATTTTTCATTTCACTATTTCCAAAATTATAAACGTGCAGAAATAGAATCTTACATTTGGGAAGCCGCTGTAAAGGATTTTGAATTGAAAACTCTCAAATCACAATTGAATCCTCACTTTATGTTCAATGCTTTGAACAGTATTAGAGCGCTAATTGATGAAGATCCAAAGAGTGCACAAACTGCAGTAACAAAACTCTCCAACATTTTGCGTTATTCCCTTAAGATTGAGAGAAATGAAACTGTACCGCTTGATGAAGAAATGCGAACTGTTGCTGATTATCTTGCACTTGAAGCCATCAGGTTAGAAGAAAGAATTAAGTATAACATCTTTGTTGATCCGAAATCATCTAAGATCGAAATTCCTCCGATGATGATTCAAACCTTGGTGGAGAATGGAATTAAGCATGGTATTGCAAAAAGAACCAATGGCGGAGAAATTTTTGTTACAACCAAACTTGAGAATTCCAATTTATGCATTCACATTAAAAACACCGGACAAATCGAGGATGATTTGCTTAAGCAATCTAACGGCTTTGGAATAAGCAATACTAAGCAGCGCTTGAATTTAATTTACGGTGATGCTGCAAAATTCGAAATTAAAAATAATTCGGATGAAACCGTTTCAGTCGAAATTACTATACCAATAGGAGGTTATTCAAAATGAAAGCGTTAATTATAGATGACGAGAGACTAGCAAGAGTAGAACTTCGCAGATTACTCACACCATTCAAAGAAATAAAGATTGTCGGCGAAGCAGTGAATGCGGAAGATGCTCTTAACAAAATCACAGAACTTAGACCTGACATAATTTTTCTCGACATTCAGATGCCGGGGAAAAATGGATTTCAGCTTCTTGAGGAGCTTGACAGCGTTCCCGTGGTGATCTTCACCACAGCTTATGATGAATATGCTTTAAAGGCGTTTGAGTACAATGCACTGGATTATCTTCTCAAACCGATAGAACCAAAGCGGCTTGAAGATTCCATAAAAAAAATACTTGAGAAAAAAGCTAAAGAAACCGCGGTTCAAACAGAACATGAAACATTGACTGAAGATGATCAAGTTTTTGTTAAGGATGGAGAAAGATGCTGGTTTGTTAAACTTGCCAACATAAAATTATTTGAGTCTGAAGGAAATTACGTACGGCTTTACTTTGAAGATCACAAGCCGTTAATCCTGAGAACATTAAATTATCTTGATGAACGACTTGATGGCAAAACTTTTTTCAGAGCAAATAGAAAGCATATAATTAATTTGAAATGGGTTGAAGGAATAGATCCATGGCTAAACGGCGGACTACTTGTGCGATTAAAGGGTGGAAATAAAATCGAGGTCTCACGCCGTCAAGCAGTAAAGTTTAAAGATATAATGAGTCTGTAGTCGAAATACATTTCTTTATTATTTAATCCCTCATCTTGTATTTTCAAAGTGAGGGATTTTTATTTTCAACCGTTCTTAATCTTTATCCCTGACACCCCGGCTATTTAGTAGGCAGGCTTCATCTTAATCTAAGCTTTTTCTCCTCCACAAATCATATATCAATAGTCCATAAAAAGGAATGTATTGAATTATCCATACGATAGGATATTCTTTCCAGACAGGTGCTAATGGAGTAAAGTTTGAAAAGTTTATTGTGAAAAATAAACTGAATACAGAGTAGAGGGGATTGAAAACGCTAATAGCAGCTATCCACCCCAAATACCATGGATAGAGTGTAGTGGAAAACATTATGATGCAAAGAAAAACTCCGAAGACAGCTTTATTAAAATCTTTATACATAAAAGATATGATCAAAACAGAAAAAGAAAGAAGAGCCGCACAAACAATTCGAGCAATCTCTCCACTTGAAAAAATTATTTTTATAAGATTGTAAACCGAACCATTAAATTCCCACCGTGAAAGATATTTGAATAAACCGGCAAAAACATCAGTATTTCCCGAATAGAATGGTAAAAAAAAAGTTATACTGATAAACCAAAATATTCCATAGAAGATTATTGTCTTCTTGATTCCCAATTTTTTGATAATTAATGGAAGCACTAATAGAGCCAATAGTTTTGAGAGAAATGCAAAAGCCAATAAAGTTGAAGACAATTTGTATTTTTTCTTTTCAAAATAATAAAGAAACATCACCAGAAAAGTAATTCCAATAACATCAATGTGAGCATTATTAAAATATTCCAATATTGGAAGCGGAAGCCAGGCATATAGTAAAACTAACTTCGCATCTTTTCCTTTCAACACTAAAATTTTTATGATAAACAAAAGTGTAATGACTTCGAAGAAAAGATAAATCAACTTCAAAAATGCCGTACTATTTCCGGCTATTAAATAATTTACAACAAACATAACTTGAGAGAATGGCGGGTATATTGCCGGCATGTTTTTGAAAGTAACCTTTTCAAAATTATCATCCCGTAAGTGAGCAAGATTTGAATCAGCCGGCGGAGTTGTATATGGATTATACCCATTTACAATAACTTTCCCTTCCCATAAATATCTATGAACATCATCCGAGGTTGTGTATGAGGTAGGAAGAATGGTTAATCTGAAAATCATACCGAATGCGACGATTAATAATAAGATTTTCTGATTTGCACCTTCATCAGAATTGGCAGTTTGTTTTTTTTGAATTATGAAATAGGCAAGAAAAAAAAGAATGGTTGACTCAAAGTAAACGAACATATAAAGTGGAATGTTTCTATCTTCGTTCAGGAAGAGAAATGCAATGTAGAAAAGCTCACTCAGGAGTCCGATGAAAAATAATAGACCAAATTGACTTTTTAGGAATTTCATTCGATGGCGAGATTAATTTAATATTTCCCACGCAACCCCAAATCGAATGTTCCTCCCAAGCATCGGATAATAAGGAGTGATATAATATTTTTTATTAAGTAAATTTTCCCAAGTGAAGTAAACGATAGCCGCTTTTTGAATCTCAGCAGAGATTGTAAAATCAATGGTGAGTGAAGCATTAACATCGTCATATAAAGTGCCCCAGTGTGGAATTGGAAGATATCTAAGATTTTGTTTTCCGGTATAATAAGCTAAAAAACCTGTTTTAAGATCGAGGTTGGAATTGAATAGCAGATCCTTGTAATAAATACCTACAGTAACTTTTGTTTCCGGCATATTAATTACTTCTAAAGAACCTTTTTCAACAAAATATTGTGATAACCTTCCTTCTAACTCTACCTTCCAAATAAGATATGATCCATTAAGTCCTATTCCCCAAAGGTTAGTTGCCGAAGATTTTTTATTGAATAACCCCGTGCTAAATCTATTATTTCCATCTTTATAACTTAGCGTGAATTCAATGGTTTTGATTTTTTCGCTAACAAAATAGTTGTCATCAAACTTGGAGTAGCCAAAATAGAAACCATAATTTTCATTGAGAAAAATTGATAGATCAGTTCCAAAACCATTGAATTTTTCTTGTGTCTCCATTCCGAACGAACTATTCCTTTGCAGAATATCAGCGTACTTAAAATAAATAGATGGCACAAACACACTGTCCAATAAAGCAAATGATAATATGGGTGATATGAAAAATGTTTTGTAATCTAATGTGGAATTATCAAGTAGAAAACCCAAATCCAATGAATCACTTGATGTATACATTGGATTGTGCTTTAATGATTGATATCCGGTTTGAAGAGAAAGTTGTATCGGGTCGAATGAAAATCTTTGATCTAACAGTACACCAAGTATTTTATCTTTGGCTGTACTTTTAGAATTCCCCAGGTTATAGGACGCATTATAGTCATTTTGATAAAACTTATAGTATAAACTGATAACTGAATATGCATTCTCAAAAGGTTCTGCAAGAAGTTTCAATCCAAAATTATGCTGTTTAGAGTCTAAGGAATTGTTTTCATAATAAACTGGTGCACGTGTTGCATTATATAAAATTGAATTTATATCTTGGGTAGTTTGTCTAATTACATCAACATTCACTCCTCCATTTATTCCGGTTTCGGACTTAGAGAAATAATAGCTTCCTATCAGGTTAACATCATCAGATAAAATATATCTTAACTTGGAATTTAATTGCCAAATTGAGAAGGCGCTGTTCTTGTAGCTGTCATCAACTTTGCGGTTTGTTATATCCACCGAAGCGATTATATCTTTAAATAAGTGCATGCTGAATATTCCATCAATGAATGCTTCGCCAAATGGTCCTTCATAATATTTTATACGCGAGTAAGGTTTTGTTGGAATAATATCTTTGCTAATAAAATTCACTGATACCGGGTTTGTGCTGAAGCCATACATAAATCCTCTTGGCAAAGGAATGATTTCGATTGAATCAATATCTTCATTTTGGATATGATTAAAATCCAATGGGTAAAATAGAGTTGAAGAAATAGGCACTCCATCAATGAAATAATTAGTTGCATTTGATCTTTCTCCGTACAAGTACATGTCGTTTGGCTGCCCGATAAATCCGTAAGAACGCTCAAAACTGAAAGGGAAAAGTTTAAAGAGATCTCCTGTATATCTATAATCATTTCTAAGTATATCTGTCCTCCTGATAAATGTGCTTTGATAAGAAAACGGCTGATGATAGAGGGGTTGCAAAGCAGCTTCTGAAATGATTACCAGTGAGTCAATTGTGCTTTTCAACGTATCTGTAATAACTATTTCAGTTGAATCCTTACTGTAAGGAATATCATCATTTAATACCGAATCTCTGATTTGGGCAAAGAGAGGAACGGTAACAAAACTAATTAAGAAAAGAAATGTTTTTAGAAACATTAGTTAGACAATTTTCTGCGAATAAATTATAGAATGAAAATAATCATTTGGGCATTAAGCATCAAAAATAATTTTACATGATTAAGTTACCTTGCGTAAAAATTCAGAATACAGCCATCAAGATGATTGCAAGACCAGACAATTACTCCCCTTTCACAGGGCTTGTAAATCAAGGTTAGCGTAATATTTATTTAAAATAAATATTTCCTTTAATCAAAAATATAATTAATTTGACCAATGAAATAACTTATCATTATCAATAAACAAGAGGTAAGACATATGGCAGCCCAAAAACCAATGACCAAAAACCAAGTTCTCGATCACATGGCAAAGAAGACGAAAGTAACCAAAAAATTTGCCGGTGAATTCATTGATGAATTTATCAAGCTATCCTACAAAGAAGCAAAGAAATCCTTTGTTATTCCAGGGCTTGGTAAATTAGTTGTGGTTAACAGAAAAGCCAGAATGGGAAGAAATCCCGCCACTGGACAAACGATGCAGATTCCTGCAAAGAGAGTATTGAAATTCAGAATTGCAAAAGCTGCTAAGGATGCAGTTTTATAACAGTTGCACTTTCTGTTAAAACCTTAAGCCCGTTAATAAACTTAACGGGCTTTTTATTTTTGTGACTTGCAATCCATTGTTCTTGAAATTATAATTTAAAATCATTATAGTTGGCTTGACAAAAAAAATTTCTGATGAATAACTAACCATTTTTAATAACCAAAGGAGGTTCTTCATGAAACATTTTTTTCAAACAATTCTTTTTGCTCTTGTCCTTGTTTCTTTTTCCAATGCTCAAATTGTTGTAATAGATGATTTTGAAACTAGTGCGGGGCATTTCAATGTCCAAACAACATACTCGGGATCAACAGTTGGGATTCTTGGAACAACACCAACTCTTGACAATACCACGGCTGCTTTTGGAACTCAATCACTTAAAATTGTCCTGGTTGATGATCCGGGTCAAACCGTAAATTGGGCTGTTCGCTTTTTATCAGGAATAGGCAGCCCTGCAAACAACACTGAAATGGCGCCGCAGGGTTGGACGGGATTTTGGCTGAAAACCGATCGTCCTTGGGTTAGAACTTCTCCATGCTTAGATGCACCCAATACTGCAGAAATTGGTGATACAACTGTGGTAATTGGAGATAACCAATGGCATCTTTATCAATGGAATTTAGGTGTTGATGGTCAACCAATGTGGAAGGGATGGGTAACCGGCAACGATACTATTTCCGATGACCCGACTCCTACCTACGATGCTATTTGGTTTTTCGCACCGGATGGTTCTGATACCACAATTATCTATCTGGATCATGTTACATGGAATCCGAGTGGTGAAGTTCCTGTTGAGCTTGCATCTTTCAATGCATCGGTTGATAAAAATGTTGTTGAACTAAGATGGATTACTTCAACTGAACTCAATAATAACGGATTTGAAATTGAGAGACGAAATGCAAACTCTTTGTATCAGAAAATTGGGTTCGTACAAGGAAAAGGAACTACCACGCAAACTAACGGTTATACTTACAATGATGTTATTAACCAGGTTGGGACTTATTATTACAGATTAAAACAAATTGACTATGATGGAACATATGAGTATTCAAATGAGGTGATGGTAAATGTGATTGCATTACCCGGACAATATGCACTTACACAGAACTATCCCAATCCTTTCAATCCATCAACATCAATTGAGTTTGTTATTCCACAAGCCGGGTTAGTAAATCTATCTGTTTTCAACTTACTCGGCGAAAAAGTTGCAGATTTAGTAAATGAAGTGAAAGAAAGCGGAAATCATACAGTTACTTTTGATGCAATTAATCTTTCCAGCGGAACTTATATTTATACTCTTACCGTTAATGGCAATGTTGTTAGCAAGAAGATGACTTTAATCAAGTAACTCACACTAATCAACTATCAATTCAAAGCGGTCTTCGGACCGCTTTTTTATTCTCACTTTTTCATCCACACTTTTTCAATATTGAAAAAGAAATCTTTAATTATTAGTAATTCTGCATAAATTCTTTGTTTTTTTTACATAACCATGCTAAAAAATGAATTGTTTGGTGGCATATTTTATGTCTAAGAGAAGAAACTTGTTTTAATGCATAAAAAGTAATTAACATGAGAACATTTCACGGCGGCGTTCATCCTACAGAGGAAAAACACGTAACAGAAAATACAGCATTTGAATTATATCAGCCCAAATCTCAAATAATACTCCCGCTTACACAGCATCTTGGTAAGCAAGCAAAACCAAAAGTGAAAAAAGGATCAGTGGTAGTTCAAGGTGAACTGATTGCTGAGGCAGATGGATTTATTTCAGCACCAATTCACAGCTCGGTTTGCGGCACTGTTGCAAGCATCGGAAAATTGGATACTGTAACTGGATTTCCAAAAGATTCAATTGTAATTACTCCAAACGGACAAAGTGAAAATGTTCCTCTTCCTCCTCTTGATCCCGAAACCATTACTCCCGATGAAATTAGAGTCCGAGTAGCAGAAGCGGGAATTGTTGGTCAAGGTGGCGCTGCATTTCCAACTTCAGTTAAGCTCACTCCACCTAAAGATAAAGTTATCGAGATGGTAATTCTTAACGGATGTGAATGCGAACCGTATCTTACAAGAGATTATAGATTTATACTCGAAAGACCAGATGCAGTTATATCTGGTTTGAAGCTAATCATGAAAGCACTCCACGTTAAAAAAGGAATAATTGGAATTGAAGATAATAAACCAAAAGCTGCTGAGGCATTAAAATCACACCTTAAAGAAAATGATTGTATAAAAATTTTAGTGCTGAAGACAAAATATCCGCAAGGAGCCGAGAAAATGCTTATCAAGGCAGCAACTGGAAAAGAAGTTCCTGTTGGCAAGCTTCCGCTTGATGTTGGAATTGTAATTCAAAATGTTGGTACTGCAGTATCAATTTACGATGCAGTTGTAAAAGGCGAACCTCTGATTACAGCCGCATTGACTGTTTCGGGAAAGGGAATAAAAAATCCGAAGAATCTGATTGTTCCAGTTGGAACTCCAATAATGGATGTGTTGGATTTTTGCGGCGGAGTGACAGAAGACGCAGCCAAAGTAATTGTCGGTGGTCCGATGATGGGTGTTGCACAATTCAACTTTTCAGCTCCAGTTATGAAAGCAACTTCGGGAATAGTTGTTCTTACGAAAAAGGAAGTTGATGAAAAAGATGAAACCCCTTGCTTGAGATGCGGACAATGTGTCGAAACTTGTCCCTTGGGTTTGATGCCAACCAAGTTAGCACGCTATACTCAGCTTGAAAAATATGAAGAAGCTGATGACATCGGAATTACTGTTTGTATGGAATGTGGAACTTGTGCCTTTACGTGTCCGGCAAATATTCCTTTAGTACAATGGATAAGATTAGGAAAACAAAAAGTCAATCAGCTACAACGAAAGAATGCAGTAGCGAAATAAGAACGAAAATTGTCAAATTGTCCAACTGTTAAATTGATGAGAAACCAAAATTATCATCCAACAATTAGACAATTTAACAATGCAACAATTGAATAATAAAAATGCTTGAAATTTTATATTAAAGAAATAACATGTCGTCCGAAACAGCAATAGAAACAAAACGAACAATACAATTCGATTTAACAACCTCGCCGCATTTGCATTCAGGATGGTCTACAAAGCGTGTGATGTGGTTTGTCTGGTTGGCATTAATTCCATGTATTGTTTCCGCTGTTTTCTATTTTGGATTTTATCAGCTTTTAGTTTTAGTTGTTGCAATGTTCTTTACCGCAGGCACCGAAGCAGTTATTCAAAAAATAAGAAAACAAAAAATTACAATTGATGATGGCAGCGCTGCTTTGACTGGTTTGCTTTTGGCTTTGACACTTCCACCCAACTTTTCACTTTCAGCAACTGCAATTGGTTCGGTTGTGGCTATTGGAATTGGTAAACAAATCTTTGGCGGACTCGGTTACAACATTTTCAATCCAGCACTTGTTGGAAGAGCATTTCTTCAAGCTGCTTTTCCTGTAGGAATAACAACTTGGACAAAACCAAACCTCGCCGTCGATTCAATTACCTCTGCAACCCCATTAGCTGCTTTTAAGTTTGACAAAGCGATTACAGAAATTCAGCCATTGTTTTTCGGAAATATTGGCGGTTGCCTTGGTGAGACATCAGGTCTTGCAATATTAATTGGCGGAATATTTTTAATTGTAATTGGGATAGTTAATTGGAGAATACCAGTTTCAATGATAATTGGAATGCTCATATTCGGAGGAATTTTCTTTATGATAGATCCGATCAAATATCCATCGCCATTATTTCAATTATTTGCCGGAGGATTTTTATTCGGAACATATTTCATGGCAACTGATTGGGTTTCATCTCCAATTACAGGAAAAGGCATGTGGATTTTTGGGCTTGGCATCTCGCTGATAGTTGTCGTTATCAGAATATTCGGCGGGCTTCCTGAGGGAGTTATGTACGCAATTTTATTTATGAATGGTTTTGTTCCATTGATTAACCGATATACCAAACCAAGAATTTTCGGTTCTGTGCAAGAGGCAGATAAATGAAAGAGATTACTCACATTTTAGCAACACTTACTTTAATTGGCGTTATTGCTGGTGGTTCGCTTTCACTTGTAAGCAATTGGGCAACGCCCAAAATACTTTTAAATCAAAAAGCTGAAACCGAACGAGCAATTTTTCTTGTTCACCTCGACGGAAAAAAATATGAACCAATGAAGAATGCTGGATTTGAGGTTTACAAAGTTTTCGACCAAGCAGATAAATCAGTTGGTTACTCGCTTGTGTATTTTGGTAATGGTTTTCAGGGTAAGATAAAAATGATGATAGGATTAACAGAAGATTTGAATAAGATTACTTCTATAGAAATACTTGAACAGTCTGAAACTCCTGGGCTTGGTACAAAAATTCTTGAACCGCCTTACAAAGATCAGTTTAATGGGTTAATTCCAAATCCAATAATTAAACTTGTAAAGGGAGTTGAACCAACCAACCCAAACGAAGTACAAGCAATTACAGGGGCAACTATTTCATCCAAGGCAGTTGTTACAATTGCAAATGAAGGAATCAATAAGTTGAAATCTATATTGGAGAAAGGAACGGCAAAATGAAAAAGCAAGTTTCGCTCCTAAAAGAATATACGAAGGGTTTGTGGGATATAAATCCTATCTTTAAACAATTGCTTGGTATGTGTCCAACGCTTGCAGTAACGGTTTCAGCAATAAATGGAATTGCGATGGCGCTTGCAACAACTTTCGTACTGGTATTTTCTAGTTTAATAATTTCTCTTATTCGAAAATGGATTCCCAATCAGGTTCGAATAGCCGCTTATATTGTCATCATTGCAACCTTTGTTACAATTGTTGACCTTGTAATGAAAGCACAATTTCAAGATTTAAGTAAAGCACTCGGACCTTTTATCCCGCTCATAGTTGTCAACTGTATCATACTTGGCAGAGCAGAAGCGTTTGCATCAAAGAATAATCCATTACGAGCCTTACTCGATGCACTTGGGAACGGTACCGGCTTTTTAATTGCTCTTTTTATTTTGGGAAGCATCAGAGAAATACTTGGTTCGAGAACAATCCTTGGTTACCAAGTATTACCTGATGGATTTGAATCTTGGCTGATTATGATACTTCCAGCAGGTGCATTTCTTACACTTGGTTTGATGCTTGGATTTGCTAATCTATATGTCGAGCATAAAAAGAATCTTGAGCGCGAAGCCTTGATTGCCCAATACAAACGAGTAGGCAGAGAAGAAATAACCGAGGAAGTTTTAAAGGAGGCAGGCCTTTAATTATGGAACTGCTTATTATTTTTATTTCTGCGGCACTGATTAACAATTTTGTACTTTCATACTTTTTAGGAATTTGCCCGTTCATCGGAGTTTCAGGTAAAACATCATCTGCAATTTCAATGGGGATGGCAGTTACATTTGTGATGAGTCTAACAGCAGTGGCAAGCTGGCTGCTGTTTAACCTTGTGCTTGTTCCATACAAACTTGAGTTTCTGCAGATTCCATCTTTCATACTTGTAATTGCATCGCTTGTTCAATTTGTTGAGATGTTTATTAAAAAAGTTAGTCAACCATTGTACAGGGCATTAGGAATATTTCTGCCGCTGATAACAACGAATTGTGCCATACTTGGTTTAGCATTATTAGCATCAATGCGAAGCTACAGTTTTTTAGAAAGCATTGTGTTTGCTGTTGGAGCAGGAGCCGGTTTTACTCTTGCGCTAATAATTATGGCCGGTATTCGTGAGGAACTCGATTTAGCGGATGTTCCAAAGCCATTCCGCGGTGCGCCAATCACTCTAATTGTAGCTGGAATTTTAGCTTTGGCTTTCATGGGTTTTGCTGGAATGATTTGAGTGTTTGGTGGATGGAAGTAGTGGGTTGGATGCTGCCTGCCACTATGTGGGATGCTGGACACTTGATTCAGGATACTGGATGCTGGATAAAAGCTGCAGAATGGTGAATGGGAATTCAGTAGTGAATTCTTAAAGACAAATAAAATAAATTTTTGACTTTTGACCTTTGACTTTTAAAAGAGGAATTAAAAAATGATTTCACGAAGAAATTTTATGAAGCTTGCCGGTTTATCAACTTTAGCAGTTGGTTCTGGCTATTTAACCGGAAAACTAACGCAATCATCAAAGCCAGTTTATTATTCCATACATGGCTTTATTCCAGAGGATGAGGCTGTGCTAAGCAGTATTTTGGCAGCATTTAAGAATAAAGTAAAGAGCAGCTCAGAAGCTATTGTTTTATCTGACTCAAAATTTGGTGAAGTGCTTGCACGATTAGATAGAGAGTATAATAGTTCAAATTACCTTAATAAAGGGAAAATAACTTACACGCTCAGAAAGCTTGGTAAACAAATAGATTCAGATATCATAATCAGTGATAAGGATAACTCAATTTATTCGCTGGATGACTTTAATTATGCCCTCGCTAATATTAGGAGTGAACTGAAAGGCAGAGAAGCTAAATATGCTTTGAGTGTAGAATATCGCGAAACAGATTTCTTCTCTTCGTTATTTAATGACGATAAGAGAGAACTGGTGATTGAAAATGAAAAAGGTACTGTTGAAAAAATCTCTCTTGAAAAAAATTACAGAAACATTTGGGTTGATGGGATACAAGGTAAATTAGGATTAGAAATTTTTAACGGATTTGTTCGTGTGCATACATCATCATGCAGACACGAAATTTGCAAGCATACAGTTGCACAGAATACTGGTGATATAATTGCGTGTGCGCCAAATAAAGTTTTGGTTAAAATAGTATAAACTGTCTTTCAGCGAATTTAGTTGAGCGAATGGCACACAGACGACACTGATTAAACAGATTTTCACTGATTTAGAAATAGATGAAAAAAATATTTGGCGCTATTAAAATATTTGGAAAATCATTCCTTCCATCTGGCAAGGCGTTAGGCTTGTTCATATCTGGTGGAAGTTGGGCTGCATTGTTCCTATTTGCTGGACTATTTTTATTGGGTTTTCTAATTGCTAAGAACGAGAGCAATAGTGTTGAGACAATCAAGCAAACAAAAATTATGATGGGAACAGTTGTCGAGATTCAAGTCCGCGATAGCGATGAAGAAAAAGCAAAGCATGCAATATCTAAAGCATTTGATGAGATAAAAAGAATTGATGAGTTATTCTCTGCATACAATGAAGAAAGTGTTGTTTGGAAGTTAAATCATGGTGTGAATCAAAATAATCTTTCAGAGGAATTAACAGCGTTAATAACATTCAGCGATTCAATTTGGAGGATGTCAAACGGTTCTTTTGATGTAAGCTTGGGAAATCTCATCGAACTTTGGGACTTCGGAAGTCAAAATCCAAATGTGCCGAGCAAAGAAAAGTTGTATGAAAATCTCGCTGCGTCAGGATGGACAAGTGTTCTACTAGAAAATGATAACTCGATTTCGCTTGCTAATAAAACCAAATTAGATTTTGGCGCTGTTGCAAAAGGTTACGCAGTTGACAAAGCCATTTATGCGATCCGGCAAAATGGCATTTCTGCTGCACTTGTTAATGCCGGCGGTGAAGTCAAGGGTTTTGGAAATGATTGGATCGTAGGAATTCAGCATCCTCGTAATAGAAATGAAATTATAGGTAAAATAAAGTTGAATGGAATGTCGGTTGCAACTTCGGGAGATTATGAGCAATTCTTCGAAATGAATGGTAAAAGATATCATCATATTCTTAATCCCAAAACAGGAATGCCCGCTAACAAGTGCCAAAGTGTAACGGTAATCTGTAAAGAAAATAAACTTGCAGATGCAATTGCCACAGCAGTTTTCGTGTTGGGTGCCGAACAAGGAATGAAATTAGTTGAAAAGATAGATGATGTTGAAGCAATGATAATAGATTCGACTGGCAAAATTATACGTTCAAAAGGTTTTAATAAATTTATGTTGAGGTGATAATGGATTCAAATCTAATAATTGCAATATCAACAATGGGTGGACTTGGATTATTATTCGCAAGCGCACTTGCACTCGCCGATAGAAAACTCCGAGTATTTGAAGATCCAAAAATCTCAGCAGTGAATGAAGTTCTTCCAAATGCAAATTGCGGCGCATGCGGTAATGCCGGATGCTATGATTTTGCAGTAAATGTTGTAAACAGCAAAGCAAAAATAAACGGCTGTCCGGTTGGTGGACAAGAAGTTGTCGATGAGATTGCGCGCATACTTGGAATAGAGAGCGCTCAAAGTATCAAACTCGTGGCAAGAATCTTGTGCAACGGTGGTTTAGCTGAGGCGGTTAACAAACCAAATGCGGAATATCGTGGTCCTCTAAGCTGCTCAGTTCAAACGATTGTTGCTGGTGGTGAAAAGATGTGTCTTTACGGATGCCTGGGTGGTGGAGATTGTGTTGATGCTTGTCAATTCGGTGCAATTTTTATGAACGAAAATGGAATGCCAGTTGTAGTTGAAGAACTTTGCACAGGATGCGGTCAATGCGTAGAAGTTTGTCCTCGCGGTGTAATTGAAATTCATCCGGATGATAGAGAGTTATTTGTGTTCTGCAGAAATCATGATGATCCTAAAAAATCTAAAGAAGTTTGTAAGGTTGCATGTATTGGCTGCGGTATTTGTGCGCGTAAATCAGATGGCTCAGTGGTGATGAAGGATTTTCTTGCAGAAATTGATTATTCAAAACTCGATATTACAAAAATACCATTGGATAAATGCTCAACTGCTGCGATAAGATTAATTGATAAGGTAAAGGTCATTCCTCAAATTGCTGAACAGACGAAAACGGTAAACTGAGATTTTATACATGGCTAAAGCCATATTGTATTGTTATTGCATTAACCCCAGACTTAAGTCTGGGGTTAGAAAAATGAAAGAAAACACAAGGGACTTTAGTCCTAAAATTATAACGGATTCATTCATTGCATAACGTGAGTTAATAACATATCTCCGACCTGAAGGTCTGAGCTAGTAACTACCTCCTTAAGAATAAGAAAGTCTTTCCCGCGAAAGCGGGAATTCAAAAAATCAGAGATAATCGTAAAATGTACGCCGAAGAATTAATCGAAGAAGGAATTGTAACCGAAGTGCAAAACGGAATTGCGGTTATATCGGTTATTCAATCTGATTCGTGTGAAGAATGCTCTGCAAAAATTTTTTGCCATACCGAAAATGATGCAAGAAATGTAACCGCTAAAGATCCTTACGGTGTTAAAACGGGAGATAAAGTTCAAATCTCAATAAAAGAAAGAAATGTTGTTGCGGCTTCAATTTTACTTTATGGCTTGCCTCTAATTTTATTTGTCGCTGGTATATTTATTGGGATGAATTTCTTTAATAACAATTCCGAATTGTTGTCAGCTTTAACTGGAATTGCTTTAGTAGGAAAATATTTTCTATTTGTTTATCTCTTATCACATTCAAAAAGAGCAAAGAATAAATTTTTACCACAGATAGTTTTGGTGACCGCCAAAGAATAGAATCGCCAATTTGCCGGTTTATGAAGAACTACTTTCTTCCTCCGATGGTAAATGTAATTTATGAAGGATTCTGTGAGCAATTGGCGCAATAATTACTCCAGCTGCAGCCAAAAAAATTATCCCGCAAAACAGCGAGTAAAAAGAAGCAAATAACTTTCCATTTGTTGTTTTAATTGCATCTACCGGACCCATACCACCTAATATCATCGACGCATTTAGCAATGAATCAATAAAAGATAAACCTTCTGTGAAATGATACCCGGCAACTCCAATACCAAGCGAGAAAAATAAAATCAACGTTGCCAGAGAGAAATGTCCGAGCACACGCCGAACAAACAACTTTAGAGGCAGTAAAGGTTTAGAGTGATGTTCGTACATATAAAACTATTTCACTTAGCTTACTTTTATATCAACGCTATTTTGATTTTTTGGATTTCTTAGAGATGTTCCCTACTGCGTTCACGTACTCTTCTTCAGTAATATATCCATCCTTGTTAGTATCCCAAGTTTTCCAATTTTTCTCACCGGTATTTTTGTCTTTCCAAATCGTCATGAATTCAGGTTTGCTCAACTTTCCATCGCGATTCTTATCAGAGTTCTTCAGTATTTCTTTGAATGCATTACTTGCGGCTTTTTTCATGTCCTGACTGAATGAATTTGGACTCAGCAATAAAAATGAGATAATAAAAATTATGAGCAGAACAAGTTTTGATCGCTTCATTTTTCCTCCTTTTATTTGGATTTTGTTTTCTTCTTGAAGTTACTGAGATATTCTTCTTGTGTAATTATACCGTCTCCATTTTTATCATGCCACTTAAAATTTTTCTCGGCTTGAGCATCATTCTTTTTATATAAAGACATAAACTCATCATGGGTAATTTTACCGTCTTTATTTTTATCCATTTGCTTCAGCATGTTCTTCCAACCGATAGTTGGATCGCCCATTTTGTTTTGCGAAGAAGAAACGCCAACACAAAGAAAAAATCCGATTATAAGTGCAGTGATGTTTTTCATTTAACACCTCCGAATGGTTTTTAGGATAGAATAGTCTGATGTCTTGGGAAGTAAGAAAATTTCTGGGGTTAAAAAACACCTAATATAATCCACTTTATTCTCTATTTACTAGAATAAAAATTTATTTGCAAATGAAAATTAAAAGAAAGATTTATCTCTTTCAAACAAGCTGAAAAGTTCTAAATCAAATTTTCTTAAAGTATGTATGAATAATACGGCCGCATAAAGAATTTAAAACAAAAAACGGCAGCGATAATCTGCCGTTTCGTAGAATGTTTGCACATCCTTTCTAATAAGGATAGCATCCCAAACGATTGGGATCAACAAGTCTGATTCTGATCTTACCTGAATCAATCTTGGTTTTCAAGCTAATCTTTTTATTAGCTGCTCTAAGAATGTTTTTTAATGTTTTCAAACTCTTCATAGAATCCCTTTCAATTAGTTGAGAAAATAGTTAATTAAATTTTCTTTCGTTTAAATAATACCCACTACTTTTATAATATGCAACAATTATTTCACGAATAAATGTGTGATGTGATTTAAAGCATACTCATTCTTTGACTTCGAAAAGTGTAGTAAAGTTGAGATTCTGAATTTCTATAAGCAGTTGAAGTATGAATTCATCGTGCTTTTCAACGAGTTTTCTAGCTTTATCAAACAAACCCTGACCTGTTTTGTAAACTAATTTTAATCTTTTTTGCGAAAGTATTTCACTAATTTTTTCATCAGTTATTTTAGATGAAGATCCAAACGAAGCATAATAATTAGTCATAACAAGAGTTTCATACCCGTTTTCCAAATCTTGTTTTGCATCGGCAAGATCATCAATTAATTGTAAAGCTGCAGAAAGGTGAATAAGTCCCTCTATCAATTCCTCAATCTTTTTTTCTTCGTAACCGGCATATCGAAAAAGAGATTCATAGACAATGAATGTTGGTGACGCCTTCAATCCTAATTTCTTTGGCTCATCCCATGCGAATATTGATGACTTCCACTTATTCTTTTTCTCCAGATATTCAATTTCAGTATACATTCTGGCGTATTTTAGAAAAATTGGATTTGTAATCTCCTTTCCTAAAATTTTCTCCAATAATTGTTCGGCGACTTTAATTGAATATAAACCCACGAAACTTAATTCGGCATTAGAGTTCCGGTTATCATTTTGAAAATCTATCATCTTATATCCAAAGACTCCAAGAAAAAAAGACTGTACAAATTGATTTAATGATTCTTCTGAGAGATTGAGTTTTTTACTCCAAATCCAAAACAAATGTGAAGCAGTGCTTGACGATATGTTGTAGTAATAGAATGAGACTTCCTTAATTTTCAAAAAATTATTAAAGTCTTCTTTGAAGAAAGGAAGATGTTGATCAATTGTACCGCTTATTTCCCGGATATAACTTTCGCGTAATTCGGCTAACTGAAATTTTTCTTGAAGTTTCTTATTCACCTCATCAAAATCATTATTTGCACCTTTTAGAACCTTATGAAAATCAGTTACAAGCAGAGAGTCGTAAACATTTCTAACTAATTCAATATATCTCATCGTAATGTTATAACTACCCCTTAATCAACATCAATTTCTTCTGCGGCTTAGAAAGAAACTTACATCCATCTTTTGTTAGAACGACTTCCTCTTCAATAGTTGAAGTTCCATAACCCTTAACATATAATCTTGGCTCTATTGTGAATACTTGTGATTCTTCAAGCGGCATATAAGGAGTATTGCCGTAACGTTCCCATCTTGGGAATAATCCGGCTCCGCCATCGTGAACTTGTCTTCCAACTTGATGACCGAGTCCATGCGGATATTCTTCATAACCTTGTGATAAAATATAGTTTCTCGCAATATCATCCATCTCAACGCCTTTCACACCGGGTTTCATAGCATCTGCAACCATTTGAATCGAATCTCGAATTACGCTAAAACCTTTTTCAACTTCGGGGGGAGCTTGCTTCTCCCCTTTTTTAAGCACATACCATGTTCTTTGAAGATCGCTGCAGTAACCTTTATACTTAATGCCAAAGTCCATACTTACAATATGTCCGGGTTTAATTTTTCTATTTGTCGGAGCTGAGTGTGCACCTTGCGTCTCTGGACCAGTAAATACAGCGGGACAATGATCTTCATCCCATGCTAATTCGAATCCTTTTTTCGCAACAATCTTTTTTATGTAATCGGCAACCTGAATTTCACTTACACCAGGTTTAATAAACTTTGAAACGGTATCGTATATTTTCAAAGTTTCTCTAATTGCTTCTTTCATTATCGAAATTTCGGTGGCAGATTTTCTCCCGCGAAGTGCAGAAATAATTTCCTCAGAACTTCTTAATCTATTTGGAAAATCTGTCCCTTGGAGATGCTCAACTAAAATCTGCTGCATTCCGTAAGTAAGCCCATCTGCCAGCACAGAATTTTTTGAATAGTTTATTGCAATGTTTTTAGGGTCCTTAGATTTAATATAATCAACCAAAACTTCCCTTACCGATTTAAGATAACCAATTACATTTTTGTAAAGACCATTCATCTCGTACTTATCTTTTTCCAATGAGCCGATAATTGCTGTTGTATCACCATCTTTACAAATGATGAAAGCAGATTGCCAAGTGCATCCTTCTCCGACAATCATATCCATGACAGGATCCGGTGTAACTGAACTTTCCCTAACAAAAGTCAGCCACATATCAATATTTTTTTCGTTTAATATTCCAATAGCTTGCTGGATTTTTTCTTTTAAGATTTTCTGCGACATAGTTAATCCCTTATTAATTTAATTGATACTTTACTCAAATCTATGAACACATGACTACCTTTGCAAGTGCATAGAAGAATTTATCATGATGGACACAGTTGTTCCGATGCCGTCCAAAAAAAATTTGCAAACAAAAATAAATCCGGAATAAATTATATTTTCAAGACATTTCTATAAATATTTAATCCCTAAAGGGATATTGTGTTATTAAATTAATGAGTAAAAGTTTTTTGTCCCCATAGGAACAGAATATTTATAGAACAAAATAGTCTGGCGATACCACAAGTCCCGAAGGAACGGAATAAAAGGATTATTGTGGACAGATTTTTCAATCCTTAGTAACCCTTTATATTTAAGTGCAACAAAACCTTATCAGATTATTTATGGGAGTGTGGCATAACTCCGGTTAAGTCATTGCGAACTCTCTCAATGGTTTTGGGAGAACGAAGCAATCTCAAATTTGTGGAAAAAGCATGTGATAGAAAATGCAAATGAAATTCTGGAAATCTTTGGTTTTAAAAAAAATAGAATATTATTCCACTTCCCAGCCGTAATCAACATACTTCCAATCAAACTCTTCTCCTTTGACAATGATGTACACAAATCCTTCCTCGAAGCCCATATTTGGTCCTTTCCACCAAGCTGCTGCAACTGAACCGCCAGTTATAAAATGAATTCCATCAATATAAATATCCTCAATTGTATGAAGATGACCTTGCAAAACTAACTTCAGGTTATATCCTTTGAATAAGTCAAGCACTTCCTTTGAGTTTACAACAACAAGCCCCGAATCGTTGGCAGCAGTTGAACCATTGTACTTTTGCATGAAAGCTGTTATGAAAGGAATATGTGTGCTTATCACAATTGGAGTTTTAGAATCGGTTCTTGCTAACTCTTCCTTTATCCAATCAATCTGCTTTTCATCAATTAATCCGATGTACTTACTCTGCTTTGTATCTTCAATTGAATTAAGAACCATAAATTTCCAACCATCATACTCAAAGGAGTAATATGATTTTCCCAAGCGTTTCTCGAACATCTTTTCTCCATATTCCGGATTAGATTTATCTGCACCACTTTTAGTATAAATGCCATAAATTTCATGATTGCCGATTGTGTTGTAAACAGGCATCTTAAAATTCTTAGAAACTTCCTGATACAAATTGTACAGCGAATCTGCTCGTCCATAAGTTTGACCAAGTGCATCCATAATTAAGTCCCCGCCGGTTATTACAAATGCCGGCTGGAGTATATTTATTGTATCAATTGCCTGCATAAATCCTTGAACTGCGTTTCTTTCGTGCTGAACGTGAATGTCGGTGCAGAAAACAAAACTAAAATTGCTCTGCTTTGTTTGAGAGTAGCTGATAAAGCTGAAGAATATTAGTGCAAATATGATTGTGAAAGTGTTGAGTTTTTTCATATGGCTATATCATTATTTAGATTTTGAATTTAGTGCTTAATAAACCTAACATGTTTCCCTGCTAGGAAGGATTCACGCCTTGCATTTTCATTAAAACTAATTAAAAAGCAATTAAAACCTATAATTTGTTTCTGATATAATCAATTTTTTGCGGGAATAATCGTAAATGCCTGCAAGTTTTTCATCTTACAAATTGCTAATTTTGGGTTGGCAATTAAGAGTTTTAGGGGAATATCCTGTTTCTTTTTGTCAGAACATTTATGAACCGGCTGCGGGAATTTATTTAATCTAATAAATCATAATATTTTTTAATGATGTCTTCAGTTAAAAATATTCCTACCTTAAAAAAAATTTTTACTGCATTAAATTGTAAAATCGGAAAACGAACAATTCTTAAATCAATAACAAAAAACATATTTTCAAAATAGAGAGGTTGGTATGTCAGAGTACGTAAATAATTTGTTGGCAAAAGTTAAAGCCCAAAATCAAAATGAACCCGAATTTCATCAGGCAGTTCAGGAGGTTTTGGAATCATTGGAAGTTGTAATAACACAGCATCCCGAATATCGTTCAGCAAAAATTCTTGAGAGAATGGTTGAGCCGGAAAGAGTGATAATGTTTCGTGTTCCTTGGATGGATGATCAAGGCGAGATTCATGTTAACCGCGGCTACCGCATAGAAATGAACAGCGCAATTGGTCCATACAAAGGCGGACTGCGGTTCCACCCTTCGGTTACGCTTGGCATTTTAAAATTCTTAGCATTCGAACAAGTATTTAAAAACAGCTTAACTACACTCCCAATGGGAGGCGGCAAGGGCGGCTCGGATTTCGATCCCAAAGGAAAAAGTGATCACGAGGTGATGCGTTTCTGCCAAAGTTTTATGACAGAACTTTTCAGACATATCGGTCCAAATACCGACGTACCCGCAGGAGATATTGGTGTTGGTGGAAGAGAAATCGGATTCTTGTTTGGTCAATACAAAAGATTAAGAAATGAATTTACAGGAGTATTAACAGGTAAAGGATTAAATTGGGGCGGTTCGCTTATTCGACCAGAAGCAACTGGTTACGGCGCTGTTTACTTTGCACAGGAAATGCTTAAAACCAGAGGACAGGATTTTGAAGGAAAAGTTTGTGCGGTTTCCGGATTTGGAAACGTTGCGTGGGGCGCAGTGCAAAAAATAAATCAGCTTGGCGGCAAAGTTGTTACCCTTTCCGGTCCCGATGGTTTTATTTACGATAAGAACGGCGTGAAAGGTGAAAAGGTTGATTACATGCTTAAACTGCGTGCAAGCGCAAATGACCGTGTTAAAGATTATGCCGACGAATTTAAAGTTGAATATTTCCCGGGCAAAAGACCTTGGGGTGTTAAAGTTGATGTGGCTTTTCCATGTGCAACGCAAAATGAAATTTTTGTTGAAGATGCTAAAGAACTTGTGAAGAACGGTTGTAATTGTGTTTGCGAAGGCGCAAACATGCCGACTACAATAGAAGGTTACAAAGTTTTCACCGAAGCTGGAATTCTTTATGCTCCAGGTAAAGCTTCAAACGCAGGCGGTGTTGCAACTTCAGGATTGGAAATGTCGCAAAACAGCATGCGGCTGCCATGGTCATCTGATGAAGTTGATAAGCGTTTACACGAAATTATGATCAGAATACATGA
This sequence comes from uncultured Ignavibacteriaceae bacterium, assembly GCA_964613805.1. GTDB lineage: Bacteria > Bacteroidota > Ignavibacteria > Ignavibacteriales > Ignavibacteriaceae > XYD12-FULL-36-8. The sequence goes on along the minus strand of CAZTJF010000001.1, from coordinate 117,445 downwards.
TACATGTGTTTCAACAGCGCAGCGATATGGGCAGCCGGGCAATTATGTTATCGGTGCAAACATAGCCGGCTTCTTGAAGGTGGCTGATGCTATGCTTGATCAGGGATTGGTGTAGTTGATATAATCTGTTTTGTAGTCGCAGGCTTTATGCCTGCGACTATCTAATAAATTTGTTCGCTGTTGATTTCTTCGCTTGTTCCTATTGGGCAAGTTCCTCATATTTATTGCAGACAAAAATTATCTTTATTATTTTGTATTTGCGATCATACAATTCCCTCTTAATTAAATTTAAATAATCATATGCCCTACACTTTAGAACATAATATTGAAATAAATGCCGAAGACGTCTTTCGAAATCGAATAAGATTATTCCAAAGACTCATGCAGAAGAAGGTTCATGATATTCTTCTAGTATCAAGTTTATATGATTTTTATTTGTTTGAAGAAGACGGACGGCTTTATGAACAAATCAGAGAGGAATATCAAAGCTTAAATTTAAGCTGGGCTCCAGAAATTATGCATGTTACTACAGGTCAAGAAGCTCTAAACCTTGTTAAAAACCAAAGCAAGTTTGAAATAATTATAACGACTCTGCACATCGAAGATATGCACGTTATGGAGCTTGCACAAAAAATTCGAGCCATAGCCAGTGATGTTCCGCTAATTCTACTTGCATACGATAACCGGGAAAGAAAAGAATTAACTTCTCAGTATGACACTTCAATATTCGATAGGTTATTTATATGGCAGGGTGATTATAGACTGATGATGGGAATTGTTAAGTCTGTTGAGGACCGCCTCAATCTTGAAAATGATGCACTAACTGTCGGGGTTCAATCAATTATTTTGGTTGAAGATAATATTAAATTTTATTCATCTTACCTTCCTTTAATTTATACTGAAGTCTTCAAGCAATCACAGCGTTTAATTTCTGAAGGAATAAATATAACTCACAAGTTTCTTCGAATGCGTGCCCGACCTAAAATTCTGCTTTGCACAACTTACGAGGAAGCATGGAATTATTTTGACAATTATGAGGAATTTATACTCGGAATAATTACTGATAACAATTTCAAGTATAATGGGGTTAGAGATCCTGAAGCAGGAATTAAATTTGCAAAAAGTGTAAAGGAGCGTCAGCATGATATTCCAATTCTTCTTCAATCAAGTAACGCTGAGTATGCAGAAGTAGCAAGATCAATCGGGGTTTCATTCTTGCAAAAAGGTTCACCGAGACTGCTTCATGATCTTCGACAGTTCATGCTGGATAATTTTGGCTTTGGAGATTTTATTTTTAGAATGCCCGATGGAAGTGAGGTTGGCAGAGCTAATAATCTAAAAACGCTTGAAGAACTATTAAGAAAAGTCCCGCAAGAAAGTATTGTTTACCACGCAGAACGAAATCACTTCTCTAAATGGTTTAAGGCAAGAACTGAATTTTGGCTTGCTCACAAATTGAGACCTAAAAAAGTTTCGGAATTTAAAACTCCAGATCATCTTCGTCAGGAGATTTTAAATTCAATCAGAACATACACTGAGGAACGAAACCGCGGAACAATCACCGAATTCAATAAAGAGCTTTTTGATCCAATAAACAGCTTTGCAAGAATTGGAAAAGGTTCACTTGGCGGTAAAGCTCGCGGTCTGGGTTTTATAAATACAATGATTAACAGCCAGAAAATAAGACACAAATATGAGGACGTTGAGATTTCTGTTCCATCGGCTGTTGTCATAGCAACAGAGGTGTTTGATCAATTTCTTGAAGAAAATCAGCTTGTGTCGTTTGCTTATTCGGATACCGATGATGTAGAACTTATTAACAAATTTATTAATGCAAAAAAATTCCCTTTTGAAATAATAAAAAAACTTAACGAGTTTCTCGAAATCATGCACGGACCTCTGGCGGTAAGATCATCGAGCTTATTGGAAGACTCTCAGTTTCAGCCGTTCGCCGGTGTTTACCAAACTTATATGATTCCAAATAATCATGCCGACCCTGTGATAAGATTAAACCAGCTGCTTGATTGTATAAAATCAGTTTATGCTTCAACTTTTTTCCGAAAAGCAAAAGACTATATGAAAGCAACTGCTTACCGATTGGAAGAAGAAAAGATGGCGGTAATTGTACAAAGATTAGTCGGCGCGCAACGAGAAAATCGCTTTTATCCTGATTTTGCTGGTGTTGCCAAGTCGTATAATTTTTATCCTGTTCCACCGCAAAAGTCTTCAGATGGAATTGCACAGGTTGCTCTTGGTTTGGGAAAAACAGTTGTTGATGGAGGAAATACGGTAAGATTCTGCCCAAGATATCCGAAACATCTTCTTCAATTTTTTTCAACAAAGGAAACTATAAGAAATGCACAGCAGGAATTTTATGCGCTTGCACTCGATGACATACCGGAAAGTTCAGCCGAGCATAAACCAGATAGATTTGTTAAACGATATGATCTAGTCATTGCCGAAAAAGATTTGACTTTATCTTATGTTGGTTCAACATATTCGCCTGAAAATGATGCGGTTTATGACGGAATATCGCGTGCTGGAAAAAGAGTCGTCACTTTTGCGCCCGTTTTAAAGCATAAAGCATTTCCCTTAGCCGAAATACTTGATTTACTTTTAGACATAGGTACATGGGGAATGGGCGTTCCAATTGAGCTTGAGTTTGCAGTTAATCTTAAAGTTTATGAAAATTCTCCCAAAGAATTTGAACTGCTTCAAATGCGTCCATTAGTTATCAGCCACGAAAGAGAAGAACTTGATGTAGAAAATATCTCCCAAGCAGATTTACTTTGCCAAAGCGAACAGGTTTTAGGAAATGGTGCAATCACTAACATTTATGATATCGTGGTTGTTGATATTGAAAAGTTTGATCGCGGAAAAAGCCGTGCAGTTGCGAGTGAAGTAAGTCACATTAATTCAAAACTTCTTGATATGAAAAAACCATATCTTCTTATCGGCGTTGGGAGATGGGGTTCGCTTGATCCATGGCTTGGAATTCCTGTTACCTGGGATCAAATAGCAGGCGCAAGCGTTATTGTTGAAGCAGGATTTAAGGATTTGAATGTAACACCTTCTCAGGGCTCGCACTTCTTTCAAAACATTACTTCTTTTCGTGTAGGTTATTTTACTGTTAATTCTTTTATTCATTTTGGCTTTATTGATTGGGATTGGTTATCAAAAATTCCTCCGGTTGAGGAATTAAATTACACTAAACATCTTAGGTTCGATCAACCGGTAATTGTAAAAATAAGCGGTCACAAGAACAAAGGAATCATTATTAAACCCGGTGCAATTAAAACATAATTCATATCAAGATTTCGATATTAAGTTATCGGAAATTTTTAACGACTTTGCCGATGCACTTTGTCTGATTAATGACAAAGGAATTGTCTATCAATCGAACGAAGCATATCTAAATATATTCGGGGAGAAATCACTTTCTCAAACAAATTTCACGTCAAACTTTTCAGGCGATTATCAAAAAGGAATTTCTGATATAATACAAAAAATGTTTTCAAGTCAAGCAGCAGAGTCGAGATTTGAAAATGAATTTATCTTGGGGTCTGGAAAGAAAATATGGCTGGAATTCACAACTATACGCCCGGACAATTATAAAAAGCGAGATTTACTTCTGCTGATAATTCGTGATATAACTAAAAAGAAACAATTTGAATTCAATCTTTTGAAAAGCGAGGAAAGTTATCGGAGCTTGTTTAATCAAGCTAATGATGCAATGTTTGTCTGTTATCTAAATTATGCAAGAACATTAAGCAATTTTGTTGAAGTTAATGAGGTTGCATGTAAAACTCTTGATTACACTGAAGATGAATTGAGTAAACAAACTCCATACTCGGTAATCTTTAATAACTTTGAAGGCGAGACTATAAAAATAGTTGATAAACTTTGGCTTGAGGGACATGCAATTTTTGACACTATTCAAATAACAAAATCGGGAGAAAAAATTCCTGCAGAAATAAGCTCTCACTTAATTGAATTTAATGATAAGCCCGCTGTTTTGTTCATTTCAAGAGATGTAAGTCAACGTGAAGAAGCAGAAAGAAAGATTAAAGATACGGGAGAACGATTGAGAAATCTTGCTCTTCATTTACAAAATATCCGCGAAGAAGAACGAACTCTCATAGCTCGTGAAATACACGATGAGTTGGGACAAATGCTAACGTTCTTAAAAATTCAAATTGCGCTTGTTGGTAAAAAGCTCAATGAAGATCAGCAAATTCTGAAGGAAAAAATTGATTCTTCTCTCAAATTGATTGACAATTCAATTGATGCAATTCAAAGAATCGCCGAGAAGCTTCGTCCAAATGTTTTAGATGAGTTGGGAATAAGTGCAGCAATAGATTGGCAGGCAAAAGATTTTTCTGAACGCACCGGAATTGAATGTAATTGTGAACTTCAAAAAGAAGAGATCCTTTTAGAAAAAGAAAAATCAACTGCGGTATTCCGAATTTTCCAGGAAGCTCTGACTAATGTAGCGCGTCATGCCAATGCAAATAAAGTTTTTATCAGTCTAAAAGAATTTAAAGAAAATTTGATCCTCGAAATAAAAGATAATGGGAAAGGAATAACTGTAAACCAGATTAATGATCCAAGATCGCTTGGCATACTTGGAATGAAGGAGCGGGCAATATTATTTGGAGGAATTGTGACAATAAAAAGTTCAATGAATAGCGGAACAACTGTGCGGGTTGAAATTCCGATCCTTAGTTTATAAAGTTTAAAGGTTAATAAAGTAAGAAGGAAAAAATGAAATTTGATCGTTTTGAGGATATGATTGTTTGGCAAAAATCGCAGGATTTAGCAATTTCTGTTTATAAAGCTTTCGAATCTAGTAAAGATTTTGGATTTAAAGACCAAATTCAAAGAGCAGTTATTTCTATAAGTAATAATATTTCAGAAGGATTTGAAAGAAAGAGTAATAAGGAATTCAGACAATTTTTGTTTATCGCAAAAGGGAGTGCAGGTGAAGTAAGAAATATGCTGTATGTCGCCAAAAATTTGAACTATATAACCGAGGAACAATTCAGAATACAATATGAACTTTCGCTGTCAATATCTAAAATGATTTCCTCATTAATTAAAACCTTATAACTTTAATAACTTTATAAACCTTAAAAATTGAATATACGAAACAAAGATGATTAGAATCCTTATAGCAGATGATCACGCAATTGTTAGAGAAGGATTAAAGCAAATAGTTGCTGAGGAATCCGATATGAAAGTTGCAGGTGAAGCTGCTTCTGCTGAAGAAGTATTAAGTATAATCACAAAAGATGATTTTGACATCACGATTCTCGATATTAATATGCCGGGTAAGTCGGGACTTGACTTATTAAAAGACTTAAGAGTTCAACTGCCAAAACTTCCCGTATTAATTTTAAGTATGTATTCGGAAGAGCAATACGGAATTAGAGCATTAAAAGCCGGGGCATCGGGATATTTGAAAAAAGCAAGCGCTCCGAATGAGCTTGTATTTGCAATAAGAAAAATAGTGGCGGGCGGAAAATATATCAGTCCAGCATTAGCAGAAAAACTTGCTGAGAGTTTAGATTTTTCTCAGACCGGATTACCGCACGAGAAGCTTTCTGACAGAGAATATGAAATCATGTGTAAAATTGCAACAGGTGAATCAGCAGAAAAAATATCAGAAGATTTATCAATAAGTATTCACACATTTTACACTTATCGAAACCGCATTTTTGAAAAGATGAATATGAAATCTAACGTTGAACTGACGCAATACGTTATCAATAATAAGCTCAACGAATAGCGATTCTAAATTCCAAAAATCAAAATACAAATCCCAAATAAAATTCAAATTCGAAAGTTCAGTTTCTAAACTTTGAATTTGAAAATTGAATATTGTTTGTTATTTGATACTTGTATATTGTAATTTCTTCAAAGACTTGTCATAAATTTTACTACACTAACTTCATACTTATTACTCTTTTGCGACTAACATTCATTCTCTAATTTCCTGCGTGCAAAAATCAATCGGATGTTAAAGTAAATCTTATCCGAATAAACTCAACAAACAAATATCGGAGGTTAAAATGTCCCAATACGTAAAAGATTTAATGGCAGAAGTAAAAGCTAAAAACCCTGCCGAACCCGAATTTCATCAGGCAGTTCAAGAGGTTGCCGAATCGCTTGCACTTGTACTTGACAGACATCCTGAATATCGTGCCGCAAAAATTCTGGAGAGAATAATTGAACCTGAAAGAACAATAACATTCCGCGTTCCCTGGGTTGATGATCAAGGTGAGGTTCATGTAAATAGAGGTTTCAGAATCGAAATGAACAGTGCTATCGGTCCCTACAAAGGTGGATTGAGATTTCACCCGTCAGTCAATCAGGGAATTCTCAAGTTCTTGGCATTCGAACAAGTCTTCAAAAACAGTTTAACAACTTTACCAATGGGCGGCGGCAAAGGCGGTTCTGACTTCGATCCTAAAGGAAAAAGCGATCTAAAAATTATGCGTTTCTGCCAGGCATTTATGAGTGAATTGTTTAGGCATATTGGTCCGGATACCGACGTTCCTGCTGGAGATATCGGTGTTGGCGGGCGAGAAATTGGTTACTTATTTGGTCAGTATAAAAAACTAAGAAACGAATTCACAGGTGTACTTACAGGTAAAGGATTGAATTGGGGTGGCTCGCTCATTCGCCCAGAAGCAACAGGTTACGGTGCGGTTTATTTTGCAGCAGAAATGCTCAGCACCAAAAAACAAACTCTTGATGGAAAAGTTTGCCTGGTGTCCGGAAGTGGAAACGTTGCACAATACACAGTTGAAAAAATTAATCAGCTTGGAGGCAAAGCAGTTACACTTTCCGATTCAAACGGATATATTTATGATGAAGCTGGTATTGATAATGATAAACTTGCTTTCGTTATGGAACTGAAAAATGTTCGTCGTGGAAGAATGAAAGAATACGCAGATAAATACAAAACTGCGGTTTATACTGAACTGAACCCAAATGCTGATTTCAATCCGTTGTGGAACCACAAAGCACATTGTGCATTCCCAAGTGCAACACAAAACGAAATCAACGGCAAGGATGCTCAGAACCTTGTTAAGAATGGTGTTTATGTTGTTAGTGAAGGAGCAAACATGCCTACAAATCTTGATGGCGTTAAGGTATTCTTGGACAGTAAAATTCTTTATGGTCCCGGAAAAGCGGCTAATGCTGGCGGCGTTGCTACATCCGGACTTGAAATGACACAGAACAGTATGCGTATGCCATGGACAAGGGACGAAGTTGATAACCGTTTAAGAATGATTATGAAAAGCATTCATCAAACTTGTGTTACTGTTTCAGATAGATTCGGAGTTCCTGGAAATTATGTTGTTGGCGCGAACATTGGCGGATTCTTAAAGGTTGCCGATGCTATGATTGACCAAGGTGTTGTATAAGTCCTCACCTCAATCTGACAAATAGAGCAGATGTATCTGAATGCGAAGGATTTTGTAAGTCCTTCGCTTTTTATTTTGCTGACTTTCAATTTACAAAATGATTAAATTACAATTAAAATAATTCATAGTTTCTGCAATGAAAAACCAAGACTCAACTACAACCCGCTTTGAGGAAATAAGATCCAGCTTTGATGATTTACTTGTAGAGCATGGCTACGGGAACCGCTTCCAGGGCTTTCAAAACCTTATGCGGCTCCGTATCCGCGATGTTCTCTTGGTTTCAAGTCTTTATGATCTTTATCTGTTTGAAGAAGACGGAAGGTTGTATGAATTAATCAGAAACGAATACCAGGAATTAAATCTTAGCCATTCTCCTGAATTAACGAGAGTTTCAAGCGGTCATGATGCAATTGCGCTTGCAAGAGATGAAAAACGTTTTGACCTGATAATCACAACTCTCCACATTGAAGACATGCACGCTCTTCAGTTCGCCAAGCTTGTCAAGGAATCGGGGCTCAATATTCCAATCGTCCTTCTTGCCCACGACAATAAAGAGCTTAATAATTTGCTTTTCAATTATGATACTTCAGCTTTCGATAAAATTTTTGTTTGGCAGGGCGACTTCAGAATCATTATAGCCATAATAAAATTTTTAGAGGATCGCTTAAATGTTGATCATGATACTCGAATGGTTGGAGTTCAAAGCATTATTGTAATTGAGGACAATGTACGCTACTACTCCTCTTTTCTTCCAATAATTTACACTGAAATCTTAAAACAGTCTCAGCGATTAATTTCCGAGGGAATTAATCTCACTCATAAATTTTTAAGAATGCGCGCTCGTCCAAAAATTCTTCTATGTTCAACATTTGAAGAAGCGTGGTACTATTTTGAAAAATATAAGGAATTTTTGCTTGGTGTAATTTCCGATATTGATTTTCCTCGTAACGGAATTCAAGATCCGAAGGCAGGAATTAAATTTGCTGAAGAAGTCAAAAACGAGCACTCTGATGTTCCGATTTTACTTTTATCCAACAATGCGGACAATGATGATTTAGCGCAGCAAATAAATTCGTCATTTATACTAAAAGATTCGCCCTCTCTGCTAATAGAGCTGCGCCAGTTTATGAATCAATATTTCAGTTTTGGTGATTTTATTTTTCGGACTGGAAACGGTATGGAGGTGGGCCGTGCAAATGATCTTAGGAGTCTTGAAGAACAATTAAAAATAGTTCCTGAAGAAAGCATAATTTACCATGCATCGAGAAATCATTTTTCCAATTGGCTTAAAGCACGAACAGAGTTTTGGCTGGCTCAAAAACTTCGACCAAGAAAAGTTTCTGATTATGTTTCAGTAGAAGAATTAAGGAAAGACTTAATTTTTTCTTTAAGAAATTACCGTCACATTCGCCAAAGAGGAATCATCACCGATTTTTTAAAGGAAACATTTGATCCCAAAAGCAGCTTTGCAAGAATTGGCGGAGGTTCACTCGGAGGGAAAGCACGAGGACTCGGGTTCGTAAATACATTAATTAATAACTACAATGTTCGTAATCAATTTCCAGATGTAAAAATATTTGTTCCTTCAGCCATTGTACTTGGAACTGATGTTTTTGATCAGTTTATTGATGATAACAACCTTAGAAAGTTTGCTCTAAACTGCAATGATGATGAAGAGATAACGAAAAAATTCTTGGAAGCCGGGAGATTTCCCGAAGATATTCTTGGCGAGCTTGCCGCATTTCTTGATATCATTCGCGAACCGCTTGCTGTAAGATCATCGAGCTTGCTTGAAGATTCACAATACCATCCATTTGCAGGTGTATATGAAACTTACATGCTTCCGAATAATCACAGCAATTCCCTAATAAGATTGAATGATCTTCTCAACACAATAAAGCGTGTTTATGCTTCCACTTTTTATCAGGGTGCAAAAGATTATATAAGAATAACTTCATACCGTCTTGAAGAAGAAAAGATGGCAGTCATCATCCAAAAAATGATTGGCATTTCGCATAATAATAGATTTTACCCTGATATTTCCGGTGTGGCAAGGTCTTATAATTTTTATCCATTAGCTCCGCAAAAAACTACTGACGGCATTGTATCAGTTGCACTTGGACTTGGTAAAACCGTGGTTGATGGAGGCAGCACGGTCAGATTTTGCCCAAAGTATCCAACAGATTTAATTCAATTTTATTCTGCAAAAGAATCTGTGAAAAGTACTCAGCGCGAGTTTTATGCACTTGATTTAACCGGCAGCTCCGATTTTGGTTTTGTAACCCACGATCTTCTCCAAAAACAATTCCCTTTAGAAGTAGCTGAAAAAGATGGAACATTGCATTATGTCGGTTCGGTTTATTCATCGGATAATGATAGAATAACTGATGGATTGTCAAGACAAGGAACAAGAATTATCACTTTTGGTCCGATTTTAAAAAGTAAGCTGTTCCCTCTTCCTGAAATAATAGATTTATTGCTTGATATGGGGACTTGGGGAATGGGAACACCAGTAGAAATTGAATTCGCTGTTAACATGTCTGTAAATCCAGAGCAGCCAAAAGATTTCGGATTGCTACAGATGAGACCATTAGTTGTCAGCCGTGAATCTGAGGAATTGAATGTGGACAATATTGATCCGAAAAAATTGATCTGTATAAGCAATCAAGTTTTAGGAAATGGATTGATTACTGGAATTCATGATGTTGTGTTAGTTGATTATCATTTATTTGATCGCGCAAGAAGCCGAGAAGTGGCAAAAGAGGTAAGCTCCTTCAATAACAATTTAATGAATGAAAATCGCCCTTATCTTTTACTTGGTGTAGGAAGATGGGGATCATTGGATCCATGGCTGGGAATTCCGGTTAACTGGGAACAAATTGCAGGAGCAAAAACAATTATAGAAACTGGATTTAAGGATATGTCTGTAGAACCCTCTCAGGGTTCACACTTTTTCCAAAACATAACATCTTTTATGGTTGGCTACTTTTCTGTAAATGAACACAAGCATCAAGGATTTGTAGACTGGGATTGGCTTCTAAATCAAAATCCAATCGAGTCGAAAGAATTCACCAAACTATTAAGATTTGAAAAACCAATTCAGATAAAGATGAATGGACATCAAACAAAAGGAATAATATTTAAACCTGGAGAATCTTAATTATTATTTTTTTAGATTTCATGACGATAAAAAGATATTTAGTAATTAAATGGCAAAAGAACTAAAACAATCTGAGATATTTGATTCATGCCCGCACTGCGGACACAAATTAAGTCCATGGCAGCAAGTTTTACTTAGTGTTGATAGAGCACTAACTTGTAAAAACTGTTGGTACAGAATCATATTAAGTACACCCGCAAAAAGTGAAAATGAAAACAAATCCAAAGAAGATAAATCAAAGTTTGAGGAATAAAGATGCAATCATATAACTCATTCAGGGTTGCACAGCAGCAAATTATTGAAGCGGCAAAACTTTTAAATTTAGATGACGCAACCATAAAACTTTTAAGTTTGCCTCAGAAGGAATTCAACTTCACTCTCCATGTAAAAATGGACAGCGGAAAAACAGAAATCTTTCAAGGTTATAGAATTCAATACAATTATGCGCGAGGGCCTGCAAAAGGCGGAATTAGATTTCACCCCGATGAAACTGTTGATACAATCAGAGCTTTAGCTTGCTGGATGACATGGAAAACTGCCGTGGTAGACTTGCCGCTTGGAGGGGCAAAAGGTGGTGTTTGCTGCGATCCAAAAAATCTTTCCGAGCGTGAACTCGAAAATATTTCTCGAGAATATGTACGTGCAATTGCTTATTCAATTGGTGTAGATAAAGATGTTCCGGCGCCTGACGTTTACACAAATCCTCAAACAATGGCTTGGATGATGGATGAATACGAAACCATTATCAATCAGCATCATCCAGGTGCTTTCACTGATAAACCAACCCAAATTGGAGGCACAGAAGGCAGAAGAGATGCAACTGCGAGAGGCGGTGTTATAACTGTAAGAGAAGCATGTAAAAAACATCGAATAGATCCAACCGGCAAATTTGCAATTCAGGGATTTGGGAATGCAGGCCAGCGGGCTGCTTTGCTTCATAATGAAATTTTAGGAGGCGGTAAACTAATTGCCGCAAGTGATTCCCGCGGTGCAATTTTTAATGCTAATGGATTTGATACAACAGAATTAGTTCAGTACAAATTAAAAAATGGGACGATTGCTAATTTTCCAAATGCTAAAAAAATTCCTCATAATGCTTTGCTTGAATTGGATGTTGAAATACTTTATCCTGCCGCACTTGAAAATGCAATTCACGAAAACAATGCAAAAAATATAAAAGCTAAGATCGTTTGTGAATTAGCTAATGGTCCAACAACTCCCGAAGCAGATATCATTTTAAGTAAGCGAGGTATACATGTGATACCGGATATACTTGCAAGTGCTGGCGGGGTCACTGTTTCCTACTTAGAAATGGTTCAGGACAGATATTCATTCTTCTGGGATGAAAATACAATCCATAAACTTGTAGATGAAAAACTAACTAAAGCATATCACAGAGTTGATGAGGCAGTAAGGGAAAAGAAAGTCCATCCTCGCTTAGGTGCAATGGTTGTAGGAGTTGCAAGAGTAGCCGAAGCTTGCAAACTAAGAGGTTGGGTTTAAAAATTAGTCTCAACCGTCGGTTACTAAAATATATTCTTTGCCCTCTCTGACCGTTTCTCCACAGGATTCCCCTGGACAATAGTTTGGATGAATTATTTAAAGCATGTACCTTTCTCAGTCATCCATGGATGAATTTCATATTTCAGTCTGCCAGCAATAATAGCGGGATCAGTTTCGACCAATTCTTTAACTTTAGTTTCAGAATCTGAATCAAAAATAAAAATTCCTCTTAGCTCTTTATCATCCAAGAAAGGTCCTGCGACAATAAGTTTTCCTTCATTTGCAAGTCGTTGAATGTTGGCTAAGTGTGCTTCCTGAATTTTCTTTGTTTCGGTTGAATCTTGATTTCTATTTGGACCTTTGTAAAGAAAAACCATTTGATAAGTTTTCATTTCGTATTTTGGCTTTTCTTTTTCTTGGGCAAGCAAATAAAATGACAAGTAAGAACATAAAAACATGATGAGAAAATTGCATGATATTTTGTTCATTACTAACTCCATAATTATAAATAATATCTCATTATCGGTCTGGTTGGTGAACCACGATGAACTTCTTTAAATCCAACTTTTTTGAATGCGGAAGCAAATCCTGTCCAAGCAAAAACAGATGGTGTGTTTTCAGAATCAATGGGATAACCTTCAACAATTTTTGCTTTGTTTTTCTTCGCATGTTTTAATGCAGACTCAAGGAGTTTCTCAGTAACTCCCATTTTGCGATACTTTTTATCAATAAAAAAACAAACGACTGACCAAACTTTTTCATCGTCAATTCTTTTTAGAACTCTGGAATTCTCAAGTAACGAATAATTTTCCCTCGGTTCTACAGCACACCAACCGATCGGCTTTGAACCATCATAAGATATAATTCCAGGAATGGTTCCGAAATTTATAATTTTTTTGATTGCTTTTTTATTTCCGCCGCCTTTTTGCTTTTCATACTGTGATCTTTTTAAACGCCACCACATGCACCAGCATCCACCGCATGCACCGTTGTCACCAAACAGCTTTTCAAAATCCTTCCAGCGTTCAGCAGTCAGGGGTTGAAATCTAAGCTTTAGTCTAGATGTCTTTTCCATCTTCATTTAGGTAATTTTCCAAATATTTTCCAAAGCCAACGATGGAACTTGTGAATTGATTCTACCGGTTCGGTGAACATCATTATACACTCATCCCTCACGAAAGACATGCTATTGTCTTCACAAAACTTTACTGCTTCATCTGAACTTGAACCTTGCTGGAACCAAAAGGACTTAATTCCTAAGTCATTTGCTTCTTTTACAACTTTCGCTGAAACTGTTGGCATCACAACCAAAATTACTCCATCAATTTTTTCTTTAATATCTGCTAAGTTTGAATAACATTTATCGGAGTCAATTTCGGTTATGTTCGGATTGATTGGAAACGTTTTATAGTTACGTTCTTTTAAGTGTTTATAAACTGCATATCCAAATTTCTTTGGATTGCGTGATACTCCCACTACTGCAATTGATTTATTGTTCAAGAAATCGGTGACTGCTTTTCGAGTTGTCATATTTTCACTAGATGCTTTTTCAAAATCTACACAATTTTTCTGAATTATTAAGATGATTTTTAAACCACTTATAAGCATTTTAACAGTGAAGATTTTTCAAAATATTTATTTTAATTATTAAGGCGACCATGAAAACACTAATGACGATTCTTTTAATTCTTACCATACTCACACAAAACAACAATGCCCAAAACTGGTTAAAGGTTGATTCAATTTTTTCTTCTTCCGGAGTTACATTAAGGGCTTTCTCTGCACCTGCATTTGGTGATCTTGATAATGACGGTGATTATGATTTAATCCTTGGGAACATAGGTGATAAAGCAGATTATTTTAAAAATATAACCACCCAGCTGCCATCTATTTTTAGTAAGGACACATCAATACTGCACTCTATTTATGCAGGCGGATTACAATTCACAAATGCAGATTATCCTTCGTTAATTAATTTGGATAACGACGGTGACCTTGATTTAGTTATTGGCGGTTACAACGGATTGCTTTACTACCAAAATATTGGAGATTCGCTTAACGCTGTTTGGCAAAAAGTTGATTCTATCTTTTCTGTTTCAGTTAATCCAAATATTGGAACAGATGCAAGACCCGCATTTGCTGATCTTGATGGAGATGGTGATTTGGATTTATTAGTAGGAATTGGTGAATCTCTATTGGGTGGTCCAACTCCAGGTCTAACGTTCGGATTTAGAAATGTTGGCACACCGACTAACCCAATATTTTCAAGAGATGATAATTTAGTGATTGGAATTATAGATGTTGGTTTGAATTCTTTTCCCACACTTGCTGACATTGATAATGATAACGATTATGATCTTTTATTAGGACGAGATCTCTCGTCATTTGTTTATTACAAAAATACAGGAACATCAACCTCGCCTATTTGGACAAGAGAGTTTACAACATTTTCTGGTGTTGAAACAACTAACTATTGGAAAGACCCAACTTTTTGCGATTTAGATCTTGATGGTGATTTGGACTTAATATACGGAACCGATGATGGTGATCTTTTCTTTTATCAGAATAATGGAACGCTTACTAACCCATTGTTTCAATACAATTCTACTTACTTTAATGTGATTAAAGTTAACGGTTCATCTACTGTTTCTTTTGCAGACTTTGATAATGATGGAGATTACGATTTGCTAAGCGGTTCAACTTTAGATAAAATGCAATATCTAAGAAATGAAGGAACACTAAGCAAACCGATATTTGTAAAAACAACTGCGCCTTTTTCAAGTTTAAATCCCGGCTTTAGATGCTCACCTGTATTTGTTGATATTGATAAAGACAATGACTTCGATATTGTTTCCGGTGCAGATAATGGAATGATTTCCTGCTACATAAACAATGGCAGCACTTTTTCGACAAACACTATGTACTTTAGCTCTATTGATGTTGGATTTGCAAGCGCGCCAGCATTTGTGGATATTGATGGTGACGGCGATGAAGATGTGTTGATTGGTGCTGAAACTGGAAGCAGCTATTTGTTTTTACAGCGGGAAGGAAATAGTTTTATCACTCCAGCAATAAATCCGTTTTCATCTATTACGTTTCCAAATTACAGCCGACCATCGTTTTCCGATCTTGATAATGACGGCGACTTCGATTTAATTATTGGAAAGAGTTTTGGAGAAGTAAATTATTACGAGAATATCGGTAACGCGCAAAATGCACAATGGCAGCGGAATGATGCATTGGTTTTAGAACTTAAAGTGAAACAAAGTTCTGCTCCAGGTTTTGCAGATTTAGACAATGATGGACGAATTGATTGTGTTGTCGGAGAGTATGATGGCAATTTCACTTATTATAAAAATTTATTTGCTGTTGTTTCTGTTAAAGAAAATAATGAAGAAATTCCAACCGGGTTTTATCTAAGTCAGAATTATCCTAATCCATTTAATCCAAGCACTAAAATCAGTTGGCAATCACCAATCGGCAGTTGGCAAGTCCTTAAAGTCTTTGATGTCCTCGGTAATGAAGTTGCAACTTTGGTTGATGAATACAAACCGGCAGGAAGTTATGAGGTAGAGTTCAAGTCTGCAGTCGGCAGTCAGCAGTTGGCAAACGGAGTTTATTATTATCAATTGAAAACAGAAAATTTTATTCAAACAAAAAAGATGATATTGATAAGATAGAATCAAATGACCATATGAGAACATATTCTTTTAAACCATTTCCAGTATTATCAACTGAAGGGTATATTTTGCGTCAATTGTCAGTTAATGATACAAAAAAACATTCTTACTTCGTTCAGATAGTGAGATGAACAAATATCTTGATAGACCTATTGCTAATTCAATTGTGATGCACGAAAATTCATTAGGGAAATGAATGAAAATATTGTAAAGAATGAATCTATATTCTGGTTAATCACATTTAGGAATACTACTGAATTGGTTGGAACAATTTGTCTTTGGAACATTTCAGACGATTGCTCTTCAGCAGAAATCGGGTTTGAATTACTTCCCAAATATCAGGGGCAGGGATTGTGCGAGAAGTTCTGTCAATAGTTATTCGGTATGGCTTTGAGGTAATGAATCTGCAATCAATTGATAATGAAGCTGATCCTAATAACGTGAAGCAATTAAACTTTTAGAGAAAGTCGGTTTTGACCAGAAGAAAAATTTAGACCGGACAATAATTTATTCACTTATCAATCTCATAAAATCCAGATAGATAAATTTTTATTTACATCCCGCTTACTTAATTTTGAAGTAATAATTTAATTAAAACATAGTAACGATGTCCTTTGAAAAAATATTAAAATACCTTGACCTGACTCATTCCGATGTTCTCAACCAGTCAAATTCATTCGTTCCCTATATCTATATTGATGGACACCGTAGTAGCGGCATTAGTGATGACGATGTTGAATGTTACAAAAGCGGGATTGATTTTTTCCTCCGCTTTTCACATGTAATGAAAGAATTGGGCTTCAAAGAAATGGTAACGATGGTTCACACGAAGAGAAATAAAGCAGTTGAGGGCAGAGTTTATTCAATTCAGAAGGCAATTCAAGAAGGTTTAGACCTTTCAAATAAAATAGTTGCTGATTCTAAGTTCAAAATTTATGGTGACCTTGATGAATACCTTAATAATGGAAGCCGTAATTTTTATGATTACTTAAACAATGTAGTTGAAAAAACCTCACGCAACAAAAATTTTACTCATCACATTTTAATTAACTACTCGGAAGAGTGGGCGATTTCTAATCTTGCAGAAATTTTTAATTTACCAAAAATCAGTTCTGTTATACGCTTTACAAAAGGATTTGTGAGTGGAGGATGGATTCCTTCTAAAATGCAGGAAACAACTTTTGTTTACAGCCAAATTCCCTCTGTATCAGAATTTTGGTCGGACGAGGCATTACTCTCTCTCATACTCATTACTTTTAAAAATTGGTCAACAATGCACACCTACATTGGTAAAAAAGTATACAGCGCGGAAGAAAGAAGTCAGATACATGAAAAACGCGATTTTGAGCTTAACTCAAAAACATTAAACCTTACTATTGATTCTAAAGCACACAACAGAATTATTGTCTTCGACTTGCACGGTCCTGTTATCTATGAGCTTTAATGAGATAAAGGAGTTTAATCTTTCATCATCCCTTAACAGTGCCGATAAAATTTTAGCTGAAAGATCCCCAAAGGCAAATTTTCTCCTAAATATCGGTGTTAAAAAATCACGCGGCAAATATCTTAAGCTTTGCTTCTCCTATCTAAGATGGGTTGACGACATAGTTGATAATCCACAATTACCCGTATCACATAAAAGAAATTTTATTAACCGTCAATTAAAACTACTCTCCGATTATAGAAATAATATTTTTACATCAATTGAATGCGTTGAGGAGTCTTTTCTTTTCTATTTCATCCAATATGGAAAAGAACAAGGGAATGAGGTCATAATTAACAGTGTTCGTTTAATGATAGAAGGTTTAGAAATGGACGTGCAAAGGACGGAACACGATGGAATTTTTTCAGAAGTTGAGATGAACACATACGTAAGTAAAATGTCAAAATCATTTTTCGACGTTACAACGTGTTTTATTTTGCCCGAAGATAAATATCCCTACAATGACATAATAGTGACAACAGCATCTACAAAAATCTGGATGATTAGAGACTTGCAAGAAGATTTTGAATTAGGATATGTCAATATCACAAGAGAGAATTTACTGCGTTATGGTATAAATATTAATAATTTGCCGCATAGCGATAATCTTAAAAAATATTTGTATGATGAAATAAATAAAATAATTGAACTTTTAATGATTGAAGCAAAAATTATCAAACAATTTCCAATGAGATTAAAATTATTTAATTATTACACGCAGATTTATTATTTACCTAAAATATTTCGTGTCAAGGCATATGGTTATCATCCAACAAGGGTGGATGACCATCGTAAAATAAAATTCGAGGTTGCTGCTTATCTTTTAACAATAAAGTTTTCATTGAAGCTTTTTATTTTAGAATTCTTTGATGCAATTTTATTTTGAATTAGTCTAAGATGAAGTGTGAAAACGACGGTCAAATCTCTTTAATTGCTGCCATCACTGCGGCAAATAAGGCAACGCGAAAACGGGGTTTAAAGCTTTGGTTGGCAGCCCAACCTTTGGGTAGAAAGCAACGAGGATTTGTTTATTTAGTTCACATGTACTTGCGCTGGGTAGATGATTTTATTGACAATCCCTTAAATAGTATTTCTGTAAAAAGGAATTTCATCTCGCGTCAGCGTGAGATTATGTTAAATGTTTTACGATTTGAGAATGTAAGCTTAAATTCTTATGAGGAGAATTATTTATTATACTTTTTACAATATCTAATTGAAACAGATCGGCTTGATTTTGTAACTTATCTTAATAATACTTTCAAATCATTTGAGATGGACATAGACCGTCTAGACAACGATGGTATGTTCTCTGAATCTGAATTATCCGAATATCTAACCTTACTAAATGAATCAATCTTTAAAATTTCTTTCCTCTTTATTCCGATGAGAAGAAATTTTAAAGAATTAAATGGATTTATCGGTACATTTTTCTGGCATGTTTTGGCTGTGCGGGATTTCAAAGAGGACATTGATGCCGGGTTTATTAATATCAGCAGAGAAAATGTTAAAAGATATAATCTAAATACGGAAAATCTACTTGAAGATAATAAACGTTTTCTTTGGCTTCGCGAAACTTATCCTCAACTAATGAGAATGTTAGACGAGGAACTCATAATTTTAAGCAGCATGCCTTTCTTTGTCAAATCGGTTTGGATATTAAGTTATTTTAATCTTATAGGTGAAATTATTCGCGTAAAGTTGTATAACTTTAAATTTGGTGTGAGGTTTAGAAAAGTATTTAAAAAAGAATGTCAGATTATCGTTTATACTATTCTTATGAGTATAAAAATATTTGGAAAAGTTTTTTTTAATTCAAGATAATGTGAACCAAATTATTTGGATGCCAAAGAGAATCAGAAAAAAACTCGTATTAAAAATATCCTGCTTCAGTACAGAAAATCCTCAAAGTAATCCCGTTGGATTAATCCCAGCGAAAAAAACTCTGCTAAATTTTCTCTAACAATATATCGTACTGAAGATCATAATTACTTATGAACACCAGACCAACAAAAGGATTATAACCTGTTTTTTCCGCTTTAATTGTTTTCAAACCCTGAGAGAGTATCGGAAGCTGGTATTTACCGAATGCATCCGTGAAAGTTGTATCGCTTATTAGTATAACCCTAACATTGGTTAAGGGTTGAAGATTATCTTTCTGGTAAACAGTTCCTCGAATGCTTTTACTTGTCGAAGCAGCAGTCATTTCAATATCATACCTTACTGTACTATTCTCAACCACTTCTATACTTCGGGAGTATGAGTTGAAATCACCTTTATTAGCTTTGAGTAATTGATATCCGGAAGGAACGTTTTTTAAGAGAAACTTTCCATCAATTGTAGTAGTCGCGTTAACATCTCCACATGAGACTGTAACCCCTGGAACTGTGCTGCTTGAGCCCGCGAAATAAACAGTTCCTTCCACTGTTCCGTAAGTGGGCTGTGTTAGTGGTTTGGTTGGCGAACTTGAGTCATTCGCACAACCAATCATTGATAAAACAGTTAATAACCCAACAGACACAATTATTAAATTTTTCTTGAGCAACATTACTTTATACTTTCATTTTGTTGTGAATATACTCTATTAAATTCAGCGATAAATTAACAAAAGTTTTTTATGAAGTAAAGAACGACGAGAAGATATTTGCTTCTCGATTAAAGGTCATCACATCTACCAAATTACCAACGGAATATTTTCCAATAATATAAAACCTAAATGTCTTTCCATGATGAAATAATAATAATTGTGAAATTTGACTCAAAATACAAAGTGAATCATTAATGCCTGATGTTAATATTTGTTGGTAACTCCCAACTTTGCTGGTAATCATTGTAAAGTTGTTGAGTTAATTGGACAAGAACCGGATTAGCAGAAGCATCTAACCAATAAATAATTTCTTTCATGTTTATCGGATCCATTTCTGTACAGCCAGCCGAAGTTTCATTAGGATCAGACCAATTGTGTAAGAAAATACATGATCCGCCGCCCTTTATAATTGGATTTATGTTTTGATCAACGATGATGCCTTGTTCGTACCAAATGTCAGAAAAATACATTTTCTCCGATGATTGCCAGTCCACTTTCTCAACTTCATTATTATTGACCAATTGATTGTAAAATTCTGAATTAACATCATCAATGCATTCAAGCGTTGATGTAATGTGGATGTAATGGATTTTCAATCCCTTCATTTCATCTGATCTCGCATAGCCAAAAGCAGAACTGAGAGTAAAAACTCCTGCCGGACTTTTACCATCACCTTCAATTTTAATTGGCAATTTCGAAGTATCAATTGGATTTAATCCCCTCCCCCATGCCAAACCATTTCTTCCAAGGACAATAGGAATTTTTTCCGCAATTGGATGCCAATTTTTGTACTCTCCTAATCCTTCAAAACGATATAAAAATCCCTCTGTTGCATTTACGGAATCAGTTAACACAAGAACCATTTGTCGACAATCTTGTGGCACAGGCGAATACGAAGATTGAGGATAGCAAAAAGATGTGAAGATTATCATATAAATCAAATAGTTTCCGAAGTTTACAGTATATATATTCATTAATGACCTATGAATTATTAGAATCTGCTCGGTGAATATAATAATTCCACATGAACTTAATCGAACGTTACGAATATTTATTATCATCAGATATTTTTTTTAGGTGTCATTGCATAAAAACAATACGTCTAAAGTAGAACGCCGAATTGTTCTATTCTCATCAAAATAAATAATGCTTCAGTTATGTTTGTTTTATAATTTTTATAACATAATTTTTAGCTATAGAAATCAAAACAAAATACATGTTTCCAGATTTAAATAATTTACCGCTTTATGATCAAACCGGCGTAAATGAACGCATTGAACGATTCTGCACACGCAGCATAAAAACTTCTTCAAAAACTGCGGGGTTAAAACTTGCCTTAAGCATGATTGATTTAACTACTCTCGAAGGTAAAGATACTAAAGGTAAAGTGCTGCAGCTTTGCTACAAAGCAATGCATCCTCATGATTCAATAAAAGACCTTCCAACTGTTGCAGCAATTTGCGTTTACCCTTCACATGTCAGCACAGCAAAAAAAGCCCTGCAAGGCAGTGATATAAAAGTTGCCTCTGTAGCAACGGGTTTCCCAAGCGGTCAATCAAGTTTAGAGGCAAAGCTGACAGAAACAAAATTTGCAGTGGATCAAGGCGCTGATGAAATTGATATGGTAATTTCACGGGGACAATTTCTCGCAGGTAATTATCAATATGTTTTTGATGAAATTGCGTCGGTTAAAGAAGCTTGCGGTAAAGCTCATCTTAAAGTAATATTGGAAACCGGTGAATTGGATACTCTCGATAACGTTAGAAAAGCCAGTGAAATTGCGATGTTTGCCGGGGCAGATTTTATTAAAACCTCAACTGGTAAAATTCAACCGGCTGCAACAATGCAGGTTACCTATGTTATGCTCGATGCCATTCAAGATTTTTATTTGAGAACAGGAAAAATGATAGGAATGAAACCTGCCGGTGGGATTTCAACTGCAAAAATTGCGCTGCAATATTTAGTAATGCTGAATGAAGTTCTCGGTGATAAATGGATGAACAAAAATTATTTTCGGTTTGGGGCAAGCAGCTTAGTTAACGATATTCTGATGCAATTGGTCAAAACTGAAACGGGTATGTATCAATCTCCAAATTATTTTTCAAAAGATTAACTATGAGAAATCACGACACGAACACTACATTCAAAGCTTCATGGAAATATTCCGAAGCGCCAGAAAGTACCGGACATATTAAAATCAGAAAACAGTATGAATTGTTCATAGACGGTAATTTTGTTAAGCCAGTCAAGGGTAAATACTTCGACACATACAATCCTGCAAACGATCAGAAATTAGCTGATGTAGCTGAGGCAACTGCTGAAGATATTGACAAGGCAATCAAAGCCGCTCGAAAAGCATTTAATAGCTGGTCGAAACTTTCTGGAAGAGAGCGGGGTAAGTACGTTTTTAGAATTGCGCGTCTGATTCAAGAACGTGCACGTGAGTTTGCAGTGATTGAAAGCTTGGACGGTGGAAAACCAATCAGAGAATCGAGAGATATTGATATTCCGTTGGCAGCAAATCACTTTTTTTATTATGCCGGTTGGGCTGATAAACTGCAATATGCTTTCCCAAACAGAAATCCTAAACCGATAGGAGTGGCAGGACAAATAATTCCCTGGAATTTTCCAATGTTAATGGCAGCATGGAAACTTGCACCTGCCTTAGCAACAGGAAACACTGTCGTTTTAAAACCTGCTGAGACAACTCCGCTTACAGCATTAAAATTAGCCGAACTAATTCGGGATTGTGATTTGCCAAAAGGAGTGGTTAATATTGTTACTGGAGCGGGAGAAACAGGTGCCAGCATAGTGAATCATCCAGATGTTGATAAAATTGCATTTACAGGCTCAACAGCAGTTGGAAAGTACATTCAAAAGGCAACGGCAGGCACTCGCAAAAAATTAACTCTGGAGTTAGGCGGCAAAGGAGCCAATATCATTTTTGAAGATGCGGCGATTGATCAGGCAGTTGAAGGAATTATCAATGCCATATTTTTCAATCAAGGCCATGTATGCTGTGCAGGATCAAGATTATTTGTGCAAGAGTCGGTTGCGGATTTGGTGATAAGAAAACTAAAACACAGAATGGAATCTTTGATAATTGGTGATCCATTAGATAAAAATACTGACATCGGTGCGATAAATTCTAAAAAGCAATTACAAACAATCGAAAATTATATTGCAATTGGCTTAAATGAAGGTGCCGAAATTTATCAGCCCAAATGCAGCTTACCTAAAAAAGGAAATTGGTGTGCGCCGACATTGTTTCTAAACGTATCACAATCACACAAAATTGTTCAAGAAGAAATATTTGGTCCAGTTTTGACAATTCAAACTTTTAGAACCATTGATGAAGTGATTGAAAAAGCAAATAACACACCTTATGGACTATCAGCTGGAGTTTGGACTCAAAAAGGATCGAAGATATTTCATCTTACAAAACACCTGAATGCCGGAGTAGTTTGGGCAAATACATTTAATAAGTTTGATGCAACCTCGCCATTTGGAGGATACAAAGAAAGCGGCTTCGGCAGAGAAGGTGGACTGCATGGTCTTAAACCATATTTAAAATTTGAATAACCATTTTTATTGTAGAATATGAACAGATTAAAAATCCAAAAAACTTATAAGCTGTATATTGGCGGCAAGTTTCCTCGTACAGAATCCGGAAGATATTATTCCTTAAATGATGGTAAAGGAAACATAATCGCAAATGTATGTTTGGCATCTCGCAAAGATTTTAGAAATGCAGTTGTTGCAGCTCGAAACGCACAAGGTTCGTGGGCAAAGCAGTCCGCACTGAATAAAGGTCAAGTAATTTACCGAATTGCCGAAATGCTTGAAGGAAGAAAAGAACAATTTGCTGCTGAGTTAATCACTCAAGGTGAAACTGCAAAAAACGCAAAAGCTGAAGTCAGCACTTCGATTGACAGGTTAGTCTATTATGCAGGATGGAGCGATAAATATCAGCAGATATTTAGTGCCGTTAATCCTGTAGCAAGTCTTCATTTTAATTTTTCAAATGTCGAGCCAATTGGAGTAGTTTCGATCATTGCCCCAGAAAAACCAAGTTTATTAGGTTTAGTTTCGGTTATAGCACCTGCAATTGTTGGCGGCAACACCGTTATTGTCTTAGCTTCTGAAACAAAACCATTGACAGCAATTTCATTTGCGGAAGTATTAAACTCATCTGATGTTCCCGGAGGTGTTGTAAATATTCTAACAGGAAAACGAGAGGAATTGATAAGTCACATGGCATCGCACATGGATGTGAATGCGATTGTCTATTGCGGCAGTGAAGAAAAATATATCAAGTTAATTAGTGAATTAGCAAGTACTAATGTTAAGAGAACTATTTTTTACAAGCGCAATGATTGGACACACGCTGAATGTGAAACACCATATTTTATTGAAAAGTTACAGGAGGTGAAAACCACATGGCATCCAACGCTGGTTTAAATTGAGCGATTAAATCATTTCTAACTTGTTCCTCGACAGATATGCACACTGAAAACATCATATGGATTCAATAATAAAAGCGATCATTTGCCTTACCATGTCATTTCAAAACCACTTCATTATAATGTAGATTTATATATCAAATTTTAATTTCTGTTTCTGCATCAAAAAAATGCAGCTTGGTTAAATCAATATATAAATTCATCTTGGTATTAGGTTGAGGTTTCTCACTCGAAGGAATTCTTGCAAGAAATTGACTTGACTCCACACCAAAATAAATAAATATCTCATTGCCCATTGGTTCAACGATTTCAAGATTAGCTTCAAGTTTAGCAGATGCTGTTTTAGGCAATGCTTCTACATCAGTGATATTCTCCGGACGTACTCCCAACCATAATGGTTTGCCAATGCGGCTTTTAAAATTTTCATACACTTTTTCATCAAGCTTAAAAGATAGTGATTGACCTCTGCTGACAAAGTTTAGTCCGTTATCTTCAAATAAGGTACCTTCAATAAAATTCATTGATGGAGTACCGATAAAACCTGCCACAAATTTATTAATTGGATTATTATAAATCTTTAAAGGCGAATCAATTTGCTGCACAATTCCATCTTTCATAACAATAATTCGATCACCCATTGTCATTGCCTCTGTTTGGTCATGCGTAACATAAATCATTGTCGCCCCTAAGTTTTGATGAAGCTTTGATATTTCTGTTCTCATTTGAACCCGAAGTTTTGCATCAAGATTGCTGAGCGGCTCATCGAATAAAAATACTTTTGGCTTCCGCACAATTGCACGACCAACTGCCACTCTTTGTCTTTGGCCGCCCGAAAGAGCTTTCGGTTTACGTGTAAGATGATTTTCTAATCCTAAAATTTTTGCAGCTTCTGTAACACGTTTATTGATTTCATCCTTTGGGAACTTTCGCAGTTTTAATCCAAATGCCATATTTTCATAGACGCTCATATGCGGATATAAGGCATAATTCTGAAATACCATAGCAATATCTCGGTCTTTAGGTGAAACGTCATTCATTTTCATGGCGTCAATGTATAATTCACCAGAGGTTATTTCTTCAAGACCGGCAATCATTCGTAAAGTTGTTGTTTTGCCGCAACCCGACGGACCAACAATTACAACAAATTCCTTATCATTTACGGTAAAGTTGACATCGCTAACTACTTTCAATTTACCATCATATATTTTTGATACGTTTTTTAAGGTAACACTTGCCATGTGATCTTACTTTATCTTTGTTTTAATTTTTTAAAAATTCCTTTAAGCAAAAAAATTTGATTGTATTTTTAACCTACCCGCCGAAAACTACGGTTTGTCACGAGTAGAACCAAGTTTCTCGTAAATTTGAGATTTCGGCTTCGTCTTCAACAATTAGCAATCTAACACATAATAGTACACATGTGCGTCTGACGCTTACGCTGGTTCGAACCATGCAGTTGTTAGCACGTTTCGTTCTGCTTTTGCAGCACGGCCTGAGCTAAGCACTCTTTTGCTTTTCTGTATCCCAATTCAATCATCTCGGATGCCCGGTCAAACTCCAATGTCCGACACGCATTCCCTGGGATTTCTACGATTATGTCTGGCGGATAAGCGGCAAGCTTTTGACGCGCTATGGTACTCTGCATGGCGTCGAACGATTGAATGGCGATATCGTACGCCCGCCAATCTCGGCTGCTGCTGCTTTTCACAGATTGTTGGTGGCGAGCAATAAAGTTATTGATTTTTTCACGGAATGGAGATGCAGGGAACGCTGGAGGCACACTCTCAGCATGCGTCTTCGTTAAGCTCTCTTCTGGGCCGCCCAGATTTACAGCAATAATCATATCAGTTTCATCACAAAACGCCGGCGCGATTGGCACAGGATTTAAAACCCCTCCATCAACAAGATCGACTCCATTGTACTTGAATGGGGTAAAGAGAAGAGGTATTGCAAAAGATGCTCTCATGGCATTAAAGAGACTGCCCGACCTCATCCATATTTCTTTTTGACCTCTTATATCAGCAGCAACAGCCGTAAATGAAATTGGGAGATCTTCGATTAATTTCTCTCCAACTAAACCGGTTAGCGTATTGATAATTTTGTCACCTCTCACGAGCCCGCTCTTTTCCCAAGAAAGATCTAGTAGAGTGACTATATCAACTTTCGTCAAGGTACGTACCCATTGCTCATATTCATCCAGTTTTCCTGCAGCATATACTCCCCCTATTACTGCACCGATTGAGCAGCCGACTATTGATTTGATTTTGAACTCATTTTCTTCAAGCCAATGAATTACACCGATGTGCGCTAAACCTCGAGCGCCGCCGCTTCCAAGAACGAGAGACGCTGTTTTTATATTCTTTGTTGGCATAATCTCACCGAATTCCTTTCACTGAGGCGCTAACAGCAATTTGTTTAAGCAGATTCCACACGATTTTCGCTATCAACGCCACGATTTATTGATAATATCAGTTAGTTGCTTTACACTTTATATAACAAGCCAAAGCTGAACTGTAAATGTTAGAATTTGTTGAAGCATTTCGCTTGAGATACTTGTTATTTGAAATTGCTGCTTATTAAAAAAATCTTCAACTTATCTTCCCAATGCGAGTTCATTTTGTTTTAATTTCCGTAATACGAATGAAAAATGAATCTCTGAAATACCAATCATTAGTATAGCAAAGCTAGCAAAGAATAAAAGTATCATTTGGGATAATGTTCGTTCCCAAATAAGAAAAAAAGAAAGAATGAAACCGACAACGAAACCAAAAAGAACCCAGCCCATATTTCTTGCTTCATAATTCTTCAGTTCTGTTGACCAGGTAATTAATTTAACTGTGCGGTATAATAAAACATATCCTATAATTAAAGTAATGGCCTCAGTTGGAGCCTGAGGCCTCGAAATGACAATGATACTAATGCTCACAAGAATATCAAAGATACCTATTGTAAAATAAAACCCATTCTCATTTAGATATTCTCTGTTTTGAAAGAACGAAATTATTTCCAATGTTCCAGTGAACAATAGAGCAATGCTAAAAACTTTTGCAAAAGAAACGTATGCCGCATCGGGCTTAGAAAAAACCCATATAGAAACTGCGATATAAATGACACCCAATATCAGATTGGGTGCCCAGTTTCCAAAAGATTTGTTTTGTTCGCTGAATATTTCACTGTTCATTTTATATACTTGATGTTTTAGTTTCTAAATTGAATAAGTTGTCATCTATTGCGTTTATTGTGTTATTCTTCAAGCTAATACTTTCTTATTTTCCAGTTCATGTGCAGGCCTAAGTCCTGTTACTAAAAGAATCTCTTTTTCATCGAGGGTTTCTTTATCCATTAAAGCAGCTGCAAGTGAATCCAGTTCTTTTCGGTATTCATTTAGTAGTCTCTTGGCTTCTTCATAACAATCATGAATAATTTTATGAACCTCATGATCAATCATTTTAGCAGTCTCTTCGCTGACATCTCTTCTGCCATATCCACCATTTAAATATGGATTATTAGACTCGCTAAACTGAACCATACCCAAAGCATCGCTCATACCCCATCGTGTAACCATCATCCTGGCAAGATTGGTAGCTTGTTCGATATCATTCTCTGCACCAGTGGTTTTGTTACCGTAAATCATTTCTTCGGCAGTACGTCCGCCAAGTGTACCGATTATCCTTGCGCGTAAATATTCCTCGGTGTAGTTGTACCGGTCACTAACCGGGCGCTGATAAGTTACGCCCAATGCCTGTCCACGTGGTACAATAGTAACTCTGTTTACAGGATCGGCGCCAGGAACAACTAATCCAAGAATAGCATGCCCGCCTTCATGATACGCAATACGTTCGCGGTCATCTTTGGTCATTAGTAAAGAACGCTCTGGACCGAGAATAATTTTTTCAAGTGCGTCCATAAAATCTTTTTGAGTGATTTTGTCTTTATCCTTTTTTGCAGCCAGAATTGCGGCTTCATTAACAAGATTTTTAATGTCAGCGCCTGTTAATCCTGGAGTTGTAGATGCAATTTCTTGTAGATTAACATCCGCAGCCAAAGGCACGTTGCGGGTATGAACTTTCAGTATTGCCTCCCGCCCATTCTTATCTGGAAGATTTACCACAACACGTCTGTCAAAACGTCCCGGCCTGAGAAGCGCTTGATCTAAAACGTTGGGTTGATTAGTTGCAGCTAAAACTATAACGCCTTCTCTGCCTGAGAATCCATCCATTTCAGTAAGAATTTGATTTAAGGTTTGTTCATGTTCACTTGTACCGCCGGTCGACATAGTCCCGCGAGAACGACCGATAGCATCAAGCTCATCAATAAAAATAATTGACGGAGCATTTTCTCTGGCTTGTTTAAAGAGGTCACGAACTCTTGCAGCACCCACACCTACAATCATTTCTACAAATTCAGAAGCGCTCATTGAGAAGAATGGTACTCCAGCTTCACCTGCAGTCGCTTTTGCTAACAAAGTTTTTCCAGTCCCAGGTGCACCAATGAGCAGAACTCCTTTAGGTGCAGAGCCACCAAGCCTGGTATATTTTTGAGGTGTTTTTAAAAAATCAACTATCTCTTCCAATTCATTCTTAGCTTCATCAATACCGGCAACATCTTTAAAGGTAACTTCAGGACTCTTTTCCTTATCAAATTTTTTCACATGGCTGCTGCCGCCAAACATTCCCATAAAACCGCCGCCTCCACTTCCACCTTGCTGCATTTTTTTGTACATAGAAGAGTAAAAAGCAATGATTAGTATAGTAGGACCGAACATCATCAGAAAAGATAAAAGGGGATTTTGCTCTTCTTTAATTGGTTCGGCACGTATAGTCACTCCATTTTCTATTAATAGTGCTTCAAGTCCAGGATCGATAAATGAAGGCAGTTCAGTTGTGAAGTGGATGACTTTAATATATGTTGTATCGGTTTTAAGACCACGAACCTCTACAGTAGGTACAGTTATCTGATTATTAAAATTTCCGGAAAGTGATGTTCCTTTACTGTATATCTCTTTCACATTTTGTTTTAAGACTTCTTGCTTAAAAACGGTGTATGGAATTTTTTCCAGATCAGACATTCTATCAGCAAAATATTTTCCAATAAAATAATTAAGGATAAAGAGACCTATAAACCAGAGATACATTTTATAGTTTATCTTTCCTTTTTGTTCATTACCATCGACCGGATTCCCCTCTTTTTTTTGATTACTACCGGTCTGTTGTGGTGCGTTCATAAAAATTTCTCCTTTAATTTATATTGTAATTTTTAGTTTTGATCCTTCAAATTCTTGAAAGTGTTTTTTAATTTTTTAAGCCCAATTGAAAAATAAATATGAAAAATCCCGACAGTGATTAATGCAATTCCAGTGAATACTGCTACTGTCAATCCTGCAAAGTAAGGATTCCATATAAGTATAAATGAAAATATAACACCAAGAATGCCCGTGAAGAGCAGCCAGCCCCATTCAGATATTTTGTATTTTTTCATTTCAATTGACCATGCAATAGCCATTATGGAACGATATAGAACTAAGAATCCTACAAAAAGCGGTAAAGTAATAATTGAAATCTGCGGATGAATGATAAGTATCACCCCTAATATTAAACCGAGTATTCCAGATGTTAATAACCAGCCCCATCCATCCAACTGCTTTCTAAAACTGATTGAAGAAATAATTTCAAGTATACCTATAACAAGAAAAGATACACTGAATAAGAGGGCTAATGAGAGGTAAGTTGCTTCGGGTGTTATTATTGCCCATACACCAATAGCAATGAAAATTATCCCAAGTATCAATGGAAGATACCAATGCTTAATAGTATCTTTTATTGATTTGATCGCGTCGTTGTACATGTTCTACTCCTTTTTTTGTTAAAAAATGTTTTTTGTTTGTACTTTGTTTAGCCAAATGGTGAGCCACCTTTTGGTCTGTAAAAAAGCTTTCATTTTCGCTTGAATTGACAGAATTTAAAGATCGCTATGCTTTTATTAAAGCAATAGCTTGTGGCTGTTGCTTGAATAAAAGCAGTGACCTTAATTTGAGAAGTGAAAATAGCTGTTGTTTCTATCATCATTTTGTCATCCACTAAGATTTTAATAAACATATCTATTAACTTTTTACTCATTCTAATTTTTATCTAATGAATGTTTGAACACTTAATACTTTGGTGAGATTACAGACTTTTTAAATCTTCCCCAGGCAACAAATATTGCAATCAGGAAAAGTATAGTGTTTACTCCTATAACAGACGTTTCACCTATTGAAATATTAAAGAAAATAGCAAGCAGCATAGTGAATGCAACACCAGTTGCTGACCAAGGTGTAAGCCATGGTTTAATACGCAGCAGCGAGGGAAGTACTAAACCAAGACTTCCTAAAATTTCTGAAAAGCCAATTAACCTTATTGGCAATGAGTTTACATCTTTTGTCCATGGGATAAGTGAATGCAAATTTTCCATGGGTAAGAATAATTTTCCTGCACCAGTAATAAAAAAGACGAGAGCTAAAAATATCTGTGCTGCCCATAGGGAAATATTTAAAGCTTTGGATGGATTTTGAGTTGCCATAATAGATATCCTTTATGTTTGGTAAAAAATATTTGTTCTGATTTCTAACAAGTATTGTCAGCTGTGGATGCTGACCTGTAATACTGAATAAAAAATTTTGTTGATCTGTGTTAGCAAAAAATTGGACGCATCATGGGACTATTCATTTAGTCGAATCAAATCGTCTGCTTTGGCAATATCAGATGCGTTTTCAACTTTGATAATTTTAGAAAACGAAAATCCTTTAAGGATATATCCTCTAACAATTAATAGTTGTAAGAATTTTTCTACCCCCGATATATCCGGCTGAAATACATAATTGGTCTCTTTCAAAATTTGAGGCGAGAAATAATAGATGCCGCCATTAAACCAACTATAACCATCCTTTGAATTATTAAATTTTAAAATGACGTCTTCATCATTCATTGCCACACCGAGTGGTTTTTCCTCATTAAGGTGTCTCGTTACAGCAATAACCCCGTCGGTATCTTCCTGCAGCAAGGAATAAGTAACAAACTCCGAGAATTCTCTCTCAAGGAAAACAGAATTTGTATTTGCAAGTAAGAATGGTTCTTTACTATGAACAGATGCTAATGCAAATAAAACATGCATATAACTTTCTTGATGGGGCATAATGAGTTTTGTCGGAATCCCGAAATTGTTTGTTGAAAGGTAGTGTTCAAGTTCCGGATCGTTTGAATTAATTATGAAGATTACTCTTGTTACCCCGTTAATACGTCCGATTCTGATTATCCTTTCTATAAGATACTCACTCTTTACTTTTATCAAACCTTTAAAGCTTTTTGATCTTTCTGTTTTAGTGTGAGAGTTGCTGTTTGTTTCAAGTAGTACAAGATTCATAGTGTTAGCTCGTGTAATTTTTTACATGTTTTCAAATGATTATAGTTTACCCGATCGCATAATGCCGATAAGCAGCCACAGTCCTAAAACAGAGGCACTTATAAAACCAATAATTCCAATTACCGGGTAACTCACCGGAAGATTTCCTTTGCCCAGATACATCACGATAGATGAACCTATAATTAGAGCCGCAATAATTATTGCGAAAGAAAGCCGGTTGCTTGAAGAATCAATTCTTCTTCCGAATTCTTCGAGACCCTGGTGTTTAAAATTGACGGTGAATTTATCGTTGCGGAATTTGTAAAGAATGTTTTGCAAATCCTCCGGTATTTTTTTCAATAAATCAAAACCTTCTTCTGCTGTTCGAATTAAAGATCGATACCTTACAAAAGGATTAAATTTATTTTGATATGATTTTTTTGCGAAAGGAATCAATATTTCAGCTAAACTAAATTGAGGATATAGTCCTCTTGCGATTGCTTCCGATATTAACAGTGTTCTTATCAATAAACTGATGTCCGATGGTAATTTAATCTGATGTGTCCGGAGTAATTCAATGAATTCATTTATCAGTTTGGATAGGTTTATTCTATTTAATGAAACTTTGTAGTAATGGTTTATAAATTCCATCAAATCAATTTTCAATCCGCGTATGTTTGTATGATCATCAACAAAACCGATATTAGTTAAAGCTCTGACAATTCGATTTGGATCCTGATCTACGATTCCCATAATCATCTCTATGAAAGCATTCCGCATTTCATCATCAATTCTGCCTACATTACCGAAGTCAATCGGGGCAATTACATTGCCAGGTAAAACAAAAAGATTTCCCGGATGCGGATCGGCATGAAAAATTCCAATTTCAAAAACCTGCTTCATCAATGCATTTGCTGAATTCATTGTAACTTGTTTCGGATCAATATCAGATGATTCATTATTCAGAAGTTCCGATATTTTAATTCCATTAATAAATTCAGTTACTAAAATGCTTTCGGTAGAATACTCCCAATAAACGATTGGCATTTTGATAGTCGGGTCATCCTGAAAATAATTCCGGAATGTGTCAATATTATATCCTTCAAAAACTAAGTTTAATTCCTTCCTTATTGATTTATCAAACTCTTTAATGATTTCAACCGGCTGATAAGGTCTACTTTCCGGAATATGTGTTTCGATCAATCTGGAGAGGTGCTTTAATATTTCAAGGTCTGCTTCAATTTTTCCTGCCACACCGGGATGCAATATTTTTACAGCAACACCTTCACCAGTCTTCAACTTTGCTTTATGAACTTGTGCAATGGAAGCTGAAGCAATTGGACTCTCATCAAATTCTAAAAAAACATCGTTTATAGGTTTACCATATTCTGTTGTCAAAACAGATTTGATTTTTTCAATATCATCATTTTGTACACTATCCTGTAATTTGGAAAGCTCAGCAGCTAATTCTGCAGGAATAATATCCGATCGTAGACTGAGCATCTGTCCTAACTTTATAAATGTGGCTCCTAATTCTTCGAAAGCCATTCGCAAGCGTACTGAAGAACTAAGAGCATTAAGATTTTCTCCTTGAGTCGAAAGCGGATTTTTGTCACCTCGCAATTTTGGTGCAAGACTAATCTTGCTAACGATGTCATTAAAACCGTGTTTAACAAAAACTCTTAGAATTTCATTATAACGCTTTAGGTTGCTAATACTGTCTTTAATATTTCTTTTCATGATCTGCTTTTATCCGCGTCCGTGATATTATATTATACTTTTTTATTAACCGATCCTTTTAAATTATTTGTTTTCTCTGCGTTAGAGAGAATCTTTCTTAATTCCTTTATATCTTTTTTAGAGGTGCGTTCGAGTTTGTTCAACACTTCAGTGACAACTCTACTGGTTTTTTTCTTTAGCTCGGTTTCACCTTTTTCAAGATTATCAAGTATTTCTTGAACGGTATTTGGTTTTTCTTCCTTTGTCAATTGACCTTTTGTAACTATTTCATCTACAATTTTTTCTACTTTTTCTTTTGTAGTTGCAGCAATACCTAATCCGAGGTTAATGCTTTTTTCAATTAAGTCTTTCATTTTTTTCTCCATTGTTTATTATAAGAATGTGTTTAAATAATTTTTGTTTTGTTCTGATTGTAATTTCCTCATTTAAAAAAATAATTTAGGAGATAGAGTCTTACGTAGTTTTCACACATTAGTAAAAATTCCGTTATTGGCTTAAGTACAAAGTGAATTACAAGTACTAGGTAGATTATTGTCATTGCCCACTTAAAAACTACTGTGGCTTTTTGTTTTAGTTCTCCTTTTACTTTTTCAGCATTTTCATTTATATTTTTTATCATGCTTCAACTTTTATTTGCGAATAGTTTTTCCAAAATAATTCGGCTTAGAAACCCATCTTCTTTTGCAACCTAAACTCACATTAAATGCCACTGTCTTAAAAACTCAAAAAGTTGATTTTCGAGCGATATTTCAAATTCTTTGAATAAAGCATTGCTTAAATAAAAGTATTGGCTTATTTTCATCCCTTAAATAAGAGCAATTAATTTTATTCAGGAACTAATATGCAAACTGTAAATGAAGATGTATCTTTTCTTTTATCCATTAATGATGATGTGGCAACTCTGAAGAATAGAGAGGATTTATTATTTACAATCTTTCAAAAACTTCGTGAGTTTTATGGAGTTAAATTTGGCGGCGGCTTCCTGTTCGATAAGTCAAAAGAGAATCTCGGACTCATTATCATTAAAATTGAAAAAGATAAAAGGGTTTCAGATTCGATGGTTTGGCTGCAAATGTTTTCTATTAATTCTATTCCATTTAACATCTCCATTTCAAATCCGAAAATAACTCTCGTAAGTTGTGAACAATTCGATGCTATTCGATCGCAGAATATAAATCATCCTCCATTGAACAAAGTACTTAGTGAAATGAATATCAATTCATTATACTTCCTGCCGTTGAACACCGGTGGTGAATTCATTGGATTTCTTGTATTAGCAATTGAAGGAACCGCTCTTGCAGAAAAAAAGGATGAATTTCTATTGCGACTTGCCAGCTTAATAGGTTCTGTATATGTAGATGTAACAAGCTATGACGAACTTCAGCGTAAAGAAAAAGAAAAAGGTATACAGCTTGGTTTACTGAAGGATCTTCTTACAATCAGAGAAAAAGAAGCTCTTTTCAAAAAATTAGCTGATGAGACAAATAAATTAATCCCGTGCGATTATATTGCCTTTCACACTGAATATTCACCAATGAATTTGTCCAGCACTCTTTCACTCATCAAAGATGATAAAGATCAGTTCAAATTAACACAAACAACCAGAAACATAACTTTATTCTTGCTGGCTATGAAATCAAAAGTCAGTGGAAATGGTGGACAAAAATTTTTAGAAATAACGGGAGATTCATTCAATAAATTATGTGAACAATTTCCACACTTAAAGCAGTTGAATGAAAAGGATTCAATCAATTCCTTATTGATTCTGCAGCATTCATTCGGAAATTTAGGCGGATTAACAGTGGTATTAGGCAGAAGCATTCCATATTCAAAGATCAGAATTGAACCAGCACTGGAATTAATATTCACTCAGAGCAGGGATGCATTTTTTGGAGTTAATGAAATTGATCTTTCTGTAAATATGATGCCGTATTTAGGATTGGTTCTTTCTAATCTTTATGCCTTTGAAGAGATAAATACACTCACAAAAATTTTAGAGCAGGAAAAAAATTATCTGCTGGATGAAATCAACTTAACACATAATATTCAGGAAATAATTGGAAACAGTCAGCAAATAAACTTCGCATTAAACAAAGTAAAACAAGTTGCTCCTCTGGATGCGACAGTCTTAATCCTGGGAGAGACCGGTACAGGAAAAGAATTAATTGCGAAGGCAATTCATAATTTATCAAACCGGAAAGAAAAGGCGTTTATAACTGTGAATTGTGCGGCTCTTCCGGTTCAGTTGATTGAATCGGAATTATTCGGTCATGAGAAAGGCAGCTTTACGGGAGCTTTAGAAAAAAGGATAGGAAAATTTGAGGTTGCTAACGGCGGCACTATATTTTTAGACGAGATCGGGGAATTACCGATGGAAATACAGGCAAAACTTTTACGTGTTTTACAGGAAAAAGAGTTTGAGCGTCTCGGCGGTAAAAGTACAATTCATTCTAATGTTCGCATTGTCGCTGCTACAAACCGGGATCTGGAAAAAGAAGTTGAACAAGGAAAATTTCGTTCGGATTTATTTTTCAGATTAAATGTTTTCCCAATCGTTGTTCCACCACTTCGTGAAAGAAAAGACGACATACCTTTGCTGGTGAAATATTTTATAGATAAGTATTCAAAAAAAATAGGGAAAGAATTAAAATCAATAAAGAAAACTGATATTGATACATTCATAAATTATAACTGGCCTGGCAATATCCGTGAGCTTGAACATATGATTGAACGGGCAATTATAGTTTCGGAAGGATCAAATTTAAATTTTGAAAAATTATTAGGCGGAAACCTTAAGCCGGCTGAATCAGATATCAAATCATTTAAGACATTGATGGAAAATGAAAAAGAGCATATTATGAATGCTTTAAAAATTTCCAAAGGAAAGGTAACCGGCGATAATAGTGCGGCTCAGCTTTTGGGAATTAATGGAAAAACCCTCGGCTCTAAAATGAGGAAACTTGGGATTAAAAGAAAAATTGAAATTCATTCTCATTGAAATTTTTGTTTTATTTTATTTCACATATAAAATATGCTCGTTTCTATGGAGCATAGAATTCTAAATCACCTGGCAATCGCGTCTGGGCACGAAACAAATATGAAACTCTGGGCACAAATGTGTTATAAATATTCTAAGATTATTGATTCAAAAAGGAATGAGATTTTTTAAGACTTTGTAAGAAAATGCCAATTGGTTTTTGCTTCTTAAATAGAACTAATATAAAAGCATGTTTAATTTTTTAAAAATAAATTTGGTTGGAAATTTTTGCTATCAGAGTATTTGTCATAAGAGGGTGCCAAATTAGTGCAGTTTCTGGCAGTTGATATTTGTAACAAAAACCAGGTGCGAATTTTTTCATTTTCGCACTTTCTAGTGCACCCTGCGGGACTCGAACCCGCGACCTGATGATTAAGAGTCATATGCTCTACCAACTGAGCTAAGGGTGCGTGCAAAATTAAATATTTCCACATGGCTTTCAAAACTTTTTATGTCTTTACATTGTTAAATAACAAAGATTATCACCTGAATGACGTATATTTGATCACCTTATTTCAATTATTATCTAACAAAAATCTAATTATTAATCAGAAAGGAAAACTATTATGCCAGTAAGAAAAGCTAATGCAGAATGGAAAGGAAATTTAAAAGAAGGAACAGGTGTAATTTCTACAGAGAGTGGCGTGCTTAAAAATATTGCTTACAATTTTGTGTCAAGGTTTGAGTCGGGAAATGAAACTAACCCCGAGGAACTTCTTGGTGCTGCACAATCAGCATGTTTCTCGATGGCGCTAGCAAACAATTTGGCAAAAGCAGGATTCACGGTAAATTCTGTAAAATCAGATGCAAAAGTTCACATCGAAAAGTTAGATGCGGGTTTTACAGTTACTAAGATTGAACTTGACACTGTAGGAGATATCGCAGGAATTGATGAGAAAACATTTCTTGAGCATGCCGAACAAACTAAAACTACTTGTCCGGTATCAAGAGCGCTTATCGGTCCAAAACTGATATTAAACGCAAAGTTAAAGAAGTAGCCGCTACTTACTAAACTTAATATCATATACCACAAACCCAATTTCTGGGCGAATAAAAAATGCCATTCAGAAATTGGGTTTGTTTAACCTATCAAAATTTTCCGTATCCTGCTTTAATATTTAGAACTACATGTCTAACAGAGATTCATGCTCTTTGTGTCTGCGGACATATTCTGCGACATACGAGCATGATGGAATAATTTTCAAGTTATTCTCTTTTACATACGCCAATACTGCTTCCACAAGTTTAGCAGCAATCCCCTTTCCTCGAAGTGTATTAGGAACATAAGTGTGATTAAGATTCAAAACATTTTTGTTCTGAACATATTGAAGATGTGATTCTAAACCATCAACTATCACATAGAATTTTTGCATTTCAGCATCGTGAATTATTTCCATTTTTAAATTCTTCCGAACTTAATTTTTTATCGGCAGAAAAGAATAATTCTGATCATAATACAACATTTGCTCCATGAAATCTTCAGGATACTCAATCTTCACATCCACAATTTTTTCGCCATTATAAACTGGTTTCAAAACAGGATTAATAAATCCTTTGTATGGAGCAACATCAAGCTTAGTATATCTTTCCTTTACTTCTTTGTGAAGGTCTGCATCAATTTTAACTCCGTAAGCTTCAACCAAATTTTTTGCTGCTTCAAAATCACCTTCTGAAGTAATACTTTGAATCTCTCTCAGCAGTTGACCAAATAATCCTCGAAGTTTTTGGTAATCATTTATAACAAAATATGTTTTACCGTCTCTAATTTTCTTTTCAATCACATTTTCATTTTTGCCTTTTTCATAAACCCATTTACTAATCAACTGCCTGTTACGCATGTGTGCCTGTTCAATGTTTTGTCCAAGCTCAATTCTATTGAGTTGAAGCATCAAGCCATTTCTGATATATTTATCATACTCGGCTTTACCAACTTCTGTGCTTGGCATAACCCCAATATCAACAAGCTTTTGATCAATCCCATAATATAAAGCAACAAGATCGGCACGCGCTTCTTCGATTGCAGAAGAATAATTTTTCAGTGATTGTTTTGGTGTTCCCACCCCGTCTTTAATTTGCCCGGAAGCATGTCCAATTACTTCATGAAGATCGGTGTGAAGATCATCTGCAAGTGCCCCGAAATCTTTTGCACGTTTTATTTCTTCCTCCGTAAAATAGAACTCCTTTAAAACTTCCTCCGAACCTGCTTTATTGTAAGAATAAACTATGTTACCAAGATTAACTGATTTTGAACCGTGAACTTTTCTTATCCAATTAGAGTTGGGAAGATTTATGCCAATTGGAGTTGCCGGTGAAGCATCGCCGCACTCAACAACCACTGTAATAACTTTAGCAGAAATTCCCACCACATTTTTCTTTTTATATTCATCTGGAATTGTTGAGTTATCCTCAAACCATTGAGCTTGCCTGCTTATTGCATCAATTCTTTTTGTTGCTTCCAAATCTTTGATTGAAACAATTGCCTCGAAAGAACCTTTATAACCGAGAGGATCATTATAAACCTCAATAAATCCGTTTACAACATCAACACGTGAGGTTGTATCTTGCACCCAAAGGATATTGTATTCATCCCACGTTTTCAAGTCGCCGGTTTTATAATAATCAATAAGTTTTTGCAATGTTTTTTTCTGTAAATCATTCTCGGCAACATTAACAGCTTTTTCGAGCCAGTAAACAATTTTTTCAATTGCAGGCGAATACATCCCCCCCACTTTCCAGATTTTCTCTTTCAGCTTTCCATTTTCCTTAATTACTTTGGAATTTAAACCATGCCATATTGGAGTTGAATCATTTTCCGATGTCATTGCTCCATAGAATTTCTCCACTTCCTTCTGAGTTGTGCCTTCATAAAAATTTACAGCAGACGTTTTGATTAAATCTTCCCCCGGACTGAGATTAACTTTTTGTGCGTCAATATTCTGGTTAAAAATAATCGGCAGCAGTTTAGCAAGCAGATTATCTAACGTCTCATCCTCTGCCGTTGGCAACATTTTCACATCAGTATTTTGAAGCAGCTCTTTAAAATATTCCACAGAAAATTCGGGTGTGAATTTTTTATTTGCATAGTGATGATGAATTCCGTTTGAAAACCAAAAGCGTTTTGCATACACCAAAAAGTTTTTAAACTCATCTGTTTGTCTATCACCCCTATAAGAGCGTACTATCGCATCCAAAGTTTTTCGAACGAATAAATTGTTCTTATAGTTCTGATCATAAAAAATATCTCTTCCAGCTAAAGCAGCTTCGTAAAGGTAATAAACAAGTTCTTTTTGCTTTAAGTTTAATTCCTCAAATCCAGGAACTTTGTAGCGAAGAATTGCAATATCAGCAAATTTCTCTGTTTGATATTTGAAGTCGTCTTGAACAACGCTCATTTTATCCTCTTCTTTCTCGCAGCTAATAAGCATCGAGATTATCATTAGAAATGTAAACACTAAAGTTTTTCTCATGATTTTTCACCAATATTTAATGATTAGTTAGATAATTTTGATTACAAGTTAATATGTGTCCGCAAACTGCTGCCAGTTATTTTTTTATCAATAAAGCCCGCAGTCCTTTATTAATCTTTAACTCTCAAGTTTGTCTTTTTTTGACTCGCAATTTTAACTGAATCTCGCCTCGCAATCAACTCAATTCTTTTCTTCTTTCTTTCTAAAATTAGACTAAAGTAATCATCAACTTCATCCTCAAGTTCTCCGAGAGATACTTTTGCACTTTGTGGATCGTTAACCATTTCCAGCCATGGTTTTAGAGAATCAAAATCATATTCATCAAAAATGATTACAGGTGTTCCATAAGCCAAAATTGATTCTTCATCTGCTGTAACAATCCATTGATCAGCCCAATTGTAAATCCATTCTGCATCCTTTTCATAAAGCCGAACACATGAGTGGCTTGCAGGGTATCCTGGCATTTCATATTGGTGTAAGGCAACGCCCTCAAAATTGTCGAGATTGAAATTCCATCTTAATTTCCATTCATCATCAAAAGTACTGGTAGTTTCTTCGGCTTTCCAGTTTGTATGAAATAAACCATTGGGAGTTGGAGTTTCCTTTTTTCCAGTACTTGTTGGTCCCCACAAAATTAAATTGCCTAATTGATAAGCAGCAAATGCTTGAACTTTTTGCGAAACAACTATCAGTTTAGGAATTTGAAAAGCAGCTTCAACCTTAAGGGGAAACGGAGAGTAATATTTCCAATTTTTTACCACTGTATCCGGCACAACAAGCGAATCTCTCCTCCTTAAATTTTTTCTATCAATACGATTCAAAGCAAGAATTAAGTTTGCACTGTTTTGTCCATATTTATTTACAAGTTTTGAATAGCTGATTCCTCGTTTGGGATAAAGAATTTTATATGCCGGTGGTTTTTTGGAAAACTCCTTGTCGAGAGAATCGGAAATTGCGGTTAACTTGATTCGAAGAGAATCCTCTCCAGTCATAACATATTTTTCTTCTTCTTTACAACCCGAATAAAGTAGTAAACAATTTATCAATGCAGTAATTAAGCAATACTTTAATTTGTTTGACATTTTATAGTATACCTCGACTTTGAAATTCCCCACACAACTGATTATAATTTAAGAATTGAATTGCATCCCACCCGAACTTTTTTGCGGCTTCAACGTATTCTGCAATATCATCAATGTAAAGATGTGTGTGTGATGGACTTTTGGAAAACTCCTCGACTATACGATAAATTTTTTCTTCCGGTTTAACTGATTTAGCTTCAAATGAAAGTACTTTATGATCGAACTGCTTAAGGAATTCATACTTTTCCCAACCATATTTTTTGTGAAGCGGATCTGTATTTGAAAGAAGGATGAGCTTATGTTTCTTTTTCAAGATGGGTAACAAAGAAATGACATCTTTATTTGGTGTAAATATTTCAGAATAAATTCTGCAAAAATCTTCAGATTGAATTTTGTGATCGAGATTTGTCAGCATAATTTTTAAGAACTCTTGTTCCATCAACAATCCCTTCTCAAACTGCCGATGAATGTGATAATTATTTTTATAATTATCGAAGAACTTTTTCCCTAAACCCGGTTCTATTAAGTCAAGTTTTTTTATTGCAATATTGTAATCAAAATTGATTAAGACATTGCCAAGGTCAAATACAATAACGGAGTAACTTTTAGATAACATTCACTTAATCAATTTATTCTAATTTCATTCAATGCTGAAAACATCATCGGAAATTCCGATGTTTATTTGAATTGATTCAACTGTAAAATCTAATGTTTGATTACCGAGATATTGTTTTACTTTAAATGGATAACGAACTCCCTCAATCTCCCTGTAATCATCAAACTTTGTTATTTGCTGATACTTGCCTTGCGGAGTAATAATATCTTTTGAATCAAGAATCTTCAAACCCGTTTCCATATCATAGTATTGAATCCACTCTGCACCGTTTGGAAGAGTAAGGAGTATCTTATAGCTGTCTCTATCATCCATTTTTTCTAATCCACCATACTGAAGCTTAGCATTATAAATTTCCGGTTCGAGAATTAAGTTCATTATAGCATCAAAGCTAAGCTTTACAAGTTCATCTCCCGTTATTTTCTGATTTGTTTCACCTATTATTTTCACTCCTTTTGAGCCATCAAAAATAATTTTTTGTTCAACTTCACCAACAATAATTTTTTGACAAAGTTTATTCGGTGATTTCTGATAAAAGGTAATTTCAGTCTCAACACCTTGCACAATTCCTTTCATGTCAATTACTCTGTCTTTCACGCTGCGCAGTAAATCTTCGCTGCCAATCGAAGTTATATATTTTTTTATTATTTCTTTTGCATAAGCTGTGTTGGCTGGTGCAGTAATTAAAGAATCGGGATGTCTTAGTAGAATGTTTATCGAATCTAAATTCGAAACATAGATTGGAAATAAATTATTGTGATTTTGATTGGTATTACGATTTGCAGAAATAATTAAACCTGAAAGAAGCGTGCTAAAGAGAACTATAATCATGTAACGCATAAATTATCTCCTGATAATTTCTGTTTGATTTCTTAGTTAGAAAATAGTAATTACTCATGAAAAAAACAGTGTGCGCACAAAAATTTATTTTTTCAATTTGATTTTATTCCTATAATTATACATTAAATAACCATAAAGTTTCTAAAATGAAATTATTTGTAGTAATTCTGCTTGTATTTCTCTCACATCAACTGAATTTCGGTCAAGAAAATATAAGTACAAGCGGATATGTTTTTGAAAATAATTCTAAGACTCCTTTGAGCTTCGCGAACATCAGAGTTGCAGGAACAACCTTAGGAACCGCTGCAAACAAAGAAGGACAATATATGCTTAAGCTTAAAAAAGGAAGCTACATGTTAATTGCATCTTACATTGGGTATATATCCGATACAATTTCAATTGAATTGAGTGAGGATGTTTCTAATTTAAATTTCAATTTAACAGAAACAAAAATAAATTTGCCTGAAGTTGTAATTACTCCGGGAGTTAATCCCACACTGGAAATTATCAGGCAAGCGATCCTTAAAAAACAAGAACGCGAGGAAAAAATTATAAGTTATGAATTTGATGCTTACACAAAGGGTTCCATCAAAACTGAAAATGACATTCGTGCCGGTCAAAACTCTGTTTCGCTTGGAATTGGTTCAAGTGATTCTTCGGAATTAAAGATCACAGGAATTATTGAAAATCAAAGCAAGGGATTTTATAAAAAACCCCGACTTTACAAAGAGATAATTCTTGCAAGAAAGCAAACTGCAAATGTACCTCCCTCGGTAAATACATTAACCGGAGGAAGACTAATTCAAAATCTTTACAGCGATGATGTTAATTTCTTGGGCAGAGATATTCCGGGTCCGGTTTCAGATAATGCTCTTACATTTTATGATTATTTTCTGGAAGAAACCATTGGATTAGATAAAACAAAAATTTTAAAAATTTATATGCAAGCACAGAATCCTTCAGATCCTGCTTTTGAGGGATATATTTTTATCTCTGATAACTCCTTTGAGCTTGTAAAAGTAGATTTACAATTAAACAAAGCTGCTAACTTTGGCGGATTGTTCGATACAGTGAATGTCTTTCAGCAATTCTCACTTTTTGGCGATTCCATTTCAATGCCTGTTGATTATCGCCTTTTTGTTACTGCCAACTATTTTGGGATTGCTAGATTCGGATTTGAGATCAATACAATTCTTTACGATTATAAAGTCAACAATAAATTAGATGATAGTATTTTCGATAAAGCAATAGTAACCGTTCTTCCCGATGCCGATAAGAAAGATTCTTTATTCTGGCAGAACATTCAAACCATTCCCAATACAAATGAAGAAGAAATAGCGTACAAACGAATTGACAGCTTAAAAAATGTACCCCGTAATTTCTGGGATGATTTTTCTATTCTTTCAACTCGCATTCAGTTAAATGAAAATCTATCGGTAAGCGCACCGCTTGCAATGTATCACTTCAATCCCGTTGAAGGGCATTCA
Source organism: uncultured Ignavibacteriaceae bacterium (assembly GCA_964613805.1). Taxonomy (GTDB): domain Bacteria; phylum Bacteroidota; class Ignavibacteria; order Ignavibacteriales; family Ignavibacteriaceae; genus XYD12-FULL-36-8. The sequence goes on along the minus strand of CAZTJF010000001.1, from coordinate 73,496 downwards.
ATTGATTTCGGTGCCTTTCTTGATGATGCTTTAGATGAACGGCTCAATTCAAATTTAGATTTATCATACGGTTTTTCTGATAAGAAATTCAAAACTGATTTTTCTCTCCAATATTTTTTAGGGGATTATCGTACTTATTACATAAATTTTGCCGCGTTCAACAAAACCAAAATATTGTTTGGTGAATCGGACAAGTACAACTTACTTACAAGTACATTGTTGGCTTTGTTGTCCAAATACAACTTTAGGGATTACTATTACTCAAAAGGTTTTTCAATAGGAGTTTCCGGCGAGGTGCTTCCAATTTTAAGATTAGGAATTGGATTTGAAAATCTTCATGATCAAAGTGCAATTAATAATTCAGATTTCTCGTTCTTTGCGAAGGATAAAAGTTATCATTTGAACAGTCCAGTTGATAACGTAAAGATAAATGCAATTACCGCAATCTTTAGAATTGATCCGCGAGATTATATTGAAGATGGATTTTATCGGCGAAGAGTGGGTTTGGGAAAAACCTATTTTACATTAGAAGGTTCATTGATGTATTCTAATCCAAATTTCTTGAAAAGTGATGTTGACTTTAAAAGATATGATTTGACTTTGTTTGGAACAATAAACTCTTTTAAATCAACCAGATTGGATATCAAGCTTTATGGATTTTACAATAACGGAAAATTGCCTTATCAGCTATTCTATTCTGTCCCGGGGAATTTAGACTTTGCTTCAAAAAGTTTTTCTTTTCGCACATTACAGGTTAACGAGATTATTTCAGATCGAAATGTATCTTTAAATCTCGAATACAATTTTCGGGATGAACTATTCAAGATGTTAGGTATTCCCGGTTTAAAGGATTGGGGAATTCAACTTAACACTTTCCTAAATGTTTTGTATTCACATCCAAGCGATGATGCCAAACTTAACACGCTGTTGAAATCAAAGAGCTACCTGCTGCCATTTTATGAAACAGGCTTTTCTTTGGGACATGTGCTCATTCCTTTGCAAATTGAATTTGCATGGAAACTGAATCATCGTAATGGAAATAATTTTAGAATTGGGTTGAATACATTTATCTTTTAATCAGATAACCGAATGATTTAAAATAAAAAAGCGCTCAAAAGAGCGCCTCGAGAATCAGTTGTAGCAATTTCAGGCCTTTGATTTCGCTTCACTAACAACGATGTTTCTTCCACCTAGATCTTTTCCGTTTAACGCTTCGATCGCTTTAGATACATCAGCTTCTTCTTCCATTTCTACAAAACCGTAACCCTTTGATCTGCCGGATTGACGATCTGTAATAACTTTAGCTGAAACAACTTTACCATGAGCTTCAAAGGCAGCTTTTAAAGCATCATCGTTAACGGACCAGGGAAGACTTCCCACGAACAGTTTAGTACCCACTAAGTAACCTCACAAAAAATAAGTAAAAAAATAAACTCGGTTCAAAAGAACCTTAATTGAACATACAACTAATATTTTAAAAATACAAAGGATTTTTTCTTAAAATCTCAAACAATTTTGTAAATGTGATTTAAGTAAGATATTGATGTGCGCCTTTGTTTTAGGGCATAATTTTGCTTATGGCTGATGCTAAATTATCAATCGGTACAATCTTAATCGTAGAATCTTTGACCGGCTTATGATTAAAGGAAGGGATTAATACCGTCTTAAATCCAAGCTTTTCCGCCTCTTGAATTCTTTTATCAATGTGACCGACACTCCTAACCTCTCCGCCCAAACCAACTTCACCGATAATTACGGTTTCATTGTCGATTGCTTTATCCAGCAAGTTAGAAGCGATGCTGCAGCAAACCGCTAAGTCTATTGCTGGTTCAGTAATCTTTAATCCACCAGCTAAGTTTAAGAAAACATTATTTGCTGAGAGCCGAAGTCCAGCACGTTTTTCAAGTACAGCTAATAAGATGGCTAAACGCCTGTAATCAAAACCGGTTGCTACTCGCTGCGGATTTCCAAAGTTAGATGGAGTAACTAATGCCTGAACCTCAAGAAGAATCGGTCGCGTTCCTTCAATACTTGATGTTACGACCGAACCGGAAGTTTTTCTTTCCCGTTCACTTAAAAATAGCTGGCTTGGGTTTTTTACCTCAGTCAAGCCATCTTCATGCATTTCAAAAACACCAATCTCATTTGTACTTCCAAATCTATTCTTTTGCGCTCGTAATATTCTGAATGAATGATGATGTTCCCCCTCAAATTGAATTACTGTATCAACAATGTGTTCAAGCACTTTAGGACCAGCAATCAATCCTTCTTTTGTTACATGTCCGATAACAATAACACAAAAATGTTTTTTCTTTGCCTCATCCATTAAAGCGGCAGTGCATTCTCTGATTTGAGTGAGCGTTCCCGGTGAATTATCAAGCTGACTTAAATAAACTGTCTGAATTGAATCAATCACAACCACCGATGGTGAAATTTTTTCTATTGTGTTCAGAATGGTGTTAAGATCAGTTTCTGGCATCACATAAAAATTATCGGAGTTGATTTTTAATCGTTCCGAGCGAAGTTTAATCTGCTTTGCAGATTCTTCTCCAGAAACATACAAACTTGGAGTTTTAAGGTTTGCCAATGCCTGCATTGCCAGAGTTGATTTTCCTATTCCCGGATCACCGCCAAGCAAAACAACAGAACCGGACATTAATCCTCCGCCAAGCACTCTATCAAATTCATCAATGCCTGTTTTAATTCTTTGGTCTTCAGTAACTGTTATCTCAGTTATTTTGCTTACAGATACTTTGCTCTTTACCGCTGTGGGTTTCTTCTTGCCGGTTTCAATAAGTTCTTCAACAAATGTGTTCCAACTGTCGCAGCCAGGACATTTACCAATCCATCTTAGTGATTCGTAACCGCAGTTTGAGCAAATGTATTTTAATTTTGATTTTGACATGCTATACCCGATAAGTTGCTGGCGAAAACTACAAATATTTTAATAATTATTCGAAAATTAAGGAAAGTCAATTGCACGCTGATTACATAGATACGTGATATTCGGGCAAGTGCAACAGATTATCACTGATTTTTTACCGGCCAACAAGGATTATTCAATAGCGAATAATTTTAAACAAACTTTCTCTTTTTGTTGTGTTACCTAATTACTAATTTTCCTCAACACTAAAAAGAATTTTAATTGAATTCCATGAAATCAGAAACTCGACCTTTGCCACCCCTAATCATCGTCATTGCGTTAACTAACCTGGCTATTCACATCATTACTACAGACTTTTTCGCTTATGGAATTTTTCGTGATGAACTTTATTATCTCGCCTGTTCAAACAGGTTGGATCTCGGCTATGTCGATCACCCTCCCTTTTCTATTTACTTCTTAGCTTTCTGGACATGGTTATTTGGTGATTCAATGTTTTCGATTAGACTTATTCCCGCTATTGTTTCTTCACTTTCATTATTTATGCTTGGATTATTCACAAAGAGATTAGGCGGCGGCAGGACAGCAATTATTATCGCTATCCTTACATACCTGCTCACCCCAATATTTCTTGGAATGAACACTATTTTTTCTATGAACACATTTGATTTCCTTTTCTGGATCACTTCGGCTTACTTTCTTTTGAGAATTATACAAGAGGAAAATACTAAACTTTGGATTTGGCTTGGCATTGTAATAGGACTGGGGTTGCTTAATAAAACAAGTATGCTGTGGCTTTCTGCAGGAGTTTTCCTTGGAATAATTTTTAACCCGCTGAGAAAGTATTTGAAAACAAAATATCCTTACATGGCAGGTTTGATTGCTCTGGTAATATTTTCCCCTTTTATTATTTGGAATATCACTCACGATTTTGCTCATCTCGAATTCATGCAAAATGCAGCATCAACTAAATATAGCGGACTTACACCAATCTCCTTCCTACTTGATCAACTGTTAATCCTAAATCCGCTGGCAATTTTTATTTGGCTTCCGGGAGTTTACTTTTTCTTTTTTAATGAAGCAGGAAGGAAATATGAAGCAGTTATTTTTATCTGGCTCGCTACATTCTTAATTCTCCTAATCAATGGACACAGTAAAGGAGAATACATTGCCGCAGCATACCAAATTCTTTTTGCGGGCGGAGCTGTTATGATTGAGAAATGGAGCAGTGAGAGAAAATTCTGGTTAAAATATTTAATTGCAGTTCCCGTTATCTTTATGGGCATACTCCTCACGCCGTTTGCACGTCCGTTGCTTCCTCTCGAACAATTCTTAAAATTTCAAAGCGAATTGGGATTAGAACCACCGAGCAATGAAGGACAAGCACTTAACAGAGGAATACCCCAATTTTATGCTGATATGCATGGTTGGGAAACTCTTGCAAAGAATGTCTCGAAAGTGTACCAATCCTTATCCGTAGATGAACAAAAGAACACACTTGTTTATTGCAGCAACTATGGTAAAGCCGGCGCAATAGAATACTACAGTAAGAAATACCCACTTCCAAAAGTTATTTGTTCACACAACAGCTACTGGTATTGGTGGCCTAACTCAAATGATTTTTCAATAATAATAATTATTGGGGGACAAATAGAGAATCATCTTCAAGCTCTTGAAAATGTTGTGCAGAGTGGGTTTCATAAAACTCCTAATGCCATGCCTTATGAAAATAATCTTGATATATTTATTGGCAGAGGATTTAAAGTATCACTAGATAAAATTCGTAAAATAAACAAGCTGTTTATCTAATGAATAAATGCTGCGGATTAAACCGTCAAACTCGCAGGCATAAATTTTTATTGTTAATAATATCACCCGAATAATTATTTTCTTTTAACAAAAGGAAAAAAAAGTGAGAGTTCCTCTTTCAATTATTGCTATTCTTTTCAGTTTTATCTTTTACCATTGCAATCTTGCTGAAGTTGAATACATAAATAAGTGGACTAAAGGAAAGCAACTAGTTCCCGCAAATGATTCTTCAGTTCCTGATTCCATAAAAATTTTAATAAGAGAGGACGCAGCAAGAATTGCTCTCAGAGATGTGCATTCCGATCTTGAGAGTAAACAAAGTTTAGTAACACTTCCACAGGAATTGGTTGATTTTTATTATCATGGTCTGGTTCATGTTTATAATGCAAGCTCGCTGGCAGCAAGAGACTCTGTTTTTAACATTTATAAAATTCACACTTTCCGAAATCCAGAAACACACTCCATTATTGTTGCCGTTGACAGTACAAAAAGCTGGGTTCAAAAATGGCGAATAGGACAGCGGCTGACTGAAAATCCTCAAATAGATGCTTTAATGATAAATTATGATTTACAGCTGGTAAATTATTACAATTGGTCATTCCTGCACGCTGCTGTTTTAGAATCAGTAAAACCGATTAATATTTATGCGCTTGGAAAGAAATTCCAATCAATTGACGGAGTTATTTTTGCTGAGGAAAATCGCACTGTTGGAGATGGTGATGATATCAATGCATCAATTGAAACAGAATTCTTATCAATTGAATTCAGCAAGGGCTGGGGTGATTGTCCCGCCGGTTGTATAAGAAGGCATTTCTGGTTGTTTCATGTAAAATTCAATGGAAATGTCAACTTTGTTTCAAGCTATGGAGATATGCTGCCTTAATTTTTATAGTTAACATTACTGTGCTTACCAAAACATATCCAAGTGATTTCGATCACACCTAACGCCATTCATTTTGCTTTTAGAGTTAATACCAAATAATTTAACTCATACTCGTGGTGAAAGTTATAACACCACCTACTTATTCATGTAACTTTCATCCAAAATAGCTTGCTTCTGCCGCACAAATACCGGCCGGGTTAATTTTACATTTATTAACAATTAAAAGGAGTTTCAATGCGAAACACTTTGATACATGCGTTTACAACCGCAATGTTTGCTGTTCCTATTTTTCTTCAGTTTAACTGCACACAACAGAGTGAACAAAAAGTGCTGTCACAGGATGAACTAATAGCACGGGGAAAATACATAGTAACTACCAGCGGTTGCGGTGATTGCCACACACCTAAAATCATGACTCCGCATGGGCCTGATTTCGATACTACCAGAAATCTTGCTGGTTTTCCCGAAGGTGACACACTTCCACCACTCGATCTAAAAACCGTTGCACCTGGCAATTGGTATGTTACGGAAAAAAATCTTGCCGCGTGGGTGGGTCCATGGGGAATCTCATATGCTTCCAATCTCACCCCTGATAAAGAGACTGGAATTGGTACCCTTTCAGAGGAAATGTTTATTAAAACCCTTAGAGAAGGCAAGTTTATGGGTGTCGGGAGACCATTACTGCCTCCAATGCCTTGGCAGGTTATTGGTCAAAAAACAGATGAGGATCTTAAAGCAATTTATGCTTACCTCATTAGTTTACCACCAATAAAGAATAAGGTTCCTGATCCTGTTCCACCGCCAAAGCTTGCTGAATATTTTGCTAAAAAATAGGATATAAATTTAAATACCTTCGAGGTTGCACCGAGGGGGCGGGCAAAAACCTCGAAGGTAACTCTGATATAATTATTTTAGATTACCCTACGGGTATTTTTGCTTTATTTTCTCTTAACCATGTTTCAAGGTTTTTAAGAGATGGATTAAGCGATTTTGTGAATTCTACATTTCTTAATCCGTTAACATCTTTATCACAATCATGATAGAACTGAAACATATTCCCTGCCTCGTCTGCACCTGGAAAACCGAAGCTTCGGAACATATCAAAAGAAACTTTGTTGTAAACAACTTCCTCGCCTAAAGTATTGGTGAAAAGATTAGCCATCTGCTGAATAGTTAAGTGATCACTCGCTAATCCAACTTTTTTACCAATGAATTCATTTCCTCTTTTAAATATCGCATAAGCACATTTTCCAATATCCTCAGATGCAATGCCGGCAAGTTTCTTATCTCCCATGGGAATTGTAAGAGCGAGTTTACCATCAGGTCCTCTTTGCGGACCCATACCAAAGTAGATAAAATTCTCCCAATAAAAGGATGCATACAAAAATGTTACGGGCAAATTCAAATCAGTAAAAAATTTATCAGAACTTCCTTTTCCATCGAAGTGCGGGACTTTGTACTTCTCCTGAAGCGTGGGCATTCTGTTGTCTGTCAAAGGGATCCAATTGCGCGTATCCTCTAAAGTTGACCAGATGATATGCTTAACACCAGTTTCCTTTGCTGCTTTTGCAAATGAAGCTGCTTGTGCCGATTCTTTTTCAGCTGAAAAATGATGCCAGAAAAATGTAACCGCATAAACTCCGTAAGTATTGGCAAATCCCGAGCGGATACTTTCGTAGTTATCAATATCAACAGAAATAACATCTGCACCCATGTCTGCGAGTGCTTTTGCTTTAGGTGAATTAATATCGCGGGTTAGGGCACGTACGCTAAACTCGCTTGATTTGTCATTTAAGATTGCACGTACCAAACCGCCGCCCTGAGCACCCGTTGCACCAAGTACAGCAATTACTTTTTTGTTAGCCATTTTTACTCCTTTTATTATTAATTATTGAATTGATTGCAAGCTAACGGAAAAATTATCGCTGGACAAGGGAAAGAAAATGAACTGTGATGTGGAGCATACAGAAAAAAATCTTCGGGGTTACCCCAAGGAGCAGGCAAATCGTTGATGGTTGCCTTGAATTGAGCTACAAGTTTTTACTAAAAAACTCTCCCACAACTTCGTCAACTTTACTTAAAGCAACTTGAATGCTTGCAATATCTTTTCCACCTGCAGTTGCGAGGTGACTCTTTCCTCCACCTCCACCGCCAACAAGTTTAGCAATCCCTCCGACAATCTTTCCTGCACTAAGTTTTTTCTCTTTTATGAGATCATCAGATACAACACAGACAATGCTTACTTTTTCATCAATAACAGAAAACAATATTCCGACTCCGCTTTTCATTTTATTGCGAAATTCATCACCCATGCTTTTTAGTTCATCCACATTTCCAGCCTCAACAACCGATTTGTAAACATTAACTCCGTTTATTATTGAAGGTTTAGAAAGTAAAGTATCAACTTGTCCCAATTTTTCTTTTAACATCAATTCGGAGATTTCTTTCTCCAACTTCTTCTTCGCTTCAAGTAGTTCTCCTATTTTTTCATCTGATTGTTTCAGTTTTTCAATTTGACTGTCTATGTATTTTTCCACACCAAAACCGGTAACTGCTTCAATTCTACGAACACCGCTTGCAATTGAAGATTCGCTGATAATCTTAAACAAACCGATTTGTGATGAATTTTGAACATGCGTGCCGCCGCAGAATTCCAGACTGAAATCCCCGAATTGTACAACATTAACTTTATCACCGTACTTATCGCCGAAGAACATCAGCGCACCCATTTTTTTTGCAATTTCAAACGGTATATTGCGGTGATGCTGAAGCTGAATATTTTTTCTAAGCTCTTCGTTTACTAATGTTTCAATATCTTTGATTTCACTTGGTGAAAGTTTTGCAAAGTGAGTGAAGTCGAACCGCAATCTATCTGGACCAACATACGAACCCGCTTGATGAACATGTGTCCCTAAAATTTTCCTTAAAGCTGAATGCATAAAGTGAGTTGCAGAATGATTACGCATAATATCCCAGCGTCTGTGCTCATCAACCTCGGCAATTGCATCGGCACCTGGAGAAATTAAAGCATTTGATTCGTTCTCGATAACATGAACGGTTTTATCATCAATTTTAGTTACATCAACAACTGGCAGCTTTACATTTTTAGTGATAAGATTTCCATGGTCATCAATTTGTCCGCCCGCTTCAACATAAAATGGAGTTTTATTAAGAATCACCAAATCATTTCCGTTTTCTTTTTTATGCCCGATTATCTTTGAGGTAGATTTTAACTCATCATAACCGGTAAACAATGGTTTATCTTTGGACACAAGCCCAAACGAGCTAAGATCGCCGACAGAAATATTAACTGAAGCAAATTTATCTTTTGCGAATTCTCTTGCTCTTTGCTTTTGAGAATTCATGAGTTCATTGAAGCCGGCTTCATCAACTGTGAATCCTCGTTCTTTAGCCATAACGTTTGTAAGATCAACAGGAAAACCGTAAGTATCATAAAGCATAAACAAATCTTCACCCGGAATTACTTTAACTTTATCTTTTTCCAATCCTTTAATTAGCTCTTCAAACAAATCAATTCCTCTATCGAGTGTTGCATTGAAATTAACCTCTTCTCCTTTAATAATTTTCTTAACGTATTCTTTCTTCTCTTTGATTTCCGGGAAAACATCTGCCATTGTTTGAACTAAAACATCTACAAGTTCAAAGAGAAATGGTTTATTCAAATTTAGTTTTCTTCCATAACGTGCTGCCCTTCTCAAAATCCGGCGTAATACATATCCCCTTCCGTCATTTCCTGGAACTGCGCCATCAGCAATTGCAAAAGTTAAAGTGCGTATATGGTCAGCAATAACACGTATTGCAACTCTTTTCTCCTCTTCTGCAGAACTGTACTTCAGGCCTGAAAGTTCGGCTACAGCATCAATCAGAGGAGTGAAAACATCTGTATCATAATTTGAATTCTTTTTCTGAAGAACTGCACATACACGTTCGAATCCCATTCCTGTATCAACATGCTTAGCAGGAAGTTCATGAAGTTTCCCTTTTTCATCTCTGTTGTACTGAATGAAAACAAGATTCCAAATCTCTATACACCCTGGAACTCCAGCATTTACATATTTAGGATTATCATAATCATCCCCAACATTGATGTGAATTTCCGAACAGGGTCCGCAAGGTCCAGTTTCCCCCATCTCCCAGAAATTATCTTTCTCATCAAAACGCAAAATGTGTTTTGGATTGATATCGGTTTTTGTTTTCCAACAAGTAAAAGCCTCGTCATCAGTTCTGTAAACTGTAGCCCACAATCTTTCTTTAGGAAGTTTCCACACTTCAGTTAAAAGTTCCCAAGCCCACTCTATCGCTTCAGCTTTATAGTAATCTCCGAACGACCAATTACCAAGCATCTCAAAAAATGTATGATGATAAGTATCGTGCCCAACTTCCTCTAAGTCATTATGCTTTCCGCTAACACGAATACACTTTTGGGTATTAACTGCACGTTTGTAATCACGAGTTCCTTTTGCCAGGAATAAATCTTTAAATTGGTTCATTCCCGCATTAGCAAAAAGCAGTGTGGGATCGTCAAACGGAACAACCGGTGCACTTGAAACTATTTTGTGTTCTTTACTTTTGAAGAAGTCTAAAAATTGTTGTCTTATTTCTTTTGATGTCATTGATGCTCCATAAACAGACAAGAATCCGCATTTAGCAGACTGTCCTACTTTATATCAATCTGCATTTTATAAATTTTACCATCTGGTGATTGAAAGACAATCTTTCCATCTCTGCTTGCCCAAGGATACAAAGCTGGCTGTTCGAATCCGTAAGTTAAATCAGCAAGGAATTTACCATCATAATTATAGCAATAAATATCGGCATTCTTAATTTCATGACCATCATCTGAAACAACCATGAAAATAAGCTGCTCATTGTTTATCCACGATGGATATTCCCCTATTCCAAAATCGTAAATCTTTTCAGTTTTAGTGTCGTACACAAATATACCTTTACCAACAACGCTGATAGCGGCTTTGGTGTTATCAAGAGACCACTCAACAAAAAGATATTCACCATCAACAGGTTTTGTTACTGACGGAACTCCATCTTTTATCTTAATGATATTGCTGTTGTTATTAATTGCAACATTCTCATCTTCGGTTATTTTTAGTGCGAAGCTTCGAAAATTGGCGGTTCCTTCTTCCCACCAAACTGAATTTCCGCTGGTTGACCAGAAAGGCATTCCAACATCATCGAGAGTGCCAGAAAGATTTTGTTCCTTTCCTTCCAAATCGAAAAGAATAACAGCACTCTTTTTGGTTATAAAATCTTCACCCCAAAGATTTGCTCTCGTTATAATTGCATCAGAGTTTGGCGACCACTTCATATTCCATCCCGCTGCTGCATAATTAACTAATCGTTTTACTTCGCCGCCAAAATAATTTGTAAGAAAAATGCCATTGTTATTCGTACCTCCAAATGCAACCGTTTTCCCGTCAGGAGAAATTTTTGGCATCTGATATTCTTCAGCACCAGCTGCAAGCAAAGTAATTGGTTCAATTATCCTTACTTGCTGAGGGAAAACTGATAGAGAAATGAGTAACAGAATAGAAGCAAGCTGATAAAAAAAATGATTTTTCATATTTAGCTCCTTTGTTTTTTATTAAACAATAAAATTATTGCAGTTAGGATAACAACAACAGGCCAGTATTTAATTGTAATGCTTAAGACAGACTTAGCAAAATCGGAAACGCTGAAAGTTCCAAGCTTTGAGAAAAAGAAAAGACCAGAAACAAAAAATATTATTGATATGGCAGCCAAAAGCTTGTTGCCATATTCATCAATAAATAAAACTAAAAAGCCAGCTCCAAGAATAAAAAAGATAGAGGGAAGAATGATATTTGAAAATTTTGTTATGTCATAGTTATTCATAACGAACAATACTAACCCAACAAAAAACGAAACAACGCCCAAGAATAATAATTTCTTTTTGTTACGACCCATCGAGGTGTAAACAGTACCAATTCCGTAAAATATTAGAAGGTAGCCAGCCAATTCTGTAAAGCTTATGTTAATTAATCCTACGAGTTTTAATATAACAGTCAGCGCTGCAAATATTAGAATATAAGTTAGTATTGAACTATTTCTAAGCACGAACGATTCTTTAATTTTATGAATTGAAAAAAATTATTAGCTAAAGATAATTAAATCCTGGTTTAATTGGTGACAGAATAAACAGAAGGGAAGTTTTGAGCGTTATAAAATCCTTTGGCCCATACTCGAGGCAATAAGTTCGGCGGCGAACTCAGCGTTTTATTTTTATCATCCAAAATCGGATTTACCTCGGTCACTTCAAGAGAAGACATGCATCCGCATTCTGCTATTGACTCCATAAGCAAATGCGACTCTCTGAAACTCAATCCGCCCGGCACCGGAGTTCCAACACCCGGCGCAAGTGTTGGATCAACGCTGTCTAAATCAAAGCTAACGTGTATATGATCAACTTTTTCTTGAAACTGCTTCAACACTCGCGCAATAATTCTGTGAATACCAAGCTTATCAACATCAGCCATTGTGTAAACAGAAAGATTCAACTTCTTAATATTTCTTTTTTCAAATTCATCAATACTCCTTACGCCAATCAGCGCGGCGTTTTCCTGATTGAGCTTAGGCGAAAATCCATAAAATTTTACGAGTTTTTCATTTCCCAAACCAAGACTTGCAGCCAATGGCATCCCATGGATATTGCCCGACGGCGATGTTTTATCGGTATTCATATCAGCATGAGCATCAATCCAAATAACTCCAAGCTTTAAATTATTCTTTCTGCAATGTGAAGAGATACCAGCTATCGTTCCAATTCCCATTGAGTGATCACCTCCGATGCAAAGAGGAAAATGATTTTGTGAAAGTGCCTTCTCAACTTTATGAGTCAATATTTTTGATGTCCTTAATATCTCACTAAGATATTTGAGTTTTGGATTTTCAACTTTTTGTTTTTCTTTTATTTGAATAACTACATCTCCGTCATCAATTATCTTGTAACCGAGACTCCGCAGTCGTTCCGGTAAGCCCGCAATCCTCAAAGCCGATGGACCCATATCAACACCTCTTCTATCAGCACCAAGATCCATCGGAAACCCAATAAGATTTACGATTTTAGAGTTATTTCTTTTCACAAATCCATTCCTTAATTTTTTTATGCAATTAAAACTCAATTAAAATTAAGAAGTTTGTTTTGCAATTGCCAATTTGATCGTTAACACTAATTATAAGTTGAATGTCGAAGACGAGGATTCAGCCAGGACAGGCTGGCTGAAGGGATTTACCTGATAGCATGACTGTTTTTAATCACTCATATTTTTTTGCCTATCAAATAGACTTTTTAATATGTTTTTTAAAATGTCTAACTCGTATCTTTGAAATAGAGAATTAATTGTTTTTAAAAATGGTGAGTCTATGAACCGAAGAATCCATGTCCTATTTTTTTTATTCATGCTTCTAACAACTTCGATTTTTCCTCAGTATCAAAACTATAGAGTAAGCAGTCCCGCAAGCACCGATCCCGAAGAAGTTACAATAGCAATCAACACTAAAAATCCTAATCAGCTTGCCGCAGGTGCAAACCTCCGTTATTCTTATTCATCATCAAATGGGGGAACAGTGTGGACACAAAGTAATATGACATCAAGTTTTGGTGTTTGGGGTGATCCGTGTTTAATCTATGACGGTTTAGGAAATCTTTTTTATGCACACTTATCAAACTCACCTTCGCCTGGTTATTGGATAGATAGAATTGTTGTACAAAAATCAACGGACAATGGCACTACTTGGAACCAAGGTGCGGGTATTGGCTTTAACTCACCCAAAAACCAAGATAAAGAATGGCTTGCCGTTGACCTTCAGGATACACCTTATAAAAATTTTCTTTATGTAACATGGACTGAGTTCGATAACTATGGAAGCTCAAATTCTTTAGACAGTTCAAGAATATTGTTCTCTCGTTCAACCGATCATGGAACCACATGGTCAAATCCGGTTAGGGTGAGCGATAAAGGCGGCAATTGTGTTGATGAAGACTTAACAGTTGAAGGAGCAGTTCCGACTGTTGGGCCAAACGGAGAAATTTACACTGCTTGGTCTGGACCGTTAGGAATTATGTTTGACAAGTCAAATAACGGCGGATTAACGTGGGGCAATGATGTTTTTGTAAGTTCACAACCCGGCGGATGGGACTTTAACGTATCCGGAATTTATAGGTGTAATGGTTTACCCATTACGGTTTGCGATACAAGCAGAACTTTTACACGAGGGAATATTTATGTTCTTTGGGGCGATCAAAGATTTGGAACAGATAACTCAGATGTATTTATAAGTAAGTCAACCAATGGCGGCAGTACTTGGTCACCTGCTTTCAAGATAAATAATGATAACACAACACGGCATCAATTTTTCCCCTGGCTTACAATTGATCAAACCACCGGGCATCTGTTTGTAATTTTTTATGATCGAAGAAATACAACAGGATTGGCAACAGATGTTTATGTTGCGAAATCAGTTGACGGGGGTGAATCCTTTGAGAACTTCAAAGTGAGCCAGAGTTCATTCACTCCAACTGCTTCAATCTTTTTTGGAGATTATACAAACATTGCCGCATTCAATAGGAAAGTTTATCCGATTTGGATGAGATTGGATGGTTCCGCTTTAAGCGTTTGGAATGCAATTGTTGACGATACATCCGCTATAGTTCCTGTTGAACTGACTAACTTCACATATTTTAATGATGACGGCAAAATTAAACTTATCTGGGAAACTTCTTCAGAAACGAATAATAAGGGATTTGAAGTTGAAAGAAGTCAAAAGTCAAATGTCAAAAGTCAAAAATGGTTAAACATAGGTTTTGTGGACGGGAACGGAACAACAACTGAAAAACAATTTTATTCTTTTGTGGATGTTCCTATACAAAAGGGAATTTATTGGTACAGGATTAAGCAGATAGATTTTGATGGAACATCTAAATACTCAAATGAGCTTGAAATAAATTTTGAATTCTTAATGGATTTTACTTTGCTGCAGAATTATCCGAATCCCTTTAATCCAACAACTACCATAAGCTACCAAGTTCCCCATACAAGTAAAGTTTTAATAAAAATATTTGACGCACTTGGAAATGAAATTAAGACTTTAGCAAACGAAGTTAAACAATACGGAACGCATGAAGTTACATTTGAGGCAGCAATGCTGCCCAGCGGACTTTATCTTTATCGCATGTTTGCGAATAATAAAACTTTTACAAAGAAGATGATGTTGGCGAAATAGGGATAACCTCCTGTTATTCCTCTATCTTTTTTTGTCAATTTCTTAACTCATTAACCACTGTACCGAGCTATTCTCTGCTCTAATTCTTATATTTTAATGTGAAATAAAAATTTTTATTGTAATTCTAAACATCATGGCAAACAGCTTTACAGAACCTCTAATCAGCATTGGTATTATTACCGATAAAAAAATTACTTTTGAACTTTATGGCGATTACAGTACAACTATAAATTCAAAAAAACTAAACGGGCGCTTTACTGCCGAGATAATAAATGGCGAATTAGTTTGTAAAAACGAAACCAATAAACTGTCTGCAAAAGATGAAATAACCTTCACTCCAACAAATGCGGCGGCAGATACATTTGTTATTCGCGACGTTACTATTGGTGTAAAATTTCATTGGGAACGAAAAGAAAAGCAAAGATTTACCGGTTTGTTGAAACTTAAACGAGATAAGAATAACGTCGTTATCATCAACATTATTTCAATTGAAAAATATTTAACGAGCGTTATCTCATCCGAGATGAGTGCAAAGTCCTCTTTACAATTACTAAAAGCTCATGCAATTGTTTCCCGTAGCTGGCTTCTGGCTCAGATGGAAAAATCAAAGTCGTTAAAAAAAGCCACATCAAAATATTTATCTTCCTTTGAATCATCCGATGAACATATTAAGTGGTATGATCGCGAGGATCATGAGCTTTTCGACGTTTGTGCAGATGATCATTGTCAAAGATATCAAGGAGTCACCAAAGTCTTCACGGAAATAGCTCGTGATGCGGTCAAGCAAACACATGGAATTGTACTTATGAGCGAAGAAAAGATTTGTGATGCACGTTATTCAAAATCATGCGGCGGTATTTCCGAATCATTTGAAAACGTTTGGGAACCAATCAAGTATAACTATCTGACTTCTATCAATGATTATAAATTCCCCGCTGAAAATTATAGCACCGATTTTTCTAACGAACGAAATTCAATAAGATGGATTAAGGGAAATCCTTCATCGTACTGTAATACAGCTGACAAAAAAATATTATCGCAAGTTCTTTTAGATTATGACCAGGAAACCACAGACTTTTTCAGATGGAAAATAGTTTACTCACAGACAGAATTATCTGAAATCCTTAAAACAAAAAGCGGAATTGATTTCGGAGACATCATTGACCTCATACCAATTGAAAGAGGGAAATCATCCCGTTTAATAAAATTGAAAATAGTCGGAACAAACAAAACCCTGATTGTTGGAAAGGAACTTGAGATACGAAGATTTCTTTCCAAATCTCATCTTTACAGTTCAGCAATAACTATTGAGAAATCAGATATTCAAAATGATGTTCCGCAGAAGTTTGAGATTTATGGCGCTGGATGGGGACATGGCGTTGGGCTTTGCCAAATTGGTGCCGCCGTAATGGCGGAAAAAGGTCATGAGTTCGATGAAATTCTTCTTCACTATTTCAAAAATGCAGAACTAAAGAAAATCTATTAGCAAGTGAAGATTCTCTATTCATGTTTATCAAAAAGCTGGGGGGGAATGGAAATGTTCACTCTTAACGCAGTGAAACAACTTCTCAAAAGAAATATTTCTGTTGAACTATTGTGTGCTGAAGAATCGAGAATTCACATCGAAGCAAATAATCTTGGACTGATTGTTCACCCGCTTAAAATATCCTGGTTATCCAATGTTCCAAATACATTAAGATTAGCTTCTCTCATTCGGCGAAGTAAATACAACCTGATTCACACACAAGCATCATTTGATTTATGGCTTATAGTTCCGGCATTAAAAATACTTCAAAGCAATATTCCGCTTCTGCTTACAAAACAAGTTGGTTCTTTCATCGTAAAAAAGGATTTTCTGCACAGATGGATTTATAACAGACTAACTTACGCATTAGCAATCAGCACAAGCATTCAAAAGAATTTAATTGACACATGCCCGCTTCCCGAAAACAAAGTATTACTTTTACATAATGGAATAGACCTCAATCGTTTTAATCCCGAATATGTGAATCGTGATAAGGTCCGGAAAGAATTTAAGATTGATGAAAAGGAGTTGTTGATAGGAATGGTTGGAAGATTCAGTCCGGGAAAAGGACATGAAGAATTTTTATTCGCAACAAAGGAACTTAATAAAAAATATTCTTCACTAAAATTTATGATTGTCGGTGAGCCAAGCAGAGGTGAAAACGAATATGCCGATTCTATAAAAAAGCTGGCATCAGATTATCAATTAAAAAATTTGGTTTTTACCGGATATCGCAGCGATACACCAGAAATTTTTTCGGCATTTGATATTTTTGTTTTTCCTTCTCATGCAGAATCTTTTGGTATTGCTTTAGCAGAGGCAATGGCGGTGGGTAAGCCATCTGTCTGTTCAAATGCGGAAGGAATTCTGGACATTGCAATCGAGGATGAAACATCGCTATTATTTGAAAATAAAAACGCTGAGGATTTAATTAAGAAAATTTCCCGGCTGATCGAGTCGCCCGATTTAAGGCAAAGATTTTCAACTGCAGCAAGAAAACGAGCCATTGAACATTTTGACATTGATAAACTTACAGATAAAGTAATTGGAGTTTATGAGAAAGCAGTAAAGCAAACCATCTAACTTTTGATGTTCTCAGCTTAATTTTTAATTTTGCTCAACAAAAAAACTAAGGGCCAACAATGCAAAACTCAATAACTGCATTTATACCGTACTCGGGTAATGATTTCACACAAAAAACAATAGAAAGTTTACGCAGTTCAACTCTCATTAAAAAAATATTTTTGCTGTCACAAACGATAATTCATGAAAAACCTGAGAATGCAGAAGTACTTCGTGTTGATTCACTTAACAGCAGTTCAACCATAAAATTGATTTCTGCAAATACGAAATCCGAATTCATCTTATTTTTAACCCAGGACACACTAATTCAGTTAGGTCAATTCGCTTTGGAGAGATTTGTATCGGCAGCTAATGCCACTGGCTCTGGAATTGTTTACTCCGATTACTTTGATATTAAAAACAATACAGCATTCCCGCATCCTGTAATTGATTATCAGTTCGGAAGTGTGCGCGATGATTTTTCTTTTGGACCAATTTTATTTTTTGATAAAACTGCCTTCAGCAAGGCTTCAAAAGGTATTAGCCGTGATTTCAAATATGCCGGATTATATGCGCTTCGTCTTGCTATTTCTCGCCATCACACAATTACGCGGATTCCCGAATTTCTTTATTCATCAATTGAAACAGATGAACGAAAATCAGGCGAAAAGCTTTTTGATTACGTAAATCCGAAGAATCGTGACGTTCAAATTGAAATGGAGAAAGCTGTTACCGCTCATCTTAAAAAGATCAAAGTTTATCTTGAACCAAAGTTTAAGAAAATAAATTTGAGCAAAGGTGAATTCAAGTACGAAGCATCTGTAATTATTCCAGTTAAGAATAGAGCGAAAACAATTGGGGATGCCGTTAAATCTGTGCTGAAGCAAAAAACTGATTTCCCTTTTAACCTAATTGTTGTTGATAATCATTCAACCGACGGGACTTCGAGTATACTTCGTGAAGATTCCGCAAAGGATAAGAGAGTATTTCATGTTGTTCCTTCACGAACGGATCTTGGGATCGGCGGATGCTGGAATGAAGGAGTTCATAACCAAAACTGCGGTAGGTTTTCTGTTCAGCTTGACAGCGATGATATTTACAAAGATGAAACCACTCTGCAAAAAATCATTGATGTTTTCAGAAAAGAAAAATGTGCGGTTGTAATTGGTTCCTATCAATTGACCGATTTTAATCTTAACGAAATTCCACCAGGCTTAATTGATCATAAAGAATGGACTCCTGACAATGGCAGAAATAATGCTTTAAGAATAAATGGCCTTGGTGCACCGCGTGCTTACTACACTCCAATTTTACGCAAAGTAAAAATCCCGAATGTTAGTTACGGTGAAGATTATGCGGTTGTGCTTGCTATGTCCCGCGACTACCAGATTGGCAGAATTTACGAATCAATATATGTTTGTCGAAGATGGGAGGGAAATTCGGATGCGTCTCTATCAATTGAGAAACAAAATGCTCACAATACATACAAAGATCGTATTCGTACTTTTGAAATGCTCGCACGGCAAAGAAAGAACGAAAATTAATAGAACGCTGATGACGCAGATCAGGCTGATTTTCGCAGATTAATATCCAACCGCTATAATTATGATCGAAAAAGTAATCCTAAGAAATCCTCTAATTGAAAAACTGATCTCCAAATCTGATTTTGGTGAAGCGGCAAGACAGTTACTTGATGATCAAAAAAAATCTTGGAAGCAGCTCCGCGATGGGTACGAATTGCTGAAGGATATAAGAACCAAAACATTTCAGTTTGATGGTTTTAGAATGAAGATTCAATTTAATCCTGGCAGATATATTTCTACATGCGCAAAGGTTGATGAAAAATCTATTAATGAGAGAAAATGTTTTTTGTGTCCCGCTAATTTACCGGAAGGACAAAAAGGAATTTTGTGTGAGGATGAATATTTAATCCTTGGCAATCCGTATCCGATTTTTCCAGAGCATTTCACCATTCCAAACATCAATCATATTCCTCAGCAGATAAAAAATAATTTCTCACTAATACTGAAATTGTCTAAAGATTTATCAAAGCATTACGTTGTTGCGTACAATGGACCAAAATGTGGTGCCTCGGCACCCGATCATTTTCATTTTCAAGCAGGTACAAAAAATTTTGTGCCGATCATGGATGATTTTCATCAGCTTAAAAATGAATTCGGCGAGCTTCTCATTGAGAATGATGAATTAACAGTTCATGCAATTGATGATGGCATCAGGCGAATGATTTCATTCGAAAGTTTAAACAGTGAAAAGCTTGCAACTACCTTTGATAAGTTGTATGAAATTTATTCATCTGTTACCGAAAGCAGAGAAGAACCAATGATGAACATTATTGCTTCATACGAAGAAGAATTTGGATGGAGGGTCATTGTGTTTTTGAGAGAAAAGCATCGTTCATCACATTATTTTCTTGAGGGAGAAGATAAAATTTTACTTAGTCCGGCTTCAGTTGATTTAGGAGGTGTGTGCATTACTCCTTTGGAAAAAGATTTTGAGAGGATGACAAAAGAAAAGTTAACTGAAATGCTTGCTGAGGTTGCATTGGATCAAAAAAAATTTGTATCTGTTAAACAGGGTATTGATAAGTTCTATTCAATTTCATGACTTTTACTGTAAACTGCTAGATTTTAAGTGTGAGATTCTTCGTTTCGCTCGTATTTATACGTAGAAAGAATATTCTATTTGCTCGCACTCATCAAATCACTAATAAAATGCATATGCTGGGATTCTGAATTGGAGAGAATAATTTTTATAATAGCAGTGAGAGGAACTGAAAGAAGCATTCCTGGAATTCCCCAAATGTAGCCCCAGATTAAAACCGAAAACAAAATTACAATGGGGTTTAGATTCAGCCGCTTACCGATAATCATCGGTTCGAGTAAATTAAAAAAGACGGTTTGTAATCCAGCAATTACAACAGCGATAAACAACGCATAGCTTATTGATTCGGATTGAATTAAAGCCATTAGAACAGGGAGAATCAAAGCAATTGTAGATCCAATTGTTGGAATAAAATTAAATAGGAAAACAAATACACCCCAGATAATTGCAAAATCTAATCCGAAGATCGAAAGCGCGATTCCAACAGTTACTCCCGCACCTAAATTCATTCCTGTTTTTGTGATAACATAACGCTGAATTTGATCCGTAATTGATTTAAAGGTATCCGATATTTTTCTGCTTTCTTGATCTTCGGCTTCTGCTATCTTTTGCTCAAACAGCTTAGTGTTTTCGATACTTTCTTCTTTCTTTGAATACTCTTTCCTCAGATTCTTTAACTTAATCTTCATCTTAATCTCCACGTAATGATTTCGGATAACATCGTACACCGAATCATGTCCGGAAATAACAAATACGAAAAAGAAAAGTATGAAAAGAATATTTCCCATCACCGAAAACGTAGAAGTGAAGACTCCCCCAACCAAAGCTTGATAGTTAATTCTTGAAAGAACATTCTGTAATGAAAACTTCGTGAAGAACGGATCGGTAATCCCGATTGATATCGCTGTACTGCTGATAATATCATTCAGTTTACTTTCATAAATCGGCAGACTTTCACCAAAGCTCAGAAATGAACTGATGATGATTTTTGAAATACCCCAGGAAAACAAAAAAGTTATTATGATATCGAGAAGAATGATTGCAAATAATGGAAACTTAATTCGTTTGAGCCGCATATTTAAGGGTGCAAAAACAAAGAATAAAAAATATGCTATTACAAACGGCACAAAAATATTGGAAAGCTCCTTAAGTACAATTCCAATTACAGTAAGAGCTATTACAGCGATAAAAAACTTTACACTGCTGCCGAAATTATCATCTGGTTTCATTTCAGTCCTGAGGGTGTTTGGGGGGTTGATATAATTTTTTCAAATAATGCCCACCTCAATTTATCGTTATCGGATGTTCCGCCATTCTTCTCGATATAATTTTTCACTATATCCTTACCGAGTTTATAATTAATGACATAGCTTCGATACTTTTCAAAAAATTTCAAATTCTGTTCTGCTCTTTCCTTAGAAACAAGATTGTATTTTTGCAGCCAATAAACAGTCCGATCTTTATTCCAATTGCCATCAAGATAATTTCGCGCAGCTTCATTTGAGGAATAATTAAGATTCTGTGAAAGTTTTGTTATTCTATAATAGTTATTTGATTTAGATGGATCTAAACCTGCTAAGGGAAATAAAATTTCTTTTTCGAAGTCCACTTGCGAATCACCTGGAAAAGCAACCTCTATCCCATAGTTAGCAGTACCTTCTGCAATTAAAGATTGCGGACTGAATAACGGATAAATTGAATACTCAACCCAATTTCTTTCACGATATAATTTTTCTAAAAGAACATTAAGAACATGATGACCAGGATAACCTTCATGCGCAGCAAGATGTGTTGCTCGCTCAATATGACTTGGTAAATCAGTGTTAATCTGAATTAAGCTGAAGGAATTTCCTTTGAACCAATTATAAGCGCTCCAAGGCTGTCCTTTTACGTATTCAACTTTAAAAGATTCCTTTGCTGGAAGTTTAATATACTGTAAGGTTCTTTTTCGGCATTCATTTATGGCGGTTTGGAACACTTTGTCTAATTTTTCAGTTGGAATGACAAATTGCTTTTTGTATTCCTGCCAGCGGTCGGTAACACTGCCTTTACCCGGCAATAGCTTATCTATTTCGTTAATAATATTTTGAAAGTATGAAGAATCGAAGGTCGGAACCTCTACATCATAAAGAGCCTTTGCTTCTTCATCGAAAGATAATTTTCCTCCGGCAAGCATGAATACTTTTGTTCTTACGGCAAGGATTTGTTTGTAAAGAAATCTGTAACGCAAAGTTTGAATTTCATCGGCTTTCTCTTTACTTAAACTTTCAAGCGAATCTAATAATTTTCCGGCTTCATCATACAAACCTTGAATAGAAGCAGAATCACTTACTGCAGACAATTTGTTTCCCGGCATCCATTCTTTGGGACCATAGTAAGCATCAACATAATCGGAATCATAAATTCCAATTTTCAGCACAAGCTTGACATACTGCTCTGCAATCCTGTTCATGGATGATTCCAAGTTACTGCTTGCTTGGTTCTTTTCTTTATCGCATGAAAACAGAAATAGTGCTGCAAGAATGAAAGCATAGAAATATAGTTTAAAATGTACTCTGTCAGATTGAGCTTGTCGAAATCTGACAATTTTGGAAAAAATGTCACTCTGAGCTTGCCTGCCTTGGCTCGACTGACAAGTTGAGACAGGTCGAAGGGTGACAGGAAAATTTTTATTCATATAATTTATTCTTTTCTGTTTCTTCTTGCATCAATAAATGATTTGACCGCGAAAACTAAAAACGCTAAACATAGAACAGCCATAATTGCCTGAATAGTTACAGCAGCTGGTCTTTCAGGTTGAATTCCGCCAAGCATTTTGAAGAATTTTATCAATCCACTGATTGTTCCAAAAAATCCAAGCAGCATGAACACTGCCGCTCCGTGCATCGCATGTTTTAGATATTTTTCATTTAATCCAAGCCAGCCCAATATAAGCATTGGAATACCAAAGAAAGCCGGAATAAGTGCAGTTATGCTTTCGCTGCTTATTCCAAAGTAGCTTACCAGTCCCATTAAAATAAAAATTAAGCCGTATGTTATTGATAGTTTAGCCATTTTTTCGATCTCCTTGTTTTCTGGTTTCTATAAGTTTCAATTTACAGAATACGAATAAGCAACAATCACCTTATTCTGATTTTTACACTTAAAAATAATTCCCCCGAGAAATTCTATGTGTTTCATCTGATCAATTCAATCATTTGATAAATAAAATTTTTTTAAAACTTTTCCTTAACATCAGGTGGGAGAAGGTCAAAAAGGTGCTTATGTGTCTCGACAAGCCGCATTATATCCGCAAGGTCTTTCTGTCGTTTACTTTTTCGTCTTTGCTCATCCTGGTAGGCCCATAATTTTCCTTGCAGCACATCCTCAAGTTTGGCCACCTTAAATTCATAACCCATGACCTGCTTCTCTACAGCATTGGCAATAAAATACTGATACCGTGGATCAGTCTGAATTTGAATTCTTAAATCAGATTTAGGGTGAGTTAGGTTAATGCTGTGAGGAACATTTTCTATTTTAAATTTAGCTGAAGCGTGTTTAATCAAATTATCAGTATCCGCCAGGGCAAGAACTAAATCTAAATCCATACTTACTACAGGCTCGGCATAAGCGTTTACAGCCAGTCCTCCGATCAAGCAATAATCAATTTTTAATTTGTCCAGTAAATCAAGAAATTCTATGATTACATCGACCTTACCATTTGCTAATGCATTCAAAAATTTTTCGTTTGTCATAGTTTAATTCTAAATTAAATTTAATGATTGCTAATCTAACTAAAACTTAGCTTTTGAATATGACCATTATAATTAATTTTCTATTTCAATTCTAAAATTAGATATCCTACCCCTCCAACATCAACTTTCAATCGATCATTTATTGTATAAAACTCTTTCTCGGAAACAAGGTCTTTTGCCGTATTGATTTTGTAAACTCCGGGAAGAATATATTCCAAACTTTGCGGATTAGTACTTTTATTAACAATCGTAAGAATTCTTTCGTTCATATCTGATCGCAAGTAGGCATAAACATTCTCATCTGCCTGAAGAGTTAGAAAATCTCCATAACGCAAAGCAGAATGATCTTTGCGAATGTGAATAAGCTTACTAACATCTTTCAGAGTTTGTTTCTCATAAGCATTAAGCTGATTACCAAACCTCATCATTCTTCTGTTATCAGGATCGGCAGCGCCAGTCATTCCAATTTCATCGCCGTAATAGATAATTGGTATTCCTGTAATTGTAAGCAAGTACGCTAGATGAAGTTTCAGCTTTTCATAGCTCGATGGATTATCAACTTTCGGCGGATTATTCCAAGCAATTTCACTTGCTTTTGCATCATTTATTTCAAGATCGCCATCCGCATAAGCCATATAACGTATCTTGTCATGACTATCCATTATGTTGCCCATCAAGTTGTTGTAACCAAAAACTTGGAAGCTTTTCTGCATTTGATAATCAAGCATTTTGAATGATGCTTTCTCATCGAGAAAAGTCGGGATCGCAACATCATAAAGATTAAAATTGAATTGCGCATTTAACTGCCCGTTGCTTACATAAGAAGCAATCAAATCAATTCCACCGAAAGATTCACCAATCTGATATATTTTTTTCTTCAAAGGAATTTCAACTTCACTCTTAATCTTTTTTGTGAGCTGCCGCCAGTATTCGTTTGGAACATGCTTGACAGCATCGTGACGGAAACCATCCGCACCTGTAACCTTCAGCCACCAGACAGCGTTGTCAGTCATAAACTCAAGCACTTCATAAGAACTTACAAAATCAAATGAAGGCATGTACGGCTCAAACCAGGTTGTAAGACGATACTCATCCCACAATCTTAAATTCAATCTTCCATTTGGAAGTTCGTAAGTGCCGAACCAATCACGGTGATCTTTCCACATCCAATGTCCTTCGTGAACATGATGAGCAACATAATCCCACAAAACGTTCATGTTTTTGCTGTGTGCCTTATCCACAAGTCCTTTTGCAAGTTTCATATCGCCGAATTTCTCTTCAACTTTGGTTGATGATACGGGCCAATAGCCGTGATAACCAGTGTAATAGCGGTGAGGAGCCGGATATTCTCTATAAGCATCGTTAGTGTTATCAACAATCGGTGAAATCCAAAAAGTGTTTACGCCTAGAGATTCAAAATATCCATCTTCAATCTTGTTGATTATTCCTTGTAAGTCGCCGCCTTGATAATTTGCCGGAGTGAAAAGTGAATCGTGCTTAATTGGATTATCATTCGAGGGATCGCCATTGTTAAATCTGTCAATCATCATACAGTAAATTATTTGATCATTCAAACTTTTGTGATCGCCTGTTCCGGCAACTTTTCCATCAAGAATTTGAACCATCTGAATGTTTGTTGATTTCCCAAATCTGTTGGCGGCAACCCTGACAATGTGGCTGCCAAATCTCTCTTTACCTTTAACAGTAAGAGTTATTTCTCTTCCGTTTATAGTTATCTGATTAGGAGGGATTTTTTGATTGTCAATTAAAGCAATAACATCTTCTTTATTTACAAGCAGACTTTTATCAAGACTCTCGAGATAAAATTTCAGTTTAATATCATCAGCAGAACTTTCCATTCCAAGCACATGAAGAAATAATTTATCAGCCGCAGCTTCCTCAATTACTCTTACAGAATTAAAATCACCCATGCCGTTCGATACTTTAACAGGGTTTGCCGGATCAACAAGCTCTTTGCCGTCAACATAAAATTTGTATTCGTACCTTCCTGGATCGAGAGGAATTTCAATTTCCAAAACACCATCGCCATTTGTGTCTTTCATTGGAAGATTTTGACGGTCCCAACTATTGAACTGTCCGAATAGATTTACTTGTTTATCCGTTGGAGTGGGTTTATATGTGAATAAATACATCTTACTTTTAATCAGCTTAACCGGAATTTCGTAAGTCGAGTTGTTTAATTTGAAAGTAACTAAGCCAATACCGGAAAAATTATCTTTTGGTGTAAGCGAAACTTCTTTTGAAACCGCATCATAACCGACCTCCGAATTGGGACTTGCAAGAAACTCAACATTATAATCATCAGCGTAAAACAAATCGCTTATCAAAATTTTTGTTGTTTGATTCTGATAAAGATTGATTGGGGGAATGAGGTCGTAAATTGGTTGGGAGTTAGCTAAATGGGTTGTTAAAATTACGGCGAATAGGAAATTTCTAATCATCTTGATCCTTTTTAATTGCTATACTGTTAAACTGTTTAATTGTCCGCCTGAAACGGATTGTTTTATGAACTTGATTTTATTTTTACTGTAAAGTTAAGGCAAGTTTGGGAAAGGGAAAAGGAGGGAAATTGAATTAAATAGGTAGAAGTAATTCGAGTCATTAACAATTTAGGTATATACCGCTAACGCTCTGCCGCAAAATGTAGTAACCCGTCTAATTCGGAACAATCTATTCTCTTTAAGAGGCTGTATGATAGTCGTAGAGCAAAATTTATTTCGTTTAAGAAAATAAATTAATTGGATTGAGGTCAGACGAGATGAATCTCGCTCTACAATATATATTTCTACGAACCAATTGGGAAATGAGCAATCCAATTGGGAAGAAAGTATCTAGTTGCTACATGTACTCTTTTATGTGGTTTATGTAATTCACAGCCCCGCCGGGTTGATATCCAGTTGTTAGAACCAGCTTACCTGCTGAGTTAAACAAAAGTATTGTTGGAAAACCCTGCACACCAAACCTTTGTGCCAGATTGTTGTTATAAATTTTAGTTTCTGTTGCTTGTTCAATGCTTCGGGGAAAATCAAGCTTAACGAGGATCAATTTTTTATCTGCAAAATTCTCAAACTCACTTTTTAAGAATACCTCATCGCTCAATCTTTTACACCAAATACACCAATCGCTTCCAGTAAAATTCACAAGCACTGCTTTATTTTCTTGTTTGGCTTGCTGCAATGCAGACTCAAGATTTTCCTGCCAATTGAGATCATCGTTTGTCGTGCTGCTTTTACAACCTGCGAAGATCATCATCAATAAAACTACTGCCAAAAAATTTTTCTTCACTTTAACTCCTTTTTTATAGGATTTGATTCGAAAATTGGTAAGAAGATTCAAACATTCATTTACAATACCATCAATCGCCGCTTAATCCATTAATCTCAACTATTTCCTTTTCCCCAATTTGCTGACGCCACATTGCGTAGTATAATCCATGCAGTTCAACAAGTTCATCATGCTTTCCCGATTCGATGATTTTTCCACGTTCTAAAACATAAATTCTATCAGCATGCATAACTGTTGAAAGACGATGAGCAATTAAAATTGTAATTAAATCTTTACTTGCTGAAATTTCTCTAATGGTTTTTCCGATTTCTTCTTCAGTTAAGGAATCGAGTGCGGAAGTTGCTTCATCAAAAACCAAAAGATCGGGTTTGCGAAGTAACGCTCTTGCAATTGATAGCCGCTGTTTTTCACCGCCAGAAACTTTAACTCCGCCCTCACCAATTACTGTATCCAATCCTTTATCTGCTCTTAAAAGCAAGCTGTTTGCTGAAGCTTTTTTCAAAACATCCAGACAATCTTGTTCGGTGGCATTCATGTTAACAAACATCAAATTCTCTTTTATTGTACCCGAAAAAAGTTGTGTGTCTTGGGTAACAAAACCAATTCGTTCCCGCAGATTATCAAAATTGATTTTATCACCGGGAAAACTGTTATAAAGAATTTTACCTGTTTGTGGAGTGTATAATCCAACTAATAGCTTTACCAGCGTTGTTTTTCCTGCTCCAGAAGGACCGACAAACGCAATTGTTTCACCTTTGCTTACTTTGAATGAAATATCTTCCAATGCATGTTTGTTTGATGACTGATGCTTAAAACCGACACTCTTGAACTCAAGCTGTTCAATTTCATTTATCAAAGCAGGAACATTTGGTTTCGTTTCGGGAGAAAGTTTCATAAGATTTTCAAAGTTATTCAAAGAAACCTCGGTTTCTCTGTAAATATTTATTATATCACCCAAACTTTGAAGAGGACCGAAAATAAAAAATGAGTAAATAAAGAGAGAGAAAAACTCGCCAACCGTTATTGCCCGAATAAAAATCAAATACAGCATTAAGAAAAGAATGCATGTACGGATAAAATTAACCGATGTTCCTTGAATGAAACTCAACTTGCGGATGTAGCGAACTTTCCGAAGTTCGAGAGCAAGAATTTTGTCTGTGGTGCTGTTTAGTCTATTTATTTCCTGCTGTCCTAAACCCAAGCTTTTTACAAGCTCAATGTTGCGTAAAGATTCCGTTGTTGTCCCGGCCAGAGCAGTTGTTTCACCAACAATTGTTTTTTGAAGTAATTTAATTTTTTTGCTAAGTACAGAGCTAATTATTCCGAGTATAGGAATTGTGGCAAAGTAAACCGGTGCAATCAACCAATGAATATTTACCGCATAGATTGTTACAAAAATAATTCCCACAAGTGTGGTGAATAGAACATTTATTGCCGCAGAGATTAATCTTTCTACATCGCTTCTAACCTTTTGAAGAACACCAAGTGTTTGCCCGCTTTTCTGATCTTCGAATTGTTGGTAAGGAAGTTCAAGTGAATGTCTAATTCCATCGGAATAAATTTGCGCACCGAGCTTTTGAGTAATCACATTTACGTAGTAATCCTGGAAATTTTTTGCAACTCTTGAGACGAAGGCAACGCCGACTGCTGCAAGGAGAAGTATTCCAACGCCCCGGAAGAATTCACCGGTTGAATACTGTTGAAATTTTGTTGCGTATTTATCAATCACTATTCTGAAAATCCACGGATCAAGCAAAGAAAATATCTGATTTACAGCAGCAAGAAACAGTGCAAGAAATATTAGTTTTTTATATTGCTTTGCGTATGAGAATAAAAGTTTCATGGGGGTGAAAGATATGAATTGGCAAGTGAATTAAAAAAACAATTTTGGGTTTGATAATGCTCAAATCACACTTATGAAATGGGAACTTAGGGTGACTTGGAGGATTATACCAACTCTTGACTGAAGTAAAATAGTTTTTGCAAAGAAGGTGATAAGGTTTATTGATTTGTTTTTGTTTTTTACTAAGGTTAACGACTACGCCTACTACACTACTATAAGATGAATATTGGAACTTCGAAACCTTAGTAATATCGTAATCATCCGATGAAATAACCCATCACCTTATCTTTGAGTGGTATAAAGCGCCTTTGGTTGTAATTTGTTGATTAAATGAAAGATTATTTCAGCAAGGTTGCTCAATAGAATCCCATATCCCAAAATGGTTTTATTATTTCAGATTTAATCATAATTTGTTGACCAAAATTCTGATTACTTGGCAGTTTTTATCCCAGATAATCTTCCATAAAAATTTTAAGATGTTTAACTAAAAACTCTTTTAATGCAAGACAAAGACAAAATTATAAGTAAAACATTGTGCTATCATTGCGGACTTGAATGCCGCGATAACAGCATTATTGAAGATGGAAAATCTTTTTGCTGCAATGGATGCAAGGCAGTTTATGAAATATTAGAAAAGAATAACCTTTGCAAGTACTATCAAATTGATGAAACTCCGGGTATCACCCCGCAAAATCTTATTCATAAGAACTTCGACTATCTTGACGATCCAGAAATCGCAAATAAGCTTGCTGAGTTTAAAGACGATAAACTTTTCATCGCAACATTCTACATCCCGCAGATGCACTGCAGCTCATGTATTTGGCTGTTAGAAAATCTGTATAAGTTAAATCCGGCAATCATTCACTCCGAGGTTAATTTTCTTAAAAAGAATGTTACAGTAAAATCCAATCCGCAAAAAATTAGTTTAAAAGAAACGGTTCAGCTTCTCACCTCTATTGGTTATGAACCGCAAATAAATTTAGAAGATGCAGAAGGGAAAAAACTTCAATCAACAAACAAAAAGCTTATCTATAAGATTGGTATTACTGGTTTTTGCTTTGGAAATATTATGTTGCTCAGCTTTCCAGAATACTTGAATATAGACATGAGTGATAGCTTTTTCATTAAATTTTTCGGTTGGCTGAATCTGATTTTATCGCTTCCAGTTTTCTTTTATTCAAGTTCAGATTATTTCATCTCTGCATTCAAAGGATTGCGGAAAAATATCTTAAACATTGATGTCCCTATTTCACTCGGAATACTTCTACTTTTTCTGCGAAGTGCCTTTGAGGTTATTACTCAAACCGGTGCTGGTTATTTTGATTCAATGACTGGTCTTGTGTTTTTTCTACTTATTGGCAAATTCTTTCAAAATAAAACTTACGAAACTTTGAATTTTGAACGGAATTATAAATCGTATTTTCCACTATCAGTAATTCTGAAAAGGGATGATTCGGAATTTTCTATCCCCGTTTCAAAACTCAACGTTGGAGATAGAATTATTATTCGCAACAATGAAATTATTCCGGCAGATTCGGTCATATTTGGCGGTGAGGGAAACATTGATTACAGCTTTGTCACTGGTGAGTCTAAGTTATCTCCCAAAGTTTTAGGTGAAATGGTATATGCCGGCGGTAAGCAAATTGGTTCTGCAATTGAGCTTGAAGTAATTAAGGATGTATCTCAAAGCTATCTCACACGGCTTTGGAACAATGAGGCATTTAGAAATCAAACCAAATCAAAGTTTTCAACAATATCTAACACGGTTAGTAAATATTTTACAATAATTATTTTGTTTATTGCAATTGCAGGATTCTTATTTTGGCTTCCTTCAAGTTTTCACACAGCGATGAATGTGTTTACAGCAGTATTGATTGTTGCTTGTCCTTGTGCGCTTGCTCTTTCAATTCCATTCACGTTAGGTAATACAATTAGAATTTTCGGCAAGAATAAATTTTATCTTAAAAATGCTCACGTGATTGAAGAACTTGCCAAAATAAACCAAATAGTGTTTGATAAAACCGGAACTATCACTCAAACATCAGAATCAAAAATAAAATACTCGGGAAAAGAACTGACCGATCTTGATTTTATCTTGATAAAATCGCTTGTGAAGAACTCAACTCATCCGCTTAGCAAAAAGATTTTTGATTCGCTTGAATGCCAGGCGAATTTAAATGTGAATTCTTTCAAGGAATTGCAAGGAAAAGGTATTGAAGGAGAAATTCTTGGTAAAAAGATTAAACTTGGTTCAAAAGTATTTGTAACGGCTCAAGATTTACCCCCAGATAGCGCCCATGAACAAAGAATATTTGATTTTAATACGAACGTCTTTGTTTCGATTGATGATGAAGTGTTCGGAAACTTTAGCATTTCAAATGTTTACCGCGAAGGAATCGAAGGTACAATTAAAGATTTATCAAAACATTATGACTTATCTGTTCTTTCAGGAGATGATGAAGGTGAAAAAGATAATCTGGGAAAAATATTCGGTATCAGTTCGAGAATTCGATTTAGACAATCTCCATCAGAAAAATTGGATTTTATTAAGTTGATTCAGTCATTCAACAAAAAAGTTTTAATGATAGGTGATGGCTTAAATGATGCTGGTGCATTGGCCCAAAGCAATATCGGTGTTTCAGTAACTGAAGACATAAGCAACTTTTCACCTGCTTGCGATGCAATTCTTGATGCATCCGAACTGAATAAAATCACAATCTTCTTAAAGTATTCAAAGCAAAGTATAAAAGTCATTATTCTAAGTTTCATAATTTCTTTTGTTTATAATCTAATCGGTTTAACCTTTGCGCTGGAAGGAGCATTAACTCCAATAGTTGCTGCCATATTGATGCCGATTAGTTCAATTTCTGTTGTTATATTTGCAACATTATCTACAAACTTTTTAGCAAAAAGGGAAGGTCTGTTATAACAGTCATAGTTGTTTTAATTGGAATCAGTTTATTCGTTGCTTTCGGTTTTCTTATAGCATTTATTTGGGCTGTTAAAAGCGGTCAATACAAAGATACTTACACACCTTCGGTAAGAATAATTTTAGAAGATGAACAAAAATCTAAAGTTGAAGAATAATTTACTTAAATCATCAAGGAGGAAGCTCTATGGAGCTTGAAAAATTCAGTTATGATAATAAGATCGTAAAAAACTTTGCCATTGCAACTTTGCTTTGGGGAGTCGTTGGAATGCTTGTCGGATTAATAATTGCAACTCAGTTATTCATTCCGGCATTAAACCTTAATACTCCATGGCTGACTTTCGGCAGAATCAGACCACTTCACACAAATGCGGTGATATTTGCCTTTGTGGGAAATGCCATCTTCATGGGAATTTATTATTCCCTCCAGAGATTGTGTAAAGCAAGAATGTTCAGCGATTTGCTCAGCAATATTCATTTCTGGGGATGGCAATTGATCATTGTAGCAGCAGCTATAACTTTACCTTTGGGGTTTACAACCAGCAAAGAATACGCTGAGCTTGAGTGGCCGATTGACATAGCAATCACTTTGGTTTGGGTTGCATTTGGAATAAACATGATTGGCACAATCATCAAACGAAGAGAAAGTCACATGTATGTTGCAATCTGGTTTTATATTGCAACATGGGTAACAGTAGCTGTTCTTCATATTGTTAACTCCATTGAGATTCCGGTATCTTTTCTTAAAAGCTATCCAATATATGCCGGAGTGCAAGATGCGTTGGTTCAATGGTGGTACGGACACAATGCTGTTGCTTTCTTCTTAACAACACCGTTCTTGGGATTGATGTATTACTATCTACCGAAAGCTGCGAATAGACCAGTCTATTCTTATAAATTATCCATTCTTCACTTTTGGGCTTTAATCTTTCTTTACATCTGGGCAGGTCCCCATCATTTACTATACTCAGCATTACCTGATTGGGCTCAATCATTAGGAACTGTTTTTTCAATCATGCTGATTGCCCCTTCATGGGGCGGAATGATAAATGGTCTTTTAACATTGAGAGGTGCTTGGGATAAAGTTAGAACAGACCCGATACTAAAATTCATGGTTGTTGCGGTTACGGCTTATGGTATGGCAACTTTTGAAGGTCCAATGCTGTCACTTAAAAATGTTAATGCTATAGCTCACTTTACAGATTGGATTATTGGGCACGTTCATGTTGGAGCATTGGGTTGGAATGGATTCCTAACTTTTGGAATGCTTTATTGGCTAATTCCAAGAATGTATAAAACAGAACTGTTTTCTAAGAAAATGGCAAATGTACATTTCTGGCTGGGCACGTTGGGAATTGTATTCTATGCACTTTCAATGTGGTGGTCCGGGATAACTCAAGCTTCGATGTGGAAAGAATTTACTCCGCTTGGAACTTTACAGTATCCAAATTTCCTTGAAACCACTTTGCAGATTATTCCCATGTATATGATTCGAGCCACAGGCGGATTGCTTTACTTCACTGGAATTTGTTTGGGAGTTTATAACCTAATCAAAACTGCCAAGCAAGGTAAGTTTACCAATAACGAAGACGCTGAAGCACCAGCATTAATTAGTTCATCACAACATTCTGAAAAAGAAACCAGGCATCGCTGGTTAGAAAGAAAACCAATTCAATTTGCACTTTTATCACTTGTGGTGATATTGATTGGCGGAATAGTTGAGTTCATTCCTACTTTTTTGGTTAAATCAAACATTCCAACAATTGCAAGCGTAAAGCCGTACACACCATTAGAATTAGAAGGAAGAGATCTTTACATCCGCGAAGCATGTAATAGCTGTCATTCACAGTTAGTGCGCCCGTTTAGATCTGAAACTGAACGCTATGGCGAATACTCAAAAGCTGGAGAATATGTTTATGAACATCCATTCCTTTGGGGATCAAAACGAACGGGTCCAGATTTATGGAGAGAGGGTAAGAAGTACCCAAACTTATGGCATTATTATCACATGGAAAATCCTCGCTCAATGTCTCCCAATTCTATAATGCCAAATTATCCATGGCTAACAACAAACAAACTAGATTATTCAAATCTTGAAGCAAAGATAAAAACATTTAGAAATTTCGGTGTGCCTTACCCTGCAGATTATGAAATAATTGCAAAAGGCGATTTGCAAAAGCAAGCTCAGCAGATTGCGCTTGACCTTCAAAAAAATGGAATCGGTGTTGAGGGTGATGAAGAGATTATTGCTCTGATCGCTTACTTGCAAAGATTAGGAACTGATATCAAATTAAATCAAACAGCCGAAAATAGATAGGAAAGAATAGTCATGTATAAGGAAGTACTTCAATCAATTAACGGTGCCGATGTTTATGCGGCTATTGCTCTTATAATTTTCATGCTTTTCTTTACAATTGTTGCTGCTAGAATAATAAGAATGGACAAAAGTTATATAAAGAAAATGGCACAATTACCTCTTGAACCTGAAAACAATTCACAAAACTTAAAAGGTGAATAATATGTCATTAAGAAAAAAAACTCTATTAACAACCAAACAATTATTGCTCATCCTTCTCTTCTTTTTTGTGCAGAATACTTTCGCACAAACTGAGAGCGGCGAATTAACCAAATCCTACTACGACATTGTTGCTGTTGCCCTAATATTTGTAGTGGTTTTAATTGTTATCGGGTTTCTCTACTTCGGAATGGGTGAAGAAGTTAAGCGGGAAACCAAGTTCTCTCTCGGATTTCAAAAAATAAAAGACTACTTGGTAGGACTTAAACCGATTGAAAAAGAAAAAGATTTAATGTTCGACCATGCTTATGATGGTATTCGTGAACTTAATAACAAAATTCCACCGTGGTTCAATTTTCTTTTTTATGGTACAGTTGTTTTCGGAATTATTTACATGATATTCTATCACGTATTATCTTCCGGTGATGTTCAGGCAACCGAGTACAATGAGGAAATAAAAATGGCTGAACTGAAAAGGATTGAAATGGTTAAATCCGGTGCTTTGTTAGATGAGAATACTTTAACAGCTTTAACAGATGTATCGGCACTTAATTCTGGCAAGGACATATTTGTTAAGAACTGTGCAGTATGTCATACTGAAAAAGGCGGCGGATTAGTTGGGCCAAATCTTACTGATGATTATTGGATTCATGGCGGCGGAATAAAAAACATTTTTGCTACAGTGAAAAATGGTGTGCCGGAAAAAGGAATGATAAGCTGGAAAACGCAGCTTAATCCAAAACAAATGCAGGAGGTTTCAAGTTTTATTTTGACTCTTAGAGGAACAAATCCTCCTAATCCAAAAGCGCCAGAGGGTGTTCTTTATGTTGAGCAGGATTCCGTAAAGCAGTCAAAGCTCTAACATCGATATTCTTTATTCGATATTCATTACGCAATGAACTGTCGAATATCGAACATTAACTCCCCTTTGATGGACGGAATTATGAGTGTTGAATGAATTAACAAAATTGCACATAACTATAATGATGTAAGAAGAAATAATGGGTGATGCTAAAACCGAGGAATCCTTCCGCGACCATCTCGCTACTGTTACGAAGGAAGGAAAACGACAATGGATTTATCCTAAAAAACCATCAGGCCGTTTCTATAACGCCCGGACTATTGTAAGCATATTCTTAATCCTATTTTTAGTAATTGCTCCATTTGTTAAAGTTAATGGACATCCATTTTTACTTTTCGATTTTCCGAACAGAAATTTTATTTTGTTTTCCATTCCATTCGGTCCTCACGATTTCCATTTATTCGCTCTTGCAATAATCGCACTCGCAGTCTTCATAATTTTATTCACGGTAATATTTGGACGAGTATTTTGCGGTTGGGCTTGTCCGCAAACATTATTCATGGAAATGGTTTTTAGAAAAATCGAGTATTGGATAGAAGGTGATTTTAAGGAGCAGAAAAAGTTAAATCAAGCACCATGGACATCAAACAAAATTTTTAAGAAAACAGTAAAGCAAATTATATTTTTTGCAATTGCATTTTTTATCTCAAACATTTTTCTTTCATATATAATTGGAATTGATGAACTAACAAAAATTATTACTGCTCCTCCGTCAAAACATTTAACAGGATTCATTTCGATGCTTTTATTTTCGGGAGTTTTCTATTGGGTTTTTTCTTACTTCCGTGAGCAGGCTTGCACTATTGTTTGTCCGTACGGCAGACTTCAAGGAGTTCTTCTTGATCAAGACTCAATCGTAATTGCTTACGATAATGTGCGCGGTGAACCAAGAGGCAAACTTAAAAAGAATGCGGCAAGAGAAAATCAAGGTGATTGCATAGATTGTTATTTGTGTGTTGATGTTTGTCCAACAGGAATTGATATACGAAACGGTATTCAGCTTGAATGTGTAAACTGTTCGGCTTGTATTGATGCTTGTGATGCTGTCATGGATAAAATTAACCGTCCAAGAGGATTGATAAGATACGATTCACTTCGCGGCATTGAAAAGAAAGAAAAATTTCACTTCACACCGAGAATGGCTCTGTACTCCACTATACTTGTGGTTATTCTCTCAGTCTTAAGCTACTTATTGTTAACAAGAAGTGATTTTTCAATAAACATTTTGCGAACTCCAGGATTGCTTTTTCAGGCACAGCCCAATGATAAGTTCAGCAATATTTATGACCTGAACATTATCAATAAAACATTCAATCCTGCTCCGATTGAACTAAAGATTAAAGATGCTGAAGGTGAATTAAAATTGCTTGGTGATGAAATAAATTTAAAACCTCAAGAAAAACATGATTCGAAATTCCTGCTTATTTTACCCAAATCATCAATCAGCAAAATGAATACGCCAATTACTATTTCTGTTTATTCGAACAAGAAACTGTTAAAGGAAGTTAAGACATCATTTTTAGGACCTGTTACAGAGAAAGGAAACGGCTAAGATGAAATTAAATTGGGGCACTGGAATAGTAATCACAATTATGCTTTTCTTGATTATATCTTTTGCAATGATATTTCATTTTATGAACCAGAAAGTTGATTTGGTAACAGATAATTATTATGAAAAAACACTTGTGTATCAAACTCAAATTGATGAGGCAGAAAGAAGCAGAGAATTTAACAAAGAAATTAAAGTTCAATATCTAAACAATCAATTAAAAGTTATATTCCCAGATTCGACAGCAAAACGAATTAACAACAGCGAGATTTATTTCTATCGCCCATCAGATTCAGGCAAGGATTTTAAGTTCACATTTGAACTTGATGAAAAAGGCGAAGCAGCGTTTGACGGAACCAAGATTGAAAAAGGATATTGGAAAGTTTATCTAAAATGGATTATGAATGGTAAAAGTTATTCGGTTGAACGAACAGTGATGATAAATTAGTTGTTCAGATTCCATAAAGTTGCCAGTTTAATAGCCCCGACATTTAGGGAGTGTTACATAAGTGTCCTTTTCTGTTTCACTAGGCACGTTCTTTAGAACGTGCTTAATAAAGTTAAAGAAACCGAAGGACTTTAGTCCAAATATTCACAATCGTTTGGGCTAAAGCCCGAACTACCTTCGCGAATTTTAATCTCCGGCATTGGCGAAACCATCCCTTTGGGAAAATGTCGGAGCTAATTAAGTTGTGCAACAGATCCTTTATGTCGGGGACATATTTAAAGAGAGAGTAAAGGGGTTTAGCCCATTCGAGAAATAATTGTGGCTAAAGCCATGTGTTATTCTATATATTACCCCATGACCTAAAGGTCGTGGCTATTAAGAATAAGCTATTTTTATCACATAACTTAATCACTTTAAAATCGTATGGAAATATTATCTGGTTTAGCATTAGGTTTTTTCGGCAGCTTGCATTGCATTGGCATGTGCGGACCGATTGCGTTAGCACTGCCTTCACAAAGTAAATCAAAATTAGGTTTTTACTCGGGAAGAATGTTATACAACCTTGGCAGAGTTATTACTTATTCAATAATGGGCTTAATAATAGGTCTAATCGGACAAAAGATTAACCTTGCAGGTTACCAACAAATCGTATCTATCGTTCTTGGTGTTGTCATCCTAATTACGGTTCTACTACCCTCTCGTGTAAAGAATTATTTCATCCAACTAAAACCAGTTCGGCTAATAACAAAGGCATTGCAATCATCAATAGGGGTGCTTTTTAGAAATGGAAGCCAAACTTCGTTGTTGGGAATTGGGGTGTTGAATGGGTTTCTTCCCTGCGGATTTGTTTATGTTGCACTTGCTGGAGCGGTTGCTCTCGGGAATGTCGAAAAAAGTATTTTTTTCATGGCGCTATTTGGAATAGGAACAATCCCTGCAATGTTTTCGGCTTCTGTGATTACGACTTTATTTGGGCAGAACTTCCGGCAGAAAGTTCATCGGGCAATTCCAGCGTTTGCCGCTGTGCTTGCAATAATTTTTATTCTACGGGGATTAAATCTCGGAATTCCTTATTTAAGTCCAAAACTAAAGACCATTACACCAGCAGAGCAAGTAAATCACTCAAAACATGATTGCTGTGAATAAGCAAATAGTTTCAATAAGGTTTACCACAAATAAAAAAGGCGATCAAAAGATCGCCTTTAAATTTAACTCACCTTCCCTTCGGGAAGGGGCAGCCTGCTCGCCACTGGCGAGGGGGTTGGGCTTATTTCATTAAAATTAATTTCTTCGTAGCCGTAAAGTTTCCAGATTGAATCTTATACAAGTAAACTCCGTTGCTTAGGTTCGAAGCATCGAATATTACTTCATAGGTTCCAGGTGCTTTTGTTTCATTTACGAGAGTTGCGATTTCGTTTCCAATCACATCATATACTTTCAATGATACGACTGTTTCCTTTGCAATCTCATAACTGATTGTTGTTGCCGGGTTGAAAGGATTCGGATAGTTTTGGTTTAACCCAAACTTAGCCGGAATTCTTGCATCAACTTCAACTACATCGGAGTAGCTGTAAACACCGTTGAAATCAATTTGTTTCAATCTGTATGAATATTTTCCGGATTCAACATTTCTATCTGTGAAAGCGTAAGATTGAATTTCTTGTGTGGTTCCATGTCCTTCAACAAATGCAATGGAAACAAAGTCTCCAGTTACACTTTTTCTTTGAACTTCAAAACCGCGATTGTTGATTTCCGTTGCTGTTGTCCAATTCAAAGTAACGTTTTTATCAATGATTGAGGCAACAAATGACGTTAACTCAACAGGAACAGGAGCACCAGATAATTTTAACATTGTACCGCTATTACCAGCAGCCCATGCGTAGTTTGCCGTAGCATCGATACATCTCAATACTGCAGTCGAACCGGTTGGTAAGGACGTCCACGCACCAAAATTTGCAGAATAATAACAAGCCCCGCTGCCGCCAACGGCAATAAAAGTATT
Organism: uncultured Ignavibacteriaceae bacterium; assembly: GCA_964613805.1. Lineage (GTDB taxonomy): Bacteria > Bacteroidota > Ignavibacteria > Ignavibacteriales > Ignavibacteriaceae > XYD12-FULL-36-8. The sequence goes on along the minus strand of CAZTJF010000001.1, from coordinate 34,250 downwards.
AAATCCAGGAACATTTGTCATTCCTCTAAAAACACCGCCTGCAATTGTAGAAAATGTCCAAGTAGCACCACCATCTGCAGTTGTGCCGAGATCACCATTTATAGAACCGATTGCACCATTTACCGCACTACTAAATGCTAGACACGCATAGGTACCTCCAGAAGGAAATGGGATAGGATATGATGTCCAGTTCAAACCTTTGTTGGTTGAGCGATAAACATGCACTGGATTCGTTGTGGTTACATTGTAATACGTATTGAACCATACATTATTCCCAAATACATCAAATGAATTTGCAGAACCAAATTCTTCATTAACGCTGTCTGCAGGAGGGAAATTTGTTCTTGGAACACGATTCCAATTTGTCCCGCCATTACTTGTTGTTAATATTTCCCAATTTCCTGATGGCCATGGATCAGGGTCACCATAGTAAACACCATCATTAGCATTAAAAAATCTCACGCCATCACCAAATCCAAGGGGATTGTTGTATTGAGAAACCCAGGTTGTACCACCATCAGTAGTTTTCCAAATACTAACATCTGCCAAACCACCAACGGTTCCAGTAACCCATGCTGTTGTTGTATCAAATGATTCAACAGTGTAATTTGTTGCTGTTGCAAGTGTTGGAGTTAGCACACGCCAGGTAGTTCCACCGTTAGTAGTTTTTATTACAACACCAGATGCACCGCACGCCCATACCACATTATCATTAACTGCCTTAATGCCTCTTAGAGTGACTGTGGTACCGCTTGTTTGTGCAACCCATTGAGAAAATATTTGAGAACTTGAGAAGAGAACAACACAAAGAACGAGAACGGATTTTAGAAAATGTTTTTTCATAAGATCTCCTTTTTGTTTGTTGTTAATAGTGAGTTATTTGTTGAGGGATTCATCATAGTTTGTAAGCAACTGCTTATTATACAGTGTGAACATAATACATATAAAGAAAGAAATCAACAATTTTTTTAAGTTTTGATTGAATTTTTATTTTCAGTCTAACTTAATCTCATAATTATTCCAAATCACAACTTGTTTTAATGGGCTTTATAATTTCTTGCGTAACATGTAAATTTCACCCGTAAGTAAAACATTATTTGCTTCTACTAACTGAATCAGCTTTATGTCCAGAGTATTAAACAAAGAAACTGTAAATAGTGATTGCCCGCATTGTAAGAAGCACATTACTACTGCATGGGTTTGTAAATTAGAGGCAGATGGAATTATCCGCTACATTTACTTTTGCCCCAATTGCCAGAAACCGCTTCATATTTCAAATAAAAAAGACAGCACCTTAACTTCTGCTTCAAATACAAATACTTTTTTGGTCTAGAGTCTTTATAAACCCGCCTTCTGTTTATTTATTCTTTATTTATTAAGTTTGAATTGTGTATTGCTAAAGAGTGATATAATTTTTTTCTAATCAGTCACAAATAGACTGTAAAATAAACATCTCAAAATTTATTAAGGATTTTTTATGAAGCCGCAAATAAAACTTTTTGATGTCCACCATATTGACTCCGTTCAAGATATGCTTATTAAATCCGCCGATCTTTATAAGGATAAACTGGCTATGGAAGATTTAACCACATATCCGATTTCAAAACTCACCTATAAAGAATTGCTTGATCATGTTTTACGCTTTGGGAAGGGGTTAGAAAATCTTGGGATAAAACCTGGAACTCACATTTCACTTATTGGTGAAAATAGAGTTCAATGGGGTCTTGCATATTTAACGGCTATGGCATTTAAACATGTTATTGTTCCAATTGATAAAAACCTGAGTACGAATGAAATTTTAAATATCATACACGAATCTGATTCAGAGGCAATAATTTTTTCAGATACTTTTTCGGCAATGATAAAAGAAAGTAAAGGTGTATTTAAAAACCTGAGTCACTTTATTTCAATGGATTTACCAGGCGAAAATGAATGGGTTTATTCAATGCCGCAAATGATTAAAGATTCACTGCCCGCACATATTTCTGAACTGCCTAAAATCAACCCTGATGAAACTGCAGAGATAATCTTTACTTCCGGTTCTTTGGGAAGAGCCAAGGGAGTAATGCTTTCACAAAAAAGTATTGCTTCAAACCTAATGGCTATGACTAAGATGATTCAGATTACAAAGGATGATAGATTTCTTTCAGTACTTCCAATTCATCATACCTATGAATGTACCTGCGGATTTTTATGCCCGTTATTTATGGGAGCGTCGGTTCACTATGCACGTTCATTAAAAACTGTTGCAGAAGATATGCAGAAAGCGAAACCAACTATATTTTTAGGTGTTCCCCTGCTTTATGATAAGTTGTTCAAGAGAGTAATGAAAAATATTCAAGAAGATAAAATTAAATCCAAAGTTGTTCCTCCGCTGATTAAAATCGGATCGCTTGCAGAAAAAATTGGATGGAAAAGCTTGCCGAAAAAAATATTTAAAGAACTCCACGAAAGATTTGGCGGTAACATCAGATTATTTATTGTTGGAGGTGCTGCCCCCGATCCTAAAGTAGCTAAGGGTCTAAGAGAATTTGGGTTTAATTTTGTGCAAGGTTATGGTTTGACTGAAACTTCACCTATACTTGCTCTAAATCAGATTGATAACTTCAAAGACGATGCTGCCGGAATTCCACTATCAGGCATAGAAATTAAAATAAACAATCCAACACCCGATGGTGTGGGAGAAATTTTTGCAAAAGGTTTAAGCATCATGCTTGGCTACTATAAAAATGAAAAGCTTACGCAAGAAGTATTTGATGATGGATGGTTTAAAACCGGTGATCTCGGCTATATGGACGATGATGGATTTTTACATATTGCTGGTCGTAAGAAAAATGTAATAATAGCTAAGGACGGCAAAAATGTTTTTCCGGAGGAGATTGAAGATATTCTTAACAGAAGTCCGTACATTCTTGAGGTGCTGGTAATGGGAGAAAAAGATTCAAAGCATGATGAGGTTATCGCGGCTCAAATTGTTATTGATGCTGAAGCATTTATTGAGTACTCGAATAAAAATAATGTGCAGATAACCAAAGAGCTTATCCACGAAATAATAAGCAAAGAAATTAAAGAGGTGAACAAAGAGCTGCCTGTTTATAAGCATATAAGAAAATTTCACATCCGCGAAAAGGAATTTGAAAAAACCACAACTCAAAAAATTAAACGATATTTGGTGAGCAAAGAAACAGAAGTTGGGCAAGAGTTGTAGAAGAAGAGCGTCATTTCGAATCCCGGACTTTGGTCGGGGTGAGAAATCTTAAAGATCTCTCCGTCAGCTAAAACTGTCGTCAAGATGACACTTGCTAAAAATAAAAAAATCCGTGCAGCTCTTTACGAACCGCACGGATTGAACATCATTTCTGAAATCTAAGAACTAGAATCCTAAGCTAACTCCAAATATGTGATTACCTTCGAAGAACTTTGTGTAACGGTAAGCATAATCAACTTTAATTGATATACTCTCGAAAGAGTAATCAATTCCAGCACCGCCAGTAAATCCATAAATATATGAATCTTTAAAAGCTTCTTGAGTTACAAAAGTATAACCGCCTCTTAAGAAGAACATATTGTTGTAACCATATTCAAGTCCAACTTTATATTCATCATCAGAGAAGTTATTGTTCTTGAATGATGTGCTGATAAGAACTGAATTCATATCATCAAGTACTCTTGGTTTATAACCTAAACCAAGTTCGAAGGTTGATGGTAATTCAAAAGGTGCAGATGTGATTTTAACCAATCCCGGAGGACGACTATAACCTGCTATGCTTCCCTCTTGAAGTAAACCAGAACCATCATATTGCATTTGCGGACCAATGTTTTTCATCACAACACCAAAACTCAATCCATTGATCTCTGCAAGGTTATCATAAACAACTCCGACGTCAAATGCCATTCCAGTGGCACTAACTTCACCAAGAGTTTCAGTTACAAGATTAGCAGTAACACCAACCGAAATTCTCTCTGTAAGCTGACGTGCAAAAGACACACCGGCAGTTAACATCTGCGGTGCAAATGTTTTACCTGTGCCATCAGGATCTTGAGTTGTTGTAACTAAGATATCTCCAACAGAAAGAGATTTGACGGCAAAGGAAAGTACTCCAAAACCCTCAAAGTTTGCTGAGATAGCTCCATACTCTACACCAATATCAGCAATGTAATTCATGTGTGAGAACATAACGTTTGCTGAGTTGATGTTCTTAGATGAACCGGCTGGATTCCAATAAAGTGCTTCAACACCGGTAGATGTTGCCACGTTACCGCCAGCCATTGCCATACCGCGTACGCCAACAGGAATGAGAAGCTGTGACGCCCCTCCAGTTCCGGTTCTGTTGCCGCCGCCGGCATAAATACAATCCACTGCAAGCAGCAATGTGATTGTTAAAATTAAAAATCTAAATTTATTTTTCATTTTTACTCCTTGAGTTTAATCTTCTTAATTATTAAAATCTATCAAGAATTTGTTGTTCCTGAATGATAGCTAATTTCAGTATTTTCGTTTTTCCTATATCAGGCATATCTATGTATGCGATATACAATCCGCTTGCAACCGGTAGCCCCGAGTTGTTTGCCAGATCCCATCTTTCAAATTGCGAAGTAGAATTCTTCTCAATTTCTCTTACCATAACACCAGCAAGATTGAATATTCTAATATTTGCTTTTGCCGGTAAATGGCTAAATGTTACAAAACGATTATACTTGTTAAGCTCTTCAGAGTTTGCACCATAATAAGGATTTGGAAATACATTTATCTTCTCAATATCCTGTTTAGCAAGATCAGTCGAAAATGCCGGGGATATGCTTTTGAAACTATAAGTATCAGATCCTATCTGGATAGGGTTTGCATAAGAAATCGTTACAATATCTCCCACGTGATAATTAGTACCATAAAATACAAGCACCCATGTTGCACTACTATTAGCAGGGGTTATAGCCGCTGGATCATAAGCCGAGTTAACAATAACTGCGTACATTCTGTTTACGGGATTCCAAGCCCAGTAAGGATCTGCGGTAGCTGCTTGTTGACGATCTCGAAAACGTAAATTAACTTGTCTATTATCATCCTTACACCAGACTTCGAAAGGAATTCTGATCAAGAAAGGTTGGGCAGTACCAGGAGAAGGATTCATTGGATGACTAGCCAATCCCGCTGCTGCATTTACAGTTGAAAATATCGTGGCCATTTGTCCACCGCTCTTAATGTACTTAATATTTCGACCATTAATGACAGTGTCGCCCCATACTCCAGTAAATCTTAACTCATAATCCTTTTGGAGTTCGTTGATATCGTTAGTACCAGCGCCAAAGTTATCAATAGCTTTGCTGCTAATCGTTCCACCGAATATGGTGTAATTTTGTATGTCAAGTGTGCTTGTGGATGAACTTTGCGTTAATACAGTTCCTGAATTTGTTTTCAAACTCACATTAAAGAAATTAATTGGCGCATCGTATCCCACATCTACATTGACCTGAAATCCATCAACTATGGGAGAAGCATCAAGACCAGGATTGGTAGGGATATTATCTCTGCGCGGGAATATATCCGTACCTGCGATAACAGATTGCCTTTCAAGCTTAACTGTATTGGTTGAAACGTCTTTTAGGTTCCAATACTTAGCTAATCTTGAAAGTGTGCTGATTTGATTAACAGTTGTCGTTCCTTCAGCATCAACGGGACCTCCGCCATATCCATCATCAAATATTTTCCAATCTACAGAAACAGGGGCGGTGAACGGTTGAACATAGATTATCCATTCCTCTCCACCTTCAAATGCACCATTGGTAGTGTAAGGATGTGTAGTATCTCCTAAGATAATTGTATTACCAACCACAACAGGATTAATAACACCACCATTAACAGCTGTTGTATTTAGCGCATTAAATTTAGGTACGCGAATAATTTTAACCCCAGCAGGTAATGTCATGCTGATACCATCTGCCCAATCTCCATCTGCCGATTCTATGTTTAAAACACAATGTAATTCAACATCTGCGCCAGTTGCACCATAAACAGCAGAAATGTCTATGGAAGATCCTGTGAGAGTATCGGGATGATTTGGAGTTAAATTTCTTTCAACAATACTTGCAGCCACCCAATCACCAGCAGGATTTCTAATTTCCTGACGCTGGCTGAAATATATTTCATAATTGTGTCCGGTTGTGGATGTTGGATCAACGATATTTACAGTGGGTCCTCCATCAGCAGTACCATTATGAGTAATTTTTAATTCGCTACCTGTTCCTTGCCCATAAGTAACTCCAGGATCGCTTGAATGCGGAATTGTTGTTAAAATAATTAATGGATTTTCAAGATTATTGGGTACTGCGAGTGGATCCTCATTATAACTATATGATGTAACGGCAAAATAATACCTAATACCATTAATCAGCGGTGTACCGCCTTTAAGTTCATCATTTTTGATACTAAGGAATCTTTTAATACCAGTATCATTTCCAAACTGTCTAACACCTCTGGCAACAACACCCGTATTAGGATCAAAGAAGAAATCTTCAATTTTACCAATACCATCTACAACATCAAAAGTCGCTATTCGCTTTCCAGAGGTTACATCCGCAGATGCGGATGGTAACTGATAAACATTGTAACCCTGAAATTTATATCCTTTTGAATCTGATGATTCAGTATTGTTAACTTTGGAATAATTATCACCCCAGTTAAGGACTATTTCATTATTAAGTTCAATAACTTTTACTTCTGGTGCTGGTGGTGCAACTGGTAAATCGAAGAAGTTGTCATAAGCTAATTGCGCTTGCTGGTCATAGAATTTAAGAAGCCCGATTGCTGATAAACGATCTGTTCCAGGAATTGCACCGGCACAAATTTCAGCAACTACAACTTCCTGAGTATCTCCTGGTGACATTTGGAACGGACCTGATGCAGAACCGATTCTACGATCACCGGCAGGAATCAACTGTCCATCAATCCAGCCGGATCGGGTTTGTGGATCGCCTGTTAAAGCATATGTAGTTGGTTTTAATGTATTGGGATCCACAAATGACGCACCGGTTAGCCCTATTTTACCTTGGAAAAAGTTATAGAACTGGGTGGAGCCCTGTGGCGCACCTTGTGTTGGGTCAACAACTGCAGCATCACCCCTTGCAAAATAGTAAAAGGCAGTCATTGGTAAATTTATTTTACCGGGTCCAACAAGCCGTCCATTAAAGATTCCAAAGTCATCAGCATCATCAACATCATTTTTATTTCTATCTTGCCCCGCAACGCCAGTTAACAACGGACCTTGGAAAAAGTCAAAACCAACTGCCGGAGGAGGAAGCGGTTTATAAGTATCATCATTCGCATTTGCGTTATAGCAATATCCTAAGCTTAATGTGGTATCGCAACCGGCAAAATCATCAGTGGAGTTCCCAAGATCAACATCCGACCACATCGAAACGTACATACTATCAAAAGTTATGTTGCTTTTATTAATAATCTTGTACTTTCTAAAAAACATATTTCCGAGAGCGCCTGTTTGAGCATAAGCCCAAATGGTTGCCTGCATTTCTATTCCAAGAGGATTAGCTCCGTACATAAAAGTCGTTTTACTGACATCAAGATCGTTTGCTACAAACCAAACCGTTTGATCTGCACCTTTAACCCCTGGAATATCAACCGTTGGCTGGTAAGTCCCGTTATTATTATTATCAACAAAAGGAGCACCATCCGTTGCAGGCCATTCATTCCAATCTTTTTCATACTGTGCTCTTATAGCAGATTCGGATTGCCCTTCATCGGTGGCTGCACCTGATAAATCAACTGCAGGTCCGCCGGGATAAATATCCGGGCGTACTCTGTAAATCCTGTTTTTGTCCAATGCAGGATTTTCAGCAACACCTGGAGAAATAATTTTACCCGGCTGTAAACCTTGGCGATAAGCTGAACCGCCAACTCTTACTTGAGGATCTCCAGCAACTTGTGCCCCCCAAAGTAATCCTGACTGAAAAACAGCAGTTTTGTTGCTGCCTTTAGGAAACACAACCCCGGAGTTACCATCAGGTGTAATATCTGAGTTTCCATCATTATAAATCTGGGTTAACAGATTATTGATGTTTAAAAATGTTCTTACAGGATTTCCCTGTGGTTTATTTAGACCTTTCGAGTCGTTCTTATTTCCATCAGCAGCATATCCAATTAAAGACACACTGATGAAAAAGAGAAATAAGAATTTTGAAATTTTTGAATTCATATTTTTTAATCTCCTATCTTTATGGTGTTTTCTGTCAATTTCAATTTTAGTATTCAAGGCGAATTCCAAATCTGATTTGACGTGGAGGACCGAAGAACAATGGTGAAGTAGTGATCGGACCGCCGTTATTTGCAACCTGCCACTGCTCATAGTAATCTATGTTAATAGCTCTGTATAAAGCAGCATATTCAGGTCCATTGGTTTCAACTAATTTCCCGCCCAGTGCCGGATCGCTTAGGTAGCCATCATCGGTTGTGGAACCGGTTCTAAGAAATACGTTTTCGATATTTTTTGTATCGAAGAGATTGATTACATAAACGTAAATATTGGCATTGAGCTTATTAAATAAGTTGATAGTCTTATCCAATCGTAAATCAAATTGAAATACCCATGGAGTTGTTGAGCTATTTAAAGCTTCAATAGGCGACCTGTCACGAGCATCACCCTCCAAATCGGCACCGCCCTTACCGGTTGTAAATGGATGACCGCTGTTGAAAGTTAACAATCCGGAAATACCAAATTGACTGAGGATAGAAGGACCATCATCGCGTCCAAATCTATAGTCTAAATTAACATTTCCACGGAATGAGTTGTTATACTCAAGAGGTGAAATATACTGCGGCTTGAATACAGTGACACCATCAAGCGGTGCTCCTACAATTCCACGTGCTGAATTCGGGAAAGAGCCTGTTCCTTGTGCATCCTGAAATGTAACAGAAGCATTTGCTTGGAATCGTGAGGTTCTTCTCATATTAAATGAAAGCTCGACACCTTTTGTGGTAGCAAAATCACCATTCTTTAGAACATTGTATCCTTTAAATGGTGAAGTTGGATCGGTGGTTATTTTATCAAAAACAACCTGATCCTGAATGTCTTTATAGAAACCGGTAATATCAAAAGAAGCAATATCAGAGATTTGCTGAGTAAAACCGATTTCGTATTGTGTTGTTCTTGTTGGTTGAATATTAAACCCAAAAGGCGCAGTAATTTCAAACCCGCCTCTAAGATTATAAGCAGTTGCATACACACCGTTGTACATATCACGCAATCTTGTCTGCTGAACAAATTTTCCGAACTGAGCGTGGAAAACTGTCTGATCAGTAACAGGGAATGAGAAGCCAAGTCTTGGGCTGACTGATTGAAATGTGGGAACTTGTTTCCAGCCGCCTGGTATTATTGCGCCGCTATTATAATTAATGGATAATTCTGGTCTCGTTGGATCTTCAAACATTAAATTATCAACTTTAATATAATCATAACGGAAGCCAACATTTATAATAAGATCGTTGTATTCTATTTTATCCTGTATGTAGAAAGCTGCAAAAATCGGTTTTTTGGCGCCAATTATTTCATCCTCTCCGCCTATTTCATTGCCAAATACATCATAACCGTAATTGTTAATTCCTCTGCCAATAAAAACCTGCTCTCTTGTTAGTTTATTTGGGTCACCGGCAGGCAATTGGTCGTTTTGATATACCAAGCTTGACAATGCCATTAACTGTTCATTACTCCAGGAATAATTCCTGATAGTCAACATTTGATATTCACCACCGATTTTTAAGGAATGTTCTTGCCCAATTTGAGTTGAAAGAGCAGCCATAAGATTTATTCTCTCTCTCTTAAATTTTCCGTAATTAGCAGTAACATCACCAGGAGCATTGAACGAAAATGTGAAAATGTTCAAGCGAGTTGGTCTTTCAAATCTTCCGAAATTATCGCCTGGAGATTTTGTCCAATAAACTCCAACACCGGCATTTGCCACACTATCTCCATAACCTAAAAAATTATCTTTCAATAATGGATCATATCTTTCTAAAGAGTTAAATGAGTACCCGCCGCTTAATTCATAATAAGTTTTGGGGCTTAGTATATGAGTTACCTTTAAGCTTGCGGCACCATCTTTTTGGTCAACATTTTCAACTCTGTCAAGATTTAAAATGTTGGTAAGATTTCCCTGATTTCGGGAAGTGTACGGATTATACGTTTTATTTGTACTGTATGAACCAACCAATCTGAAAAGCAATGGATTGAAATCAAAACTGAGAGTACCAGTACCGGTGTACTGCTCTAAAGAGTTTTTGTAGATTGCCCCAGCAGGGTAAGTGAAATCAATTGTATCATTTGTTGTAGGATCACCAATTTTACCTAAGTTGATACCCGGATATGGCTGCGGTCTTTGATCATTTTGGTATTGGTAATTAAACAATCCGAAAAATTTAAATCTTTTATCAAAAATAGGTCCGCTCAATGTACCGATAAACTCATTGTAACCATACCAATGAGTCCCTAATCTTTTCTCACCATCAAACCTATCTTTTTTACCTTTAACGGTTATATTATCTGTAATGTATTCTGCACTGGCTTTAAAATCCGGAGTACCAGATTTTATTTGTGTATAAACAATACCGGCATTTGCACCGCCATATTCAGCGGTATAACCACCAGACTGAACCTGGATCTCCTCGATAGCATCTTGCGCAATTGTAATTGCACGCCCGCCAACTACAGGATCGGTAATTGAAGCACCTTCAAGGTAGAAGCCAACTTCATCTTGTCTGCCGCCGCGGATAAATATGTTTTTATCCTGAAGAACAATACCGGGTGTTAAGGCAAGAATATTATCAATGCCCATTGATGGTAAAGCATCGAGTACATCACTCGTTGTAACACGATTGGCATTGGTAGAGCTTTTGTTAATCAACGGTTTTTCGGCAATAACATTTACTTGCTGCAGCTCAATGCCCTCACCGGGAAGCTGGAAATTTAATTCGGTGGTAAGATCAGCACTTACACGAATGTTGGAATAGGTTACCGTTTGATAACCCACGAACGAAGCTCTTACCTGATAAACACCCGCTTCAAGGTTGTTGATGGTGTAGCTGCCGTTTACATCTGTAGCTGCACCAAAAGAAGTACCTATAACCAAAACGTTAGCACCAATTAAGGGCTCGTCTGATGTTAGGTCTGTTACTTTACCTTTAATTTTACCGACAGTTCCGGCAAAGGTAAGGTAAGGAAGCAACACGATAAAGAGAAGAATCTTAGCAAGTCTCTTCATATCTCTCTCCTATTATTGTTAGTGATTGATTATTATGTTTGATACCTAAAAGAAAATTGCTGCCCGTTTGCAATCTTCTTTCTTTGTTTAATTAAAAAATTGCAATCTTCCTGTTTCTCGAATCAAATGAAGAGAATAAAAGCTTAGATATGTATGGATATTCCAATAAGAAAAGTGTATCAATTTTCGCTAAGATTTATTTTCTTTCATTTAATTAATTAAATTTTAACATTCTTACAATAATATTAAACATTAAAATCATAACTATCAACATTTTTTTTGATTTCTTAGCCAACTCTCGGAATCACATTTTTGTCTACGAACTTACGGTAAAACAATAAAGCTATCGCTGCAATGAATCCTATTGCTGCAAAATAATACCAAATCATGTATGCATTATCGTAAGCAGTTTTTAGTTGTTCGGGAGATAATGTTGCTGGATCTGGAGCGTATGCGGTTAACAAATAACCTGAAATGCCAAATCCTAAAATAGATGAGAGAAAAGAATGAAGATGTGAAAAACCCAAATACAATCCTTCTTCTCCCTTTGGTGCTTGAAGTGAAAAGTATTCAAGGTATCGCGGTGAAATAAAACATTCTGCTAAACCCTGAACAACAATTCCAAGTATCATCATCACAGTAATTGGGTGAGCGGAAAAAACTCCAAAGATAGAAACACTTTGCCCTGTTATTGATTCCAAGAAATGACTCGAAGCCATTAGCAATGCTGAGATAGGCATAAGAAACATTCCGACGCTCATTGATGTTACAGCACGAACTTTTTTCATCATGTTGGTTATAAAAACAACGGTGAGCATAACAACAAAAGGATTAACGTTTGCAATCCATTCCGGGGAAGCATGTTCGCCGACAGTTCTAAGCACATACTTTGGCATTGTGGCATAAAGCTGATGCTGAATTATCCAAAACCCTGTAACGATTAAAATTAATAACAGCAACCGGGAATTTGTAACTACCCTGATAAAACTCTTCCACACTTCATTTAATGATTTACCTTCGCCATCTATGTTTACGTTTTTATAGAAAAAGTAAACCGTTACCAGTGCTAATAAAGTCATAAAGGCAGCATAGTAATTAATAGATAGCAATCCCCATTCTAACCTTAATGGATAAGCAAAAGTTTTTCCGAGAAATGCACCAACATTTACCATCCCGTAAAAAATTGAATATCCTCGAGCCCTAGTTTCCTGAGTGGTGGTTTTTGCAACAGTTCCAGTTATTATAGATTTAATAAACGATCCGCCGATCATTAAAATTACCAATGAGGGCATGACGGTAATTTTATATGGTAAAGCACCGAGGTTGAAATATCCAATTGTGAGAAGAGAGAATGCCAATATTATGGCTTTTCTAAATCCTATTTTATCAGCGAACGCTCCGGTAAACGGAGGAAGAAAATATAAACCGGCTGCAAATACACCGCCTATCCAACCGGCTTCAATATCAGTAAACCCCACTATGCGTGATAGGTACAATGTTATTGCTATGAAAACCGCATAATAAGCGGCACGTTCAAAAAGTTCGACTATATTGGCAGTCCAAAATGCCTCTGGAAATTTCCAACTACCTTTTTTCTCACCTAAATTTTTCTCGGTTGTAATCATTAAATCGCTTTCTCCTTTTTCATTTTCAGAATGATTGTTATTGTTTCATTGATGCAGATGAACTCAATTTTATTTGGGCAAACATATGAAAATATAGTCAGCGATAAAATTAAATTATCGTTTTAGGGCGGATTTTTTCAAGAATCAACATCCTCATGAGTTTTTCACTTTGAATTATAAATTGCTATGGATAATTTTAGGAAGGGAAAGAAAAAGCTTCTCCAAATAAGAATCATTCGGATATCAAGATGTATAAATCTTCATTGCTCATATTACTCATACTTATTTTTGCTGGGTGTAAAACAAATCCTCCAACAACTCCCCTAATTCAATTACCCGATTATGGACAGATAGTCATTACTAGCAACATTGATAGTGCAAAAATATTTGTTGACAATGTGAATACCGGGAAGTTTACTCCTGCAACTCTTACAGTTAAAGTTGGCGATCATTTGATCAGATTAGAAAAGGATGATTATGTCCCCGAATCAAAATCTATTACTCTTACGAAAGATTCGACCTTCACATTAAGCTTTGATCTAAAGCTTGCCCTTGCTAAAAAGATTGTTTTAATTGAAGATTTTGCAAACGTAAGCTGCAGTCCATGTGTGAGTTCTAATAAAATCTTAGAATCAATTAACGCAAGCTATGGTCCGAGCAAAGTGGTTACTATTAAATTCCCAACTAATTTTCCCTCACCTTCAGATCCATTTTATCTTGTAAATACAGCAGATTGTAACGCACGAATGAGTTACTACAACATATTAGTCGCACCAACTATCAAAGTGGATGGTTTCTTAACACCAACTTCCACCGATTCATTATCAATTAAAGAAAAAATTGATCAGAGGATTGCACAAACACCAAAATTTAAAATCTCTGTTACAGACAGCTTTGGTATTGGGAATTATAATATCAAAATAAAACTTGAAACAATAGACACAACCGGAATTGATTTTCAGAACTTGGTTCTGCACACGGCTGTGATTGAATCATTTATCGAGTATTCAACTCCTCCGGGATCGAATGGCGAAACCAAATTTCACAATGTGATGAGAAAAATGCTTCCCTCAAACAGCGGAGAAGCGCTTAGTTACTCAACTTCAGGCACTCAAATATTCAACAGACAAGTAACAATTAACCCAAGCTGGAATACATCAAAACTTGAAACTATAGTTTTTATTCAAAACAAAGTAACAAAAGAAGTTTTACAAGCAGGTTCAACAATAACTAATTAATATTATCAACCAAATATCTAACTAATAAGAGGTGTTATATGAAAAAACTATTCATTTTACTAGTTCTCTTCACAGCCCCGTTCTTCATGCTTGCACAAGAAGTGCAGCTTCAATTTATTACTGTGAACGGTTATGGTAATAATCTTTATATTGATAACCTAACCTTAGGCAATCAAAAAAATATTGATGTTGGAGTTGTTTCAATAAACAATATCGGTGCTGATACTAACTACACACTTGGAAGCGGCGTTTTTGATATTTCTCCTAATGTTACCATTATTAATGTTGGGAAAACCAATATTACCAGTTCTTTTACTGTTACTATGACAATTACACCTGGCACATATAACAGCACGAAAACTATATCTATACTAAACAGCGGTCAAACGCAAAATGTTACGTTTGATGGCATAACCATTAATCCTGGTCAGCCATTAAATATTACCGTAACTTCTAATTTAACTGGCGATGAAAATCCTGCCAATAATGCTCTTAATCAATACTCTATTTACTTTGCTGGAGTTCAGCGAAATGTTTTACTTGAGGAATGGACAAGCTCAACATGCGGACCATGTGCAGCAAATAATCCAACAGTTGACGCATTCATTTCTGCTCGATTTGATTCTTTAGTCGCAATAAAGTATCACATGAATTGGCCTTCACCTGGGAATGATCCAATGTATGCTTACAATCCTACGCAGGCTAATGATAGAAGATTTTACTACGGTGTTAATGCGGTTCCTCACGTAATAATGGATGGGATTGTTAATCCTTCATATCCTTACAGCGATCCCACCAGCTTACCAAATGCATTTTATCCCAGAAAAAATGCGGGAACACCAATTTCAATTGATGTAACAGATACGCGGCTGATTGGAGATACAATCCAAACCGATATTTCCGTACATGTTGTTGCTCCTCTTAAAACCGGACAATATTTTTTGCGTGTTCATGCGGTAGAAAGAAAAATTACTTATGCTACACCGCCGGGATCAAATGGCGAAAGCATTTTTTATGATGTTTTTAGAAAAGCTTTTCCAACTTCGCTAGGCACCACTGTTCCTACAGCGGTCGGCACTTATAATTTTTCATTCAAATATAAACTTGACACTCCCACTTGGGTAGATTCGATGATTTATACCGCAGCTTTCATCCAAGATGATGTAACAAAAGAAGTATTAAACAGCGCTAAAGGAAGACGCAGTACTTTTGAAAGCATTCTCACTGCTGGTAATTCAAGTCTTCCTGTGGAAAGACCGATACAAGATATTCAGCTATTCGATGAAGAAATATTATCACCACAAATAATTACCAACGAATCATTTTCTAACACATTCAGTTATGAGTTTTTTGAATCAAGTTTTCCAGCTCCGGGATGGAGAATTGTGAATCCTGACGCAGGAATAACATTTGCTCAATATACCGGTGCTAATGGTCCTTCATTTGGAGGAAACAAATCCGTTAAATTGGAGTTTTACAGCTACAGTACAACAGGAAGAATGGATACTTTGTATTCAAAAATTTATACGGGTTTAATTCCTAACGATTCCTTGAAGTTTGATTGGGCTTATGCACAATACAGCAGTGCATACACTGATCGTCTAATCGTAAAATTATCTCAAGATGGAGGCATAACATTCCCATATACAATTTTTGACAAATCAGGAAGCACCTTAGCAACAGCGCCAACCACCATAAATGCTTTTGTTCCGGCTACCGGACAGTGGGGTACTTTTTCAATAGTTTTAGATATGTTGATTCCTGTGGAATTAACTTCATTCACCGGTTTTGTTAAGGGGAACAATATTGAGCTTAATTGGACTACAGCATCTGAAACCAACAACCTAGGATTTGAGATTCAAAGAAAATCGGGAGATGATTTTGTGACAGTTGGGTACGTAAAAGGAAACGGAACAACGACTCAAAGTCAAAAATATTCTTACACTGACAGAGAACTTGCAAGTGGAAGTTACTCTTATCGGCTGAAACAAATTGATTATAATGGTGCTTATGAATTCTCGCAGATCGTTGAAGTTAAAATCGAAGCACCAAAAGTTTATTCGCTTGAGCAGAACTATCCTAATCCTTTCAATCCAACTACAAAGATTAATTTCAATCTTGCGGTGGACTCAAAAGTTTTACTGAAGGTTTTCAATCTTTTGGGAGAAGAAGTAAGAACATTATTCAACACCAACTTACCTGCGGGAAATCATAAGGTTGATTTTAATGCTGTAAATCTTAACACCGGCGTCTATATCTATAAAATAGAGGCAGCTGGAATTGATGGCTCATCTTTCACTAATGTAAAAAAGATGACACTTATAAAATAATTATGGTTCGGGGGCGGTGTTAACGCACCGCTCCCACACTAAAATGAGAGGACACCTATGAAGAAAAACTTCTTATTGTTAAACATACTTTTCTATTTTATTCTTTTGGGAAGCATTTCAATTAAAGCACAGGATATTACTTTTATTCCACAAGATACTTTGCTTGTTGATGCTCTCGGAGCAGAAATAATTTTTACAATTCATGTAACCAACATATCAACACAGAATCAAACAGTTTACATGGTAAGAACCTTAAATGATCTTCCGGCTGATTGGCAGTCATCATTATGCTTTTCACTGTGCTTTGCACCCTTTATTGACAGCATTGCAACAACAACGGATTTTGGCAGTTCACCGCTAACACCGGGAGAAATGCGTGAAGTTTCCTTACATGTATTCGCTAATAATAATCCTGGAACTGCGCACATGACTATTAAAGTAGGAACATTCAGAAGCCCAGACATAACTTATACGGTAGACTTAACAGCAGTTGCAGAACCAACATCTGTAAAAGACGAAACTGAACCTGTTAACAATTTTTCGCTTTCACAGAATTACCCAAATCCATTTAATCCTTCTACGAAGATCAAATATCATATTCCTTTGGGTGATAGTCCCCTCCTTGGAGGGGCGAGGGGTGGGTTTGTTACTCTGAAGATATATGATGTTCTTGGAAACGAAGTAGCAACTTTAGTAAATGAGTATAAACCAGCAGGAAGTTATGAAGTTGAATTCAATCCTGCATCCGGTATCCGGTATCCGGCATCAGGAATCTACTTTTATCGTTTAATTGCTGGCAGTTTCACCCAAACACGTAAAATGATTTTGGAGAAATAAATGAAACTACTTGTAATGTTGGTTCTCTGTTTCGGATTATTCTTTTCACTAATTGCTCAAGAAAAAGAGAATGAAACTTTAAGAAAAGCACCCAACTTCAAGCTTGAAAATATTGACGGCAAGTATGTTGAACTTTCAAAAGAAATCGGAAGCGGACCGATTATCATTAGCTTTTGGGCAACGTGGTGTAAACCGTGTATTGAGGAGCTGACTCAGTACAAAACTATTCTGAAAGATTACGAGTCGAGAGGATTAAAGATTATGGCAATTTCTACAGACGATGAAAAAACCGTGGCAAAAGTTCGTCCGCTTGTAAAATCCAAAGGTTTTCCGTTCATTATTCTTTTAGATCCGAACTCCGACGTTGCAAGAAAATATTACATGCCGTCAGTTCCCTATACTATTATATTAGATAAGGAAGGAAATATTGTTTATACACATCTTGGCTATATGAAAGGAGACGAGTTAAAGGTAAGAGAAAAACTTGCTGAGATGTTTCCATCCAAAAATGACGAACCACAAGCAAAAGACTAACGGACAGACCAAAGTGAATTTTAAACTTCTTATCTTATTTTTTTTCTTTCTTATTGCTGTAAACCAAAAATCATTTTCACAATATGAACAAACTAAATCTTCAAGTTTCTTTCTTCCCGATGGATTGGGGTTTGCAAATCATCTTGAATATTCATACGACATTGATAAAAAACTCGAAATTTTTGAAAACTGGCTGAACGTTGATTATCGAAAAGGAATTTTCTCGACAGGAATTAGACTCGATTTATTTCAGCCGAATGATCCAAGTCCCTCTGTTAACCGAGGTAAGATAAAATATGCAGACATCGGGTTCAAATATTTGAAAGCTGAAATAGGTGATGCTGAAGAAGACGGCGAAATTACCGTTGGAAATTACTATGCTCTGTTTGGAAGAGGAATGATTCTTAAAAGTTATGAAAATAGAAACATTAGGATAGATAACAATCTTCTTGGAGTTAAGCTGACTGGAAGATACAATGGCTTCATTTTAACAGCTTTAACTGGAATGCCGGAAAACTCTAATGTTGAAAGAAAAGATGTTCTTCATGCAGTTGATCTCGAATACAGAGGATTTGAAGATATAAAACTAGGCGGAACGTTTGCTTCCAATCTTCCCGAACTTGATAATGTTGCAAGAACACACATGGCGTCTATTAGAATTGAGCCACGCATTTGGAATTTTGATTTTTATGGAGAATATGGGATCAAACAAAATGCAGATGTAAAAAGTTTTTTTAACGGGAAAGAATCACTCGCTGGAAAAGCATTTTATGGAAATCTAAATTTCTTTTACGAATCATTTTCGATCTCCTCTGAATACAAATACTATGATAATTTTGCATTTAAAACATATGACCAAACAGTTGACTACAACACGCCCCCAGCTACAAAAAAAGAATATACTTCCGTTTTGTTAAACAGGCATCCCTCTCCGCTGAACGCCAATAATGAAAAAGGATTTCAGCTTGAAGCCAACTATAATTATTCAGATGATACTTATTTTTCTGCTAATTATGGTGAGACAAAAACTCTTACCCCAAGCTCTCTCTATCAAAGAATAAATCAAACAAGATTAGAAGAAAGAGCTCAGCATCGAGAGTTTTACATTCAAGCAAATCATTCATTCATTCAAGATTTACATACAATTGCCGCCTTCGGTTACAACGAAGAGCTTGATGCAAACACAAAGAATGTTACTCCAATTCTTGAAAATAAATTTTACTTGGATGAAATTAACACGCTGCGATTAGTTTTAGAGCATCAGCAAACAACGGTTAGAACAACAGATGAGCAATACTATTCGGATGTTATAGCTTTAGAATATCTAAGATCACCGAAATTTAATGTTATGCTTCTTGCAGAGATGCAAACAAAAGAACCAGCTGCCGGAAGAAAATTAAGAAAAGTTTGGAGCTTTGTTCAAGCCGGATATAAATTTGGCGAACACACTGATGTGAGCGTTTTAATTGGCTCACGCCAAGCTGGCAACATTTGCATTGGCGGAGTTTGCAGATATGAACCCGAATTCAGCGGTATCGAATTGAAAATGTTCACAAGATTTTAATTGAAAAATAATCTGTCAAGGTTCAGATAGAATTTTGGTTTATTCGCATGCAGCCAAAATACTTTTAATAAAGGAAGGAACAAGAAAATGAAATCATTAAACGCATTAATAACCTTGTTGATTATCTCTTGTCTGTTTTCAATTGAAGTTTTAGCACAAGATAGTGCCCGCATAAAAATTGTTGTGCTGCCTTTCCAATATAATGGTATTGATCAAGTTTCGATCAACACTGCAGAATCAATCCTTAGATTAGAAATTAATAAGTTAAGCAAGCTGGTTGTTATTTCTGAATCACGAACAAAAGAGGCGGTCTCCGAAATTGATTTTACAGATGATGAAAATGCACTGATAATTGGAAAACAGCTTGGAGCAAATGAAATTTTAAAATGCAATCTTGCTGCTTTGGGTGAAAAAGTAATCGTCCAATACACACTTATGGATGCAGAAACGGGAAATAGATTATTGGTAGATCAAATTACTGCATTAAATGTTGAAGATCTTGAAGTAGTCATGAAACGAGTCGCTAAAAGTGTGGTTGAGCAAGAATCATTTAAAAAAGGAGTTGAGGTTGGAAAGATTGTTCAAGAGGAATCTGTTAAACCGCTCCGCAGAGCTTCAAATAAAAATTTTGGAATCTCCTTTGGATATCTATATCCGCAAGCAGGATATGATGACGGCGGCAGAGTCCTTATCTTTGATGCACGTTTCGATTATGAACTCGAGGAATACGCCGTTGGCACATTGATCGGAATAAGAAAAGGATTTGGGACATACCTGTATGGCTCTTATTTGTTCTCAAAAAGTGATTTTTGTCCCTATGTGGGAGGCGGGCTTGGATTTCATTGGGTTACTCACAGCCGTTTCCCAAACCAGGATATGAGAGGTGACGGTTTTGAATTCTCTGCACATACAGGGCTAAGAGTTTTTAGAACGTACAATTTTCAAATTTTAATAAATCTGGAATACAACATAACTATTAATGATTTTAACGATCGTGCAATTATTTTTACAATTGGACTGTTATAGCATAAACTGATTTTAAAATATAAATCTCTGGTTGTAACTACTAAAACCTATCGCAGCAGCACCATTTTCTTTGTGCTGATAAAATTACCAGCCTTCAACTGGTAAAAATAAACTCCGCTTGAAAGTTTATTTCCATCAAACTCAACCTCATAACTGCCTGCTGACTTTTCTTCGTTTATTAAAGTTACAACTTCTCTTCCAAGCACATCATATACTTGGAGTATCACTCTCTCCCCGTGGGAGAGGGACGGGGTGAGGGCTGGTATTGAGTATTTAATTTTCGTGCTTGGATTAAATGGATTAGGATAGTTTTGATAAAGTATAAATGAAGTTGGCTTATAAACATCCTCCTCAATCAAGGTTTGTGTTTGTGGATATTTTCCTCTGATATTATCAAGATAGATTGTTCCATTATAGTTTTGTCCAGAAATTTGTGAATTTCCCAGCACAATCGAAATTTTTTTTAATGTGAGAGGGAAAAAAACATTTGAGGCGCTTGGGATTCTTCCTCTGATTGTTTCAAAATTGTTCTGATTGTTTGCAAGCTTATGTGATGAAATTCTGAACAGTTTGTTTTCATTATCAACCACATCAAAAAAAATTCTATGGGAAGCTGAGTCTGATTGAACATCAATCATGAGTGAGTCCGGCACTCCATAAATTTCATTTTCTGTGTTTAAATAAGCCCAATTAAATTGCGAGGTTTGATATGTGAATGAATAATCCAGCTTAATTGATGACGAACCTAGCGATGCGGGAAAAGAAACAAGACTAATTTTTGTTAAGCTCGTATCAATATTTTCACCGGTTAAGAACCAAGTATCAATTGTCTCTATTGAATCAATTATAATTGTACCATAACCAATTTCTACTCTTACAGTTGAAGTATCAGATTTACCGAAATATGTTGCAATGATTTTTGCCGTACCTGGCTGACTTCCCTTGAACTGTCCAACAAGATCAATCTTACCGACAAGAGTATCGGTGCAAAACCAGTTTATATTTTGTGGAAGAATTGATTGCTCGATGCTGTCCGTATCCAAAATTTTTGCGGTGAAGGTAATGATCCTGTTTTTATCTGTTACAGCTTCCTTGGGTGTAAGCTCTAATCTGTCAACACCTTTAATAATAATTCTGGCGGAATCTATTATGCTTCCATAATTGGCAATTACAAAACATGTTCCCGGATTCAAATTTGCAGTAAATAATCCTGAAGTTGAAATGGTTCCTAAAGTTGAATCGCTGAGTTTATACTTTAACAAAGATGGATTCACATAAACCGGATTGTAAAATCTATCGGTACCCGAGGCGGTAAATTGAATTTGTTTTCCCATAAATACTTTTGAGTACTTAGGTGATATTTGGAGAATGCTAAGAGTATCAATCGGCGCTTTTGAAACAACAAGAAGTGCGTTTGAAACAGGTCTTTCCCCCGAAGCATCAGATGGTGAATTTACGACTTCATTCCGAATAACCATTGTTGTCGAGCCGCCGCCATCAAGATTGATTCCCTGATAAACTCCAAGCTGAAGGATCAATCCTGCGAGTTCATAAAGATTCATCCCTAAACTTGATGCCTGTCTCCCATCAACAGTAACTAAAAATAATTTTGTTGTGTCTTGATTTATTCCTACAGCAGTTCTCGGATGTCTATTATATACAAAGGGATCATTTGGATCCATGGAAGCAGTTGAACCGTCCTTCACAATTATCGGATGGCCTCCCATCATTTCTTTTAGCTTTGATATTGAAGGAAGGATGTTCAAAATTATTCTTACTGTATCGTTAAGTGCTGTGTACGAACTGAAGTGGTTTGCAATTATTCCACTAGCAGAAATCACCATTTTACCATCAGGTATAACTGTATTCTTGCCCGATGGGTTTATGGAATCAACCTTGCAATAAATTGTATCGTTCGCAAGCCATGGAGTAATTGGATTTATAATTGCTTCAAAACCATTGTTTGTTGTGCCTGTAGATGCTCCATAAAATTGATTAAAAAATATAAGATTATCATCATCTCGCGTTACATTTATGCCGTTCATAATAAAAGACGAATCCTTTAAGATAATTTTTCCTGTCAAGTATGGTTTTGATATCGAAATCTTATTGGCGGCATTAAAACCAACTGTGGGATAATCGGCTCTTTCGTTTCTTAATACTTCACCGAACTCAACTTGAATGTTATTGGGCATTCCGGAAGTAAGGTCAAAAAAATCTCCATTAATTGCACCAACAGACCAATGCCCGGCAAAATTTCTTCGTATAGACATTGAGCTTGTCTTTTCTCTTCCCCCAGCTAATAATTCATATGCCTTTACTGTTTCAATTGCGAAGTACTGATTTGTCATATCTGCTTCAAAAACATCAATGCTCCAGGGAATTGAATGAACTACATATTTTGAGTACTGCATTTCAGGTCCAACTTGTCTGTGTTGAATTGTATCTAACATAATTTGCGGTTTAACTGATTGGGTTATAAGTAGTGTAAAAAGTAGAGGGACATATTTAACTTTGAAGAATTGCGACGCATCTATTTGCATAAAATGTTCCTTTTAAAATTTCCTAAAAAGGTAATTTCCACTAAATAAAAATAGCTAATTATTAATCTTAATTCATTTAATTCCACTAGAACTTCTTGTGATTGTTGAATTTTTCCATTTGCCCGTATTTTAATTACCCGCCTCTGTTATTAATTTGAATTCAAATTATTATTTTGCCAGCGTCAAAGAATTTTAATTATGTTTCATTCAACTTAATTTTCATAAAATACTTCCTCTGCAAAGTGACAAAGAACAATAAAATATTTCCTTTAGAATTTTTAAAATCACTCGCAAATGTTTATTCGAATAGAGGTGTTATTCTTGCTTGGATTGCTCTCATCATCCCTCTATCATTAACTTATATTGGATGGCGTAATGCAAATGCTGACACAGTTAATGATGCAAAACGCAGCTTCGATTTTAAGATTAGAGAAACCAACCAGACGATCATAAAAAGGATGCATGCTTACGAACAGGTTTTATTGGGCGGAATTGGGTTATTTGCTGCTTCTGATACTGTAACACGAGAAGAATGGGAAATATATATTCAAAATCTTTTGATAAATAAAAATTTTCCTGGAATATTAGGAATAGGTTACGCTTACAATCTTCGTCATAGCGATTCATTAAAAGTTGTTCGAACAGTGCAAAGCGAAGGTTTTACCAACTTTAGGATTTGGCCCGAAGGAAAGCGGGATGAGTACACTCCAATAATTTATATCGAGCCATTCAACGAGAGAAACCAGCGAGCTTTTGGTTATGATCTATTATCAGAACAAAACCGTAAATCAGCTATGCTTGAAGCAAGAGATAATGGACTAACAACCATTACAGGTAAAATAACGCTGGTTCAGGAAACCGAATACAATATTCAAGCAGGGTTCTTAATCTTCATTCCATTTTACAAAAAGAATTTACAAGCCACTTCTTTAGAAAAAAGGAAAGAATTATTCAAAGGATATGTATACAGTCCCTTTAAAATGAAAGACTTAATGAGGGCAACGTTGGGCAAAGAATTGAACGATATTAACATAGAGATATATGATGGTTTAGATACTATTAAAAAAAACTTAATGTACAAAAGTGATTCATTATTCTTCACACCAAAGAAAGAATTATTTGTTGGTACAAAAACTCTAAATCTTTATGGAAAGATTTGGACGCTTAAATTTTCAGCACTTCCTGAGTTTATTGATTCCTTCAAATCAGAAAAACCAATAATTTTATTGCTTTCAGGTATTCTGATCAGCTTACTTTTTTCATTGGTAACTATTTCATTTGTTTATTCAAGGAAGACAAGCAACAAACTTTCGGGATTATTGGAATCAACGGGTGAAGGAATTTTTGGTGTAGACAATTTTTTGAAGTGCACTTTCATTAACCGTTCAGCTCTTAATATGCTTGGTTATGGTTTGAATGAATGTCTTAATAAAAATATGCATGAGTTCATTAAATGCGTAGAAGTTGATGGAAAGATTTGTTCTCAAAATGAATGTCCGCTCGTTAAAACAGTTAAAAATAGAAAGGCAAGTAACTCGTCGGAACTACAATTGGAACGAAAAGATAAGATCAGTTTTCCCATTGAATATTCTTCACATCCAATCATTGAAAACGGATTGGTAACGGGAACAGTAATAACTTTTAATGATATTACAGAACGTAAAAAAGTATTAAACCAGATTGAGGGATCACTAAGAGAAAAGGAAGTCCTTCTTCGCGAAATACATCATCGCGTAAAAAATAATCTTCAAATAATTTCAAGTCTTTTGAATCTGCAAACCGGTTTTACAACTGATAAACGAGCTAACGAGATTCTTGAGGAAAGTAAAAACAGAGTTAAGTCCATGGCTCTGATTCACGAGAAGCTCTATCAAAGTAAAAATTTTTCCAGCTTAGATATTCATGAATTTATTGAGGAACTAATAAATAATCTTTTTGATTCTTATGGCATTGAACCCTCAGCTATTGAAATGGAACTGCTGATTGATAATATAAACTATAATGCTGATCAAGCGGTTTATCTTGGACTCATTGTAAATGAATTGGTTTCCAATTCTTTAAAGCATGCTTTCAAAGTGAACTTTAATGAAGAGAGTAAAGAAACTCCGAGAAGGATTTCGATCTGCGTTCAAAAGGATGATAATAGCGGCTACTCAATTAAAATTGGCGATAATGGCTGCGGCTTTCCTAAAAATATTGATTTTAGGAATACGGAATCTTTAGGTCTTCAACTTGTTATTTCTCTCGTTAAACAGCTCGATGGTGAAATAATCCTTAATAATGAATCCGGAACAGAATTCATAATTAAGTTTAGAAAAAATTTACAATCCCCTTTTGATTGATCCCTTTCCAATTAGTCCAACGCTGGGAATTCATCATGAGCAATAAAATCCAAATCCGAAGCACCAATATTTTCAATTACTTGTTCCGGAGTTTTTCCACCGGGAATTGCAGCGTGACATGCTAGATGAGAAATGCAAAACCTTAGGCTCAATTGAGTCATCGAATATTCTTTATGCTTATCAAAGAAAGATTTCATTTTTATCATCTGCTCTAAGTAAACTCGAATTTTCTCCGCTGATAAATTAAATTTTCGGTGATCATTTTCGCCAAATGTCGTGCTATCATTAAACTTTCCGGATAGCAGTCCAAATAAAATTGGAACTCTTGCAATCACTCCAATTCCATATTTCAAAGCTTTTGGAAGAAGTTCTTTTTCCGCTTCTCTCTCTAAAAGATTATAACGGATTTGAATCACATCAAGTATATTATAGTGTTCATCAAGCAAAAATGCTTGTTTGGTTTCCTCAAATGATTTAACACTTAATCCCGCGTACAATATTTTTCCCTGCTCTTTTAATTTAATCAGCGCTTCCCATGGTTCATCTCTCATTAGTAATTCGGCGGAAGGACTATGAAGCTGAAGTATATCAATATGATCCCGCATTAATCTCTTCAGACTTTGCTCGGCAGCAAAGATCAAATGTTTTTTTGAATAATCCGGGTTTGCGGGAGTTGTATTGTGTTTTTCATTTTTCAGTGGATAAAAATTATTTCCGGCTTTGGTGGCAATTAATATTTTATCCTTTTCTCCACTTGCCTGAAGAACTTGTGAAATGAGTTCCTCAGAATGACCAAATCCATAAACATCAGCGGTATCTATTAAATTAACCCCATTATCCAGCGCAGTGCGTATTGCTTTTTTTGAAATCTCATCATCGGTCACTCCCCAATCTCTGCCGCTTATTCCCCACGCACCATAACCAATGGAAGAAATACGCGGACCTTTTTTTCCAAGATTTACGTATTTCATCTCAACGGTGACAAATAATTTGTAATAAAATTTTGTTCAAATTCTTTTTCAGTCGCTTCGCTTCTTCATGCTTTCAAATTTAGGGGGAGCTTCATCTTCTTCATCAAAAAGATATTCGGCAAAATCAGTGAAGAAATATTTATCTTCATCGGGAAAAAATTTTCTTGCCTTTTTAGTATCTCTATAAGACTCCATAGCAGATTTAATGGCGTTACGCAGTTTAGAAATTTCGCCCTCAATTTTTTCTGCAGTATTGGCATACTTTCCAGCTTTAAAGTTTTGAACATCAGCATATACTTTTTCGGTTTGGTGAATCATATCATTCGAAAACCTTTTTGCTTTTGTAATAATTTTGTCCTTGGTATCGCTGGCTTTTTTCAAATAGCTATTGATTTCATCAGAGATATCTTTCCGGGTTTCTTTACCACTCTTGGGAGCATATAACAAAGCTATAACACCGCCCATAACGGCTCCGAATAAAAATGCGGCTGCAACTTTTTGCGCTTTTCTGTTTTCCATGAATAATCCTTTCAAAATTCATTTCATAATTAAAAATTCTCACAATACTTTTCAAGTGAATTGGCTCGTTATTTTACAAATTCCAATACTAACACACCATCTTTGCCAATTTTGCTCATAAATCAAGTTTTTTATGTGCATAATTATTGAAGCAATATCAGGGTTATCTTGAAAATTACTAATCTATTTATTAATAATTACAAAAATCAAAGATTTATTTCTTTTTCATTGATTAAAACTTAACTTGTTTTCATCGGAGGTGCAATATGACTAATTATCAACTTAAATGTAAAGACCTTGGATTTGACACATGCGATTTTATCGCAACAGGCAATTCCGAGAGCGAACTTAAAAGGAAATTCCTTTTTCATACAATAATTAGCCATGAAAGGGAATTTGGAGAATTACCCCAACCCAATAAGAATGAAATTTATGATCATATGAACAGAATTCTCGAAGAACAAAATTAATATAACCTTCTGCAAATGCTGAATGAATTGCACTGATGTAAAATATTATTTGGATGATTATTCAAAAGGTATTCTTCTCGATGAAATTCGAGCAGAAATTCATGAGCATCTTCGCTATTGTAAAAAGTGTGCGAAAAATTATGATGATCTAATAACCTCTAATGCCAAATCCGCTAAGAAGAAAAAAAACATTCGCTCTGAAAAAGCAACTCGTGATGAAATTCAAAACGCAAGAAAAACATACCGTGGCAAAAAAATTACCGCAAATAATTTTCCGACTATCTCAACTTTAAGCGACGATACCGAATACTTCAAAAACACTCTGCTGGTAAAAGCAAATGAAATTAACAACAGCAAACTGTTTGTTATTTCAGGAATTATTTCGGCAATTGCTTTGGGAATTGTATTGGCATTTTTTGTTTTTGATCATTCCCCAAGTGTGTTTTGGTCGGTTGAAAAAATTTCCGGCTTCCCAATTATTGAATCTCGAGTGCTAACTGATCCGGGAATAATCAAAGTTGGCGAGAGACTTGTAACGGACTCCGAGTCAAGGGCACGCATTAGAGTGGGAGGGATCGGAGAAATTAACGTTGAACCGTTATCAGAAATTCAAATTATTGAAACAGAATCATCTGAATACGAACTGCTTCTAACAAAAGGAAAAATCAGCGTAATAACTTTACTTGCTCCGAAATTATTTTCAATCGAAACTCCTTCGGCCATTATAAAAGATTTTGGCAGTATGTATTATGTAACTGTTAATGATAATTCCTCAACTTCGGTTTCAGTTAAATCTGGCTGGGTTAAAATGGAAAATAATGATCGCAGGGCTCTTTTAAGTTCAGGGACAACATGTTTCTCTGCACCATCAATTGGACCCGGAATTCCAGTTGCTGAGGGTGCAACTGATTTATTCAAAGAATCTTTATATAAACTTGATTTTGAAAATGGCGGTGATGCTGAGTTATCCACCTTACTCTCTGAATCCCGACAAAAAGATTTAATAAGTTTATTTCATCTACTAAAACAACTCTTTCCGGAATCCCGTGGAAAAATATATGATCGAATTTCTTTTTTATTCAAAATGCCGCAGCGAATTACTCGTGAGGGAATTGTTAATGGAGATAAAGACATGCTTGCAAGATTGTGGACCGAACTCGGTGCCGGCAGCATTTCAATGTATCAGAATTTATAATTCTTTTTAACCGAGATTTATCCTAATTTCCTTCCGTCTTTACAAAAATTTTTCTATCAAAGAAATTGAAGAATCAATCGTACTCCAATCCCTAAATCCTATAATCAATTAAAGTTATAATTATATGTATGCTCTTGAAGTTAAAAAACTTTCAAAAAGCTTTAACAGCTTAAAAGCTGTTGATAATGCTTCATTCACAGTTCCCGAAGGTTCCGTTTTTGGATTGATAGGACGTAATGGCGCGGGCAAAACCACCACCATTAGAATGATGATGAACATTTATATGCCGGATAGCGGTGAGATCGTCTTACGCGGAACTAAAATAGGCCAGGATTTCAAAGATAAAGTTGGCTATCTGCCTGAAGAAAGAGGACTTTATAAAAAAATGAAAGTTCTCGATACACTTCTTTTTCTTGCTGAACTTAAGGGCAAAATGGGAAAAGATGTTGAAAGAAAAGCAATAGAATATTTAAAGCGATTTGAACTTTCAGATAGGAAGAATTCTAAGCTCGAAGATCTTTCAAAAGGTAATCAGCAAAAGGTCCAATTCATTGCTGCAATTCTTCATGATCCTGAATTTTTAATTTTTGATGAGCCATTTTCCGGACTTGATCCTATTAACACTGATCTTCTTAAAGATATTATTCTCGAAAAGAAAGAAGAAGGGAAAGTAATAATCTTTTCAACGCACCTAATGGATTTTGCAGAAAAGCTAAGTGATCATATTGCGATGATAGATCATGGGAAAATAATTCTTAAAGGTTCACTCAGCGAAATTAAATTTCAATTTGCTCAAAAAAATGTAACCCTCGAAGCTGAAGGTGATCTTTCTTTCCTTGAGCATACGGCATTCGTTGAAAAAGTAGAAAACTTTGGCAACACGATTGGAGTAAAAGTTAAAGAGGCAGCACACACTCAAGAGCTATTAAAACTTTTGGTTCAAAACAATGTTAAAGTAAACAAGTTTGCCGCAAACGAAATTTCTCTCCATGAAATTTTTGTAACGCTGGCTGGAAAGGAGTCGAACAATGTTAAATAAAAGAACAATTTCAATTATTAAACGTGAACTTAAAGTTAGATTGTTCAGCCGGACTTTCATAATAATGACTCTTTTAATTCCTTTATTCATGTTTGGAATACTCGGTTTGCAAACTTTCCTGCTTCATTATTCCGATGTTGAAAATGTGACATTGATTGTTGCATCAGAATCGCAAAATATTTTGGACAATGTTCAAGCTGAATTATTAAATAATAGAGAGAGTAACGACTCTAAAATTGAATACATGTTTGAAAAGTTGGATAAAGATAAGGTTGAGATGCGGTTAAGTAATATCAGAACTCAAATACTTGAGGAAAAAATTACCGGACTAATTTTTATTCCAGAATTAGCATTAAAGAATAAGCGAGTCGAATACTTTTCAAAAAATCCTAATAATAATATTCTGCTTAACAAATTAAAACCGCCAATTAATAAAGTGCTCACGGACATGTACTTCATCGGAAGACAATTATCAAGTGAGGAACTTAATTTTGCAAAAAATAATGTTGACTTCAATGGCTTTAGAATATCTGCTGATAAGGGCATTCAAGAAGAAGGAATTGGAAATACAATCCTTTCGTTTCTGTTTACGTTTTTGCTTTACATGAGTTTGCTATTCACCGGTCAGATGACAATGACGGCAGTTATAGAAGAAAAGAGCAATAAAATAGTTGAGGTTCTTTTATCTTCAGTCAGCAGCAAAGAACTTATGACTGGAAAAATTATTGGAACATCAATTACTGCACTTGTGCAGATGGCGATTTGGCTTTCACCATTAATCGTTCTGATCTCAACCACATGGTTTATTCTGCCGCCGGAATTTACTCTAAAACTTAGCATGTGGCACCTGATTTATTTCTTGTTCAATTATTTTATTGCTCTTATAACTTTTCTTGGTTTATTTGCAACGGTTGGTTCTATCTTCGATAATCCGCAAGATGCCCAATCAGGTATTTGGCCAATAATGATGCTTATAATTATTCCATTCTTCATTGCAATTGGAATGCAGACAAATCCAGAAAATCAGATTGCACGAATTGCTTCATTCGTCCCATTTGCTTCATTAATAGTTATGCCCGCAAGAATTACTCTGGTTGATATTTCTTGGCTGCAATTAGTTTTTTCAATAGCGATTAATCTTGCTGTAATGATTTTGATATTCATTCTTGCAGGAAAAATTTATCGTGTCGGCATTCTCATCACTGGTAAAAAACCCAAATGGTCCGAAGTTGTAAAGTGGTTTAAGTACAATTATTAAAATTGAGACATGACAAATAGAGAACATGTCGCTAAAATTCTGTCTCTTGCAATTAAGAAGAAAGGGTTAATCGCTCAATCTGATACCGCTATAATTTTTTATAACCTTTCGCTGATTCAACAAAAAATAAATCAGCTGATGAAATATTTCCCACAAAACACACTTCACACAGCAGCGATAAAAGCAAATCCGGTGTTTAATATTTTAAGATTCGTCAAGACCACAGGGATTGGAGCAGAGGCAGCATCATTACCCGAAATATTTCTCGCTCAAAAAGCTGGTTTCATTTCCGACAAAATTGTTTTTGATTCTCCCATAAAAACAAATGAAGAGTTAGAATACGCACTGAAGTTAAATATTCATATTAGTGCTGATTCACTTGCAGAGTTAAAGCGCATTGCTAAACTGAAAAATAAAATCCATTCAACAAGCACAGTTGGAATAAGAATAAATCCGCAGGTAGGGATAGGCAAAATAAAAATGACAAGCGTTGCGGGTGAGTATTCCAAGTTCGGGGCTCCAATTAAAGAATTTAGAACAGAATTGCTTGATTGTTTTTTAAAATATAACTGGCTTACCGGCGTTCATCTTCATATCGGCTCTCAAGGTTGTGACATTGAAATGCTAGTGGATGGATGCAAAATTGTTTATGATTTTGCTGCTGGGGTAAATGCTTACTTGAAAAGAAAACAGCTAACACTCTTCGATATTGGCGGCGGAATGCCTGTATCTTACAAGCAAAATGAAACTCCACCAAGCATGAGAAAATATTGTGAACTTCTCAGAAAAACCTGTCCTAAATTATTTACAAAAGATATTAAGATAATAACAGAATTCGGCAGATGGATTTTTGCAAATGCGGGTTGGGCAGTTTCAAAAGTCGAATATGTAAAGAGAACAAAATCAATCAATACAATTATGATTCATCTCGGAGCGGATATGTTTCTTAGGAAAATCTATAATCCGAATGATTGGCATCATGAAATAAGTATTGTGGATTCCGGTGGACGATTAAAAACTGGTAAACGAAAAAAGTATTGCATCGCCGGTCCCCTTTGTTTTGCCGGGGACATTTTAGAGCGAGAAATTCTTCTGCCCGAAGTTAATGAGGGGGATTGGATAATAATTCACGATACAGGGGCTTATACTTCAAGCATGTGGTCAAGGTACAACAGCCGCCAATTTCCCAAAGTGATTGGTTATGAGGATGAAGGGAAAAAATTCATTTTGCTCAAACCCAGAGAATCACTGCAAAAAATAAAAACTTTTTGGAACTAAAGATCTATGGATAAAATCTAATTCCTAGCCCAACATCAGCACCAGTATCAAAATCGGGAATGAGAGCCATCAAGACACCAATTTCAAAAAATATTTCAAGTGGTGTTTCTTTAGGAACGAAGTTAATTCCGAATAATCCGCGAGCACCCAAACCGACTTCATCATTTGTTCTGAAGTATTTGCCCTTGTACCAGAATCCATTACCCTCGCCAAATCCAATTACCCCGCCTACTCCGGCATAAAGATTTGCAGTATTTGTATTAAAAGGATTGAAATGCCAGAGATAGTCAACACCAATTCGTGGACTTCCAAAATATGATTTACCAAGACTTAAGGCAAAAGCATTTTGTCTGCTTGTCCAAAATTTTGCTGTTCCACCAGTTGGATCGCCAAGTACAATCCCAAATCCAAAATTTTTCCCTTCGGGAGATTGCGCAAATGAATTTCCAATAAAGGAAAAGAATAAAATAGATAATAAGAAACAAATTGTTTTTTTCACCTTTACGCTTCCTTTTTTAAGTAATTATTGCTTAATTATTCTTGTACCTGCATTCCCATTGCAGCCCATTCTTCACTTGAAGGACCGTAAACCCCGGGAACTTTCAATCCCAATAACCTCATAACGATTGTTAGCTGAGCACGGTGATGAACTTGATGAATTAGCAGAATGCTCAATGTTTTTCCTCTTGCCCATGTTTCACCATACATGTTGTCTTCCTTAAGGAGAGTTTCATTCGTCCAATTTGTCTGAATTTGATTGACTAAAGTTTCAGAGATATTTTTATAAACCTTCACTAATTCGCTAACATTTGATGAAACCGGTGAATCTTCTTTAACCTCTTCGATGTTAAAGCCCGTCCTGTTCATCATTTCGGGAATGGAAGCTGTGATATGCCAGGCAAGTCTTCCTGCTGTTCTTACTTTCTCATGAACCTTTTTCGAAAGTAATTCATCAGTTAAATTAGAAAAAACTTTTACGGTTGATTCGGATTCGTAAGTCCAGTCTGAAATGAAATCGGAAATTTTGTAGTACATGGTTTAATCCTTTCGATTTTATTGCTTAGTCATTGCGATCCCGCTATGCGGGAGAAGCAATCTCCAAATAATTTGGATTCCTTCATCACGATTCCATCGGGATTATGAATGACGTTCTAATTAAAACTATTAAATATCTCTCTTACCTTCAGCAAATTAGCTTCAACGTCTGCCTTCTTCATCCTCTCCTTCTCTACAACTTCTGGTGCTGCATTGCTGACAAACTTTTCGTTGGATAATTTTTTATCAATTCCAACCAGCACTCCTTCAAGCCGTGAAATTTCCTTTTGGAGACGATTCTTCTCAACTTCCAAGTCTATCAATCCTTCGAGAGGAATATAAATTTCACAATTTTTAATTATGGTTGAAGCACTCGCTTTTGGTTTTGTAATTGTTTCTGAGACTTGAATCTCTTCAACTCTTGCTAATTTTTTAATGTAATCAAGCTGATAATCTTTTACTGATGCTGATTTGATAAACGCTTTCACAGATTTAGAAGGAGGAATATTCATCTCACCGCGAATGTTACGAATTGCAGTGATAATATCCTGAACAAACTCCATTTCTTTTTCAGCTTCAACGGTAATTTTGGTTTCATCCAATTTTGGATATTCCGAAGTTGAAATGCTTTCTCCTTCTTTTCGCTCATAAATTTTCTGCCAAAGTTCTTCTGTAATGAAAGGCATGAAAGGATGAACAATCTTTAACAAATTCTCAAACATTTTAATTGCACGGGATAGAACTGCAGATTTAATTTCATCTTCTGATGAATACAATCTGTTCTTTGCAAGCTCGATGTACCAATCGCAGAAGTCATTCCACACAAAAGAGTAAATAATCTTCGAAGCATTATTCACTTCAAATTTATCCATCGCCTTATTCATTTCAGAAACGGTTTGATGAAAACGCGAGTTAATCCATTTGTCTGAAAAATCAATATGCTTATCAATTAGCTTTTCATTGAGAGGAATATTTTGAGCATTCATCAGCAGAAATCTTCCTGCATTCCAAATTTTATTGGAGAAGTTTCTGCCGAACTCACACTTATCGGCACTGAACAAAACATCCTGTCCAAGCGGGGCCAGATAAATTACGGTAAATCTCAAAGCATCTGCACCATAATCGCGAATTACATCAAGCGGATCAGGTGAGTTGCCGAGTGACTTGCTCATCTTTCTTCC